>JAZKDN010000032.1:0-7799 GCA_040387595.1 Pseudomonadota bacterium
TTGGCGATCTTCGGATCGTCGATGCACCAGGCCGTCGCGACCGGCAGGCCGGTTTGTCGTCCGTCACAGGTCGAACCCGTCACCGGGCTGCTGGAGGCGGTGGAAGGTCATGCCAGCCTTCTCGAAATAGGGCTCATAGGTATCGTAGCGCTGCGTCAGGAACCAGTCGCGGGCATAGCCATCGTGGACCGGGAGCACATGGCTTGGACGCATGGACCTGGCGAACTCGTGGGCGCCGATCTCGGTCAGGAACGGCGCCATCACCGGCAGCGCCAGCGCCTCAATTCCAGCAAATTGGCGGAGCCGTTCATCGAAGCTATCGCCGGGATTGAGAAGGCGATCATTGACGACAAATGCCAGGACGGCCGGGATTTCTTCGGCGAGGATCGGCTCATGGCGCACCGGCAGGGCACGGACCGTGAATGGTCCAAGGTCGAGCCCTTCTTCTCTTACCTCGCTGACGGTGAAGCCCTGGCTGCGCAACGTGGCTGCGACCTTGTTGCCTCCGAATATCCGCGGTTCGCCATCGCCGACGATGGTGCGTAGCGCCTCGCCGTCGAGATGATCGGGATGGCCGTGCGTAAATAGGATGAAATCCACGTCGCTGAGGTCGCGAGGATCGACACGCCGATCGACGAACGAGAATTTGCCTGGGTCGAACAACAGCCGCTTGCCCTGGAGCGTCAGCCTCAAGCAGCTATGGACGAATTTCTCGATACGCATCAGGCGCCTCCTTCATCCGATCAACGCGGCGCGCGGCGATAAGTCACTCAGCCAGTCCCGCCCGGCGCGTCGGGAGCGCCCTGACTTCCGGATTCCTTGCCGGCCGGCGCCCCGCTGCCCTGCTTCGCGCTCAGCGCGGTCAGATAGTCGACGATCGCTGGAATATCCTTTTCCGAGACCGGTGCCTTATAGACCTCCTTCATCTTGGTGACCGTCGCCTTCCACTGGTCGGCCGTGAGCGCGGGCTGGGTCAGTGCCATGCTGGCCGAATGGCACGAGGTGCAGTTGGCGTTGATCACGTCGGCGTGCGGGCCGTCGGGATATTGCTGGTCGTCGATCGGCAGGTCGACCGTGTCCGACGTGAGCGCGAACCCGCCAAAAGCGATGCTCGACGGTGCCGGGCCGCTGGGTGCGGGCGGCGGTGGGGGCACGTGGCTGCCGGGCGGGCCGATCGCGATCAGGACTATGGCCGCAAGGCCGATCGCACCGAAGGATAGCATGCCGATCGAAGGGACTTTCATCTCGGCTCTCCTCAGGACGCAGTGATGTTGGTGGTTTCGATATTGCCGCGCATGAACCCGCCCGGGTTCCAAATTGGCGCCATCGGCTGCGCGACCCCGTCCGTGTTCCAGCAGCGCGACATCAGCCGGACATTTCCGCGCGCCGCCAGCGGCACCTGCGTGTCCCAGCGGCGGAAGCTGTACTTGCCGTGATCGGGACCGAGCCGGGTGTGATACCAGGTGCGGCCGCCATCGGTGGAGACGTCGACCTTGGCGACCCCGCAATCGCCGCCCATGGCGATACCACCGAGCGGGATCGTTCGATCATATGCGATGGCCTGGCCTTCGCCGAGACTGGTGACCCAGGACCGCGGGATCATCCGGTTGATCGGGACGGTCGGGAAGTCCTTTGCGCCCGGCTTCACATTGGCGCCCGGGGTCGCCGGGATCTTGTAAGCCTTGGCCATCCAATATTCGTCATCTGGGCCGGGCAGCACCTCGATGTCATTGAGCATCTTGACCCAGTAGGTCGAATACCAGCCCGGCACGATCAGCCGGCAAGGGAAGCCGTTCAGCAGGGGCAATTGCTCACCGTTCATGCCGAAGGCGATCATCACCTCGCCGTCTCGAGCATGGTCGATGTCGAGCGCCTTCTCGAAATCGGGTGCGCCGGCAACGACGGGCTGGTCGAGGGCGCCGAAGCGCACCTGCACCGCGCCGGGCTTTACGCCGGCATAGTCGAGGATGTCGCATAGCCGGACGCCGAGCCATTTGGCGTTGCCCATCGCACCATTGCCCCATTGTGCGCCGGGCACGCGCGGCTGGAACAGGCCGCGGCTGTTGCCCGAGCACTGATTGACCGCCGCCATCTCGACGCGCGGCAACCGGAGCAGCTGCGCAAGGCTGATCGAAAGCGGTCTATTGACGTGGCCGCGGACGGTGAGCCGGAAAATATCGACATCGATCGAGGTCGGGATGTCGGCCCAGTGCCAACGCACGAAAAACTGGTCGTTGGGGGTGAAAACGTCGCGGTCGAATACCTCCATCGGAGTTTCGAGCAGCGGCGGGTGCATGCGCTGAAGGATCATGCTGCCTTTGCCGGGAAAGGCGCTGGTCATCGGCCGCCCGGCATTGCCGCCGGGAAGGTGCAGGTCGACGAGGCTCTGCGCGAGTGCGGGGCCGGCAGCGAGCGCGGCGCCGCCGAGCGCGGCCTGACCCAGAAAGCGGCGACGACTGCTTTCGGCGGCGAACCAAGTGTCGAGCTTGTCCATGATAGCATTCCCTTCTTCGGGCGAACGTGGCCGATCCGGCTCGTCGAGCCAAGCGATCGGATTTTCGATTTTGATCGCCTCAGGCGATCAGTTGGGTGTCGCGATGCAGGGCGATACGAAGAGGTGGCCCTTCCACGCGCCGGCGAGCGTCTTGGCGGCGACCACCACCCACATCATCGCGAGGGCAAGGGTGAGCACCGTCCCGACGATCCCGAAGAAGGCGAGGTCGAAGGTCGTGCCGAGGCGGAAGGTCGCGACCGTGTAGACGCCAAGCGGGAAGGTATAGCCCCACCAGCCGAGATTGAACGGGATCCCGGCGCGCCAGTAGCGCCAGGTGATCAGCATCGCGAGCGCCAGCCACCACAGGCCAAAGCCCCAAAGCAGCAGCCCCGCGATGCTACCGAGACCCTGGGCAATGCCGGCAATTGAGGCGAGACCGTGCGCCGAGAGGATCGCTGGCGCGTCAGCGCCCAGCACGAGCATTCCGAGCGCACCGGTGCCGATCGGGCCGAGCGAGAGCCAGCTCGACGCGGCCATCCCCTCGTGCGGCAGCTTGTGCAGCGCCATGCGAAGGATGAGTAGCGCGAGGATACTGAAGGCGACCGGCACCGAATAGGCCCAGAGCACATAGGAAGTGAGCAGCGTCACGAATTGCGCATGCGGATCGGCGAGATGTGGCGCCAGCAGCCCGCCGCTCGCCGCCGCCACCTCTGCCGCGACCACCGGGAGCAGCCAGACGGCGGTCATGCCGTCGAGGCTGTGCTCGTGACGGGTGAACATGAAATAGGGAATGACGACGCCGCAGGTCACGGCCACCGCGACATCGATCCACCACAGGACATGCGCTACACCGACGATGCCGTCGCCGAACCGGGCGATCCCAAAGGCGAGGCAGCCGTTGATGATCGTGGCGAGGCCCATCGGGATGGTGCCGATGAACATCGACACCGTGTTATGGCCGAAGATCCGCCGTGCCTCATGGCCAAACATTATCCAGCGCGCCGAATAGAGGCCGGTGAAGAGCGCAAACAGCGCGATGTTGAAAAACCACAACGCCTCGCCGACCGGCTTCAATGCCGGGCCGATGCCCGGCACCTGCGGTAGCGCCAGCGCGAGGATGCCGGTGCCCATGGTCGCGGCGAACCAGTTAGGGGTGAACTGGCGGATCATCTCGCGGGGATGATCGAGGCGCGAGAGTGGACGCAGGCCGCCGAGCACGGGCTTGAGGTCGCCGGTCATCATCCATGCTCCTTCACGAGATCGGTCAGCGCGTCGGCCGCTTTGGTGCGGTAACGCTCCTTGTGGCGCAGCGCTTCGAACGGCCGTGCGGGCAGCCCAAGACCCAGGTCATGCAGATGCCCCGCCGCCAGCGCCCTGCGCACGACGAGTTCGGACAGCACTGCCACCCCGGCGCCGGCTTCGACAGCCGAGCGAACCGCTTCATTGGACGGCAGGGTCATGCCGATGCGCAGATCGGCAGGGTCGACGCCGCGGTGGCGCAGCACCTCCTCGAAGGTCGAGCGCGTGCCCGATCCCTGTTCGCGCACGATCCAGTTGGCCTCGCGGACCCAGGTTTCATCGACATTTCCGGTTGGCTCTGCGCCGACCAGTAACATCCGGTCCTCGGCGACTTTCCAGTGCGCAAGTGCCGGCTCGTCGACCGAACCTTCGACAAAGCCAAGTTCGGCCGTGCCGTCGAGCACCTGCGCAGCAGCACCGTCGGTGTTGTCGATCGCCAGTTCGATGCCGATCAGCGGATGGCGACGATGAAATTCAGCGAGCCGCGCAGGCAGCCAGTAGCTGGCGATGGTCTGACTCGCGACGATCCGCAGCGTGCCGCGCTTGAGACCACCGAACTCCGCCAGCGCCAGCCCGGCGCTCGCGGCCCGGCCGAGGACGGCGCGCGCCTCGTCCAGAAACATGCGACCCGCCTCGGTGAGCTCAATGCCGCGCCCGACCCGATGAAATAGCGGCACGTCGTGGCGCGCTTCGAGCGCGGCGATGGCGGCACTCGCCGCCGACTGGGTGACGTTGAGCGCCTCGGCGGCGCGGGTCATATGCTCGCGCTCGGCGACGCCAACGAAAATACGAAGCTGTTCGAGGGTCATATCGATCTCCTGCAGGGATCAATAGACCGGCGCGATAAATCGTTCCAACTTGTTGATTGGATCGTTCCAATCGTCATTCACGATTGGTTGAGCAGGGCCGCTGCTTCGCTGAACGCCGCGCGAAGGCGATCCATAACCTGAGGACTTGTACAGACGTTGGCCGGGCTGGGATGCGGCATCGGCATGACCTTGATCGAAGCATCATGCGCCGACACGAGTTGTCCGGCCTTGGTCGCCACCCGGCCGGCCAGCAAGCAGACTTTCAGCTTGGGCAGCAGCGCGAGAAGCCCGGGGAGCGTGGCCAGCCCGGCATCGATCTCGGCTTTGCGCAGGGTGCGATTGCGGGCACCGGGTGGATGCATGATCCAAGGCACGGTGTTCCAGAGTACAAAATCGGACCGGTCGATGCCGGCCTCGTCGAGATAGCGCCGCAGATTGCGGGCGGTCCCGGACGGATTGTCGCGCGACACGAAGCGGGTGCGCTCAGGCCCGGGACCGGGGGTTTCGAGAAGCAACAGCAGCCGGGCGTCGACCCCGCCGTCCGCCGGGTCGAAATGCGGCACAGGTCTGCCGTCGGCCAACAGCCCTTCGCGCCAGCATTCGAGCTGTGCGACATGCGCATCCGCCAAGGACTGCCGCCGTCGCTTGATCAGGTCGGGGTCGTCGAGCCAGGCCATTCATCTCCATTCGTGATCGGAACGACAAATATCATCGGTTGGATCGATGACTAGCAACGCGCCACCTTGGTCACAGTTACAGCAATGCAGCAATGGCAGCGCTGTCGATCAGGAGATCCGACATGGCAACGCGCATTATGGAGAGCGAGTTTCAGCCCAAGGAAGTGGTGGAAGAACCGACGCGACCGGCATTACGCTTGGTCCGATCCGATGATCCATACGCCGAACTGGAGCGACCAGCGCCCGGCGTCGCCAGTCGCGGGGTTCATCCTAATGTGCTCGTTGCGCTGGTGGGGTTCTATGCAATAATGGTCGGGTCATTCTGGGCCTTCTTCGCACGCGATGCGGCAGCGGCAGGTGTCCTCGTCGTCGTGACGCTGTTCACGGTCATGTATTTCTCGCTGATCGTCGGCGGTATCCTCCTCGCTGACAGTGCTGCGCCGGGCGAGCGGCAGCGCAGCCTTGGCGAGTTCCTGCGCGGCCCGGTCGAAATCCTCGCCGGGACGATCAGCGGCCGCGAGGCGACGATGCAAATATTGCTCCTGCCGGCGGCGATGATGACACTGGCTGCCATCATAGGCGTTATCGCGAGACTATCATGAGAAGGGGCATGCGCTTGAAACTGATACTGGGCCTTGCCGGCCTCGGCCTCGCGGCATCCGCAGGCGCACTCGCAGCGGCGCCTCAGGACTTCGCCACCGACATGGCCGCCGCG
The DNA here is from genome assembly GCA_040387595.1 of Pseudomonadota bacterium. Classification (GTDB taxonomy): domain Bacteria; phylum Pseudomonadota; class Alphaproteobacteria; order Sphingomonadales; family Sphingomonadaceae; genus Rhizorhabdus. The sequence goes on from JAZKDN010000032.1 coordinate 5,995, forward strand.
ATGGAGCAGATGCATCATGAGATGATGGTCGCGCCGTCCGGTGATCCGGACCGCGACTTCGCGGCGATGATGATCCCGCATCACCAGGGCGCAATCGAGATGGCACAGGCGCAACTGCGCTACGGCAAGGACGAACGCCTGCGCCGTCTCGCGCAGGGCATCATCGTTGAACAGCGTCAGGAGATCGCGGTCATGCAGGCGATCCTTGCCGAGAAGGGCGCACCGCCGAGTGTGCCTCACCAGCATCAGGGAGACGGAAAATGATTACGAATCACCTCAAGATGGCGTTTGCCATGTCTGCCCTCGGCCTGCTGGCGAACCCCGCATCCGCGCAGCAGGTGCCCAATGCGACGCCCGACCGGCCGATCAGTTCGCAGGACCGCTTCTATACTTCGGACCAGTTTTCCAACACGGTATCGGTCATCGACCCATCAACCAACCGACTGCTCGGCGTCATCAAGCTCGGCGATCTGACGCCCGCCAATCTGAGCCCACTCTACAAGGGTCAGCTTCTGGTCCACGGCATCGGCTTCTCACCCGATGGCAGGACGCTGGCGGTGATCTCGATAGGGTCGAACTCGGTGACCTTCATCGATACGGCCACCAACGCGGTCAAGCACACCGCCTATGTCGGCCGCTCGCCGCACGAGGCGTTCTTCCGTCCCGACGGGCGCGAGGTCTGGGTCAGCGTTCGCGGCGAGGACTATATCCAGGTGCTCGATGGCAAGACGTTCGAACCCACCACGCGCATCACCGTCCCGAACGGCCCGGGCATGACGATCTTCTCGCCCGACGGCAAATACGGGTACGTTTGCTCGAGCTTCTCGCCCGAGACGGTCGTGATCGACACCAAAGCCAAGAAGGTCGTCGGACGTGTCGCCCAAGCTAGCCCCTTCTGCCCCGACATCGCCGCGACACCCGATGGCAGGCAGGTCTGGCTGACGCTCAAAGATGTCGGCAAGGTAATGGTGTTCGACGCCAAGCCGCCGTTCGCTGTCCTTAAGACGATCGACACCGGCCCCATCACCAATCACGTCAACATCGCCCGCACGTCGCGCGGACAGTTCGCCTATGTGACAGTCGGCACGCAGAACATCGTCAAGGTGTTCCGCACCGACACGTTCGAACAGGTGGCGACAGTTTCGGTCGGCGCGCTGCCGCACGGGTTATGGCCTTCGGGCGACGGCACCCGCATCTATGTTGGGCTGGAGAATGGCGACGGCGTTGCGGTCATCGATACTGCCACCAACCGCCTGCTCACGACCATCCCTATCGGTCAGGGGCCGCAGGGCGTCGCCTATGTGCCGGGCGCGGTGCCTTCGGGCGACGGCATGGCCAATCTGGTCCCGCTCGATATGGCCAGCGGCAAGGTCCAGTTGACCCTGTCAGGCCAGGGCCAGAGCCAAGTCACTTTGTTCGATCAGGGGCAGGTCCAGATCCTGCAGGCCGCCGTCGCCGGCCTGCCGCCCAAGCAACCGTTCACGCTCGGACTGGCGACCAAACCCGACGGGACGGGTGCGATTCAACCTCTTGCCAAGTTCATGACCAATCCGGCCGGCGCCGCCATCGTCAACGCCGTCGGGCCGATCCGCCAGATTGTCGCGGATGCTGCCCCGGCCGAGCGCCGTTATTTGGTCATTCGTGCCGGTGATCCGGATTCGCAGGGCGCGGTAGTGCAGAAACAAGCCCATTGAAGCCCGCGCGCCGCTGGCTACCAATTGTGCGCAGCGGCGTTTCCTCGCTCTTCGACTCCCTAGTTATTGAAGGGAAGCTCATCGACGTCCGCGTTTACCTAAAGCCGTCGG
>JAZKDN010000033.1:0-28144 GCA_040387595.1 Pseudomonadota bacterium
GATCCAGGAAAGTAACGGTGAAGGCGAGGTCGAAACCGCGTCGTCTCCGTCGGTGAGGGGGCCTTCTATGCAGAACCCCCCTAGGCGTCAAGCACTTTATGAAAGGGCCTGAAAAATCTTCGTTTGGGCCGGCTAAGTGCCCGGAAACCGGGCGGCTTTACTCCCGCCCGGCCGCGAATCAGTTGTTATTCGTGATGACTCGGGCCGTCAAAAGCGGCGCGAAAAGCTGATTCAGGATGCCAACGAACTTGCTGACCGGATTCGACGCCGAGTTGGCGATGTAGATCAGGTCCTTGTCGCGCATCGGGAAATTCTGGGCGATGATGTAGCTCTCGGGCTTCATCAGGTTGAGCCTGTAGATGACCGGCGGCTCGCCGGCAGCGATCGCCGCCGCATCATAGCGGAACAGGAACACCGACTTGGCATCGGCCTGCGCATCATTCGGTCCGCCGATTCGCGCCAGCCCCTCGGCCAGCGACACGCTCGGCGATTCGAACGCGACCTGCGACACCTTCGGAGTCGCGCCAAAGGCGCTGAAACTGCGCGGTTGGTTGACGAGCTCGATCCGGTCTCCCGGCAACAGGGCGAGATCGTCACTGCTCCCCGGCCGGACATCGCCCAGCCGCATCTCGGCGCTCTCGCCGCCCCGCGTGATCCGAATCACCGTATCGGCGTTGCTCACCTTCGACCCGCCGGCCGTCGCCACCGCATCAAGCAACCGTTCGCGCGCAGCAGTGAGCGGCATGCGCCCGGTTCGGATGACGTCACCGAGCAGATAGACGCTGTTGCCGGGGCTGTTGACCACCGTCACCATCGCCTGCGGGCTCTGCGATTTTCCATGCAGCGCCTGTTCTATCATCCGCTGAACGTCATAGGGGGTCGATCCCGCGACAAGCAGGCGGCCGACATAGGGCAATCGGATGGTGCCGTCGCTTGCGACGGAGACCACGTTCACCGGTTGCGAACGAACCGTGCCGTCGGGGTCGGACAACATCGCCGGACTGCCGATCCCGGCGCCGGACGCCTGGGCGCTGCTGCCGAACAATGTCATCCCGACTTCGTAAATGTTGATCTGAAGCGCATCGCCTGGGGCGATCCGATCGACGCGCCCGTCGCGGGCCAGAGCCGCCAATTGTCCGATCGACCGGCCCGCGGGCTGCACCCGCACCAGCTTCTGGAAGGCCGCGCCGTCGAGATCGACAACCTCGAACTTCAAGGCAGCATCGGGCGCTGTGGCCCCTTTCATCACCTGGCTGCCGGTCGGCCCGCTCGATGGCAGGGTCGCACAGCCCGACAATAACAGGGAAAGCGTCGCCATGGCGCCGGTCAGACGAAGGCGGGGACTGGAACTGGAAATCATGGGGGTCCCTATAGCGACGATCGAGGCAAATCTATGACTAGGGCGCAACGAGAAGCGCGGGAGGCATGGGTTCGTCAAGCGTTAATCCGTCGGCTTTGTGAGAGGTAAGAATAGCGTGGTTGGTCAGGCAGCGCGCATCTGAAGCCCGTGATGGACTTCGCACGCTTCGGCCACCGTATCGTAGAATGTCAGGTTGCCGCCGTAGAGCACTGCCCCGCGCTCACAATATTGCTGAAGCATATGCGGGTCGTGCGAAACCATGATGAGCGTTCCCTCGTCGCGCCGCTTCGTCAGCTCTTCCTGCGACCGGCGCCGGAATCGCTCGTCGCCGGCACCGGCGACCTCATCGACCAGATAGCAGTCGAAGTTGATCGCCAGCGACAGGCCGAAGGCGAGACGCCCCGCCATGCCCGACGAATATGTGCGCACCGGTTGGTGGAAATAGGCGCCGAGCTGCGCGAAATCCTCGACATAATCGAGCATTTCCTGCTCGGGCTGCCGGTAGATGCGGGCAATGAAGCGGACATTGTCGCTGCCGGTCATCGATGCCTGGAAGGCGCTCGAATAGCCGATCGGCCAGCTCGTCGTCATGCTGCGTTCGATGCGGCCGGCAGTCGGATGCTCGACCCCCGCGATCAGTCGCATCAGCGTCGACTTGCCTGCACCATTTGCCCCGCAGATGCCGATGCTTTCCCCGCGCCGGATCTCGAAGTTGAGATTGCTGAACACGTGTTTCTGGAATTTGCGGATATGGTAGGTCTTTGAAACATTCTCGAACCGGATCATCGAGCGGTCAACTCCACGCCATGCCCCCGCGAGCATAAAAGGCTGGACGATCATCATCCAGGCTGCAATGCGGACCAGCATAGACGATGGCTGCCCAAACGCAAAACGTCCCCGTCGCGATCGACGCCCGCATGCTCGGCCGGGAAGGCACCGGTGTTGCGACCTATGCCGGGGCGCTCGAGGAAGCGCTGGCGCTTTCGGGATGCGCGCCGACCCGGATCGCCGATTCGAGCTGCGGTCAGCCGATGAAACGCGCGATCGCGCCGGCGCGCTGGGCCCGCTGGATCGACGCGATGCCCGATCGGTCTCGCGCCCTGGTCCTTCGCGATGATCGCTACTGCGCCCGTGACATCTTCCGGCTCGCCCAGGTCCATTTCGATCGCCACGGCACCCTGTTGCGGCTGCGCGCGCACGGCGCGTGCGGGATCGTCCACTGGACCTATCCGCTGCCGATCCGGATCGAAGGCTGGATCAATATCTACACGGTCCACGATGCGATCCCGATCTTCCACCCCTCGCTCAGCCAGATCGATCCGGTCCGCCACCGCCGCCTGCTCGAGGCGCTCGCCTGTACCGCCGAGCATATGCTTACCGTGTCCGAGGCTGCCCGCCTCGACATCATCGCCGCGATCGGGTGCTTCCCCGATGCGATCAGCGCCTGCGCGCCGGGGCTGGACATCCGCCCTGCCCCGGCCCCGCTTCCCGAAGGCCTGACGCCCGGCGGCTTCCTGCTCTCCGTCGGCAGCGTCGAGCCGCGCAAGAACCTGCTGCGTCTGGCCGAAGCCCATGCCCGCAGTGGCCTCGACCTGCCGCTGGTGATCGCCGGCCCCGACGGCTGGCAATCCGACCAGATCGCGCCGCTCCTCGCCGCTGCGGCCAATGTCGTGCGGTTGCCCTATGTCGACCGCCCGACGCTGATCGCGCTGATGGCGGCGGCCCGTGCGCTCGTCTTCCCGACAATCACCGAGGGCTTCGGATTGCCGATCGTTGAAGCGATGCAGCTCGGCACGCCGGTGCTGACCTCACGCGGCGGCGCGACCGAGGAGGTGGCGGGCGGCGCCGCGCTGCTCGCCGATCCGCTCTCGGTCGACGATATCGCCGGGCAGATCGCCCGGCTCGGCGACGATGCCTTGGTCTCGCGCCTGCTCGAGGCCGGGCTGGTGCGGGGGAGGGATTTCACCTCCGCAGCCTTCGCCGCGCGGATCGCCGGGGTCCATCGCCGGCTTCTCGATGGTCGAGGTGGTCAAAACCCCGCCAGTTGATTAGGGGCCGCGTGAACGACAGACAGGCGGATCGGCAGACGGATCGGGATGACAAGGCTCACCATCGGAATCGACGGCTTCAACCTCGCCATGCCGCGTGGCACCGGGGTGGCGACCTATGGAATGGGTCTCGCCGAAGCGGTGGCCGCGCTCGGCCATGAGACGCTCGGCGTGTTCGGCATCGATGTCGGCGATCTGGCCGCGACCCGCGAACTCCTGTTCTACGACCGGATCGGCAAGGAGCGCGCGCCCGAGACCCGCAAACAGCATCGCCGCCGCCTGCGCCGCGAGACGATCCGATCCTTCCTGCCGGCGCATGGCTATGAGGTGCCGCTCACCAAGGCGGTCGAGAAGCGCGCCTTCATCGGCCGCCTGCCGCTATTCGACCGCCTGGTGAGCAGCGCGGCGCTGTTCGACATCGCCGATCGCCGCCTCCGCCGTTCGGGCAGCCTCCTGACGCTGCGCATGCCCGACCCGCCCGCGATCATGCACTGGACCTATCCGGTGCCGGTTCGGCTCGAAGGCGCCCGCAACGTCTATACGCTGCATGATCTGGTGCCGCTCAAGCTGCCGTACACCACGCTCGACAACAAGCAGCATTACCGCAAGCTGATCGAGCTGTGCGTGACCGAGGGCGATCATGTCTGCACCGTCTCGGATTCGAGCCGGGGGGACATATTGGACCTGTTCCCCGACATCTCGCCCGACAAGGTGACAAACAGTTACCAGACCGCGCCGATCCCGGCCGACCTGCTCGCGCGCGATCCCGCCGAGGATGCGCGGGTCGTCGAGGGGTTGTTCGGATTGGAGCGCCGCGGCTACTTCCTGTTCTTCGGGGCGCTCGATCCCAAGAAGAACCTCGCGCGGATCATCGAGGCCTATCTCAGCAGCCGCAGCGACACGCCGCTCGTCATCGTCGGGGCGCGGCATTGGGGGACCGAGCAGGAGAGCCGGATCTTCGGCGACAAGAGCAAGGGCATCTCGCTCTATGGCGAAGCGGCGGCGAAGGGGCTCGTCCAGCTCGACTATCTGCCGCGCGAGATGCTGCTGCGGCTGGTGCGCGGGGCGAAGGCGGTGATGTTCCCGTCGCTGTACGAAGGGTTCGGCCTGCCGGCGCTCGAAGCGATCCGGTTGGGCACGCCGGTGATCTCGTCGACGATCAGCTCGCTGCCCGAGGTCGTCGGCGACGCGGGGCTGCTCGTCGACCCCTATGACGCGCAGGCGATCGCCGGGGCGATCCGCGCGCTCGATGCCGACCCGGCGCTGGCCGCGCGGCTGTCGGCGGCGGGGCCGGTGCAGGCCGCCAAGTTCAGCGACGACGCCTATCGCGCGCGGCTCACCGCGATGTACGACAAGGTCCTCGCCCGCTGAGCTAATCGCGCTCGGGCCAGCGCCAGCGCGCCTCGATGCCGTGGGCGTCGAGCGCCTGGAGTTCGGCCAACAAAGGTTCGAGCCGGTCGAGCGGCCAGGCGTTGGGACCGTCGGACAGCGCCGAGGCCGGATCGGGATGGGTCTCCATGAACAGCCCGGCGATGCCGACCGCGACCGCGCCGCGCGCGAGCACCGGGACGAACTCGCGCTGCCCGCCCGACGAGGTGCCCTGCGCGCCGGGCAGTTGGACCGAATGGGTCGCGTCGAACACCACCGGGCATCCGGTCTCGCGCATGATCACCAGGCCGCGCAGGTCGGTGACGAGGTTGTTGTAGCCGAAGGAGGTCCCGCGCTCGGTGACGAGGATCGCGGCGTCGCGGCCGGCCGCCTCGCCCGCCGCCTTTGCCTTGGCGACGACATGGGCCATGTCGGCAGGCGCCATGAACTGCGCCTTCTTGATGTTGCCGACCTTGCCGCACGCGCCGACCGCCTCGATCAGGTCGGTCTGCCGCGCGAGGAAGGCGGGGGTCTGGACGATGTCGACCACCTGCGCGGCGGCGCGGACCTGCTCGGCGTCGTGGACGTCGGTCAGGATCGGCAGGCCGGTCTCGGTGCGGACCTTCTCGAGGATGCGCAGCCCCGCGTCGAGGCCGGGGCCGCGGAAGGAGGCGTTCGAGCTGCGGTTCGCCTTGTCGAACGAACTCTTGAAGACGATCAGCAGGCCGAGCCGGTCAGCGATCGCGCGAAGCCGCTCGGCGACCGAGAGCACCAGCGTTTCGGATTCGATCACGCAGGGTCCCGCGATCACGAACAACGGCTCGTCGAGCCCGACCTTATGTCCCAGCATATCCATCGCCGCCTCTTAGCGCCGGGGATGCCGCGTTAGCAATCGCACCTAAGCCAACCTACGCCCTGCCCCGCGCGATCGCGAAGCTGGGCTCGGGCATGATCTCGATCGCCTGCTCGGGCCCCTCCTCGAAGCGGCGCTGATCGGCGGGGGAGACGAAATAGCCGCGGCGGACGAGCCAGTCGCCGACATCGGCGCGCGAGGTGAGCCAGACGGTGACCGGCGCGAGCAGCAGCCCGACCGCGACCGGGAGCGACCAGATCGAGCCGTCGAGGCCGAGCAGGATCGCCGCCATCATCACCACCCCGAGCAGCAGGTGCCAGCGGTAGAAGCGGGTGACCTCGCCGAAATCGAGGCCGTCGACCTCGCGGCGCTGCGGCGACCAGCCGCTCTGCCGGCCGCGCAGGATGTCGATGATCGCCATCGTCTGGGTGAGCATCATCGCCGGGGCGGTGACGATCGAGGTGACGACCTCGATCGCGGTGCCCTTGGCGATGCTGCCCCAGCCGCCGAGCTGGCGAACGAGATCGCGGTCCTGGGCGACCGCGACCAGCGCGGCGATCTTCGGACCAAACAGCATCAGCAGGGTGAGCCCGAGCAGCCAGCCCGACGAGATCAGGACATAGCCGTCGAAGTCGGCGCGCAGCTGCTCGACCATCGCCGCGCCGAGCAGCATCAGCCACAGCGGCGAGGTGAGATAGGCCGACGCGCCCATGAACAGCTGCAAGCGGCTGACCCAGTGGAGCCCCGAGGTCGCGAGCAGGCGGAGATGCTGGAGATTGCCCTGGCACCAGCGCCGGTCGCGGATCGCGTGGTCGATCATCGTCGGCGGGAATTCCTCGTAGCTGCCGTCGGGCATCGCCACCATGTGGACCGCCCAGCCGCTCCGCCGCAGCAGCGCCGCCTCGACCATGTCGTGGCTCATGATGTGGCCGCCGAGCAGACTGTCCTCCGACAGCGCGGGCAGGCCGCAGCTTTCGGCGAAGGCCTTCACCCGGATGATCGCATTGTGGCCCCAGAAGGTGGCCTCGGTCCCCGACCACCAGCGCAGGCCGGCGGAGGCGACCGGGCCGTAGACCGACGAGGCGAACTGGTGCCAGCGCGCGAACATCGTCTGGCCGTTGATCAGTTGCGGCACGGTCTGGAGCAGGCCGATGGTGGGGCGCGATTCGATCGCCGAGGCGAGGCGCGCCATCGCGGCGCCGCTCATCAGGCTGTCGGCGTCGAGCACCAGCATATAGTCGTAGGCGCCGCCGAAGCGCCGCACCCAATCGGCGATGTTGCCCGGCTTGCGCGCGGTGTTGCGCGGGCGGCGGCGATAATAGACCTTCACCCGGCTGGTTTCGCGCAGGCGGCGGAAGGCGACATATTCGCGGCTGTGGTTGCGCTCGTGCGAATCGCTGAGGATGAAGATGTCGAACGCCCCGGCCCCGCCGACCGCGTCGATCGAATCGGTCATCGATTCGAGCCGGCGGAAGACCGCGCCGACATCCTCGTTATAGACCGGCATCAGCACCGCGGTGCGGCCGCGCGGCATCACCAGCTTGCTGCGCGACATTTCGGGTGCGGGGCCGCGGCCGAGCAGGACGAACAGGCCGGCCACCGCGTTGAGGAAGCCGAAGGCGATCCAGGCGAACAGGCCGAAGAACAACAGGGTGAAGCCCATGTCGATCCAGTCGATGCCGTCGGACTGCAAGGGCGTGAACATCTCCTGCGCGGCGAGCAGGCCGAACAGGAAGCTGCCGACGATCAGGAACAGGCGGCGCTGGAACAGCGGGCCGACCGAGGTGATCGGATCGCCGGAGGCGTTGGTGGGCGCGCGCGACAGATCCTGCACCGGCATGGCGATCGGCGCTTCGGGCGGAAGATCGCCTTCCCCCTGCGGATCGGGCTCGGGGCTGCCGTCCGCTAAATCCTTGTCAATCCGGTACAATCGTCAGGTTCCTGCACTCATCAGCCGCCGCTCATGCCAGAGAGGGCCGGTCGAGTTCCCGCCTTTGCGTCGGACCGCCCCGCCCTCCCGACCAATGGCAAGTCGATCGCTTAGGGCACAAGTGCACATCAGTAGAACTGATGGATGACGGTTTCGCTGAGCGGCCGGCCATCCTTCTCCAGGGTCGCGCGCAGATTGGCGGTACGGGCGGAACGGGTGACGTCGGCGATCATCCGCCAGCGGTTCGCCTGCCCGACGACGGGATAGGCATCGACGGTCAGGACCTTGCCCTGGTCGATCGAGATCGCGGCGGTGACGCCCGACTGGCGATCGAGCCCCTTGAGCGCGGGGCCCTCGAAATCGACAACGAGGCGGCGGGCGTTGGCGATCGGCTCCAGCCCCGGCCGCCCGGCGGTGCCGGTCCAGCGATCGACGACGCGGGCCAGCGACGCCGCGACGGGTTCACCCGGCAGCCAGCGCAGCCGATAGTCGAAGGCGAAAGTCGATCCGGCCTTCGCCGGGCGATCGGGGGTCCAGAAGGCGACGATATTGTCGTCGGTCTCCTTGGTCGTCGGGATCTCGTAGAGCATCACCGATCCGGGGCCCCAGTCGCCCTGCGGCTCGACCCACAAACTCGGCCGCTTTTCGTAGAAGACGCCGTCGTCCTGATAATGATCGAAGGCGCGGTCGCGCTGGAGCAGGCCGAAGGCGCTGCCGCCGCGGCTGTCGGCGAAGGCGTTGATCGTCGGGCGCGGCGGATTGCCGAGCGGGCGCCAGATCCGCTCGCCCGCGCGGTTGTGGATCAGCAGCCCGTCCGAATCGTGGATTTCGGGGCGCCAGTCGGCGCGCGCCTGGGGATTGCCTTCGTCATACCAGAACATGCTGGTGAGCGGGGCGATGCCGAGCCGCTGGACATCCTTGCGCAGCCACAGCGCCGAGGAGACGTCCTGCACCACCGCATCCTTCTCCATCCGGTTGACGAAGCGGTAGGCGCCGACGACGCTGGGGCCCTGCAGCAGCGCATAGACGGTCAGCCCGGTGCGGGTGCGTTCGAGCCAGAAATGGGTGAAGGCGGGAAACTCCTCCCGCCCGTCGATACCGGTGTCGATCGCGAGGCCGCGCGCCGACAGGCCATATTGGTGGAGCGGGCCCGACGAGCGGAAATAGGATGCGCCGAGGAAGGCGAGCCAGTCGCCGATGCCGTTGCGGTTGGTGACCCGGAAGCCGGCGACGCCGGGCAGGATATGCGGTTCGGGCCCCTCGCCGGGGCCGACCTGGAACATGTCCTCGCTATGTTCGAGCCGGTGGGCGCGGCCATTTTCGACGATCGCGATCTCGACCGGGACCGGCGCCGCCTTGAGCAGCGGGAACAGGCGGACGCCGTAGCCGTCATCTGCGAAGATCGTCTTGTCGGGGCGGAAGCTGATGCGGTTGGCGGCGTCATAGGTGTTGGCGAGCGCGCGGGGATCGGGCTTCGGCAGCGGCCCCGCCTTGCTGCGCGCGAGGGCGGCGGCATGGCCCTTCAACCAGTCCCAGCCGAACGCCTGACCGCCGGCCTTCGCGCGGGGCGCCGCCAGCGCGGGATTTCCCAGCGCCAGGACCGAACCCAGCATCGTGCTGCCGAGCAGCGCCATGGATTGTCGTCTATCGATCATGCCCATCCGATTAGGTGTCGTTTCGCCAGCGGTCCACCGGGGACAGTCGTGATACCCGTGGGCGGCAGGAAAGTTCCTGTAGCGGGCCAAGCTGAACCTGCGCTGTAAGGCCAGCGGGGCGCGGCCCGCGACGCCCCGATTTTGAGGGCCGGATGCGGCGAAGCGGGGGCGGTCGGCGCCGGGTGCAGCAGGGGGTGCGGACGCGCGCGTCTCCGTTGCATGGGGTTGTTCGTTCGTTTTTTTACTTTTTTCGCGCCAGCCCGCCCCTGCAGCTGCCCGAGCCCCCGCCTCCGGCACGGCTGCCGGCCCCGCCCCTGCCCCTCCCGCAAGCAGGGCGCGGATCGCGACGGGGCTGGTGGCGCGCAGATAGCGGGCGACGGCGCGGATCCAGGCCGAGCGCCCGCCATGTTTCCACGCGTTGCGATTGCCGCGCGGCGCGCCGCTGCCCTTGCCGCCGTGCATGCGGCAGCGCGCGCGGCCCTGCACCGCGGGCGATCGGCAGGGCGCGCCCTGGCGGGTGCGCGCGCCGCAGCGCGGGGCGGTGGCGAGCGACAGCGGCTCGGGCGCGGCCGGGCCGCTCGATGCCGAGGTGCGGTTGGGGCGGCGGTTGGGGCGGTTCTCGGCGCGGTGCTCGCTGTGGTGCCCGGCGGGCGGAGCGATCATGCCGCGATCATACGGGAGCGATCATGCCGGGGTGTCGGCGTCGCGCGGCGCGAGGCGGCGCTGCGCGCGATCGGCCCGCGCCAGCGTATCGAGCGACGCGCGGCAATTGGCCTGCGCCCGCAGGGCGAGGCGCACGAAGCGCTCCGCCATCGTCGGCCATTGGTCGAGGTTGCTCGCCGCCTTGCCGATCAGTTCGGAGAACATCACGTCGAGATCGACCGCCTGGGTCATCAGAATCGCGCGGGCGCGGGTCATGTCGTCGCTGGTGGTGACATCGGGGGGCGTGCCGTCGGTGGGGGTGGGGGTGGGGGTGTCGCCTTCACCATCGCCATCGGGCGCGTCGGGCGTGCGCAGGTCGGTCATCGCGGGCCTTTCGAGGGGACGCTGCCCTAGCGGAAAACGGCGCGATTGGCAAGAACAAATGCGGAACATAGATCTTGAAGCGGGTCCGGAACGGTTATTCCGGTTGATTATCTGTTCCGTTTTTGTTCTATCAGGACCTTGCCGATTCTGCGGCGCTCACACGCAACGAGGATAAGGGCGATGGCCGCCAATCGCATTCCGACGCATATCGACTATGGCCACCGCATGGCGGAGATCGCCGCCGAAATGGCGGGCTATGAGCTGGAGGACCTGCGCGACTGGGGGCAGCGGCGCGACGACGGCAAGAGCCGGCTGTACCGCAGCTTCCTGCGCAAGGGCTTCGAAGCGGTGAACATCCTGGGGCCCGCCGTGGTCGACTGGGAAACGCAGCCGGGCGAGAAGGTGCCCGAAGCGGTCCGCACGGCGGGCGACGCCCAGGGGCTCCACGCGCTGACGACGGTGCGCCAGTGGCGCGGCCTGTCGATCGAGCAGCTGGCGCAGGCGTCGGGGCTGTCGCCCGACCTGATCGCGAGCATCGAGGCGAGCGAGATCTTCGCGAACGAGATGCACGAGATCGCGCTGGGCAAGGCGCTGAACGTTACCCCGCACGCGATCACCGACTGGCGCGTGATCCCCGGCCGATAAGCGCGTGGCTGTCTACAAGGACGGGATCAAGATCCCGACCCAGATCTGGGAAGCGGCGACGCTGCACCATATGATCATGGTGTCGTGCCATGCCCCCGGCTGCGAGAAACGCGCGGTGTTCCATCCGCATTGCCTGTGGGGCCTGTTCTGGAAACGCGGCTGGGACGACGACTTCACCTCGGCGGCGCGGCGCTTCTATTGCCGGGCCTGTTCGACGGCGGCGAAACGGCGCGTGAAGCAGGCGAGCATGACCGGGCTGGCCGTCGCCGCGTCGGTGACGCATCCCCTGCCCTTTCCCGATGAGCGGGAGTGGAAGCGGTTTCTGGCGCAGTTGCGGGGGTGAGATTTGGGTGCTGATGTTGTCCGGCTAATATGTTGCGGCAACTTTGCGCCCTCATTTGGTCATCCAGGTATATCCCCTGCGAGCTTAAATGCCGCCGTTCGTGTAGCAGCGATATGATGCGTCGCGAACGGCAGAGATTGGGACAAAATCGTCGTTCCTATAACGCGGGTTGAGCGCCAGCTTTTGTTAGAAGCCGACGTTAGCGCTTGTTCGGTGGCGTGGCATTACGACTGAAGCTGGCCGTTAGGCGACTGGCCGGTCTTGGATAGCGAACCGCAAAAAGCTGCTTTCATCCACGTTAACTTGACGCGACCCGCGATTGGGCTGCGGCACGTCGCACTTGGCCCGAGCTATGTGCTCCCCAAGACCGCTCCCAAGCGGCGGGTAATCGCAGTCGATAGGTTTGATCGTGAACCAGACATTTGAGCCGCCTGTCGGGGTGCCCGGGCAGAGCCGATATACTTCTACGCTTCAGCTTCCCGGTGTTACGCAACGTCGGATGTGTCGGCAGGAGGGGCTTCGGCTGGCGAGACCTTGTCCGTCAGGTCGCGCAGGAACAGGCCGAGGCTGTGCGCGCTATCGAGATGCTTCAGGATTGCTTTGTCTTTGATCGAATTGGCCAAGGCCTGGTACGGCCGAGCCTCCTTGTCGAACCGCGCAAGTTTGCGCTGATAGTATGCAAGGCGCTCGAACGGATTCTTCAAGCGCGTTTCATTATACAGGATCAACAGCAGCCAGCTTTCGATTGCGTGGACCGCGATCGCGAATATGATCCGCCCAAGCCCCTCTTCGGTTGCGATGGCGCCCATTTTCGCGATTAATATGTCTCTGGCCCCTTCAACCAGCGCGACATAATCACGATCTGCGCCGCCGATGGTGAGCGGCAGCCCATAATGGACATGCTCGCCATCGTCAGTGTCGATATGGACGAGCACTAGGTCATTGGTCGCGAGCGCATCCGCTAAGGTGTGCTGGCAATATTCGAACACCTTCGCCCAGCCGGCATGGGGCGCCTGATGCGCGTCGGTACGGTCGCGGATGGGCTGCGCGTAGGTCACGAGCAATGGGTCATCGGGACTCGTTGGGCAGACGGCTTCGATCAGCCGCTCGATAACGATCTGATCCGTCAGCCCTTCAGTGATCAACGCAATGGACGGCATGGTTAGAAAGCTTTCGGGAGACCGCCGATCAGGCCTGCCATGAACATCTCCGACAGCTTCCTGGGAGGGTCGCTACCAGCTGGCTTTTTGCGGCGAATGGCTTCGGTCCTGCCGTGCCGATTGCGCTGGACGACAAACAATCGCTGCTCATCATCGTTCAGATCCAGACCGTCTAGCACTGCGGGATTGTGCGTGGTGAGTATAACCTGCTTGTCATTGCGCTTTGCCATGCCCACGAGCTGCTCGATCATCGCGCTGCACAGCTTTGGGTTAAGCGACGCATCGATATTGTCGACTGCGAACAGAGGCGGAGTATGCTCGCTGCAGAACAGTGCAAAATAGAAAGCTATAAAAAGAAACCCCTCATTCGCGCTTCGCTGATCAAACGTGAGCCCTTCTGGAAGAAAGCGGTCGGTAATTTCCATACGAGGCGTGGCATCTTCGACGATCTTGTAATCGTCGAACCAGCCGAGCATGCGCAGGCCATTCCTGATCTGCTCAATACGGCCCGTGTCGTTCGCTGCTTCTATGACGTTGAGCAACCTAAGCAAGCCCTCACCGCGAATGCCCAGAGGTTCGATCTGGCTCTCATTCTCAAATTGCCGAAGCGCAGAATTTTCCGGAGAAAATATGACGAAGGACGATAAATTGTCATCGGCAGACGGAAAAAGCTTCGTGAAAAATTCATGAAAACCCTGAATATTTTCTATCGAAGATGAAATCTCTACTCGATTTCTGCTTTCATCTCTGATGACATTGTCTAGTGCCGAGCGCAGCTCATTGAGGAATTTTTCTCTACCATCTAAAGCGATGTTTTCGAGAAGGTTATCTATTCTCGGCTGCATTCCAGCCGTGATGTTGCCAGCTTCCGTAAGGTCGCTGTTGATCGATTTTTTCCAGGCGCTGTAGGGTTTTCCGTCGTTTCTCAATGTGAACTTGGTAGAGATTTTATTACGGCCGACCATCGTTAATGAAATCTCTTCTTTGGTCTCATTCTGGAAGGCCGAGCGCATGAGTCGCGGCGCCACCGCGCGGATGCCCCGAGAGGTAAGAAATTCGTGGTCTAGCTTGTTCGCTTGGGCGGCGCCGGCGAGCGCGATCGCTTCCACAATGTTGCTCTTGCCAGCGCCATTTTCACCGATCAGGACGTTCACGCGCCCAAGCGAAAGCTTCATGCGTTCGATCGATTTGTAATTCTCGATTGTGACGGTGTTCAGCACGCGGCGCCCTGCGGAAGTGAATCGATCCGCATGCTGATAGCGCCAACTCACGTAAAGTGCGAGCGCAGCATCCGGACGAGCCGGATCAGCGTCAAGGAAGCGTGCCGGGCTCTCGGACGGAGCGCTGCGGTATCGATCCGATTAGCTCGCTGCCGTGCTGACCACGCATGTCGGTTTGAACCGGACGGGCAGTTTTCGAGAACTGAGCGGCAAGGATTTGGATAGAAGGCCGACCGGCTGGTTTGCGTGACCCGTAAGGCGGGTTTCAGCAAAAGCCGCCGCTCACATCAGCGACGCCGAATATCTGGAACTGGTCGGAAGCAGACCAATCGCATCGGTGCGCGTGAATGGCCGCTATCCATAGATTTGTTCCGGAACCATACAGCCCGCAAACGGCTCAATTTTGAGCGCCGCTCTGCATGTTCGGAGCAATCGGCTTGATCCAAAAATAGCGTAGCCAAGCGCAAAGCTCAGATTGTCGCCTCCCGCGCCTCGCTGGTTTAGGCACTCCGCCCCGACGATCTCCCGTTCTCGCTCAACATAGACGCGCGTTTGGCGCAGATCGCACCAGCATGTTGCACGCTATGCAATGAACCCACACAACTCCGGTAATTGAGCGCAACCCTCATTTGCCGCACCTTCCCCTTCTTCACCCATCGCGGCGTCACCGGACGCCGCGTCACCGGAAAGATTGAGGGGACCTCCATGAAACGATCCTGGCACCAAAAGATTGCCCTCGCGCTGGCCATGCTGGGCGTGGTGATGACGACGGGCGCGCGGGCCGCGCCCAAGGACGCGGTGAAGGATGCGGAGGGGCTGTGGGCCTATACGCTGCTGGAGGCGCGCGGGCAGCAGATGCCGTTGACCGGGGTGATCCTGTTCAAGGATGGGCTGTTCGCGCAGCAATCTGTGTTCGACGGCGAGCCGTTCGCGGCGCAGGGGGCGATGGCGCATGCCGGGACGTTCGGCGCAGGGCCGCGCGGCATCCATATGGTCGGCGAGCAGACGATCAGCACGTCGCCCGGCGGCATGCTGCCCGACAGCGCATCCGCCGGGAAGGAGCCTGCGCTGAGCTTCCGCCGCGACAGCCAGCATGACATCAGCGTCGACCGCAGCGGCGAGACGATGACGATCGTGTTCGGATCGGGCACCATCCAGAAGTTCCGGCGGATCGGGCCGGCGAAGGGCGACATCTACAAGCTGGACAATGGCGTGCTGGCGCTGGTCGACGGGCATTTCGTGCTGGTCGCGGGCGACGCGGCGGCGGTGGTGACGGGCTATGGCACGTTCACGCGCACAGGGACGGCCTATGACCTGGCGGTGACCCGCTGGGCCGAGGCGACGCCGGCCAAGGCGATCAACCGCAAGGACGGCACGGTCAAGGCGATGTTCGACGGCAAGGTGCTGACGCTGGGCGACGGGCGCGCCTTTCGGGTCGTGGCGCGGAAGTAGGGTTTGGTTCGGGGGGTTGGGTGCGGTGGGGGATGGCCGGTGGTTGGTTGTCCCGGGATGTGGCCCCTCTCCTCGTCGCTTCAGCGGAGGCCGGGGCTGCTGCCGGTTCTTGTGGCGGCGGGGTCTCGATGCCTCGGGCGGCCCCGGCCTTCGCCGGGGCGACGAGGGGTGGGGCGGGGCGGGACGCTCTCGATCCGATGCGCTGCCGTCCGTGGATTCCCGCTTTCGCGGGAATGACGATGGGGGGAGTGGCGGGTCTGGTGGCGGGTGGCCGTCTGTTGGGCATCCCCGCATAGGCCCCCCTCCCCGGGTGGCCCCTCTCCTCGTCGCTTCAGCGGAGGCCGGGGCTGCTGCCGGCTCTTGTGGCGGCGGTGTCTCGATGACTCTGGCGGCCCCGGCCTTCGCCGGGGCGACGAGGGGTGTGGCGGGCTGTGCTGGCATGATGCGCCCGGAGTGGTGCGCCGTTCCTCAGGGAAGAAGAAGCGGGATGACGGCGTGGGGAGACGGCGGTTGTCGCTGGAGCCTCGACATTGGTCGGTCCCTAGCCGTCATGCCAGCGCAGGCTGGCATCTCGCGCGTGTCGCGCGACGGTGCGGAGAAGAAGGCGCCGGATGACGGGGTGGGGAGACGCGGTTGTCGCGGGAGCCTCCTGAGATCCCGGCCTTCGCCGGGATGACGCGTGAGGGTAACGGGGCTTAGCGCGCGCCTGCGCCGCCGCCCTCTCCCCGTCGCCCCGGCGGAGGCCGGGACGCTGCCGGCTCTTGCGGCGGCGGGGTCTTGATCTCTCTGGCGGCCCCGGCCTTCGCCGGGGCGACGAGGGGTGGCGAGGTTGCACTGGCATGATGCGCCCGGAGTGGCGCGCCGTTTCTGAGGGAAGAAGAAGCGGGATCCCGGCCTTCGCCGGGATGACGGGGTGGGAAGACGCGGCCTAAGCCGCGCCCTCCAGCGCCTCGTTCGCTTCCAGCCATTCGGCTTCGACGGCCTCGAGCTCGCGCTCGACGTCGGCGCGGAGTTTCATCAGGTCGCCGGTGGTGCGCTTCGCGTCCTGCGGGGTGGCGGACTTGGGGTCGAACATCGCGCGGTCGATCTCGCTGCGGCGCGCGGTCAGGGTGGCGATCTTGGTCTCCATCTCCTTGACGGTCTTGCGCATCGCGGCGAGCTGATCGCGGGCCTGGGCCGCGGCCTTCTTGTCCTTCTTCGTCGCCTTGCCGCCGCCTTCGCCCTTCGGCTGGTTCCGGCCGAGGATGAGGTCGGTATAGTCGTCGAGGCTGCCGGTGAACTCGACCGCCTGGCCGTTGTCGACCAGCACCAGCCGATCGGCGGTGAGCTCGATCATGTGGCGATCGTGGCTGACGACGACGACCGCGCCGTCATAGGCGTTGAGCGCCTGGACCAGCGCCTCGCGCGCGTCGACGTCCAAGTGGTTC
Source organism: Pseudomonadota bacterium (assembly GCA_040387595.1). Taxonomy (GTDB): domain Bacteria; phylum Pseudomonadota; class Alphaproteobacteria; order Sphingomonadales; family Sphingomonadaceae; genus Rhizorhabdus. The sequence continues at coordinate 16,488 of JAZKDN010000033.1, forward strand.
GTCGGTTCGTCGAGGATGAGCATGTGCGGCGCGTCGCGGGTGATGAGCGCGAGCGCCAGGCGGGCGCGCTCGCCGCCCGAGAGCTTGCCGACCTTGGTGACCGCCTTTTCGCCCTGGAAGCCGAAGCGGCCGAGCTGGGCGCGGACGGCGCCCGGGGTCATCCCCTTCATCAGCCGGGTCATATGCTCCAGCGGGGTGTCGTCGCCGTCGAGCTCCTCGACCTGATACTGGGTGAAATAGCCGACGCGCATCTTGCCCGAGACGGTGATGCTGCCCTCCATCGGCGCGAGCTGCGCGGCGAGCAGGCGGGCGAGCGTGGTCTTGCCGTTGCCGTTGCGGCCGAGCAGCGCGATGCGATCGTCGGGATCGAGGCGCAGGTTGAGCCGCTGCAGGATCGGCTTGCCCTCGGTATAGCCGACGCTGGCCATGTCGAGGGTGACGAGCGGGGGCTTGAGCTCATCGGGGCTGGGGAAATCGAAGGTCAGGCTGGGATCGTCGGCCAGCGCGGCGATCGGCTGCATCTTCGCCAGCATCTTGGCGCGCGACTGCGCCTGCTTCGCGGTCGAGGCGCGGGCCGAGTTGCGGGCGATATAGTCCTGCAGCTTGGCGCGCTGGGCATCCTGCGACGCTTTCGCGGCGGCGAGCTGCGCGGCGCGTTCGGCGCGCTGCCGCTCGAAGCTGTCGTAACCGCCGGTGTAGAGCGTGGTCTTGCCGCCCTCGAGGTGGAGGATGTGATCGACGACATTGTTGAGCAGGTCGCGCTCATGGCTGATCACGACCATCATCGCCGGGTAGCTCTTCAGGAAATTCTCTAGCCACAGGGTCGCTTCGAGATCGAGATGGTTCGAGGGCTCGTCGAGCAGCAGCAGATCGGGCTCGGAGAACAGCAGCGAGGCGAGCGCGACGCGCATCTTCCAGCCGCCCGAATAGCTGTCGAGCGGGCGCTGCTGCATCTCCTCGTCGAAGCCGAGGCCGACGAGGATGGTCGAGGCGCGCGCGGGGGCGGTGTAGGCGTCGATCGCCATCAGCCGCTCATAGACCTCGCCCAGCCGGTCGGGATCCTCGCAGGTCTCGCTTTCGACCAGCAGCGCAGCGCGCTCGGCATCGGCGGACAGGACGCTCTCGATCGGGGTGGTCGTGCCGCTCGGCGCTTCCTGCGCGATATAGCCGATGCGCAGGCCGCGCGGCTTGTCGAGATCGCCGTCGTCGGCCTCCATCGAGCCGATCATCACCTTCATCAAGGTGGACTTGCCGGCGCCGTTGCGGCCGATCAGCCCGACGCGCGCACGCGGGGGCAGCGCGGCCGATGCGCGGTTCAGGATCGTGCGCCCGCCGAGGCGGACGGTGAGATTGGAGAAATTGAGCATCGCGCGCCGATAGTCGATTTTGCGCCGCAGCGAAACAGCGCGATGCGCGCCATGTCTGCCGCGTCATGCCGACGCAGGCTTGCATGACGGACAGGGGGACGCGAAACGGCGCGTAGCGGCGGAAAACCGACGGGTCATCCGGCCGGGGTGCTTGAAGCCGCGCCGTCCCTCCACCAATAGTGCGCCACGAATCGAAAAGGACCGAGAGGGCACATGACCGATCTTTACCCCGTCCCCGCCGAATGGGCCGCCAAGGCCAAGGTGACCGCGGCCACTTACGAGACGCTCTACGCCCGATCGATCGACGATTCACACGCCTTCTGGCTGGAGCAGGCGAAGCGGCTCGACTGGGTGCGCTTTCCGACCAAGACCAACGAGAGCTCGTTCGACGAGGCCGATTTCGGGGTGAAGTGGTTCGCCGACGGGCAGCTCAACGTCGCCGCCAACTGCCTCGACCGCCATCTGGCCGAGCGCGGCGACCAGGTCGCGATCATCTGGGAGCCCGACGTCCCGACCGAGGAACCGCGCCGCTTCACCTACAAACAGGTGCACGAAGAGGTGTGCCGGATGGCGAACGTCCTGCGGTCGCAGGGCGTGGCGAAGGGCGACCGGGTCACCGTCTACCTGCCGATGATCCCCGAGGCGGCGTTCGCGCTGCTCGCCTGCGCGCGGATCGGGGCGATCCACTCGGTGGTGTTCGGCGGCTTCTCCCCCGACGCGATCGCGGGGCGCATCCAGGATTGCGACAGCAGCGTCGTCATCACCGCCGATTTCGGCCGGCGCGGCGGCAAGCTGGTGCCGCTCAAGACCAATGTCGACGCCGCCGCGAAGATCTCGCCGAGCCTGAAGACGGTGATCGTCGTCAAGGCGACCGGCGCCGAGGTGCCGATGCAGGACGGCCGCGACATCTGGTACCACGAGGCCGCCGCCGAGATGAACGCCGAGTGCCCCGCGGTCGGCATGGACGCCGAGGACCCGCTGTTCATCCTCTACACGTCGGGATCGACCGGCAAGCCGAAGGGCGTGCTCCACACGACCGGCGGCTATCTGCTGTGGGCGAGCCTGACCCACGAGATCTGCTTCGATTACCGCCCGGGCCAGGTCTATTGGTGCGCGGCCGACATCGGCTGGATCACCGGGCACAGCTATATCGTCTACGGCCCGCTCGCCAACGGCGCGACGACCTTGATGTACGAGGGCGTGCCCAACTGGCCCGACGCGAGCCGGATCTGGCAGGTGATCGACCGCCACAATGTCGAGATCGTCTTCACCGCGCCGACCGCGCTGCGTGCGCTGATGAAGGACGGCGACGAGTTCGTCACCAAGACGTCGCGCAAGAGCCTGAAGCTGCTCGGCACGGTCGGCGAGCCGATCAACCCCGAGGCGTGGCGCTGGTATCACGACGTCGTCGGCGAGGGCCGCTGCCCGATCGTCGACACCTGGTGGCAGACCGAGACCGGCGCGGCGCTGATCGCCCCGCTGCCCGGCGCCACCGACCTGAAGCCCGGAAGTGCGACGAAGCCGCTGTTCGGCGTGGTGCCGCAGCTGGTCGACGCCGAGGGCGCGGTGCTGGAGGGGGCGACCGACGGCAATCTGTGCATCACCCAGAGCTGGCCGGGGCAGATGCGCACCGTGTGGGGCGATCATGAGCGCTTCTTCACGACCTATTTCTCGACCTACAAGGGCAAATATTTCACCGGCGACGGCTGCCGCCGCGACGCGGACGGCTATTACTGGATCACCGGCCGGGTCGACGACGTCATCAACGTGTCGGGCCACCGCATGGGCACCGCCGAGGTCGAGAGCGCGCTGGTGCTCCACCCCAAGGTCGCCGAGGCCGCGGTGGTCGGCTTCCCGCACGACATCAAGGGCCAGGGCATCTACGCCTATGTCACGCTGAACGCCGGCGAGGCGACCAGCGAGGCGCTCCGCAAGGACTTGCGCGACTGGGTCCGCGCCGAGATCGGCCCGATCGCCACCCCCGACGCGATCCAGTTCGCCCCCGGCCTGCCCAAGACGCGCAGCGGCAAGATCATGCGCCGCATCCTGCGCAAGATCGCCGAGGGCGACGTGTCGTCGCTGGGCGACACGTCGACGCTGGCCGATCCGGCGGTGGTCGACGATCTCGTCGCGAACCGGGTGAAGGGCTGACCGAAAAAATGGTGCGGCGGCGGAACAATCGCCGTCGCCGCGCCTTTTGGGTCCATGACCCAGGCCCAGCTCCACTATAACCGCGTCGCGCGGACCCTGCACTGGACGATCGGGGCGCTGATCATCGTCAACCTGATCCTCGGCATCTTCGGCGAGGCGCTGGGCGATGCCATCCCGGCGATGCCGATCCACAAGTCGATCGGGCTGACGGTGCTGGCGCTGAGCCTGTTCCGGCTGGCGTGGCGGCTGACCCACCCCGCCCCGCCGCTGCCGGCCTCGGTGCCGATGTGGGAGCGGGTGTCGGCGCAGACGCTGCACTGGACCTTCTACGCGCTGATGATCGTGATGCCGATGACCGGCTGGATCTTCAGCTCGGCCGGCAAGAGCCCGCTGACCTTCTTCTTCCTGTTCGACGTGCCCAAGCTGGCGGTCGAGAAGGGCTCGGCGCTCGCCGCCGGGGCGCACAGCGCGCATGAGGTGCTAGGCTTCGTCTGGGCGGCGCTGCTGCTGCTCCACGTCGCCGCGGCGCTGCGCCACCAGTTCGTGCTGAAGAACGGCATCCTCAACCGCATCTGGCGCAGCGCGCCGCGCGGCTGAGGGCGCGCCGCCCGGTCTCGTTCTGCCGGCGCGGGCTGGCATTGCGTGCGTGTGGCGCGACGGTGCGGTGAAGAAGAAGGCCGACGGGGTGGGGAGACGCGGTTGTCGCTGGAGCCTGCTGAGATCCCGGCCTCCGCCGGGATGACGGAGTGGGAGAGCGTCGCGTGATCCTCCCCGCCCCTCCCCCGCGTCGCCCCGGCGGAGGCCGGGGCCGCTGCCGGCTCCTGCCGCGTGGGTACCGCACGATCTCTGGCGGCCCCGGCCTCCGCCGGGGCGACGGTTTCCACAGCGATGAACTCGGATTGCCTATGATCAAGCGGGCACAAGAAGCGGGATCCCGGCTTTCGCCGGGATGACGGGTGGGGGAGCGTCGCGTGGTCCCGACGGCCTCCAAAGCGCTGCCCCGCGATCGCCGGAGAGACTCGACAGCGCGCGCGCGATCCTGTAGGGGCCGCGCCTTCACGTCCTGACTCCGCTTCGGCGGATGCGGGATTGTACCGTCCGAGACAGCAGGGGTGGGGAGCGTTTCCCACTTAATGTCCTGCCTAGACGGGGAAAAGTTTACCGGCCGCTTCAGGCCGGGTCTGCCGCGCTCCCTTCAGGATCCGGCCAGGCGACCGACCCCTCGGACGGGTCAGTGGACGGCGTATCTGTCCATTGGTCCAAAGCCCCTGCGGATGTGCTGCAGGGGTGGTTCTAAGGAGTAAGGCATGGATCGAGCTCAAAAAGCCGAGCTGGTCGCCGAACTGAAGAGCACCTTCGAAGGCACGAGCGTGGTGATCGTCACCCGCAACCGTGGCCTCACCGTCGCGCAGTCCACTGCGCTGCGGACGAAGATGCGCGAAGCCGGCGCCAGCTACAAGGTATCGAAGAACAAGCTCGCCCGCATTGCCCTCGAGGGCACGACCTACCAGACGCTCGACGAGCTGCTGGTCGGTCCGACCGCGCTGAGCACTTCCGTCGATCCCGTCGCCCCGGCGAAGGTGATCGTCGATTTCGCGAAGACCAACGACAAGTTGGAAATCGTGGGTGGTGCGATGGGCGATACCGTCCTCGACGTTGCTGGCGTGAAGGCGCTGGCCGAACTGCCGTCGCTCGACGAACTGCGCGCCAAGATCGTGGGCCTTGTCCAGGCACCTGCGACCAAGATCGTTCAGATCGTTCAGGCTCCGGCCGGCCAGATTGCTCGGGTGCTCGCTGCTTATGCGGCGAAAGAAGACGCCTGACCTTTCGATATCGTTTGACTGAAAACTTTTGGGCCCGCGTGGCCCCGATGGAGACTTAAAATGGCAGACCTCAACAAGATCGTCGAAGACCTTTCGGCTCTCACCGTTCTCGAAGCAGCGGAGCTCTCGAAGCTCCTCGAAGAGAAGTGGGGCGTTTCGGCCGCCGCAGCCGTCGCTGCAGCACCCGCCGGCGCCGGCGCAGCCGCTCCCGCCGCTGAAGAGAAGACCGAATTCGACGTCATCCTCACCGGCGACGGCGGCAAGAAGATCAACGTGATCAAGGAAGTCCGCGCGATCACCGGCCTGGGCCTCACCGAAGCCAAGACTCTCGTCGAGTCCGCTCCGAAGGCCGTCAAGGAAGGCATCAACAAGGACGAAGCCGAGAAGATCAAGAAGCAGCTCGAGGAAGCCGGCGCGACCGTCGAACTCAAGTAAGCTTCTTCTCCGTCCGCGGGCTTTGCACCGGGGGCGGGATGAACTCGCGGAAAGGGCGGCTTCTCGAAAGAGAGGCCGCCCTTTCTTTTTGTGGGGACGTCGATGAGGCCGATCCGGTTCAATAGAGGACGGCTTAGCGCCCTAATCCCGGACGTCCGGCTTCGCTCCGCGCGCTCTCTAAACCTGCCATCCGTTCATCTGGCCCGCGCCGGTCTTCGAAACGGCCCACATGGGGACAAAACCGTCGTCTGCGGCTTGTAGCTTGAATGGTGGATTTTGAGGGCGGCAGACGCTCTCCGTGGGTCGATACAATCGTCGTCTTGCGATCGAGGCGGGCCGCTCATCTACGCAAGGTTGATATCCTGTGTGCGGCTAAGCCTTGCGCTGAACTCGCATGTTGTTGAACGTGCCGTATGAATTTGTGGCTAATGTTATCGACGAAGTCGTAAAGCGCTACGCGACCCGCCGCCTAGGATCGCACTTCGATTCTATCGATAAGGGGGCGGCGTCGTTGCGAAATCAACCTTCCAGCCTTAGGGTCGAGAGGCGAAATCGAGGGATTTAGGGAGAGCGACCATGCCAGCGCTGAGGGTTTTTGTATCATCGACGTGCATCGATCTTGGCTCGCATCGGGAACAAATCAGATCATTACTGCTCCGTATGGGCTACGATCCCGTGATGAGCGACTATTCCGACGTCCTCTACAATCCCGCTAAACACACCCACGCCAGTTGCATCTCCGAAGTGCAGAACGCCGACATGGTGGTACTCCTGATTGGTTCGCGCTTTGGGGGCACTGCCGTACCCGAGGCGCTCTCGGAGCTTGATGCAGGGGTCATGTCGGCGAAGCTGACTGGTGACCTATCGGCAAGCGAGGAAGCAAAATACTCCATCACTCAACTTGAGGCCCTTCGCGCTATTGATCTTGGCATTCCTATCTTTACCTTTGTGGACGCAAAGGTGTATGCGGACCATCACACCTACACGAAAAACAAAGATGAGGATTTCGCTGACAGGATTTCTTACGCCTCGATACAGAAACCCGAGACTTCAAAATATATATTCGAGTTTATAACATTTCTTACGCATTTGTCGTCCAACAATGCGCTGACAACTTATAACAATTTTGGCGAGATAGAAGCGCATCTTATCAAGCAGTGGTCGGGGCTATTCCAAATGCTGCTCAGAGATTCCCGAGCGAAACGGTCGGAGCGACGAAGAGCGGATGCGATCATAGAGCAGATCCAAGATTTAAAGGCGGCCATGCTACAGACAATTAGTGCTGGCTCCGCCCGAGACGTGGCGCGTGCTGTGATCAAGTACAGACGCCTTGTCGACTTCGTTATTGCAATGAAGCCATACGCACAATCGTTGGATATTGCCGAATATCAGGGATCGTTTGACAATTTGCTGTCCGATTTAGGCGTCGTTGAAGTCACCCAGGCCGCCGAGGGAGGTGGCAACGGATTCCCTAGGACCGTGCTGATACTGAACGACGCCACGTATCTTCGCGTCCGCGTTCCCGACCGCCGATTTGAAGCGTTCGCAGTTGAGTGGGCTGAGTTTTCGCAACTGGAAAAGGAAACAAAGGTCGCCGTTCTGCAAGGCGTATCGGATGTCGGGTTCCCAACTTCGGGCATCGTTTATCACCACAATCGGCCGTTCCAACCCGAGCAGGCTCAATCTGATGCGCTAATGGACGAAGTAGTGGAAGGCCTTCCTTCTGAAGGAGGTAGTGGCTGGACGGATGAGCGCCTGAGCATGCTGCGCTCGATGTGGTCGGATGGCATGACAGCGATGCAAATCGCAGAGGTGTTAGGCGGCGTGAGCAGGAATGCAGTGATCGGCAAGGCGCATCGACTCGGACTCAAAGCGCGGGCCGTCTCCAGTCAGTAAAAGTAACGGTCGTTCTAGAGACTAAAGCGAAGCCACCGAGGATCTGGTACGAATAAGCAGATGATCTAGCTCGCGGCGAGAAGTTTCAAGTGCTGACAGCTTTCGGGGCCAGCGAAGGGCATCGCGAACGATACGAACGAAGGCGTGTTTCTAGTCGTCCGTTTCAACCGACCGATCGGCAGCTTGTGACAGTAGCTGACGTCTACCAAGGCGCACACGAATGGCGATCGATAAAATCGATCACATGAAGGGATGTCGGCTCGCCGGCCAGCCTACGGCGCCACTTTGCCCACCGGTGTCGCGTCAATTCGGCGCAATTTTGGCCACTCCTCCGCAGTAAGATAGACTCTAATCGGAGTAGTAACGTACAATGCGCTAAAGCAGGGGAGCGGGATGGCCTTACCACCTTTCATGAATTCGACCGGGCTTATCGGCAAGATATTCGAGAAAATCCAGCAGGCGAAGGTTCCACCGCGGTATACGCAGGATTTCCAAGCCACTGTTCTTGGGTTTGGTTCTGGAAGCGCCCGACCTTTCATTCCGTTTTTGAAGCGGCTTGGTTTCCTTCAAAGCGACGGTACGCCAACGGAAATCTACACGCGCTTTCGCAACTCCGACAGTAGCGGTGCCGCGATGGCCGAAGCCATGCGCACCGGATTTTCTGAAATATTCCGCAAGAACGAATTCGCTAACTCATTAACGGACGACAAGCTGAAAAATCTGGTCGTGGAAGTGACGGGCAAAGAGCCGAGTGACGGAACGGTGGGCGCGATAGTAGGCAGCTTCAAAGCGTGCAAGCAACTGGCGGATTTTGACGCGACCGACCCCGTAGATAAAGAGCGGATCGAGCCCCTAGGTTTATCTAAGTCGCTAGTGAAGCACGAACCTAAATCCAATCCGAAGGCTGATTTACGGCTAGCCTACACCATTAACATCAATCTTCCGGAAACGACCGACGTTGAAGTATATAACGCTATCTTCTCGTCAATTAAGAGCAATTTCTTAAGCGATGAGTAGCAAGGCAGATAGGCTCCGACTTTTCGCGCTCAACAATCTGGCGATTGAAGCGGCGGTTCAGCGCGTAGAGCGCGAGCAGGATATCGACCTAGGGCATCGTCCGCCGGTCGAAGGTGGTTTGGACGAAACCTACTACCCACAGTTCGAAGAGAAAATACGGCGTGAGGCAGCGGAAATGAGCGCGCATTATCGTGTGTTCTACTGCCTAGAGAATTCTATCCGATCTCTGATTTCGGAAGTGCTTTCGGAAAAACACGGAATCGATTGGTGGACCGCAACTGTTCCCGAGAATGTGCGGACTCACGTCGCTGCTACGCAGAAAAAGGAAGTTGAATCGGGCATCGCGATCCGGTCGCAGGAACCAATTGATTATACGACGTTCGGCGAACTTGGCGAAATCATTAAAACGAATTGGGGCCACTTCGTTGATATTTTCCAGAACATCAAAGCGCTGGAAAAAGTCATCGCCACGTTGAATGTGTTGCGTGGACCTATAGCGCATTGCAAACCGCTCGCCGAAGACGAAGTCGTACGCCTGCACCTGTCCGTGCGCGACTGGTTCCGGGCGATGGGATAAAGGGAGCAACGTCGCTGTCCGTGGCCCAGACGCTATAAAATTGCCTGTCAGATGACGGCTGCATACTACCATTCCGTACGTCGGCAATGTCCGCTTTTACGCTTCGGCAACTAAAAGCTGTGAGTCTGCAATCGGCCCAACACCGGCCACTTCCATCACCGCCCCCTCATTCCCCCCCCCGTCATCACCGTCATCTTCTTCCCCGCGCCGCCGCTGCGCAGCGTGTCCGGGGTGACGACGACAGTCGTCCCCGGCGCGACGACGGCGGCCATCGCGATGCGAATATCCTCCGGCACGGTCAGCCGCGCGCGTTCGTCGGGGGAGACGGCGACGGGGCCGGTCAGCCCTTCGCCCGGCATCGGCAGCTTCATCCACTTATAGGTCTCGCCCTCGATCGCGCCCAGCGTGTAGGCGCTGGTGCCTTCGACCGAGCCGGCGATCTTGACCGGGGCGGAGCCGATCGGCACGCCGTTGCGCAGCACCAGCATCCGCTTGTCGGCGCCGCTGATGATGACGGAGACCGGGCCGGTCGTCGACCGCTCGGGCTGCCACAGCGACCCGCCGAACAGGTCTTCGTCGCCCTTGGCCGAAGTGTTGCTGAGCACGGCGGGGCTCGGCGCGAAGCGGGGGATGTCGGCGCCGGCGGTGACGATCACGGTCAGGCCCAGCTTGGTGACGCCGTAGAGCAGCTTGGCGAAGGCCATCGGCAGGCGGACGCAGCCGTGCGAGGCAGGATAGCCGGGCAGGTTGCCCGCGTGCATCGCGATCCCGTCCCAGGTCAGCCGCTGCATATAGGGCATGGGGGCGTCGTTATAGAGGTTCGACTTGTGATCGACATTCTTCTGGAGGAGCGTGAACACGCCGGTCGGCGTTTCATGCCCCTTCTTGCCGGTCGACACGGTCGAGATGCCGATCGGCAGGCCGTTGCGATAGGCGAAGGCGCGCTGCTGCGCGATCGAGACGACGATCACCACCGGGCCCTCGGGCGCGACTTGCGGCGCCCAGAGGAAATCGCCGGGCTTCATCGCGGCGACGGTCTCGGTCACGGTCGCGCCCTGGAGCGAGGGGGTGGTCGTCGCGAGCTGCGCCGCGCGCACGGGCGCGGCGGCGAGGCAGGCGGCGATGGCTGCCGTGGCGAGAGCGACCGGGGCGAGGGAGAGGGTGCGGATCATCGGGCGGGCCTTCTGGTCGGATGTCATAGGGTTAGGTGGCGCATGTTTCCGGGCGACCTTGTTTCAGGAGGTCCTCCGCCGCAAGTGCCGTGATCGCGGGATGGGCTATAAGGTCAGGGAGATTCCGGCTTTCGCCGGAATGACGTGGGGGTGGCGGATTGACGGTGCGGAGCGCCCTGCCCTCTTTCGTCATTCCCGCGAAAGCGGGAATCCACGGGAGCGGGGCGCTTCTTGATCGGACGGGCCGCCGTCCATGGATTCCCGCCTTCGCGGGAATGACGGGCGGGGGGGGGGGAAGGCGGGACTGACGGTGTTGGGGGGTGGGAATGGCGGTTTGGGGACGGGACTGACCGTGTGGGGGTGGGAATGGCGGTGTCGGGAGGGAGGGGTCGAGGTGGCGACGGAGGATTACGGCCGTTCCCCCTTCCCAAACCTACACGCCCGGACTATATAGCGCCTTCAATCTACATCGGCAGATGCCCGACGCGCTGTGCGCGGGTGCCGCCCTTGCCTCTCCGGGACACGGCCTGTCTAGCGATCGGGCCGCGACGAATTGGGGACGGTTTTCAAGGGTTTTCCAGAACGCTGGCAGTGCGGTTCCGATCAGTCCGGACCCGCACTTTTCGTCGTGGGTCGCCCCGCGAATCAGGCTGAAAAACCGCTGAAAGTGCGGAAAGAATTTTGACGCGAGGGAAGATACGCATGGCCACCCAGGCAGTTCCGACGACCGCCAAGAAGCGCATCCGCAAGGTCTTCGGGAACATCCACGAAGTCGTCCAGATGCCGAACCTGATCGAGGTTCAGCGCGAATCCTATGAGCAGTTCCTGCGCTCGCGACCCGCGGACGGCTACGTCTCGGGCCTCGAGAAGACGCTGCGTTCGGTCTTCCCGATCCGCGATTTCGCCGGCACCGCCGAGCTCGATTTCGTCCAGTACGAGCTGGAAGATCCCAAGTACGACACCGAGGAATGCCGCCAGCGCGGCATGACCTATGCGGCGCCGATGCGCGTGACCCTCCGCCTGATCGTGTTCGAAGTCGATCCCGATACGGACACCCGTTCGGTGCTCGATATCAAGGAGCAGGACGTCTACATGGGCGACATGCCGCTCATGACCGCGAACGGCACCTTCCTGATCAACGGCACCGAGCGCGTCATCGTCTCGCAGATGCACCGCTCGCCGGGCGTCCTGTTCGACCATGACCGCGGCAAGACCCACG
>JAZKDN010000034.1:0-9956 GCA_040387595.1 Pseudomonadota bacterium
GCGCTGACGACGATCTGCGATCTCGAGGATTCGGTCGCGGCGGTCGATGCCGAGGACAAGGTCGCCGCCTATGCCAACTGGCTCGGCCTGATGAAGGGCGACCTCGAAGACACGTTCGACAAGGGCGGCAAGCGGGTGACCCGCCGGCTCAACGGCGATCGCAGCTACACCGCGCCCGACGGCACCGGCTTTACGCTGGGCGGCCGCAGCCTCGTCTTCGTGCGCAATGTCGGCCATCTGATGACGACCCCGGCGGTCCTGCTCGGCGACGGATCGGAAGCGCCGGAGGGGATTCTCGACGGCATCGTCACCAGCCTGATCGCGCTTCACGACATCAAGGGCCTGGGCCAGTTCCGCAACAGCGCCGAAGGTTCGATCTATATCGTCAAGCCGAAGATGCACGGCCCCGAGGAGGCAGGCTTCACCAACAGCCTGTTCGACGCGATCGAGGATCTGCTCGGCATGGCGCGTCACACGCTGAAGGTCGGCGTGATGGACGAGGAGCGTCGGACGTCGGCCAATCTCGCCGCCTGCATCGCGGCGGTGAAGGACCGGATCATGTTCATCAACACCGGCTTCCTCGATCGCACCGGCGACGAGATGCACACATCGATGCGGGCCGGCCCGATGATCCGCAAGGGCGACATGAAGTCGAGCGACTGGATCGCGGCCTATGAGGATCGCAACGTCCAGATCGGGCTAGCCTGCGGCCTGTCCGGCAAGGCGCAGATCGGCAAGGGCATGTGGGCGGCGCCCGACAAGATGGGCGACATGCTCGCCCAGAAGATCGGCCATCCCAAGACCGGCGCCAACACCGCCTGGGTGCCGTCTCCAACCGCCGCTACGCTCCATGCCACTCATTATCACGCGGTCGATGTCTTCGCCCGGCAGGCGGAGCGCAAGGCCGAGCCTGTCGCCAGCCTCGACCGGCTGCTGACCATTCCGGTCGCCGCCGGCAAGAACTGGAGCCCCGAGGACATCGGCGCCGAGCTCGACAATAATGCCCAGGGTATTCTCGGCTATGTCGTCCGCTGGGTCGACCAGGGCGTCGGCTGTTCGAAGGTGCCCGACATCACCGATGTCGGCCTGATGGAAGATCGCGCGACGCTGCGGATCTCGTCGCAGCACATGGCGAACTGGATGCTCCACGGGGTTGCGTCGGGCGAGGAGATCGACGCCGCGCTCAAGCGCATGGCGGTCAAGGTCGATGGCCAGAATGCCGGCGATCCACTCTACCGACCGATGTCGGGCAACGAGGACAAGAGCCTCGCCTATCAGGCGGCGCGCGCGCTGGTGTTCGAAGGTGTCGAGCAGCCCAACGGCTATACCGAGCCGCTGCTGCACAAATTCCGGCAGAAGGTGAAGGCTAAAGCCTGATCCACCGTGATCCCGGCGCAAGCCGGAATCTCGAGGTTCCAGCTTTGGCTAAAATGACGGCTCTGGCTTATTTGATGAACAGCATCGCCATCGACTGTTCGGCCAGGCTGGCGACGCCATCGCGATCGGCGTCGGCCATGTCGAACAGGCCGAGCGGGCGGGCTTGCGCCTCGGCCAGACTGACTCTGCCGTCGCCGTCGCTATCGCATTTGGCGAACCAGCTGCGCCCGATATGGGTCAGGCCCCGGCCTTGGTCGGGCTGCGCATTCTGGATGTCGCGATAGCGATCGAACTCCTCGGGGCTGACCGAACCGTTCTTGTTGACGTCCATTTCGGCAAACTGCTTCTTGGCCACGGCCGCCACTTCGGTGCGTGTGATCGGGCGCTGGCCGAGCTCGAGCCCGGCATGGGCCGCGCTGGCAGCGGACAGGGAAAGCAGAGCTACGATAATCGTCTTCGTCATGGTCATTGGTCCCATTGCGATGGCGCGCATCTAACGGGGATCAACTGACCGACGGCTGAATAGGTTGCGAAGCGCGCGAGGCGTTACTTCACTACGCCGACCTGGAAATCGAACAGGATGCGGACCCACACGCCCATTTGCGGCTTGCCGCCGACGCTGGGCGGGCGGATCTTGAACTGCCACGCGGCCTGCCGCAGCGAGCGGGCCAAGCCTGAGCCGCGCGGGGATTCGCCCAACTCCTGGCAATCCTCGACCCGGAAGTTGGGCACCGTCCGGCAGGCGATCATGCCCCAGCCGGCCTGGCGATTTTCCTTCAGGTAAAAGGCCATTTCGGCGCGGGTGGGTTCAACATACCAGTCGGCGGGATAGAGCTTCTCTCCGCCCGGCCCCTCGCCCTTACCTGCTCCATCGCCGGCGCCGGGGTCGCCCGCGCCGGGTGCGCCGTCCGTCTGTTGCGGACGGATCCTGGAAATATCGCTCGCCTTGAACACGTCGGAACTGACCAGCATCATCTTCAGCGGCGTCGGTGTCGGTACCGGAGTCTCCGGCGGTGGAGTCTTCACGGGCTTGGGCCGCTTGGCGCTGGCCGAGGCTGCCTGTTTGGGGGCGGGTTTCTCGGAAAAGGACAGCAACGGGAAGCGTTTCAGCTCGGGCGCGAGCCTCTTTACCGTCTCCGGGGCGAGCGACAGCAGCAGCAGAAAGCCGAGGATATGGATGATGATCGCCGCGACGATGCCGGCCGCGCGGCGGCCCAGCAGGTCGCGGCGTATCGTCCATGATCGAAGGGATATGGGCAGGCGCATCAAAAGGTCCTGCACGGCGTGTCGAGGGCCGGCGACGAGAGTGGCGTAGGCGGCTTCGGGCCGGGTGTGGTCACGCCTTACCCGGCAGCCCGGTGCCGATCAACTGATCGTCCCAGGCGACCGGGTGCGGCGCGCCATCCCGATCTAGGCTGTGAAACTGACGACAGGATGAATGAACGCGCATTGATACATGCCGACGCGGTGGCAACTGACGGCTGAGCAGCCTAAGTTGCCCGCCGCTTACTGCGCGTCCACGGACCGAGCGCGATTGCCGCCGGGGCCGGGTGTGACGGTGTCGATCAGCTGGTCGCCGCCGAGCGCCTGGTAGAGCGTCACCAGATTCTGCGCCTTGATCAGCCGAGCCGAGGCGAGCGTTCGCGCGGCGCTATAGGCGGTGCGTTGCGCGTCGAGCATGTTCAGATAGGGGTCGATACCCTCGCGGTAGCGGGCATTGACGAGGAACAGCGAGTCGCGGGCCGATGCATCGAGGCGCGTGCTGGCGTCGACCTGGCGGTCGATCGTCGCCCGGCGCGCCAGCGCGTCGGCGACGTCGCGGAAGGCCGACTGGATCGCCTTCTGATAGGTGGCGAGGGCGAGGTCGCGCTGCGCCTTCGAATAGCGGAGGTTACCGAGATTCCGGCCGCCGTCGAAGATCGGCAGGGAGGCCGAAGGTGCGACGCTCCAGGTGAAGGCGCTGCCCTGGAACAGGTTGGACAGCGCGCTGCTGGCGAAGCCGGCGAGGCCGGTCAGGCCGATCTGCGGGAAGAAGGCCGACCGCGCCGCGCCGATCCGGGCATTGGCGGCGCGCAACCCATATTCGGCTTCGACCACGTCGGGGCGGCGTAGCAGGATCGAGGAGTCGAGACCGGCCGGTACTTCCGCCAGTTGGCCGTCGAGGCTCTCGATCGACGTGGGCAACAGCGCGTCTTCGACCGGGGCGCCGACGAGAAGTTGGAGCGCGTTGCGATCCTGCGCGACGGCGGTTTCCAGTGCGGCCTGATCGGCTTCGGCCTGGGCGAGGATGGTTTCCGCCTGGCGTAGATCGGTGCGCGGCGACACGCCGCCCTTGAGCAAGGCCTGGGTCAGCTCGACGCTCTTCGCCGCACTGGTGCGGGTCTCCGTCGCGGCGGCGAGAAGACTGCGATCGGCGGCGAGAGTCAGATAGGCATTGGCGACCCCGGCGACGAGGCTGAGTCGAGCGCCGCGCTGGGCCGCCTCGCTGCCCAGATAGTCGTTGAACGCGGCGTTGTTCAGGCTGCGCAGGCGCCCGAACAGGTCGATTTCCCAGCTGACGCCCAGATCGGCATTATAGGTGGTGCGCCGTCCGCCGGTGCTGGCGCCGTTGCCATTGGTGACGCC
Organism: Pseudomonadota bacterium; assembly: GCA_040387595.1. GTDB lineage: Bacteria > Pseudomonadota > Alphaproteobacteria > Sphingomonadales > Sphingomonadaceae > Rhizorhabdus. Next base: position 4,003 of record JAZKDN010000034.1, read on the forward strand.
AGCGCCCGTTCCGGACGGGATGCCGGTGTTGCCGCGTGTCTCGTTCGAACTGTCACCGGTGGTCAGGCCGGCCGAACCGTCGACCTGCGGGAACAGGTCGGCGCGCGCGACGGTGACCAGCGCGCGGGCCGATCGAACGTTGGCGAGTGCGGCCTTCAGGTCCTGGTTGTTGGCGAGCGCCCTATCGATCAGCGCGATCAGCCTGGGATCGCGGAAGACATCGCGGTAGCTGAGCGCGGCGGCGACGGGGTCCGCGCTTTGGCCAACAGCAGGGAGCGCCGCCGGGACGGCGGGCGCAGGGCGGCGATAGGCCGGCTCGAAGCTGCAGGCGGTAAGCGCGGTCATTGCCAGCAAAAGGGCGGGGCGACGGATCATGCCTTGTTTCCCGCGACATGTTTGCGTGGGAAGAACTTGCGTACCAGCACGAAGAACAGCGGCACGAAGAAGATGGCGAGCAGGGTGGCGGTGAACATGCCGCCGAGCACTGCCGTGCCGATCGCGACGCGCGCCTTGGCGCCCGCGCCGGTCGAGATCGCCAGTGGCAGCACGCCGAACATGAAGGCGAAGCTGGTCATCAGGATCGGGCGCAGGCGGATGCGCGCGCCGTCGATCGCGGCCTGGAAGGGCGTTTTTCCATCATTTTCCGCCATCACCGCAAATTCGACGATGAGAATCGCATTCTTGGCGCTGAGGCCCATGGTCGTGACCAGCCCGACCTGGAAGAACACGTCGTTCTCCAGCCCGCGCATCAACACGGCGAGGGTGGCCCCGATCAGGCCGAGCGGGATGACCATGACGACGGCGACCGGGATCGACCAGCTTTCGTAGAGCGCCGCCAGGCACAGGAAGACGACGAGGATCGACAGGCCGTAGAGGATCGGCGCCTGCCCTCCCGACAGCCTTTCCTGATAGCTGAGGCCCGACCAGTCGACCGAGACGCCGGGTATCTGGCCCGCGAGCTCCTCGATCCGAGCCATGGCGTCGCCTGAGCTTTTGCCCGGTGCGCCCTGGCCTTGGAAGGTGAAGTTCGACACGCCGTTGAAACGGGTCAGCACATTGGGGGTCTGGGCCCATCGGGTCGTGGCGAAGGCCGAAAAGGGGATCATCTGCCCCGATGCCGAGCGGACCTGCCACGCGGAGAGATCCTCGGGCCGGCTACGGAACGGCGCATCGCCCTGAACGAACACGCGCTTCACCCGGTCGCGATCGACGAAGTCATTGACGTACAGGCCGCCCCAGGCCGCCGCCAGCGTCTGGTTCACCGAGGCCTGGCTGATCCCGAGAGCGCCCACCTTTTCCGAATCGATGTCGACGGCCAGCGTCGGCGCATCGTCGAGCGTGTTGAGACGGACGTTGGCCAGTTCGGGATCAGCACCGGCCGCCGCCAGCAACTGATCGCGCCGGGCCTTGAACTCGGTCCGGCTCAGGCCGCCGCTGTTGAGAAGCTCCATCGAGAAACCGGTGGATTGACCCAGACCGGGGATCGACGGTGGGGTCAGGACGAAGATCTGGGCATCGCGCACCGTCGAAAGCGCCTTGGTGGCACGCTGGGCCACCGCCTCGGCGCTGTTCTCGACACCCTTGCGCTTGTCCCATGGCGCGAGCGCGATGAAGCCCCGGCCGGTATTCTGTCCCTGACCCGCGGGGCTAGCGCCGCTGACCGTGTAGACCGTCGCCACATTGGCCTGTTCGTTCTTGGCGAGATAATCTTCGACCTCGCGCGCCACCGCGAGGGTGCGGCTCAATGTTGCGCCGGGGGCGAGGGTATATTGCGTCTGGGCGATGCCCTGATCCTCGGTCGGAACGAAGCCGGTCGGCAGGCGAAGGAAGACGAAGGCCAGGACGGCGATCAGCACGACGAAGACGATCATCGCCGTCCGCGCATGGCCGATCATTTTCGAGACCGCGCTGACGTAGCGATCGGTCGTCCGCTTGAACCAGTCGTTGAACCGGTCGCCATAACGATAGGCGTGACCGACTATGCCTCCCTGGCTGGAGCGCTTTTCCTTGTTGGGGCGCTTCAGCAGGGTTGCCGCGAGTGCCGGCGACAGGATCAGCGCGACGAACACCGACAACGCCATCGAGGCGACGATGGTGATCGAAAACTGGCGATAGATCACGCCCGTCGATCCGCCGAAGAACGCCATCGGCAGGAAGACTGCCGACAGGACCAAGGCGATCGCGACCAGCGCCGTGTTGATCTCCGCCATCGACTTGATCGTGGCTTCGCGCGGACTGATGTCGGGATCTTCCTCCATCACGCGTTCGACATTCTCGACGACGACGATGGCATCGTCGACGAGCAGGCCGATCGCGAGCACGAGGCTGAACAGGGTCAGGGTGTTGATCGAAAAACCGGCCACAGCCAGCACACCGAAGGTGCCGAGCAGGACGACCGGCACGGCGATCGCCGGAATCAGCGTGGCGCGCCAGCTCTGCAGGAAAACGAACATCACGAGCACGACGAGCAGGATCGCCTCGAACAGGGTGATGACGACCTCTTCGATCGACAGCTTGATGAAGGCGGTCGCGTCGTTGACGAAGACATGGCGATAGCCGGTCGGGAAGCGGCCGGCCGCCTTGTCGACATAGTCGCGGACCAGTTCGGACGTCTTGAGCGCATCCGCGCCCGGTGCGAGCAGGATGGCGATGCCGGCGCCGGGATGGCCGTTGAGGCGGCCGATCACGTTATAATTCTCGCTGCCCAGCTCGATCCGGGCGACGTCCTGCAGCAGCACCTTCGAACCGTCGGTCTGCGTCTTGACGAGGATCTTCTTGAACTCGGCGACGCTCGTCAGCCGCGACCGCGAGGTGACGATGGCGTTGAGCATCTGGGCGTCCGCTGACGGCACACCGCCAATCTGGCCCGCCGCGATCTGGGCATTCTGGCCCTGGAGCGCGGAGGTGATGTCGGCGGGAGTCAGGCCGAAGCTTGCCAGCTTGTAGGGATCCATCCAGATGCGCATCGCATAGGGAGAACCGAAGACGTTGACGTCGCCCACGCCGGTCAGGCGGCCGATGCCATCCTGCAACGTTGAGGTGAGGTAGTCGGCGACGTCTCGATTGGTCGACCGGTCGCTCTCGTCGAAGACCGACACGACCATCAGGAAGTCCGAGTTCGACTTGGTGACGACCAGACCCTGCTGCTGGACCTCCGACGGCAGCCGCGGCAGCGCCTGCTGAACCTTGTTCTGGACCTGGACCTGGGCGATGTCCGGATCGACACCCTTTTCGAAGGTGACGTTGATCTCCGCCCGGCCGGCGGAGCTGGATGTCGAGGAGAAGTAGAGCAGTCCGTCGATGCCCGACAGCTGCTGCTCGAGGATCTGGGTGATGTTCGATTCGATCGTGTCGGCCGACGCGCCCGGATAATTGGCGCGAATGTTCACCGATGGCGGCGCGATGTTGGGATATTGCGACACCGGCAGGCTGAGCAACCCGCCCGCGCCGAGCAGCATCACCACGATGGCGATTACCCATGCGAAGATGGGCCGATCGATGAAGATGCGGGAGATCATGAGAGAGGGCTCAGCCGGCCTTCGCCGGGCCGCCCGGAGCCGCCTTGCGCACGGGAGAGCCCGCGGGCACCGGCCGGATCGGCTGGCCGGGCTTTATCTTGCCCAGGCCCTCGACGATGACCTTATCGCCGGCCTTCAGGCCCGACGTTGCCAGCCATTTGTCGCCCACCGTTCGGTCGGCGACGATCGTGCGCAGCTCGGCCTTATTGCCCGCGCCGACGACGACGACGGTCGCTTCGCCCTTCGGATTGCGGGTGACGCCGGCCTGGGGGACGAGGATCGCGTCGCGGGCCGTCAGCTGCGACATGTTGGCGCGGACGAACATGCCGGGCAACAGCAGGCCGTCGGGATTGGGGAAGCGCGCGCGCAGGGTGACAGTCCCGGTTTCCGGGTCGACCATGGCTTCCGCGAATTCGAGCCGGCCGGTGGCGGGATAAGAGCTGCCATCTTCCAGCTTCAGCGTCACGGTCGCGGAGGAGGCGACGCCCTTGCCGGCGGCGAGCTGCCGGCGCAGCGCGATCAGGTCGGCGCTGGACTGCTGGATGTCGACGAAGATCGGATCGAGCCGCTGGATCGTCGTCAAGGCCTCGGCCTGTCCGGCGGTGACGAGCGCGCCGGTGGTGACCAGCGACCGACCGATGCGCCCGCTGATCGGCGCGGGCACGCTGGTGAAGCGCAGGTTGATGCGCGCGGTGTCGAGCAGCGCGGCATTCTGTGCGATCGAGGCGTCGGCCTGGCGCGCGGCGGCGACGGCGTCGGTATAATCTTGCTTGCTGACCGCCTCGATCTGGGCGAGCGGCTTCAGCCGCTGGGCCCGAGCGGCAGTCGCTTCCCGCTGGGCGCGGGCATTGGCGAGACTGGCGGCTGCCTGGTTTACCGATGCCCGAAACAGGCTGGGATCGATCTGATAGAGCGTCTGACCGGCGCGGACGAGGCTGCCCTCGGTGAACAATCGCGCCTTGAGGACGCCGGTGACCTGCGGCCGGATCTCGGATGTCTCGAAAGCGGCAGTGCGGCCGGGCAGCTCTATGAACAGCGGGACCGATTCCGTGCGCATGACCACGAAGCCGGCCTCCGGCGTCGGAGGGGCCGGCTTTTCTTTGGAACAGCCGGCGAGCAACGCGCATGCGGCAAGTAGGAGCCCGCTGCGGCGGCTCACCGTATAGGAAATCATCGAGCGACCTTCGCGAACAGCGGCGGGCATCCCGTCCTGCTAGACGCTGCCGAACACCAAAACAATCGTGAGGCTGTGCGGTTGCGAACTTTTTTCGGCATCTTACGCCGTGAAAGTAACGACTCTCCCCTCCCGACGGGGAGAGGAGAGCTTTGTTGCAGTGCAGCGCAACCCCGCGTGAAATCTGCAATCAGCGCCGATCTGCCTCAAAGGGTCAGCGGCAGACACGAACGCGATGGTTTCGACGCCATTCGGTCCAGCAACGGTCGTTCCGCCCGTTATACCGACGATCCCACCGCGAGTCGCGATGATGGCGGCGGTCCTTCTTCCAGTGGCGGTTGCCTTGCCAGTGACGGTCATTGTCCCAGCGACGATCATGTGCGCCGCGGCGGTCGTCCCAGCGATCGCGGGCTTCTGCCGCACCGGTCATTCCAAAAGCCGCGACGGCGATGCCGATGGCGGCGAAAATAGCTGTGATCCGCATTACAAGCTCCTCTCTCTTCCCGGGCCCCGGCGGGTGAGAGGAGGTTAGGAGGGAAGAGCGGTCGCTTCGCTGAACGCTTGCTTCATCCGGCGTACAGGAAGCGTGGCACAGATCGCTTCGCGGATCGGCCGGCAAGCGGGCCTTGTCACCGCGCGGCCCTCGCCGCCGAGCTATCGTTGCGAATCGCCTTCCGATCAGTCGACGTCTTCGACCTCTACGGTCTCGCCGGTCACGCGCTGCGACAACGCTGCGGCCATGAAGCGATCGAGATCGCCATCGAGGACGTCCGCCGGCGCGGTCGACGTGGTGCCGGTGCGCAGATCCTTCACCATCTGATAGGGCTGAAGGACGTAGGAGCGGATCTGATGGCCCCAGCCGATCTCGGTCTTGGCGGCATAGCCGGCCATCGCCTCGGCTTCGCGCTTCTGCAGCTCCTGCTCGTAGATGCGCGCCTTGAGCTGCTTCATCGCCTCGGCCTTGTTCTTGTGCTGCGAACGCTGGTTCTGGCAGGCGACGATGATGCCTGTCGGAATGTGCGTGATGCGCACCGCCGAGTCGGTGGTGTTGACGTGCTGCCCGCCCGCGCCCGATGCACGATAGGTGTCGATCTTGAGATCCTTGTCGAGGATCTCGATGTCGATATCGTCGTCGACCTCCGGATAGACCCACACGCTGGCGAAGCTGGTATGGCGGCGTGCGGCCGAATCATAGGGGCTGATCCGAACCAGGCGGTGGACGCCGCTCTCGGTCTTGGCATAGCCATAGGCGTTCTCGCCCT
>JAZKDN010000035.1:0-40189 GCA_040387595.1 Pseudomonadota bacterium
AGCCACCCGCCTTTGAGCGCGCCATAGCGCGAGACGGCCTCGATCGTATAGGCCGAACAGCTCGGCGCATAGCGACAGGTGGGGGGAAGAACCAGAGACGGGCCCATTTGCCAGGCCCTGGCGAGCAATATAATCAGCCGCCCGATCATCGCGCCGTCTTGCCGAGCGCCTTGATCAATTCGGTGCGGAGCTGATCGAAATCGCGCTCCACCCCACCGGCGCGCCCGATCAGCACATGATCGGCGCCGGTGATTCCCGTCGTCGGAAACAGCTCACGCGCCAGAGCGCGGAAGCGCCGCTTCATGCGGTTGCGAACAACCGCATTCCCGATTTTCTTGGTAACGGTAATGCCGAGGCGCATGACCGGATCGTCATCGCCCCGAGGCCGGACCAGCAGCACGAAACCGGGCATGGGAGCCCGTCGGCCGCCATTGGCCGCGAGAAAATCCGCGCGGCGCTCAAGCACCGCGTAGGGAGTCCCGCTCAGGCCGACAGCTTCTTGCGGCCGCGCGAACGGCGAGCGGCCAACACCTTGCGGCCACCGGGGGTGGCGCTGCGCGAACGGAAGCCATGGCGCCGCTTGCGGACCAGGTTGCTCGGCTGAAAAGTGCGCTTCATTGTCTGTGCCTCAACTTCAAAACAAAAGGGGCCGCCGAACGTGCGGCAGCCACATATCGGGAGCGCGCTTAGGGAAAAGGGCCGGGCGAGTCAATCGCCGGTCTCGGTTTTCCTTCCGCTTTCGAGGGTCCGCGAGGTCCCGTGACGCTGTTCGACCTGTGCCGTGTCTATCTGAAATCGTCGCCAGCATCAAAACTGTTTGCGAGGCGCCCGCCAAGCCAATGCGACGAACATCGAAAGCCTCTGTCCGCCTCATCGTAAATCGTTTCGGCCGATGGCTCCTTTTCGTTTCACGGGCGTTCGGAACGGCGACGAGTTTCTTGAAGGAGATCGATATGCGCCGCTCCATTTTCTGTGCGCTTCTGCTGTTGCCCGCGCTCAGCGCCTGTGGGTCGAAGACCGACGACAAGGTGAAGAGCCTCGAAGATCGGCTCGCCAAGGTCGAACAGTCCATCGGCGCGCATCAGGTCATCACCCTGAAGCCCGGCGCCACCGGCTACAGCATGATCGACAGCGACATGGGCCGAATCGCGGTCGCGATCGCCAATATCGAGCCCTATGCCAATGGGTCGCGGGTCACCCTCGACTTCGGCAACCCCTCGGCGGCGCGGCTGACTGGGGTCAAGGCGAAGATCGAATGGGGTTCGAACGACGCCAAGGGCCTCCCCCTGGCAGCGACCAACACGCAGTCGATGACCTTTACCGCGCCCGAACCGCTGCCGCCCGGCAGCTGGAAGCAGTTCCCGGTCGATCTCGGCGGCGTACCGCCGACCCAACTCGGCTGGGTGCGGATCTCGACCTTCGACAGCGGCACGGTCGACCTGATCGGGCAATAAAACGCCCGTTCCGGTGCGACCGCTCGCGCCGGCACTATCCGACCATTGGCATTTACACATAGTGTGAATAGAACAGGCCGCGAACATCGGGGGCTGTTTGATGGTTTCGCATGTCGCGACGGTCGCGTTTCTCGGGCTGGAGGCCCGTGCGGTCGAGGTGCAGGTTCAGATCGCGCCGGGCATGCCGGCCTTCGTCGTGGTCGGCCTGCCCGACAAGGCGGTGGCCGAAAGCCGCGAGCGGGTGCGCGCCGCTTTGTCCGCGATCGGGCTGGCCCTGCCCCCCAAGCGGATCACGGTAAATCTGTCCCCGGCCGACCTTCCCAAAGAGGGCTCGCATTACGATCTGCCGATCGCGCTCGGCCTGCTCGGCGCAATGGGGGTGATCGATGCCGAGACGCTGTCGGCCTATGTCGTGGTCGGGGAACTGGGGCTAGACGGGCGGGTCGCCCCGACCCCGGGCGTATTGCTCGCCGCGCTGCATGCGTCCGAACGTGATCTCGGGCTCGTCTGTCCGGCGGTGCAGGGATCGGAAGCCGCTTGGGCCGGCACGATCGAGGTGATCGCTGCGCCCGACCTTCTCTCGCTGATCGGCCACTTCAAAGGCGGCGCGCCGCTGGCCCCGCCCTTTCCCGGCACCGCCGACGCCGTCGTGCCGATCGCGGATCTGAAGCAGGTGAAGGGCCAGGAAGCCGCCAAGCGCGCGCTGGAAATCGCGGCGGCGGGCGGCCACAACCTGCTGATGAGCGGCCCTCCGGGATCGGGCAAATCGCTGATGGCGTCGTGCCTGCCCGGAATTCTGCCGGACCTGACGCCGGCCGAGGCGCTCGAAGTCTCGATGGTCGCGTCGGTCGCGGGTGAGTTGCCGGACGGCCGGCTGATCCGCGCCCGCCCGTTTCGCAGCCCGCACCATTCGGCGTCGATGGCCGCGCTGGTCGGCGGCGGCCTCAAGGTCCGCCCCGGCGAGGTCAGCCTCGCCCATCTCGGCGTGCTGTTCCTCGACGAACTGCCCGAGTTCCAACGCACGGTGCTCGATTCGCTGCGCCAGCCGCTCGAGACCGGCAAGATCTCGATCGCGCGGGCCAATGCGCATGTCACCTTCCCGGCGCGGGTCCAGCTGGTCGCGGCGATGAACCCTTGCCGTTGCGGCCATCTCGGCGATGCGGCGCTCGCCTGCTCGCGCGCACCGAAATGCGCGGTGGATTATCAGACCAAGCTGTCGGGCCCGCTGCTCGACCGCATCGACCTTCATGTCGAGGTCGCCGCGGTCAGCGCCGCCGACCTCGTCCTGCCGCCGCCTGCCGAAGGCTCCGTCGAGGTCGCCGCCCGCGTCGCCCAGGCCCGCGCGATCCAGACGGAACGCTACGCCGCCCACGGCGTCCGCACCAATGCCGAGGCCGACGGCGAACTGCTGGATGCCGTCGCCACCCCCGACGATGCCGGCCGCAAGCTGCTGGCCCAGGCGGCCGAAGCGATGCGGCTGTCGGCGCGCGGCTATCACCGGGTGCTTAAAGTCAGCCGGACCGTTGCCGATCTCGCAGGATCGGACGCGGTGAACCGTATCCATATCGCCGAGGCGCTGAGCTATCGGCGGCGGGCACCGGTCAACTGAGGAGGAGCCGCTATCCCTGTGGCGCCAGCTTCATCAACACCAGCCCGCTGACGATCAGCAGCGCCGCGCCGATCCGCATCGCGTTCGCCTGTTCGCCCAGCACGAGCACACCGACCACGAACGCGCCGACCGCGCCGATGCCGGTCCAGATCGTGTAGGCGGTGCCGAGCGGCAGCGACCGCATCGACAGGGACAGGAGCGTGAAGCTGGCGATCATCGTGACGATGGTGATGGCGGCCGGCACGGGGCGGGTGAAGCCTTCCGACTGTTTCATGAAGAAGGCCCAGACGACCTCCAGTCCACCGGCGACGATCAGGAATATCCAGGCCATGGCAGCCTCCCTTGCAAGAGCTGCCGGGCCGTCCCGGACTTAAGCCCGCGACACTGCGGGGGAGGACGTGGCCTCGCGAGGCTCAGCTAGGAAAGACGGGTGTGTCGGTCAAGACCGAGGCTAGAAACTGCCCCATCCGATGAAGCTGTCCGGCAGGATGCGCCACAGTTCGAGGACGCAGGGCACCGTCAGCACCAGCGCGAGGATCACGTCGAACACCCGGATCGGCACCACCCGGTTGCCCCGCCCGCGATTGCCGGCGATGTCCTGCAGGGTGATCCACAGGATCGACCCGCCGCACAGGCTGGCGACCGCGAGCGCCGCGATGAAGGGCAGTTCGAGCAGGTGCGGCCATATTCCGTAAGCGGGCCAGAGCAGCACGGCGATGAGACCCGCCACGGTGCCGATGCCGGCGGCGCGTTGGATCGTCCAGGTCTTGAGCAAGGTCATCGCGGGACGATGCACAGCCCGCCGTCGCGCCGTCAATCCGGTCCGGCGGGAAACCCCGGAGCCTGGGTCAGACGGACTGGCTGACGCGCTCCAGCGCTTCGGTGAAGTTGCGTTGCCACCACATCACATCCTCTGCCACGACATTGTCCATGCAGGCGCGCCAGCGGGCCTTGCGTTCGTCGAGCGGCATCGCGAGCGCCCGTTCGATCGCGTCGGCGATCTCCTCTGCGCTGTAGGGGTTGATCAGCAGCGCTTCCTTGAGCTGCTCCGCCGCGCCGGCGAAGCGCGAAAGGACGAGTACACCGGGGTCTTCGGGATCCTGCGCTGCGATATATTCCTTCGCAACCAGGTTCATCCCGTCGCGCAGCGGCGTCACCAGCCCGACCTTGGCGGCGCGGTAGATGCCGGCCAGCCGGTCCCGCGCATAGCCGCGATTCACATAGCGGATCGGCACCCATTCGACGTCGGCATAGGCGCCGTTGATCCGCCCCGAAAGCGCGTCGAGCGAGGCACGGATTTCCTGATAGCTCTGCACGTCACCGCGCGATGGCGGGGCGATCTGCAGCAGGAACACCTCGCCATGGATATTCTCTTTCTGCTGGAGCAGCCGTTCATATCCCAGGAAGCGTTCCTGCAGACCCTTCGAATAATCGAGCCGGTCGACACCGATGATCATGTCGCGACCATTCGAGCTCTGCCGCATCCGGTAATGGGCATAGCGCGCGGCGGTCGACTGGGTTGCCTCGACGAAATTTTCTGTGTCGATACCGATCGGGCAATGGATCGCCATTACCGAACGATCGCCGACGGTGATCCGGCCGTCCTCCGCGATGCTGCCGCCCATCTCCTGCCGGACATAGTCGCGGAAGCTTTCGAGCGAGTCGTTGGTCTGAAAACCGACCACGTCGTAGGCGAACAGGGTTTCGACCAGCTGGCGGTGATTGGGCAGCGACAGCAACAACCGATAAGGCGGCCAGGGGATGTGCAGGAAGAACCCGATCCGGTTGGCGATCCCCCGGTCGCGCAGATACTGGCCGAGCGGGAACATGTGATAATCATGCACCCAGACGAGGTCGTCGGGCTCGATCAGCGGCTCCAGCGTCTCGGCGAAGCGCTGGTTAACCCGTTCATATCCCTCGGCGAACCCACTTTCATATTCGGCCAGATCCATCCGGTAGTGGAACAGCGGCCACAAGGTCCGGTTGGCATAGCCATTATAATATTCGTCGACGTCCTGCTCTTCCAGATCGATCGTCGCGGTGGTGACGCCGAAATTCCGCTGGAAGTTGATGTGGCCGCTGAATTGTTCGGTGGTCTCTCCCGACCAGCCGAACCAGATACCGCTCGATTCGCGCAAGGCCGCGGACAGCGCGACCGCGAGGCCGCCCTGGCTGCCGCTGCCGCCTTCGCCGATCGGCGGCTGCACGCGATTGGAGACGATGACGAGCCTGCTCATCGGACCGCATTCCACGGCTTGCTGAGCAGGGCAGCGCAATTGATCATGCCGACCAGCGAATAGGTCTGCGGATAATTCCCCCACAGTTCGCCCGTCGCCGGATCGATATCCTCAGACAACAGCCCGGCGGGGGTACGACGGGACAACATTTCCTCGAACAACTCCCTTGCGTCGTCGGTCCGCCCGGTCAGCCACAACGCTTCAATCAGCCAGAACGTGCAGACGTTGAACGCCGTGTGGGGCAGACCGAAATCATCTTCGGTCGCGTAGCGCAGCATGTGCGATCCGCGTCGCAACCCGTCTTCGACGGCGCGCAGCGTGCCCTGGAACCGCTCGTCGTCCGGCTTGACGAAGCGCAGGTCGAGCAGCTGGATCAAGCTGGCATCGAGATCGTCGCCGCCGAAGGTGGCGGAGATGCGCTGCGTCTCTTCCCGCCAGGCTTCGGCTTCGATCCGGGCGCGGATGACGTCGGCGCGTTCGCGCCAGAAGCCGACCCGCTCGCCCAGGCCAAGCGCCTCGGCGGCGTTGGCCAGCCGGTCGCAGGCGGCCCAGCACATCGCCACCGAATAGGTGTGGACATGGCTCTTGGTGCGCAGTTCCCACAAGCCCGCATCGGGCTTGTCATGGACCTGCCAGGCGCGCTCGCCGACCTTCTCCAGCGCGCGGAAATCATCCTCTCCCGCCATGCGGTAGAGCCGTCGGTCGAAAAAAGCCTGCGCATTGGACAGGATGATCTGGCCATAGGCATCGTGCTGGACCTGCTCATAGGCCTGGTTGCCGATGCGGACCGGGCCCATGCCGCGATAGCCGTTGAGCGACGGCGCGAAGCCCTCCACCAGAGTCGCTTCACCGCCGACACCGTAGAGCGGCTGGATATGCCCGCCCTTCGAATTGTCGACGATGTTGCGCAGATATTCGAGATAGCTTTCCAGCACGTCGAGCGCGCCAAGCCGGTTGAGCGCCTGCACGGTATAATAGGCGTCGCGGATCCAGCAGTAGCGATAGTCCCAATTGCGCTGCGACCCGGCATGCTCGGGGATCGAGGTGGTCAGCGCCGCAACGATCGCGCCCGTCTCCTCGTGCTGGCAGAGCTTGAGGGTGATCGCCGAGCGGATCACCGCATCCTGCCATTCGACCGGGGTGGCGAGCGCGCGCACCCATTTGCGCCATTCCTGCGCGGTATGTTCGAGCATGGTGTCGAGCGTATCGCCGATGTCCCCGACGAAGCTCTCGTCCGGTCCCAGGAAGAAGTGCAGCGGACGTTCGACCCGAAAGAGCCGCTCGCTTTCGATCCAGCCGATCGGGGCCGAGGTCGATAGCCTCAGGGTCATCTCGTTCAGCAGGTAGCGAATGTGGTTCGACCCACGCGTCCGCTCCGGGTCGCCGCCGCCCCAGTCGAACGACGGCCGCAGCCGGATGCGGATGCGCGGGCTGCCTGCCGTCGGGCGAACGATGCGGGCATAGGCCACCGGCCGGTACATGCGGGCATGGCGGAAGAAGCGCGGGCAAAAATCGATCACCTCGATCGCGTTTCCGGCGGAATCGATGTGGTGGGTGACCAGAATAGGCGTGTTGCGGATATAGTCCTGCCGCGTTTCGACGCAGTCCTCGAGGTCGATTTCCCAGAAACCGCGCGCACCCGCCGCCGATGGCGGATTGTCGTCCAGCAGCGAGCAGAACACCGGATCGCCGTCGACCCGCGGCACGCAGGCCCAGACGAAGCGGCCCGCGCGATCGATGAGCGCCGACGCCTGGCAATTGCCGATCGGCCAGAGATCGAGCGTCGCGGTCATATCGCCGCCTCCCACAGCCAGTGGCGCACCGATCCAACGTCGGTGAGGCCGTAGCGCGCCGCGGTTTCCCTCGGGGCGCCGACGAGGATGCCGAAGCCCCCCATGTCATGGGCGACCTGCAAGGCCGATTCGTCGGTCAAGTCGTCGCCGATCATGACCGGCAGGCTGCCCGCCATCGGCGCTTGGGTCATCAGCGCGGCGAGCGCCTCGCCCTTGTTCCAGCCGGGCGCGCGCAGCTCGACCATCATCTTGCCATGCTGGACCATCAGGTCATGGCGCTCGCCGATGGCCTGGGCTCGGCGCTTGACCGGCTCTTCGAGGATCGGCGCCACGCGGTAATGCATTGCCACGCCATGGCTTTTCTCTTCGATAATCATTTCGGGATGGCCCGCGCCGTAGAGGCGGACGTCGGCGATCGCGCCATCGAGCCCGTCCGGCCGGGGCGGCTGGATAAGGCGGCCGTCGCGGCGCACCTCCGCGCCGTGGCTCCCGGCCAGAGCGATCTCGGCCGCGATCGGCCCGACCATGGCATCGAGCTGCTCGATCGAGCGCCCGCTGACCAGCGCGATGCGACCGGCAAATCGCTGGTGAAGCGCGGTGAGCAATTCGACCAGTTCGGCATCGGCGCGCACCAGCTCGGGATGATCGACGAGCGGCACCAGCGTCCCATCGAAATCGACGAAGAGACTATGGTTTTCGGGGCCGATGCGCGGCGGGGGCGCGAGCACCGGCTGTTGGGACCGGGACAGCATTTCATTTCCTCGCCGCAATAACAGACACGGAATCAACCGGCCTTGGACAGACCGGTCACGGGTCGGGGTGAACTGCGGGAAGGACGCGCGGAAGGCGGCTGTGGTTCCGTTTCGGCAACGGATTAATGCTGCGAGTGCGTTGTGGCGCGACGAGTCGCCCGATTTTTCCGTTTGCGGCGCTGAGGCTCAACGGAAAGCACCCCCGGGTAAGGGAACCCGAGGGTGCAGCCCACGCGGAGGAAATTGCCAGTCCGGCCGCGTGTATTGGGGTGCCTCCCGGGGCGGGTGGCTGGGGGGAGCCCCGGGAGGCCGGGCAACAGCCGGCGGAGGCCGGCTGGCCTGATCAATGCGCCGCGACGGAGAGGCGGCCGTTGTCGGCAAGCTGGGTGCCAGCCTTCGCGAGCGCCAGTTCGACCTGCGGCATCGCCTGCGCAGCCGAAACCTTGGAGCAGGCCCTGGCATCCATCGCACCCTTGAGCGACCGATCGCCGCGGTCGGTGCAGACATGGCGCGCGGCACGCTCGACCCGCTTCTTCAGCGAAGCCGCGCCATCGGCGCTGGCGAGGTTGAGATCGGCATAATCAACCGAAGCCACTTTGCCCTGTTCCGCGGCATATGCAGGAAAAGCAACGGTGCCGGAGGTGGCGATGGCGGCGAGAGCGGCAATGATGATGGTCGAACGGGTCATATCAAATCTCCTGTTGTGCGCCGGGCGGGGGTGGCGACCTCCGTCCGGTGAAATCCTTGGTGAGCGGCCTCCCCGAGGTGCCGGGGCCGCCGTTGAGGATTCATCTAGGCCAGAGCCGATAAGCCCGCATTCCTGCTTCGACCGACCGCGCTGCCGATTCTGCAAAGGTCGAATTCGACCGACGAACGCCTTCTTTCGGTCGACGAACGACAGGAGCGACGAAGATCGGTGCTAAAGGACCGAATCAGCAGCAGTGCATTGAAACAAAATTGTCATATTTGTAGGGAGCCCGGATAACCCCCGGGGGATTCGTACCATTCGCCAGATCGCCGTTCTTCCTTATCGCACCAATGACGCGGGTTTGACCGAGGTGCTCCTGATCACCTCGCGAGAAACGAAGCGCTGGGTGCTGCCCAAGGGCAACCGGATGAAGGGGCTGAAAAGCCACGAGGCCGCCAGCCACGAAGCCTATGAAGAAGCGGGCCTCGTCGGCATCGCCTGTCCCTATGCGATCGGCACCTATCAATATAGCAAGCAGCGTCGCAACGGCACGTCGCGTCCAGCGACGGTCGACATCTTTCCCTTCTCGGTCACGACACAGCTCGACGAATGGCCGGAGAAGGACGAGCGCGAACTGCGCTGGTTTTCCCCGATCGACGCCGCCGCCGCGGTCGACGAGCCCGAGCTCGGGGCAATCCTCGTCGCCTTCACTCCCCCCGTCTGGAATCCCGGCATCGCCGAACGGGTCGTCACGGCTGCTCGCCGCCACACAGCAGAAAGGTTCACCATCGTGCGCTGGTTCCAGGCATTGCTGCCCAAACAGGGTCGTTTCTTCGAACAGTTCGAGGCGCATGCCGCGCTCAACGTCGCCGCGGCCGATGCGCTCGGCCGGCTGCTGCAGGGTGGTCCCGACATGCCGCTCCACATCCAGGAGATCTTCGACCGGGAGAACGACGCGGACGACATCATTCGCGACGTCCTGGTCGACGTCCGCAAAACGCTGATCACGCCGTTCGACCGCACCGCGATCACCAGCCTGATCGGATCGATGGACGACGCGATCGATCAGATGAACCAGACCGCCAAGGCCGTCACCCTCTACGAGCTCAAGGAGTTCGAGCCGCAGATGCGCGACATGGCGGGCATCATCGTCGAAGCCGCGCGGATCACCGCCGACGCGATGCCGCTGCTTCGCGACCTCGGCCGCAACGCCACCCGTCTGCACAGCCTGACCGAACGGATCGTCAAGCTGGAGGGCCATGCCGACGAGATCCATGATCAGGGCCTGAAAGCTCTGTTCAAGGCGCGCGCCGACAAGGCGCCGATGGAATTCATCATCGGCCGCGAGATCTACAGCCATCTCGAAAAGATCACCGACCGGTTCGAGGATGTCGCCAACGAGATCCAGGGCCTAGTGCTCGATCACGCCTGACGATGGAACCCACCCTCGCCTTTCCGCTGCTGGTCGCGCTGATCGGGATCGCACTCGCGTTCGATTTCCTGAACGGCTTGCACGATGCCGCCAATTCGATCGCGACCGTGGTGTCGACACGCGTGCTCAAGCCGCACCACGCCGTCGCCATGGCCGCCTTCTTCAATTTCATCGCCTTCCTGTTCTTCGGGCTGCATGTCGCCGAGACGGTGGGCAAGGGCATCGTCCATGCCGACATCGTCAACGCCCAGGTGATCTTCGGCGCGCTGATGGGCGCGATCAGCTGGAACGTGATCACCTGGATGCTCGGCATCCCCTCCTCGTCCAGCCATGCGCTGATCGGCGGCCTTCTGGGCGCCGGCGTCGCCAAGGCGGGGCTGAACGGGATCGTCTGGTCGGGGGTGCTCAAGACCAGTGTCGCCATCGTCCTGTCACCGACGATCGGCCTGATGCTCGCGCTCCTGCTGGTGCTCATCACCAGCTGGGTGTTCGTGCGCACCCTGCCCTCGGTCGCCGACAAGCGCTTCCGTCGGATGCAGCTGATCTCGGCCTCGCTCTATTCGCTCGGCCACGGCGGCAACGACGCGCAGAAGACGATGGGGATCATCGCTGTGCTGCTCTATTCGCAGGGCTTGCTCGGCGGCAGCTTCCACGTTCCCTTCTGGGTGGTGATCAGCTGCCAGGCGGCGATGGGCCTCGGCACGCTGCTCGGCGGCTGGAAGATCGTCCACACCATGGGATCGAAGATCACGCGGCTCACCCCGGCGCAGGGCTTCTGCGCGGAAACCGGCGGCGCGATCACTCTGTTCGCGGCGACCTGGCTCGGCATTCCGGTATCGACCACCCACACGATCACCGGCGCGATCGTCGGCGTGGGCTCGTCACGGAGACTGTCGGCGGTGCGCTGGAACGTCGCCAGCAGCATCGTTGTCGCCTGGGTCGTCACGCTCCCCGCCGCCGCCGCGATCGGCGCAGGCTTCTACCTGCTGGCGGGGCTGTTCAGCTAAAGAAGAAAGCCGTCGCCCCGGCGGAGGCCGGGGCCGTTACGCCATGTGCGACGAACTCGCCGCAAGAGCCTCTTACGGCCCCGGCCTCCGCCGGGGCGACGCTGTTCAGCGCGGCGCCAGGCCCGCGGTCAGGATATCGACCATCCGCGCCGCGAGTTCATCGGCGCTGAGCTCGCCGCCGGGCACATGCCATCGCGCCGGCCAGTTGAGCGCCCCGGCGAGGGTGAAAGCGAGCAGCTTGGGATCGGTCGTCGCGATCGACCCATCGGCGATCCCTTCTTCGATGAAGCAGCGCATCGCCGCGTCAATCCGGCGCTTGCGCGCGCGCAATTCCTGCTTGCCCTCGGTCGATAGCGGCTCGGGCCCGGTGCGGATGACGCAGCGGCCGAAGTCGGTCATGTTGGCGCGCGCATAGCCGCGCAGGAAATGGCGCAACCGGTCGAGGCCGCTGCCGGGCAACGCCTTCGCCTCGTCGATCGCGCGGTGATATTCCTCGATGCCGAGCGCGATGCATTCGAGCAGCACCTGCTCCTTGTTGCCGAGATAGTGGTAGATCGTCGGCTTGGACACACCGAGGCTGGCCGCGACATCCTCGAGCAGGGTCGCGTGGAACCCGCGCTCGTTGAACATCCGGACCGCGGCGATCAGCAGCGCATGCCGCTTGGCCGAGCGTTCCTCGGCCTTCTGCTCGCGGGTCCGGAAGGGGGATGCTGAGGGTGCGATCTCCATTGTCCAAACCTTGACATAAAACCCATCAGCAATCAATATACTGACGAGTAGGAAAAATCCGAGGCATCATGATTCTCACTGAGACCCAGTCTGCGATCCAGGAAGCCGTCAGGTCGTTCGCGCAGGAGCAGATCCGCCCGCGCAGCCAGGCGTTCGAGGCGGCCGGCGGTTATCCCGACGGGTTGTTCGAGGAACTGGCGGGCCTGGGCCTGTTCGGCATGGTCGCGCCCGAAGCGGCCGGCGGCGGCGGGGCGGATACCATATCCTACGCCCTGTCGCTGATCGAGATCGCGGCGGCCGACGGCGCGCTGTCCACGATCACCTCGATTCAGAACAGCCTGCTGGTCGGCGGGCTGCTGAAGGAAGGCAGCGAAGCGCAAAAGGCGCGTTTCCTGCCGGACCTGATCAGCGGCCGAATGATCGGCGCCTTCGCGCTGACCGAAGCCGATGCCGGCTCCGACGCCGCCGCGCTGCGCACCCGAGCGACGCGAACCGAGGGCGGCTGGATCCTCAACGGCGCCAAGCAGTTCATCACCTCGGGCAAGATCGCCGGGGTGGCCATGGTCTTCGCCGTCACCGATCCGGCGGCGGGCAAGAAGGGCATTTCCGCCTTTCTCGTCCCCACCGACAAGCCCGGCTACGGCGTCGACAAGGTCGAGCACAAGATGGGCCAGGCCGCGTCGGACACCTGCGCGATCCGTTTCGACGACCTGTTCGTCGAGGATGATCTGCTCTTCGGCGCCGAAGGGCGCGGCTATAATATCGCGCTCGCCAATCTGGAGCAGGGCCGCATCGGCATCGCCGCACAGTGCGTCGGCATGGCGCAGGCCGCGCTGGAGCTCGCCGCGGCCTATGCGAAGGACCGCAAGAGCTTCGGCAAGCCGATCATCGAACATCAGGCGGTGGGCTTCCGTCTCGCCGATCTCGCCACCCGGCTGGAGGCTGCGCGCCAGCTCGTCCTGCACGCGGCGAGCATCAAGGATGCAGGCCTGCCCTGCCTCAAGGAAGCATCGATGGCCAAGCTGTTTGCCTCCGAGGCCGCCGAGGCGATCGTGTCGGGCGCGATCCAGACGCTGGGCGGCTATGGCTATCTCGAAGAATATGGCCTCGCGAAAATCTACCGCGATGTCCGCGTCTGCCAGATCTACGAGGGCACCTCCGACATTCAGCGGATGGTCATCGCCCGCGCCCTTTGAATATAAACGTTGAGGAACAGAGCATGAGCACCGATCCCGTCGTCATCGCTTCCTACGCCCGCACCCCGATGGGTGGCTTCCAGGGCGCCCTGTCGGGTGCGTCCGCGACCGAACTGGGCGCCGCCGCCGTCAAGGCCGCCGTCGAGCGCGCCGGCGTCGCCGCCGACCAGGTCGAGCAGATCTACATGGGCTGCGTGTTGCCCGCCGGCCTCGGCCAGGCACCGGCCCGTCAGGCCGCACTCGGTGCCGGGCTGCCCAAGTCGGTCGAGGCGACCACCGTCAACAAGATGTGCGGATCGGGCATGCAGGCCGCGATCATGGCGTATGACGCGCTGGCGGCCGGCAGCGCCGACATCATCGTCGCTGGCGGCATGGAGAGCATGTCGAACGCCCCCTATATCCTCGCCAAGCATCGCGGCGGCGCGCGCATCGGCCATGACGTCGTCAAGGACTCGATGTATCTCGACGGCCTCGAGGATGCCTATACGCCGGGCAAGCTGATGGGCGCCTTCGCCGAGGAATCGGCGCGCGACTATCAGCTCACCCGCGAGGCGCAGGACGATTATGCGATCCGCTCGCTCAGCCGCGCCAATGCGGCGATCGAGAGCGGCGCCTTCGATCGCGAGATCACCCCCGTCACCCTGCAGACCCGCGGCGGCGCCGTCGTCGTCGAGCGCGACGAACAGCCGGGCAAGGCCCGTCCCGACAAGATCCCGACCCTCAAACCCGCCTTCGCCAAGGACGGCACGATCACCGCCGCCAACGCCTCGTCGATCTCCGATGGTGCAGCCGCGCTGGTGATGACGCGCCAGAGCGTGGCCGATAAGCTGGGCCTGTCGGTCGTCGCCCGGGTCGTCAGTCATGCCGGCCACGCGCATGAGCCGGGCCTGTTCACGACGGCGCCGGTGCCGGCAATCCAGAAGGCGCTCGCCAAGGCAGGCTGGACGGTCGATGATGTCGATCTGTTCGAGGTCAACGAGGCCTTCGCGGTCGTCGCGATGATCGCCGCCAAGGATCTGAACATCCCCGCCGAGAAGCTGAACGTCAACGGCGGCGCCTGCGCGCTCGGCCACCCGATCGGCGCGAGCGGCGCCCGCGTCATCGCCACCTTGCTCGGCGCGCTGCAGAATCGCGGCCTCAAGCGCGGTGTCGCGACGCTGTGCATCGGCGGCGGCGAGGCGACGGCCATGGCGGTAGAGCTCGTCTGAAGATATAGCGTCGCCCCGGCGGAGGCCGGGGCCGGCACGATGGTGAACGCAACTTCGCGCCCAGCCTTGGGCGGCCCCGGCCTCCGCCGGGGCGCGAGTGAGAGGAACGACTGGATGGATCTGAAGGGTATAGCCGCGATCGTGACCGGCGGCGCATCGGGCCTGGGCGGGGAAACCGCCCGGATGCTCGCGGCGAACGGCGCCAAGGTCACGATCTTCGACCTCAACGCCGATGACGGAGCAACGACGGCGGCTGAGATCGGCGGGCATTTCGTGTCGGTCAACGTCGCCGACGACGCCAGCGTCGCCGACGGCATCGCCGATGCCGAGGCGAAGCACGGCATCGCCCGCGTCCTGGTAAACTGCGCCGGCATCGCCCCGCCCGCGCGTATCGTCGCCAAGGACGGCAGCCCCCATTCGCTCGATCTCTACCGCAAGGTGATCGAGATCAACCTGATCGGCACCTTCAATACCCTGTCGAAGTTCGCCGCCCGCCTGATCACAGCCGACCCGGTCGGCGAGGAGCGCGGCGTGATCGTCAACACCGCCTCGGTCGCTGCGTTCGACGGCCAGGTCGGCCAGGCAGCCTACGCGTCGTCCAAGGCGGGCGTTGCAGGCCTGACCCTGTGCGCCGCACGCGACCTGTCGCAGCACAAGATTCGCGTGATGACGATTGCCCCCGGCATCTTCATGACCCCGATGATGAAGGGCCTGCCGCAGGCCGCACAGGATTCGCTGGGCCAGCAGGTGCCGCACCCCAGCCGCCTCGGCGAACCAAGCGAATATGCGATGCTGGTCGAAAGCATCCTCAGGAACCCGATGCTCAACGGCGAGACGATCCGTCTCGACGGCGCGATCCGGATGGCGCCGCGATGAGCGCCGCCAACCTGCTCTTCGAGCGCGAGGGTGCGGTCGCAAAGATCACTCTCAACCGTCCCGAGGCGGCGAACGCCCTCGACCTCCCGCTCGCCCGCGCGCTGCTCGAAGCGGCGCTGACCTGCGAGCATGACGCGACGATCCGCTGCGTTACGCTGACCGGCAATGGCCGATTGTTCTGCGCGGGTGGCGACGTCGCCTTCATGGGCGGCGCCGGCGACCAGGCCAGTGCGGTGACGGCCGAGCTGGCCAGCACCCTGCACCTGGCGATGTCGCACTTCGCCCGGATGAACAAGCCGCTGGTCACGCTGATCAACGGCCCGGCGGCCGGTGCGGGCTATGGCATGGCGCTAAGCGGTGATATCGTGCTCGCAGCACGATCGGCGTCGTTCACGCCGGCTTACGGCATGCTCGGCGTGTCGCCCGATGGCGGACTGACCTTCCTGTTGCCGCGGCTCGTCGGCCTGCGCCGCGCCCAGGACATCCTCATCTCCAACCGCAAGGTCGGCGCAGAGGAGGCCGAGGCGATCGGCCTGATCACCCGCGCTGTCGATGACGATGCGCTGGCGGCCGAAGGTGCGGCCGTCGCCGCCAAGCTGGCGGCCTCGGCCACCGGCGCGATCGGCACCGTCCGGTCGCTGCTGCTGTCTTCCTATGGCAATAGCTGGGAAACGCATCTGGAGCTCGAATCGCGCGGTATCGCCGCCGCGATTTCGGGGCCCGAAGGCAAGGAGGGCGTCGCCGCTTTCCTCGGCAAGCGCAAACCCGATTTCGGAGGTGCCGCATGACCATCAAGACCCGCTTCACCGAACTGTTCGGCATCGAACATCCGATCGTTCAGGGCGGCATGATGTGGGTCGGTTATGCCGAGCTGGCGGCGGCGGTCTCGAATGCCGGGGGTCTCGGCATCCTGACCGCGCTGACCCAGCCGACGCCGGACGATCTGCGCCGGGAGATCGATCGCTGCCGGACGATGACCGACAAGCCGTTCGCGGTGAACCTGACGCTGCTGCCGTCGGTCATCCCGGCGCCCTATGCCGAATATCGCAAGGCGATCATCGACAGCGGCATCAAGATCGTCGAGACCGCCGGGCACAAGCCCGACGAGCATATCGACGATTTCAAGGCGCACGGGATCAAGGTGATCCACAAGTGCACCGCCGTCCGCCATGCTCTGACCGCCGAGCGGATGGGCGTCGACGCGATCTCGATCGATGGCTTCGAATGCGCGGGGCATCCAGGCGAGGACGATATCCCCGGCCTGATCCTGATCCCGGCGGCGGCCGACAAGGTGAAGATCCCGATGATCGCCAGCGGCGGCTTCGGCGACGGAAGGGGCCTGGTGGCGGCGCTGGCGCTGGGCGCCGAGGGCATCAACATGGGCACCCGCTTCTGCGCGACGCAGGAGGCGCCGATCCACGACAATATCAAGCAGTTCATTGTCGGGAACAGCGAGCGCGACACCCATCTGATCTTCCGCAAGTTCCACAACACCGGCCGCGTCGCGAAGAGTAGCGTGTCGGACAAGGTGGTCGAGATCTCGGCACGGCCCGATGCGGTGTTCGAAGACATTCGCCCCTATGTCTCCGGCCAGAAGGGCCGCGAGGCGCTTCAGACCGGTAATCTTGACACCGGCCTCATCTGGGCCGGCCAGGTCCAGGGCCTGATCCACGATGTGCCGACCTGCAAGCAGTTGATCGACCGGATCATGTCCGAAGCAGAGACGATCATTACCGATCGACTGGCCGGCTTCGTCAGATAGGACGGTTGGGAGGTTGATCCGATCGAACGGGTCAACCTCTCCGGCTAGGCCGCCGCCGTCTCCGCCGCGATCGAGCGTAGCGCCTGTTCGAAGGCATCGGCGGGCTGCCCGCCCGAAATCAGGTAGCGGTCGTTGACGATGACCGCCGGCACCGAGCTCACGCCGCGTCGCTGCCACAGATGCTCGTCATCGCGGACCTCGGCGGCATAGCGATCCGAGTCCAGCACCGCGGTCGCCTCGGTGCGATCCAGCCCGGCCTCCCCGGCGACTTCGATCAGCACCGCACGGTCGGACGGGTCGCGTTGCTCGGTGAAATAGGCCTCGAACAGAGCATGTTTCAGCGCGCGCTGCCGTTCGCCGCCCAGCGTCCCCGCCCAGTGGAGCAGGCGATGCGCATCGAAGGTGTTGTAGATCCGGCTGTCCGGGGTGAAGTTGATCGCGAAACCGACCGCCGCGGCCCGGTCGCGGATCATCTCCCGCGTGGCCGCCGACTGTTCCGGGGTGGAGCCATATTTCCGGGCGACATGCTCGGCGACATTCTCGCCCTCCTTCGCCATCGAGGGGTTGAGTTCGAACGGCTGGAAATGAATTTCCGCCGCGATCTCGCCGCGGGTGCGTTCGAGCGCTTCCTCGAGCCCGCGCAGCCCGATGACGCACCAGGGGCAGGAAATGTCGGAGACGAAGTCGATCTTGATCGGTGTAGCCATGGCGGCATCCTCTTCTGCACCGACAATATAGTCACTCCAATGCCAGCGCCAATTGCTCGGGCGTCAACGTCAGCTCATCATCGCCCTCGCCCAGTCCGGAAAGGGTCACGCCCAGAAGGCGCACGCCCAGCTCGACAGGTTCGAGCGGCGCCAGCAGCGCCAGCGCGACCTCCAGGATGCGGGGCGCATCGGCGACCGGCGCGGGCACCGTCCGCGCGCGCGTCAGCGTCCGGAAATCCGAATAGCGCAGCTTGATCGATATGGTGCGGCCCGCCTTGCCCGTGCGCTCGGCATGGCGGGCAACCGTCTCGCTCGCCTCGCGCAGCGCCGCCGCCAGATCCTCATGGCTGTAGATGTCGTGGAAGAAGGTGTTTTCCGACCCGATCGACTTGCGCACCCGATCGGGCCGCACCGCCCGGTGATCGATCGCGCGCGCGGCGAGATAGAAATAGTCGCCGGACTTGCCGAACTGCTGCCCAAGAAATTCGCGGCTGCAGCGGCGCAGGTCTGCCCCGGTGTGAATGCCCAGCTTTTCCATCCGCGTCGCCGTGACCGGCCCCACCCCGTGAAAGCGCCCCACCTTCAGCTTGGCGATGAACGCAAGCGCCTGCTCGGGCCGCACCACGCACAGTCCGTCGGGCTTGTTGTGATCCGAGGCGAGCTTGGCGATGAACTTGTTATACGACACCCCGGCTGACGCGGTGAGGCCGGTTTCTTGCTCGATCCGCGCGCGGATGTGCCGCGCCACCTCGGTTGCCGTTGCGATCCCCTGATGATTGCTGGTGACGTCCAGATAGGCCTCGTCGAGCGAGAGGGGTTCGATCAGGTCGGTATATTCGGCGAAGATGCCGTGGATCTGGCGCGACACTTCGCGATACACCTCGAAGCGCGGCGGCACGAAAATCAGGTCGGGACACATTCGCCGCGCGAGGGTCGACGCCATCGCCGATCGCACGCCATAGGTTCGCGCTTCGTAGCTCGCGGCTGCGACCACGCCGCGCTCACGCGTTCCGCCGACCGCAACCGGCTTCCCCTTCAGCGCAGGATCGTCGCGTTGTTCGACGGACGCGTAAAAGGCATCCATGTCGATATGGAGGATCTTGCGCCCGCTCTCGACGGGGCCGTCCCCCTCGACAGGCTGATCAGGCGGCTGATCGGATCGATTCATGGAACAAAGCAGATACAGCATGGCGCTGAGCGGTGCCAGCGGAGGATTCGTCGCATTACCGCTGAAAAATGGAACCCTGCCAGGGGCGCGGCGTTTTTCCGTCACGATTTCAATGGAGAGACACCATGGCCACGAAAAGCACGACCACTCGTTCGCGGACCGCCGGCACGCCATCGACGGCGCGTCGCCGCACCACCACAGCTTCGGCCAAGAGCGGCACGGCAGCCAAGAAGAAGGCCGCTCCTCGCACCCAGGCCCTGACCGACGAAGCCAAGACGGCGATCCGCTCGGTCCGCACCCGCGCAACCCGCGCGGTGAAGAAGGTCCCTACCGACCGCACCACCCTTTCGATCGCAGCGGGCGTTCTCGCGGGTGTGATCGCGGCTGGAGTCGCGATGTTCATGAACCGCGACCGCCTGAAGGATGTCGCAGCGACCAGCGGCGACAAGCTGCGTAAGGCCGCGGACGACCTGTCGGTGATGGCGCATGACCGGATCGACCAGGCCCGCGACAATATCACGCGCTTCCGCGCCCGCGCCAACGGCGACACGGATGTCCAGCCCGAAGCCGAGAAGATCTCGATTCAGAGTTAAGATCTTGCCGTTCGTCCCTTCGCGGGACGGGATGAGCGGAAGCCGATGGCGGTGCGACTATCCAGTCGCGCCGCCATTCTTCATTGTGGCTGTGATGGGAACAGCGTGATGCGATTCGATCCAACGGCTGAACGGTGGCGCTACGATGTCCGCCTGTTCATACTCGCTTATGTGCTGGGCCTGATAGCCTTCAGCGCTGTCATTCCCTGATCCGTCCATCGGCTGGCCCTGATCCGTCCGCCGGCTGGCGACGTCAGTCGCAGGCCTTGTGCAGACGCCAAGCGAGATAGGATGCGAGCAGGCTGCCCACCGCGACCATCAGAAGCGTTTCCGCCACCGACACGCCCATGTGGACCAGCGCCGCCAGGATCAGCGTTGCGCCGACCATTGCGCCCGAATTGACGATATTGTTGGCGGCGACGGTTCGCGCGGTCTGTGCCTTGGCGACCGTGGTGGTCAGGAAGGCATAGAGCGGCACGACGAAGATTCCCCCCGCGATCGAAATGCCGAGCAGGTCGATCATGACGCGATGGGAATTGGCCATCTCGAGAAAGGCGGGGAGATTGCGCAGCACGCCATCGGGCGCCGGCCAATTGTGCGCGGTCCACCACAGATCGCAGACGAAGGCGCCCATCACCAGCGCCGCCACAGGCGAGCAGCGCGCCGACACAGTGCCACCAAGGATGCGGTTGATCGCGATCGAGCCGATCGCGACGCCGATCGAAAAGATTGCCAGAAACAATGTCGCCACATCCTGGCTGGCGCCGAGGACATTTTTGACCAGCGGCGGAAACTGCGCGGCGAGGATGGTGCCCTGCGCCCAGAAGAAGCTGATCGCGAGAATCGCGAGGAACAGCCGACGGACATGCATCGTGTCCGATACCAGCTTGATCGACGAGCGGATGATGTGGAAATCGACCCCCGCGTCCTGGACCATCGGCGGTGCGGGCGGCACCTGGCGCCCGGTCAGCCAGCCGATGCCGGCAACGAGCAGCACGCCGATCGCGGCATGTTCGGCAGCGATGATGCCCCCGACGATGGTCCCCGCGAGGATCGCGATATAGGTACCGGCTTCGACCAGCCCGGTGCCGGGCAAAACCTGATCGTCCTCCAGATGCTGGGGAAGAATCGCATATTTGATCGGCCCGAAGAAGGTCGAGTGCGCACCCATGCACAGTAAGGCGAACAGCATCAGCGGGATGTTCTGGAGGATCAATCCGGCCGCGCCGAAGACCATGATCAGGATCTCGGCCGTCTTCACGATACGGATGATCCGCGCCTTGTCGTGGCAATCGGCCAGCTGGCCGGACAATGCGGAAAAGAGGAAGAAGGGCAGGATGAACAGGCCGCCTGCTATCGCCGAAAATGCCGCTTCCTGGGCGGGATCGTTATAAATCCGATAGATCACCAGCATGATCATCGCGGTTCGGAACAGGTTGTCGTTGAAAGCGCCCAGGAACTGGGTCGCGAACAACGGCAGGAACCGGCGCTTGGCGAGAAGCCGGAATGTTGGAGTCATGCGGGGGTTCTGCGCCTTATCGGATGTTTATAGGCATCGCTTGGGGCTCCCCATAGCCGATCGCCGTTGCGAGGTCCAAGCCGATAACGTTGCGGCGTGTCGGTTCCATGACGCATCCGGTATCTACGGGTGATCCCATCGGGATATTCCGGAGGATGCATCGGGGGGCTTATCTCCGCGCGCCTTCCGCGCTAGAGCGGAGCCGGAATGCTGACCTTGCCAAACATTCTCACCCTTTCGCGCATCCTGGCGGTGCCGATCCTGGTCTTCCTGCTGTGGCCCACCCCCGGCAGGGTCGACTATGCCGTCGCCTTCGGCCTTTACGCGCTGATGGCGATCACCGATTATTTCGACGGCTACCTCGCACGGGCGCAGGGCACCGTCTCGAAACTCGGGGTCTTCCTCGACCCGATCGCCGACAAGATCATGGTCGCGGCGGTGATCATGATGCTCGTCCTGACCGACGACGTGTCGGGCTTCGCGGCGATCGCGGCGCTCATCATCCTGCTGCGCGAGATCGCCGTGTCGGGACTGCGGGAGTTCCTGGCGGGCGCACAGGTTTCGGTGCCGGTCAGCCAGCTCGCCAAGTGGAAGACGACCTTCCAGCTGGTCTCGCTCGGCGCGATCATTCTTGGCGGCGCCTTGCCCGAATGGGGCTGGATCACGCAGGTTGGCCTGTTCAGCCTGTGGGCCGCAGCCGCACTGACCCTGATCACCGGCTGGGATTATCTCCGCGTCGGCATCAGGCACATGGACTGATCACGGCGACGACGATGGCAATAGAATTGCTCTATTTCGCCCGGGTACGCGAAGCCATCGGCCGGAGCGCCGAAACCGTTTCACCGCCCGATGGCGTGACGACCATTGCAGCCCTGATCGACTGGCTGGCCGAGCGCGGCGGCGGTTATGCCGAGGCCTTTGCCGATCGGGGCCGAATCCGCGCGGCGATCGGCGAGAGCTTCGTGACTCACGAGAGCGCGATCGGCGATGCGCGCGAAATCGCCCTGTTCCCGCCGGTGACCGGCGGATGACCACCGCCCTCCTGGTCCGCGTCCAGACCGCCGATGTCGATGTCGGCGCCGAACTGGCCCGGCTCGAGGTGCTTGGCGGCGGCGGAGTGGCCAGCTTCACCGGCGTGGTGCGCGGCGGCGGCGGGCTGCAGGCGCTGGAGCTGGAGCATCATCCCGGCATGACCGAGGCGATGATGACCCGGATCGCCGAGGAGGCCGCAGCGCGCTGGCCGCTGCTGGGGGTTACCGCGATCCACCGCCATGGCCGGATGCTGCCGGGCCAGCGCATCGTGCTGGTCGCCGCCGCCTCGCCGCACCGGGCGGCAGCGCTGGAAGCGACGAACTTCCTGATCGACTGGCTGAAGACACGCGCGCCCTTCTGGAAGAAGGAGCATTTCGCCGACGGCACCAGCCGCTGGGTCGAGGCGCGCGCCGAAGACGACGACGCTGCCGCGCGTTGGGACGGCCCGCCAGGACCTTCGGGCGAGATTCCAGCCGGGCATTCAGGGGACAGGATCGAGCGATGAGCACCGAAGACCTTCCCGATCTGCTGCTTGCGGTAGCCCAAGGCGACCGCGCCGCCTTCGCCCGCTTCTACCAGCGGACATCGGCAAAACTTTTCGGGATCGTCCTGCGTATCTTGCCCGAGAGATCCTTTGCGGAAGATGCGATGCAGGAAGCCTATGCCAAGATCTGGCGCAATGCCGCGGGCTACGATGCCCAGCGCGGGAGCCCGATCACATGGGCGGCGACGATCGCGCGCAATGTCGCGATCGACCTGCGCCGTCGCGAGCGCCCCGCCGGCCGCACCCGTGTCGAGGATTTCGATTTCAACGCGCTCAGCGATCCGTCCGGCGCCTCCGCCGAGCAGCTCGCCGCGCTGCGCATCTGCCTCGATCGGCTCGACCCCGAGCAGCGCGCCCTGATCCTCGCCGCCTATCTCAACGGCGAAAGTCGCGAGGAGCTGTCCGAACGGCTCGGCCATCCGACCGGCACAATCAAGAGCTGGCTGCACAGGGGCCTCGCCCGGCTGAAAGGCTGCCTCGATGGCTGACGACATCGATATGCTCGCCGGGGAATATCTTCTCGGCACCCTCGACCAGGCCGAAACCCGCGCGTTCCAGCGCAGGCTGCTGACCGATCCGGCCGCGGTCGCAGCGGTGGCGATGTGGCAGGAGCGCCTGTCCCCGCTCCTGCTCACCGCGCCCGAGGCGGTGCCCGCCGCCGGCCTGTGGACCCGGATCGAAGCCATCGAGGCGTCGGCCAACGACAATCGTCCGCTGCGCCGCTGGCAGATGGCAACGGCCGCCGCCGCGCTGGTCGCGCTGGTCAGCACCGGCGTCGCACTCAGCCCGCGCCCCGCTCCGGTCGCGCCCGTTCAGGTGGCGCAACAGGCACCCTCGCCGCTGTTGCAGTCGGTCGCCGCGCTCAGCGAGCAGGGCAGTACGCCCGCGCTGATCGTGACCTATGATCCGACCAAGCGGGTGATGCGGGTAATGCCGGTCAATGTCGCGCCCCGCCCCGGGCATAGCCTCGAGCTTTGGGTGATCGCGGGCAAGGCAGCGCCGAAGTCGATCGGCCTGATGCGCGAGAACGGCGCTACGGCGCTAGAGAAAATGGCGCTCGACATGCGACAGGACATGACGATCGCGGTAACGGTCGAGCCCAAGGGCGGATCACCGACCGGCCTGGCGACCGGACCGGTGATCTATTCGGGGCCCATGGTCTCACTTCCGACCAGCTGAATACGCAAAGCAACTTACCCGATCTCCATCGGGACAAACGCATGAACCTGCGATGACGACCAGGGCGATCCGGTCGATTTCCGTGTTCGCCGGGTCGTCGCTTCCTGATAAGGCAGCGCGATGCGGATCGCGGCGATCTCCGACATCCACGGCAATCTTGCCGCGCTCGACGCGGTGCTGGCCGATATCGCGCGGCGCGGCATCGATCATATCGTCAATCTGGGCGATATCCTGTCGGGCCCGCTCGATCCCGTCGGCACCGCCGACCGCCTCTTGCCGCTGGATCTGCCGACGATCAGCGGCAACCAGGAACGCCAGCTCCTTACCCTCGACCTCGCGGCGATGGGAGCGTCCGACGCCTGCACCGCGCC
This sequence comes from Pseudomonadota bacterium, assembly GCA_040387595.1. Lineage (GTDB taxonomy): Bacteria > Pseudomonadota > Alphaproteobacteria > Sphingomonadales > Sphingomonadaceae > Rhizorhabdus. The sequence goes on from JAZKDN010000035.1 coordinate 23,857, forward strand.
GCTGCTGACGGACAGGCACGGCGCCTGGCTGGCGGGGCTGCCGAAGACGATGCGCTTCGCGCCGGACGTGCTGCTGTGCCATGGAACGCCCGAGAGCGACCTCGATTATTATCTCGATCATGTCGATCCAGCGGGAGCGCGGCCCGCCACGGCGGCGGAGATCGACGCGCGCACCGGCGACGAGACCGCCGCGCTGATCCTGTGCGGTCATACGCACATACAGCGCACCCATCGCCGCCCCGGCGGCCAGTTGATCGTCAATCCGGGCTCGGTCGGCCTGCCCGCCTATGACGACCTCCACCCCTGGCCGCATGTGATGGAGAGCGGAGACCCGCGGGCGCGCTACGCGATCGTCACGCGTGGCGATGACGGCGTCTGGACCGCCGAACCGATCGCGATCGATTATGACTGGGACAGCGCCGCCCTCACCGCCGAGGCGCATGGGCGCCCCGATTGGGCATTCGCGCTCCGGACCGGGCGGATGACGGCCTAGACCCCTGTCGGAATCATTCCGCTTCGCGCAAAGCGTCGGCGAGCAGCCGGAATTCCTTGTCGCGCGGGCTGCCCTTGCGCCACGCCAGTGCGATGCGCCGGGCCGGATGATCGGCCGTCAGCGGCTTGGCGACGACATTGGTATTCTCGAGGATGCCGGCGTCGAGCGCCATCTTCGGCAGCAGCGTCACTCCCAGGCCGTTATCGACCATCTGCACCAGCGTATGCAGCGAGGTGCCCATCATCGCCGCTTCCGCGCGCAGCTCGGGCCGGTTGCAGGCAGCAAGCGCATGGTCCTTCAGGCAATGTCCGTCCTCGAGCAGCAGCAGGCGGCTCTCGTCGATGTCGTCGGCGACGATCCCCAGCGCGGGACCGTCCATCTCGCCGGCAGGATAGGCGACGAAAAGCCTGTCGAGGAACAGATCGACCGATTCGATGTCACCGCAATGATAGGGCAACGCCAGCAGCACGCAGTCGACATGCCCGCGGTGCAGCGAGTCGCAGGCGGCTCCGGTCGTCTCCTCGCGCAGGTACAGCTTGAGATCGGGCCAGGCGGTCCGCAGCTTGGGCAGGATGCGCGGCAGCAGGAAGGGTGCGATCGTCGGGATCACGCCCATCCGCAGATCGCCCGAAAGCGGCTTGCCGGCAGCCCGCGCGAGATCGCCGAGCTCCTCCGCCTCGCGCAGCACGCGCTGCGCCTTTTCGGCGATTCGCAGGCCGAGCGGGGTGAAGCGGACCACCCGGCGGGTGCGCTCGACCAGGGTGATGCCGATCAGCGATTCGAGCTCGCGAAGGCCGGCGGACAGGGTCGACTGGGTAACGAAGCACGCATCGGCAGCCCGCCCGAAATGGCCATGATCCTTCAAGGCCACCAGATATTGCAGCTGCTTCAAGGTCGGGAGATAGGTGGCCATTCATCGCCTCATTCGATCATTGGTGGCGAAATAATCAATTTGAACACTTACGTCCAGCCTGCGATGAGGGTGGCTCCAGATCATAAATGCCTCGAAAAGGAGATTCCCTGTGGCGCTTACCGTTGGTGATAAATTCCCCTCGTTCGTCCTGCCCGTTCAGCAGGGCGTCGCCGCGCTTCCAGGTGGCGAGACGATCGATACCGGCGATACCGGTGGCAAGTGGAAGGTCGTGTTCTTCTGGCCGAAGGATTTCACCTTCATCTGCCCGACCGAGATCATCGGCTATGGCGAACTGAAGAAGGATTTCGCCGATCGTGACGCCGAGCTGATCGGCGCCTCGACCGACACCGACTTCGTTCACTTCGCATGGCGCAAGTCGGACGAGCGCCTCGCCAATTGCGATTTCCCCTGGATCGCCGACAACCAGAAGAAGCTCGCCGACGCCCTTGGCATCGTCGACAAGGATGCCGGCGTCGCTTACCGCGCGACCTACATCGTCGATCCGCACAATGTGATCCAGCACGTCACGGTCAATGGCCTCAACCAGGGTCGCAACCCGCAGGAAGCCATCCGCGTCCTCGACGCCCTCCAGACCGACGAGCTTTGCCCGTGCAACTGGAAGGCCGGTGACGAGGTCCTCAAGCCCGCCGCCTGATCCCCTTTTCAGGTAGCCCGCCGCGCCGATGTTTCCCAACACGGCGCGGCAGAAGCGGCGCGGAGGACGATTGCGGCCTCCGCGCCCTTTTTTTTGCCCCCATTTCCCCGATTGCCGAGAGGAAGATACGATGTCGCTCAAGGAATTCGCCGACGCCCTGCCGGACTATGCCAAGGATATCCGGCTCAACGTCGGCTCGCTGCTCAGCGACCAGACGCTGACCGATCAGCGCAAATATGGCCTTCTGCTTAGCTGCGCGCACGGTTCGGGCTATAAGCCGATCGTCGACGCCACCGAGGCCGAAGTCGCCGGCAAGCTAAGCCCGGAGGCCGCAAACGCCGCGCGCGCCGCGGCGGCCGTGATGGCGATGAACAATGTCTATTATCGCTTCGTCCATCTCTCCTCGAACAAGGAATATGGACAGATGCCCGCGAAGCTGCGGATGAACGTGATCGGTCAGCCCGGCATCGAGAAGGACGATTTCGAACTGTTCAGCCTCGCGGTCTCCGCCATGAACGGCTGCGGCCTGTGCATCGACAGCCATGAGAAGGTGCTGCGCCAGCACGGCGTCGCCGCCGATGTGATCCAGACCGCCGCCCGCGTCGGCGCCGTCATCAAGGCCGCCGCCACGGTTCACGCCACCGCCCTCTGACGGAATGTCCTCGCCAGGATGGTGGGGGACCGTCTTCTACGATCGTGGAGGGGCGCACATGTGCCGCCCCTCCGTCATCCCGCGAATGGCGGCTCGCGCCGTATGGGCCGCATAATCCGACCGCAGGCAAGCCGATCTTCTCACGTACCGCTCAGGAACATCTTTGCAGAGCGGAACTGCCAGCCTATATTGGCGGTTCCCGGAGGCATGGGCCTGAAGGATTTCGGATGTTCGACGGACTGATTTCCTATCTCGATTCGATCAAGGCGCGCGATCCGGCCCCTCGATCCCGTTGGGAGATTCTGCTGTATCCGGGCGTGCTCGCCCTGGGCCTGCACAGGGTGGCGCACTGGCTGTTCCAGGCGGAACTCTATTTCCTTGCGCGCTTCGTGAACCATTTCTCGCGAATGGTGACGGCGATCGACATCCATCCGGGTGCGCAGATCGGGCGCAACTTCTTCATCGATCATGGCTTCGTCGTGATCGGCGAGACGGCCGTGATCGGCGACGACGTCACCATCTACCAGGGCGCGACCCTCGGCGGCACGAACCCGACCAACGGCCATGGCGGCAAGCGCCACCCGACGATCGGCGACGGTGCGATCATCAGCCTGGGTGCCGCGATCCTCGGCCCGATCACGATCGGCGCGCGGGCGCGGGTCGGCGCGAATGCGGTCGTGACGCGCGACGTCGCCGAAGGGCAGGTCGTCGTCGGCATTCCGGCCAAGCCGATGCTGGTCGATGCGCGGGAATATCAGAAGGGCTTCGTGCCCTATGGCACGCCGTGCAGCGAACGCTTCGACCCGCAGACCCAGCAGCTGGAAATCCTGCGCTGCGAACTGGAGGTGCTGCGCGGTCGTATCGCCAAGGTCATCGAGGAACGGGACGCCGCGCGCATCCCCAAATCCGACGAGGATCGCGAACGCGCCTGATGGGGACGGTTTCCCCCTTCCCGGTTGTTCCGGGCAAGCCGCTCCAGATCGGCTTCGACCGCGCCGAACTCAACCGCATTCTCGACCTCTATGGCCGCATGGTCGCGGCAGGCCTGTGGCGCGATTACGCGATCGACCTCGGCAGCGACGCTGCCTGTTTCGCCGCATTTCGCCGTGCCGCGGAGCGCCCCGAATATCGGATCGAAAAGCGCCCCGCCCTGCGCAATCGCCAGGGCATGTGGGCGCTGTTCGGCGAAGGCGGCACGATTCTGAAACGCGGGCAGGATCTCGGCCCGGTGCTTGCGCCGGTTGAGCGGCGACTGATGAAGATCGTCGATTGATCGGTGCATAGGGGCAGCTTTCGCCGCCCCTCGCACCCCGTCTTCAGGCCGGCTGGAGCCGGTCGATAACTGGCAATCGCACTGCGATATCGCCCGGCAACAGGCCAACGATGCGCCGCCGCGCCGCGGTCCAGAAGGCCGAGAGCAGCAGCAGCGCCGAACCGATGATCAGCGCGGTGAGCCCGAACGACAGGTCGACCGCGCCGCTCTGCTGGATCAGGCTCGACAGCGCGTAGAGAACATAGACCAGCGCCGACACCATCAGCGCGCGCCGGTCGATCGCCAGCGCGACCATGCCCAGCGCGACATAGATCAGGATGACGAAGGCCGCCTGGGCAGGCGCCGCCTGGCCGTCGAGCATTCCCATGATCGCGAAGATCGGATGGACCAGCATCGGCGCCGCCAGCAGGTGCAACCAGAAGGCGACGTCGGAACGGCGCGTGGTGCGCGTCCGGTCGCTCATGTCCCACCACATCGCCAGCGCGAAAACGGCGATGCCGGCGAGAAGGACCAGCTTGAGCAGGTGATCGCTCAGATCGGGCACCGCCGCCAGCATCAGCGACAGCGCCAGCGCCGCCAGCGTTGTCGCACCGGCCGCAACGGTGATCGGGACATGGAAACGCCGCCAGTGGAGCCAGACGCCCCCGGCGGCGAGCGCAGCGCTGGCCGCCATAGCAAGCGCGACGACACGCTCGTCCTGCGATCCGCCATCGGCGCCGAAGGCGAAGCTGGTCAATATCGCGAAACCACCGAACACGCCGCCGGCGAAGGCGAGCAGCAATATGATGCTGGGCAGAGCCATGCGCCGTTCGCGCGTGAAATATTCGGCCAGGCCCCAGGCGGTCGCAGCGACCAGGAAGCCGACGAAGGGAGACGGACCATAAGCGGGCGCGAACAGGCGGATCAGATTGCCGATCCAGCCCATCGCCACCAGCATCAGAACCGCCGCGATCGATACGAAGATATCGTTGAAGCCGGTGAGGAGGCGGAAGCTCTCCTCGTCCACCGCGGGCACCGTGCGCTGCGCGGCGACATGCGCCCTCAGTCCCGATGCGGCCTCGGGGCTGAGAGCCCCGGCCTGCACCGCCGAATCGATATCGCTCTCGCTATACATTGGGCTGTCTCCCGACCATCGGCCGAGAGACTAACAGAACTGTGTTATAAGAGCAACACAGCCTGTAATCAGACGGTGCCCTCGCTATCGAGCGCGTAGCCGGCAGAGCGCACGGTGCGGATCAGGTCGGGCGAACTGTCGAGGTTGATCGCCTTGCGCAGCCGCCGGATGTGGACGTCCACCGTGCGCGGCTCGATGTCGCTGTCGCGGCCCCAGACCGAATCCAGCAGCCGCTCGCGCGAGAAGACCCGGCCGGGATGCTCGAGGAAATGCTTGAGCAGGCGAAACTCGGTCGGCCCCAGGCTGATCGGCAGCCCGCCGCGGCGGACTCGGTGGCTGGCGGTGTCCATCTCGATATCGGAATAGGCGAGCCGCTCGCCGGCCAGCGCCGGGCGCACGCGGCGCAGCACCGCGCCGACACGGGCCACGAGCTCGCGCGGGCTGAACGGCTTGGTGACATAATCGTCGGCACCGGTTTCGAGACCGCGCACCCGATCCTCTTCCTCGCCGCGGGCGGTGAGCATGATGATCGGGACGTTGGCGGTATCGGGCAGGCGACGCAGACGGCGGCAGACCTCGATCCCCGACACCCCTTCGATCATCCAGTCGAGCAGGACCAGATCGGGCGGCGTTTCGCGTGCCAGCAGGATCGCTTCCTCGCCATCGCCGGTGCGCTCGACTTCGAAATCCTCGCGCTCCAGATGCCAGCTGACCAGTTCAGCGAGCGCCGCATCGTCCTCGACCAGCAATACGCGGGCACGTGCCATCAAATATCTCCGCTCAGCGGATCCTCGCCCTTGGCGCGCTCCGCCATCTGGCGGCCAGTCGCCGCAAAATACACCATCTCGGCCACGTTCGTCGCGTGGTCGCCGATCCGCTCGATATTCTTGGCGATGAACAGCAGGTGCGTCGACGCCGTGATATTATGCGGGTTTTCCATCATGTAGGTGAGCAGCGTGCGGAACAGGCTGTTGTAGAAATCGTCCACCGCCTTGTCGCGCGCCGCCACCGCCACCGCGGCTTCGGCGTCGCGCAGGACGAAGGCGTCGAGCACGTTGCGCACCATCTCGGTCGCGATCCGTCCCATGGCCGGCAGCACCGCCATCGCTTCGACGCCGCGGGCTTCCTGCAGCAGGCCGATGCGCTTGGCGATGTTCTTGGCATAGTCGCCCATGCGCTCGACGACGCCGGCGATCTTGAGCGCGGCGAGGACTTCGCGGAGATCGTCGGCCATCGGCGCACGCAGCGCGATCAGGCGGACGACCTGGCGCTCGACCTCGGCTTCCAGCTCGTCGATCTTGCGGTCGCCTTCGACGATCCGGGCGGCGGATTCGAGGTCGCGATTGACCAGTGCTTCGAGCGCGCCGGTGATGGCGGCCTCCGCACGGCCGCCCATCTCCGAGATCAGCGCCCTGAGCTGACCGAGATCGTCATCGAATGCCTTGACGGTATGTCCCGATGCCATCGCTTCACTTTCCTTCGGCTCCGGAGGCCGGTGCCGCCTTGGCGCGGCCTATGCGAGCTTGTTGTTGCACTATGATGACAGACTATCGCCCGACATGGCTGGAAATGTGACAGTCACCGTCGTGCCCTTGCCGACCCGCGAGGCGATGTCGAGAACGGCGCGGTGCCGCTCGGCGATATGTTTGACGATCGCGAGGCCCAGTCCGGTCCCCCCGATCGAGCGGCTTCGGCCAGCATCCACGCGGTAGAATCGTTCCGTCAGGCGCGGCAGATGTTCGGGCGCGATGCCCTCCCCCTCGTCGGCGATGCGCAGCCGCACCTTGCCGTTGACCGAATCCAGCAGCACCCGGATCGGTGTCGCCGATTTGCCATATTTGATCGAGTTGCCGATCAGATTGTGCAGAAGCTGCGCGATCTGCACCCGATCGGCGCGGACATCGGGAACCCGCGCGATGGTGAGTTCGATGCGGTCATTGTCGTCGCGCAGGCCCGAGCGGATGACCCCAACCACTTCCTCGACCACCGGCCCCAGCGCGAGCGAGGCCTGCGGTGTGGAGAAGCGGTCGGCCTCGATCCGCGACAGCGAGATGAGGTCGTCGACGAGCTGCTGCATGCGCTTCGCCTCGCCCATCATGATGCCCAGGAAGCGCTGGCGGATCGCGGCATCCTCGGCGCCGCCGCCTTCGCCCAGCGTCTCGATGAAGCCGATGATCGTCGCCAGCGGAGTGCGCAGTTCATGGCTGGCATTGGCGACGAAATCGACGCGCATCCGCTCGGCGATCCAGCTGTCGGTGCGGTCGCGCAGGGTGACCAGCTTGGCGCCGCCGGCGATATGGCGGACGCTCATCACCCAGCGCCGGTCGGCGTCGCCGATGCCCGAAATCTCCAGCGGGGTTTCGGTGTCGCGTTCCGAAGCGATGAGGTCGGCCGCCGCCGGATGGCGCAGCGCCAGTCGGAAATCGCCCTCCACCCGCTCGGCGCCGAACAGGCGGCGGGCGGCATCATTTGCGGTGACGATCCGCTGTCGTTCGATGATCAGCAGCGCGTCGTCGACCGCATCGATCACCTCCTGCGTGCGATCGGGCAGGTCCGGCACGTGCGCTGGAACCAGCAAGGGCTGCTCCCGCGGCGCTGGGGCCGATGCCCAGGTGAAGAAAGCGGTGATCACACCGACGACCGCCGCCGCCGCGGCAGGCGCGGACAGCAGCCAGGCGACCACGGCCACCAGGACGAATGCCAGGATCGCGCGCAAGACCCTGCCGCGTCCGATCACGGCGCCGTCCTGACCGATGTCCGGCAAGGGTTCATGCTTCATCCGTCCCCATTATATCCGAATTGTGAAATCTATCGGACATAAAAGCCAGCCTGTCGCTACCCTCAAATCCAATTCCGCCTCGCCTCGCTTCGGGATTGGCGATAAGATGACATGCGTGAGTGGGGGATGATTATGCGTGAACAGGATCAACAGCCCGTGGCCGAGCAGCCCGAAGCCCCGGCAACGGACGCGGCGGCCGCCCTGCAGACGCGCCGGACGATGTTGCGGATGGGCGCGCTTGGCACAGCCGTCGTCGTGACCATCCGGCCCGGCATGGCCCAGGCCGCGACTTCCGCGCTGACCTGTTCCGTCCCGGTGCCGCAGAGCACCCAGGCCGGCAAATGGATCAAGAAAGACGGTACGGTGGTCAACGCCAACACCAAAGATTCCTATGCCCCGCCGTCGCAGCCGCTGAAGGGCGAGGACGTCAAGAACTCGCTGAAATACGGCACGAACTATCCCGGCTATAATTCCAACCAGACGAGCGCCTACAACAACTACATCAAGAAACTGACGTCGGGGAAGCAAGGCTATACCTGCTATGCCTCGCTGCAAAGCCCGAGCCGCCAGTAAGGCGCCCGGCCATGGCTGACCGGTGAGCGCGCCGACCTTCCGCACCCAGTTCCTCCAGCATTGCCGGACGCACCCGATCGATGGCATGACCCTGGTCTTCCATCGTCCGTCGGGGACGACGCATTTCCTCGACAGCCCCGTGCCCGAGATGCTGGACCTGCTGGCGACCATGCCGATGGACGCCGCGCGGCTGACCAGCGCCTTGTGCGCCCGGCTGGAGCTGGAGGAAGACGCCGAGGCCCGCACCGTCGTCGAGGCGCGGCTGGCACAGCTCGTCGACGCAGGCCTGGTCCAGGTCGACTGATGCACAGCTTCGCCGTCAGGATCGGCCCTATCTCCTACCGGATCGGATCGCCCTGGGCTGCGCCGATCGCGGCGCTGCGCCGGCTCTATGCCGATTACCCAGCCCCCGAGGACGGGATCGCCACGGTTACGGCGCGGATCGGCCCGCCCCGTCCCTGGCGCCGCTGGATCCGCCCGCAGGTGGCGATCGAGGGCGACCACAGCCTGCCCGACACGGTGCCGATGGCCTATGAGCATGCGCTGCTCGCGATCGAGATGGCGATGAACATGCAGGTCGCGCTGGGCGAGCGTCGCCATCTGCTGATCCATGCCTCCGCCGTCGAGCGTAACGGCAAGGCGCTGATCATGCCCGGCGATTCCGGATCGGGGAAATCGACCCTCGCCGCCTTGCTCGGCGAGCGCGGCTGGCGGCTGCTGGCCGACGAGTTCGTCATGATCGACATGGCGACGGGGATGGCGATCCCTTTCCCACGCGCGATAAGCCTGAAGAACAGCGCGATCGCCGAGGTCGAGGGCCGCATCGCCGATCCCGCCCGCTTCGGGCCCCATCTGAGCAACACGCCCAAGGGCGAATTGCGCCATCTGCGCCCCAATGCCGAAGCCATCGCGCGGATGGACGAGCCCGCCCGCCCCGCGCTGATCCTGTTTCCTTCCTATGGTTACGACGCCGCGAGCGACGGTGTCAGCCGGTCCGAACTGTTCATGCGGCTGACCGAGGGATCGACCAATTATGTCGCGCTCGGCCAACCGGGTTTCGACCGGATGCTGCAGCTCGCGGGAACGGTGCCCGCGGCGCGCTTCGCCTATCCGGACAGCGACGGCGGCATCGCCATCGTCGAGCAATTCTGCGCCGAGGCCGGACTGTGAAAGACGCCCGCGCCCTGGCGACCGCGCTCGCCGATCCGATCTCGACACTCACCTTCGGCGCCGACGACTGGACGAGCCTGCTTTCCATCGCCCGGGCCGAGCGGCTCGACGGCAGCCTCGCCTATCGCCTCGCCGATCTGCCGCTGCCCGCGCCGGTGACCCGCGCGCTCGAGGATGCCCGTGCCCAGGCCGAGTTCGGCCGGACCCAGGCGCTGTGGGAAGTCGAGATGGCGCGCCGCGCGCTCGGTCCGCTCGGCATCGCTCCGGTTCTGCTCAAGGGCAGCGCCTTCGCCTTTGCAGGCCTGCCCGCCGGAGTGGGCCGGCTCGTCGGCGACCTCGACATCCTCGTCCCGCGCGACCGGCTCGACGATGTCGAGGCGGCGCTGCTCATGGCCGGCTTCGAATGGGCCAAGGACGATGCTTACAGCCAGGGCTATTATCGCCGCTGGATGCACGAACTGCCGCCGCTGGTGCACAGGGATCGCGGCAGCATGATCGACGTCCACCACACGATCCTTCCCCCCACGGCACGACGTACCCCCGATGCCGCCGCGCTGATCGCCGACAGCATCGAGATCGCGCCGGGGCTGCGCATCCTGTCGCCCGCCGACATGATCGTCCACGCCGCGACCCACTTGTTCGCCGATGGTGACCTGGCCGGTGGTCTGCGCAACGTGTGGGATATCGATCGGCTGCTGCGGCTGTTCGCGGCCACCCCCGATTTCTGGCTCCAGCTCGACACCCGCGCGCGGCGGCATGAGATGCTCGAACCGGTGGCGCTGGCGCTGCGCCTGGCCGACCGCCTGTTCGCGACGCCGGTCGAGCCCCGTCTGGCCGGGCATGACCGGATCCGCGACACGCTGTTCATCCGCCGCATGCTCGCCCGCGACGGGTGGGGACGGCCGACCCGCCCGGCCAGTCGGCTCGGCTTCTACATCAGGTCGCACTGGATGCGGATGCCGCCGCTGATGCTGGCCAGGCATCTCTGGGTCAAGGCGCGCGCCCAATGAGCGATGCTCTGCGGATCCGCGAATTGCCCTGGACCGATCCCGCCGACTGGTTCGCCCGCCTGGCCGATCGCCCCGGCATCGCCTTCCTCGACAGCGCGGCGCGCGGTGATCCGCGCTCGCCCGCCTCCTATATCGCGGTCGAGGCGGCCGAAGAGGTTCGGCTGACGACCGGATCGATGGACGATGCCCTTGCCGCGCTGCGCCGACTGCACCGGCCCGCCGACGGTGCGGCCCCCCTGCCCTTCTCAGGCGGGCTGATCGGCATGATCTCCTATGATCTGGGGCCGAGCGCATTGCGCGTCGAGACCCGCCATGCCCATGATCCCGATCTGCCGCTACTGGTCGTTCGGCGCTATGACCTGGTACTTGGCTTCGATCACCAGGCGCAGCGCTGTTGGGCCTTTGCCCGGCCACGCGGAGAGGCGACCGCCGATGACCGGATCGACGCCCTGCTGGAGGTCTTCGCCGCCGCGCGCCAAGCCGGTTCGGCCGAACCGGCCTGGATCGAGGAGACGAACGCGCAGCAGCATGCCGCAATGATCGCGGCCACGCTCGACTATATCGCCGCGGGCGACATCTATCAGGCAAATATCAGCACCCGCTTCGTCGCAGCGCGACCAGCCGGTCTGTCCATAGCCGGCGCTTATCTCGACCTGCGCCGCCGCAGTCCGGCCCCGTTCGCCAGTTATCTCGATCTCGGCGCGGGGAGCGCGCTGCTCAGCGCCTCGCCCGAGCGATTCGTCCGCTGCGGCGCCGATGGTGCGGTCGAGACACGACCGATCAAGGGCACAGCCCCTCGCGCCGTCGATCCCGAAGAAGACCGGCGGAACGGCGAACGCCTCGCCCGTTCGGCCAAGGACCGCGCAGAAAATCTGATGATCTGCGATCTGCTCCGCAACGACCTGTCGATGGTTGCGGAAAAGGGCAGTGTCACCGTCTCGCAACTCGCCGCGCTCGAAGGGTTCGCCTCGGTCTGGCATCTCGTCTCGGCCGTCCACGCCCGGTTGAGCCCCGGCCGCGATGCGATCGACCTGATCGCCGCGACCTTTCCCGGCGGATCGATCACGGGTGCGCCGAAACGCCGTGCGGTCCAGATCATCGACGAGATCGAGGATTCGGCACGTGGCCCCTTCTTCGGCATCGTCTTCGCGCTGGGCGCCGATGGCGCGATGGACAGTTCGATCATCATCCGGTCGATCGCCGCAACGCCCACCCGGCTGATCGCCCGCGCCGGTGGCGGGATCGTCGCCGACAGCGATTCGGCGGCGGAATATGCGGAGCTTCGCAGCAAGGTCGATCCCGTCATCGCCACCGCCTGACGCACCCCATTGACACAGTATTACAGCCGTATTGAAACGGGCGTACCGAACTGTTACATGGTGGGTAACAAATAAGGATCGGACTGCCAGTGCCTGCATCCAAGAAAGCCGACTGTTGTGACGGCGATGCGACCGGTCTGAAGAAGACCGCAGCGACTCGCGTGTTCGAGGCGGCACGCGATCTGTTCTATCATCGCGGCATCCGCGCCGTCGGCGTGGACGAGATCGTCTGCAAGGCGGGTGTGACCAAGCCGAGCCTGTACCGTGCCTTCGCGTCGAAGGATGTCCTGATCGCCGCCTGCCTGACAGAGAGCGGCCGCGAAAGCCGCGTCGCACTGGAATCTGTGCTCGACGGCGCGGGCGAATGTCCCCGCGACAAGCTGCGGGCGATGGTGCGCCATTTCGCCGCCAAGGTCGCCGCGCCCGACTTCCGCGGCTGCGCGATGAGCAACACCGCGGTCGAGATCCCCGAGCCCGGCCATCCCGGTCGGACCGTCCTCGAAAACTGTAAGGCGGACATGCGGGCAATGATCGCGGACGTGACGCGCAAGCTCGACATCGACGCACCCGACGAACTGGCCGACGGCCTCATGCTCGTGATCGAAGGCGGGATGGCGACCCATCATATCTTCGGCAGCCAGGGCCCATGCGCGACCATGGTGGCGGCAAGCGACGCGTTGATCGACGCCTATACGTCCCGGATCCGCGCCTGACGGAAACCATCCGCTGATGGCCGGATGACGACCGCACCGCACCGTGCAGGGCACCGCGGATCTACCCCTTTCCTTTCATTTCGCTGACGAACCCGTTCCCGACGCATTCAGCCCCGATGTGCGAATCAGGAACCTGTGATGGCACAGATCATTATGCCGCCACCGAGTTTTGAAGTGAGAAGGAGAGATCCGATGCGTACCCCGATTCTTTTGGCACTGATGGCCGCGGTAGCGGTTCCGTCGATCGCCCAGGCCCAGTCGATGCACGAGGCGCGTCAGAGCCAGCGCGAGGTTCGTGAAGAACGCCGCGACCTGCGCGACGCCCAGCGCTATGGCGACCGTCGCGACGTCCGCGACGCGCGCAAGGATCTGCGCGACGCCCGGCAGGAGTCGCGTGAGGACTGGCGCGACTATCGCCAGTCGCACCGCGACGTCTATCGTCGTTCGGCCTATGTCGGCCCGCGTGGCCATGTCTATCGGCCCGTCGCCGTCGGCTATCGCTTTCAGCCGGCCTATTATGGGTCGCGCTATGTGATCAGCGATCCGCGGCGCTATCGCCTGCCGGCCGCCGGTGCCGCCAATCGCTGGGTCCGCTACGGCAACGACGTGGTCCTCGTGAACGCCCGCAACGGTCGCGTCGTACAGGTTCATCGCTCCTTCTTCTGGTAAGCGATGACGCATGACGGCCCCGGCATCCCAGCGATGCCGGGGCAGCTTGCATGTGCTGTATTAGAGGAATAGCACGGAGCTTGATCTGATCAGGATATCCTCCCCATGCTCCTTCGTTCCATGCTGCTGGCCGCCACGATGTTCGCGGCCTTGACCCCGACCATCGCCTCCTCCGCGAGCGCGGCGACCGGCACCGCCCCGGCGGCTTCGCCAGCCGATGCCGCGCTGACCAAGCTGTTCCACGACAGCGACGAAGCCGGGCTGAAGCGCAATCCGATCAGCGGCATGTTCCGCGGTGACATGCGCTATTCCGGCACGCTGGGCGACTATGTCACCGATGGCTATTATGCCGCCGAGAAGGCCGCCGCCGATGCCGATCTGGCCGCGCTGCGCAAGATCGACCGTACGAAGCTGACGCCGGTCAACCAGATCGCCTTCGACGTGTTCAAATGGCAGACCGAAATCGCCCTGAAGGGCTATGCGCCCGATCTGCTCGCGGTCACGACGGTCCAGCCGGTCGATCATTTCTCCGGTTTCCACACCTTCTATCCGGGATTCGCATCGGGCGGCGGCGCCGCGCCGTTCGTCACCGTCCAGGATTATGAGAACAACCTTCGCCGCCACCGCGACTATGTGGTGATGGTCGATCGCTGGATCGAACGGTTCCGCCAGGGAATGAAGGCCGGCGTCGTCGAGCCGAAGCTGGTCGTCAACAACATGATCGATCAGCTCGATATGCAAATCGCGCAAGGCGTCGAGGGATCGACCTTCTACGGGCCCGTGAAGCAATTCCCAGAGACCATTCCCGCCGCCGATCAGCCCCGTCTGCGCGACCAGACCGCTACGATGATCCGCGACAGCATCCTGCCGGCCTATCAGCGGTTCCGCACCTTCCTGAAGACCGAATATCTGCCGGTCGCCCGCGACAGCGTCGGGCTGGTCGGCCTCAAGGGCGGCGACCGGCTTTATGCCCATCTGATCGAATCGAACACCACCCTGCCGCTCGAGGCCGAGGCGGTCCACCAGTTGGGCCTGGACGAAGTGGCGCGGATCACCGCGGAGATGGAGAAGATCAGGGAGCAGGTCGGCTACAAGGGCAGCCTCGCCGAGTTCTTCGTCTATCTGCGCGAGGATCCGAAATTCCAGCCGGCCAGCGCCGAATGGATTCGCGACGAATATTTTCGCATCGGCAAGCGGGTCGACGTCCGCATTCCCGAGCAATTCTCGCTGCTTCCGAAAAGCCCGCTCGAGATCAAGGCGGTCGAGCCTTACCGCGAGAAGACCGAGGCCGGCGGCAGCTACCAGCAGGGCACCCCCGACGGTTCGCGGCCCGGCGTCTTCTATTACAACAGCTACGACCTGAAATCGCGCACCACCCCGGGAATGGAAACGCTTTACCTGCACGAAGCGGTGCCGGGACATCATTTCCAGATCAGCCTGGCCCAGGAAAATACGGCGCTGCCCGCCTTCATGCGCTTCGGCGGCAACACCGCCTTCGTCGAGGGTTGGGCGCTCTATGCCGAGACGCTGTGGAAGGACCTCGGCATGGAGACCGATCCCTATCAGCGCTTCGGCGGCCTTTCGGACGAGATGCTGCGGGCGATGCGGCTGGTCGTCGATACCGGCATCCACGCCAAGGGCTGGAGCCGCGATCAGGCGATCGCCTACATGCTGAGCCACTCGAACATCGGCAAGACCGATGCGACCGCCGAGGTCGAGCGCTACATCGCCATCCCCGGCCAGGCTCTCGCCTACAAGATCGGCGCGCTCACAATCCTGAAGCTGAAGGCCAAGGCGCAGAAGGCGCTCGGCGCGAAATTCGATCCGCGTGGTTTCCATGCCCAGGTGCTCGATACCGGGGCGCTGCCGATGACGGTGCTGGAAGCCAAGATCGACGCCTGGATCACCGCCTCGAAATAGGCGCAAACGCCGCCCCACTGTGGCCGCGCCGCGTGATACGCAACGGCGCGGCCGACACGCGCGTTTCCGCGCGGTGCCAGTCCGAAAGGGGATGGACCGGCTGGCAAACGCCGATCGGCGCCAAGTGTTGCACCATCGCCCAAATAATTGGCGGAAGTCCGCTCAGATTTCCGTAACGGCAAGGCCTTCGCGCGACCGTAATGGCGCTCAGGCGAGCGCCTCGGCGATCAAGCGGCGGCTGTTGCCTATGCCGTACAGCGCGATGAAGCTGCCCATGCGCGGCCCCTGCTCGGCGCCCAACAACGTCTCGTAGAGGGCCTTGAACCAGTCGCGCAGCGACGCGAAGGCATAGGCCTCCTCCTTGCCGATCGCATAGACCTCGTTCTGGATATCCTCGGCCGAGGCATCGGCCGGCATCTCGGCCAGCTTCGCATCGAGCGCGCGCAGCGCCGCCGCCTCGGTCTCGGTCGGCTTGCGACGCTGAAGCGTCGGCGCGACGAAATCGCGGTGATAGGCGAGCGCATGGCCGATCAACCGGTCGAGATCGGGATATTTCTCGGCCGACGCATCCGCAACATAGTTGGAAAGATAGCCCCAGACCTGTTCCTTCGACGCTTCGCCCATCACCCCGACAAGGTTGAGCAGCAGCCCGAAGGTCACCGGCAGTTCGCCCTCGGGCAGCTTGCCGCCATGGATATGGTGGACAGGGTTGCCCAGTTTTTGCTCGATCGGCTGGGCGGCGTAATTGCCGCGAAACTGCCAATATTCGTCGACCGCACGAGGGATGACCCCCATGTGCAGCTGCTTGGCCTTCTTCGGCTCGCGATAGGCATAGAAGGCGATGCTCTCGTCGGGCCCGTAGGTCAGCCACTGGTCGAGGCTGAGGCCATTGCCCTTCGACTTCGAGATCTTCTCGCCCTTTTCGTCGAGGAACATCTCATAGTTGAAGCCCTCGGGCGGACGCGCGCCAAGCTCGCGGCAGATCTTCGACGACTGGGTGACCGAGTCGATCAGGTCCTTGCCCGACATCTCGTAATCGACGCCCAGCGCGACCCAGCGCATCGCCCAGTCGACCTTCCA
>JAZKDN010000036.1:0-23039 GCA_040387595.1 Pseudomonadota bacterium
AAGGTCGACATCTTCATGCTCCACCCCAAGGGCCGCGTGTCCGAGGTGCAGCGTCGCCAGATGACGACCGTGCTCGCGCCTAATGTCTATAATATCGCGATCGACGGCAGCTTCGACGATGCCCAGGCGCTGGTGAAAGCGATGTTCGCCGACACCTCCTTCGCCAGCCGCTTCAACCTGTCGGCGGTCAACTCGATCAACTGGGCCCGGCTGATGGCGCAGGTCGTCTATTATTTCTATGCCGCCGTCCGCCTCGGCGGTCCCGATCGGCCCGTCGCCTTCTCGGTGCCGACCGGCAATTTCGGCGACGTGTTCGCGGGCTATGTCGCGGCGAAGATGGGCCTGCCCGTCGCCCGGCTGATCGTCGCGACCAACGTCAACGACATCCTCCACCGCGCCTTGTCCGCCGGCGATTATTCGGTCGGCACGGTCACGGCGACCGCCGCCCCGTCGATGGATATCCAGGTCAGCTCGAATTTCGAGCGGCTGCTGTTCGACCTGCACGGCCGCGACGGCGCTGCGCTGTCGGCGGCGATGAAGGGCTTCGAATCGAGCAAGCGGCTCGACATTCCCGCCGCCATGCAGGCCGAGGCCGCAGGCCTTCTCACCAGCGCGCGCGTCGATGCCGATCGCATGCAGCTGGCGATGCGCTGGGCGCATGACCGCGCCGGCGAGACGATCGATCCGCACAGCGCGATCGGCCTGGCCGCCGCGCAGGACAGCGACCTCGATCCTGCAATCCCGATCGTCACCCTCGCCACCGCCCACCCCGCCAAATTCGGCGACGCGGTCGAGCGCGCGACCGGCCTGCGCCCGACCCTGCCGGCCCGGATCGGCGAGCTGTTCGAACGGCAGGAGCGCTATGCGGTCCTCCCCGCCGAGATCGGCGCGATCGAGAATTTCGTGGCCGAGCAGTCGGCGGCGGTCGCCTGATCCCGATGGCCGGTCCGCACATCCACCGGTTGGCCAATGGCTTCACCATCGCCGCCGAGCCGATGGCCGGGGTCGAGACGATCGCGGTCGGCCTCCACGTCGATTGCGGCGCCCGGCATGAGGATGCGCGCACCAACGGCCTCGCCCATCTGTTCGAGCATATGGTGTTCAAGGGCGCGGGCGGGCGCAACGCCCGCGAGATTTCCGAAGCGGTCGAGAATGTCGGCGGCTATCTCAACGCCTTCACCTCGCGCGACCAGACCGCCTTTCAGGCGCGGCTCCTCGGCGAGCATCTCGACCTCGGCATCGAACTGATCGGCGATCTGGTCCGCAAGCCGCATTTCGAAAGCGGAGACCTCGCCCGCGAGAAGGACGTCGTCCTGCAGGAACTGGGCGAAGCCCGCGACCTTCCCGACGACATCATCAACGATCATTTCCACTCGACCGCCTGGCCCGGCCAGCCCTTCGGTCGCCCCGTGCTGGGCGAAGAGGACACGATCGCCGCGATCGGCGTCGACGATCTCCACTCTTGGACCCGCAAGCATTACCGGCCCGAGGGCATGGTGCTGGCGGCCGCGGGGAAGGTCGATGTCGACCAGCTGGTCGCGCTCGCCGAGCAGCGGTTCGGCGACATGGAGCATGCGCCCCGCCCCGTCGCCGAACTGGCGGCCTATCAGGGCGGCACCTTCGTCGAACGGCGGCGTCTCGAATCGGCGCACATCCTGTTCGGCTGGGAAGGCGTCAGCTATTTCGACCCGGCCTATTATCCGCTGCTGCTGTTCAGCCAGGCGGCGGGCGAAGGCAGTTCCTCGCGCCTGTTCCAGTCGATCCGCGAGGAGCGTGGGCTGGCTTATTCGATCGGGACGTCGGTCGCGGCGTGGCGCGACACCGGCATGCTGACCGTCTACCTGGCGACCGCGCGGCGCGAAGCGCAGAACGCGACCGACCTGTCGCGCGCGTTGCTGCGCGCCGCCGCGATCGACCTCACCCCGATCGAGCTGGAGCGCGCCAAGGCGCAGATCCGCGCCACGATCCTGATGGCGCTCGAATCGGTCCAGAGCCGCGCCGACCGGCTGGGCTTCCAGACCCTCGTCCACGGCGCCCCGATCGCCCCCTCGGTGATCGTCGCGAAGATCAACGCGTGCACCCTCGACGAAGTCCGCGCCGCCGGCGCCCGCATGCTGGAGGGCCGCGAGACGCTGGCGACGGTGGGGCCGGCGCTCAAGGCGGCGGCGTGACGCGCGGCGTCGCCTGTTGCCGCTTCCTCGTCCGTCATCCCAGCGCAGGCTGGGATCTCAGCGGGCTCCTGCCGCGCCCTCGTCTCCCTTCGCCGAGATGCCAGCCTGCGCTGGCATGACGAGTAACTCGATATGAACCTCACCACCCTCATCACCGAACCCTGGGACGATTACGGCCTCGTCGACTCCGGCCATGGCCGCAAGCTCGAGCGCTATGGCCGCTTCCGCTTCATCCGGCCCGAGCCCCAGGCGATGTGGGCGCCCGCGTCCGCCAATTGGGAAGCCGACGGCGACTTCATCGGCGCGTCGGACGAGGATGGCGGCGGCAAATGGCACCTGTCGCGCGACGTGCCGTGGGGCGGCTGGCACATGCGTTGGGAAGAGGTGCGTTTCACCGCGCAGAACACCCCGTTCCGCCACCTCGCCTTCTTCCCCGACATGGCCCCGCAATGGTCCTGGATGCGCGATCGCACCGGCGACGGCGACGAGGTGATGAACCTGTTCGGCTATACCGGCGTCGGCACGCTGGCGCTGGCGGCGAAGGGCGCGAAGCTCACCCATGTCGATGCGTCGAAGAAGTCGGTCGAGGCTGCCAAGGCCAACGCCTTTCTGTCCGACATGGCCGACCGGCCGATCCGCTGGATGGTCGACGACGCCGCCAAGTTCACCGCGCGCGAGCTCCGTCGCGGCCGCCGCTACGACGGCATCTTCCTCGACCCGCCGAAGTTCGGGCGCGGCCCCGACGGTGAGGTCTGGCGGCTCGAAGAACATCTCCCCGCCCTGATCGCCGATTGCCGCGCGTTGCTCGACGAGAACTCGAAGTTCCTCGTCCTTACCGTCTACGCGATCCGCATGTCGGCGCTGGCGATCGGCGAACTGCTCCGCCAGGCGATGGCCGACCTCGGCGGCACCGTCGAGGTCGGCGAGATGGCGGTGCGCGAAGAAGCCCGCGGCCTGTTGCTACCGACCGCGATCTTCGCGCGGTGGTCCCAAGGCTGAATCTCCCTTCGGAACGATCGCCTTCGGGGTAGGCCAGGGGCTCCGCTTGCCCGGCAGCATATAGGACGTATCGGTCTTCGCATTCACCAGACGGGGGTCCACATTGTCGTAGGTAAGTGTCTGACGTGGCCCTCCGTCAGGAAAGTAATATGCTCTGGTGAATTGTTCCGTCCTGTTATGGAAACAATAGGTTTTCGAACCTCCGATCCCCATATCCTGCAACCCAACGCACGTTTCATTTGGCAGCTCGACGCTTCCTGGCCAGACATTGCGATAATAAGCCTCGTCCGTTTCGTCGCGGTCGTGCAAACGAGCAAGCTTGACTGATCGAACGATCAAATCATCATTCTTGAAAAGACGCGCTTTGAATTTGTTGCACGCCGCCTCAGGTCGATAGCTGCCGCTCAATTGATCATATTGACGGACACAAATGACTGCCAGCCATATCGCGGCGATACTGGTCATAGCGGCGAGGCACCATGGCAGATAGCGGTGGGATAAAATCACGGCTTGCTCCCCTTCTTGCTCACCCATCCGGGCGGCACCACACAGGCCATATTGCCACCCTTGTCGATCGCGGCGACCGGCATGTTCAAAGCCTCGGCCGTCGCGGCGTCGAGTTTACTCGGCAGCGAAGGTGGGTCGTAATTGGGATGGCTATGGGTGAAGATATCCGGCTTTTCCAACCCATATCGTAAAAGGTCCAAATCCGTCGGCAGATTACGTTCGACTTGGTCGCCGTCGATCCTGTCGGCTTTGCCGCTGGTAAAGATCGACCAGGTCGTTCGAGGTCCGCCGGATCGCTTCGGCGACGACAGAAACCCGTGCTCTGCGACATGACCCGGAGCATAATCCAGCGAACGCCGCATGACTTCCAGCGCCTTTGACTGAATCTCCGGTTCGTAGGCGGCGGGCACATCGTAACAACTCGGATCGACCCGCACGCTTTCGGGTGAGCGCCCGTCCTTGGGTGCTGGACGCCAGCGGGTCCCATCGTTTCGAAGGCCACTTTTGTCCTGCATCATCTGCAGCGCCAGGTGCATGTCGTTCACTTTTGGCGGCATGGGCTTCGCAGCCGCATGTTCCAATATTTGCTTGTCCCACCAGGATCGCGGTTTTCTCCGGTCACTATTGCGAGCCAGTGGTACTCTCTCCGAAAAATCGGTCACGACACTCTCCCATCGTCGCAGCCATTCGCTGCCTGACGCTCATAGCCAGAAACGGAAAAGTGTCAAGAACAAATAGAGAACATTAGCAAATCATCGTCTACTCCACAAGGGCCTCGATCGCCTCCGCCATCGCCACGTCGCGATGCGACAGCCCGCCCGCATCATGCGTGGTCAGCAGGATATCGACCCGGTTCCAGACGTTCGACCATTCGGGATGATGGTCGTGCTTCTCGGCATAGAGCGCGACCCGCGTCATGAAGGCGAAGGCGGCGGAGAAATCGGCGAAGGTGAAGCGGCGCGTGATCGCGTCGCGGCTCTCGTCATAGTCCCAGTCGGACAGGGCATCGAGCGCGTCGGCGCGCTCGGCTTCGGTCAGGGCTTCGATCGACATAATATCCTCCCGCTGGCGTCGTTCGTTCGTGGCCTCTATGTCCACAGAAGATGAGCGAAGGTCAAACCCTGCCGCCCGGCGCCGACCGGATCGAGACGATCGCCCGCGCGACGATCGCGAAGCTGCCGGCGGAATTCGCCCGCCATCTCGGCAATGTCGTCCTGACGATCGAGGAATTCGCCGACGACGCGACGCTTTCCGAAATGGGCATCGAAAACCCGTTCGAACTGACCGGGCTCTACACCGGCCTGCCGGTCGGCGCGAAGTCGGTCGATCATTCGGGGACGATGCCCGACATGATCCACCTCTATCGCCGCGCGATCCTCGACGAGTGGGTCGAGACCGAGGTCACGCTCGAAGCGCTGGTCGCCCATGTCGTCATCCACGAGATCGGCCATCATTTCGGCCTGTCCGATGCCGACATGCACGCGCTGGAAGAGATGGTCGGTTGATGGCGGCACGGCTGGCGTTCGACCGGGTCGCCTGCCTGCGCGGCGACCGGCTGCTGTTCGAGGGACTGAGCTTCGCGCTCGAGCCCGGCGCGGCGGCCTTGCTGACCGGCCCCAACGGCGCGGGCAAGTCCAGCCTGATGCGGATCGCGGCGGGCCTGCTTCCGGCATCGGCGGGCACGGTCGAGCGGGTCGGCGGCATCGCCTTCGCGGGGGAGAGCGCCGCGCTCGACCCGCGCCTGCCGCTCGCCGACGCGCTCGGCTTCTGGGCGCGGATCGACGGCGGATCGAGCGAGGATGTCGCCCGCGCGCTGGAGCGGATGGCGATCGCCAACCTCGCCCAGGTCCCCGTCCGCATGCTCTCGACCGGCCAGCGCAAGCGCGCCGCGCTCGCCCGGGTGATCGCGGGTCGCGCCGGCCTGTGGCTGCTCGACGAACCCGGCAACGGCCTCGACACCGCCTCGATCGACCGGCTCGCCGCCGCGATGGCCGCGCACCGCGCCGCGGGCGGCATCGTCGTCGTCGCCACCCACCAGCCGCTCGCCCTGCCCGGCGCGGTCGAAATCCCGCTGGGAGCCCGGCGATGAGCCCCTGGGGCACGATCATCCTGCGCGACGTCCGCCTCGCCTATCAGGGCGGCGGCGCGCTATTGCCGCTGATCTTCTTCCTGCTCGTCGCCACCCTCTTCCCCTTCGCGGTCGGCCCCGACGGACCGCTGCTCGCGAAGGTCGGCGGCGGCGCGCTGTGGATGGCGGCGCTGCTCGCGGCGCTCCTGCCGGTCGATCGGCTGGTCGCCCCCGATGCCGAAAGCGGCGTGCTCGATCAATATGCCGTGCGCGGCCTGTCCGACGAGGGCATCGCCGCCGCGAAGATCGTCGCCCACTGGCTGGGCTTCGGCCCCCCGCTGATGATCGCCGCCCTGCCCGCCGCCGCCCTGCTGAAGCTCGACGGCGCCGTCCTCGGTCGGCTCGAGATCGGCCTGGCGATCGGAACACCCGCGCTCGCCGCGCTGGGCGTGATGACGAGCGCGCTGACCCTCGGCCTGCGCGGCGCCGGCGCGCTGGCCGGGCTGGTGATGCTGCCGCTCGCCGTACCGCTGCTGATCTTCGGCGCGGGCGCGCTGGGCCCCGACGGCATGGGCGCCCTCAAGCTGCTCGGCGCAGCCGCCCTGCTCCTGACCGCCCTCGCCCCCTTCGCCGCCGGCGCCGCGCTAAGAGCAAGTCGAGACTAAAAACCCCTCTCCCCAAAGGGAGAGGGAGGGACCCAAGCTGAAAGCTTGGGAGGGTGAGGGCACGGTGCATAAGGTTGTCAACGGCGCGGCCAGGCAAAGCGCCTTCCCTCACCCTCCCACTGCCTACGGCAGCGGGCCCCTCCCTCTCCCCAAAGGGAGAGGGTTACAAAAGCTGCGTCAGCACGAAGCCCCGATTTGCCGCCGGCGCCGCCCTAAGAGCAAGACGCGACCAAAACCCCTCTCCCACCTGGGGAGAGGGAGGGGCCCAAGCTGAAAGCTTGGGAGGGTGAGGGCACGGTGCGTGATGTCATCGACGGCGCGGCCAGGCAAAGCGCTTGCCCTCACCCTCCCATTGCAAGGGCAATGGGCCCCTCCCTGTCCCCAAATGGGAGAGGGTTCAGGCGCTACCCACCTGCGTCAACACGAAGGCATAGGCCTCGGCATCCTCGTGCAGCGATTCGTACCGCCCCGATTTGCCGCCATGGCCCGCGCCCATATTGATCTTGAGCAGCAGCAGATTGTCGTCGGTCTTGGTCGCGCGCAGCCGGGCCGCCCATTTGGCGGGCTCCCAGTATGTCACGCGCGGATCGTTCAATCCGCCGGTGATCAGCATCGGCGGATAGGCTTGCGCCGCGACATTGTCATAGGGGCTGTAGCTGCGGATCAGCTCGAACGCCGCCTTGTCGGTGATCGGGTTGCCCCATTCGGGCCATTCGCCGGGCGTCAGCGGCAGGCTCTCGTCCTGCATCGTGTTGAGCACGTCGACGAACGGGACATCGGCCACCACCGCGCCCCACAGCTCGGGATCGGTGTTGGCGACGACGCCCATCAGCTCGCCGCCCGCCGATCCGCCGTTGATCGCGATGTTGCCGGCCCTGGTGAACCCGGCCGCGATCAGCCCCTTGGCCGCGTCGGAGAAGTCGTGGAAGGTGTTCCAGCGCTGCTCGGCCTTGCCCTGCAGATACCAGTCATAGCCCAGGTCGTCGCCGCCCCGAATATGGGCGATCGCATAGGCCCAGCCGCGGTCGACCATCGACAGCCGCACGGTCGAGAAGCCCGGCGGAATGGCATGGCCATAGGCGCCGTAAGCATAAAGGAAGAGCTTGCCCGAACCATCGCGCGGGAAACCCTTGCGGTACAGCACCGACACCGGGATCATCTTGCCGTCGCGCGCGGGCACCATCAGCCGCTCGGTCGCGTAGAGCGACGGATCGTAGCCTGAGGGAATCTCCTGCACCTTGAGCGTCGTCAGGCTGCGCGCGGCCGGATCATAGTCGAACACCGTCTGCGGCGTGACCATCGACGCATAGCTCAGCCGATAGGCCGGCGGATCATATTCGGGATTGCTGCCGAGCCCCGCCGTATAGCTCGCCTCGGGGAAAGCGATGCGATGTTCGCTGCCGTCATAAGCGCGCAGCCGGACCTGATCGAGCCCGTCGACCCGCTCGGTCAGTGCCAGATGCCGCGCGAAGCTGGTGAGGCCGCGGATATAGACGCCGTCCGATCCCGCGATCACCGTCTCCCACACGCCCGGATCGGACGGATCGGCCTTCGCAACGCGAAAGTTCACATGATCGTCGTTGGTCAGGATCCACAGCGACCCGTGCGCGCTGTCGACCGAATATTCGCGCTTCACCTGGCGCGGGCTGACCAGGATCGCCGCCGCGCCCGGATCGGCGGCGGGGACGAGCCGGACCTCGCTGGTCTGGTTGTCGCCGGTGGCGATGACGATCCACCGGTCGTCATGGGTCTTGCCGACGCCGACGTTGAAGCCGAGCTCCTCGGTCTCCTCGTAGAGCGTCCGGTCTTCGCCGGGATCGGTGCCGAGGATGTGGAGCCGGGCGCGGTAGGTGCGCCAATTGTCGTTGACCTCGGTATAGACGAGGCTGCGCGAATCGCTGCCCCAGGCGACCGCGCCATTGGCGACGTCGGTCACCGTCTCGATATCCGCGCCGGTCGCGAGGTCGCGGATCTTCAGCACGAAGCGCTCCGCGCCGCTGCTGTCGGCCGACCACGCCGCCAGCGCGCCGTCCGGGCTGACGCTCAGCACCTGCAGCCGGAAATATTCGACCGCCGCCGCCTCGGCCGGCTCGTCGAGGATGATCGCGTCGTCGCCGCCCGACACCGGCTTGCGATACCAGATGCGATATTGCCCGCCCGGCTTGAACGCCCACCAATAGAGCCAGTCGCCGTCCTTCTGGGGGACGCTGGCGTCGTCTTCCTTGAGGCGCGCCTTCATCTCGGCGAACAGCGTTTCGACCAGCGCCGCGTGCGGCTTCATCGCCGCGTCGAAATAGCCGTTCTCCTCGCCCAGATAGGCGAGCACGTCGGGATCGTCGACGGTCGGATATTTCTGGTCCTTCAGCCAGAACCAGGGATCGTCGATCGTGACGCCGTGGCGGCTATACTGATGCGGGCGAAGCGCCGCGACGGGCGGCGATGGCAGGGTCTGGGTCATGGGATCGGGTTCCTGGAATGTCAGGACGGCATCAGCGTCGCGAGCAGCGCGGTTTCGGCGTCGTAAAGCTCCTGGAGCTCGCCCAGCGCCGCGCCAATCGCGGCCTCGCCCGCCGAATCGCCGGCGGTCGTCGCGGCCTCGCGTCGGCGATCGAGCTCGGCCAGCGCATCGGCGACCGGCATGCGGCCGACATCGGCATCGCTATAGGCCTGCTGCGCGGCGACCCACGCCTCGCTCCCCTCCGGCGCCGAACGCCCCGCCTGGACGACCGCGCGTACCTTGTCGACCGTTGCGCGGAACGCAGCATCGGCCGTGCGTCCGCGCGCGACGATCTCGGCGATCTCCGCCGACGCCGGCAGCGGCGCGGGTGTGGCGGCCGGCGCGGGCGGCACCGCCGCGGCCTGCATCACCTCCCGCTCGACCGGGCGCGGCGCCAGCGAAGGATAGCCGGACCGCGTGTCGGCGCAGGCGGCAAGGCCGGTACAAAGGACCAGAAGGACTGGGAAAAGGCGGCTGTTCATGGTCCAGCGTCTAGGCCCACGAGAAAATCTGCGCAACGGTGTTGACCACCCCAGGCCGACCCGCTAGACGCGCCACTCCACGGCACGAAAGTCGGTTTTCCGACGGAACGACCGTGGACATCAAGGACGCTCCCTTCGGGAAAATCCTTTGAAAACAGTGCGCGCCCGTAGCTCAGCTGGATAGAGCATCAGACTACGAATCTGAGGGTCGGACGTTCGAATCGTTCCGGGCGCGCCAGTTTTCCCACATTGCCGATACGATTCCAGCGCCATGCGTGGCTCGATCCGCGTCTAGGTGCGCGACGTGTGACCGCTCCTGACATCGATCCGGTGGGCATGGTCACGGATTTCGCATGCTTGGCCTACGCCAGCTAGCTCGCCGTCGTCGTGATAGAACGCGACATCGTGCTTCCCTCCTTGAAAAGCACGGCAGCCCGCACACCCTGTCGATGAAGGACGCCTGCGTAGGGATCACCGCGCAGGCGCCGATGACGCGTCAGGCCGGCGTGCGATCCCGCAAATCCCTCACCCGCGCCGCCTTGCCCGACGAGCGCGGCAGCGCGCCTGCCTCGACGATCCGCGTGCGGGCGCTGATGCCGATCACTTCCTTCACATAAGCGGCCAGCTTCGTGCCCGCCGCACCGCCGCGCGTCTCGTCGCAGTCGATGCGGCGCTCGACGATGATCAGCACCTCGTCCATGCGGTTCGGGCGGGTGATCTCGACTTCGAAATGCGGGGCCAGGCCGTCGCATTTGAGCACCTGCTCCTCGATCTGGGTCGGGAAGACGTTGACGCCGCGGATGATCAGCATGTCGTCACTGCGGCCGGTGATCTTCGCCATGCGGCGCATCGGCACCTCGATGCCGGGCAGCAGCCGGGTGAGGTCGCGGGTGCGGTAGCGGATGATCGGCAGCGCCTGCTTGGTGAGCGAGGTGAAGACCAGTTCGCCCTCGGAGCCGTCGGGCAATACCTCGCCGGTCTCGGGATCGATCACTTCCGGGTAGAAATGATCCTCCCAGATCGTCGGCCCCGCCTGCGACGTGACGAATTCCTGCGCGACGCCGGGGCCCATCACCTCGGACAGGCCGTAAATATCGCTGGCCTTGATGTCGAACGCCTCCTCGACCTCGCGGCGCATCGCCTCGGTCCAGGGCTCGGCGCCGAAGATCCCGTATTTGAGCGAGCTGGCGCGCGGGTCGATGCCCTGGCGGTGGAACTCGTCGAGGATCGCGAGCATGTAGCTCGGCGTCACCATGATGATGTCGGGCTTGAAGTCGCAGATCAGCTGGACCTGCTTCTCGGTCTGGCCGCCCGACATCGGAATGACCGTGCAGCCGAGCGCCTCCGCACCATAATGGGCGCCGAGGCCGCCGGTGAACAGGCCATAGCCGTAGGAGATCTGCGCCTTCATCCCCGCCCGGCCGCCGGCCGCGTGGATCGAGCGCGCGACGAGGCTCGCCCAGGTCTCGATATCGCGCTTGGTATAGCCGACGACGGTCGGCTTGCCGGTGGTGCCCGACGACGCGTGGATGCGCGACACCTGCTCCTGCGGCACCGCGAACATCCCGAAGGGATAGGTCGCGCGCAGATCGCTCTTGGTGGTGAACGGGAACTTCGCCAGATCGTCGAGCGAGCGCAGATCGCCCGGGGTGACGCCGGCGGCGTCGAACGCCTTCGCATAATGGGGCGAATGCGCATAAGCGTGCGCGAGCGTGGATTTGAGCCGTTCGAGCTGGAGCGCCCGAAGGTCCGCCAGATTTGCGGGGCCATAATCGACCTCAGCCATGATCCTCTCTCCATTCCTGCGCACGACGGTTGCGTTCAGCGATCGGCTCTGCGGCCATCTGCCCTTCTGGGCCAGGCCGGCTCTGCCGACAATAAGACGCGCCGAAGATCCAACCCGCACGGGCGCCCAATGGCGGGTCGCCCATGCCTATCGTCCCCCCGACCCGCTTCTGATATAATTAAACGTCTGGTCGATCAATATATGAAATGCCCATTTTCTGGCGTCTTTTCCGGGATCGAGAGTCATATGGCCGCTGAGGGCGCGCCATCCGCCCCGGTCGCCCGTCGTCCGTTGCGCCATCGGGTCCAAGGCGAGGGCGAGGCGGAACGGGCATTTGTGGATGTTCACTCTCGTTCAAGCGCCGTCGATGACGCGGAGGCCAGACATCAGGGCGGCATGGGCGCCCAGCCCGGCACCGCCGATTTCGGCAAGCCCAGGAAATTCGGCCTCGCGCGTGAACGGGCCGAAAGAAAAGCGGCCGGACCACGAAGGTTCGGCCGCTTCTTTGCGTCTGGATTCGGTCCGGCGGTAGAGGGACGTCAGTCCTCGCGGTCGTCGTCGGTGATCCCGAGCCGGTCTTCCTCATCGTCATGCATCGGTTCGCCTGCGAAGGCGCCGTTGTCGATATTTCCCGACCTGACCATCTGGTTCATCGTATCGACCAGATCCGGGACATCGTCGGGCATCACGGCGGTGCGATCGGGCGTCCCGCCATGTTCGCTCTCTTCGGAAATATCGGTGCTGACGTTCATCGCGTCGTCGGCGACATCCTGCGCCTGATCGGCCTCGCGCTGTTCATCGTTATCGAGTTCGGGAGCACTGTCGTCGTTGGGAATACGGGGCATGGCGGTGGCCTCTTGAAGGGGGACTGGCTTAACGGCCAGGTCCGAACCGCTGTTCCCTCCGCTCCTCCGTTTCTGCGACCGGCGGTTCCCAGCCGAACACCGTTCGACCGCCATAGCCATGGCTCTGCCGGCGTTCCTCGGCGGATTGGAATGGGAAGACCATCTTGAAAGCCGACCGTCACGACCAGCGATCCCTCTCCGAAACGGCGTCAGAGACCGACGGTGCGTCGCCCTTTCTCGGAAAGACTGCGGAAGGTGATCGACCAGCGCGTCACGGCCATCTCCGCGATCCCATGTTCCCACCGATGCCGCGCCTCGCCGCTCAGATGATAGATGGAGCGCGGCGCGAGCGACATCGCGACCCGGTCGAAGCCCGTATCGGTCCGGCGACGGAATCGCAGCTTCGCCGGAACGCCGAGCGAGATGCCGACAACATGCTCGAACAACGGCCGGTCGCGGTGCCAGCCGATGCCCGCGCCTGGATCGTAGCGTATCAGCAGAACCTGGACGAGGTCGTCGGGCACGAGTCCGGCAAAGGCCGCAGCGCGATTCCGCAGGGGCAGCAGCCAGTCGGGGATCGGATCGGCCGCCGCGAAACTCGCATCGTCGAAGTCGTACCGCCAGCCGAAGGAGGCGGTGACCCGCTTGCCCAGCCACCCCTGAAAGCGGAACGGCTCCAGGTCGACGCGATCGATCGCGGCGATGAGTCGCGCTTCCTCCTCGACGGCAAGGAAGCCCTCGGCATGGAACAGGCCGGGCAGCAACGTTGGCGGCGCGGAAAACATATCGATCTGGGTAGCGGTCACCCGGTCCATATGGGAGCGCTGCCGCGCAAAACCAGCGCGGCGACCACCGGACCAGGCCATGGCGCAATGCCTGAGATTCGCGATCATCCGATCGGCCCGGGGCGAAGAGCATCTGCTCGATTCGACTCCGCGGTTGCTGGACCCATCTGGGGGTCGGCCTAAGTCCAGCGATGTTCTGGTCGGGGCGACAGGATTCGAACCTGCGACCCCTTGACCCCCAGTCAAGTGCGCTACCAGGCTGCGCCACGCCCCGACCAAGGCTGCGCGCTTTAGGGAGGGATTCGGCGCTTGGCAAGCGCCCGGTTGCACCATCTATGCGTAACGTGATAGGCGCGCGCCACTTCAGGGCCGCATCCGGCCTGTCTTTTCCGGGATACAGATAAGATGTTCGCTTCTCCCGCTTACGCCCAGGCCGCAGGCGCCGCCGGCTCTTCGACCGGCAGCACGATTTTCATGCTCGGCCAGTTCGCGCTGATCGGTGTCATCTTCTATTTTCTGCTCATCCGTCCGCAGCAGAAGCGGATGAAAGAGCATCGCCGCACGATCGACTCGGTCAAGAAGAACGACCTGATCGTCACCGCGGGCGGCCTCATCGCCAAGGTCATCAAGGTCGACGACCATGAGGTCGAAGCCGAGATCGCACCCAATGTGAAGGTGAAGATCGTCAAGGGCACGATCGCCGAAGTCCGCACCGCGGGCACCGGCAAGCCTGCCAACGACTGATCGCACGATGCTCGATTTCCCGCGCTGGAAGATATGGTCGATCTGCCTGTTGCTCGCGACAGGCGTCCTGCTCTCATTCCCGAGTTTCGTCCCCGAATCGACCGCAGAGCGCTGGGGATTGAGCGGCCTGCCGCGCATCAACCTGGGTCTCGACCTTTCGGGCGGCAGCCATCTGATGCTCGAGGCCGACACGACCGACCTCGCCAAGCAGAACATCGCGAAGATGGAGGAGCAGGTCCGCACCGAGATGCGCCGCGCCGATCCGCCGATCGCGATCGGCGACATCTCGACGACCGGGGGGCGCCTGTCCTTCTTCGTGCGCGACAACAACCAGATCGACGCCGCCGTCGAACGAATCCGCACCCTCACCCAGCCGTCGGGCATGACCGGCCAGCGCGACTGGGACGTGCAGGTCGTCGATTCGACCCGTGTCGTCCTGACGCCGACCAAGCAGGGCCTGGCCCAGGCGACCGACAGCGCGATGCAGGTCGCGACCGAAGTCGTCCGCAAGCGCATCGACGAGATGGGCACCCGCGAGCCGACGATCATCCGCCAGGGCGCCGAGCGAATCATCGTGCAGGTCCCCGGTCTCCAGGATCCGGCGGCGCTCAAGGCGCTGCTCGGCCGCACCGCGAAGCTCGAGTTCAAGCTGGTCGACCTGTCGGCCGATCCGGCCGCCGTCGCCCAGGGCCGCGCGCCCGTGGGCAGCGAGATCCTTCCCTATAGCGAAGCCGGCCAAGCGCCGATCGCGGTCAAGCGCCGCGCGATGCTCAGCGGCGACGAGCTCATCGACGCCAAGCAGACCTTCAACAGCCAGACCAACGAGCCCGTCGTCTCGATCACCTTCAACAGCGAGGGTGGACGCAAGTTCGCCCGCGTGACGCAGGAGAATGTCGGCAAGCCCTTCGCGATGATCCTCGACGGCAAGGTGCTGTCGGCGCCGAACATCAACGAGCCGATCCTCGGCGGACAGGCCCAGATCTCGGGCCGCTTCACCACCGACAGCGCCACCCAGCTCGCCATCGCGCTGCGCTCGGGCAAGCTCCCGGTCGCGCTCAAGGTCGTCGAGGAACGCACCGTCGGTCCCGATCTCGGCGCCGATTCGATCCGCGCCGGCACGCTCGCCAGCGTGATCGCGGTGGTCGGCGTCGTGATCTTCATGCTGGTCAGCTACGGCCGCTTCGGTTTCTATGCGAACCTCGCCGTGGTCATCAACGTGTTCGTCATCCTCGGCGTCATGGCGCTGCTCAATGCGACGCTGACCCTGCCGGGCATCGCCGGCTTCGTGCTGACGATCGGCACCGCGGTCGACGCCAACGTGCTGATCAACGAACGCGTGCGCGAGGAATTGCGCCGCGGGCGATCGCCCAGCCAGGCGGTCGAACATGGCTATAAGGAAGCCAGCCGCACGATCTTCGAAGCGAACGTCACCCATGCCATTGCAGGCCTGATCATGTTCGCGCTCGGATCGGGCCAGGTGAAGGGCTTCGCGGTCGTTCTGCTGATCGGCATCGCGACGTCGGTCTTCACCGCGGTCGTCTTCACCCGCATGCTCGTCGCGCTGTGGCTCCGCCGCGCCCGACCCACCAGCATCAATATCTGATCGGAACAGAGCCATGCGTCTGCTGAAACTTGTTCCCGACAACACCAATATCGGCTTCGTCCGGGTTCGGGTCATCGCCTTCGTCATCACCGCCCTGCTCACCGTCGCGTCGATCGCGCTGGTGGGCGCGCGCGGCCTCAACATGGGCGTCGATTTCGTCGGCGGCCTGATGGTCGAGGCGAAGTTCGCCAGCCCGCCGCCGCTCGATGCGGTGCGCAGCAACGTCGATGGCCTCGGCGTCGGCCCGGGGTCGCTGCAGCAGTTCGGCGATCCGAACACCGTGTCGATCCGCCTGCCGATCCCCGAGAGCACCGACGAAGGCGCGACCAACGCCGTCGTCACCAAGATCTCCGAATCGCTCAGCAAGCAGTTTCCGGGCGTCACCTTCCCCCGCTACGACACCGTGTCGGGCAAGGTGTCCGAGGAGCTGATCCAGAACGGCGTGCTCGCCGTGGTGCTCGCGGTGCTCGGCATCGCGATCTTCTCCTGGCTGCGCTACGAATGGCAGTTCGGCGTCTCGACCTTCGTCGCGATCGTTCACGACGTGCTGATGACGCTCGGCTTCTTCGCGCTGACGCAGATGGAGTTCGACCTCAACATCGTCGCGGCGGTGCTGACCATCATCGGCTACTCGATCAACGACAAGATGGTGATCGACGATCGTATCCGCGAAAATATGCGCAAATATCGCACCATGGACATGAAGGCGCTGATCGATCTCTCGGTCAACGAGACGCTGCCGCGGACCGTCATGACCTCGGTGACGATCATCCTCGCGCTGGGCGCCCTGCTGCTGTTCGGCGGCCATGTGCTGCGCGGCTTCGCGGCGGCAATGATGCTCGGCATCGTCGTCGGCACCTATTCGTCGGTCTATGTCTCCTCGTCCTTGCTGATCACGCTCGGCCTCGAACCGCAGCGCTTCCAGGCCAAGCCGAAGAGCGAGCGTCCCGACGCCGAACGGGTCGGGCCGTAACCGGTTACCGGCAATGGTCAGCTTCGATCGTGAACTTCCGCCCGGCGGG
The DNA here is from genome assembly GCA_040387595.1 of Pseudomonadota bacterium. Classification (GTDB taxonomy): domain Bacteria; phylum Pseudomonadota; class Alphaproteobacteria; order Sphingomonadales; family Sphingomonadaceae; genus Rhizorhabdus. The sequence goes on from JAZKDN010000036.1 coordinate 16,175, forward strand.
CCCGTCATTCGCGGGTTCGCCGGGACGGCCTATCGGATCGATGACCGCATCATCCCGGGCGGCCTGTGGCTCACGCCCGACAATGCGCTCGACTGGGCCCCGCCTCCGCTGGAGGCGCTGACCGCCGAGCATCTCGCCGACCTGCTGGCGATACAGCCCCTCCCCGAATTCCTCCTGCTCGGCACCGGGCCGTCGATGCGCCGCCCCACCCCCGCCTTCATGACCGCCGTCGAAGCGCTCGGCTTCGGTGTCGAACCGATGGACAGCCGCGCCGCCGCGCGCGCCTGGAACGTGCTGCGCGGCGAGGACCGCTGGATCGTCGCGGCGTTGATGCCGCTCTAAGCCTGACGGTCAGCGGTGGGTGGCATCCACCAGCCCTTTGAGATGCGCATGGAGCGCCGCACTATTCCGTTCCCAGGTAAAGCGCGCCGCGGTCTCGGCCACCTCGGCTTGCGAATGCGGATCGGCGAACACCGCCCTGATCCCCTCGGCGATCGCCCCGGGCGTGCGCGCGACCAGCCGGCCGGCGGCGGGACGATCGACCACCTCGCGTGCGCCGCCGACATCGGTGATCACGATCGGCGTGCCGCAGGCCAGCGCCTCGACCCAGACATTGGCGAGCCCCTCCGACGACGACGGCGCCGCCATCACATCGGCCGCCGCGAACAGGCCGGGCAGCTGGTCGTGCGGCAGCGGCCCGAGCAGCCGGACCCGATCGCCCAGCCCCAGGCTGCCGATCCGCGCCGCCAGCGCCGCCTGTTCGGGGCCGCGCCCCGCGATCAAAAGCGTCGTCGTCGGCGGTAGCGCTGCCATCGCATCGATCAGCAGCGCATGGCCCTTCAGCGGGATCAGGTTGCCGACACTGACGACCAGCGGACCGCTTATACCCAGCGCGGCCTTCGCCGCCGCCCGGTCCTGCGGCCGGAACGCCGACTGGTCGACCCCGGTATGATGAACCGTGATCCGCTCGCCCGGCAGGCCCATCGCGATCATGTCCCGGCGCAGCGCTGCCGACACGGCGAGCATGCCGTCCGCCGCCTGCCCCGCCGCCACGATCTTGCGCCGGATGGCCGGATTGGAGCCCCACAGATGGATGTCGCTGCCGCGCGCCTTGATCGAGACGGGCACGCCATATCGCCTGCCCAGCGCCACCGCCGCCGGACCATCGGGATAGAAGAACTCGGCATCGATCACATCGAACGGAAAATCCTCCCGAATCGCGTCGAGCAGCGGTGCGACGGTCCGCCGCAGGCTCCACGGATTGATCCGACCGCCGATCATCGGCAGCGTCGGGAATTGCGGCCGATAGACCTGCAGACCGTTCCACACCTCCTGCGCGGGCAGCGCGCTGATCTCGCGGTAGGCGGGATGCCGCCTCGCCCAGCGGGTCGGCGGTACCGCGAAGGTCGCGACCACGCGCACGTCGACATCGGGCCGCGCGGCCAGCGCACGGGTCTGGCGCTCGACGAAGCCGCCGAAGCCGGGACGAGTGCGATCCGGGTAAAGCGTGGAGAGGGTCAGGACACGAAGCATCGTGCGCATCTTAGCGTTTTGCGGTCATTGCGCAGCCCCTTCGTCGCGGCCATTGCGGCGGCGACATTTGCCCCGTAAAGAGGCGGCCTATGCTGCGTAAAGTATCCCGCCCGATCGCGCTTCTGATCGCCGCCGCCACCCTGGTTCCGCTGGCTGGTTGCGCCACCAGCAAGAACAAGGGCGACACCAAATATGTCGCCCGCGACGTGGACACGCTGTACAACGCGGCCCGCGAAAGGCTGGACCGACACCAGTACAAGCTGGCGGCCGCGCTGTTCGACGAAGTCGAGCGGCAGCATCCCTATTCGGTCTGGGCACGCCGCGCTCAGTTGATGAGCGCCTTTTCCTATTATCTGGCGCGCCAGTACACCGAATCGATCGCCTCGGCGCAGCGCTTCATTTCGATCCATCCGGGCAACCGCGACGCGCCTTATGCGCTCTATCTGATCTCGATGGATTATTACGAGCAGATCCAGGACGTCACGCGCGACCAGAAGCTGACCCAGCAGGCGCTCGACTCGCTCAACGAACTGATCCGCCGCTACCCCGATTCGCGCTACGCCGCCGATGCCCGCGTGAAGGTCGATCTCGTGAAGGATCACCTCGCCGGCAAGGAAATGGAAATCGGCCGTTTCTACCAGCGCCGCGGCGACTGGCTGGCCTCGGTGATTCGATTCCGCACCGTGGTCGATCAATATGATACGACCAGCCACACGCCCGAGGCGCTGCTGCGCCTGACCGAGAGCTATCTCGAACTCGGCGTCCCCCTGGAGGCTGAGCGCACCACTGCGGTGCTGGGCGCCAACTATCCGGGCAGCACCTGGTACGACCATGCCTATCAGCTGCTGCGCAAGAAGGGCGTGAGCGCCAGCTGAGACTGGTTGTTCGGCCTTGCGGGACATGAATGCCCCGACGCATTACCTGTCGTCGGAGCCTGCTAAGGCTCCGCAAGCGCGAACGCGCGCCCGAGCTTATGCGAGGAAAGCCAAGCCGGACGGATGTCCGGCGCCCGGCGCCTGAGGGCCAAACAAACGCTTCTTCTTCCCGATCATCAATTCGTTAACTACCTTCAGCCTATAGCGAATCCCGGCCGGCCTCTCCGGCGCAACCGGTTCGGGATGATCGCTGATTTCATGACGCGTGCAGCTTCCAGTCTTTCGGGTGACGAAGTCGCCGCGCTGATGGACGAGCTCAGCGACATCTCCTTCGATCAGGAAGGTGTCGAGCCGCCCAAGGTCCGCCAGGCGCGCGATGTCGAACCTTATGCCCTGGGTCAGCGCAAGGACCGCCCGGTCGCGAACCTCGCCCATCTCGAGCGGATGAACGAACGGATCGCCCGCCGCCTGCGCGACGTGATCGAGCCGATCGCTCAGGCGCGTGCCAAGGTCGACCCCATCCCGCTGGAAACCCGCCGTTTCGACGAATGGCAGCGCAACCAGGCCGGCAATATGAGCCTCAGCCTCTTCCGGGTCCGCCCGGTCAAGGGGATGATGATGATCGCGATCGAACCCGGCTTCATCACCAACATGGTCGATGCCTTCTACGGCGGCACCGGCAACGGGCTGAGCACCAAGGGCGGCGAGTTCACCCCGTCCGAGCAGCGCCTGCAGCGCCGGCTGGCCGATTCGATCGTCGCGGTGCTCACCAAGACATGGGCCGATACCTTTCCGCTTCAGTTCGAATTCTCGACCCACGAGACGAACGCCACCTTCGCCAACATCGTCCGCGCCGACGAGCCCGTCGTCGTCCAGAGCTTCACCATCAAGCCCGGCATGTCGCGCTCGACGCGGATCGAGATTCTCTACCCGCTCTCGCTCCTCCAGCCGATCGAGGACGAGATCGCCGCGCGCACCCAGGCCGGCGCCGACGGCGAGGATCCGGAATGGAGGGGCAAGCTCTTTTCCGCACTCGACAATATCGCCCTGCCCGTCCGTTCGGTGCTCGCCCGGCCGGAAATGACGGTGGCCCAGCTGCTGGCGCTGAAGCCCGGCGACGTCATCCCGGTCAATCTCTCCCAGACGGTCCCCCTCCTCGTCGGCAACCGCCGCTTTGCCGAAGGCACGATCGGCGAACAGGACGGGCGGGCGGCGCTGATGATCGAAAGTCTCAACAAGGAAATGCTGAAATGAGCGACATGTCCGACGTTCCTGCCGTCCCCGGCGCAGCCGAACTCGCGGGTCGCGACAATTTCCGCTTGCTGGCCGACATTCCGCTGCGCCTGTCGGTCGAGGTCGGCAGCACCTCGCTGCGCCTCGCCGAACTGATGGAGCTCAACGCGGGCAGCGTGGTCGAGCTCGACCGCCAGGCGAACGAACTGCTCGACATCATGGTCAACGGCACGCTCGTCGCGAAGGGCGAGGTAGTGACAGTGAACGGAAAGTTCGGGATAAGGGTGGTCGACGTTGTCGCCGCCGATGCGCGGCTATCGGGAATCGAACGCCGCCAATGATGCTGGATTACCTGTTGCGATTGCTGTTGCTGGTCCCGCTGGTCGCGGGCCTGGCCTATGGATCCCTCTGGCTGTGGCGCAAGCTCCAGCCCGGCATCGCCATCGGCAACCGGCAAAGGGCGATTCGCATCGTCGATGCGATCCCGATGGGCGCCACCGGCCGGCTCGCCGTGGTCGAATTCGCCAACCGCCACATTCTCGTCGCCGTCTCGCGCGGCCGCATCGAAAAGATCGCCGAGGCCCCCGCCGACGGCGCCTTCGTCCTGCCGGACGATTTGGGCTAGGCTCGGTCTTTCCGCCCGGTGGATGCTGAAACACGTTCAGCATGAAGAGCAAGGGATATCTATCGCAGAGTCAGGCGTTTTTCTCACCAGAGTCGTCATGCTGAACTTGTTTCAGCATCCACTCCGAGCCTATTCCATGCTTGTATGGAGCCATGGACCGCCAGCCTTGCGTCTATATCCTGGCAAGTGATCGCAACGGCACGCTCTATATCGGCGTCACGTCGAACCTGGTGAAACGTCTCTATGAACATCGCAGCGGAGACGTGCCGGGCTTCACCTCACGCTACGGAGTGACGAAACTCGTCCGCTTCGAGCTGTTCGAGGACATGCTCAACGCCATCGCCCGCGAAAAGCAGCTCAAGAACTGGCACCGCGACTGGAAGGTCAACCTGATCGAGCAGGACAATCCGCGATGGGACGACCTCGCGATCTCGCTCGGATTCGAACCGCCCGCACCTCGCTAGGCTCGCTCCGTCCGGCCGGTGGATGCTGAACCAAGTTCAGCATGACGAGTAAGGGATATCTATCGCAGCGTCAGGCGTTTTCTCACCAGAGTCGTCATGCTGAACTTGGTTCAGCATCCACTCCGAGCCCATTCCATGCTTATAGGGAGCCATGGACCGCCAGCCTTGCGTCTATATCCTGGCGAGTGATCGCAACGGCACGCTCTATATCGGCGTCACGTCGAACCTGCTGAAACGTCTCTATGAACATCGCAGCGGAGATGTGCCGGGTTTCACCACACGCTACGGAGTGACGAAACTCGTGCGGTTCGAACTGTTCGAGGACATGCTCGGCGCCATCGCCCGCGAGAAGCAGCTCAAGAACTGGCACCGCGACTGGAAGGTCAACCTGATCGAGCAGGACAATCCGCGGTGGGAAGACCTCGCGATCTCGCTGGGCTTCGAACCGCCCGCACCTTGAGGCTCGCTCTTGCCGCCCGATGGATGCTGAAACAAGTTCAGCATGACGAGCAAGGGGATATCTATCGCAGAGTCAGGCGTTTTTCTTCCCGGTGCCGTCATGCTGAACTTGTTTCAGCATCCACTCGCGGTCTTGGCCCATGCTGGATGGGACGCGTGAACCGTCGGCCTAGCGTTTACTGTCTGACCAACCAATCACGCGCTCTCTTCGAGCCCCTTGCTGTTCCGGTGCAGCGCGGCCAGCACCGTGCCGACGATCGACTCCGCATCGAGCCCCGCATCGGCATATTGCTTTTCGGGCTTGTCATGCTCCTGGAAAACGTCCGGCAAGCGCATCGTCCGCAGCTTCAGGCCGTTGTCGATCAGGCCGAGGTCTGACGCGAGGGTCAGCACATGGGCGCCGAGCCCGCCGATCGCACCTTCCTCGACCGTCACCGCGACGTCGTGGCTGGTGAGCAACCCGTGGATCAGTTTCTCGTCGAGCGGCTTGGCGAAGCGCAGGTCGGCGACGGTGGTCGACAGGCCCAGCGCCTCGAGCTGGTCGGCGGCGCGCAGCGCCTCGGCCAGCCGGGTGCCGAGCGACAGGATCGCCACCGTCTTGCCTTCGCGAACCAGGCGACCCTTGCCGATCTCGAGCTTCTCCGGGACGGCCGGCAGGGCAAGGCCGACGCCGTTACCGCGCGGGTAGCGCAGCGCGATCGGTCCGCCGTCGTACAGCGCCGCGGTATGGACCATATGGCACAGCTCGACCTCGTCGGCCGCAGCCATCACCACGAAATTGGGCAGCGTCGCCAGATAGGTGATGTCGAAGCTGCCGGCATGGGTCGATCCGTCGGCGCCGACCAGACCGGCGCGGTCGATCGCGAAGCGCACCGGCAGGTTCTGGATCGCCACGTCATGGACCACCTGGTCGTAGGCGCGCTGCAGGAAGGTCGAATAGATCGCGCAGAACGGGCGATAGCCCTGCGCGGCGAGCCCCGCCGCGAAGGTCACGGCATGCTGCTCGGCAATGCCGACATCGAAGCTGCGCTCGGGGAACGCCTGCTGGAATTTGTCGAGGCCGGTGCCCGACGGCATCGCCGCCGTGATCGCGCAAATCTTGTCGTCGCGCTGCGCCTCGGCGAGCAGGGCATCGGCGAAGACGGCGGTGTAGCTCGGCGGTCCCGGCGGCGCCTTTGCCTGCACGCCGGAGACGACGTCGAACTTCTGGACGCCATGATATTTGTCGGCGGCCGCCTCGGCCGGGGCATAGCCCTTGCCCTTCTTCGTGACGACATGGATCAGGATCGGGCCATGGTCGCCGTCGCGGACATTCTCCAGGATCGGCAGCAGATGGTCGAGATTATGGCCGTCGACCGGGCCGACATAATAGAAACCCAGTTCCTCGAACAGCGTACCGCCGGTCGCCATGCCGCGCGCATATTCCTCGGATCGCTTCGCGAAGTCGTGGATCGGACGGGGCAGCTTCTTCGCGACCCGCTTGGCGAAGCCGCGCATCGACAGGAACGGCCGCGACGAGACGATCTGCGCCAGATAGGCCGACAGCGCGCCGACCGGCGGGGCGATCGACATGTCGTTGTCGTTGAGGATGACGATCAGCCGGTTGCCCGCCTGCTTGGCGTTGTTCATCGCCTCATAGGCCATGCCCGCCGACATCGCGCCGTCGCCGATCACCG
>JAZKDN010000037.1:0-85898 GCA_040387595.1 Pseudomonadota bacterium
CAGCAGTTCGACGGCACCTCGCACCATATCGGCGGCCATATCATCGAGTTCGACGATCCCGATCATGCCCAGGGCGTGGTCTATTCGAAGAACGAGCATGAGACCGGCCCCGAATGGGTGATCATGCAGATGATGTATGTCGACCGCTACGAGCGGATCGAGGGGCGCTGGTATTTCCGCCGCCGGCTGCCGCTCTACTGGTATGCGACCGACCTCAACAAGCCGCCGATCGGCGCGCGCAAGATGCGCTGGCCCGGGCGCGAACCCTATGAGGGCGGCTATCACGACTATTTCCCGTCCTGGAAACTGTTCTGGGATCGCAGCGGCCCCGACGACCGGCCGGTGGCCGAGCCCGCCCCGCTCGAACGCTTCATCGAAACGATGCGCGGCGGCGCCGCCGCGCCCAAGATCAAGGTACGCTGATGCCCGGACTGTTCGATCCCGTGACCCTGGGGGCGCTGACCTTGCGCAACCGCATCGTGATGGCGCCGATGACGCGCAGCCGCGCCGACGAGGGCGACCGGCCGACCGGGCTGCATGTCGACTATTATGCGCAGCGCGCCGAGGCGGGGCTGATCGTCACCGAGGGCGTCCACCCCTCGATCGAGGGCAAGGGTTATCCGCGCACGCCGGGGCTGTACGACGATTCGCAGCGCGCCGCCTGGGCGAAGGTGACCGAGGCCGTCCATGCGCGCGGCGGCACGATCGTCGCGCAGCTGATGCATGTCGGCCGGATCGCGGCGGAGGCGAATCGCCCCGCCGGCACCGACATCATCGCCCCCTCGGCGATCCAGGCCGACGCGAAGCTGTGGACCGCCACCGGCATGTCGGGAACGATGATGCCCCGCGCGCTGGAAACCGCGGAGATTGCGGGAGTGATCGCCGGCTATGCCGATGCGGCGGCGCGGGCGATCGACGCCGGGTTCGACGGGGTCGAGCTGCACTGCACATCGGGCTATCTGCCCGCGCAGTTCATGGCGACCGGCACCAACAAGCGCACCGACGGCTATGGCGGCTCGGTCGCCAACCGGGTGCGCTTCCCGGTCGAGACGATCGAGGCGCTGGCCGACCGGATCGGCGCGAGCCGGGTCGGATTCCGCATCTGCCCGGGCAATCCGTTCAACGACCTGCACGACGAGGACCCTGCCGAGACCCACGCGGCGCTGCTCGACGCGATCGACGGCCTTGGCCTCGCCTATTGCCACCTGATCGCGATGAAGGTGCCGCAGCGCATCGACCACCGCGCGCTGGCGGCGGCGCACTGGCACGGCCCGCTGATCCTGAACGAGAGCATCGACCAGGCGCAGGGCGAAGCGCTGATCGCCGAGGGCGCGGCCGACGCGGTGTCGTTCGGCCGGCCGTTCATCGCCAACCCCGACCTGGTCGCGCGCTTCCGCGGCGGCCATCCGCTGGCGTCGTTCGACCCGACCGGGCTCTACGGCGAGGGCCCGGAAGGCTATACCGACTATCCGGCCTACGGCGCGGCCTGACCCTCCCCACTGCCTAAGAAAGCGGCAACCGGGGGTAAAATCCCGGGTGCATGGGGTTGTCCGTGCGTATTTTTACTTTTTTTCTTTCGGCCGGGTCGCGGCGAGCGCGTCCGTCCGTTTTCGAGAGCCGGTCATGAGAAGGAGCAGGCATCCGGCGGCGACGCCGATGCCTGCCCGATCATAGAGCCAAGCCGGTTCCTACATTGCAAGAGCGGCCGGCCCCCGCGCGTCTCACTCGCAGACGAGCCGGCCGTTCATATTGCCCACGCCGCCGGTCGGGCAGCTGCGCACGTTGATCCGGGCATTGCCCCATTTGCCGCGCGCGTTTTTGCATTCGGCCGACAGCACCGCGCCGCGCATGTCGGCGCCGCGACAGCTGCGCGCCCAGGACCCGCCGGGCAGTCGCCCGCCGCCGCCGTTCCCGCCGCCCCAGTTGCCACCGTTGTTGCCACCGCCGTTGTTGCCGCCCCAGCCACCGCCGTTGCCGCCACCCTGTTCGCGCACCGACACGCTGTAGGTCCGCTCGGTGCGGACATTATAGATACATTCGTAGCGCAGGGTGCGCCGGTCGAGCCGCGCCGTGCCGGTCATCAGATTCTCGTCGCGCGGTCCTTCGCGGATGTCGCTCGACACCAGCGTGAAATCGCGGCCGCCGATGCGCTTGCGCGCTTCGCGCGCGACGGCGTTTCCGCATTGCTCGCGCGTCGTCCCGGACTTGCGCGCGAGCGCCGGGGTGGAGGCGAGCATCGGCAGCACGAGGCTGGCCGTCACGCAGGCAAAGATCGTCCGCTTCATGAAACCCTCTCCTTACGGTGCTTAGGACTCGCGCCCGCCCGATGGTGGGACATAGCATGGCGTGAGGGGAGCGTCATGCGGTGCGCCAGCTGCGAATAATTAAGTATTATGTCCCTGTAATTCCCCGGCGGGTTCGGGTGCGCGCTATTCGTTTTGGCAGCGAGGGCGGACTGAGGGTTCGGGGTAATAGAATATTGTGTCCCCGTAACTGGTGGTGTCCACGTAACCGGTCTCCCGTGATTGCCGTAAAACCCGCTTGAAACGCCGTTGGTCATCCTCTTGCTTTGGATCGCCTCACCGCGACTCGAACCCAAGTGGCGAGGATGAATATCCCAAACGGAATGTGCCAGAATTTATTAGTCCAATGACTTGCGTGCGATGACCTGCCTTTCTCCAAAATGGAGATTATTTCGGTTGCTTAATGAATAGAGTCGGCGCGCTCTTCAGTCGGGGAAGATAGGGGGCGACCATGAGACGCTTTACATCAATCTGTTTTGCCACTGCGTTCGGTCTGATGCTTCACGGCTGCGCACATTGGGACAGCCGCGCGATGAGTTACGTGACGAATGACTCGGCCGACGCCAACCGCGAACAGCGCGTCTTTATCTGGGGCAGCGATTACAGCGCCGGGATCGGGACTCAGGAGGGCATTTGCGCGCAAGCTGCCACGACGATGAAATCGACATCGGTGGAAGCGTCAGCGAAGGTTAGTGACGGTCTGGTGGCAGTGATCGCCGGGGAGGCCGCCTCGGGGAGTCCCAAGGACGCGGCGGCTGCGATGATTGCCCTCAACCGGAACAGCGCGCTCACCAACGCGACGAGCGTCCAGACGAGTTATGCGAACATCTCGCTCTTCTATCTGTGCCAGATTTCGTTGAACCGAAAGCTTGAGGCCGATGCGATCCAATCGATGTGGGCCGTCGCTCATGAGACCGCGACACAATTGAGCAAAGATGCCGTCGATGTCGCACGATTGTTGGTCACGCCGATTTCAAAGCTCGAAGATGAGATCAATAACGAAGCATATAACGGCGTCTCGTAACCTTTTGAAGCTTGAGGTGCGGGCGCGAGGATCATTTAGTTAAGTATTGTGTCCCCGGAATTGCCCCGGAATTGCGGCGTTGCCGGAATTGGCGGACGCAGACCATCGGGCGATCCCGGAGAACTTTTGAAAATTAGTCGCGCGTATGGAAAATATTGACTATATTCTGCTGGGGCGATGAAAGAAGAAAACACAATTACGCTCGCTCATCATTTGGAATCATACAACGAAGATGTTTTCCGAAGACACTTCAGTATTTTTCGATTCCTAAGGATACAGTGGGTTTAAAGATCGTTTCCTCAGCTGATTACGAAGGTTTTGTATTGGATTATTGGCGTGCCGCTGAACACCCATGACACATCTGAGCAAAGGCGCGCTGAAACGGAGATACGGCATTTCCAGGAGGCACTTGGACCGTTCGTGATCGCTGCCGAAAAAACGCGTATGCCGATGGCGTTCACCGATGCCACGACCGCAGATGACCGGATTGTCTTCGCCAATGACAGTATGGTGGCCCTCACCGGTTATAAGCGACACGAGCTTATCGGGCGCAGCCTCACCTCCATGATCGTCAAGAGAACAGATCGGGGTGCGCCCGACGCCAAGACCCAGCAGCCCAAGGAGAAGATCGAGACCGAAACCGATACGATGTTCCGGCGGAAGGATGGCTCGGACTTCTGTGCTGCCATGCTCAAATGCAGTGTGCCTGATCAAGCCGGCATCATTGTCCAGAATTTCATCTCGCTCGTCGATCTCACCCATTACAAGAAGTCGGAGACGGCATTGCGCCTCAGCGAGCATCGTTTTCGGATGGCCGCCCGTACCACCGGACTGGGTATCGCCGACATCGATTTTCTGGCCCATGAAGAGCATTGGTCAGCCGAGCTGCGGAGTCTTCTCGGTGTTACGGATTGCGCACCCGCGTCTCTGGCAACCTATTCGGCGCTCATTCATCCCGACGATCGCGAGGTCGCGGTGGACCTGCGCAGACGGTCGCTTGCCGGCGATATCAGTCCAAACAACGACGCCGTTTTTCGTATCATCAGACCGAACGACGGCGAATATCGATGGATTGAAGCTGAGAGGCATGTGGAACTGGATGATGCCGGTTCGGTCGTGCGCATCCTTGTAATCAACCGGGACATAACGACCGAGAAGACAACGCAGGATCGCGTCGCCTGGGCCGCTACGCATGACTCGGTAACCGCCTCCCAAATCGAACGGCATTCCGGAACCAGGCTGAAACCGCTCTGGCGCTGGCGGCTGAGCAATCCGACGTCTGCAGCTTTCTGTTGATTGATCTCGATCAGTTCAAATCTATCAACGATATGCTCGGCCATCAGACTGGAGACGACGCTCTCTCTGCTTTTGCGGCGCGGATTGCCGAAGCGATGCCCGAAGACGCGCTGCTCGCAAGGCTCGGTGGTGACGAGTTTGCCGCCGTCTTACCGGGAACAGACATCGCCGCTGCGGCCGTAATCGGTGAACGGCTTTTGGCGCATCTCAAACCGTCGTTTCTGGCCGGCACTCGTACAATCGATTTGCGCGCCAGCATCGGCATCAGCGCGTTTCCCGTTGATGGACGGGGATATTCTGCGTTGATCGACCATGCGGACCTTGCGCTATATTCCGCGAAAGACGCTGGTGGCGCCATGGTGCGGACCTTCGCGCCCATCCTGGCTGCCCGGCGACAGCGTGAACTGGCCAAACTTCGCCACGCCCGCCTGGCTTTGGCAAAAGGCTGGATCGAGCCCTTCTATCAGCCGAAAATCATCCTCGCCTCCGGCCAAACCTCAGGATTTGAGGCGCTTCTCCGGTGGCGCCATCCGCGTGTTGGGCTGCAACTGCCGCATACGATCGCGCATGCCTTCGACGATAGCCATCTGGCGGCGATGCTCGGGGGCGCCATGGCGGAAGCGGTGCTAGCGGACATGGGCATATGGGCAGACCAGGGAACGAGTTTTGGTAAAATCGCCATCAACGTCTCGGCGGCCGAACTTCGGAAACCGGATTATGCATCGGGCCTGCTGATGCGGTTGCATCGACATGGCATCGCGGCCACGGACATCGAGCTGGAAATCACCGAGACCGCGTTTCTCGAGGAACGCGCCGGGATCGTGATCGCGGCGCTGGGAACGCTCCGTGCAGCCGGAATGACGGTCGCCCTGGACGATTTCGGCACCGGATTTTCGTCGCTGTCACACCTCCGCAATTTTCCGGTCGACACCATCAAGATCGATAGCTCCTTTGTCGTCGGGCTAGAGAATAATGGAAGAGATCGGGACATCATCAAGGCCGTTTTACAACTTGGCAATGCCCTCGGCATGACCACCGTTGCCGAAGGCATCGAGAACGAAGCCCAAGCCGATTTCCTCGCAACCCATGGCTGTGCCCTGGGCCAAGGCTTCTATTTCGCTCCGGCGCTTCCGGCCGATGAGGCCATAGAGTGGGCTGAGAAATTCGGCTCTCGCGGACCGGGGAAATTTCCATCGGTTTCACACTAGCTGTTGCTCACCCCCCCCCCTGGGTGGGTGTTCGCTTTTTGGCCGCGAGAGCCGAGTGCCGCCAGCAGGGAGAATTTCGGCCGAATTAAGTATTGTGTCCCTGTAATTGGCGATGTGGCTACCAACATCCCCCAACGAGCGGCCCTGCAGTAAAAATTATTGGCGTGCGGATTCGAGGTCATCTAAGCTTCCGTCGTGGAGCGCCAAGTGTCTTTGTTTGAGGATCAGCCCGAGCGGCCCAATGGCAATCAGCGCCTGCTGCAGGGAGACGCCTTGCAGCAGCTCGACACCATACCCGACGGCTCATGCAGGCTAGCCCTAACATCGCCGCCGTATAATATCGGCAAGGAATATGAGCGGGATAAGCGTCTTTCTCTGCAAGAGTATTTGGACTGGCTTAAACCAATCATAGCCAAGCTGTGCGATAAGGTTGCTGATGATGGCCACATATGCTGGCAGACGGGCAACTTCGTTGACGAAGGTGAAGTATTTCCGCTCGACCTGTATTTTTATCAAATGTTCAAAGATGCGGGTTTAAAGCTCCGCAATCGCATAATTTGGCATTTTAACTTCGGCTTGAATGCCAGTAACCGCTTCTCCGGCCGCTACGAGACGATCCTTTGGTTCTCGAAGAGTGACAACTACGTATTCAACCTGGACCCGGTTCGAGTGCCGCAGCTGTATCCGGGAAAGCGCCACTCTCCTAAGAAGGGCGCGCGTGCAGGCACTCCAAGCGGAAATCCCTTAGGCAAGAACCCGTCGGACTTCTGGCAGTTTGACGCCGAGGTAGCGTTCAAAGTCAACCCGATCTGGGACTTTCCTAATGTGAAAGCCAGTCACCCCGAGAAGACAACGCACCCCTGTCAATTTCCTTCAGAGCTAGCGGAGCGCTGCATCCTTGCTCTCACAAATCTAGGTGACATGGTTATAGATCCGTTTGTCGGATCCGGCACTACGGCGATAGCGGCGGCGCTTCATGGACGTGATGTTACCGGCATCGATAAGGATGCCCGCTACATCGAGCTCGCAAAGCACAGACTTGAGTTGCTTGCGCGCGGTGAGCTTCCCCGGCGCCCGCTTGGCAAGCCAGTGCGGATGCCGCAGGAAGGTGAGCGTGTCGCAGCCGTCCCTGAGGAATGGCTAACTGGACAAACAGGGGGCAGGGACGAGCGTGAGCGCGAGAACGGCGAAGCCGAAGGCGGCAAAGAAGGCGAGCAAAAAGCGGCCGAAGTTAACGCCGGAGCAGCGGCGAGATAGGAAGCTTAAGGCAGACCACATCCGCTCTGTAAGAGCGGTCTTTCGAAATACCGGATTCGATCGCGCCACGGAAATCGCAGAGCGTGACGTGGAGTTCATAGGTCAGAAAGGCGAATTTGACGACTGCTTCGTTTATGAAAACCTTATTGTACTCGTAGAGTACACAACGTCTTCATCTTCGAATGTCAGCGATCATCTAAAACACAAGAAGATAATTTTTGATAGAGTAGTCGAAAACTCGCAGAGATTCTTAGCTTATTTGGAATCTGAGGTGCCAGCTTTCGCGAATCGACTCGAAGCGTATCATCAAGATCGTTATCGTCTCTGTATTGTTTACTGCTCGAGAAATGAATTCGACGAAGCGATTAAATTTGTCGTAGATAGTCCCCGCTATCTCGATTATCCGCTCCTAAAATACTTCGAGAAATTGGCTTCCTCCATTAAGCTCTCCGCATTACCGGAACTACTCCACTTCTTTGAGATTGCTCCAAATGAGATTGGAGAGAACGGCCGGATGAAGACGACTGTGGCGCACGTCCACTATCCAGGATCGTTGTTGCCAGAAGAAGCGTCAGGGTTCCCTAAGGGCTATAAGGTCACTTCGTTCTACGCTGATGCGGGGTCCCTTTTAGAGCGTGCGTTTGTTCTCAGGCGCAAAGGCTGGCGCAGTTCGCAAGAGGCTTATCAGCGCATGCTTATTCCATCGAAAATTGAAGCCATACGAAGTGCTCTGAGAACTAAGGGGCAAGTGGCGATTAATAACATCATTGCGACCTTGCCATCTGACGTGCAGCCTATCGGGTCCGATGGGCACCCCCTCAAGCCGTCCGATCTTACGGAGACAAAGCCGGTAACTATAACGTTGCCCTTACGAGCCAACAGTATCGGTTTGATTGATGGGCAGCATAGGCTCTTCTCGTACTACAGAACTAAAGAAGATGATGAAACTATCGCTAGGTTGCGGCATCAGCAAAACCTATTGGTAACCGGTATCATATATCCTCCGAACTTAACCGCTTACGAAGCCGAACGCTTCGAGGCGGGTTTGTTTCTTACGATAAACTCCAACCAGTCCAGCGCACCTCCTGATCTCAGGCAGGAGATTGAAGTTATCCTGAATCCATTTAGCCCTACTGCGATAAGTAAGCAGGTTATGGAACGGCTGTCTGCATCGGGACCTCTATTCGGGCAAGTTGAGCGCTATTTCTATGACAAGGGCAAACTAAAGACGAGTTCGATTGTGAATTATGGGCTAGCCCCATTACTTAAGCTTAACGGCGATGATACTATTTTTAAGAGATTTTCTCATCCGCATAAGGGCGAATTGATGTCTCAGTCGAGGGAGGTCCTCGAAGATTACATTCAGTTCAGTGTCTCATCGATTAATCAGTTTCTCAGCGCCGTTAAATCGAATGTTCCGAAAGAGCGTTGGACAACAGATGCCAAAGTACCCGATCGTCTTTTAAGTGTCACTTTTATCAACGGCTTTCTCATAACGATGCGAAAGTTAATCGAAAACGGAAAAAGCCTAGAATTCGACGATCTGCATGTCGCTTTGGCGGACTTTGGATCCTTCAACACAAAGCCGTTTAGTTCTAGCCAATATAACCGGATGGCAGAGAGCATCGCCAAAAAGTATTTTGGCATAAACTAGGACCCATCTAAATTTCAGACTGCTGCGCCAGGGCGCCTTTGTCGTCGAGGTTGGGGGCAGAAGTGCGACCGTCAGCCTTTGCGTGATTGTGACCGCGTGATCGTGGAGCCCCAAGCTGTTGGGACCGCGCTGATCCGTTTGTAGACCGGGTGGCCAAGCATCAGCCGTTGCCGTTAACGCCGCCTATAATGCTACGTCCGCTTTTGTCGCTAGTGATACTAAAGCGGTCAGTCCGCAGCCGGCCGAGAAAGGCCTATCAATGTTTGCATTGAAGCAAGAGCACTTTTTGCTGACCAACACAGCAGACAACGCACAAACCTCGCGCTCACCCCACAATCACCGCGCGATCAATCGCACAGAAAGTATGCACCAGCAGCGGGTGTACCAGGAACTCGGGATATTCCGGGTCGAACCAGCGCTCGACATGGGCCCAATGCGCCGGGTGCATCATGTACGGCCCCTCGAGCCCTGCGCGGTCGGCATATTCCTGTTCCCAGACATGGGTCCAGCCGTGGAGGCCGCTCGCTTCGCCCGGGGTTGCGGTCGCGATCTGCCAGCGGCGGATGGCGGTGATCGCGCGGGGGAGACTGGCGGTCTGCGCGGCGAAGGCGGCGAGGCGGTCGGGGGTCGGGTCGATCGAGGCGCGGAACAGCGCGACCCGGTAGAGGCCGCCGCCGTCGACGGGGCCGCCGAGCGTGCCGTTTGCGAAGCCGACCGCGTCGACATGGGTGGTGATGGCGGGATCGGCGAGCAGCCGGGCGGCGGGGGCCCAGGCGGGGCTGGCGAGTGCGGCGTCGCGGGCGGCCTTGTCGGGGAAGCTGGCGCGCCAGATCGCGTCGCCGCCATTGTAGACGCCGGGCAAGGTGGGGGCGAACAGCAGCGACGTCGCGCCGATGGCGGCGCTCGCCGCCTCGATCGTCGCCATGGCGTCGGCGCGGCGGTCCGCGGCGAAGGTCGGGATCAGCAGCTGGTTATACATCGGCGAGCGCCTCCAGCGCGTCGGCAGGGGCATAGGTGCCGCGCTTGCGCGAGAGGAGGAAGGGCGGGGCCTGCTCGTTCCACCAGCGGCTGACGGCTTCGTCGCCGCGCGCCTGGTGCTTCGCGCCCCACACCGCGCCGGCATGATCGGCCTGCCAGATGAGCAGCAGCCGGTTCGGCGCATCGTCGAGCCACATCGCGGGCTCGACCATGGTGTGGACCAGCGTCAGCCCGCGCGCGGCGTTGCCCGGGGCATAATGGGTGAGATAGGCGTCGAGGAAGGCCTTGCCCATGCCGGGCTTCGTCTCGACCTCGTCGACCACCCAGATCGGCGGGCTGGTCGGCTCGCCGGTCATTTCAGGCTCTCGTCGACCGCGAGCAGTAGCTTGCCGCGGACATGGCCGGCGGCGACGCGGCGTTGCGCCTCGCCGGCGTCGGCCAGCGGCAGGATCGCGATTTCGGGCGCGGTGATCTTGCCGGCGCCGAGCGCCTCGACCAGCGCATTCAGCTGACGTTCCTGCCGCGCGAAATTGGCGATGGTCGGGATGATGCGGACGTTGCGCTCGGCGGCGCGGGCGGCGTCGGGCATCGGCTCGTCGGCGATCAGCGTGCCGATCGGCGCGACGATGCCGCCGGGGCGGACCATCTCGATCGAATCGAGCAGGCTCCCCTGGCCGACGGTGTCGACGACCAGATCGACGCCGTCGGGCGCCCAGGCGGCGACCGCCTCGCGCACCTTGCCCTCGCGATAGTCGATGGCGAGATCGGCGCCGAGGCCGCGGACATAGTCGAGATTGGCGGGCCCGCAGGTCGCGGCGACCTTCGCGCCGGCCATCTTCGCCAGCTGGACGGCGAAGCCGCCGGTGCCGCCCGCGCCGCCGTTGACGAGGATGTACTGGCCGGCCTTCGTCTCGCCGACGTCGAACACGGCCTCCCAGGCGGTGATCGCCGCGGTCGGCAGCGATGCCGCCGCCTGGAGCGAGACATGGTCGGGCAGCTTCACCACCCGTTCGCGATCCGACAGGACATATTGCGCATAGGAGCCGCGCTCGCCCTTGCCCTGGTTCGAGGCGGTGACGACGCGGTCGCCGATCGCGAGGCCGGTGACGCCCTCGCCGATCTCGGCAACCAGGCCGCCGGCGTCGAAGCCGACGACGAAGGGAAAGGCATATTGGAAATAGCGGCTGAGCCAGCCCTCGCGCGCCTTCCAGTCGGCCGGATTGACCCCGGCATAGGCGACCTGGACGACGACCTGTCCGGGGCCGGCGCGGGGGCGCTCGATCGTCGCGCGCTCCAGCACCTCGGGCCCGCCGAAACGGTTCAGCACCATCGCTTCCATGGTTGAATCGGACATTGCCTGCATCCCCTCAAGATCACTTATTTCGCAGCATAATGCAGAGCGGAAAACGCAAATGCAAAGGCAAAGTCGCGAAATGGCGCGCGATGCGTCGTGGAACCTTGCGCATATCCGCATTGCGCGTTAGCCATTGCGCCGATCGCCGAAGAGCGGTTTGCGAGAGGAGAAGCCGATGTACGATTTCGCGGGCAAGACCGTCCTGGTCACGGGCGGCGGCGTCGGCATCGGCCGGGCGGCGGCCGAAGGGTTTCGCGATGCAGGCGCACGCGTCATCGTCATCGAGATCGATCCGGCGCGGGCCGAGGAAGCGCGTGCGGCGCTCGGCAAGGATGCGCTGGTGATCGTCGGCGACGTGACCGATCCGGCGGCAGTGGCCTCGCTCGCCGCGACGATCGAGACGGAGTTCGGCGGGCTCGACGTGCTCGTCAACAATGTCGGCGACTTCCTGATGCTGGCCAAGCCGTTCGACCAGTTGTCCGACGCCGAGGTCGCCAAACTCTACGCCACCAATCTGGGCCAGGTGTTCAGCGTCACCAAGGCGATGATCCCGCTGCTGCGGCGCAAGGGCGCGGGGAGCAGCATCGTCTCGGTCTCGTCGATCGAGGGCTTTCGCGGCATCCCCAATTGCGCGGTCTATGCCGCGTGCAAGGCGGGGCTGACCGGCTTCACCCAGAGCCTGGCGCTCGAGCTCGGCCCCGAGGGCATCCGCGTCAACCTGATCGCGCCCGAGACGACCGAGACGCCGCAGGTGCCGGTGTCGCTGATGATCCCCGAGGAGCATCGCGGCCATATCCCCAACTGGATCCCGCTCGGCCGTTTCGGCACGCCGCAGGACATGGCGTCGGGCATCCTGTTCCTGGCGAGCCCGCATGCTGCGTGGATCACCGGGACGGCGCTCCACATCGACGGCGGCGCGCTGGCGGCGGCGGGCTGGTACCGCGATCCGCGCGGCACCTGGACCAATTTGCCGGTGCTGTCGGGCAACGGCCTCAATTTCTGAACCAAGCAAGTTTTCGATCCGACCCAGATTTCTGATCCGAAAGGGATAGACATGAAGATTCTCGTCGTCGGCGGCGCCGGCATGATCGGGGGCCGCGCGGCCCTGTACCTGAAGAGCAAGGGCCATGAGGTCACGATCGCCGGGCGCAATCCGCCGGTGGCGGACACGCCGCTCGGCCGGCTGCCGTTCCTGCGGATCGATTATGTCGCGATGGATTTCGACCACGCGGCGCTGGGCGCTTTCGACGCGCTGGTGTTCGCGGCGGGCAACGATGTGCGCCACCAGCCGCAGGACGTCGGCGACGCGCATTGGCACGACGCCAATTCGGTCGGCATTCCGCGCTTCTTCGCAGCCGCCAAGAAGGCCGGCATCAAGCGCGCCGTCAATGTCGGCAGCTTCTATCCGCAGGCCGCGCCCGAGTTGGTCGCGACCAACGCCTATGTCCGCTCGCGCAAGGAATCGGACGAGGGCGTCGCCGCGCTGGCCGATGACACTTTCGTCGCGATGAGCATCAACGCCCCCTTCGTGGTCGGCGCGGTCGACGGGCTCGTCATCCCGATGTTCGCCGCCTACACCCAATATGCCGAGGGCAAGTTCGCGCCGATGCCCGAGTTCGCCCCCCCGGGCGGGACAAACTTCATCTCGACCCAGTCGCTGGCCGAGGCGATCGAGGGCGGGCTGGAGCGCGGTGCCGCCGGCGGCTCCTATCTGGTCGGCGACAAGAACATGTCGTTCCAGGATTATTTCGGCGCCTTCTTCGAGGCGGTCGGCCGCGAGAAGCCGCCGGTGCGCGACGAGGAGCATCCGATGCTGCCCGACAGCGCGATCTTCTTCGGCCGCGGCAACAACCTGTTCTACGAAACCGACCCGCAGGTCGCAGCGCTGCTCGGCTATCGCCGCAACGACATCATCCCGGCGATCCGCGAGATCGTCGCGCAGTATCGGAGCTGAGGCGATGGCCGGCGCACTTGAGGGCAGGGTCGCGATCGTCACCGGCGGGGCCGACGGCATCGGCCGCGGCATTGTCGAACGCTTCAGGGCGGACGGCGCGCAGGTGCTGCTCGCCGACTTCGACGTCGAAACCGGCAAGAAGGCGGCGGCGGAGACCGGCGCGCATTTCTTCGCCTGCGACGTGACCAAGAAGGACCAGGTCGAGGCAATGGTCGCCGAGGCGGTGGCCCGCTTCGGCACGGTCGACATTCTGGTCAACAATGCCTGGTCGGGCAGCGCGATCGGCCGGATCGAGAACAAGAGCGATGCCGCGATCGAGCAGGGCCTCACCATGGCGCTGATGGCGGCGAAATGGGCGATGCAGGCGGCCTTCCCGATCATGAAGGCGAAAAGCTGGGGCCGGATCGTCAGCGTCGCCTCGCTCAACGGGGTCAACGCGCATATCGGATCGGCCGAGTATAATGTCGGCAAGGAGGCGCTGCGCGCCTTCACCCGCACCGCCGCGCGCGAATGGGCGGGCTACGGCATCACCTGCAACATCGTCTGCCCCGCCAGCGTCAGCGCCGCCTATCGCAAGTTCCGCGACGCCAATCCCGAGACGGCGGCGGTGATGGCGGCGCAGAATCCGATGGGCCGGATGGGCGATCCGCGCGAGGACATCGCCCCGGCGATCGCCTTTCTCGCGAGCGAGGACAGCCGTTACCTGACCGGCAACACGCTGTTCCTGGACGGCGGCGCGCACATCAACGGCGTCGCCTGGGCACCCGAGCTTCCCGAGGACGCTTGATTCCCACCCCGGTCCTGGGACAATGGCGCGGTGCAGCCCGATAAAGACATCTCCACCGCGCCCCACGCCGCCCGCCAGGCCGGCCGCCCGCGCCGCCTGACGCTCGACCGCCTGCTCGACACGGCTATCGAGATGGGCTTGGCCGACCTCAACATGAAGGATCTCGCCGCGCATCTCGGCGTCGGGATCGCCACGCTCTACCGCTATGTCGAGAATCGCGACGCGCTGATCCGCATCGCGGTCGGGCGGCAGGCGGCGCGATCGGCGCCGGTCGACAGCGGTCAGCCGTGGCGCGAGATCGTGCTCGACTATGCCGCCGCGCTGTTCAGCACGGTCGGGCAGCAGCCGTCGCTGATCATCGAGTTCGTCGAGGCGCGCTGGGGCATCGCGGTCGAGCTCGAATTCGTCGACAGCTTCCTGGGCGCGCTGCAGGCACGGGGCTTCTCCGCCGCCGAGGGGCTGGCGGTGTACCGCGCGATGGCGAAGGTCGTGCTGGGCGCGGCGGTCGCCTCGGGCCATTTCGCCGCGCTGGCCGCGCGCGGGACCAACCAGGCGCGCGAACTGGGGCAGGCGCTGGGCAGCTTCGAACCCGACGAACTGCCGCATCTGCGCGCGGCGGCCGAGGACTATGCCGACGAGGCCGCGGCCTCGGCGTGGCGGCCGATCCTGGAGGCGGTGCTCGACCAGATGGAGCGGCGGCGCGCCTGAGCCCGCCGCTGATCCTGTTGCCCGCCTGCCGGGATAATGATAAGCGGGTTCCGTAATTCGGAGCCGACGATATGGAATTGACGACCGAGCGCGATGAGCGCCGCACCGCCTTCGGAAAAATCCCGTCGCGGACCGCCGTGGAGCAGGACGCGGCGGGCGTCTGGCATATCCGCAGCTTCGCCGCCGCGCGCAAATTGCTGCGCGGCGATTCGACGAAGCAGGCGGGGTTCAAGGCCGAGCTGATCGAGCGGCTGCCCGAAAAGGGCAAGATCCCGATCCTGTTCCTCGAGGGCAAGGTCCATCACCAGCAGCGCAAGCTGACCGCGCCCTTCTTCACGCCGCGTGCGGTCGACACGCGCTACCGCGCGCTGATGGCCGGGCTGGCCGACAAGGTGCTCGGCGAGTTCCGCGCGGCGCGGCGCGGCGAGCTCAGCGCGATCGGCATGGAAATGGCGGTCGGCGTTGCCGCCGAAGTGGTCGGCCTGACCGACAGCCGCGTCCCCGGCCTCGATCGCCGCATCAACGCCTTCTTCGCCGGGGGGCTCGAGGAGAGCGGCGGGCGGGTGCGGCGGATCTGGCAGGCGCTGGTCGCGCAGGTCCGGCTCGCGCGCTTCTACTGGCTCGACGTCCGGCCGAGCATCGCCGCGCGCAAGGCGGCCCCGCGCGAGGACGTGATCTCGCACCTGATGGGCCAGGGCTATCGCGACAGCGAGATCCTGACCGAATGCATCACCTATGGCGCCGCCGGTATGGTGACGACGCGCGAGTTCATCACCGTCTGCGCCTGGCACCTGATCGACGACGACAGGCTGCGCGCCCATTATCTCGCGGCCGACGAACCCGCGCGCCACGCGCTGCTGGAGGAACTGCTGCGGCTTGAGCCGGTGGTCGGCACGATCTTCCGGCGCACGACCTGCCCGGTCGCGATCGACGATAGCGTCATTCCGGAGGGCGCGATGGTCGCGGTCGACATCCGCGCGGTCAACGCCGATCCGGCGGTAAGCGGAGACGATGCGCTCGCCGCGCAGCCGGGCCGCTGCCCGGCGGACCGCGCCGGCGGGCCGGTGCTCAGCTTCGGCGACGGCCATCACCGCTGCCCCGGCTCCTTCCTGGCGATCCAGGAGACCGACATTTTCCTCACCCGGCTGCTCGCCATTCCCGGCCTGCGCTTCGAAAATCCGCCGAAGGTGGGGTGGAACGACCTCGTCACCGGCTATGAGCTGCGCGAGGCGTGGCTGGTGTGTGACTAAAACCTCTCACAACCGTCGCCCCGGCGAAGGCCGGGGCCGCCACGATAAACGCGACCAGCTTGCCGCAAGAGCCTCTGGCGGCCCCGGCCTCCGCCGGGGCGACGATCGCGGCTTGGCCTACCCCGCGACCACAGCCGAGGGGCCCTCGGTCAGCGCGACGGTGTAGACGCGCTTGGCGACCCGCCAGCCGGCGGAGGTGCGCTGCAGGTCGTCGGCATATTGGCCCCACATCGAATAGAGCGCACCGTCCTGCGCGCCGCGGCCGCGGTGGACCGCATAATAATGGACCTTGGCGGTCGCTGTATCGCCGGTCACCCTGATGCGGAAATTGAGGACATTGTGGTGGGTCGCGCCGCAGCTCGACTTGGGTCCCAGATTGGCGTGCATCGAGGCGATCAGGCTGGTGCGGTTCGGGCTGATCACGCCAGGCCCGAGCGCCTGGGTATAGTCGCCGGTGCACTCCTCCAGAAACACCTCGTCCATCGCGTCGAACGTCTTCGAATCGACGATTTCGCAATAGCGGATGTAAACCTGCTCGATCGCGGCCTTGTCGATGAGCTCTGAGAGCGACATGTCTTTCCCCTTCTCCATTGTGCGCAGCAAAAAGATCGGTCGATCGATGCGCTCGGTGCTGTGGATCATCTGATGCGCGCTTATGCGTCGCGATGTGATCCCATGCTGTCCGCATGATGGCCCGCTTTCTTGTCGCTTGTCCACCCGGGGGATAGCCTCCTCCCGAGACCAGAAACCGGCATGCACAGCACATGACCGGATCGGCATCGTCAGATGAGACGGAAACCTGAAAAGACGGGAGAGGGCCAATGGCCGGGATGTTGATCAAGAATGGAACGATCGTCGACGGCACGGGCGCACCCCGCCAGGCCGGCGACGTCCGGATCGCGGGCGACCGCATCGTCGAGATAGGCCAGGGCCTGTCCCCCCGCAGCGGCGAGGAAGTGTTCGACGCCGCGGGCTGCATCGTTTCGCCTGGCTTCATCGAAGGCCACACCCATTATGACGCCACCATGTGGTGGCAGCCCGATCTCGATCCGCTGCCCGGCGTCGGCGCGACGACGGTGATCACCGGCAATTGCGGCTTCACCGCCGCGCCGATGTCCGACGACAAGGACGCTCAGCTGGAGATGGTGAAGATCTTCTCCTTCTTCGAGGACATCCCGCTTGAGCCGTTCCTGAAGCATGTGCCGTGGGACTGGCGGACCTGGTCCGAATATAAGGACTCGGTGAAGGAGAAGGTCCGGCTGCCGCTGAACAACGCCGCCTTCGTCGGCCATATCGCGATCCGCATGGCGGCGATGGGCCTGGAAGCCTGGAAGCGTCCGGCCACGGCCGAGGAGCGTGCGGTGATGGTCGGCATGCTCGAAAATGCGCTGGCCAATGGCGCGCTCGGGCTGTCGACCAACCTGCTCGACCATGACGGCGAGAACCGTCCGATCCCGACGCTGGTCGCCGACGATGCCGAATTCTCGGCGCTGTTCGACGTGCTCGATCGCTACCCGAACACCACCTTCCAGTGCATCATCGACGTTGCGCTGATGCGCGACACCGGCCCGGCGCAGACCGACCGAATGGCCGGCCTGCTCAAGGGCCGCAACATCCGCGTCCAGCTGACCGGCGCGATCCCGACGGTCGCCTATCAGAAATATCTGCTCCAGCCGATGCGCGACCGGGTCGAACAGATGCGCAAGGACGGCATCGACGTGTGGCCCGGCTACGCGCATGTGCCGCTGACCGGCCAGCTCAGCCTGTTCAAGTCGCTGATCTTCGCCCAGTCGAACGACTATGTCTGGCACGAGGTCGTCCTTGCCGACGGCGCCGAGGCCAAGGAGAAGATCCTGCGCGATCCCGAGTGGCGCGCCCGCGCCCGCGAAAGCTGGGACACGCAATGCTATCCGCAGTCGCCGATGAACAATCCGGGCATGCTGCTGCTCACCAAGCTCGGCTCGGACAATGGCGAAGGCCCGTTCTGCACCCTGCTCGAATATGCCGAGCAGCTTGGCCTGCACCGCTCCGACGCGATGGCCGAATGGCTGTTGAAGAACGGCGTGCTGTCGACGGTCCGCATGGCGCCGTTCGAGATGGACGACGAGGTGGTGGTCGACATGATCCGCGATCCGAACACGGTCGGCAACATCACCGATTCCGGCGCGCATCTGCAGATGCTGTGCGGCGGCGGCGAGAACCTCGTCTACCTGACCAAATATGTCCGCGACCAGCAGGCGATCAGCCTGGAGGAAGCGGTGCATTCGATGTCGGGCAAGCTGGCCGGCCATTTCCACCTCACCGACATCGGCGAGATCAAGATCGGCAAGCGCGCGGACATCGTCGTGTTCGACTTCGACGAAGTGCAGCAGCACGACATGGAGAAGGTCTACGACGTCACCGACGGCAAGGGTGGCATCACCTGGCGCTACACGCGCCGCGCCGCGCCGATGAAGCTGACCCTCGTCAACGGCGAGGCGACCTTCCGTGACGGCGCCTATACCGGCGCCAAGCCCGGCGCCTTCCTGGAGCCCGCCGGCGAATCCGCCCCGGTCGCCGTTGCGGCCGAATGACATCGAAACGGGAGTTCAGGATATGAACGATATGCTTATCCGCGGCGGCACCGTGGTCGACGGCACCGGCGCCAAAGCCTTCGACGCGGATGTCCGCGTCGAAGGTGGCCGCATCGTCGAAATCGGCAAGGGCCTGAGCCCGCGCGCCGGCGAAGAACTGTTCGATGCGGCCGGCTGCTACGTCACGCCGGGCTTCATCGAGTCCCATACCCATTATGATTCGACGATGTGGTGGCAGCCGGATCTCGATCCGCTGCCCGGCTACGGCGCGACCACGGTGGTGATGGGCAATTGCGGATTCTCTGCCGCGCCGCTGTCGGACGACAAGGCCGCCCAGATGGAGATGATCAAGATCTTCTCCTTCTTCGAGGATATCCCGCTGGAACCGTTCCTGCAGCACCTGCCGTTCGATTGGCGGAAATGGTCCGAATATAAGAGGTCGATGACCTCGCGGGTCCAGATGCCGCTCAACTACACGACCTATGTCGGCCATATCGCGATCCGTATTGCCGTGATGGGCAAGGAGGCGTGGGAGCGCCCCTCCACCGCCGACGAGCGCGCGCGCATGGCCGAACTGCTCGATGACGCCATGAAAGCCGGCGCGCTCGGGCTGTCGACCAACCTGCTCGATCATGACGGAGAGAACCGCCCGATCCCGACCCTCGTCGCCGACGATGCCGAATTCTCGGCGCTGTTCGACGTTCTGCAGCGTTATCCGGCGGCGACCTTCCAGTGCATCGTCGATGTCGCGTTGATGCGCGACAATGGCGACAAGCAGGTCGAGCGCATTGGCGGCCTGCTGCAAGGCCGGGGCATCCGCGTGCAGTTCACCGGGGCGGCGCCGACCACCGCCTATCAGAATTACCGCATCGACCACATGAAATCGATCGTTGCCGATCTGCGCGGCAAGGGGCTCGACGTGTGGCCCGGCTACGGACACACGCCGCTCAGCGCGCAGGTCAGCATCTACCGGTCGCTGCTCTTCGCCCAGTCGAACGAATATGTCTGGCACGAGGCGGTCGTGGCGGAGGGCGATGCGGCCAAGGAGGCGATCCTGCGCGATCCCGACTGGCGGGCCCGTGCGCGGGAAAGCTGGGACACCAAGGCCTATCCGCAGTCGCCGGTATCCAACCCGCAACTGTTGCTGCTGACCCAGATCGGTTCGGAGAACGGCACCGGCGGGCCGTTCGGGATCACGCTGCAGGACTATGCCGAACAGCTTGGCGTGCACCGTTCGGATGCGGCTGCCGACTGGCTGCTGAACAACGGCGTCAATTCGGCGATCCGGATGGCGCCGATGGCGATGAACGACGATGCCGTGGTGGAGCAGATCCGCGATCCCAAATCGGTGGGTAACCTCAACGACTGCGGCGCGCATCTCCAGATGTTGTGCGGCAGCGGCGAGAATGTCGTCTTCCTCACCAAGTTCGTCCGCGACAGCAAGATGATCTCGA
Organism: Pseudomonadota bacterium; assembly: GCA_040387595.1. Taxonomy (GTDB): domain Bacteria; phylum Pseudomonadota; class Alphaproteobacteria; order Sphingomonadales; family Sphingomonadaceae; genus Rhizorhabdus. Next base: position 19,801 of record JAZKDN010000037.1, read on the forward strand.
TCGAGGAAGCCGTCCACATCATGACCGGCAAAGTCGCCGAGCATTTCTACCTCTCCGATATCGGTACGATCGAAACGGGCAAGCGGGCCGACATCGCGGTTTTCGACCTCGACGAGATCCAACAGCGCGACATGGAGAAATGCTACGACGTCGAGGACGGCAAGGGCGGGATCATGTGGCGCTACACGCGTCAGGCGGCGCCGATGCGGCTGACGATGGTCAACGGCGTGCCGATCTTCCGCGACGGCGCCTACACCGGGGCCAAGCCCGGCGTTTACCTGGAGCCGCGCAACGAAATCCAGCCCGCCGCGATCGCGGCCGAATAACAATCACAAGTGGAGTGAAACTATGAGCAACATCCTTATCCGTGGCGGAACCGTGGTGGACGGCACCGGCGCCAAGGCGTTCGATGCCGACGTCCGCATCGAGGGCGATCGCATCGTCGAAGTCGGCAAGGGCCTCAGCCCGAAGTCCGGCGAGGAAGTGGTCGACGCGGCCGGCTGCTACGTCACGCCGGGCTTCATCGAAAGCCATACCCATTATGACGCGACGATGTGGTGGCAGCCCGATCTCGATCCGCTGCCCGGCAACGGCGCGACGACGGTGATCCTGGGCAATTGCGGCTTCACCGCCGCGCCGCTGTCGAAGGACAAGGCCGCGCAGCTGGAGATGATCAACATCTTCTCCTTCTTCGAGGACATCCCCCTGAAGCCCTTCCTGCAGCATGTGCCGTGGGATTGGGAAAAGTGGTCCGAGTATAAGGCGTCGATGGCCAAGAACATCACGGTGCCGACCAACTATTCGGCATTCGTCGGCCATATCGCGCTGCGCCTCGCCGCGATGGGCGTCGAAGCCTGGGAGCGGGCGGCGACCAAGGAAGAAGTCGCCAAGATGGCCGAGCTGCTCGAAGACGCGCTCGAGGCCGGTGCGCTGGGCATGTCGGACAATCTGCACGATCATGACGGCGACAACCGCGCCATCCCGACGCTGCTGGCCGACGATGCGGAGTTCGAGGCGCTGTTCTCGGTGCTGCAGCGTTATCCCGGCACCACCTATCAGTGCATCATCGACACCTTCATGCGGAAGACCGGCCCGGCGAGCCTCGAGCGGCTCGGCCGTCTCACCCGCGGTCGCGGCATCCGCATGCAGATCGCCGGCGCGGTGCCGACGCTGGAGTTCCAGAAGGACATCCTGCCTGCGCTGCAGAAGACCCTCGGCGAACTGCGCGACGAAGGCGCCGACATCTGGCCGGGCTACGCCCATGTCTCGCCGACCAGCACGCTCAGCCTGATCAAGTCGCTGATCTTCGCCCAGTCGAATGACTATGTCTGGCACGAGGTCGTTCTGGCCGAAACGCATGAGGAAAAGGCGCGTCTGCTCGCCGATCCCGAATGGCGCGCCCGTGCCCGCGAAAGCTGGGACACGCAGGCGTGGCCGCATTCGCCGATGAACAACCCGCAGGACCTGTTCCTGCTCGACAGCGAGAATGGCGCCGGCCCGGTCGGCGGCACGCTGAAGGAGTTCGCCGACAGCCGCGGCCTGCACCGTTCCGACGCCATGGCGCAGTGGATCGTCGAGAACGGCACGCGTTCGACCGTCCACATGGCGCCCTTCCCGAAGGACGAGGCGCTGACGCTGCAGCTGATGAACGACCCCAAGTCGGTCGGCAACATCTCGGATGCCGGCGCGCATCTGCAGATGCTGTGCGGCGGCGGCGAGAATATCCTGCTCTTCACCAAATATGTGAAGGACGGGCTGCTCACCCTCGAACAGGCGATCCACATCAAGACGGGCAAGCTCGCCGACTTCTTCGGCCTGCATGAGACCGGCGAGATCAAGGTCGGCCGCCGCGCCGACGTGGTGGTCTTCGACCTCGACGAGATCCGCTACCGCGACATGGAAAAGGCGTTCGACGTGCCGGACGGCGACGGCGGCACCACCTGGCGCTTCACCCGCCAGGCAGCGCCGATGCGCATGACCCTGGTCAACGGCGTGAAGACCTTTGCCGACGGCAAGTACACCGGCAACCGTCCGGGGACCTATATCGCCCCGACCGAAGCGCCGGTCGATCAGCCGGCGTTCGAACCCGCCGAGTGACGGCAGGCTGAAATAGCAGGATGGGTTGAAGTGGGAGCGGGGGACGAAAGTCTCCCGCTCCTGTGTTTTGGGAGAGGTGAGGGACATGAGCCAGGCGCATTTCGGCGCGTTCGACCAGATCGGTTTCCTGGTCGACGATCTCGACGCGGCGATCGCGCGGTGGATCGCGCATTCGGGCGTCGGCCCGTGGACGGTCTTCCGCAACGTGACGCTCGACGGCCATTATCGCGGGGCTCCGACGACGGTCGGCATCGACGTCGCGCTCGCCTATCAGGGCGACATCCAGATCGAACTGATCTTGGCGACAAACGACGCCCCCTCCCCCTACCGCGCCCCCGACGGCGCCCGCCTGCTCGGCCTCCACCATCTCGCCCGCATCGTCGACGATCTCGACGCCGCGGTGGCGACGGCGCGGGCCGGCGGCATGGAGCTGGTCTTCACCGCCCAGAACCCGGCGACGCGTGTCGCCTATCTGGCGGTGCCGGGCGATCCCGGCACGCTGTTCGAGTTCATCGCCGGGCCGGGCATGCGCGCAATGTGCGACGCAGGGATCGCGGCGGCGCGGGCGTGGGATGGGACGGAGGCGGTGACGGTGGTGGATCTGGCGGGGTAGGGCGCAGGGTTGGAGAGCGGAGGGTCGTCGATCGCATCGGTGCTTTGCCAACGCCAACGGAATACAATATTCCGATATGGTGATTGCACCTGAAAGACGCACCTATGTGATCAATCCACGCAGTGGACGACCAGAGGCGCCGCTTTCATGGGCGACCGAACGATTTTACCACGCATTTCAGGCGTCATTCGCTTTCATATCATTTATCGCGGCAGTTATGGCGCAACGCCAGCTACGCTCGCATGAAGCGATTGCGTTTGTAATTTGCGGAACAATTTTCATCGCTTTCGCTTGTTCAAACGAACGCTCCTTGCGTCGTCGGAAAGCAGAGTTCCACGTCGCGGAAGAGGCATATTCAGCAATGCTGTCCAAGCATGCTGATGACAATTCAAATTCGGGGACATAATACTCAAATTCCGGAACGTAATACTAATTATTTTCAATATGCGATCGCCTCTGGCTGCGGATTGCTTGGGTTAACGATATCTAATTACGTATAGTGTCCCCGATATACCTGCCCGATATACCTGACGGTCGGTCGATGACTGGTCGGTGTCCCGCTGTCAGCCGGCTCGATCCGGTTCGCTCTCTGTCGAACTCGCGTTCCGCGCTTCTTCGTCGGCATCGGGATCGCGGCCCTGCTCGCGATCGAGCGAGCGCATGATCGGTGTGACGGTGAGGCCGTGGATCAGGATCGACCCGAGCACGACCACACCGACCAGTCCCCAGAGCCGTTCCGCTTCCGCGACTTCCATATGGTTGATGCCATAGGCGAGATAATAGAAGGTCCCCACGCCGCGGATGCCGAAGAAGGACAAGGTCAGCTTCTCGCTGCGGCTGGCGGGGTAGCCGATAAAGCCGATCCATCCCGCGACCGGCCGGATGACCAGGAGAATCACCGCGGCGACGAGAAGGTCGGTCCAGGTGACGCCCGACAACAGGCCGCTCACCAGCGCCCCCCCGAACAGGATGAGGAGCACCATCATCGCAAGGCGTTCGACCTGCTCCGTCAGGTCGTGCATTTCGTTCTGGAAATCATGATCGCGGTGCGTGTGGCGAAAGGTCAGCGCGGTTACGAACACCGCGAGGAATCCATAGACGTGGATGATCTCGGTGAGGCCATAGGACAGGAAGGTGGCCGACAGGGCGATCAGGCCATCGCCGGTCTTGGCCAGTTTCGTTTCGGCGGGCACGTGAAAGGTCAGCCAGCCGAAGGCGCGGCCGATCAGCCAGCCGCCCGCGATGCCGCCGCCGATCTCCCAGAGCACCCGGTAGCCGAGCCACTCTCCGAGCCAGGGTTCGCCGGTGGCCGCACTGGCGGCGAGCAGGATCGCGAGATGCACGAACGGAAAAGCCGCGCCATCGTTCAGGCCTGCTTCGGAGGTAAGCCCGAAGCGGACCTCGTCCTCCTCGCCGGTCTTGGGCGGTCCGACCTGAACATCGGACGCGAGCACCGGATCGGTCGGGGCGAGACTAGCCGCGAGCAGCAGTGCCACGGCGAGAGGCAGGCCCAGCGCCCAACTCGCCAGCCCGGCGATCAGCAGGATCGACACAGGCATCGTGATCGCGATCAACCGCCATGTCACCGCCCAACGTCGCCAGCCGAAGACCCGATCGATCTTCAGGCCGGCACCCATCAGCGCGATGATGACCACGAACTCTGTAACGCGCTCGGTGATATCGGGGTAGCGCAGCGGAAGCGGTGAGAGCCCGACACCCGGCAAGAGGAAAATCGCGGCGCCGATCGCGATGCAGACGATCGGCAGGGAGAGTGGCAGACGCTTGAGCGCCAGCGGAAGCCAGGCGACGAGCGCGATCAGGAATCCCGCCCCGGTAAGGACTAGCACATAGGGATCGGGAGCGAGGAGGCTGGACATTCCTCCCCCCAACGGCTGAACGCCCCCGGAGGACTCACAGGGGCGGGCGCAAATCGTCTTCGCAGCCCGAATCGATCATCATTAGCGGCTGTTCAGAGGCCCGTGGAACCCGAACGCGTCGATGCCGGCCGATCGACCATAGGCTGTGCGCTCAGGCGACCTGGATGTCGAAGGAGAACCAGGCGCTCTCCTTGTGATCATAGAGTTGCACCTGCCGATCGGTGACGGTGACCGAATAGGCGCTCGATGAGCCGCGATCATAGCCTTTAGCGGTGAGGCCGTCGATTTCGAGCGAAACATAGACCTTGTCGGTCGCGTCGTAGAGTTCGGGGAGGGTGCCGCCGAAGCGTGCGGAGCGGTCGCCGTCGAAGCCCTGGAGGTGCTCGCCGCGGGCTTCGGCGGCGATCCGCAGGTGGCGTCCGGCGGCATGATCATACACGCCGGCGACGGTCTTGCGGATGATGAAGGCATGGGCGGCGGCGGCGATCATCGCGCGGGTGTGTGGCTGCATGACGCCACCTGACATGGCCCGAGTCCGGAAAGCAAGGTCCCGCGTTGCCGTCGTTCGCGGGCTGCGCCATCATGGCCGCGGCGGCAGGCCGAGACGGTGCGAGAATAGTGGAACGATGCAGTGGGCGTGATCCGAAGGAAGCTGGCGACCTTGCGCCATATGGGGCAGCGCCGCCGCGCGCTGTTGGTCGAGGCGCTGATGTGGCTGGCCGCCGCGCGCCTGGCGCTGCTCGTCTTTCCCTTCCGCCGCGTCGCCAGGCGGCTGGGCGAGGCCACAGCGCCCCATGCGGACGGCGCGGCGGCGGCGGGTGTCGGGGGGCAACAGGATGCGGTGCTGGCGCAGGACATCGGCTGGGCGGTCGGCCGGATGGCGGCGCATGTGCCGTTCAAGGCGGTCTGCCTGCAGCAGGCGATCGCCGCGCGGATGATGCTGCGCCGCCGCGGCATCGGCAGCGCGCTCCATTTCGGCGTGGCGAAGGGGGAGTCGCCCGCCAAGGCGCTGGAGGCGCACGCCTGGCTCGATGCGGCCGGGACGCCGGTGACGGGCTATCCGGTGGCGCCGCGCTTCATCGAGATCGCCTGCTTCAGATAGGCGCCTTGGCCGGGTCTAGAGTTGGTTCCACTGACGTTTCAGCTTCGCTGAAACAGACTCTAGTCCTGCTTCCGCCACAGGTGGAGCCGCCGAAACAGCCCGCGTTCGTCGAGCGCCTCGAACATCTCGTCGGGTCCCTCGGGGTCGAGCACCTGGTTGTCCGCGAGCCATGTCTCGACCGTGGACAGGTCGGGCACGCTATAGTCGACCAGGGTGCGGCGACGGTCGCGGGCGTTCTTGCGGCCGGTAAAGCGCAGCGTCTCGATCGCGGCGATCAGCGATCCCTTCTTTGCCAGCGCCTTGGTGACGGCGTCGGCGGTGGTGTCGAGATGCTCGGCGATCAGATCGTCGCGGATGGCGGCGATCGCATCGCTGCAATGCGCGTTGCCCGGCCCCGTGCAATCGATGGCGATGTCGCATTCGGTGTCGAGCCGCAGCGAGCGGTTGTTGAGGTTCGACGAGCCCACCCGGAGGATCGCGTCGTCGACGATCAGGATCTTGGCGTGGACGTAGATCGGCGTGTGGTCGCGCGTATAGGGATGATAGACGCGGAAGCGGCCGTGCGTGTCGCGCTGGCGCAGCGCCTCGACCAGCCGGGCGCGGGCGGTGTCCATCGCCACCGGCTCGAGCCAGCCCTGCGCGCTCACCGGATTGACGACGACGATTTCCGGGCCGTCCTTCTCTTCGAGCCGGCGGACGATCGCCTCGGCGATCCGGCGCGACGCGAAATACTGGCTCTCGGCATAGATCCAGCGCTTCGCGCGCGCGATCTGCGCCAGATAGAGCTGCTCGATCTCGGTCACCTCGCGCTGGTCGTCCATGCGCGGCGCGGTGCGCGAAATGGTGACCTCGACATCGGCGAACTGGACCGGCAGCTCGTCCGGCCAGCAATCATGCTTGCCGCGAATCCCCGGGATCGTCTCGCCGGTCGCCCGCTTCCAGCGGTCGCGCGCATGCTGCCCCAGCGCGGCGGCGGCGGGGCCCTGCAGCGCGGTCGTGGCATCGTGCCACGGATCGGCCGGGGTGCCGTTGGGCCGCGCGCGGTCGGGATTGTCGTCGGCGTGCGCGCGCGTGTCCCAGCGGTCGTCGGTCATGTCGATGCCGCCGCAAAAGGCGAAGGAATCGTCGATCACGACGATCTTCTGATGGTGCGAGGCGGCGGGCGGGTGATGGCCGTCGAGCTTCACATGGATGCGCGGGTGCATCATCCATTTGGACACGGTGAAGATCGTCTTGCCGCGGAACAACGACTTGAGCGCCCCGAGATCCCAGCGCAGCAGATAGACGTCGAGATCGGGATTGCGCTCGACCAGCCAGTAGATCAGGTCGCCGACGGTGGTGGGCGCAGCGCCGGCATCGACGGCCTGCTCGCCGCGCACCAGCTCGATCCGGGCGTCGAAATCCCAGCCGATCAGCATGATGCGCTTGCGCGCCTTGAGCATGGCGAGGCGGGCCAGGCGGAAATAATCCTCCGCGTCGATGATGACGCTGGCCTTGTCGGCGCGGCGCGCGCGCCAGTGGGTGGCGCCGCTCATGCGCGGTTTTGCAGTGCGTCGGAATGGTGGGAAGCGTCTATCACGGCAGTCGGTCTAATTGTTTCAGCGGAGGAAGCAATTGGAAGGGCCTTGCTATCGCACCCCTCGTCGTACGTCGGGCGTGTTTCAGCGCGGAGACAGCCCGCCGTTCGCCGCCCGCGCCGACCGTCCATCCAAAAAATAAGGCGGCGCCCAACCCCCCGGTGGACGCCGCCCAGTCTGATTGCTGGCTTATGCTTTATTCGGCGGCAGCAGCCATCGCGTGATCGTCATTGGCGATCCGCGGATCTTCGCTGACGGCGGTCGTCCAGGTCCACTCGCCGGCGGGCGGCGGATTGGTGATGCCATATTCCTCGCGGATATCGGCGACCTTCCAGTCGAGATAGTCGCGGTACGGGATCAGGAACAGCGGATGCTTCCAGGCGCGGCCCTGCGCGGCGCCGATATCCTCGGCGTCGAGCTCGATCTTGAACGCTTCCGGGTAGAAGAGGCCGCTCTTGAGCGTCGTCTTCGCCTTCAGATAGGAGCTGACCCGGTTGAAGAAGGCCGCCAGCTCGGGCTTGAAATATTTGTAGATCGCGCGCGAATTGGCAGCGAGCAGGGCGACTTCACCGGCGTGGTTGGTCTCGAAGCCGGTAATCATATGCTCGATGTCGTGGGTGTGCGTCCGCTCCTTCATGTAGAAGTCGAAGTCGCTCTGGATCTCCATTCCCTGGAAGAAATGGTCCATATTGTAGCCGCTGTTGACCACGAAATCGTAGATCACAGCGCGCAGCGTGCCGGGCTCGGCGCCCTTGAGCTCCTCGTTCGAGAACAGCGACACCTTGCGGCCGTCGAGCCAGGCCTTGAACTCGGGCAGGCGGGCCTTCTCTTCCTCGAACAGCTGGAAGATGCGGGGCCAGTCCTCGAGCTCCATCAGGATCTTGACGACATTGGGGATGAAGGCGGTGTTGGGCAGGTCGGGCCCGTTCCGGCGCAGCATTTCCTGCCCGATCAGGGTGCGCAGCTCGCTATGGTTGAGATAGGGCGAGGAGCTGATCAACGTCGAACTCTGGGTGGTGAATTTGATGTCGCTGGCGTTGTAATAAGCGAAGTCGGCGTCGCTCACCCGCGATGAGATTTCTTTGTCCATGGTCGCTCTCCTGGTAGCTCATGGGATCGGACGGCTTCTCCACGCCGCCGTCGAGCTATTTCGGAACCTAATTCACTTATTATTCGGCGGCAAGAAAAATACGCCGGGCGGATGGCGCAATGCGTCGCGCTTTCCTAGGATTTGCTGCGCAATATATCGACATGGGAGAGACATATGGACGCCGACCGCCAAATGATCGCGAACCAGCTTGCGCGATTCGCGCGCATCCTCGATTCGCGGGACTGGGGCGCGGTCGGCGAGGTCTTCGCCGACGACGTCACCTTCAACTATGGCGACGGGCGCGAGCAGGCGGGAATCGCCGCGATGCGCGCGCAGTTCAGCGACTTCCTCGGCGGCTGCGGACCGTCGCAGCACCTGATCGGCAGCGTCGCGATCGAACTGGACGGCGATACGGCGCTGAGCCGCGCCTATGTCCAGGCGCGGCACCAGGGGCGCGGCGACAAGGCCGACCGGATCTTCGACACGCATGGCGACTATGTCGATCGCTGGGCGCGCACCGCTGCCGGCTGGCGGATCGTCCGGCGCGAGGCGCACTGGTCGATGCACATCGGCGATCCGAGCGTGCTGGGGCCGGGGTGAAGGGGAGGCGCCGAAAAACGTCTTCGTCTTGCTGAACTTGTTTCAGCATCCAACGAGAGGCCAGGGTTGAGCCTGCAGAATCTTGTCCAGCCGTCCGCGCGTCATGGCTTGGTTCGTCGGTGCGGCCCGGTGGATCCTGAAACAAGTTCAGGATGACGGTATTATCGCCAGTCTGCCTTATCTCAGATCCAAACACCTCCGCCGGGGCGACGCTCGAGCCTATGGCCGGATCGACGCGCCGCCGTCGACCGCGAGCACCTGGCCGTTGATCCACTCGCCGTCGGGCGAGAAGAGCATGGCGACCATCGCCGCGATGTCTGCGCTTTCGCCGAGCCGCCAGTGGCGGTGCGCGGCGAGAACCTTTTCCTGAAACTCGACCGGCATCGATCGCTTGATCTGATCGGTCATCACCATGCCCGGCGCGATCGCGTTGGCGCGGACGCCTTCCTTGCCCCAGCGGCTGGCCATGTGGCGGACCAGCGCGTTCACCGCCGCCTTGGTCATCGCATAGGCGACGCGCTCGGGCTCGCCCATATGCGCGGCCGAGGACGAGGTGACGACGAAGGCGCCGCGGTTGGCGATCAGGTGCGGCAGCGCATGGCGCGCGCAGGACAGGACGCCGCGCATGTTGACCGCGACGGTCGCGTCGAAAATCTCCAGCGAGATCGTCAGCGCGTCGCTGTCCTCGCGGATCGCGGCCATGTTGGCGGCGTTGGCGTGCATGAAATCGAGCCGACCGAATTTCTCGACCGCCAGCGCGACGAGCCGCTCGACCGAGGCGTCGTCGGCCGCGTCATAGCCGGTGCCGATCACGTCGAGGCCGTCGCCCGCGAGCTTCGCCGCCGCCGCCACCGCGGCATCGCCGACGAGATCGCCGAGCAGAACCGCGCAGCCTTCGCTCGCCAGACGCTCCGCCGTTGCGGTGCCGATGCCGCCTGCGCCCGCGACGATCGCGACCTTGCCTTCTAGCCGCCGCATCATGCCCACTCCGCCATGGCGGTGATCGCGGGATGCGACCAGGCGGGCGGATCGGCCGGCGGCAGGGCATCGCCGCCATCGAGCGACCGGACTTCGAGCCCCTCGTCGTGCGGCCACTGCATCGAATAGGCGACCCGCCCGGTCCGCTGGGCGGCGGTCAGGTGGCACATGTCGAGCACGGTCGCGGCAAGATAGGCGACGTCCTCGGTGGGGTAGTCGCCGGGGATCAGCTGATCCGCGCCGGGGGTACGGATCGCGGTCGACGGGGCGACGACGTTGACCGCGATGTTCGCGTCGAACAGCTCGGCCGCCAGCCCCTGGCTGAAGCGGTTGAGCGAGGCCTTCACCGCCGCATAGACGGTGTCGCCGCCCGCGCGGGCATAGTCGGGATAGGGACGGGTCGGCGGCAGCGCGGTGACCGATCCGATGTTGACGATCCAGCCCCCGCCATGCGCCGTCATGTGTGGCGCGGCGGCGCGGCTCAGCGCGAAGGGAACTTCGAGATAATGAAGGACGGTGCGCCGGAAGGTGTCGTCGCTCATCGCGTCGACCCGCGCATAATCGGCGAATCCGGCATTGTTGACGAGGATGTCGAGACGGCCCGCCGCGTCGATCGCGCGATCGACGAGCGTGCTGCGCTGCGCTTCGTCCTCGAGGTCGGCGGGGATCGCGATCGCGCGTCCGCCGGCGGCCTCGATCAGGGCGACGGTTTCGTCGAGCGTTCCCGCGATCCGCTGTTCCGCGCCGAAGCGCTTCTGGACGGCGGGGGCGCCGGCCGAGCGCGCGGTGACGAGCACCGTCGCGCCGGCCGACGCCAGCCTTTGTGCAATTGCCCGGCCGATGCCGCGACTGGCTCCTGTGACCAGAGCGACCCGGCCGTTCAATTGCACCTGTGGCATCTTAGAACGCCACGCCCAGTTCGACGCCGTAGGTACGGCCGCGCTCATAGGTGCCGACCAGCGACAGCACGGGCGCGCCGAAGGCGATCTGCTGCTTGTCGAGCAGGTTCTGGCCGAAGGCCGAGAGCGACAGCTTGGTCCCGCCAATGGCCAGATCGACCAGCCCGACGCGGCCATCGACCAGCCAGAAGCCGCCCTGGTAGTTCTGGTCTTCCAGCACATTCTGTCCGGCGAGGTTCTGCAGCGGGGTCGACGTCAGATAATAGCCGCTGCGATAGCGACCTTCGATCCGTCCCTGCAGATGGCTGCCGTCCGCGAACTCGGGCGCGTCATATTGCACCGAGGCGCGAGCGGTCCATTTGGAGTTGTAGGTCGTGCGCGCGAAGTCGGCGACCTCGCGGCCGCTGAGGATGAACGTCTTGTAGTTGAGATCGGCCATGCCGACATTGCCGCTCAACACCAGGCCGCGAACCGGGATGAAGTCCGCCTCCACCTCGAAGCCCTTGATCGTTGCCTTGCCGGCATTGTCGAAGAACTGGCGTCCGTTGATGAAGTTCTGGGTCTGCAGGTCCTTATAGTCGCTGAAGAAGGCCGCGGCGTTCAGGCGCAGGCGGTTGTCGAACATCTGCGTCTTGGCGCCGAGTTCGTAGGCGACGAGCGTCTCCGGCTTGTACGGGATGCCGCTGAGGATGCCGCCCGCCACATAGCCGCTCGAGATCTTGGCGTAGAGGGTCGCATCGTCGGTCGGCCGCCACGTCGCGATGCCGGTGTAGTTCAGCTTCTTGAACGAGACGGCGTAATCGCCGACACCGAGGAAGCCACCCTGTGCACCGGCGATCGAGTTGATGCGCAGGTCGCGATCGTCGATCGTGTAGCGCAGGCCGCCGGTGATATCGACGCGATCGCCGAGATGGATCGTCAGCTGGCCGTAGCCCGCCATCGAATCGTTGACCGACACCGTGTTGGTGACGCCGCTGCCGAACGCCGCGTCGAGCGGGCTCGGTACGCTGAACCCACCGGGGGTCGGCTGGAGGATGCCCAGCAGATCGGTCGCGGGCGAGCGTTCGTGGAAGTAGAAGGCGCCGGCGGTCAGTTCGTAATTCTCGCCGTCGAGCTGGATCTGCAGCTCCTGGCTGAACTGGGTCTGCCGGGTGTCGCGCGACGTCAGCAGCGAGAAGAAATAGTCGTTCGGCCCGGGCGCGTTGGCCGGGTTGAACAGCGCCGCCTGGATCTGGGCCTGCGTCAAGCCCGGGGTGATCAGCGCGCCGAGCTGGTTGAAGGTGAAGCGCAGGCCGCCGGTCGCCGCAAGATCGTAGATGTTCGGATCCTGCTTGAACTTGCGATAGGCGGTGATGCTCTTCACCGTCACCACGTCGTTCGCCTTCACCGCCAGGGTCAGGCTGTGGCCCTGGGTCACGACATGCTCTTCGCTCGTCGCGTTGGCGACCGACTTCAGCCGGCTGTTGGGCGCGATGTTGGTGATGCCGCCGAAGAAGGGCTGCAGGTTGACGATCGGCTGGAGCAGCGCACCCGACTGGTCGGGAATGACGCCCAGGCTCTGGATCGCGCGACCGGTGGTGCGCGCATCGGTGTAGTCGAAGCGGTAGTCGGCGGTCAGATTGCCGAACTCGCCGCGGATCGCCAGCTGTCCGCCGTCGATGTTGCGGCCACCCAGCTTCTTCGCGAAGGTGAGGGTGCCGAAGCGCGGATCGCGCAGCGACTGGTTGATCGTCTGGCCACCGATCAGGTTGGTGTAATCGCCTGCGATCTCGTCATGGAGATAGGCGATCTTGACCGAGAAGGGGCCGAAGGACGGCAGGTTCAAAACCATCTTGCCGCGGATCGCGTCGTAATTGCCGTAGGAGGCGTTGGCGCGCAGGCCGAACTCACCGGTCGGCTCGGCGCTGACCAGGCTGATCGCGCCGCTGGTCGCGTTGCGGCCGAACAGCGTGCCCTGCGGGCCGCGGAGCACTTCGACGCGCTGGATGTCGGCGAGGTCGAAGATCGAGCCGACGGTGCGGCCGATATAGACGCCGTCGAGATAGATGCCGACCTTCGGATCGACCGCGTTGTTCGATACGCCCGATGCGACGCCGCGAATCGCGATCGACGGGTTGCTCTGGAGGCCTTGATTCTGGATCTGGAGACTCGGCGCGAGGCCGGCGAGGTTCTTGACGTTGGTCACGCGCAGCGTGTCGAGCTGTTCGCTGCTGATCGCGGTGACGGCGACGGGGACCTTCTGCAGGCTTTCGGCGCGGCGCTGCGCGGTAACGACGATTTCCTGCAGGCCCTGAATTGATTCGGCTGCGGCTTGCGGTTCTGCCGTGGTCTGCGCGGCGGCTGCGGTAGCGAACAGGGATACGCCGGCAAGCGCCAGCGCTGTTGTGGTGAAACGCATATAATCCTCTCCTGGATCGACGCTATTATCGTCGCCTGCACTGCGCCCGTTTCGGGTTCGCGGCATAGGCCTCGAGCTCTGCGGCATCCACGCGATGTTCATCGTCGCGGCGCCGCGTCGGGTTCAGCCCGTCAAGTCCCCATATGTTATCATTTTTTTCCCGCTCCCTTTCGACTTGCGCTGGATAATAAGCTATCATTTACGCAAGTGGGGAATGTATCGCCAGTAGAACGGCCAATCCAGTCAAATTTGGACCAATGCCGACGAATTTCAACAATGATAGAGCAGACAGGAGCAAAGAGGATGGCGAAAGCGATGGCCGGCAGGGTCGTGATCGTGACCGGCGGCAGCGATGGCATCGGCCGCGCGACGGCGATCGAGCTCGCGCAGGATGGCGCGCATGTGGTGATCTGCGCCCGCCGCGAGGCGGTATTGGAGGAGGCGCGCGCGGCAGTTGCGGCGGTGGGATCGGTCGAGGCGCATATCCTCGATGTCGGCGACGACGCGGCCTTTGCGGCCTTCATCGCCGATGTCGCGAATCGCCATGGCCGGCTCGACGGGCTGGTCAACAATGCGATGGCGGTCAGCTACAAGACGATCCTCGACCTGACGCTCGACGACTGGCGGCATGATTTTCGGATCAATGCCGATGCGGTGTTCGTCGGCACCCAGGCGGCGTTGCGGGTGATGATACCGCAAGGATCGGGCGCTATCGTCAACATCTCGTCGCTCAACGGGCTGCGCGCGATGCCGGCGATGGCGAGCTATTCGGCGTCGAAAGCGGCACTGGTCCATTTCAGTGCGGTTGCCGCCGCCGAAGCCGCGCCGCACGGCGTGCGGGTCAACGTCGTCGCGCCGGGGCAGATCATGACCCCCGCGACCGAGGCGTTCGCCGCGTCCGATCCCGAGCGCAATGCGCGCGTGTCGCAGACGATCCCGATGGGGCGCGGCGGCCGGCCCGAGGAGATCGGCCGGGTGGTGCGCTTCCTGCTGTCGGACGACGCTTCGTTCATCACCGGTGCCTGCCTTCCGGTCGACGGCGGCAAGCTGCAGCAACTGTACGTGCCGGGCTGAGGCTCCAAGCTGCACGCTTGATCTGCGTCGGGCTAGATTGCTCTTCGCTTCGTCATGCCGAACGTGGTTCGGCATCCACCGGAAGGCCTGGGACGAGCCTGCAGGATCTCGGCCGGATGCCTGCGCGCGATCGTCTGGTTCGTCCGTGCGGCCTGGTGGATGCTGAACCAAGTTCAGCATGACATCACTGTGAGATGGTGAGCCGATCTATCAGGGCCTGATCAGCGGGCGCATCGAGCGGGCGACGGCGAGGATGGCGTGCCACTCGCCGGGCAGCGCCGCGGTCCGCCGGTCCTCCAGCTCGATGGCGCGCAGTTCGCCGCGGAAATGTTCGATCAACTCGCGCATCCGCGCGACGCCGAGCGGCGACAGCTTGACGGTCTCGGCGCCGAAGATCGTCGCCGGATCGCCGAAATCGGTAGAGACGAACAGCTGCTTCAGGTGGCGCTCGAAATGGCGCCGCATCGGTGCGCGCTGCCAGGCGTGCGAGGGGCTGAGCCGCGCGCGCACCCGGCCGCCGGGGAGGCGATCGACCAGCGCCAGACGTTCGAGCTTGGCGACGTTGAGCTCGACGATGTCGGGGGCGATGTTGAAGCCTTCGGTCGCCTCGGCCGGCGGCCAGCCATGGACGATCAGGAAGAACACGGTGGACAGGTTTGCGTCCTGGGTCAGCGCCTGTTCCTGCGCGAGGGTCAGGTTATCGCCTTCCTGCGATGCCATGCGGCTGTCATCGGCGAGTTCCGCCAGACTGGTATCGGCGAGCCGGCAGAGATGGGCGAGCGTGTTGAAGCTCAGCCCCCGGCCGTGCAGCCAGCGCTTGATCGTCGCCGATCCCACGCCGAGTTCCTCGGCCAGCCGAGCCTGCGTCCAGCCGGCGCCGCGCAGGGCACGGCGCAGAGCGGACAGCAGCGCCGTTGCCTCACCATCGGTGGGATCACTTGCTGAGGTGTCTGGTATCGTCGAATGATCCATAGGGCTACAGTGCGAGCGACGTTGGAGGGAGGCAAGTCTAATCTTTGTCTTGCGATATCCGGCTACCTCTCGACGCGGGTAGCAGGATTTTCGACCCTTACTGATCCGGCCATCGGCAACGATGGCCGGATTTTTTCCGTTACGGCCTGGCGTCAGCCGGCGGGCTCAACGCCCGCCGTTGGCCGCGATATCGATGCCGTTGACGAAGCCGGCGCGAGGATCGGCGAGGAAGGCGACGACATGGGCGATGTCGGCGGGTTCGCCGATGCGGCCCGCGAAGTTGGTGATCATGCCGTCCTGCACATGCTGCGTGATCGACTCCCAATCGTCGGCCCAGCCATTGGCCTTCGCCATGTCCTTCAGCCAGCGATCGGGCCCGGTCGAATGGGTCAGGCCTGGGCTGATGCTGTTGGCGGTGATGCCGGTCCGGCCCAGCGCCATGGCGAGGCTGCGGGTCATCGACCGGATGGCGAGCTTCGACGCCTGATAGTCGGGGATGATCGCCATCGGATGGTCGGCCGACTCGCTCGACAGCTGGATCAGCCGCCCCCAGCCGGCATCGCGCATGCCGGGCACCGCCAGTTTCACCAGCCGCACGATCGACCCGACATTGCTGTTGTAGGTCGCGTTCCAGGTGTCGGCATCGGTGTCGAGCCAGGGCGTCGTCCCGCCGCCGGCGGACTCGCCGCCGGCATTGTTGACGAGGATGTCGATCCCGCCGAGCGCCTGCACCGCGCCGTCGAACACCGCCTTCGCGCCGGCATCGTCGGATAGCGATCCCGCGATCGCATGGACGATGCCGCCCGCTTCGGCGACGCGCGCGCGGGCGGCGGCGAGCCGTTCCGCGTTGCGGCCGTGCAGGCAGACCGCCGCGCCCTCCTGGGCGAGGCGGAGCGCGATGCCCTCACCCAGCCCCGCGCTCGATCCGGTGACCAGCGCGCGTTTGCCCTCAAGTGGTCTGGCGAGCGGTCCTGGCATCAGTCGAACTCCAGCTTGATCCGGGTGAGCCGGGTCGCCGACATCAGCCAGCGATCGCCGACCTTCGTATAGCGGTCGCTATAATGGCCCCAGCCATGCATCCGGCCGGGCGGCAGGACGGGATGGCCTTCCGGGGTCCACAGCCAGTCCTCCATCGACCAGATCGCCGTCGCCTCGGTCGGCGAGAGTATGTCGATCCGCGGCATATAGCCGAAATGGGCGGTCTTCACATTCGCCAGCACATAGGAATTGTTCTGCGCGAACTCCTTGGGGTCGTGCGACAGCAGGTCGGGATTGTGCGGCTCGACCGCCTCGCGCATGTCGGTCTCGGCGTCGGGCGTGAAATTGGCGACGAGGCCGGCCCAGTCCTGCTCGTCGATGCAGCGGAAATATTCGGCCTTGCAGCGCTTCACGCCCTCGATGGCGAGCAATGTATCGATCGGGTTCATGCGGACACCTTTTCGGTAAGATAGGCGGCGCGATAATCGGCGAAGTCGGCTTCGACCTGTTCGCGGGTCAGGCCGAAATCCTCGAGCGCATAAAGATGCGGCGCACGGCCCTCGCGCTTGTTGGCCTCGACCCATTCGGCCATGCCGGCGACGATCTCGGGGGTGATCTCGATCCCCGCTTCGGTCAGCACGCGTTTGCCTTCCTCTACCGGCTTGGTCGTCGTGTCGGTGTAGCGAACGTCGATGAAGCTGTCGGGACCGGCCTTGGCGCGCACCGACATGAACAGGTCGAGCAGTTCGGCCAGGCGCTTCGACCAGAAGGCGCCGATCTTCTCGCGGTCGACGGTCGAGGCCATGTGGTAGAGCGTCGTCATCATCGAGCAGTAGGACGGCACCGTCTGCACCGGATCGCGGTGCGTCATGACGATCTTCGCCTCCGGGAAGGTTTCGAGCACACCGTCGAGCGCCATCAGGTGGCCCGGGGTCTTGAGCACCCATTGCACGCCGCGCCGCGCCGGATCCTGCCACTGCAGCGACTGGAGGATTTCCTTGAGGTCGGCATAGCAGCGGGTGCGGCTGTTATCGATCAGCCAGTGGGCATAGCTGGGGACATGGTACATCCCCTCGATCATCGTCGAGGAGAAGAGCAGGCCGAGGATGATCAGTTCCTCGTCGGACTGGTCGATGCTCATCGGATGGATCGACATCAGGTCGGGCGCATGTTCGAGCATGTAATCGAGATAATATTTCGCCGCGTCGCGCCGACCGTCGGGCTTGCCGCGCTCCTCGCCGGGGAAGGGGGCGTAGTTCTGCGCCTCCCACCATTTCACGCCGGTCATGCCGGGGGCGGAGGACAGCATGCGGTGCAGCATCGTGCTGCCGGTGCGCGGCAGGCCGACGACGACCGCGGCGACGTCGACCTTCTCGTCGAGGATCTCGGGGTGGCGCTTGATCAGGTCGACATGGCGCAGCCGGTTGGACAGCGCGGTGACGATCATCGCCTCGGCGCCGCCGACGCCGACCTCGGTCAGTTCGGCCTCGCTGTTCAGAATCGGGATCAGCGCGTCGAGATTCTCGAAAATCCAAGGGTCGCCGAAATCATGGAGCCCGGTGGCCTCCTCCGCGCGGGCGGCCAACGTCGCCCGATCGCTCACTGTGCTCATGTCGTTTCTCTCTCCGTGTCGCTAGAACCGTTTGAGAAAGCGCGAAAGAGCGCTTTCCAGTGGCGGTACCGGCCCGCTCCCCCCGCCCAACCACCCGATCCAGCATGACCCTGTCGGGTGGTTGGGCGGGGGAGCGGGCCGGTACCGGCTTTCTCAAACAGACATCAAACCCCGTAGCCGCCGGCCACCGCGAGCTGTTGACCCGTCGTGTAGCCCGCGCGGTTCGACACGAGGAAGGAAACGGCATGGCCGATCTCCTCCGCCTTGCCCCACCGGCGCAGCGGCAGCTGCCCTTGCACTTCCTTGACCCATGCGTCGTCGAACTGGCCCTGGGCCAGCAATTCGTGGAACATGCCGGCGTCGATCACGCCGACGAGCACGCTGTTGGCGCGGATGCCGTGGCGGCCTTCCTCCTTGGCGATACCCCGCACCAGCGATTCGTTGGCGGCCTTCGGCGCGACCGACAGGCCGTCGCGCGCGGGCCAGAAGAGATCGCCGGCCGAGCCGAGATGGACGAAGGCGCCGCCGCCGCTGTCGCGGAAATGCGGGATCAGCGCCTGGGTCGTCGAGAAGAAGCCGTTCACCTCCACCTCGATCGCGCGCTTCCACTTCTCGAGCGGCGTTTCCGACAAATGGAGCTGGTCGACCAGCGGACCGGCGGCCCACACCATCGCATGGACGCGGCCATGATCGGCGATCGCGGCGTCGCGCGCGGCGTCGATCGTCGCGGGGTCGGTCGCATCGACCGGATGCAGCGACACGCGACGACCCAGACCGCGCAGTTCGTCGGCCAACGCCTCGGCGGCGTCGCGCTTGCTGCGGAAGCACAGCGCCAGATCGCTGCCGTCGCGGGCGAGGGCGCGGGCCGAGGCGGCGCCCAGTCCGCCGGTGGCGCCCAGCACCATCGTCGCGCCGTTGGGAAATATCTGATCGCTCACTTCGCCTCTCCATCGGGTGCCGCGGTCCGCAATGCGCCGCTTCCTTCTCGTTGCGTGAATGAATTGCAGACTGGGAGAGCTAAATCAACACGCATAGCTTGACATATTGATGTGATATGCCGAGGCTTGCGTAATAGAGCTCGGCAAAAGCCGGCTGATCATGGAGGGACCGAATGGCACGACTCGCGGGCAAGGTTGCGATCATCAGCGGCGCGGCGCAAGGCATGGGTGCCGCTACGGCGCGCATCTTCGCCGCCGAAGGCGCGAAAGTCGTCATCGGTGACGTGCTGGACGAGAAAGGCCGCGCCGTCGCCGCCGAACTGGGCGAGGACGTTGCCCTGTACCAGCATCTCGATGTCCGCGAAGAGGATCAGTGGGCGGCGATCGTCAAGGCCGCGACCGATCGCTTCGGCAAGCTCGATATCCTGGTCAACAACGCCGCCGTCACCCATTTCGGCGCGTCCGAGGAGCTCCGCAAGGAAGACCTGGAACGCGTCCTCGGCATCAACCTGATCGGCACGATGATGGGCGTGAAGCATGCCGTCCCCGCGCTGAAGGCCAATGGCAAGGGCGTGATCGTCAACATCTCGTCGGTCGACGGCATGCGCGGCTGCAACGGCCTGGTCGCCTATACCGCCAGCAAATGGGCGGTGCGCGGCATCAGCAAATCCTATGCCTTCGAATTCGGGCCGTTCGGTATCCGCGTGGTGTCGATCCATCCGGGCGGCGTGAACACCGAAATGGGCAATCCCGGCGGTCAGCCGGTCGATCAGATCAACGCCCAGTCCTTCCGCCGCGTACCGCTCCAGCGGATCGGCGAGCCCGAGGAAATCGCACGCGCCACGCTGTTCGCGTGCAGCGACGAGGCCAGCTACATCACCGGCGCCGAGATCGCGGTCGACGGCGGCTGGACGGCGGGCCATTACGAGCCGGCGCTGCCCGGCTGCCCGGACAGTCTGCGAGGCTGATCATGACAGCTCTCGCCAACAAGGTCGCGATCGTCACCGGTGCGGGCCAAGGTGTCGGTCGCGGCATCGCCCTGGCGCTGGCGACGGCGGGCGCCGCCGTCGCGGTGGTCGGGCGGACGCTCGACAAGCTGCAGGCCGTCTCCGAGGAGATCGTGGCGGCCGGCGGGCGGGCCCAGCCCTTCCTGTGCGACGTCAAGGACGCGGTGTCGATCGACACGCTGGTGAGAGCGGTGGCCGACGAGCTCGGCGGCATCGATATCCTCGTCAACAATGCGCAGGAAGTCCCGCTCGGTCCGCTGTCCGCGGTCAGCGACGAGGCCTTTACCGCCGGCTTCGAATCGGGGCCGCTCGCCACCTTCCGCCTGATGAAGGCATGCCGCCCGCATCTCGCGAAGTCGGGCGAGGGGGTGATCATCAATCTCGCCACCTCGGCCGCCGTCCGCTGGGACATGAGCGGCTATGGCCCCTATGCCGCGGTCAAGGAAGCGATCCGCCTGCTGACCCGCGCCGCCGCCGCCGAATGGGGCGTCGACGGCATTCGCGCGCTGACTGTCGCGCCGCACGCCGACTCCCCGGCGCTGAAGGGCTGGATCGATTCGCGCCCCGAGGAGGCCGAAGCTTTCTTCCGTACCATTCCGCTGCGCCGCATCGGCCGCTGCGAAGAGGATATCGGCCGCGCGGTCGCCGCCCTGTGCGGGCCGGAGTTCGGCTATTTCACCGGCGCCACCGTCCCGCTGGACGGCGGGCAGGCCAATTTCGACTGATGGGCAGACACGCATGAGCATCGCCTTCACCCCCGTGACGGTCGGCCCGATCACCCTGCCGAACCGCTTCATCCGGTCGGGGGCGAACGAGATGATGACGTGCGATTCGATTCCGACCCGGTCGCTGCGCGAATTCCACCGCCGGCTGGCCGCAGGCGGGGTCGGGATGACGACGCTCGCCTATATCGCGGTGTCGCCCGATGGCCGGACCTTCGCCAGCCAGGGCGTGCTCAACGCGGCGAGCGTGCCGCATTACCGCGCGATCGCCGACGCGGTTCATGCCGAGGGCGGGAAGCTGTCCGCGCAGATCACCCATGGCGGCAGCTTCGTGCAGCATAAGGAGCTGTCGACGAAGCGCGCGATGTCGTCGTCGGGCGGGATCGACAAGATGGGCGTGCTGATGGGCCGCTTCTTCCAGCGCCAGATGACCCGCGCCGACATGGACCAGGTCCGCGACGAATTCGTCGCCGCGGCCCGCCTCGCGGTCGAGGCCGGGTTCGACGCGGTCGAGCTCCACATGGGCCATGGCTATCTGCTCAACCAATATATCTCGCCGCTCTCCAACAAGCGGCGCGACGCCTATGGCGGCACCGCCGAGAAGCGGGTGCGCTTTCCGGCGGAGGTTCTGGCGGCGGTGAAGCAGGCGGTCGGCGACCGGATCGCGATCCTCGCCAAGATCAACCTGTTCGACGGCGCCAAGGGCGGCGCCACCGTCGAGGACGGCATCGTCACCGCGAAGGCGCTCGAGGCGGCCGGGGCGGACATGCTGGTGCTGTCGGGCGGGCGCAACATCGAGTCGAGCTACGCCATGTTCTCGAGCCCGCTGCCCTATGACGACCTGGCGAAGATGCAGGGCGGCCTGCTCGCCAAGCTGCAGTTCAAGCTGCTCAAGATGGCGACGCCGAAGACGGTCCGCTTCTCCGAACTCTATTTCCTCGAAGCGGCGCGCCGGGTGCGCGCGGCGGTCGGCTGCAAGCTCGGCTATCTCGGCGGCGTGCTGTCGCTGACGGCGGCGGACCAGGCGCTGGCCGAGGGCTTCGAGGCGGTCGTCATGGCGCGCTCGCTGGTTCACGATCCCGCGCTGGTGGCGAAGTGGCGCGCGGATGCAACCCATCGTTCGGCCTGCAATGCCTGCAACCGCTGCGTCGCGGCGATGTATGGCGGGGCGGGCACCTATTGCACGGAAACCGGCAACCAGATCGATATCGGACTCAACAAGATATACGCCGGAGAGGAGTTTTCTAATGCTGCTTAAAGACAAGGTGATCGTGATCAGCGGCGTCGGGCCCGGCATGGGCCAGGCGCTTGCCAAGATCGCGGCCGCGGAGGGCGCGAAGGTCGGCCTCGGCGCCCGCAACAAGGCGTTCCTCGACGAAGTCGTCGCCGACATCAAGGCGAAGGGCGGCCAGGCGATCGCGCTGGCCACCGACGTGACCAAGGCCGACCAGTGCCAGGCGCTGGCCAAGGCGACCCAGGAGGCGTTCGGCCGCATCGACGGCCTGATCAACTCGGCCTATGCCCATGGCGAGTGGAAGCCCACCGACGAGGCCAATGCCGAAGAGTTCACCGAAGTGTTCAACGTCAACTGCGCGGGCGCGCTGCGCATGGCGCAGGCCTGCCTGCCGGCGCTGAAGGAATCGCAGGGCGCGATCGTCAACGTCTCGACGATGTCGACGGTCAATCCGTTCCCGGGCGAGGGCGCCTATTCGGCAGGCAAGGGCGGCATGAACGCGCTGACCCGCCACATGGCGAAGGATTTCGGCCGCCACGGCATCCGCGTCAACGTCACCCGCATGGGCTGGATCGGCGGCGCGCCGGTCATGGGCCATATCGACCGCGAAGTCGCCGCCGGTCGCGACCGTGCCGAGGTGGTCGGCGAGATCACCGCGCGCATCCCGATCGGCATTATCCCGCCCGAGGATGATTGCGCCAAGGCGGTGCTGTTCATGGTCTCCGATTATTCGAAGGTGGTCTCCGGTGCGTCGCTCGACGTCAACGGCGGCCAGTATATGGCACCGTGAGCGGCGCCATGGACCAGGGAGTCGACAGAGACGCGCCGGGCAAGGCCTGGCGCGACTTCTGCCGCCGGCTCGAAAAGGCCGGCGACCTCGTCTTCAACGCCGACGTGGCGGGGACGCCGATCGACCAGGCGGAGGGGTATCGCTACCTCTCCCGTCTGCTGCGGATCGCGCTCGACATGCACATGGAGAATGCCGACACCGACTTCCCCGGCTTCTACCAGGCGTCGCACCCGACCGCGAAGATCGGCGCGGACAATCCCGACAACCTCTATCTCAACGCCTCGATCAGCGGCGAGCGGCGCTATCGCATCACCGGCAAGCGCGGCGGGGTGCCGATCCTCAGCTTCGGATCGAAGGCCAACCGCTACGCGATCGACGGGACGATGGCCTCGACCGGCGAACTCGATTCGGCCGACATGGTGTTCGACGCCGACGGCAGTTTCGAGATTATCGCGTCGAAGGAAAAGGCCAATGGCAACTGGCTGAAGCTGGCCGACGACACGTCGATGCTGCTGGTCCGCCAGACTTTCCTCGATCGCGAGAACGAGGTGCCGGCGACCGTCAAGATCGAGGCGATCGATCCGCCGCGCGAAACGCCCGAGCCGCTTACGCTGGGCAAGCTCGAACAGGGCTTCGGCCGCGCCATCGCCTTCGTCGAAGGCACCGCGAAGACCTTCCTCCACTGGGCGGACCTGTTCAAGGCCGAGCAGCTCAACCAGCTCGCCACGAGCGACCAGACGATGTTCTTCAAGGCCGGCGGGGATCCGACGATCCATTATCTGCACGGCTATTGGAAGATTGAGCCGGGCGAAGCGCTGGTGATCGAAACGCCGGTGCCCGACTGCACCTTCTGGAACTTCCAGCTCGACAATATCTGGATGGAGTCGCTCGACTACCGCTTCCACCGCATCCATGTGAACAAGCACAGCGCACGGACCAATGCGGACGGATCGGTGACGATCGTCGTCGCCGAACGCGACCCCGGCTATGGCAACTGGGTCGATACGGCGGGACATGACCATGGCACGATGCTGCTGCGCTGGACCGGCGCGAGCGAGCATCCGGTGCCGAAGACGAAAGTGGTGAAGCTCGATGGCTAGTCTCGAAGAACGCATCGCACGGCTGGAGGCGGAGAGCGACATCCGCAAGCTCAAGGCGCGCTATCTCAACGCCTGCGACGCCAAGGATGTGGCGGCGATCCGCGCCTGCTTCACCCCCGATGCCGAGCTGGACTATCAGCCGGTCGGCAAATTCGGCCCGGACGGGCTGATCGAGGCGTTCACCCAGATCGCGCTCAACAGCCCGATCGTCGACGTGCATCAGATCCACAATGGCGAGATCGAGATCGTCGATGCCGACACTGCCACCGCGCGGTGGAGCCTGGGCTTCTCGACCTATGATCCGCGCACGGGCGGCTTCCGCCTGATCGGCAGCTTCTATCATGACGAATATGTCCGCACCCCCGCGGGCTGGCGCGTGTCGAAGTCGCGCCACGAACCGCGCACGATCGTCGACGGGACGATGGGCGCGGACGGCGTGAAGGCCTCATCGATCCTGGCGTAGTCGGGACACGCGCCAGGCCCGAACGGGCATGTCGCCGGGGCAGGCTTTCAGGCCTTCTCCGGCGTCATGTTGTCCGGAACAGGGCCGTGGCGATCAGTTGCCGTCTGCGTCGACCTCGAACACCATCGGCTTGCCGCGCGACGACGGTTCCCATCCGGCCTGCAAGGCAGCACGGATGCCGCGGGCGAGGATGGCGTCGTTGACCTGGAGCCGGCCGCGCTGCAGGCCCTTCAGCAGGCGCTTCGGCGGCGGAAACTCGATCACCGCGCCGCGCTGCGTATCCTTCTGCTGCAAGGCGACCGCCGTGCCTATCCAGCCCTCGGACTCGGACCATTGCGGTTCGCGCCGCACTTCCCATTCATAGTCGAATCCGTCGACAGCGACGATTCCCGAAAGCCTGTGTCCGTTGAGCATGGCGGCGTCCCTAGCATAGTCGACGCCGCGAGGCACCTATGTCGGTCGCTCGCGAGAACGCAGGTCGATGGTCGTGGCCAAGTGCGTCGCCCCGGCGGAGGCCGGGGCCGCTATGATATGTGCGACATACCCGCCGCTGGGGCCGCCGCCGGGGCTACGATGGAGGCCTGTTGTCATGCCGTCACCGGCGTAATGGTGTTTCGGGCGGTGCCGATAGCGGGTGGTTGGCTGCTATGGCATATTGCCGGGATGATCGAGGACCGCGGCAATTCGAGACCCGACCCGGCGCTGCTCATCCTGGCGGATAAACCGGAAGTGCGAGTGAACAGCGAAGCGGAGTTGCGCGAAGCTTTGATGGCGCTTTCTTCGTTTAGGTCGGGGCAGACGGTTTATCTCTCACGCGGCGCGAAGCATTATATCCAGGCGACGCGTGAAGGTGAGTTCTGGGCTGTCGTTACGCGGTATGGTGGATGGTGGACACTCGCCTCGTTCACCGCCGGGATGACCACCGATTACAGCGCCCGCCAAGTTCGGAAAAGCCGCGCTGCGGGTTCTGTGTGGCGCCGCATCTCGGCCTGGATCACGGCACCGCCCGTCGAACACGCGTTAAGCAGCGGTCAGGTGGTGACAATTTTCGTAGAGTATTTCCTCGGCAAAGCGTTCAGCATTCCACGATCCGGCGCCTAATCGGGCAGCATGTCCGTTCTTCGCTGACGCCAGCAACCTGTCTCGACTTTGCTCGACGCGAACGGAGAAGGAAGGCTGGACATTGGTATGTGTAGCCTGGCGGAGCGCTGGGCCGTTGCGGGATGCGCGACAAGGTTGAGGCAGGATCCGGTGGCGGCCCCGGCCTCCGCCGGGGCGACGGATTTGCGGGCCGGCAACAACCTGCTCAGCACTTATTCGATATGTCGCCCCGGCGAAGGCCGGCGCCGCCAGAGGCTCCTGCGGCGCGTTTGCCGTGAAGGGATCAGCGCGCCAGGAAGCCGCCGTCGATCGCGAGGGGGTGGCCGGTGATGAAGCTCGACTTGTCCGATGCGAGGAAGACGACGCCGTCGGCGATCTCCTCGGCGCGGCCGATGCGGTTCATCGGGTGCATCTGCGCCATGAAGGCGCGGGAGTCGGCGCTGACCGCTTCGCCCTCGGTCATCGGCGTCGCGATCGCGCCCGGGCAGACGCAGTTCACGCGAATGCCGTCGGCGGCGTAGCGCATCGCCGCCGAGCGGGTGAGGCCGACCACGGCGTGCTTGCTGCCGCAATAGCCCGCACCCGACAGGCCGACCATGCCGGCGACCGAGGCGGTGTTGATGATCGATCCCGATTTCTGCTGGGCCATGTGGCGCAGCTCGGCGGCCATGCACAGCATCACGCCGCGCTGGTTCACCGCGACGACCTTGTCGTAGATGTCGACCGAATCCCACGGCGTCGTATATTCTTCGAGCGACACGCCGGCATTGTTGAAGGCGATGTCGAGCCGGCCCCATGTCGCGACGACACCGTCGACCGCGGCGTCGACCGCGGCCTGATCGGTCACGTCGAGCGACAGCGCATAGGCTTCGCCACCGGCATCGCGGATCGCCTGGACGGTGGCCTCGGCAGATTGGAGGTCGGCGACCGCGACCCGGGCGCCCTCGGCGGCGAAGGCGATCGCCGTCGCCGCGCCGATACCACCCGCGCCACCGGTAACGAACGCGGTTCTGTTCTCAAGCAGCCGGGCCATGGCCTTAAAAGCCGGTCATGTTGCTGGGGCCGAAAAAGGCCTTCATCGAGACGACCTTGCCGTCTTCGCCGAACTGGAACAGGTCGATCACGTCGACGCGCATTCCGGGCTTGGCGAAACTGACGTGGAAGGCGAAGGCGGCGGTGTCGCCGGCGACGCGCACCGGCTCGTCGAGGTGGAGCTTGGCGCCGGTCTGCATCGAGGCGGCGTAGAAGGCGCGGATCGCGTCATGGCCGACATGCGGCGGCGTACCGACCGGATCCTCGACCGTCGCGTCCGGCGCGAACAGGCCGACCACCATTTCGGAGTCGCCCTTGTCGAACGCCTCGACATAGGTCTTCACGGCTTGAACCATCTGGTCTGGAGTGGTCATGTCGGCTCTCCCTTTTATGCTTGTCGAAGTGAATGTCAGGCGCGCTTGCCGGGCGGATTGCCCTTCAGCACCGTGGCGCGGATATTGTGCGGATCGAGCTTCGCGATGATCGCGAGCTGCTCCTCGGTGGGTGTCGCCGTCACGGGCGGGCTTCCCTCGACCAGTATGTCGAAACCGGTCGCCTCGCGCACCTGATCGACGGTCACGCCGTCGTGGAGCGATACCAGCCGGATCGCATGGTCGGGTCCGCCGAAATCCATCACGCACAGGTCGGTGACGATGAAGCGCAGGTCGACCCCGCTGAAGTTCGCGCCGGCCAACCGCTTCGCGGGATTATAGCCGACGCTCGACACCGAATCGACCTCGGGGACGAAGATGCGCTTCGAATGGGCGGGCACGAACATCGAGTTGATGTGGTGGATGCTGTTGCCGGGAAAGCCCCGCGCGCCGAGCATCTGGATCTTCGGCTTGTCGAACGAGCCCCCGATGAACGACAGGTTGGTCTGGCCGAAGCGGTCGATCTGGATCGGCGAGACGACGGCATGGCGCTTGCCGGTCCACACCGCGCTGTCGAAGTAGCGCGAGAAGGGCAGATAGCCCGCCGGCTTGCGGTCGTCATAGCCGCGCGGGCCGATCGGCACCGGGTCCTCGACCAGATAGGCCTCGCCATCGGTCATCATCAGCGCGGGGTTGTGGGTCAGCTTGGCCAGGCCCGCGGCGACGCGCGGGATCGGGCCGATGCCGGTGGCGACGATCTCGCCATTGCCCCGGAACACTTCGGAGCAGGCGACGATCAGGAGTTCGGAAAGCATATGCTCGGGCGCGGTCATCGCCTGTTCCCCAGAAAAATTGGCTTAAAAAATCGGGAGGGGCAGTTTGGCGATGGCATCGTCGCCACCGACCTGCGCCAGATAATGGGCTTCGTCGGCGCCGATCACGTCGGATCGGTAGCGCTGCCAGCCGTCTTCCTCGCCGGCGCTGGCGACATAGGCCTTCAGCGCGGGCATGTCCCAGCCATAGCTGGGCGGCATCGAGGTCGGATGCGCGCCATGCTTCGCCGCGACGACATGGTGGACGAAACAGCGCTCGAAGATGTTGGCCTTGGCGTCTTCGGGATAGCTGTGGTCGAGCCGGTCGACGACCTCCTCTGCGGAGACCACGACTTCCTTGGCGGCCTTGGCGAACCAGTCGTCATAATAGGTGTCGGGGCCGAGCGCCTGGATATTGCCCATGCGGTCGGCGCGGTGGACGTGGATCAGCGCCAGATCGAGCGGCACCGCCGGCATCGCCAGCATCACTTCGCCGTCGTCATAGGGCGATGTCACCGTCTTGAAGCCGCCCTGCTCGAACAGGTCGGTGCCCAGGCCGACGCGGGTCGGCAGGAAGGGCAGGCGCAGCGCCGCGGCCTTCAGCCCCCATTGCAGCATGCCTTCGTCGAGTTCGAGCACTTCGAGGCCACCGGTCTCGCGGGCCTTGCGGAAATAGGGCTCGAGCGGGATCGCATCGAGCGAGACGAAACCATAGATCAGCTTGCGGACCTTGCCCGCCGCCAGCAGCATGCCGACGTCGGGACCGCCATAAGCGACGATCGTCAGGTCCTTCACATCGCTGCGCAAAAGGGCGCGCACCAGCGCCATCGGCTTGCGCCGAGGGCCCCAGCCGCCGATGCCGATCGTCATACCGTCGCGCAGCTTGCCGATCACCGCATCGGCGGTGGTGCGCTTGTCAAATGTCGTCACGCTCCGAAATCCCATATATGACCCCAAAGATCCTCCTTGATCGTGAAGGTCGGGGTTACCGTGGTCCAGTCAACGGTCTGTTCGCCGCCACAGCCGAATTCAATGTCGAATCCGGCTGGCGTGCGCATGTAGAAGCTGATCATCTTGTCGTTGGTGTGGCGTCCGAGCGTGGACGAAATGTGCACGCCCGCCGCGATCGCGCGATCGAGCGCCAGGCCGACATCGTCGATCGACGGCACCTCGACCATTGTATGGATCAGGCCCGACGGTGCGGGAAATTCGCCGACCGCGACGGTGTGATGGCGCGGGCCGGTGGCGTGCATGAAGCTCATTCCCAGACCCTGCGGCGGAGCGCCGGGGAAATGGACGCGCATCTCGTCGCTGTCGCCGAAGCCGAGCAGATCCTTGTAGAAGCGGCGCGTCTCGTCATAGCAGCTGGTCGGCACCACGACATGGCCAAAGCCCATTTCGCCGGTGACGAAAGCGGGGACGCCGACCGGCGATACGAAAGGCGTTCCGGCAACGACATTGCCCCACACCAGCTCGATCTGATTGCCGGCGGGATCGGCGAGCGAGACGAGGCCGCGGACATGGCGCTGGGCGATCATCTCGGCGCTGCCCGGCTCGACCGCGACGCCTGCGGCCTTCAGCCGGTCGACGGTCTGCTGCCAGGCGGTTTCGTCGGGGCATTCAAGGCCCGCGCACAGATAGCGATCCTGTTCGCCCTTCTCGATGCGGAAGCGCCAGGGGCGTCCGTCGAGGCGCAGCATCAGGGCATCTTCATCCGAATCGGGTGTGGCGGCGGCGCCGACGACGCCTTCGCCGTAGCTGCGCCAGGCAGCCAGGTCGCGCGCCTCGACGCGTATATAGGCCAGCGATCGGACCGCCATTTTCTTGTGCCTCCCCTTGGGTCTTGCTCTTGCATCGGGCCTATCAACAGCAAAGGGCGGTTTCAAGCATTTACGTTTCAAAATGGCCTAATCGATACGCACATTGTTATCATACGTGGTGTTTATGGATGGCTCGCGGAGAAAAAGCGGGTGGGATTGCGCTCACCGTTCAGCTGTCGCATGCTGGCGCAAAGCTGAAGGTTGGATCGACAATGGGCAGGACCGCGACCGATATCGACCGCGCCCGGCGACCGGGCCCCAAGCCCGGCGCGCGGTCGATCCGACAGGAAAGCCAGGTCGCATCGAGCCGGGCGGAGATCGTCGAGGCGTTGCGCGACCTTTTGCGCTCGCGCCGGTTCGACGACCTGTCGGTCGAAGACATATTGGCCGTGTCGGGGGTGAGCCGCGCGACCTTCTACCGCCATTTCGCGTCGCGTCGCGATGTCGTGGTGTCGATGTACGAAGCGACGATGGCGCGCTCCATGCCGCATTTCCGCCTGCTGGCCGGCGTCGCGTCGGGCGAACTGTCGGCAGGCTGGTGGACGCATGAAATGGTGCAATTCTACCGCGCCGAGGGGCAGATTTCCGTCCTGATCCATGGGCTGGCCGCGACCGACGAGGCGTTTCACGAAAAGCTGCGCGCGGATCGGCAGGCGATGATCCGGCTGCTCGCTGCCGACATCTCCGCCTTCGCGCGAACGATGGGCGAGGATGCCGATGCGCGACGGCAGCGGGCGCGGGCCGACATCTTCTTCATGATGCTCGATCGGATCAGCGCCGAGATCACCCTGTTCGCCGAACTGGCCGACATGTCGGAATATGAGGCGGTTCTCGCCGAGCAGATAGAAGAATTCCTCGGCGCGGGAGGCTGAGCGGCGCGGAAATGCGGGGTTGCGAAAGATACCCACGACGACAATTGACAATACAAAATGTATCGTCAATGATTTGCGTAGAAGATTCGTTGAAGAACAACGCATAGCTTATTAGGGAGGGTGCCGATGAAGGCAGTACGCATCCACGGCGTCGATGATGTACGCATCGACGAGATCGCGGAGCCGGTTGCCGGCCCGCATGAC
Source organism: Pseudomonadota bacterium (assembly GCA_040387595.1). GTDB lineage: Bacteria > Pseudomonadota > Alphaproteobacteria > Sphingomonadales > Sphingomonadaceae > Rhizorhabdus. The sequence continues at coordinate 50,134 of JAZKDN010000037.1, forward strand.
GTGCTGGTCCGCGTCCGCCGCTGCGGGCTGTGCGGATCCGACCTCGGCTATATCAAGGTGGGCGGCGTCGCGATGCCGGCGACCGAACCATTCGGCATCGGCCATGAGCTGTCGGGCACGGTCGAGGCGGTCGGCGCCGAGGTGCGCGATATAGCGCCGGGCCTGCGCGTCGTGGTCAATCCGATGGGCGACGGCAACGGCATCGGCGCGGGAATGCCCGAAGGCGCCTTCGCTCCCTTGCTGCGCGTGTCCAACGCCACCCTGGGCGGCGCGATCCATGCGATTCCCGATCATGTCGGCTGGGACGCCGCCGCGCTGGCCGAACCGCTCGGCGTCGCGCTGCACGCGGTGCACCGCTCGGGCGCGACCCCCGATGACAAGGTGGCGGTGTTCGGGGTCGGGCCGATCGGGCTCGGCATCGTCTTCTTCCTCAAGCGCATGGGCGTCCGCCAGGTCGTCGCCGTCGATCGCTCGGCCAGCCGGCTCGCGCGGGCGCAGCGGCTGGGCGCCGACCTGTGCATCGATGCGGGCGCGGGCGACGTCGCCGACGCGCTGGGCGATGCGCATGGGCGGGGCGACCTGTTCGGCTGGCCGACGGTCGGCACCAATCTCTATTTCGAAGTGTCGGGCGCGCCGTCGGTGCTGCCGTCGATCGTCGGCATGGCGCCGTTCCACGCCCGCGCGGTGATGGTCGCGGTCCACCATGATCCGATCGCGATCGACTGGAAGATGGCGCTGGGCAAGGAGATGATCTTCATCACCTCGATGGCCTATCCCGACGAGTTTCCCGAGGTCATCGCCGCGATCGCCGAACCCGGTTTCGACGCCGATGCCTTCATCAGCCACCGCCTGCCGCTCAGCCGGTTCGACGAGGCGCTGGCGGCGGCGCGCGACACGGCCACCTCCGCCAAGGTGATGGTGACCTGCGATGACTGACGCCATCCGCATCGACGATCTCGCCCAGCCCCGGCTGACCGAGATGCAGCAGGGCGCGATTGCGGCCGCGCCGCCGGTGGCGATGGAGATCGAGGCGGTGCTGGGTGCGGCCCGCGCCGCGACGGGCCTGTCCGATTTCGGCGCTGACGATTTCCGCAGCCGGCTGGCGATCTGGCTGGCGAGCTATGACGAGGACCGCGACCTGACCGCGCTCGGCCGCGCCACCCTGTTCGGCGAGTGCGTGCGCTATGCCTCGGCCCGGCTGCGGATCGAGGATCTGTGGCGGCGCCATCCCGAGATCGCGGATGTCGCGATCGACCGCCCGATCATGGTCGCGGGCCTGCCGCGATCGGGCACGACCCATCTGGTCAACATCCTGGCGGCGGACCCACGGCTGCGGTCGACTCCCTTGTGGGAGACGATGGAGCCGATTCCCGGCCCCGACGATGTCGGCGAGCCCGATCCGCGCCGCGTGCGCACCGCCGAGATGTGGGGCGGGTTCGAGGCGGTGCTGCCGCTGATGCCGGCGATGCACGAAATGGCGCCCGACCATGTCCACGAGGATATCGAGCTGCAGGGGCCCGACTTCTCCTCCTACCTGCCCGAATGGCTGAGCCGGCCGGTGCGCTGGCGCGACCATTATCTGGCGAGCGACCAGACCCCGCATTATGCCTATGCGAAGCGGGTGATGCAGGCGCTGAGCTGGCTGAAGGGCCCGACGCGCTGGGTGGTCAAGTCGCCCCCGCATATGGAAAACCTGCCGGCGCTGATCGCGATGCATCCCGCGGCGATCGTGCCGATCACCCACCGCGATCCGGTCGCGGTGCTGCAGTCGGCGATCACGATGATCGCCTATGGCGACCGCATCCGCCGCACCCGGCAGGACCTGCCCGCGCTGGCCGCCTGGTGGATCGACCGGATCGAGGTGCTGCTGCGCCGCTGCGTGCGCGACCGCGATGCCATTCCCGCCGGCCAGTCGATCGACATCCTGTTTCACGACTATATGGCCGACCAGAAAGCGGTCGTGGCGAAGGTCTATGCGCTCGCCGATCTGGAGATGACGCCCGAGGCCGATGCGCGGATCGACCATTTCCTCGCCGCCAATCCGCGCAACAAGCATGGCCGGGTGATCTACGACCTCGCCGGCGATTTCGGGGTCGACGTCGGCGCGCTGCGCGAGCGGTTCGGATTCTATTACGATCGTTTTCCCGTCCGCAAGGAAGCCGTGCTGGGAGAGAGACTGTGAGCGCATCGCAACGACTGCTGTCGGGGCGGGCCTTCGACGACTATCTCGATATCGTCCGCAGCGCCGCGCGCACGGTCGATCGCTTCGGCGACAGCGTCGACGATCTCGATCGCGCCGAATGGTATCGCTTCGTCACCCGGCTGATGCGCAACGGCTTCGAGCGCTTCGTCGAGAATTGCGAACCTGAACGGCCCCGTCTGCGCGACACGCCGTGGCGGCAGGGGATCAACTTCCAGTCGCCCGACCAGGACCATCTGCTCGCCGAGTTCGTCGACGGGACGCATGATTATCTGATCACCGGCAATCGCGGAACGATCCCCTATTTCGTCATCGCCAGCTGGTCGGCGCCGCAGCCCGCCCATCCCGGCGACAATGACTGGGCGGCGCGCGGGCTGGACGGCCTGAAGGATTTCGATCCGGCGACGCTGACTACGACCGGCTTTTTGCAAAGCGACGCGATCGGCTTCGATGCCAATGGCGATTTCGAGATCGTCGTCAGCCGCAACAAGCCGACCGATGGCCGCGCCTGGCTGCCGATCACGCAGGGCTGCGTCGGCCTGCTGGTGCGTACCGTCTATCATCTGCGCGAGGAGACGATCGCGCCGACGATGCGGATCACGCGGATCGACGGCGCCGAGCCGCGCGCGATCACCCCGACCGACATGGCCGACGCGCTCGCCAAGGCCGGGCAGGTGGTGCTGGCCTATGCCGAGCTGGTGCGCAGCTGGTGGCAGGACAATCTGGGTAAGCGGCCCAACCGCATCCGTTTCAGCCGCGCGGTCTATCTGTCGAATGGCGGGGTGCCCGATCGCCACCATGGCTTCGGCACCTGGGAATGCGGCGCCGACGAGGCGCTGGTGCTGCGCTTCACGCCGACGCCGTGCGACTACTGGATCTTCCAGCTGTGCAACATCTGGCAGGAAAATCTCGACAATTACGAGGATGGCGGCGGCCATGTGCAGAAGTACCGCGCCACCTACGAAGCCGACGGTTCGGTGATCGTCGTGATCGCGGCGCAGGATCCGGGGATCGGCGGCAATGTCATCGACCCCTATGCGCACCGCCATGGCGGGATGAGCCTGCGCCTGATCAAGACACAGGGCGAGCCGCCGCCGGTCAAGCTGTGGCGGCTGCCGCTCGCACGACTGAAGGCCGAAGGCCGCGCCGCGCTCGACCGGATCGAGCCGGTGGCCAGCGGCGAAATCACCGATTGAGGGGACGCAGGATGGGTTGGACCGACATACGCTACGACTATGCCGGCGCGCGGGTGCTGGTGACCGGGGGCACGAGCGGGCTGGGGGCGGCGATCGCCGGCGCCTATGCCGATGCCGGTGCGCAGGTGACGATCACCGGCACGCGCGGATCGGCGGCGGACTATGACGAGGATCTGTCGCGCTTCGCCTATCGCAGCCTCGACGTCGAGAAGGCCGACCAGATCGATGCGGTGGCGGCGAGCCTCGATGGCCTCGACATATTGGTGAACAATGCCGGGCTTGCGCTAGGATCGCTGGGTCTGGACGAATGGGATCCGGCGGTGTTCGAACGCTCGATCGCGATGCACCTGACGTCGGCCTTCCGCATGGCGCATGGTTGCCGCGCCGCGCTGGCGGCAAGCGCGTGGAGCGGCGGCGCGTCGATTATCGGCATCGCCTCGATGACCTCCTATTTCGGGATCGGCATGATCCCCGGCTATGGATCGGCCAAGACCGGTATCCTCGGCCTGACCCGCGTCCTCGCCGCCGAATGGGCGGCGCAGGGCATCAGGGTGAACGCGGTCGCCGCCGGGCTGACGCGCAGCCGGATGACCGCGGGCGCCTTCGAGCAGCCCGAATGGACCGCGCCGACCCTGCAGCGCACCCCGCTCGGCCGGCTCGGCGAGCCGAAGGATATCGCCGGGGCGGTGCTGTTCCTCACCAGTTCGGCGGCGTCGTGGATCACCGGACAGATATTGCCGATCGACGGCGGCTTCACGATCGCCGGATGACCGTGCCCCAGCTCATCCTCGCCGCGGGCACCGTCCAGGCGACCCCCTTGCTCGACCGGCTGGCGCCGGCGCGCGCGGCGGGCTTCGCCGGCATCTCGATTTTCGCGGGCGATCTCGAAGCGGTGGCCGCCGACGGGATCGGCTTGCCCGAGGTCCGATCGCGGATCGCCGATGCCGGTCTGTTCGTGACCGAGATCGAGATCGTCGGCAACTGGCTGCCCGGCACGCCGACCAAGGACAACCCTGCCTGGCTGACGGCGCTGCTCGACCGATCGACCGGAGAGCGGCTGACCGATCTTGCCGAGGCGATCGGCGCGCGCGGGATCACCGTCGCGGAATTGCAGGGCATCGCCTGCGACACCGCCGTCGCGGCCGATGCCTTCGCGCGGCTGTGCGAGACGGCGGACGGCGCCGGGCTGCATGTCGCGCTCGAGTTCGTACCGACCGGGGGCATTCCCGACCTGGCGGCGGCTTGGGACATCGTCCGCGCGGCCGATCGCGCCAATGGCGGGCTGCTGGTCGACAGCTGGCATCTCTTTCGCAGCGGATCGGATCTGGCCCAGCTTGCCGCCCTGCCCGCGGGTGCGATCAAGAGCATCCAGATCTGCGATGCGCCCGCTGTGGCCGAGGCCGATCTCGACCGCGAGATGGTGCGCGGGCGGCTGTTGCCGGGCGAGGGCGACCTCGACCTGGCCGGCTTCGTCGCGGCGGTGCGCGCCACCGGCACGGCGGCGCCCTGGTCGGTCGAGATATTCTCCGACCAGCTGGCGCGCGAACCGATCGACATCGTCGCGCGGCGCTGCGCCGCGGCGGCAATGCAACTGCTTGGAGAACGTCATCATGGCTGAGCAAAGGCCCGGCGCCGTCGTGGTGGGAACGGGCTTCGGTCTGTTCACCCATGTCCGCGCGCTGCGCGAGGCGGGGTTCGAGGTGCGCGCCATCGTCGGCCACAACCGCGCGCGGACGGCGGAGCGCGCGGCGCCGCTCGGCATTCCGCTCGCGACCGACAGCCTCGCCGAGGCGCTCGCCGATCCGGCGACCGTGCTCGTCACCGTCGCAACCCCGCCGCACGCGCATTATCCGGTGGTGATGGAGGCGATCGCCGCCGGGCGACACATCGTCTGCGAGAAGCCGTTCGCCCGCGATCTGGCGCAAGCGCGGGACATGCGCGACGCCGCCGACAAGGCGGGCGTCATCCATATGCTCGGCGCCGAGTTCCGCTTCGATGCCGCACAGGCCCTGCTGCGGCGGATCGTCGCCGACGGCGCGATCGGCACGCCGCGCCAGTTCCTGCGCATCTATCACCAGCCCGGCCTGCAGGATCCGGCCGAGACGCTGAGCGACTGGTGGGAGGACGCCGACCAGGGCGGCGGCTTCCTCGGCGCGTTCGGCACGCATATGATCGACCAGGTGTTGACCACGATCGGCTCGATCCGCCGCGTCTCCTGCGTGCTGCAGACCCTCGCGCCGGGGCGGCCGTCGATGACGTCGGACGACAGCTATGTGCTGCAATTCGAATGCGAAGGCGGCGCGCGCGGCACGCTGATGGCGGCGATGGCCGCGCCGGGCCCGCTGATCATGGCGACCAAGGTGGTCGGCACCGCCGGCGGCGCGTGGATCCAGTCGGGCGCGGGCTTCGGCGATCCTGAGGAAGTGTGGGTGATGGACGGCGAGGGATCGCGGCGCATCGCGATGCCCGACGATCTCGCCTTGCCGCCGCCCACCCCCTTTCCGGTCGCCGAGCTTATCCAGACCGAGCAGGACCGCTGGCATACGATGGGGTTCGACGTGATCCCCTACGCGCGGCTGTTCGGCGAGATGCGGCGGCGAATTGCCGGGCAGGCGATCGAGGGCCGCGAAATGGCGGGCAGCTTCGACGACGCGGTCCGCAACCAGGCGGTGCTCGACGCGGCGCGGCGCTCGGCGAAGGCCGGCGATTGGGTCGCTGTGGAAACGGACTGATTATGCAGCGTGAATTGATGGGCCCGCAGGCGACCGATATCGCCGGGCCGAAGACGGATCGGATGTGACCAGATGCTTCCTGCAACATTGACCATGGGTGTGCTTCTCGACGAGGCGGCGGCGCGCTGGGGCGAGCGGCCGTTCGTGAAGGAAGAGGACGGCCGCTTGCTGTCCTTCTCCGCCTTTCGCGCGGCAGCCCGCGCCGTGTCCCGCGCGCTGCTGGCGCGCGGCGGCCGCAAGGGCGACCGCATAGCGATCTGGGCGCCCAACAGCGGCGCCTGGGCGGTCGTCGCAGCCGGCGCGACCCAGATCGGGCTGGAACTGATCCCGCTCAACACCCGCTTCAAGGGGAGCGAGGCCGAGGACATATTGCGGCGTGGCGAGGTGCGCTGGCTGTTCACGGTGCGGAGCTTCCTGGGTGCCGACTATGCGGCGATGCTCGAGGGCCGCGATCTGCCCCGGCTGGAGGAGACGGTGTTCCTCGACGACGGCCTCGATGGCTGGTTGTCCGCGCAGGATGGTGCGACCGAGGCTGACGTCTCCGCGGCGATCGCAGCGATCGATGGCGAGGACACGGTCGACGTGCTGTTCACGTCGGGCACCACCGGCCGTCCCAAGGGGGCAATGAGCAGCCACGGCCAGAATCTGCGCACCTTCGAGGCGTGGAGCGACGCGGTCGGGCTGCGCGAGGGCGACCATTATCTGATCGTGAATCCTTTCTTCCACACCTTCGGCTACAAGGCCGGATGGGTCGCGGCGCTGCTGCGCGGCGCGACGATCTTCCCGGTGGCGCAGTTCAACGCCGGCCGGTTGCTGGAGACGATCGCGGCCGAGGCGATTACCGTGCTGCCGGGGCCGCCGACCATCTTCCAGACGCTGCTCGACGAACCGGCCCGCGCCGGCATCGACACGTCGAGCCTGCGCCTTGCGGTGACGGGCGCGGCGAGCGTGCCGCCGATCCTGATCCGCCGCATGCACGACGAATTGGGCATCGACGAGGTGTTGACCGCTTACGGGCTGACCGAGAGCTGCGGCTGCGTCAGCGCGACCCAGGCGGGCGACCCGGTCGAGCTTGTCGCGTCGACCTGCGGCCGGCCGATCCCCGGGGTCGAGGTGCGGCTGGTCGATGCCGAGAACAGGGACGTGGCGGTCGGCGAAGCGGGCGAACTATTGGTGCGCGGCTTCAACGTGATGAAGGGCTATCTCGACGATCCCAAGGCGACCGCCGAGACGATCGACGCCGACGGCTGGCTGCGCACCGGCGACATCGCCACGCGCGACGAGCGTGGGTATCTGCGCATCACCGACCGTGCGAAGGATCTGTTCATCTGCGGCGGGTTCAATTGCTATCCGGCCGAGATCGAGGCGCGGCTGCTCGAGCATCCCGAGGTCGCGCGGGTCGCGGTGGTCGGCCGGGCCGACGAGCGGCTCGGCGAGGTCGGCCATGCGGTTGTTGTCGCCAAGCCCGGCGCGGCGCGCGATCCCAAGGCGTTCCTCGCCTGGTGCCGCGAGCAGATGGCCAATTACAAGGTGCCCCGCAGCGTCGAGTGGGTCGACGAACTCCCTATCAACGCTGCGGGCAAGGTGCAGCGCTTCCTGTTGAAGTGAAGCGCTGCAGGGGTAGGTGACGCGACGGCGCGCGGGTCAGGCGACCTGTTTCGCCGGATCGCGCTTGTCGACGACGGTGTGGCGGCCGTTGACCCGCTTCTGGAAATCCGGGGCCTCGGCGATCGGATTGTAGAATTGCTTGTACCAGATGCGGCACTTGTCGGTCGGTCCGTCGCCACGCACCATCAGCGGCGCGAAGCAGGCCTTCTTGTGCGACCAGATCTCGAAATCCTGGGCGAAGGCGACGCGGCTGGCTTCCTGATAGGCGCGCGCCATCGGCACGTCCTCCTCGGTCGCCGTGCGGCCCATGTCGACCATCAGCGCGTGCCAGACGTGGATCTTGCCGTCTTCGACCGGGGTGTGCGCGATCAGCATGTGGGTGGGGAATGTGCCGCGCATCGACGACTGCAGGATCGCCGGGCCGGTATACCAGGTGTCGAGCTCGAGCAGGCCCTCGCCCTCCTGCACCAGGGTGCGGTGGCCGGCGCCGAACATCTGCCACTGCACATGATCGTCGAACTCGTTGTAGAAATATTCGATGTCGCGCGATCCGTGGATCGGCACGAAATGGGCGAAATCGGTCATATTGTCGACGACCTCGATCGGATGCTGCGGCAGTTCGCCCAGATCGTCGATCGCCCAGCGGACCCAGTTGGGGTTGTCCCACGCCTCGAACGGCGGCAGCTCGTGATCGGGCTCGTTGCCTTCGGCGTCGTGCCACATCCAGATGATGCCGGCGCGCTCGACGACCGGCCAGGTCTGGATCTTCGCGGCGGCCGGCGGCTTCTGGTCCGAATAGGGAATCTGGTTGCAGCGGCCGTCGGGTCCGAAGCGCCAGCCATGGAAGGGGCAGCGGATCGACTCGCCCTCGATCCGCTCATTGTCGCGGACGATGTAGCTGGTCTCGTTCTTGCCGAGATGTGCGCCCATGTGCGGGCAGTAGGCATCGACCAGATGCGGCGTGCCGCTCTCGCCGCGATAGAGGACCATGTCGCGGGCGAAGAAGCGCACCGGCAGCGGCGCGGCGCCGAGCGTGGTGGCATCGGCGATCATGTGCCAGCCGCGCGCGAAGGTATGCTGTCCGAGGCGATATTCGGCTGTGGTAGCCATGGTGAAACTCTCCCGTCTGACACGGGCACTCGGCCCGTTTGGATGGAGAATACCATGAGATGCGGGACTGGAAGCTGCACTCCGTCTGTGCAAGGATGCACGGCATGGCGATCGAATGGGACGATGTCCGGGTTTTCCAGTCGGCGGTGCGCGCCGGCGACTATAGCACGGCCGCGCGCAAGCTCGACATGGACCGCACCACGGTGGGGCGGCGCTTCGCGCGGCTCGAACGCGCGACCGGGCGGTCGCTGTGGGAGCAGACGAGCACCGGCTACCGCCCGACCGATGCGGGACGCGCCGTGCTGCGCGCGGCGACCGCGATGGAGCGGGCGATGGCGCGACTCGACACCGATCTCGCCCCCGCCGGGGACCGTATCAGCGGACCGATCCGGGTGGCGGGGACAGCGGGGCTCGCCGCGCTGCTGCTGCCTGCCTTCGCGCCGTTCCTCGATCGCCACCCTGCCGTGTCGCTGGAGATCACCGGCGCGCGGGATGCGATCGCCGCGATCCAGCAGCGCCAGGCCGATGTCGGCTTCGCCATCGCGCGGACCAAGCCGCGCGACGTGGCGGGCGACAAGGTCGCACCCTTCGTTCAGGCACCTTATGCGCGACGCGGCAGCGCCGCCCTGCGCGACGTCGCCTGGGGGCACGCGATGATGCTCGCCAATCCGCAGCCCTGGGCGCGGCTGAACGCGGTCGACGAATCGGGCCGATGCGTCGAGGTCGACAGCCTCGCGGCGCTGCAGGATGCGGTGCGCGCCGGGCTCGGTAGGGCCTGGCTGTGGGACCGGCTGGCCGACGCCGACCCCGCGCTCGAACGCCTGCCGGGCGCCGCGCCGTCGGCGGCGGGGGCGGACATCTGGATCGTCTACCGCGCGGACCTGTCGGTCGAACCGGCGGTCGCGGCGCTTATCGAAGCGGCGCCCGAGATCGTCGCACGCTATCTGGAACCTGAATAGGAACGCCCGGATCGCTACCCGCGCGCAAACAGCCGGGATCGATCGCGCGCGAAGGAGAGATGCCATGGCCGACTGGACGCACCATCATGCCCGGATTAACGGGATCGCCATGCACTGGGTGGAGCAGGGAGAGGGACCCGCGATCGTCCTGTGCCACGGCTTTCCGCATATCTGGCTGAGCTGGCGGCATCAAATCCACGCGCTGGTTGAGGCGGGCTGGCGGGTGATCGCGCCCGACATGCGCGGCATGGGCCAGACCGAGGCGCCGGCCGACCACCGGCTGTACGACGTGCCGCACCTCACCGGCGATCTGGTCGGCCTGCTCGATCATCTCAGGCTCGACGAGGCGGTGTTCGCCGGGCTCGATTTCGGCATCTTCGCGATCTACGATCTGGCTTATCTGCATCCCGATCGGGTGCGCGCGATCATCGCGCTCGAAAATCCGGCCTATCCCGACTCGCCCGACAAGGCGCCGCTCGAGGAGGCGGCCGAATGGGCGCAGGAGCATTTTGTCCATATCGACTATTTCAGGCCGGTCGGCCCGGCTGACGCCGCCCTCGACGCCGCGCCGCGCGAATTCCTGCGCAAGGTGCTCTATGCGCTGTCGGGCGACTTCCACTATCTCGACGTGTGGAAGAATCCGCCGGGCATGGCCTATCTCGACGCGCTGCCAGAGACGCCGCCGCTGCCCTGGGCCTGGTTCTCCGACTGGGAGCTCGAATGGTACACCGCCGAGTACGCCCGCAGCGGCTTCACCGGCGGGCTCAACTGGTACCGGGCGATGGACCTGCGCTGGGCGCAGCGTGCGGCGTGGCGGCACGAACCCAATACACGCCCGTTCTTCTTCATCGGTAGCGAGAACGACGTCGATCTGGAGGCGTGGCATGGCGACGACCCGCTGGGCGCGATCCCGCGCCAATATTCGGACGTGCGGCGGATCGAGATGCTGCCGAAGGCGGGCCACCTCATCCAGCTCGAAAGGGCGGAGGAGGTCAGCCGGCTGATGGTGGAGTTTCTGGGGGAGCTTTGATCCTCTCCCCAGTTTCGTCATGCTGAACTTGTTTCAGCATTCACCGGGAGGCGGGCGCGACATCCTTTTCGCTTTCCCTCTCGGTTGGCGCGTGCCGACGTCCCTCGACTTCGCTCGGGACGAACGTATCGAGGAGGGGAGGCTGGGTCCCACCGTCCCTCTCGTGCCACCGTCATACTGACGTACCACCGTCATGCTGAACTTGTTTCAGCATCCATCGAGAGGCAGGCGCGATCCTTGAGGGGCGCGCGCGACACCGTTCGCGCTCCCCTCCCGTTTTGCCCTAACGGCCCGGTGGATGCTGAAACAAGTTCAGCATGACGGCGAAGGAAATTACTCGGCGGCTTCCGCGGCTTCCGCCGCCTCGGCCGTGAACGGCAGGCAGACCTCGTCGAAGCCGAGCACATGCGCGACCCGGCCGAGGCCGACCCAGCAGGCGACCGAATTGGCGAGGTCGGCGATCTCGGCGTCGGTGAAGGCGGCGCGCGCCTTGGTCCAGAAGGCTTCGTCGCTGGCGAGCGACTTGGGCTCGGTGCCGAAGCGTTCGGCGAACTCGATCGCCAGCCGCTCGCGGTCGCTGAAGATCGGCGAGGTGCGCCAGTCGAGCACCGCCGCATAATAGGCTTCGTCGGGGGCGGGGCCGTTTTCGGCGACGGTGCCGCGCGTGCCGGTGCCGGAGAACATGCCGCCGAGATCGCGGGCGGCACGGAACTGCTGGCAGATCACGCAGCCGTTGATCTCCGCAGTGCGGGCGCGGGCGCCCTCGAACTCGCGCAGCGACAGCTTCGAATGGCGATAGACCGCGGCGCTGAAGACGCCGCCGGCGCGCATGATCTCGGGCGCGAGATTTTCGGTGGCGAAGCCGTAGGGGTCATGGGCCTGGGCGGCGGGCACGTCGATGCGCATGGGGCTCTCTCCTCGTCCTGAGTGCGCGCGCCCGAAGGCCTCCGCGCCTCGCTCGATCCTGTTTCGATGCATGGAAAGATTATAGCATCTTGCGATTCTGTCCAAACCCGGTGTTACGAAGAGTGAAGGATAATATCGGGAGAGGTCACGCTATGCGCGAAATGGGATCGGTCGAGCAGCGCAAGATCGCGGTGGGGAACGGATTGCATCTCCATGCGGTCGAGGCGGGCGAAGGGCCGCTGGTGCTGATGCTGCACGGCTTTCCCGGCCTCGCTTATTCGTGGCGGCACCAGATGCGGCCTTTTGCCGAGGCTGGGTTCCGCGCGGTGGCGATCGACAGTCTCGGCTATGGCGAAAGCGATCGTCCGCTCGATCCGGCGGCTTATGACTCCGACCGAATGCAGTCTTATCTGCTGGCCGTTCTCGACTCTTACGACGCCGATCAGGCGGTGGTGATCGGGCAGGACTTCGGCGCGCAATATGCCTGGAACCTAGCCGTTCGCGCGCCCGATCGGGTGCGGGCGCTGGTGACGACGATTCCCTATGATTACGACCTCGCCGGGCGCGCCCTGCTCGGCGGGGCTGAGCGCCTGCCGCCCGGCGCGCCCGTCCAGCCCGATATGGCGTCGCCCGATCACCGGCCGACCGCGCGTTATGCCGAAATGGCCAAGGCGCATTTCGTCCACTTTCATTATTTCCAAACGGTCGGCCCGGCCGATCGCGAACTGGGTGATGCGCTTTCGGATTATCTGCGGCGCAGCTTCCACGCGCTGAGCGCGGCGGGCGACCTGTGGGCGTGGAAGGCGCTGCCGTCCGAAGGCACCGGCTATCTCGACGCGCTGCCGCCCGCGCCGCCATTGCCCTGGCCGTGGCTGAGCGAGGCCGAATTCGCGCAGTTCGTCGCGCGCTACGATCATGCGGATCCGGCCCGGCGGATGATCGGCGGGCTCAATTCCTACCGCACCGCCGATGCCAATTGGGAGATCTGCCGCGCCTGGGCCGATGCCGACGTCACCACGCCGACGCTGATGCTCTATGGCGCCGCCGATCCGTCCTTCGCCTTCTTTCCCGACTGGGAGGGGCGGCTACGGCGACGGGTGCCGGGGCTGGCCGATATCGTCGTGATCGACGGCGCGGGCCATCTCGTCCAGCAGGAAAAGCCCGAGGCGTTCAACGCCGCGGTTCTCGCCTTCCTGGCGACGGTGCGATGAGCCGGCGCGCCTTTGCTGCGCATCTGGGCGTACGCGCTCCCGACCGTCCCCTGCTGCACCATATTGCGGGCCCGGTCGCGGTAGACCGGCAGATCTCGGTGCTGGCGGCGCACGGATTTGCCGGGGTGTCAGACAATTACCTGCTGCTGCGCGATGCCGCGACCCAGGCGCTGATCGGGGATGCGGTGCGCGAGCATGGCCTGCGGATGGGCTCCTTCGTGCATGATCCGCTGCGCTGGAACGCGCCCGGCTGGATCGACGGCAGCGCGCTCGACTCGATCGCCGCCACCGCCGCGGCTGCGGCGCGGACCGGAAGCCGGACGGTCACGTGCATAACCGGGCGCGTCGACGGCGAAAATGCTGCACCCCAAAGGCGCAGCATGGCGGAGACCTTGCGGCGCGCGGGAGACCTGTTGGAGGACAGCGGCGTTGTGCTCTGCGTCGAGGCGACCCATCCAGCTTTCGCGCCGGGGCTGCTGATCGAGCAGGTCGAGGAGGCGATCGAGGTGGTGACGCTGGCGGCGCACCGCCAGGTGCGGCTCTGCCTCGACCTCGGCCATGTCGCGCTGCACGGGCGCGATCCGGTCGCGGCGATCGGCATGGCGGCGGGATTGATCGGTAATGTCCAGATCGCCGATGTGCCGGCCGACGGGCCGGGGCGGGTCGAACCCGGGGCGGGGCGGCTGGACTGGGCCGCGATCTTCGCGGCGCTCGATGCGGCCGGCTATGACGGCTTGCTCGAACTGGAACTGGAAGCCGCCGAACCCGGCAAGGCCGGCGAACGCGCGATGTTGTCGCGGCTCGCCGGCCTCGGATTGGAGAACAGAGGTTAGAAGGTGAAGCCGATGTCGATCCCGTAGGTCGCGGGATCGCCGTAAGAGATCGCCTGGTTGCCATAGCCGTCGATGATCGAGCCGGAGCCGATCACGAAGCCCGGATAGCGCTTGTCGAGGACGTTCTTGCCCCACAGCGCGATCGAGATGTTGCGGCCGTTGCCGCGATCGATCGTGTAGCTGAGACGGGCATCGACGATCGTGTACGCCTTGTTGATCGGCGCGTCGCGGCCCAGCGGGACGCTCGGGCCGTCGCCGGCGGTGGTGAACACCTTGTCCTTCCACGTATAGTCGACATGCGCGGCGAGATCGCCGCTGCCGAACGTCCCGATCACCCAGTCGCCCGACAGGCGGACGCTGTTCTTCGGCGTGAACGGCAGCACGAAATAGCCGGTGATGTCGTCGCCGACCTGGACCGGCGAGGTCGGGTTGACCGCCGGATCGAAGATCGAACCGGCCGGCGCGCGGACGTTGCGGATCTTCGAGGTCGTGTAGGCATAGCTCGCGGTCAGCGTCAGCCCCTGGACGGGGGCGGCGGTGATGTCGGCTTCGAAGCCTTTCACCGTGGCGCGCCCGACGTTGAACGTGTCGGACAGCGAGGCATCGGCGGCGTCGGCCGAGATGTCGAGCTGAAGGTCCTTGTACTTCGCCAGGAAGCCCGCGAGGTTCACGCGCAGGCGCCGGTCGAGCAGGTCGGCCTTGATGCCGGCTTCGTAGCTGGTGACCGACTCCGGCCCGAAGGTGCGGGTGAAGGTGGGCGAGGCTTCGTTCGACCCGCCCGCCTTGTAGCCTGTCACCGCCTTGGCATAGACCGAGATATTGTCCGCCGGACGATAAGCGAGGGTCAGCGCCGGGTTGAACTTGCTGTTCTTGACGTCGGTCGAGCCGGGGATCGATCCCAGCGGAATGATGACGCCGGGGCCATTGAACCGGCGGGCGACGAGCGGCGAGGTCTGGCCGATGAACAGGTTCGACGAGCGCACGCGATCAGCCGAGCGGTTGTCCTTGGTGTAGCGGCCGCCGACCGTCACGTCGAACTTGCCGTCGGCGAACAGCGGCGTCCAGGTCAGCTGGCCGAAGACCGCCTTCGAGGTCGACTTTGCGGTGGTGAAGCGATCGACCAGCACCAGCTGGCCGGGCGTGCCGGTGCCGACGTCGGCGGCCAGCGTGTGATCGGCCTTCTCGCGGAAATAATAGAGACCGACGACATATTTGAACTGGTCGGCGACGGTGCCGACGGCCTGGAATTCCTGCGTGTAGGTCTTCGATCCGATGCCGTCGAACGCGAAGAAGGGTGCCAGGAACGCCTCGGTATAATCCTGGTAGGTCTTCACCTTGATGTGGCGATAGCTGCTCAGCGAGCGCAGGGTCAGCGCATCGCTCGCCTGCCATTCGCCGATCAGCGTGTGGCCGTCGGATTTTACATGGCTGTAGGGCAGATAGACCGGACGATAGGCGGTCTTCACGTCGGGGGTGTAGCCCGGGAAGATGAACGGCGCGAAGGCGTTCTCGGTCACATAGCGGACCGGGGTGGTGCGCTGGTCGCTATAATCGCCTGAATAATCGATCGTCACGCCGTCGGCCGGCTCCCACCGCACCGCGCCGCGGAAGGCATATTTGCGGTCGGCCTGGAAATCGTTCGCGTCGGGCGTGCCGGCGGTGTTGCGGGCGTTGTTCGCCCAGCCGTCGCGGTTCGAATAGAGGCCGGTCAGCTTGACCTTGAAGTCGCCGAAGGCCGGCAGATCGACATTCACCAGCGCGCGGCGATAGTCGTAATTGCCGACCGACATCAGCCCGCGAATGCCGAACTCGCCGGTGGGCTTCTTGCTGATGATGTTGACCGCACCGCCGGTGGTGTTGCGGCCATAAAGCGTGCCCTGCGGACCGCGCAGCACCTCGACCCGCTCGACATCGGCGAGATCGAAGGTCGAGGCCTGCGGCCGCGACTGATAGATGCCGTCGACGTTGAGGCCGACGCCGCCATCCTTGGTGATGATGTTCGGATCGCCGATGCCCTGGCCGCGCATGAACAGGACCAGCGTGGTCACCGAGCTGGGATAGGGGGCGAAATAGAGGCTCGGCGCGGCCTGCACCACGCCGCGCAGATCGGTGATGCCCGACGACTGCAGCGCGTTGGCGGTCAGCGCGGTCATCGCGATCGGCGTGCGCTGCAGATTTTCCGAGCGGCGCTCGGCGGTGACGACGATTTCCTCGATGCCGGTGGTCGCGCTTTCCTCGGCAGCGGCCGTGGCCGTGGCGGGCGCCGTCTGGGCATGAACCGGGCTGATGGCGGCGATGGCGAGCGCGATGGTCGATACGCGCGCGAAATGGAATGGCGTAATCATATCTCTCCCTCCTGTGCTTTTCTATTATTCGCGTATAATGGCATAAAACGCGCCAGACGCAACATCATGCGTAGTATGAAGGCGGTTCATTTTACGCAGAGTCGATCGACTCCCGCCCGTGTCAGGACAGGAAGCCGAAGCTCGGCTGTGCGCGCTGCGCGATCATGGCGTGGCGCTGCTCGAGCATCGGGTCGAGCGCCTCGGGCTGCGGCACGATCCAGTACTCGCCCCGGTCGATCGCATCGAACACGGCGGCGGCGAACGGCTCGGGATCCATGCCATATTGATCGATCATGCTGCGCAGCGATTCCACGAACTTCTCGGTCGCGGGATGGATGACGCCGCCGAACGGATCGTCGAAGATCGCCGATCGCACCGGCCCCGGCGCGAGCAGGCTGACCGCGATCGGCGCGCCGAGCATGTCGAGTTCGCCCTTCAGCGACTCGGTGATCGACACGACCGCGAACTTGGTCGCGCTGTAGGGCGACATCAGCGGGCTCGGGTTGAAGCCGCCGACCGATGCGGTGTTGATGATCCGCGCGGGTTTTGCGGCCTGCAGCATGCGCGGCACGAAGGCGCGGATGCCGTTGAGCACGCCGCCGACATTGACCTTCAGCGCCGCGTCCCAGCGCGCTGGATCGATTTCCCAGGTGAAGCCGGTCGCCATGATGCCGGCATTGTTGAACAGCAGATCGACCGTGCCGAGGCGATCATAGGCCGCCTCGGCCAGCCGATCGACGGCCGACTGGTCGGTGACGTCGGTCGGCACGGCGAGGGCGTCGGGCAATTCGTCCGCCGCCGCCGCGAGCGCCGTGGCGTCGCGGTCGGCGAGGACGAGGCGGATGCCCCGGCGGGCGGCCTCACGGGCGAGGCCGAGGCCTATCCCGCTGGCCGCGCCGGTGATGACGGCGCTTTTTGCAGTATCGTTCATGCTCAGAAGCTGAGCTTGAACTCGACCGAGACGCGGCGCGGCTCGCTGTAGAACTTGCCGCCGAAGCCGAGCGAACCGAAGTCGATGCCGTAGAGCACCTGGTCCTCGTTGAGCAGATTTTCACCGACCAGCGAGATCTCGCCCTTGGCGCGGCCGCCGATCGCGATGTCGCTCAGGGCGATGCGCGCGTCGACGGTGTTGGTCGCGGGCGAGTCCACATCCTGCTGATACGGGTTCACCGCGTCGTTCGGGTAGAAGTAGACATGGCTGCGATAGGCGTAGGACACCCGCGCCGACAGCGTGCCGATGGCCATCGGTTCGAAGGTGTAGTCGGCGGCCAGGTTCGAATTGAACTTCGCCACGTTCGGGAAGCGGGCGTTGGAGGCGATGTCGCTGACCGTGTTGGTGTTCGGGTTCAGGAACAGGAAGCGCTTATACTTCGGATCGGTGTAGCCCATCGATCCCGAGAGGACGAGGCCGCGCGCCGGGATCGCGGTGATTTCCAGCTCGACGCCCTTGAACTCGGCCTTGCCGGCGTTGACCAGCAGGGTCGACGCGCCGCCGCTGCCGGCTGCGAACTGCGGCACCTGCAGATCGTCATATTTGCTCAGGAAGGCGGCCGCGTTGATGCGCAGGCGGCGATCGAGCAGGTCGAGCTTGGCGCCGCCTTCGTAGGAGACCAGCTTTTCCGGTGCGAAGCTGTTGAGCGTATCAGCGCGCGGATTGAAGCCGCCCGACTTATAGCCGGTGGACAGCTTGGCATAGACCAGCGCGTCGTTCGACAGCTGGTAGCTGACCGAGCCGACATAAGAGGTGTTGGTGTTCTTCAACTTGCCGCGCGCCGGGCCGACGATCGTCGACACGCCGCCATTGCTGTTCTGCAGGAAGATGCTCTTGCGATCCTCGGTGTAGCGGATGCCGCCGGTCAGCTCGAACTTCTCGTCGAGCGCCTGGGGCTTCCAGCTCACCTGGCCGAAGGCGGCGTAGGATTTCGACACCTGCGAATAGGCGGCGATCGGGCTGGTGTTGAAGCCGATCAGGTCGATGCCCTGGGCGGTGAGCGCATCGGCCACCGCGCCTGGGAAGCCGAGGAAGGGGAGAGCGGCGGGGGCGAGGACCAGGGTCAGTGTCTGGTGGTTCTCCTCCGACACCTTCTCGCGGAAATAATAGCCGCCGAGGACGTAGCTGAAGTCGCCGGCCTTGCCGAGCAGCTGGAGCTCTTCGGAGAACTGCTTCTGCTTCTGCGGGCTGTTATAGCCGTTATAAGGCGTGACCGACTGGACCGAGGTCAGCGTCGGCGAGGTGAAGTCGAGGACGAGGCCCTTGAGATCGCCCTGGCCGCTCAGGCCGAGGACGTTTTCGAGCAGCAGCTTGCGGTAGCCGGTGATCGACTTGACGGTGAAGGCGGGCGAAAATTCATATTCCGCCGTCAGCGTGTGGCCCTGACTGCGGGTGTGCGAGGTGTAGGTGTTGCCGGGGCCACCAGGCTGTTGCAGGCCGCTGTTGAGGCGGGTGTCGGGGCCGACGAACTGAAGCGGCGCGCCGCCATTGCTGGCCGAGCGGCTGTAATAGGCCTGGGCGGCGGGGCTGAGCGCAACCGTCTGGAAGAAGCCCGGCGCGCCGGTGCGATCGTCATAGTCGAAGCCGTAATCGATCTTGAGCGGGCCGAAATCGCCCTTGAGCGCGACGGCGAAGGCGTCGACGTTGAGCGAGCCGGGATCTTTGCTGCTGGGGGTCAGGCGGTTGTTGAAATAGCCGTCGCGCTGGCGGTGATAATAGCTGCCCGATGCCGAGATGCCCGATTCGCCGAATTCGCCGCTGTCGACGCGCACGCGGCCGAACGCGTTGTTGCGCGAGCCGTAGCCGCCCTTGACGGTGACGCCGAAAATGTCGGCCGGCTTCTTCGAGACGATCTGGATCGCGCCGCCGGTGGTGTTGCGGCCGAACAGCGTGCCCTGCGGGCCGCGCAGCACTTCGATCCGCTCGATGTCGACGAGGTCGAAGATCGAGCCGGCGCTGCGGGCGACATAGACGCCGTCGAGATAGATGCCGACCGCGGTGTCGAGGCCCAGCGACGGATCGGTCTGGCCGATGCCGCGAATGTTGATCGATGCCGCCGACAGCGACGACGACTGCTGGCTGATCACGAGGTTCGGTGCGACCTGGCCGAGCTTGTCGACCGCCTGGATGTTGATCCTCTCCAGCGCGCGGCTGTCGAGTGCGGTGATCGAGATCGGGGTCTTCTGGAGCGATTCCGACGTGCGCCGTGCTGTGACGACGATATCCTGAATGCCTTCGGACGCCTGCGGAGCCTCGCCGGCAGGAACGGTCTGGGCGGTGGCGGCAACGCTGCCCATGGCCAGTGCGATCACGGCGACGCGCGTTGCGAAACGAGCTTTCTGATGCGACATTTTTCGTCCCCTATATGTCCCGATTGGCTATCGGGTGTTTGTCTGTTGAGAAAACGCATAACGCTGCCTTGTGGCTTTAGTCAATCGTCAACGCGTAATCTTTCAACAATAACCATGCGCATAATGTTGCATTGCAGTGACGGTTTTCGGCCGGATATGCGCGCATTTCCTCCCTATGATGTTGACGGGTTGCGTAACGATAGCGGCGGTTGGCTTACGCATTGAGGCGATGTCGCTGGCGTTCGCCACGCGGCTCGATTAGGGTGGCCGGGTTCGCAGCAGACGAACTGAGGAGAGAGCGGTGCGACGCGCGCGGACCGATGGCCAGCTTTGCACGGACCGGACCCGGGTCCACGTCTACACCTATCGCTATGAGCGGCCATCGCTCGATACCCGCGCGCCAGGCAAGGACCTGGTCGTGCTGTGCGGCAATCCCGGTCGCGGCGCGGCCGCCGTCTTCCATTCGGCCGATGCCAGCAGCGCGGTCCTGCCGCTCGGCCGCATGATGATCATCCCCGCCTCGGCGGCGATCAGCGCGACCGGACCCGGCGGCGATCGGCAGCTTTCGGTGTGCAGCACGATCGAGGGATTGCTGCCGTCGGACTTCGACCCGACCGACAATCGCCAGCTCGCCTTGTGCGGGGACGTGCGCGACGTGCGCGTGCGCGCGACGATGGAGCGTCTGGGGGCGGAAGCGATTTCGCCGGGCTTCGGCGCCGACCTGCTCGTCGATGCGCTGGCGACGTCGCTATCGATCGACCTCGCCCGCTATTTCCGTCGCTCGTGGGACGAGCCCCGCGGGGGACAAGGCAAGCTCGCCGCCTGGCAGCTGCGCCGGGTCGAGGATCTCGTCGCGGGATCGGTCGGCAAGCGGATGACGATCGCCGAGCTCGCCAGCGCGGCCGAGGTGAGCCCCAGCCATTTCGCGCGCAGCTTCCGCGCCACCACCGGTCGCACCGTCCACCGCTTCGTCGAGGAGGTCCGCCTTTCGCGGGCGCAGGCGATGCTGCGCGAAACCGACCTGCCGCTGAAGCAGGTCTCCGCCGCGCTTGGTTTCAGCGGCCCGAGCAGCTTCACGCTCGCCTTTCGGCGGGCGACCGGCACCACACCTGCCCGCTACCGGGCGGAAGGCCATGACGGCTGATGTGATCGGATCGGAACATCGGCGGTGGGATTCGAACAGAGGCGGCGCTCGCCGCCCTATCCTCCCGCTTCTAGCGTACCGGCCGGAGAGGAGATGCGCGTGGCGAACAACAGCGATTCCGGACGAGTCGTCAGGATCGGCGGAGGATCGGCCTATTTCGCCGACAGCGCGCTGGGCGTCCCGCAGCTGCTGGCGGCGGGCAACCTCGACTATCTGATCTTCGATTATCTCGCCGAGGCGAGCATGGGCTTGTTCGGCCGATCGCGCCAGGCGACGCCGCCGGTGATGTTCCCGCCCGATTTCCTGACCGTCCATATCGGCCCGCATCTGCACGCCATCGCGAGCCAGAAAATCCGCGTGATCGCCAATGCGGGCGCGCTCGATCCGATCGGGCTGGCGCGCGCGCTGGAAGAACGGATCGCGGCCGAGGGCTTGTCGCTGAAGGTCGCGGCGGTCAGCGGCGACGAGCTTATCGACCGGGCCGATGCGTTCCGCGCCGAGGGCGTGCGCGACATGTTCACCGGTGCTGCGTTCCCTGACAAGCTGCTGACCTGCAATGCCTATCTCGGCGCCTTCCCGATCGCCGCCGCGCTCGATCGCGGGGCGGACATCGTCATCACCGGGCGGGTGGTGGACTCGGCGATCGTGCTCGGGCCGCTGATCCACGAATATGGCTGGGGCGCCGACGACCACGACCTGCTGGCCGCGGGCACGCTCGCCGGCCATCTCCTCGAATGCAGCACCCAGGTGACGGGCGGGACCTTCACCGACTGGGACGCGGTCGAAAGCTGGGAAACCATCGGCTTCCCGATCGGCGAAGTGCGCGCCGACGGGACGATGCTGCTGACCAAGCCTGATGGCACGGGCGGTCTCGTTTCAGTGGGTACCGTCGCCGAACAGCTGCTTTACGAGGTGAGCGATCCCGCCGACTATATCGTCGCCGACGTATCCTGCGACTTCAGCGAGGTGCGGCTGGAGCAGGCCGGCGCCAATCGCGTGCGGGTCAGCGGCGCGAAGGGACGGCCGCCGACGCCCTGGCTGAAGGGCAGCGCGACCTTCGACATGGGCTGGCGCACCGTTGGTCTGACTCCGATCATCGGCGAGCGCGCCGGCGACAAGGCACGGCGGCAGGGCGATGCCCTGATCGCGCGCGGCCGCACCCTGCTGCGCGGCCGCAACCTGCCCGACTTCACCGCGACCTCGGTGGTCGTGATCGGCGAGGAGGCGAGCTTCGGCCCGCGCGCCCGGACCAGCGGCGCGCGCGAAGTGGTGATGAAGCTGACGGTCGACCATCCGATGGTGGAGGGCGCAGGGCTGTTCGCGCGCGAACAGGCATCGGGCATCTCGACGATGTCGGTCGGCACCAGCATCAACCTGGCGACCACGGTCCAGCCACTGACGGGTCTGTTCGGCTTCCTGCTGCCGCGCGAGAGCGTCACGCCGATCGTGACGATGGGCGGCGAGAGCTGGGCGGTGGCGATGACGTCGGGCCGGACGACCGCACCAGCCCGTCCTGCGATCGAACCGGCCACCTCCGGCCCGGCGATGGAGACGGTCGATCTGATCCGGCTCGCCTGGGGGCGCAGCGGCGACAAGGGCAGTCTGTTCAACGTCGCGATCATAGCGCGCGATCCCGAATGGATCGGCTGGATCGCCGCGGCGATGACGGCCGAGACGGTGGGCGACTGGTACGCCCATCTCGCCCCCGACGGCGCGCGTCCAAAGGTGGACAGCTATGCAGTGCCCGGCTTCGCCGCGCTCAATTTCGTCGTCCACGATTGCCTGGGTGGCGGCATCCTCAGCGGTTCGGGGGTCGATCCCGCCGCGAAGACCATGGCCCAGCTCATCATGAGCTTCCCGATTCCGGTGCCGCGCGCGATCGGCGCGGCCGTTGCTGCGGAGATACCGGCATGAACGACTATAGCTATCTGATGAAGGGCATCGTGCCCCTGTCGACCGACAGCAGCACGCTGATCAGCTCCTCCAAATATCTCAACGATGCGCGGCTGCGCGACTGGGTGTCGACCCAGATGCTCCGGCGGACAGGCCCCGATGTGCCGACGCCGTCGGACGCTATCCAACTGGTCCTGTTGCTCCGCGAGATTCAGGACATCGACCATATCAACGCGCTGTTCGCCGAAGAGCGCAAGAAGAACCCCGCGCTCGATGCCTGGTTCGAGGAGGGCTATGCCTCGACCTTCCAGCGCGACGACCTGGCCCACTATGCGCCGGGCACGGTCGGCAACATCTTCTACCGCCAGCTGGTCGACAACAATCTGCAGGTCGACATCGTCCCGCCGTTCAAGCCCGAAAACGACTATCAATATTTCAACTACCGCGCCGGGCAGCAGCACGACCTGGAGCATATCCTGGGTGGCGGCGGCTTCGACTTCATCGGCGAGGTGGTGCCCTACTACATGCGGCTCGCCAATCTGTTCGTCCATATGAGCCCCGAGCTGGCCGGCGAGCTGTCGACCTTCTCGATCCTCGGATCGACCCGCGTCCTCACCCGCGCGGTGCTCCATTATCCGCAGACCTGGCTGGCGGTGCTCGACGCGGTCGAGCGCGGCGCGAAGGTCGGGCGCGAATCCGATCCGATCTATCTGATGCGCTATGAAGAGGTGCTCGGAATGACGCCGGACGCGGCGCGCGACCATCTCGGCATTCGCGGCGCTCGGACGGTCGATACCGGGGAGGCGTCGGCGCTATGGACCTGACCGTCCGCGATTTTCACGGTGCGGGTGACATCGCGCTCGTCGCCGACGAGGCCGGCCCGGCCGACGGGCAGCCGGTGCTGTTGCTCCATGGCGGCGGACAGACGCGCGGCTCCTGGGGCAATGCGATGCGCGCACTGGGGGCGGGCGGCTTTCGCGCCGTCGCGCTCGACCAGCGCGGCCATGGCGACAGCGCCTGGTCGGGGGACGGCGTCTACACGCTCGATCGCTTCGCCGACGATCTGCGCAGGGTCGCCGCGACCTTCGATCGCCCGCCGATCCTCGTCGGCGCGTCGCTCGGCGGGCTCGCCTCGCTGCTTGCGGCCGGCGAGGCGCCCGAGATGGCGGCGGCAGCGGTCGTGCTCGTCGATATCGTTCCCTGGATGGAGAAGAAGGGCGGCGAACAGGTCGTCGGCTTCATGCGCGGCACCGGCACCGGCTTTGCCACGCTCGAGGACGCGGCCGACGCGATCGCCAACTACATGCCGCACCGGCCGAAGCCCGAGCGGCTCGACGGCCTGTCGCGCAACCTGCGCCGTCGCGACGATGGCCGCTGGTACTGGCATTGGGATCCCGCCTTCGTCCGCCCGCAGGAGGGCTGGGACATGGACGCGATCAACCGGCGGCTGTCGGCCGCGGCGCAGGCGATCGGCGCACCGATGCTGCTGGTTCACGGCACTGCGAGCGAGATCGTCTCGGCGGCGGGCGCCGCGCGCTTCCGGGCGATGCTGCCCGATGCGCAGGTCGTCCCGATCGCGGGGGCGCATCACATGGTGGCGGGCGACGACAATGACGCCTTTCTGGGCGCGTTGATCGCCTTCCTCGACACATTGCCGGAGCGGGCCGCATGAAGCCTTTCGTCATCCCGACCCGCGAGGAGAGCATGAGCCGGCTGATGCGCGGCTATCAGCGCGTCGCCGGTTTCACCCGCGACCTCGCCTATTCCACCGCCGACCGGCTGGAGGAGCGCGCGGCCGATGCCGCCGACACGCCCTTCATCCTGTTCGAGGATCAGTCGATCAGCTTCGCGGAGATGAACGCCCGCGCCAACCGGGTCGCGCATGCCGCGCAGGCGGCAGGGCTGGCGAAGGGCGACGTCGTCGCGCTGCTGATGCTCAACCGGCCCGAGTTCGTGATGACCTGGCTCGGACTCGCCAAGGTCGGGGTCGTCACCGCGCTGCTCAACACGAGTGCTACGGGCGAAGTGCTGGGCCACGCGCTGCGCCAGGTAGACGCCAAGGCGCTGATCGTCGGATCGGAACTGGCGGCGACGGTCGCGTCGATGGCGCCCGACACGCTGCCCGCGCTGGTCTTCGAACAGTCCGAGACGGGCGAGGATCGCAGCGCCCATGGCTGGCGCGACTTCGACGCCGCCATGGCGGAGGCGTCGAGCGAAAACCCGCCGCGCAGCGCGCGCGACGGCGTGGTGCTGGCCGATCCGCTCTACCTGATCTTCACATCGGGGACGACGGGCCTGCCGAAGGCGGCGCGGATGAGCCACATGCGCTTCCTCAACGCCGGCGAGATGATGACCGGCCTGATGGAGTTCGGCGCGGGTGACGTCTTCTACTGCGTGCTGCCGCTCTATCATGGCGCGGGCGGAATGGTGGTGCCGTCGGTGGCGCTGGCGACCGGGCGGCCCTTCGTGCTGCGCCGCAAGTTCAGCCGGTCGGGCTTTTGGCCCGACGTGCGCCGCCACCGCATCACCGCGGTCTATTATATCGGCGAGATCGTCCGCTACCTGCTCGCCGGCGAGCCCGCACCCGACGACCGCGACCACAGCCTGCGGGTGATGACCGGGGCCGGGCTGAAACCCGACGTGTGGGAAGCTTTCTCGGACCGCTTCGGCGTCGAGACCATCATCGAAGGGCTGGGATCGACCGAGGCCAATTACGGCATCACCAATGTCGATTGCCGCCCCGGATCGGTCGGCCGCGTCCCCTATCCGCAGGCGACCAACATCCGCATCCTCAAATGGGATGTCGCAGCCGGCGAGCATGTGCGCGACGAAGCCGGACGCCACGTCCAGGCGGGCCCGCACGAGGTGGGCGAGCTCGTCGCGGAAGTCCTCGACGGCAATGGCGTCGCGGGCTTCTTCGAGGGCTATACCTCGGCCGAGGCGACCGAGGCGAAGCTGATGCGCGATCTGTTCAAGCCGGGCGACCGCTGGTTCCGATCGGGCGATCTCGTCCGCTTCGACGAGGAGGATTATTTCTTCTTCGTCGACCGGGTTGGCGACACCTACCGCTGGAAGAGCGAGAATGTCTCGACCGCCGAGGTCGAGACGGTGCTGGCGGGCTTCGCCGGCCCGTCGATCGTCAATGTCTACGGCGTCCAGGTGCCCGGCACCGAAGGGCGCGCCGGCATGGTGGCGCTGACCTATGGCGACGGCGGCAGCTTCGATCCGCAAGGCTTCTACGCTTATGCCGCCGCGCATCTCGCCAGCTATGCGGTGCCGCTGTTCGTGCGGCTGTCGGACACCGCCGACATGACCACCACCTTCAAGCTGCGCAAGGTCGACCTGCAGCGCGAAGGCTATGATCCGGGCTCTGCCGATGGCGACCCGCTCTATGTCGCCGACCCAGAGGCCGGCCGCTACGTCCCGCTGACCGGCGAAGCACTCGCCCGGCTCGGCATCCCGCCTTCCGAAGGAGCATCCAGCGATGCACGTTGAGTTCACCCCCGAGCAGCGCGCGCTGCGGGCCGAGTTTCGCGCCTATCTCGACGGGATCATGACCCCGGAGGTCCGCGCCGCGACGGTCAATGCCGAGAGCGGCCCGGTCTACCGCGACGTCATTCGCCAGATGGGCCGTGACGGCTGGCTGACCCCCGGCTGGCCGGTCGACTATGGCGGGCGCGGGCTCGATCCGCTGACCCAGAAAATCCTGCTCGAGGAACTGGTGCTGGCCGAGGCGCCCTTTCCGTTCGTCACCGTCAACACGGTCGGCCCCGCGCTGATGCGGCTGGGGACAGAGAAGCAGAAGAGCGAGATCCTGCCGCGCATCGCGACCGGCGAGCTGATCTTCGCGATCGGCTATTCCGAGCCGACGGCGGGCACCGATCTCGCCAATCTGACGACCCGCGCGGTGCGCGACGGCGACGACTATGTCGTCAACGGGCAGAAGATCTTCACCAGCGGCGCCGAGGGCGCCGACTATGTGTTCCTTGCGGTGCGCACCGATCCCGATGCGCCGCCGCACAAGGGCATCACCATCCTGATGATGGACACCAGCCTGCCCGGCTTTTCGGTCTCGCCGATCTGGACGGTCGGCGGCTTCCGCACCAACGTCACCTATTATGAGGATGTCCGCATCCCCGCCGATATGGTGATCGGCGAGGTCAACGCCGGCTGGCGGCTGATCGCCGAACAGCTCAACCACGAACGCATCGGCCTCGCCGCGCTGACCTATAGCGGCAATGGCTGTTTCGACCAGGTCGTCGCCTGGGCGCGCGAGACCCCGGCCGGCGCCGGGCGGATGATCGACGTGCCCTGGGTGAAGTCGGCGCTGGGCGAAGCCTATGCGCTGCTGCGGGCGACCGGGGTGATGGGCAACCGGGTCGCCGCGCAGGTGGCGCAGGGCTCGACCCGCGCCGACCTTGCCTCGGGGCTCAAGGTGTTCGGGACCGAGAGCATGATCAAGGTGATGCGGCTGCTGCTCGACGTGCTCGGGCCGGTCGGCCTGATCCGCGACGGATCGCCGGGCGCGGTGCTGCACGGGCGGATCGAGCGCGAATATCGCAAATGCCAGATCAACACCTTCGGCGGCGGCACCGCCGAGGTGCTGCGCGACATGGTGGCGCAGATCGGGCTCGGCATGCCGCGGGGAGCGCGCTGATGTCGGATCTGCTCGAACAGGCGCGCACATGGGTCGGCCGGCCCGCCAACAGGCCGGCGGTGGCGCGCGATCCGGTCAACCTGCCGATGATCCGCCGCTGGTGCGAGGCGATGGGGGAGACCAACCCCGTCTATCTCGACGAAGCTGCGGCGCGGGCGGCGGGCCATCCCGGCATCGTCGCGCCGCCGGCGATGCTCGATGTCTGGGCGATGGCGTCCTACCGCCCAGGCGGGCGCACCGCCGAGGAGGGTATGGCGGTGCTGAGCCTGTTCGACGAGGCGGGCTATACCGGCGTCGTCGCCACCAATGTCCACCAGGATTATGGCCGCTACCTGACGCTAGGCGATGTCGTCACCTCGACCCCGACCGTCGCCGACGTCTCCGACGAGAAGCGCACCGCGCTCGGCATCGGTCATTTCGTGACGCTCGCCTACGACTTCACCGTCGATGGCGAGCCGGTCGGGCGGATGACCTTCCGGGTGCTCAAGTTCAAGCCGAACCTCGCCCAGCCCAAAGCTGCCGAGCCGGCGGCGGACGCGGCCAGCTGGCCACACCCGCGCCCGGCGATCACCCATGACAACGCCTTCTTCTGGGAGGGGCTGAACCAGCGCAAGCTGCTGTTCCAGTCGAGCGGAGGGCGGCTGCGCCACCCGCCGGGGCCGATGGATCCAGTGAGCGGATCGCTGGATTTCGACATCGTCGAGGCGAGCGGGCGCGGCACGATCCACAGCTTCGTCGTCATGCACCAGCCGCGCCTGCCGGGCTTCGACTACCCGTTGCCGATCGTGCTGGTCGAGCTGGAGGAGGGCGTGCGCATCGTCGCCAACATGCTCGACGCGACGGTCGACGAGGTCGCGATCGGCCGCGCCGTCACCGCCGACTTCGTCGAGGTCGAACCCGGCTACGTCCTTCCCGCTTTCCGCTTCGCCTGAGGATATCATGGATTTCACCCTGACCGACGACCAGCAGTCGTTGCGCGACCTTGCGGTCCGCATCCTCGACGACGCGACCGGCGACGACGCGATCCGCGCCTTCGCCGACAGCGGCCGTCCCTATGACGACGGGCTGTGGAAGACGCTCGCCGAAACCGGCCTGCTCGGGCTGAACCTGTCCGAGGATGCCGGCGGCCTGGGTCTCGGCATGATCGACCTCGGCCTGTTGCTCGAGGAACAGGGCCGCACGCTGGCGCCGCTGCCGTTGACCCCGGTCGCATTGGCCGCCTGGGCGATAGATGCGCATGGCCATGCTGCGCACAAGGACTGGTTGCCGCGCATCCTGTCAGGCGCCGCTATCCTGACCCTCGCGATCGAGGAGGTGGGCGGCATCGATCCCTGCGACCCCGCCGTCCTCGCCGATGCCGAGGGCAATGGCTGGCGGCTGAGCGGGGTCAAGGTCGCGGTGCCTTATGGCGTTGAGGCGCAGGCGTTGATCGTCACCGCGCGCACGGCCGATGGCCCGGCGCTGTTCCTGGTCGAGGCCGGTGCCGATGGTCTTGCCGTCGATCCGCAGCGATCGACGAGCGGCGAGCCGCAGGCGATGCTGCGCTTCGACAATGTGCGGCTGTCGGGCGATGCCGTTCTCGGCGCGGCCGGGGAGCGGGCGGCGATCGTCACCGCGCTCGTCCAGCGCGCGCAGGTCGCATTGTCGCAGCGGCAGGTCGGCGTCGCCGCCGAGGCGCTGCGCCGCACGGCCGAATATTCGAGCGCGCGCATCCAGTTCGGCAAGCCGCTGGGATCGATGCAGGCGGTGCAGCAGCGCGCCGCCGATGCCTTCATCGACGTCGAGGCGATGCGTTCGACCGCGCTGCTCGCCGCCTGGCAGATCGACGAGGGCGCGCCGCAGCCGGCCGATGTCGCCACAGCCAAATATTGGGCGGCGATCGGCGGCCACCGCGTGGTTCATGCTGCGCAGCATTTGCATGGCGGGATCGGGGCCGACGTCACCTTTCCCATCCACCGCTACTTCCTGACCGCCACCGCGATTGGCGAAGCTCTGGGCGGCGCCGCCCCGATGCTCGCGGCGATCGGCGATGCGGTCGCATCCGGATCGACGGAGCCGCTCGCATGAAGACCATCGCCGTGGGGCAGAGCCTGCCCGAACTCGTCGTGCCGATCACCGCCTCCGCGATCGTCGCGGGCGCGATCGCCACCAACGACTATGAGAATGTCCACCACGACAAGGCCGCCGCGCAGGCGACCGGGGTCCCCGACATCTTCATGAACATCCTGACCAGCAACGGCTTCGTCCAGCGCTACGTCTCCGACTGGTGCGGGCCAGACGCGCGGATCGCCGCGGTCGACATCCGCCTGGGCGCGCCCAATTTCGTCGGCGACACGATGCGCATGACCGGCGAGGTCAGCCGGGTCGAGGGCGGCGAGGTCGACGTCAAGGTCAGCGGCCGCAACGCGATCGGCGAGCATGTCGTCGCGACGGTTACCCTCCGCACGGAGCAGGGCGCATGAGCGAGCTTTCCGGCAAGGCCGCGATCGTCGGCATCGGTGCGACCGAATTCTCGAAGAACAGCGGCCGTTCCGAACTGCGCCTCGCTGTCGAGGCGATCACCGCCGCGCTCGACGATGCGGGGATCGACCGCGCCGAGGTCGACGGCCTCAGCACCTATACGATGGACAATAATCCGGAGATCGAGGTCTTCCGCAACATCGGCGGCCGGCAGCTGAAATTCTTCAGCCGCATCCATTATGGCGGCGGCGCCGCCTGCGCGCCGATCATGCACGCGGCGATGGCGGTGGCGACCGGCGTGGCCGAGGTCGTCGTCTGCTACCGCGCGATGAACGAACGGTCGCAATATCGCTTCGGCAGCGGCTACACCCCGCCGCCCGTGCCCAACGCGGAATCGGCGCATTACGGCTATTATGTCCCGTTCGGGCTGATCTCTCCGGCCTCCTGGGTTGCGATGTCGGCGCAGCGCTACATGTATGAGACCGGCGCGACGTCGGAGGATTTCGGCCGGGTGTCGGTCGCCTGCCGCAAACATGCCGCGACCAACCCGAACGCCTGGTTCTACCAGCAGCCGATCACCCTGGAGGAGCATCAGGCGTCGCGCTGGATCGTCGAACCGCTCCACCTGCTCGACTGCTGCCAGGAGTCCGACGGCGCGGTCGCGATCGTCGTCACCAGCGCGGCGCGCGCGGCGAAGCTCAAGCAGCCCCCCGCGATCATCCGCGCGGCGGCGCAGGGCGCGGCCGACGACCAGCAGATGATGACGAGCTATTATCGGCCCGATATCGCGAAGTTGTCTGAAATGGATCTGGTCGCCGAGCAACTCTATGCGCAGGCGCAGATGCGGCCCGACGATATCCGCACCGCGATCCTCTACGACCATTTCTCGCCCTTCGTTCTGCCGCAGCTCGAGGCGTTCGGCTTTGCCGGGCGCGGACAGGCGCGGCACTTCATCGCCAATGAGGGGATCGAACTGGGCGGTCGCCTGCCGGTCAACACCAATGGCGGCCAGCTGGGCGAGGCTTATATCCACGGCATGAACGGCATCGCCGAGGCGGTCCGCCAGGTGCGCGGGACGTCGGTCAATCAGGTGCCGGGGGCAGGACATGTTCTCGTCACGGCGGGGACGGGTGTGCCGACGAGCGGGTTGATATTGGCGGGGGCGTAAATAAGCATGAGCGTCGCCCCGGCGGAGGCCGGGGCCGCAGGAGGCTCCTGCCGCGAGCGCGTCGCATAGGACGTGGCGGCCCCGGCCTCCGCCGGGGCGACGCACTAACGCGGCCGACGGCTGACGGCAGTCACATCACCGTCGCGCCGCCATCGACGACCAGCGGATGGCCGGTGACGAAGCTCGCGCCGTCCGAGCACAGCCAGATTACCGCCGAGGCGATTTCCTCGGGCTGGGCGAAGCGGCCGAGCGGGGTCATCTGGTGGAGCATCGCGACGATTTCGGGCTGGGCGTCGAACTTCTGCGTCATCGGGGTCTTCACGACGCCGGGGCAGACCGCGTTGACGCGGATGCCGTCGCGGGCGAAGGCGAGTGCGGCCGAGCGGGTCAGCCCGACGACGCCGTGCTTCGAGCCGACATAGCCCGGCTGCGGCGAGCCGACGATGCCGTTGATCGACGCGGTGTTGACGATCGCGCCGCCGGTGCCCTGCTTCTTCATCTGCCGCACTTCGTGCCGGATGCAGGAGGCGACGCCGGTCATGTTGATCGCGATCGTCTTGTCGAACGTTCCGGCATCGTCCCAGATGTCGGTGTCGAAATTGACCCCGGCATTGTTGAAGGCGAGGTCGAGCTGGCCGAAGGCCGCGACCGTGCCCTCGACCAGGGCGGCGACCGCCGCCTCATCCGCGACGTCGGCCGCGATGAAGCGCGCTTCGCCACCGGCGTCCTTGATCAGCTTTACGGTCTCTTCGCCGCCCGGCCCCGGCAGATCCGCCACGACGACCTTCGCGCCTTCACGCGCAAACGCCTGCGCGGTGGCGCGGCCGATGCCGCCGCCGGCACCCGTGACGAGCGCGACTTTCCCCTCGAACAATCCAGCCATAATCCTGTCCTTTTATATTTCTGTGGGTCGATGCTTCAGGCCGCCTGGTCGTGCCAGGTGATCAGATGGCTGACGTCGCCGCGCTCATGCGCCTTGCGGCCGGTCTTTGCGAGATGATGGACGGTGATCTTCATGTCGTCGGTCAGCGGCTGCACGACCTCCATGATCCGGTCATATTCGGTGCGGGCGATCTTCCACTGACCATCGACCCGGCGATAGCGGTCGCGGTAGATCGCGCTGCCGGTGGTGACGTCGCGCCGTTCGAGCGAGATGAAGACGTCGTCGAGATACCAGAGGCCCTCGGCCTCGTCGTCGCCGATCAGCGTGATCTCGGGCATGTGCCCCTGATGCTTGGCGAGCGAATCGGCGTTGAAGCTGTTCATCAGGAAGTCGAGCATCTCGGCCTTGCCGGTGAGGCGGACATGATAGCCGCCGCCGCGATATTCGACGTCGATGTCGTCGGTGAACAGCGTTGCCAGCAGCGCTTCGTCGGCGGTGTCGATGCCGCGATAATAGCGATGCTTTACCGTGCGAATATCTTCCAGGTCCGACAGCTGCTGTAGCGTGTAAGCCACTTATCCCTCCATATGCGTATTATGTCATAATTTTGAGTACGCAGATGCTAATGCAGGATATGGATTTTGCAAAGGTAGGATCGCAGGATTCCGCCGGTCGGTGCGAACGCTCCCCTCTGCGTCGCCCCGGCGGAGGCCGGGGCCGCTGGAGGCTCCTGCGGCATAGCAGGTCTCCGTCACGGGGCGGCTCCGGCCTCCGCCGGAGCGACGGGTTTTTGGGCCGTCGTCAGCCGTCGAAATTGGTGTCCACGCTGAGCGCCTTGTGCGTCTCCATCGCCGCGCGGATTTCGTCCATGCGCGCGCCAATCGCCGCGAAGGCGTCGGGGCCGGCGATCAGCTGGCGCGGCGGATCGGCCATGTCGGCCACCGTCTCGACGATGCGGGCGAGCTTGGCCGGGTCGCCGGGCTGGCGGCCGTCGACCGACTGGACGAGCCTCATCCGTGCGTGGACGCCGTCGTCATAGTCGGTGACGGCGGACTCGCCGGTCTGGAGCGAGCGGCCCGAGAAGTCGGTGCGGAACATGCCCGCCGCGATCGAGGTGACGCGGATGCCGAGCCCCTCGACCTCGCGCGACAGCGCTTCGGACACCGCCTCCAGCGCGAATTTCGTCCCCGAGTAATGGCCGGTCGCGGGGTTGCTGATCCGTCCGGCCAGCGACGAGATCTGGATGATGCGGCCGCTGCGCCGCGCGCGCATGCCGGGCAGCACCGCCTGCATCATGCGCAGCGCGCCGAACAGGTTGACCTCGTACATCGCCTTGACCGCGGCCTCGTCGCCCTCCTCGATCGAGGCGACATAGCCATAGCCGGCATTGTTCACGAGGACGTCGATCGTGCCGAAATGTGCTTCGGCCTGTGCCACCGCCGCCGTCACCTGCGCGGGATCGGCGACGTCGAGCGCGATGGCGATCGCACGGGCGGGGTAGGCGGCGACGATGTCGGCGACGTCGGCCGGCCTGCGCGCCGTCACCGCCACCCGATCGCCGGTCGACAGGACATGGTCCGCGATGGCGCGGCCGATGCCGGTCGAGCAGCCGGTGATGATCCAGGTCCGGCTCATTCCGCGATCCTCCAGGCATAGGAGGCGGCGCGATCGGCCTGTTGCTGCCTGCGCTCCTCCGGGGTCACCCAGCGCGTGCCGGCGGGCAGCACGTCGCGGAGCCGGTCGAGCTTCACGACCTTGCTGCGCGCGCCGAAATTCTCGGACGGCCGTCCATCGGCGAACTCGGCCCAGCGCAGGGTCAGCAGACCCTCGGGCATGTCGCACGAGTCGAGCCAGTTCCACACGCCGGGATCGCGGCGCGCGACGACGTAGGTCAGGCTGTCGTCGCTGTCGCGCACCGACTGGGTGAGGTTGAGGCTGGAGGTGCGATCGACGATGTCGTTGGTCGTGCCCCAGATATTGGTGATCGGCGCGAGGAAATAATCGGCGCCGCCCAGGCCGATTTCGATCACCAGCGCCTCGTCGTCGGCCAGGTCGAAATGGCCCATGATGTAGATCTGGTTGCGCAGCGCGCCGTCGCTGTCGCGGTCGATGGTGAAGTCGAAGCCGTTCGACGGCTTGGTCGTCGCCTGCGCGTTCCAGCGCATCGTGCTGTCGACATTGCGGATCAGCATCGCCTGGGCGTTGGCCACCTTCTGGTCGAAGCTGCGCTCGGGCGTCTTGGGCGCGCCGCCCAGCCGTTCGATCGACAGCATGTTCGGCCGCTCGTTCGCCCAGTCGGCGATGACGTCGCGAATGTAGAACTCGACCGCCTCGGGCGCCGAGCGGATATGGTTGGCGCGGTCGCCCTTTTCGTCGGCATCGACGAAGATCTCGAAACTGCCGTCGTCGGCGAGGACCAGGGTCTTGCCGTCGAGCACGTCGACCGTCCCCATATGCGCGTTCCACAAGGTGAAGTAATTTTCGGTCAGGCGCGGATCGGGCACGCTGCCGCGGATCACATAGCGTTCGGCTCCGTCGATCGGGATGACCCGATAGACCGAGTCGGGATTGTCGAGGCCCCAGCGCGATCCGGGCACGTCGACGCCGCCCAGCTTGTGCGGCAGGCGGGTGATGGTGACGACGCCGGGGCGCTGCGCATCGGTGTTGAGCGACCAGATGATCGCGCCGAACGCGACCTCGGGATAGGCCCAGTCGAACGCCTTGCGCATCGCCGGCGACGGCTGCGCCGTGTCGAGCCAATAGGCATGGCGATCGGCGATGGTCTCCTGCATGCGCGGGTCGGCGAGAATGGCGAGCGCCTCGCGCTCGAAACGGGCCTGCTCTTCGGTGGCGATGGGATTCACGGGTGGCTCCTCTCTTGTCGTTTCACGCTAAAGCGTAGAGAAACGCCTGCAATGGCTACGCAGAGCGAAGCGTGGACGTATATGCGCTAAAGCGACGCGTAGGAAAGAGTGGAGCGGGACATGGACGGCGAATATCGCGTCATCGTCGAAATGGCGCTGCCCGAACTGCGGGTCGAGCGACTGGTGCAGGACGGCAGCGGGCCGTTCGAGCGCTGTCACCGGCTCGACCAGCCCTCACTGGTCTATCTGCCCCAGGCCGGACCCGAGGACGCGGTCGGCTGCTTCGGCGAGCCCCGCTCGCACCGCAGCTTCAGCCGGTTCGGATCGGCGGTCGTCGTCCCCGCCGACGTGCCGCTGCACGTCCGTTCGCACGGCTTTTCCTCGCGCGAGATGATCATCGTGCGATTCGACCAGGACCGGTTCGCGGCGCTGACCGGCCTGTCGCCCGGCACCGCGATCGAGGAATTGTCGTCCTGTGCCGATATCCGGGCGGCCGGGCTCTCGGCCACGCTCGACCGCCTCAGCATCGAACTGGCGCGGCCGTCGGTGGCGCGCGAGACGATCGTCGCGGGCCTCGGCCTGCTGCTGCTGGGCGAGCTCGCCCGCCATTTCGACGAGGTGCGCCAGTCGCCCCCGCGCGGCGGACTGGCCGACTGGCAGCTGCGCCGGATCGAGGCGCGGCTGCAGGCCCCCGATCGCCCGCCCCCCGACCTCGGCGAACTCGCGGCGCTGTGCGGAATCGGCCGCCGCCACCTGATGCGCGCCTGGAAGGCGACGATGGGCGGCACGGTGATGGAGCGGGTCGAACAGGTGATGTTCGACCGCGCCCGCCGGCTGATCGAGGACGATGCGCGGTTGCCGGTCAAGACCGTCGCGGGCGCCTGCGGCTTTGCGGGCCAGGCGGCCTTCTCGACCGCGTTCCGGCGGCGCTTCGGCTTCAGTCCGATGGCGTGGCGGCAGCGGCATCGGGCTGGGCGGCTGAATTAGGGCGAGCCGAACAGGCCCAAACCGCCGTCACCCCGGGCTTGACCCGGGGTCCCGCTTCCTTTTCTTTCCTTCACATCAAGCGTTAGCGGCGGGAATGGAAGATCGCGCTGGTCGAGCGGAGCTATCCGGAGGGTCAGGACCTGTTCGATACACGGGTGTAGGACAGAAGAAAGAAGCGGGACCCCTCTAAACTCACAAACGAAGTGCAACACCTGTCACAGGTGTTGCCATGTCGAG
>JAZKDN010000038.1:0-32211 GCA_040387595.1 Pseudomonadota bacterium
CAACCGCCCGATCCAGCATAATATATCGGGCGGTTGGGCGGGGGAGCGGGCCGGTGCCGCGATTCCACGTCAGTGGAACCGACTCTAAAGCGTACCGACTTCCAGAGCGCGATCCTCGATCGCTCGCAACATCGTCATGAAACGGTCGAGCTCGTCGGCCGGGAAGCTCGAGAAAATCCGCGCTTCGAACTCGATCGCCTTGGGCGAGACGTCGGCATAGAGCCGCCGCCCGGCATCGGTCAGCGCCAGCAGCCGCGAGCGGCGGTCGGCGCTGTTGGGCGCGCGGTCGATCAGCCCACGGTCGACCAGCGCAAGCGTCGCGCGGCTCACCGTCACCTTGTCCATACGCGTTACGGTACAGATCGCCTGCTGGGTTATTCCGTCTTGTTCGGCGACCACGGCAATCACCCGCCATTCCGGGATCGACAGGCCGAACAGCGCTTCATAGGCCGTCGAAATCACGTCGCTGACGATATTCGACGTCACCGACAAACGGTAGGGAATGAAGCGATCGAGGATGAGGCCCGTTTCCGACATGGGCCGTTGGTAACATTTGACACGACCCGGTTCAAACCCCTATTGGTTTCGAATGATACTATCTTCCGAGGCTGACATGACCGAATCCCATATCGAACCGCATTCCAATCCGCTGGGCCTGGACGGGTTCGAGTTCGTCGAATTCACGGGTCCCGATCCGCTGGCGCTCGCCGGGCTGTTCGAATCGATGGGCTTCACCCATCTGGGCGATCACCGGTCGAAGAATGTTCGTCGTTATCAGCAGGGCGACGTCAATTTCGTCCTGAACATGGACGCGAGCGGCCAGGCCGCCGATTTCCGCGCCGAACACGGCCCTTCGGCCAACGCGATGGCCTTCCGCGTCCATGATGCCGCAAAAGCGCTGGAAAAGGCGGTCGCGCGCGGGGCTGCGGCCGTGAACGGCCCGGTCGGCCCGATGGAACTCAACATCCCGGCGATCGAAGGCATCGGCGGCTCGAACCTCTATCTGGTCGATCGCTACGGCGCGCAGGAGATTTACGACGTCGATTTTCGTCCCGTCGACGGCTCCGCCCGGAACCAGCTCTCGGTGGGCCTACACACGCTCGACCATCTGACCCACAATGTCCTGCGCGGTCGGATGAACCACTGGGCGAACTTCTACGAGACGGTCTTCAATTTTCGCGAAATCCGCTATTTCGACATCGAGGGCCAGGCCACCGCGCTGCTCAGCCGCGCGATGACTGCGCCGGACGACAAGATCCGCATCCCGCTGAACGAAAGCCAGGACGAGAACAGCCAGATCCAGGAGTTCATTCGCGAATATAATGGCGAAGGCATCCAGCATCTGGCGCTGGCTACCGACAATATCTTCGAGACGGTCGATCGCCTTCGCGCCAACGGCGTCCGCTTCCAGTCGACGCCGGACACCTATTATGAGGGCATCGACGCCCGCCTGCCCGGCCATGGCCACGACATCGCCGAAATGCAGAAGCGCGGCGTTCTGATTGATGGCGCACCAGAGACCGGCGGCGGCATCCTGCTGCAGATCTTCACCGAGAACATGGTCGGCCCGATCTTCTTCGAGATCATCCAGCGCAAGGGCAATGACGGCTTCGGCGAGGGCAATTTCAAGGCGCTGTTCGAATCGATCGAGCGCGACCAGATCCGCCGCGGCGTGGTCAAGGTCGATGGCTGACCGGAGCCTCTTCGTCATTTCAGCGTCGGAGAACGACAGATGACCCCCTCCTATGTCACCGGCTTCGGCAACCATGTGTCGACCGAAGCCGTCGCGGGCGCGTTGCCGATCGGGCAGAATTCCCCGCAGCGCGTTCCTTATGGGCTCTATGCCGAGCAGCTGTCGGGCAGCGCCTTCACCGCGCCGCGGGCAGAAAACCAGCGCAGCTGGCTCTACCGCATGCGTCCGGCGGCCAATCATCCGCCGTTCCAGCCCTATGCCCGGCCGACCGGGCTACGCCACCGGCCGTTCGACGAGGTGCCGGCGGACCCCAACAGGTTGCGCTGGGACCCATTGCCGATGCCGGCAGAGCCGACCGACTTCGTCGACGGGCTGGTCAGCATCGCCGGCAATGGCGGGGTGGGCGTGCATCTCTACGCCGCCAATCGGTCGATGGAACGCCGCGCCTTCTTCAACGCCGACGGCGAGTTTCTGATCGTCCCTGCACAGGGCGGACTCAGGATCGTTACCGAACTTGGCGTGATCGAGGCCGAGCCGCTCCACATCGTCCTGATCCCGCGCGGCGTACGATTCCGGGTCGAACTGACCGGTGCCAGCGCAAGCGGCTATGTCTGCGAAAATTACGGCGCGCCCTTCCGCTTGCCCGATCTTGGTCCGATCGGCTCCAACGGCCTTGCCAATCCGCGCGATTTCGAGACCCCGGTCGCCTGGTACGAGGACATCGATGAGCCGACCGAACTGGTCCAGAAATTCGAAGGTGCGCTGTGGACCTCGACGCTCGACCATTCGCCGTTCGACGTTGTCGCCTGGCACGGCAATCTCGCGCCTTATCGCTATGATCTGCGCAGCTTCAATACGATCGGCACCGTCAGCTTCGATCATCCCGATCCGTCGATCTTCACCGTCCTCACCTCGCCGTCGGACGTCGTCGGCACGGCGAATTGCGACTTCGTGATTTTCCCGCCGCGCTGGATGGTGGCCGAGGGCACGTTCCGGCCACCCTGGTTCCACCGCAACGTGATGAGCGAATATATGGGCCTGATCACCGGCGCCTATGATGCGAAGGCCGGGGGCTTCGTGCCGGGCGGCGGTTCGCTTCACAACTGCATGTCGGGCCACGGCCCGGATCAGGCGAGCTACGAGAGCGCTGTCGCCGCCGAGCTCAAGCCGCACAAGATCGAAGCCACCATGGCCTTCATGTTCGAAAGCCGTTCGGTGCTGCGACCGACCCGCTTCGCCCTCGAAAGCCCGACCGTCCAACTCGACTATGATGATTGCTGGTCGGGATTTACCAAGGCAGAATTACCGCGATGACCCAAATCAACGAAACGCACGATCCCGCGCTGGCAAGCTGGGTCCCGGGAGCCGACGGCCACCCCGATTTCCCGATCCAGAATCTGCCCTATGGCATCTTCTCGATCGATGACGGTGACAAGCGCCCGGCGGTGGCGATCGGCGACATGCTCCTCGACCTCTCGGCGATCTCCGGCCTGCTCCCGGTCGAACTGCGCGGAGCGACGCTCAACGCGCTCTTCGCGATGTCCGTCGAACGGCGGCTGGAACTGCGCCGCAAGCTGTCCGAACTGCTGTCGGGCGACAACCACCGCGCGGCGATCGAGCCTCATCTCCACGATCGCTCGGCGGTGACGATGCACCTGCCCGCCGCGATCGGCGACTACACCGACTTCTATGTCGGCATTCACCACGCCAATAACATCGGTCGCCAGTTCCGGCCCGATAACCCGCTGCTGCCCAACTATAAATATGTTCCGATCGGCTATCATGGACGCGCCTCGTCGATCCGCGCGTCGGGCGTGCCGCTCGTGCGGCCCAAGGGCCAGCGCAAGCCGCCGGAAGCGGACGCCCCCATCGTCGGACCATCCGCCCGCCTCGATTACGAGCTGGAACTGGGCGTATGGATCGGTCGTGGCAACGATCTCGGTGATTCGATCCCGATCGCCGAGGCCGCCGACCATATCGCGGGCTTCTGCCTTCTCAACGACTGGTCCGCGCGCGACTTCCAGGCATGGGAATATCAGCCGCTCGGGCCCTTCCTCGCCAAGAATTTCCAGTCGACGATCTCGCCGTGGGTGGTGACGGCCGAAGCCATGGCTCCCTTTCGCATCGCCCAGCCGGCAAGACCCGACGGCGATCCGCAGCCTCTGCCCTATCTATGGGACGAGGACGATCAGGCGAAAGGCGCGCTTGGTGTCGAGCTTGAAGTCCATCTGCTGACCGCGAAGATGCGCGAGGCGGGTCTCGCCCCGCAACGGCTGAGCAGGGGTCCCGCCTCCAACATGTACTGGACCGTGGCGCAGATCGTCGCCCACCACGCATCGAACGGCTGCAACCTCCAGCCGGGCGACCTGCTCGGCACCGGTACGATCTCGGCCCCGACCGACGACGGTTTCGGCAGCCTGATGGAATTGTCGCGCGGCGGCACCCAGCCGGTGACGCTGTCCAATGGCGAGCAGCGCAGCTTCCTCGAGGATGGCGATGAGATCCTGCTGTCCGCGACCGCCCGGGCCGACGGCTACGTGCCGATCGGCTTCGGCGAATGCCGGGCGGTCGTTCTGCCGGCCCGCTGATCGACCGGCGCCGCGGTGAACGCGGCGTCGGTTCGACCGAACCGGCCTAGAAGATCGCCTTACGGAACTCGATCTTGATCACCCGGCCGAGCGGATCGAGATAGCCCGCCTGATAGCGCAGCGGCGTTTGGCCATTCGCATCACGGACCTTGGGTCGCGTATCGAAGACATTGTCGATCCTCAGCGACAGCCGCGCGCCGCGCGCCCAGCCGCTGTCGACCAGCGCCGGAATCTGCGCGAGATTGACGAACAGCCGGGCGTTCATCTTCATGATCGGCGAAAAGCGCAGATCGCCCGACGATCCGCCGCCGATGACCGTGGTGCCGCTCTGCCAGGTGCCGGTGATCCGCGCACCCAGGCCGTTGTTCGAATAGGTGAACTGGGATTCCAGTTCGTGCCGCGACGTGCCGCCGCCCGCACCGATCACGTCGCCATTGAGCAGATCGAGCACGGGCAAACCACGGCGGATCAGAACCTCGTCCTTGATATGCCAGGTATGGAAGAGTGAAAGCTGCAGCCGCCCGCCCTGGCCGCCGGCGCCGCCGCGCCCGCGAAAGCCACCCGGGCCGCCGCTGCCTCTTGCATCCGCAGGACCAGCGGCGTTGCCGGCACCGGAACGGCCCGGTCCGCCTCCTTGTCCATCGGTTGTGCCCTGCTGAAGCGCCGTCTGTCCGGCTGCCGTCCGCGCCGCCATCGCCGCCGTACGCCGTTCGGCCATGCGCCGGGCGGTGGCGCTGTTGCGCATCGCCTCGATCACGCTCTCCGCGGTCTTGAGACGCTTGGTGAAGGTGACGCCCCAGCGCAGTTCGCTGCGATCCTGCCGCGCGAAGTTGATCGGGCGGACATCGATCTGGAGCAGATTGCCGTCGGCGTCGCGGGTGAAGCGGTCCGGAAAGGTCGCCTCGATCGCGGCGGTCGCTTCGGGAAAGGTCGCGAGCGCGTTGCGGATGCGGCTGTTCACATAATTGGCGGTGAAGGTGACGTCGTCCTTGAACGGCTTCAAGTTGAGGCCAAGCTTCATCACCCGGCGCCGGTCGGCCGAGAGGTTCGGATTGCCGCCGCCCACTTGCGTGATGTCGACCGTGGCCCCGCGCACATAATCGAAGATGCGGACCTCCGGCGTCGATACCACCGGGTTGCCGAGTTGCTGGACCGAGGGCGGATTGCGGTCCTGCGTCATCGAGAAGATCAGCCCGATGCCGTCGCGCGGTTTCCAGTTCGCGCCATAGCCATAGCTGCCGAGCGCACCGAAATCCGAATAGCGATCGACCGCCGCGTTGACGTTGATCGACAGGTCGCCGAGCGCCGCCAGGACGTCGTTGCGGCGGCTGGTCAGCGGCAGGTCGAAGCTCACCCGGCTGTTGAGGTCGGTGCGCGACAGGTCGCTCGACGTCTCGACGCCCGAGCGCACCGAGGTTGCATTGAGGCCGAGCGCGGTCATCCCGGCCTTGAAGCTGGCGTTGAGCGGGCCGGCTGGCAGGTCCACGACCGGCCCGTTGGCGACGATCTGAATGTCGCCGCTGTCGGTTTTAGCGCGGGCGCGGTCGATCCGCAAAGTATCGAACATCGTCGCCGGGATCGTCCCGAACGGATTGAAGGCCGGATCGCCGGCATCGAGGGCCGCTTGCAGATCGGGGGCATAAGCCCGCAATGTGCGCGTCCGTGTCACCGAACGATCGTAATTGCCGGTAAGCGACATCCGCCATTTGGCGAGATCCTTGTCGAGCGTGAAACCGAGGTGACCGGTCACCCCTTCGCTGCTCTGGGTCAGCGGGTCGTTGCTCAGATAGAAGCGCTGCGTCGCATCGACGCCGGACTGCGAAAAGGGGTTCGTGCCGGGTATCGCAAGCTCGGAGATCGGCAAGCCGCGCAGCGAATCGCTGTCGGTGGTGTTGAGCGAAGCGTTGAGCGTCGCTGCTACGTTGCCGAA
This sequence comes from Pseudomonadota bacterium, assembly GCA_040387595.1. Taxonomy (GTDB): domain Bacteria; phylum Pseudomonadota; class Alphaproteobacteria; order Sphingomonadales; family Sphingomonadaceae; genus Rhizorhabdus. The sequence goes on from JAZKDN010000038.1 coordinate 6,212, forward strand.
GATGGTCTGCGCATAGACGCTGTTGATGTCGAGCGTCTGGCTCCTCGGCCGGACCGTCCGGTAGCGCCCGGCATCGATGCCGACGTCGTTGACGACCGGCGACCCGCTGCTGCGCGAGAGCAGATTGCGGTCAGCCTCGGTGATCGCGGCATCGGCCTGATATTCGATGTTGAGATTGACGCGCTTGTCGCGCTGGATGCGCAGATAGTTGAGTTCGGTCTCGCCCGTCTCCCCGCCGCCGCGCGTCGCCATGCCGGCTTCGATTTCGCCGGTGACGGCGTTGAAGCGGCGGCGCAGGACGATGTTCACGACCCGTTGATCGGCGCTGTAGCCATATTTGAGGGCGACCTCCTCGGGCAGGATATCGACCCGCTCGATCGCCTCGGTCGGAATGTCGCGGATTTCGCGCATGCCCGAGATGCGGCGACCGTTCAGCAGGGTGACCGGCTGTTCCCCGCCACGCCCCTGGCCGGTTCGGGTCTGCGGCGCCAGTTCCTCGAGCAGTTCGGCAACCGAGCTCACGCCCAGAGCGCGGACATCGGCCGAATTATACTGCTGAATCGCGGGGATGTCGCCGACCACCGCGCCGCGCTGGCGTTGGCTCTGACCGGTCACGAGGATGGGATCCACGTCTTCGTAGTCGGCTTCGTCCTGGGCCTGTTGGGCTGCGGCTTCGCCACTGCTCTGGGCGAAACCGGGCGCGCCGAAGCAGAAGGTCACCATCATCACCGCCAGGCTGCTTCCCGACCACCGCTTCGAACTCACTCTATCACTCCCTTGTGAATCGCACGTCGTGCCATCCCGCCGCTGCAGCCATAGCGAGATTTTCTGACCAGATATGTCAGCGCTGAAATCCTCCCCCAGCGATGGTCCGGCAGATGCAGCTTCCGAGCGGTCGGCGCATGGACTACCCTGCCGCAGCAATAGACTGCAGGGGGCTGCCGGTGCTCGAAACCATTCGCGAATTCATTACCGGCAGCTATGCGCCGCATGGCTATTGCCTGCTGTGGGATCCCTGGCTGATCTGGACGATGGCGATCTCCGACGCCCTGATCGCGCTCGCCTATTTCTCGATTCCGGTCGCTCTGGTCGTTTTCGTCCGCAAGCGCCGCGACGTCGCTTTCGGCGGCGTCTTCTGGCTGTTCGCGCTGTTTATCACCGCCTGCGGCCTGACGCATGCCGCGGCGCTGTGGAATCTCTGGAACGGCGCTTATGCTCTCGAGGCGCTGATCAAGCTGTTGACCGCGATCGTCTCGGTGACGACCGCCATCCTGCTGTGGCCGCTGCTGCCGAAAGCGCTCGCCTTGCCCTCTCCCGCCCGGCTGCGCGAAGCCAATAAGGCGCTGCGTGCCGAAATCCTCGAACGCGAGAAGACCGAGGCCGCGCTCGTCCAGGCCCGCAAGATGGAAGCGATGGGCCAACTCACCGGCGGTATCGCCCATGATTTCAACAATCTGCTGCAGGTCATCTCGGGCAGCCTCGACATCATCAATCTCCGATCGCGAAGCGACGAGCGCATTCAGCATCTCAGCAGTGCGGCGATCGCAGCCGTCGAGCGCGGACGCCGCCTGACTGCCCAGCTGCTGACGTTCTCCCGCATCCAGCGGATCGAGCTGCGCCCCACCCATGTCACCGAGATCATCGCCGGGCTGAAGGAATTGCTGGCCCGAACACTCGACCCTTCGATCGCCCTCAGCTTCGAAACCGGCGACGCGCCGGAAATGGTGCTGACCGACCCAGTCCAGCTCGAGCTCGCCCTTCTCAACCTGGCGATCAATGCCCGTGACGCCATGCCGGATGGCGGCAGCCTGACCATCCGGCTGAGCCGGGAGACGCTCGAAAATCATGCGGATGTCGAAGACGGCGATTATGTCGGCATCACCGTATCCGATAGCGGTACCGGCATGACGCCCGACGTGCTGGCGCGTGTGTTCGAACCCTTCTTCACCACCAAGGCGGTCGGTCGCGGGTCAGGCCTGGGGCTGAGCATGGTGTTCGGCATGGCCCGCCAGAGCGGCGGCACCGTCGCCATCGAATCGCAGCCCGGCCAGGGGAGCGCCGTCACGATCTTCCTTCGCCCGGCGGAGGGCGCGGTGCCCACGGAGACGACCCCGCGACATGCCTCTCCCCAAGCGATCGAGACCATCGCGGGCCTGAAGATCCTTGTCGTCGACGACGAGCCGATCGTCCGGGAGGTCGTCACCCAGATGCTCGTTGAGCTCGGCTGCAAGGTGATGACCGCCGAAAACGGCACCGAGGCTTTGGAGATCATAGATCGGGAAGCACCGACCGCAATGCTGCTCGACTTTGCCATGCCCGGCATGAACGGGGCGGAGGTCGCCCGTACCGCGCTCGAACGGCATCCCAACCTCCGAATCGTCTTCGCCACCGGTTTCGCCCAGTCGGACGCGATCGACGCGGTGCTCGGCGAACATGCGATCGTGTTGCGCAAACCCTTCTCGCCCAGCACGCTGGTCCAGGCGCTTCAGTCGGCGTTGGCGAACTGATCTTGCCGAGACCCGGGTCTTGCGGTGATCGCACGGCTTGATTGCCCGCCACAGGGGGGACAGACTCGCGCACGTGAGTCCTGCACCTTCTTCATCGCCGCCATCAGGCAACAGCGCGCCATCGCTGCCGGTAGGCGCCGTGCGGCCCCTGCTCGACATCATGGAGGCGTCGGGGCTGATCCCGACGCATGTGCTGCGGCGCGCGGGGCTGCCGGCCGACCTGTTCGACGGAGCTGCCGATCGTCCGCTGAGGCTGTCGGACTATTTCCGGATCTGCGAGCAGATGGCGCTACTGGGCGGCGACGAGAGCTGCCATGTCTCGCTGCGGCCGCTGATGGTGGGCACCTCCGAACTGGTTCAGGCCCGGCTCCGCGGCTGCGCGACGATGGCCGAGATGATGGAGGTGCTGGCCAACAGCTACAACATCATCCACGGCCACCGGTACAATCAGGTCCAGCGCCGAGGCGCCACGATCAGCTATGTGATCGACGACGCCGACTTCCCCTATGCCTTCGATCCCGAGGATGCCTTCGTGCTGCTCTCGCTCGAATGCCTGCTCGTCTACGTCCATGTCCTGCTGCTGTCGCTCGCGCCCGACGGGTCGTCGGTCCCGCTGCGGTCCATCCGCACGCGCGGCCCGGCCGCCGGGCGCAGCCACCTTGCCTTCCTCGGTGCCCCACTCCGCGTCTCGGCGGGCCTGTTCGGTCTCGACTATGATGCCGCGTTGGAAAGGGTCGCTGTCGCACCGGAGCAGAGCCCCGTCTTGTCGGCGCGGACCATTTATGGTGGGGTTGCCGACATGCTCGACCGGATCGAGCCGGTCTCTGTCGGGGCACCCGATATCGTCGGCAGGGTAGAGCGCGAACTGGCGGGTGGACGCCATGATCAGGCCGAGGTCGCCGCCGCGCTGGGGATGAGCGTGGCATCGTTGCGACGTCGACTGACCGAAGCCGGGCTCGCCTTTCGCGATCTGCGCTCGACCTATCAGAACAGCATCGCCCGCGCCGCGCTGGAGGATGGCAGCAGCATCGCCGACATTGCCGAAAACCTCGGCTTTTCGGACGGCCGCAGTTTCGCGCGGGCGTTCCGTCAATGGAATGGCGTGGCTCCGGGGGACTATCGACGCACCGCCGGCTGAGCGAATTCGTCCCATACAATCTGATCCGAACCGTCATCGACATCATGGGCCCGCCCCCTATCCTTCAGGCTGACAAGGGCCGTGCTGAAACGCGGCTGGACTGGGAGCGGAAAGCCTGATGGTTCGCCATCGTCTGAAATTCATAGCGATTCTTGCCGCGACGATGCCCGCCCTTCCCCTGGCGGCGTCGGTCGAGGCCCCCGCCGTCGCGTCTTCGACCGTCGCGGCGGCGGACCGTTTCGTGACGGTCGCCGGCGTCCGATTCCGCGTACGACAGGAAGGCCCCAAGGGCGCGCCGGCGATCCTGCTGATCCACGGCTTCACCTTCAGTCTGGAAAGCTGGGACGGCTGGGCGTCCGACCTGGCCCGCGATCACCGCGTGATCCGCTTCGACCTGGCCGGCCACGGGCTGAGCGCTCCCGATCCGCGCGGTCGATACGGTACCGCGGACCGGGTACGGCAGCTCGGCAAGCTGATGGACAAGCTGGGGATCACCCGCGCGACCATCGCCGGCAACAGTTTCGGCGGGCTGGTCGCCTGGTCCTTCGCGGCTGCCAATCCGCGCCGGGTCGATCGGCTGATCCTGGTCGACAGCGCCGCCTATTCGATCAACGGCGTCACCGAGAGGCCGGTGCCGGTGCCGCCAGCCATGCGCGGCTATCTGCTCGATCCGAAGCCTGCGGCCGTTGCCTATTCGGCTCGCACCATCTTCGCCCATCCCGAGAGGCTGACCCCCGATCGGCTGGAACTGATGCGGGCGATGATCGTGCGCAACGGCCCCGCACTGGTCGCCCATCTCGAACAATTCACCCTGCCCGACCCGCAGGCTGCGCTCGGTCGGATCACGGCGCCGACGCTGATCCTGTGGGGCCGCGCCGACAAGCTGATCCCGGTTGCGCAGGCCGGCCAGCTCGCGGCCGCGATCAAGGGCTCGAAGCTCATCATCTACGACGATGTCGGCCACGCGCCCCAGGAGGAGGCGACCGCCGCCAGCATCGCCGACGTCCGCACATTCTTGAACAACGACAAATGAACAGGGAGACCATCATGATCCAGAGGACCAGGACGCTGCGGCTGCTTGCGGCCGCGACCGCCCTCACCAGCTTCGCGCTGCCGCAGGCCGGCTTCGCTCAGGCCACCGGCACGCCCGCCGCCATCGACGCCGATGCCGCCGATGCCGCCGACACCGGCGAGATCGTCGTCACCGCGCGGCGCCGCGAGGAAAGCCTGATCGACGTACCGATTTCGGTCTCGGCTATCAGCGGCGACGCACTCAATCGGACCGGTGCCGTCGATATCACCGCGCTTCAGGACAAGACGCCGAACATGACGCTGCAGGTTGCACGCGGTTCGAACAGCACGTTGATCGCTTTCATCCGCGGCATCGGCCAGCAGGATCCGGTCTGGGGCTTCGAGCCCGGCGTCGGCCTCTATGTCGACGATGTCTATGTCGCCCGTCCGCAGGGCGCGGTTCTCGACATCTTCGACATCGACCGGGTCGAGGTGCTGCGCGGTCCGCAGGGTACGCTTTACGGCCGCAACACCATCGGCGGCGCGATCAAGTACGTCACACGCCGCCTCGGCAACGAGTTCGAAGCCAAGATCCGCGGCTCCTATGGCAGCTACAACCAGCGCGAGGTCGTCGCGTCCGTGACGGTGCCGTTGACCGATACCTTCTCGATCGGTGGCGCAATCGCCTATTACAAGCGTGACGGCTTCGGCAAGAACCTGTTCACCGGCGCAGAGCATTACAACAAGGACGTGCTCGCCGGCCGTGTTTCGGCCGAATGGACCCCCAGCGACCGGCTCTCCATCCGCGTCGCCGCCGACCAGACCCGCGACAATTCGAACCCGCGCCATGGCTATCGCCTGTTGCCCAACGGGGCGTTGCCCGATTTCCAGCCGATCGGCGACGTCTACGACACCCGCGCGGGTGTGGGCGACGACAACAAGGTCGTGACCAAGGGCATTTCGGGCACGATCGAATATGAGGCGTCGGACATGCTGACCCTCAAGTCGATCACCGCCTATCGCAAGGGCTATACCGACACGGTCATCGATTTCGACGGCACGCCAGGCCCGGTGCTCGACATCCCGTCCTTCTACAAGGATCACCAGTTCACCCAGGAAGTGCAGGCGCTGCTGCAAACCGATCGGGTGCAGGGCGTGTTCGGCCTTTATTATCTCAACGGCTCGGCCTCGGGCGCGTTCGACACGGTCATCGGCAATGCCGGCCTGACGACGCTGACCTCGGGCGACGTCGATACCAAATCCTACGCCGCCTTTGCCGACGCATCGGTGCAGGTCACCGATCAGCTGTCTGTCTCGGTCGGCGGCCGCTACACCAGCGACAAGCGCGAGGGCACGGTATTCCGCGCCGACTATCTGGGTCTGCGCTCGCCGCTGTTCGGGCGGCCCACCGCGGTGCCGTTCCGCATCCGCACCGACTATACCAACAGCCGCACCGACAAGAAGTTCACCCCCCGCCTGTCGGTCAGCTACAAGCCGGTCGAGGACATCAACCTCTATGCGTCCTGGTCGCGCGGCTTCAAATCGGGCGGCTTCGATCCGCGCGGCGACGCCATCTTCACGCCCGGCACCGTCAACGGCTACAAGCCCGAGACCGTCACCGCCTACGAGGCCGGCCTGAAGGGCGCCTTCCTCGACCGCACCCTGTTCGTGAACGTCGCGGGCTTCTACTCGGACTACAAAGACCAGCAGGTCACGACCCAGTTCCTGTCGGGCGCAACGGTCGTCTCCTCGGTCGACAATGTCGGCAAGTCGCGTATCTACGGCTGGGAAATGGAAATGCGCGCTGTCCCCGATCGCAACTTCCAGGTGCAGGCCTCGGTCGGCTACACCAACGCCAAGTTCAAGGAGTTCCTGACCCTTGACCCGGCGACCCTGACGATCCGCGACTTCGCCGACGAGCGCGTCTTCCAGAACACCCCGAAATATACCGCCAACGTCTCCGCGACGCTCGGCCATGATTTCGACGGGCTGGGCCGGGTCACCGTGACCCCGGCGCTCTCCTACCGCAGCGGCTATTCGCTGTTCGAGGTGCCGAACCCGGTGCTTGATCAGAAGTCCTACCAGTTGGTCGACCTGTCGATCGTCTGGACGTCGGACGACAAGCGCTTTTCGCTGGCGGGCCATGGCCGCAACCTGTTCGACCGCAAATATCGCGTCGGCGGCTATAACTTCCCGGGCGCGCTGACCGGCAACTCGATCATCGGCTTCTACGGTCCGCCGCGTACCTTCACCGTGACCGGCGAGGTGCGGTTCTGAACGGGACCGGCGCGGCTTCAGGCGGCGGGGCGGCAAAAGCCGCCTCGCCCGTCCTGATGATGGCGATGCTGCTCCTCGCCTATACGCTCAACTTCATCGACCGTCAGATCATCGGTATCCTCGCGGTGCCGATCAAGGCGGACCTGTCGCTCAGCGACGCGCAACTCGGCCTGATGGGCGGGCTTGCCTTCGCGCTGTTCTATACCGGGCTCGGCGTGCCGATCGCGATGCTGGCCGACCGCCGCGACCGATCGAAGATCATGACCGCAGCGCTCGCGATCTGGAGCCTGATGACCGCCTTGTGCGGCTTCGCGCAGAATTTCTGGCAGCTCTTCGCCTGCCGGCTCGGCGTCGGCATCGGCGAAGCGGGCGGCGTCGCCCCGGCCTATACGCTGATCGCCGACATCTTCCCGCCCGAAAAGCGCGCCCGTGCGCTGGCGCTATACTCCTTCGGCATACCGATCGGCAGCGCATCGGGCATCGTCTTCGGCGGGGTCATCGCCACCTTGATCGACTGGCGGTCGGCTTTCTTCATCGTCGGTGCGCTCGGCCTGATCCTCGCCCCCGTCTTCCGCAAGTTCGTCCGCGATCCGCGCGGCGACCGGCCGGCCACCGCCGAACCCGTCAGCCTGCGCACCGTCATCGCCACCCTCCTGACCAAGCCCAGTTTCTGGCTGCTCAGCTTCGGCGCGGCCTGTTCGTCGATGATGGGCTATGGCCTGTTCTTCTGGCTGCCGAGCTTCTTCGTCCGCAGCTTCGAGATCAGCCTGCTTCAGGCCTCGCTCGGCTATGGCGCGGTCCTGATCGTCGCCGGGATTGCCGGCATCTGGATGGGCGGCGCGATCTCGGACAAGCTCGCGGCCCGGTCCAAGGCCTATTACGCCCTCGTTCCCGCACTCGCCTTCATCGGCACCATCCCCTTCTATGCGCTCGGCATCTCGGCCCAGTCGCTGGTCGCCAGCCTGCTGCTGCTGATCGTCCCCACCGCGCTCGGCCTGGTCTGGCTCGGTCCGGTCATCGCCGGGGTCCAGGCGGTAGTGCCGAAGTCGATGCGCTCGACCACGTCGGCGATCTTCCTGTTCGTCAACAATCTGATCGGTATCGGTATCGGCACCCCCGCGATCGGCTGGATATCCGATCATCTGAAGGCGCAATATGGCGACGAAGCGCTGCGCTACGCCATTTTGTCAGGCACCGGCTTCTACGTCCTCGCCACTATCTTCCTGCTGCTCGCCGCCTGGCGGCTGCCCCGCGACTGGCATCAGGAATAGCGGTCGAAGGCCGCTTAGAAGCTGTAGACCAGCGAAGCCCGCGACACCGTATCCATACGCTTCTGGTCCGGCGGTGCGTCGCGCTCATATTGAACATTGTAGGATAGACGGGCCTTCAGCGGGCCGAACAACAGCGTCTCGATCGAGGTCGTCGACGTCGCCGTGCTGTTCTCCTGCTCGACATAGACCGCCAGCTCCTGCGCGAGCGTGAGGCGCGGCCAGGGCGTCCATTTCAGGTTGAGGCCGCCACGCCCCGCCAATCGCTGCTCGGCGGGCTGGCCGTCGTAGAAGCTGGTGTAGCGAAAAGCGGGGCCGGCATCGAATTCGAGCCGCATCCGGGCGCTGTTCACTGCCACGACGCCGAGCCCGACGCCGGCCGTCAGACGATGTTCGTACCCGAGAAAGCGGTCATGCTCATATTGGGTGAGGCCATAGGCATAATAAGAAGGATCGAACTTGTAGCGCGGCTGCCACGCCGCCACGGCGCGCTCGGTCGTCGCCGTCCTGTCGGTCTCCTGATAATCGGCCCGGAAGGACAGATCGTGCTGCCAGTTCAGTCCCGATCGCTGGAGCTTCCCTGCGCCATAGGCGCCGAACGTTCGCGTATTGCCGGTCGACCAGCTCCCGCCGAACTCGACCTGCCCCGCCCACAAGGAAAGGACTCCCGCCGAGGCGAGGCGCTCGCGCTCGGCATCGGCCTTCGCCTTTGCCGCCGCGGCGATTTCTCGATCATGGTCGGCGGTCATCGCCTCGATCTCGGCGATGCCGTCTGGATTGGCGCTTTTCGCCACCGCGACGACGGCCGCGATCGTCTGCGGCTCGTCGGTCGCCAGCGCCGCCTCGATCATCGCTCGCACCCCATCGGGCAAGGGCGTCGCCACCGCCGGAGTTCCTGCCGACAAAACCGCCGTCATCCAGATGATGCGCTTCATCCTGCCTCCGTTGAGAAAAACGGAGCCGCGCTAGCATGATATCGATGAACGGTGGCCGTCGCGATTCGCACTCCGGCGGATTTTATGTCCGGCCCGTCCCAGCCATATGACGGGGACGGGCGTGAGGCTTCAGCTTCCAGACTTCGCGCCCAGCGACTTGCGCTGGTTGTTCGAGTACTCCTCGAAGTTCAAGCGGAAGACCGAGGCGAGTTCATCGAGCGCGGCGATCGAATCCTCACCCTCGTTCGGCGGGAAAAGCTTCAGGCCGTTTCCACCCCATGCCTTATATTCGGAATCGATCTTCTGGTCGTTTCCGAATTCCCGAAACATGAAGAGCGTCCTGAGCGATCGACCATAGATGGCGGCCTTCTGATACAGCACATCGGCAACGATCAGTTCGGAATAACAGGGCGATTGTGACTCGGCACGGCGCGTCTTGACCTTGTTCATGGTTGGACGATCAAGCGGCTTTTCGTGCACGACGATGACAGTTTCGGGCTTCCGACCGAGCGCCTTGAGCAGGTCGATACCCTTCAGCGCCTCAAGCTGGCTCGGGCTATCGAGCGCAGACGCCAATAGTGCTCGGTTGCTCGCATCCCGATTGGCATGGACAGCAGCATCGATCAAACCGCCGCCGAGCCAGCCCGTCGTTATTGATGCCATGCGCTCGGCCGGCCAGACATGCAGCTCGCACGTCGATGCCGCTGCCGATCCTGTAGCTGCCACGCCACCGGCCATGCTCTGCGCCGATGCCATGACGGGCAGCCCGCCTACCCACGCTACAACCATGGCCTTGGTCAAAAACCGGATCATTATCAGTCCTCGCTATTTCTTTTTCGATGGTTTGGAGGCGCTCGCCACGAGCGCTCCGGAAAATTGCGCCACATTGGCGGTGAAGGCGTATCGCAGCTCCGCTTCAGCCGCGTCGCGGGCTGCCTCGTCTGCCGGCGGGAAGCGGGTGAGCTTGGTCTTGGCGAAACTGCCGAACAGCTGTGTGGGCGCCGCACCCGATCCGAACCGCCGATAGCGAAAGAGCATATTAAGCCAGCTCCCGCTGAACGGGTCCTGCTGGAACTTCACACTTTCGACGATGAGCTCGGAGTAGCAGGGCGCCGTTGAATCCGAGAGGCGGCCGGTCGCTCCACGCACCGCGGCGCTGTTCAGCGCTTCGGCATGGACGACCCGCTTGATCCGCGCCGCTGCGACGAAACTGTCGATCGGCACCTCTTCGAGCAATTTGACCTGCAGAGATCGCGGCAATGGGTTGGCGGGAATTTGAGGATAGCCCGCGCGCCCGGTCTGCGCCCCGTCGACGATCCCGCCATGCACCCATCCATAAAACACGCTGCCCAGTTTCTCCGCCGGCCAGATGTGAAACTCACACCCCGAAGAGCCTGAGCCATCCACCGCGAGCAACGCTCTATCATCCGCAGCACGTACCGCCGTCGCAGGCACGCCAAAATACAGCGCGACCGCACCGGCCAATACCAAATTCCGTATTACCCCACCCCCGGAGAGCGACGCTAAACGGTCATTTAATGGCTCGCAAGGCCGATTTGATCGGTTTCGGCGGGATCGCCCCGCAGCTCTAATTCGGCAGCGGCCACGGTCCCTTGCCGCCGCCCGCGATGAAGCGATCGGTGCGCGCGGTGATGACGGGCAGCGGCACCGAACCCAGCGACAGGATCATGTCGTGAAAGGCGCGGATGTCGAACCGGGCAGCCAGCGCCGCCTCGGCCCGCGCCCGCTCCTTCTCGATCTGGAGCTGGCCGAGATAATAGGACAGCGCCTGTCCCGGCCAGCCGATGTAGCGGTCGACCTCGATCGTGATCTCATGCTCGCTGAGCGCACTGTTGTCGCGAAGGAAGGCGATGCCCTGATCGCGGGTCCAGCCTTTCGCATGGATGCCGGTATCGATCACCAGTCGCGCCGCCCGCCACATCTGGTAGCTGAGCATGCCGAACCGGTCATAGGGCGTCTCGTACATCCCCATCTCGACGCCCAGTTTCTCGGTGTAGAGCGCCCACCCCTCGCCGTACGCCGAGACATAGGTGTAGCGCCGCCATTCGGGCCGCTCCTCATTCTCCGCTGCCATCGACATTTGCCAGCTGTGGCCTGGAGCCGATTCATGGAGGGTCAGCGCGGTGAGCTGGAACAGAGGGCGTGATGGCAGATCATGCGTATTGAGCAGATATTGATCCTGCCCACCGCGCCCGGCAGTATAATAGGGCGCGATGTCGTCGGGCACCTGCACAATGCCGAAGCGGCCGCGCGGCATCCGCCCGAACCAGCGCGCGGCCTTGCCGTCGAACCGTTTCGCGGTCCAGGCGGCGCGATCGAGCAGGTCCTGCGGCCTCTTCACATAGAATTGGGGATCGGTGCGCAGGAAGCGGAGGAAAGCGGGGAAGTCGCCTTCGAACTTCACCTCCTTCATGACCGCGTCCATCTGCGACCGGATCTTCGCCACTTCGGCCAGGCCGATGCGGTGAATCTGCTCGGGCGGCAGGTCGATCGTGGTGTAGGCGCGGATCTGTGCGCGGTAATAGGCCTTGCCGTCCGGCCAGCCCTGCGCGGCGATCCCTTCGCGCAGGCGCGGCAGATAGTCCTTGCGCATGAAGGCGAGCAGCCGGCCATAAGCTGGGATGATCCGATCTTGGATCAGCGCCTCGGCCTCGGCACGCAACGCCGCCTGGCGATCGGCCGGGATCGTCGCCGGCAGCGCCTCGAACGGCTCGTACCAGAGCGTGTCGGCGGGAGACCGGGCTTCGGCGATCGAAGCGATCGATTGATCGCGGCCCGCCATCGTAACCTTCGGCGGGGTGAAGCCGCGCTTCAGACCGGCCTGCATATTGGCGATGTTCTGGTCGAAATAGCGTGGCAGGTCGCGCATCAGCGACAGCATCCGCCGGGCATCATCTTCGTTCCGCAACGGCTTGCGCGCATAATAGCCAAGGTCGGACCAGAAGGCGCTGTCCGAGTTCAGCGGCTTCTCGAAATCGCGAAAGCGCTGCGCGTCCAGCAGCGTCTCGATCTGCGCGCGATAGACGCCATAGTCCTCCTGCTTGTCCGGCGAGAGCTCGGCGGGCCGGATCGCATCGAGTGCCTTCAGCGTCTCCGTCCAGGTCGCGAGCCGAGCCTGCTGGCTTTGGAGGCTTTCATCGGGAAGATGATTCGGCAGGCCGCCCTTGTTCGATTCCTCGCTCTGGAAGCTCTGCTGTCGCCAGGTCCATTCCTTGGCGCTTACCGCATCGAATCGGTCGTCCGCCGGACCGGCGAAGGCGGGCACCGTGAAGAGAAGGCCGACGGCGGCGATGGTCGTAAAGCTGCGCATCGGCCGATTGTGACAAAGTCTGCCCCTCCCCGCCAGCTTTCGGCGCGATGACGGGGAAAGTGCTTGAGCCGACCCGCTCTATCGGGCCAAATCGCAGAACCGATGTCCCGCCTTTTGCTTCCTCTGCTTTTGCTGCTGTCCGCCTGCAATGACGGCCCGCGCGCGCCTGCGCCGGAGAACCGACTGGTCCGGCTCGCCGACGATGAGGTCAAGACGCTCGATCCGCAGAAATCCTCGGATCTTGCAACGATCCGTATCGGGCAGGAACAGTTCGAGGGGCTGGCGCGGATGAATGGCGAAGGCCGGGTCGAGCCCGGCCTCGCCACCGGCTGGTCGACCTCCGACGATGGCCTGACCTGGCGTTTTCCGCTGCGGACGGGCCTTCGCTTCTCGGACGGGACACCGATCGGCGCGGCCATCTTCCCGCGGGTCTTCACCCGGCTGCGCGACCCGGCGACGGCATCGCCCAATGCCGCGCTGTTCGCCGATATCGATCGGGTCGAGGCCGATGGCGAGACCGTGGTCGTCAGGCTGCGCGCGCCCATGCCGTCGCTCCCGCAACTGCTGGCCCTGCCGTCGATGGCAGCCTTGCCGGTCGACCGCATCGCCGTGCTGGGCGACAGCTGGACGGCGCAGCGACCGCTGGTGACGTCGGGTGCCTATCGGCTGACCGAATGGCGGCTCAACGAACGTCTTCGGCTGGACCGCAATCCGCATTGGCACGGCGGCAAGGCCCCGATCGCGACAGTCGAGTGGCGGCCCGTCACCGACCGGCTGACCGCAATGCGCAGCTTCGTCGCGGGCGAGGCGGACGTGGCGAACGATTTCCCCCCGACGCGGGCCGACTGGATCGCGCAGCGACGCCCCGGTGCAGCGCATGTCGCGCCGTTCAACGGCAGCTATTATTTCGTCTTCAACACCACCCGCCCGCCGTTCGATGACATCCGCATCCGCCGCGCCCTGTCGCTGGCGGTCGACCGGCCATGGATCGCTACACGCCTGATCGGCCTCCGCACCCAGCCGGCGTGGGGCGTCGTACCCCCGGCAGTCGCTGGCGAACCAGGCCCCTATCGTCCGGCTTGGGCAGCGTGGAGCCGCGAACGGCGTCTGGCGGAGGCTGGGCGGCTGCTGGCGGCGGCAGGCTATGGACCAGATCGACTGCTGTCCTTCGACGTACGATTCAACAGCGATGCCGATCACCGCCGGATCGCGGTGGCAATGGCCGCGATGTGGCGGCCGCTGGGCGTCGACGCGCATCTCCTCAACAGCGAATCCTCGCTTCATTTCGCCAGCCTGCGCCGTCGCGACTTCGCCTTTGCCCGCTCGGGCTGGATCGGAGACGTCGCCGCCCCTGAAAATTATCTGGCGGTCCACCGCGCCGACGCCGGGATGATCAACTATTCCGGCTATGCGAGCCCCGCCTTCGATCGCGCGCTCGACCGGGCGATGGCGGTCGACGATCCGGTCAGCCGCGCCCGCGCGATGCGAAAGGCCGAAGCGATCCTGGTCGAGGATGCTCCGCTGATCCCGCTCTATCATTATGTCAGTCGCGCCCTGGTTGCCCCCCGCGTCGCGGACTGGCACGACAATGCACCGAACTCGCACCCGAGCTGGACGTTACGCCTGAAATGAAACGGCCCATCCTGATCGCATTGTCCACCGCGCTGCTGCTGGCCGGCTGCGGACGGGACGACCGTGATGCGGAGGTCGCCGTCAGCGTGATAGGGCGCGAGACGCGACTGCGCGATCCGGCGTCGGGCTTGCCGCGGCAGGGCGATGCCGCACTGCTCGGCGCCGTGGCCCAGGGTTTGGTGCGGCTCGACGCCGGCGCACAGGTCGAGCCCGGGCTAGCGATTCGCTGGGCGATTTCCGACGATGGCCTCTATTATACCTTCCGGCTCGATCCTGCGCTTGCCGATGCGGCGCGGGTGGCTGTCCAGCTTCGGCGGCTGATCCGTCGCTATCGCGACGCTGCCCCCGGCGTGCGGATCGACGCGGTGCGCGAGATCGTCGCGGTGACTCCCGAGGTGATCGAACTGCGCCTGTCGGCGCCGCGTCCCGAGCTGCTCGCGCTGCTCGCCGGCCCGGCCTTCACCCTGCCGTCCGGCGGGGGTACCGGGCCACTGCTCGTCGAGGGCTCGGTCGGGCGCCTCACGATCCTGCAGCCGAAGCCGCCCGAGGACGCGCTGGACGACCGCGCAACGGCCTTTGCGGAGCGACGCATATATCTGCGCGGAGAGCGGGCGGCCCTGGCGGTGGCCCGCTTCGCCGATGGCGACGTGCAACTCGTCACCGGCGGCGGTTTCAACGACTTCATCTATGCACGCCTCGCCGGCATTCAACCGCGCAATATCCAGGTCGATCCCGTCAACGGCCTGTTCGGTTTCCGGATCGTGCGGCCATCCTCGGCGGTGATGGCGGCCGAGATCCGACAGGCGATGGCGATGGCGCTCGACCGAGATGCGATCGGCGCCCTGCTGGGAGTACCGGGCTGGCGCCCCGCCCAGGAGATCCTGCCGCCCGGCCTGACCGATATCGCCGAGCCGAGCCGGCCCTTCTGGGCGCAGGCTTTCGCCAATGTTCGCGGCTCGGACCGCCAGGCGTTCGAGGCGAGGGTCGAGACCGCCCGACGCATCGTCGGCATATGGCGCAGCCAGCATGGCGGCGACGAACCCGTGCGGATCACCGTCGCCATGCCCGAGGGGCCGGGCGCCACCATCCTGTTCACAGCGATACGCCGGCAATGGCGGGCGATCGGCATCGATGTGGTGCGCGTCGGCCTGCGCGATGCTGCCGACCTGCAACTGATCGACGAGGTCGCCGCCGCCGATCAGGCCGACTGGTATCTCGCCCATTTTCTCTGTTCCCAAGGCCGCCCGTGCAGCGAGGAAGCCGACACAGCCTTCGATCTCGCACGGTCGGCGACCGATCCGGCGCGGCGTGCCCGCATGATCGCCGAGGCCGAGCAACGGCTGACCGCGATCGCCCCGTTCATCCCGATCGCTCAGCCTGTGCGCTGGTCGCTGGCTGCTCCCGGCCTGCCCGGCTTCCAGCTCAACACCCGCGCCATCCACCCTCTCGTGCCGCTGATGGGGAACCAAAAGGGTCGCTGATGCGATGTGGCGACACGGATTGCTGGAGAAGATTGAATGAGACGCCCCACCACGGTGGATTTCGACAAGCTGGCGAAGCAGATGCCGGGCATGGGCGGCGATCCTGCCTCGGTCCGTCGTCGGGTCGAGGCTATGGAGGGGCTGCTCGAACGGATGTTCGTGATACCCGGCCTCAATCGGCCGGTCGGTCTCGACGTTCTGCTCGATCTGATCCCGGTCGTCGGCCCCGCCATCGGCGCGGTGATGGGCAGCTGGCTGGTCTGGGAAGCCCGCAATCTCGGTCTGTCGAAATGGCAGCTCAGCCGAATGTTCGGGAATGTCGGGCTCGATCTCCTGCTCGGCGCGATCCCTTGGATCGGCGCGATCCCGGATTTCTTCTTCCGGTCGAATAGCCGCAACCTGAAATTGATCAAGCGGCACCTCGACCGCCATCATCCGGCTACCGCGACGATCGACGCCGGGGTTATCGAGCGGCGCTGAGCGCCTAGACCGAACCTGCCGCCGCGCGCTTGCGTGCGTCGGTAATCGCCTGCTTGAGGGCGTCGTAACCGACCGCGCCCTTCAGCATCTGTCCGTTGACAACGAAGGTCGGGGTCGCGAGCGATTCGTCGATCCGGCTGGCCAGTTCCATATTCTTGCGCAGTTCCGCCGTGATCTCCGGTCCGTCGATGTCGGCCTGGATCTTGCGCAGATCCAGGTTCATCGATCGCAGTACAGCCGATGCCTTGGCGCCATCGGGGCGGCCCGCCGCGAACATCCGCTCGTGAAAAGCGCGGAACGCGCCCTGCCGTGCGGCGGCGAGGGCGGCCTTGGCGGCGATCTCGCTGCCCGGACCGAGGATTGGAATTTCGCGCCAGACGACCTTCAGTTTGGAATCACCGGCAATCAGCCGGTCGATGTCGGGCAGGCTAGATCGGCAATAGCCACAGGCATAGTCGGTAAACATCACCAGGGTGACGTCACCCTTCGGCGCGCCGGCCCAGGCCGATTCAAAGGGTGATTCCAATGCCGCCTTGTTGACGGCATAGGCATCTCGGCTCTGCCGATCGCGCAGCTTCTCGATCGCCTGGGGGACGATCTCGGGATGGGCGAGGATATAGTCCCGCACAATTCCCTCGATCTCGGCGCGCTCGGCGGATACCGGGGCCTGGTTCCGGTGCACCAGTGCGGCCGCGCCGACGCCGATCAGCAGAGCGGAGCCGGCAACCAGCGTGGCGGCAGTCCGCCGATGGCGGATCATGAAATCGCGAATCATCATTTCTTACGTTGGCTTGCCGCGGCCCGCCCGGAAAGGGCAATATCCTCCGCACGAAGATAATCGGGCGTACCGCGTGGAATGCGCGTCATCGCCGCCTCGGCGCTCGCAACCGCTCGGCCGTTGTCGCCGATCAGCGCATAGCGCTCGGCCGTCGCCAACTGCGCGCGCGGTTCGTCGCCCATGCGCGCATAGGCCATGCCGAGCGTGTACCAGGCAAATGGGTTGTCGCGGTCCCGCGCGACCGAGACCTTCAGCACATCCCGCGCTTCCTGAAGATTGTCGGTCTCCTCGGTCGCAAGCAGCGCATGACCGAGCAGCGCGGAAATAAGGGGCGCTGAGCGTGAGCCCTGAACGGCCAGTCGCAACGGTGCGACAGCCTCCTTGGGTTTGCCCGATTCCAGCAGGATCTGTCCCTGCAGCTCGCGATAATAGGGATCCTTGGGGTCCGCGGCGACGAGCTTGTCGACCTCCTCGATCGCCTTGTCCGGATAGGCGCCGCGATGCCAGGCATAAGCGCGCGCATAATGGGCGGCGGCGCTCTGGTCGCTCTCGGGATATTTGCGCAGCGCCGTCGTCGGATCGTCCATATAGCCGATCAGCTTTGCCTTGATGCGTTTGAACTTCGCCTCGAGCGCCGGATCGGTCTTGTTGTTGTAGGCCGGCGATGTGAGCACGTCGTTGGTCAAGGTCGCTTCGCGCTCTCCCGACATCGGGTGAGTCTGCATGAAGGGATCGACCTCGGCGTACGTCGAAGCGTAGCGATACTCCTCCTTGCGCAGCTTCAGGAAGAAGCTGAGCATGCCCTTGCCGGATATGCCCGCCTTGTTGAGGAAGCTGACGCCCGCGGCATCGGCACTCGATTCCTGGACCCGGTTGAAGGCGAGGAACTTGCCGAGAGCGGCCTGCTGGCCAGCCATCATGACGCCCATGCCGGCCTCGGCCGACCCAGCCGCCATCGCCGCCGCACCGAGCAGCAGCGACAACAGGGTAATGCCGGTAGCGCCTTTCGCGCCCTCGCCGAAGCGGATGACATGGCCCCCGGTAATATGACCGATTTCGTGGGCGATCACGCCCTGAATCTCGCCGCTATTGTCGGCGGCCTCGATCAGGCCGCTATGAATATAGACGGCCTGGCCGCCGGCGACGAAGGCGTTGATTTCCTTGTCGCCGATCAGGACGATGTCGACATTGCCGGGCTGGAGACCCGCGGCAACGACGATCGGCGCCGCGATTTCCTTCAGATAGGCCTCGGTTTCCGCATCACGCAGGATCGATTGCGCCATGACCGGCTGCACGCCGACCGATACCGCAAGCAGCATGACGAGCGAGGCCCGCAGCAAGCGGCTTATGTTCCGGGTCGATATGGCAACAAGGCTCATGATCAGCCTTCCTCGCGCCGATCGGGTGAACCGGGCGTGAAGCGGCAGGGCGGGCCATCCGGGGACGGCCCGCCCGCCAATGTTCAGGCCCCGAAGGTCCGCTGCCACCAACCACGACGCGGCGAACCGCCATCGTCGTCGTCTTCCGGAGCCGCGGCCTCAGGCTCGGCCGCTGCATCGGCTGCGGCTTCGACCGTCTCGACGGGCGCGGCTGCAGCAGCCTTTGCCCGCGATCGGGGGCGACGCTTCGGCGCAGCTTCGGCAGCAGGCTCGTCGGCAACCACCTCGACCGGTGCGACCGCGACGGGCGCAGGCGCCTCGACGGCAGCTTCGGCTTCGGCTTCCGCCTCGACGTCTACCTTCTTGCGGCGACCGCCACGGCGCGGCTTGGGCGCCTCGGCAGCAGGCTCCGCTTCCGGCTCGGCAGCGGCGGGAGCGACAGGCGCGACCTCCTCGACCGGAGCTTCAACGGTCTCGACGACAGCGGCATCAGCCTTGCGAGCCCGTGGGCGACGGCGGGCCTTGGGAGCCGGTTCGGCAGGAGCCGCTTCCTCGACGGGCGCCTCGACTTCGGCGACGATAGGCGTCTCCTCGGCCACGGCCGGCTCGGCGGAACCCGCCGCATCACCCTGGACGGCATCGCCCTCGCCACCGCGACGGCGACCCGACCGACGGCCACGACGACGACGGCCGCGCGGCTCGGATGCGCCTTCCTCGGCAGCGACGTCCTCGGACGCCTCGGACGCCTCGGCAGTCTCGCCGTCCTCGTCGGATTCGCCCGACTCTTCGGACTCGTCGCTCTGACCTTCCTGGCCGGCTTCGTCGCGGCCACGACCGCCACGACGCCGACGGCGACGGCGACGGCGACGGCCATCGCCGCGCTCGCCATCATCCCCAGCCTCGCCTTCGCCCGAAGCTTCGGCCTCGGCCTCGGCTTCTTCTTCCTCTTCCTCCTCGTCGATCTCGTCTTCGAGATCGTCATCGGGTTCGATCGGCAGCGGTGTGGGCAGCCGCGGTGCGTGGGCCGGCGGCGGACCGCCCGCCTCGACGCTCATGCGGGCGCCTTCCAGCGTGCCGTCGGAGACGATCTCGATGATGACGCCGTAGCGCTCCTCGATCTCGGCCAGTTCCGCGCGCTTGCGGTTGAGGACATAGAAGGCGGCTTCCTGGCTGGCGCGCAGCAGCAGCCGCGAACCACGGCCGCGAGCGGCCTCGTCTTCCAGCATGCGCAGCGCCGACAAGCCCGCCGACGAAGCGGTGCGGATGAGGCCGGTGCCTTCGCAATGCGGACACTGACGGGTCGAAGCCTCGAGCACGCCGGTGCGCAACCGCTGGCGGCTCATCTCGAACAGGCCGAAGCTGGAGATGCGCCCGACCTGGATGCGGGCGCGATCGTTCCTCAGCGCCTCCTTCATCGCCTTTTCGACCTTACGGACGTTGGAGCTGTTCTCCATGTCGATGAAGTCGATGACGACGAGGCCGGCCATGTCGCGCAGGCGCAACTGACGGGCGATCTCGTGGGCCGCTTCGAGGTTGGTCGCGGTCGCGGTCTGCTCGATATTATGCTCGCGGGTGGAACGGCCCGAGTTGATGTCGATCGACACCAGCGCCTCGGTCGGGTTGATGACCAGATAGCCGCCCGACTTGAGCTGGACGATCGGCTGGTACATCGCCGCGAGCTGATCCTCGACGCCGAAGCGCTGGAACAGCGGCACCGCGTCCGCATAGAGCCCCACCTTCTTGGCATGGCTCGGCA
Organism: Pseudomonadota bacterium; assembly: GCA_040387595.1. Classification (GTDB taxonomy): domain Bacteria; phylum Pseudomonadota; class Alphaproteobacteria; order Sphingomonadales; family Sphingomonadaceae; genus Rhizorhabdus. Next base: position 26,185 of record JAZKDN010000038.1, read on the forward strand.
TCAGCAGCTTCATGAAGGCCCGCGCCTGGCGATAGCCCTCCTCGCCCTCGACGATCACCTCGTCGATATCGCGGTTATAGATGTCGCGGATCGCGCGCTTGATCAGGTCGCTGTCGCCGTAAACCAGGGCTGGCGCCTGCGACACGAGCGTGCTTTCGCGAATCTCGTCCCACAGCCGGGCGAGATAATCGAAGTCGCGCTTGATCTCGGTCTTGGTCCGCTGAAGGCCCGCGGTGCGAACGATGCAACCCATCGTCCGCGGCAGGTTCAGATCGGCCATGATCGTCTTCAGCCGCTTGCGATCGGCCGCGTTCGAGATCTTGCGGCTGATTCCGCCGCCATGGCTGGTGTTCGGCATCAGCACGCAATAGCGGCCGGCCAGCGACAGATAGGTGGTGAGGGCAGCGCCCTTGTTGCCGCGCTCTTCCTTGACGACCTGGACCAGCAGCACCTGACGGCGGCGGATCACGTCCTGGATCTTGTAGCGGCGACGCAGGTTCATCCGGCGCTGGCGGAGATTCTCCACAGCGCCGTCGTCCGAACCGCCACCAACGGACTCGCGGCGCGCGCGCGGCTTTTCTTCGCCGCCCTCGCCGTCTTCGTCATGGTCCTGGCCATCGTCCTGATCATGGTGATCATGGCCGTCGTCCTCATGTTCCTCGAAGTCTTCGTCATGATCGGAGTCGCGGGCGCGCAGCGCCTCTTCCTCGGCAGCGTGCTCGGCTTCTTCGCGAAGCAGGGCCTCACGATCCTCTTTGGGGATCTGGTAATAGTCGGGGTGAATTTCCGAGAAGGCGAGGAAGCCGTGGCGGTTGCCGCCATAGTCGACGAATGCCGCCTGGAGCGACGGTTCGACCCTCGTTACCTTGGCGAGATAGATATTCCCCTTGAGTTGCTTCCGCTCGGCGGACTCAAAGTCAAATTCCTCGATCCGGTTCCCCTGGACGACAGCCACGCGGGTCTCTTCCCGGTGGCGTGCGTCGATAAGCATGCGGGTTGTCATTAAAAGCTCTCCATGCGCGGGAGCCGGCAGCGCGGCCGGGCGTCGACGCGCGATATGATGTAGATGCGCCGCCGGGGGGCGCGGCAAGCCGCGCCGTTCCAGGAAGCATCATCGAAGGTGAAAAAAAGGTGCTTGCAGCCGTCGCGTCGTCATTTCCGGCGAAGTGCGCCGGAAAAAAACCGCCATTCCACACGCCGCCAAGAGACTGGCAGCGGAAGGAATGGGGCGAAAAATGACTCATGCGATCGTCAACCTGTTACGCCGTCACTTCATAGCGACGGTGGGCCGGAACGGCGCATCTGCCCCGCCTTGACGGGGACAGGCCGATATCCGGATAAAAACTGCTAGCATCCGATCAGGGATCGGGCAAGCATCACCGTACTGGACAAGCATGTCCAAGCTTTGGTTAAACTATTGGCAGTCGGCGTTTCATGACCGGCCGGGTATCATGGGGCCATCTTGCCGAATTCAGGTTTCAGCCAGCGTCTCGCTTTTGCTTTATGCGCCCTGCTGCTGGCGTTCGTCCCCGGATCACTCCGGGCGGCGGCGACGGTTTCGGGGATCGAGATCGGTGCGACCAGCGTCACGCTGCGGTTCGACCAGCCGGTCGCCACCGCCTCCGCCTTCATGCTGTCGCGACCTCAGCGCATCGCCGTCGACCTGCCCGGCGCGCGCATGGGCCGGGTTTCGGCCTCAGGAGGACTGATCGCCGGGACCCGCCACGGCCAGTATGACAACAACACGGCACGCGTGGTGTTCGAACTGACCCGTGCGGCAATCGTATCGGACGCTTCCTTTTCCGCCGATCACCAGACGTTGAATCTGTCGCTGAAGACCGTCGACGAAAGCCTGTTCGCTCGCGCCGTGCGCAAGGGACGGCAGCTGTTCGGGCTCGACGACAAAACGATCGACGCCCGATCGGCGCAGCGCGGCGGGATCACGGTGCCGCTCGATCCGCCCAAGCCGTTGCAGGTGCCCGTCGTTTCCGGCGCGCGCGGCACGAAACGGCCGCTGGTGGTAATCGATGCCGGCCATGGCGGCCATGACCCGGGCTCGCAATCGACCGACGGCCGCTATCGGGAAAAGGACATCGCCCTCGGCATTGCCAAGGCGATCCGCGACGAACTGGTGGCATCGGGCCGGGTCCGGGTCGCGCTGACCCGTCAGGACGACCGCTTTCTGGTGCTGGGAGAACGGCGCGAGATCGCCCGGCGGCTGAAAGCCGACCTGTTCATCTCGGTCCACGCCGACAGCGCCGCCAACACCGCCGCACGCGGCGCGAGCATCTACACCCTGTCGGAGGTCGCATCGGACCGCGTCGCGGCGCAGCTGGCCGCCAAGGAAAACCGCGCCGACATCCTCAACGGCATCGACCTGGGCGGGGAGAACAACGAGGTGTCGTCGATCCTGCTCGACCTCGCCCGGCGCGAGACGATGAACATATCGTCGCAGTTCGCGACGATGCTCCAACGCGAAATGGCCCCGACGATCCACTTCAAGGATGAGGCGCATCGCTTCGCCGGACTCATCGTGCTCAAGGCGCCCGACGTGCCGTCGGTTCTGCTCGAGACCGGCTATATCTCGAACGACGACGATCTTGGCATGCTGCTGTCGACCTCCTATCGCCGCAATATCGCGATCGGTGTCCGCAAGGCGATCGAGACCCATTTCGCCAGGCGGTTGACGGGCGAATGAGGTGCACGGCCGACAGTTTTTCGCCATTCCCGCGAAAGCGGGAATCGATGGACAGCCGCTCGCTCGAGCCGCCGGCGACCCGTGATCGTGGATTCCCGCTTTCGCGGGAATGGCGGGTTGTATAGAGCGCCAGCGTGCCGAAGCTCCCCACCATCAGCAATCCCTTTCCCGGCTGGCGCGACCAGATCCGCCACCTCCGGACGTTCCGCACCTGGCGCTGGTCGGGCTATCTCCTGTGGTCGGCCGGGTTGTTCTGGGTCCTGATCTGGTTTCTGTTCGCGCGAGGCCTGCCGTCGGCCGATGCACTGCTCGCCTATCAGCCGCCCTTGCCGACCAACGTCCGCGGCTATGACGGCGAGCCGATCGCCGATTTTGCCCGCGAACGGCGGGTCGAGCTTTCGTTCGAAGAATATCCCCAGCTGTTGGTCAACGCCTTCATCTCGGCCGAGGACAAGACCTTCTTCAGCCATCCCGGCGTCGACATAGGTGGTCTGGCCGGCGCGGTGGTCGATTATACGACCAAGCTGGGCAGCGGCCGTCGCGCCCGGGGCGGATCGACCATCACCCAGCAGGTGGCGAAGAACCTGATCGTCGGCGACGATTATTCGATTGCACGCAAGGTGCGCGAGGCGATCCTCGCCTTCCGCATCGAAGGCGCACTCACCAAGCAGCAGATCCTGGAAATCTACCTCAATCAGATTTTCCTCGGCCGCAACGCTTACGGCGTCCAGTCGGCGAGCCGCGCCTATTTCCGCAAGGATGTCGGCGAACTCACCCTGCCCGAAGTCGCTTATCTCGCGATCCTGCCCAAGGCGCCGGCCAACTACACGGTTGAACGCAATGCCGACCGCGCGCTCGAACGCCGCAATTACGTCCTCCAGCAGATGCAGGAGAACGGCTTCATCACCGAAGAGCAGCGTACCGCAGCGGCCGCAGCCCCGCTCGGCGTTGTGCCGCGCTATTCGCCCCGCGCCAGCGTCGCGGGCTATTTCATGGAAGAGGTCCGCCGCCAGCTGATCGGGCTTTATGGCCAGACCGCGGACGACGGCCCCAATGCGATCTATTCGGGCGGCCTGTGGGTCCGCACCTCTTACGACACCAAGGTCCAGCAAGCAGCGGAGGACGCGCTGCGCGACGGGCTGGTCCGTTTCGAGGCGGCGGGCGGCTGGCGCGGCCGGATCGCCCGGATCGCCATCGACGACGATTGGGCGCGCAGCCTGTCGAACCTCAACGTCGGCGCGGGCTATGCCAACTGGTCCCCGGCGGTCGTCCTGTCCAAACAGGGGTCGCAAGCCGAGATCGGCTTCGAGAACGGGTCGCGCGGCACGCTGCCGAGCTGGGGCGCGACCATGCCGAAGGCCGGCGTCGGCGGCCGCGCTTTCGATTTCCTGAAGGCCGGCGACGTGATCGTCGTCCGGCGCGAGGGCGACGCCTGGTCGCTGCGCAGCATCCCCAGCATCTCGGGCGGCATGGTCATCCAGAACCCGCACACGGGTCAGCTGCTTGCGATGCAGGGCGGCTTCGATGCGCGCGGGTCCTCGTTCAACCGCGCGACCCAGGCGAAGCGCCAGCCGGGCTCGACCTTCAAGCCATTCGTCTATGCCGCCGCGCTGGACAGCGGCATGACCCCGGCCTCGATCGTCATCGACGGCCCGTTCTGCGTCTATCAATCGGCGCGGCTAGGCCAGAAATGCTTCAAGAATTTTTCGGGCGAAAATGCCGGCCAGCAAACGATGCGCTGGGGCGTCGAACAGTCGCGTAACCTGATGACCGTGCGCACCGCCAGCCAGATCGGCATGGACAAGGTCGTCCGCACCGCCAAGATAATGGGAATAGGCGATTATCCGCCCTATCTCGCTTATGCGCTGGGTGCGGGCGAGACAACGGTGCAACAGATCGTCAATGCCTATTCGATCTTCGCCAATCAGGGCCGCGAGGTAACGCCGACGGTCATCGACTATGTCCAGGATCGCAACGGCAAGCTGATCTGGCGCGCCGACAAGCGCGCCTGCGAAGGCTGCAACATGCCGCAATATGACGGCCGCCCGATGCCCCGCCCGCGCATCAGGTCGAAGCAGGTGATCGATGCGATGACCGCCTATCAGATGCTCCACATCATGGAAGGCGTGGTCGAACGCGGCACCGCAACGGTGCTGCGCGATCTCGGCCGGCCGATGTTCGGCAAGACCGGCACCTCGTCGGGGCCGACCAATGTCTGGTTCGTCGGCGGGTCGGCCGACATGGTTGGCGGCCTCTATCTTGGCTACGACAATCCCCGCTCGATGGGCGGCTATGCGCAGGGCGGCACGATCGCGGCGCCGATCTTCCGCAGTTTCGCCGCCAAGGCGATGAAGGATATGCCGGTCGTCCCCTTCCAGGCACCGGCCAACATCCGCATGATCCGGATCGACCGCAAGTCCGGGCGCCGCGTCTTCGGCGCCTGGCCGGACGGCAGCTACTACAGCCCGGTGATATGGGAAGCCTTCAAGCCCGAAAGCGAACCGCGCCGCACGATCCGCCGCGACGAGATCGCCAAGCGTGCGGCCCCCACCGCCCGGGCCACCACCGACAGCGAGTTCTTGCAAAGTCAGGACGGCATCTACTAGGGCGGCGCGTAAGTGCCGTCCGTATCCCGAAACCGGGGTATCGCGAGGCAAGGGAACGGCACCTATATATGCCGCCTGAGATTCCGGTCTTCGCCGGAATAACGCAATTGATGTGGAGTGTCGTATGCGCGCCGAAGCGCAAGCCAGTGTCGATCAGATCAACCAGGCGATGGCGCTCGTGCGCCGTTTCCTGGATTGGGACCGTGCGATGCGCCGGCTCGACGAACTCAACAACCGGGTTGAGGACCCCAAGCTGTGGGACGACGCCAAGGCCGCGCAGGAGGTGATGCGCGAGCGTCGCCGCCTCGACGAAGCCGTCACCGCGGTAAAGTCGATCGAACAGGAACGCGACGATACGATCGAACTGATGGAAATGGCCGAGGCCGAGGGTGACGACAGCCTGATTGCGGACGGTATCCAGTCGCTCATCGCGCTTGCCGATCGCGCCGAGAAGGACAAGATTTCGGCGCTGCTCGCCGGCGAAGCCGACGGCAACAACAGCTATATCGAAGTCAATGCCGGCGCCGGCGGCACCGAGAGCCAGGATTGGGCGGGCATGCTCCAGCGCATGTACACGCGCTGGGCCGAGCGGCGTGGCCTCAAGGTCGAACTCGTCGATTTCCACGCCGGTGAGCAGGCGGGGATCAAGTCGGCGACCCTGCTGGTCAAGGGCGAGAACGCCTATGGCTATGCCAAGACCGAGAGCGGCGTCCACCGCCTGGT
>JAZKDN010000039.1:0-67655 GCA_040387595.1 Pseudomonadota bacterium
CGAAGCAGAAGCTCAAGGGCTATTACGGCGACGTCACCGAGAAGCAGTTCAAGCGGAACTACACCGAAGCTTCGCGGATGAAGGGCGACACCTCGCAGAACCTCATCGGCCTGCTCGAGCGTCGCCTCGACGCCGTCGTCTACCGCGCCAAGTTCGCGCCGACGGTCTTCGCCGCGCGCCAGCTGGTCAGCCACGGTCACGTTCGCGTCAACGGCGTGAAGTGCAACATCGCTTCGCGTCAGGTGAAGCCGGGCGACGAGATCACCCTCGGCGCCAAGGCGCAGGAAATGGCGCTGGTGCTCGAAGCCCAGGGCCTGTCCGAGCGCGACATTCCCGAGTACATCGCCCAGGACGGCGGCACGAAGGTCACCTTCGTTCGCGTGCCGACCCTCGACGAAGTGCCTTACCCGGTTAAGATGGAACCGAACCTGGTCGTCGAGTTCTACTCGCGCTGATCGGTTTCCGGACTGGACCATGCGAAGGGCGGCCCACGGGTCGCCCTTTTGCGTTGGAGCCGGCGCTATATCGACGTCATGCTGACCTTGTTTCAGCATCCACGGGGAAGCTTGGTCCGACCCTGTTGGCTGCTGACACCAGGAATTCGACCGAGCCTCCAGCTTCGTCCAGGCGGCGGAGCAGATGTAGATCCTCAGACAGGCTCAGCATGTCGGCATTCTGGGCCCGCCCGCTAGTGCGACCTCAGAGCGCGTAGGCGCGCAGGAAGATATCCACGGCGGCATCTGCGTCCGCAGCGACCCTCTCCGGATCTGCCTGCTCGATACGCCCCAGCAACAACTGCTGATGTCCGCCGAACATGCACAGCGTGATCAGCACCCTCGCCGCCTGGATGGCGTCGTCCGATCGTATCGCGCCCCTATCCATGGCTGCGGCAATGAAATTGCCGAGCAACCGGAGGGTCGTCCCCGGCCCTCGCTCGTAGAAAATCTCGCCTATCTCGGGGAAGCGTCCGGCCTCGGCGTGGATCAGCCGATGCAGCGCGATGGCTTGCGGCGCGGTCACCTTCTCAATGAACCGCCGGCAAAAGCTGCGCAATGTCGCTTCGAAATCCGAACCCGGATCGAGGAGCGGGATCATCTGCTGCCGGAACTGCGTCGTCGCCTCATCCAGCACCGCTTCGAACAGCGCCTCTTTCGACGGGAAATAGCTCCATAAGGTCGCCTTCGATCCACCGATTGTCGCAGCGATCCCGGACATCGTCGTGGCGGCATATCCGTGCTGCAGGAAATAGTCGCCAGCGACCTCCAGGATCGCGTCGCGACGGTCGAGCTTCTTCGCTTCACGGCGGCTCAGTTGGGGGGTCTCGCGGTCCATCGGCATTGCTGTACTACATGGTACATCTTTGCATTGACAAGGCCTCAATTCCGGAGCACATCGCCGAACCATACCAGATAGTACGGTTTTTTCTGATGAATCCGAGTCGCAGCCTTTTTCTTCGCTCCGGTGCGGCCCTTGGGCTGACGATGGCGCTTTCCGCATGCGCGTCGGTGCCCGATCTCGGGCCCCGGGCCGAACCGCGTACCCCCGCCAGCATCGCCGCCGCACAGAGCCTGTCGGCTACCTCCGACGTCGCCTGGTTGGCCGACGGGTGGTGGCAGAGCTATGGCGACCCGCAGCTGTCCCGCTTGATCGCGGAAGGCCTGCGGGATTCTCCCGATGCTGCCGCGGCCGCCGCACGCTTGCGCCAGGCGCAGGGCATGGCCCAGTCGGCCGGTGCGCCATTGCTGCCGTCGATCGGCGTCAATGCCAGCGCCGGGCTGGACAAGCAGAGCTATAATGTCGGCATTCCCGCCCAATTCGTTCCCAAGGGCTGGCAGGACGTCGGCCAGGCAGCGGTCAACCTGTCCTTCGACCTCGACCTGTGGGGCCGCAACCGCGCCGCGCTGGCGGCGGCAACCTCGGACGCGGAAGCGGCGCGGATCGAGCAGGATCAGGCCCGGCTGATGCTCGCGACCGCGATCGCCTCGGCCTATGCCGACCTCGCCCGCCTCCATGCCGAGCGCGACGTTTTCGCATCCGCCGCCGAGCTGCGCCTCGCCACGCAGAAGCTGGTGTCCGACCGGGTTCGCAACGGCATCGACACCCGTGCCGAGCTCAAACAGGCCGACGCCGCGGTGCCGCTGGCGCGCGCCGATCTCATCGCCGCCGACGAGTCGATCGCGCTGGTCCGCAATCAGCTTGCAGCGTTGGTCGGCGCCGGCCCCGATCGCGGTCTTTCCATCACGCGGCCCGTGCTGACAGCGCTCCACCCGTCCGGCCTCCCCGCCCGGCTGACCACCGACCTCATCGGCCGCCGGCCCGACATCGCCGCCGCCCGCGCCCGCGCCCAGGCCGCCGCCAGCCGCGTGAAGGTCGCCCATGCCGATTTCTTTCCGGCGATCAGCCTTGGCGCGCTCGTCGGCGTCCGCTCGCTCGGGCTCGCCAATCTGACCGACAGCGGATCGACGTACGGCAACGTCACCCCTGCGATCAGCCTGCCGATCTTTCGCGGCGGCGCGCTGAGCGGCCAGTATCGTGGTGCGCGTGGCCGCTATGATGAGGCGGTCGCGCTCTACAACGGCACGGTCATCACCGCCTATCGCGAGGTCGCCGACACGGTGACCAGCCAGCGGGCGACGGCCGATCGGCTCGCCCAGTCGCGGCAGGCCCTCGCCGATTCCGAGGACGCCTATTCCATAGCCCGAAAGCGCTATGAAGGGGGCCTTTCCACCTATCTCAATGTGCTGACGTCGGAAGAAAGGCTGCTGCAGGCCCGCCGGGCGGTTGCCGATCTCGATGCCCGCATGTTCGCGCTGGACGTCGCCCTCGTCCGCGCCCTCGGCGGCGGTTTCACCGCGCCGGTCCAAGCTCCCGCCAAGGAAAACCCCAATGGCTGACGCCGACTCCGCGAACATCACGCCCGCGCCTACCGCCGACGGCGACGCCGAAGCAAGCAAGCGGGCGCAGCTCCGCAAGCGCAAGACCCTGCTGATCCGCTTCGCGATTCTCGTCGCCGCCGCCGCCCTGCTCTACGGGCTCTGGTATGGGCTGGTCGGCCGCAACCATGTCAGCACCGACAATGCCTATGTAAATGCCGAAGTGGCGCAGGTAACCCCGCTGATCTCCGCCCAGGCGATCGAAGTGCGGGTCAGCGACACGCAGGCGGTGAAGCGCGGCGACATCCTCGTCCGCCTCGACGACAGCAACATGCGAATCGCCTACGCTCAGGCCGAAGCCGAATTGGCGCGCGCACGGCGGATGTTCACCCAGAGCCGGGCCACCAGCACGGCGCTGTCGGCACAGGTCACCGCGCGGCAGGCCGATATCGCCACCGCCCAGTCGGACTTCGACCGGGCCCGCATCGATCTCGATCGTCGCCTTGCCCTGCAGCCTTCGGGCGCGGTTTCCGGCGACGAGCTGACCAGCGCCCGCAACGCCTTCGCCGGCGCGCGCGCCAAGCTGGCGCAAGCCCGCGCCAACCAAGGGTCCGCCACCGGCGAACTCGCCGCCAACCAGGCGCTGATCGAAGGCGCCACGGTCGAAACCGATCCGATGGTGCTGGCCGCCAAGGCGAAGCTCGCCGCCGCCAAACTCGACCTCGACCGCGCCGTGATCCGCGCACCGATCGACGGCATCGTTACCCGTCGCCAGGTCCAGGTCGGCCAGAGGGTCATGCAAGGCACGCCGATCATGATGGTCGTCCCGGTATCGCAGGTCTATGTCGACGCCAATTTCAAGGAGCGCCAGCTCCGCAACGTCAAGCCCGGCCAGACCGCGGAGATCACATCGGATCTCTACGGCAGCGACGTTGTCTATCACGGCAAGGTCGTCGGCTTCTCGGGTGGAACCGGCTCGGCTTTCGCGCTGATCCCGGCGCAGAACGCCACCGGCAACTGGATCAAGGTGGTTCAGCGCCTGCCGGTCCGCATCGCCCTCGATCCGAAGGAGCTCGCCGCCCATCCGTTGCGGGTCGGTCTGTCGATGGACGTCGATATCGACATCTCGAACGACTGATCGATCATGGCCGCCGCCGAACCCCATGAGCTCATCAGTCCCCGCCATCGCTTCCTGAGCGGGATGGCGTTGGCTTCGGCCAATCTGATGGTCGTGCTCGACATGACCATCGCCAACGTCTCGATCCCGCACATCTCGGGCAATCTGGGCATCTCGCCCAGCCAGGGCACCTGGGTGATCACCTCTTATGCGGTCGCAGAGGCGATCTGCGTACCGCTGACCGGCTGGCTGGCGCTGCGGTTCGGGGCGCTGCGCGTATTCGTTTTCGCCGTCGTCGGCTTCGGTATCTTCTCGGTCCTGTGCGGCCTGTCGCCCACGCTCGGCATGCTGGTCGCCTGCCGGATCGGCCAGGGATTTTCCGGCGGACCGATCGTTCCGCTCAGCCAGCTCCTGCTGCTGCGCATCTTCCCCCCTGAAAAGCGCGGAAACGCGATGGGCATTTGGGCCATGACAACCCTGGTCGGGCCGGCCCTAGGCCCGATCCTCGGCGGCTGGATCAGCGACAACTGGAGCTGGCACTGGATTTTCTTCATCAACGTGCCCGTCGTCCTGTTCGTGGCCGGCACCGCTTATTCGACCCTTCGCAAGGTCGAGACGCCGACCGAGAAACTGCCGATCGACAAGGTTGGCCTCGCGCTGATGGTGATCTGGATCGGCGCGCTGCAGATCATGCTCGACATCGGCCGCGAGCATGACTGGTTCGCCGATCCGCTGATCGTCGTCCTCGCCCTGATCGCCGCCATCGGGCTGGTCGTTTTCGTGATCTGGGAACTGACCGAAGAACATCCCATCGTCGACCTGCGCGTCTTCCGCCATCGCGGCTTCGCGATCGGAGCGCTGTCGATATGCCTCGGCTTCGGCGCCTATTTCGCCGGCATCGTGATCATTCCACAGTGGATGCAGCTGTCGCTGGGGTTCACGGCGACCTGGGCCGGCCTCGCCACCGCGTTCACCGGCATGGCCGGCGTGCTGGTCGCGCGGCTGGCGCCGGTGCTGATCACCAAGTTCGACCCCCGCCTGATCCTGTCGGGCGCGCTCATCTGGATCGGGGCCGCCACGCTGCTGCGGACCAACTGGACGAGCGGCACCGATTTCTGGTCGCTGGCGACGCCCCAGCTGATCATGGGGCTGGGCATGCCCTTCTTCTTCGTCACCGTCACGGCGATGTCGCTGGGATCGGTCCCCCCGAAGGAACTGGCTTCCGCCGCCGGGCTCCAGAACTTCATGCGGATCATCGCCGTAGCCATATCGACTTCGGTCGTCATGACCTATTGGAACAATCAGGCCCGCATGGTGGGCAGCGATCTGGCCGGCAAGATCAACATGCCGAGCGGCGGAATGGCGCCCGGCTTCACGCCCGAGCAGAATCTGGGGGCGATCGCGCAGCTTGTGGATCGCGAAGCTCTGACCGTCGCCACCGACAAGGTCTTCCTGCTGGCAGGGCTGCTGATGTTCATGATCGCGGCCTTCGTCTGGCTCGCGCCGAAGCCGAAAAGCGCGCCGCCACCGGGCGCCGGAGGCCACTGACGACCGGCGGGTCCGCCCCCGACAGCCGACGTCTTGCGATGCCGCATCCATAAAATGCGGGTCGGCACACGCAATGCCGAGCCGCTTGCTGCGTATATGCGGTAGGCAGATCGAAAGCAGGCATGGAGACTGGGAATGGCTGACGCGATCGTCGACACGACCGCAGGAGCGGTAAGGGGTGCAAGCGAAGGCGGCATTCGTCGCTTCCTCGGCATCCCCTATGCGGCAGCGCCGGTGGGCGAGCGTCGCTTCGCCAGCCCCGAGCCTGCCGAGCCGTGGACAGGCATACGCGATGCCACCCTTCCCGGCCCCAATGCCCCGCACCGGGTCAAGGCTTTCCCCGGCCTGGATGTCAGTCCGCTGATCGGCAACGGCTGGGTGCAGGGCGACGACTATCTCACCGTCAATGTCTGGGCGCCCGAAGCCAATGGCGGGGGCCATCCGGTGATGGTGTGGATCCATGGCGGCGGCTTCGTGATCGGCAGCAAGGACGTGTCGATTTCGGACGGCGCCAGCTTCGCGCGCGACGGCGTCGTCTGCATCGCCATCAACTACCGGCTGGGCATCGACGGCTTCCTGCCTATCCCCGGCGTGCCGACCAATCTGGGCCTTCGCGACATGATCGCCGCGCTGCACTGGGTGCGCGCCAATGCCGCGGCGTTTGGTGGAGACCCCAAGAATATAACGGTCTTCGGCGAGTCTGCTGGTGCGATGGCGATCGCCGACCTGATCGCCTCACCGATGGCCAAGGGCCTGTTCAAGCGCGCGATCATCCAGAGCGGACATGCCGCGATGACCCGCGAGATCCCGGTGATGCAGCGCCTCGTCAAGAAGCTTGCCAAGCTACTGCGGATCACACCCGACAAGACGGGCTTCGCCAGCATCCCGGCCGCAGAGGCGCTCGACGCGCTGGAACAGGTGTCGGCACCGACCATGCGGCTCGATCTGCGCGACTCCAATGGCCGCGAACCGGTGTTCGGCATCAGCCGCTTCGTCCCGGTCCACGGCGACGACGTGTTGCCACTCCAGCCGCTCGAAGCGATCCGGCGCGGCGCGGGGGCCGATGTCGATATCCTGATCGGCACCAATGCGGAGGAGATGAACCTCTATCTCGTCCCCACCGGCGTACGCGACAAGATCGGCGGCCTGCTCGCTACCTTCATGCTCAGTCGCTCCCAGCCGAAGGCGCGCAGGGTGCTGAAGGCATATGGCCTCGGCCAGATCGGTGTGAAGCCCGGCCAGGCGCTGACCGATGCGATGAACGACCTCGTCTTCCGCTGGCCAGCGCGCCGCTTCGCCGAGGAGCATCAGGGCCGCACCCATATGTATCAATTCGGCTGGCGCTCGCCGGCGTTCAAGGGCGAGCTCGGCGCCTGTCATGGCCTCGAACTGCCCTTCGTTTTCGACACGCTCGCCTCGGCAACGGGGCCTCAGGGACTGGTGGGAGAAAGCCCGCCGCAGGAGCTGGCCACGCGCGCGCACCGCATCTGGGTCGATTTCGCGCGCGACGGCAGCCTGCCATGGGACGCGTTCGATCGCGATACCCGGACGGTCTATTCGCTGACCGACAGCATGGCCCGGTCCGAACCTCCGATGCCGGCAGCCGCCTTTCTCCCCTGATTTTGCTGCCATGTCGCGATGCGGCCAAGCCTTTGATCCGATCGGCAAAGCCTACGCACAATCCCAACCTTTCTGAAAGGTAAGCTATCTGATAGGTGATCTCCATTATTTGCGTCAGGTCCATAGAACCGGCGTGTTTCAGGAGAGGATATCAGATGCGGTTCACCACCATGCTCGTCACGAGTTGTGCTCTCGTCGCGCTCGGCGCTTCGACCGCCTTCGCGCAACAGGCCGCGCCCGCCGCAGCCGTAGAAGCCAATGGTGATCAGGATATCATCGTCACCGCCCGCAAGCGGAATGAAACCCTGCTCGATGTCCCCGTCGCCGTCACCGCCATCTCCGGCGACACGCTGACCAAGCGAAACATCAACTCGGTGCGCGAAGCCGCGCTTCTGTCGCCTGGCCTCAACATCAGCAGCGACGGCGCCGGCCGCGCCTTCGTCTCGATCCGCGGCGTCGGCGTGACGCTGGTGGGCACCGTGCAGCCGGGCGTCGGCCTGTTCGTCGATGGCATCTATCGTCCCAACACGGCTTATCTGAACAACCCGCTGAACGACGTGGAACGGATCGAAGTGCTGCGCGGCCCGCAGGGGACGCTGTACGGCAAGAACACACTGGGCGGTGCGATCAACGTCATCACCCGCCAGCCAGGCAACACGTTCGAAGCACGCGGCATGGCAAGCTATGCCGGCCCCGACAACAGCTGGCAGGTCGGCGGCTCGGTTTCCGGCCCGATCGTCGAGGACAAGCTCGCGATCCGCGTCGCCGGTTCGCACCGCCAGCAGGACGGCTTCATCAAGAACGTCACGATCGGTGGCAAAGCGAACGCCTTCAACACCGACTCGATCAACACGACGATCCGCGCGACCCCGACCGAGGATCTGACGATCACCATCGGCGGCTATTATGATTGGGTTAAGGGCACCAACGTCCCTTACGCGCGCGTTTCCGGCCCAACCGACTACCTGCGCATCAACCAGTTCAACGCACTGGGTATCGCGAGCTATAAATATCGCGGCGTAAACGCGAAGATCGAGACGCCGATCGAAGCACTGAGCACCAAGGTAACGCTGCAGGTCGCCTATGACCTTCGCAACACGACGTCGCCCGACTCCGACGCCGATTTCGGCCCGTTGAACGCCGTGCGCGACAATGCGCGGGATCGGCTGCGGACGACGACGACCGAGTTGCGCCTCGACACCACACTGACCGATCAAATCTCGACCCTGTTCGGTCTTTTCTACAGCCATGAGAGCACCTCGGCTGCGCTGGATCGCACCATCGTCATTGCCGGCAATGCCCTGGTTCGCCAGACTGACCGCCGTATCGGCGATACCTATGCGGCCTTCGGTACGATGTTCTGGAAACCGAACGCCGACTGGGAGGTCGCAGCCGGCCTGCGCTACGACCATGAAAGCCGCAAGGCTTCGGGCACTGTCAACGGCGCGGCTATCCCCGGCGCAAGCCTCAAGTCGAACCAGGTTCAGCCAAAGTTGACCGTGACCCGTCACTGGAACGGGAACATGATGACCTACGCTTCGGTGGCGCGCGGCTATCGCGGCGGCGGCTTCAACGCCCCGAACGCGCCATTTCGTACCTACAAGGGCGACTCCGCCTGGACCTATGAAGTCGGTACGAAATACTCGACCCGCGCTCTGTCGCTGTCAGGCGCCGTCTTCTACAATGATTATAAGGATTATATCGGCCTGAATTCGATCGCGCCCGCGCTGCCGGCCGGTCTCGTCACGGTCGACCTCAACAGCGGCGACGTCGAAAGCTACGGCGTCGAACTCGAAGCATTGCTCCGGCCGACCAGCCAGTGGACGATCGCCGGCAGCATGACCTACATGCACGCGCGCCTGACCGACAGTTCGCCCTACACCGCTGTAACCGGCCGCACATTGTCGAGCGACCGCCTCACCTTCCAGCCGGACCTCATGTTCAGCCTTTCGAGCGACTATGTCGTGCCGATCGGCGACGACTCGCTGACCTTCAGCGGCGGCGTCCAGGGCAAGGGCAAGCGGCTTGCCGGTACCCTCAACCAGACCACGCCGACATTTCTGAAGGGTTATGCGCTGGTCAACGGCTCGATCACCTACAGGACCGGCCCATTCGAGTTCGCGATCTTCGGCAATAACCTGCTGAACAAGGATTATTTCGAGAGTTACATCGAGAAGACGACGCTGCAACTCGCCGGCCTGCCAGCCTCCGATCTCGGCATCATCGGGGACCGCCGTCGCTACGGCATCCGCGCCTCCTTCAAATATTGAGGTCCACATGACAGCGCCGTTGCCTTCCTTCGACCGCAAGCCGCTGCCCACGGGCTTCCTCGATGAAGTCCGTGCGGTGGTCGGCGATCGGCTCAGCACCGGGGAGGCGATCCGTCTCCAGCATGGGTCGAGCGAGACCCATTTCGATGCGGTGCTTCCCGACGCGGTGGTCTTCGCCCGTTCGACAGAGGAGGTCGCGGCACTGGTCAATCTGTGCGTCGCCGCAGAGGTGCCGATCATCGCCTTCGGTGCCGGCACCTCGCTCGAGGGCAACGTCACCCCGATCCGGGGCGGCCTGACAATTGACCTGTCCGAGATGAACGCGATCGTCGAGGTCAATCAGGAAGACTTCGACTGCACCGTCCAGGCGGGCGTGCGCCGCGAGCAGCTCAACGAATATCTGCGCGACCAGGGCCTGTTCTTCCCGATCGATCCCGGTGCCAACGCCACCATCGGCGGCATGGCCTCGACCCGCGCATCGGGTACCAACGCCGTGCGCTACGGCACGATGCGCGAGGCCGTTCTCTCGCTGCGGGTGGTGACGCCCGACGGAAAGATCATCCGCACCGCCAGGCGCGCCCGCAAATCGGCGGCAGGCTATGACCTGACTCGCCTGATGATCGGCGCCGAGGGCACGCTGGGCATCATCACCGAGATCACCTTGCGCCTTCACGGTATTCCCGAGGCAATCTCATCGGCGGTTTGCTCGTTCGAGACCCTGAAGGGCGCGGTCGACACCGTCGTCCAGTCGATCCAGATCGGCGTGCCGGTCGCCCGGATCGAGATCCTCGACGACGCCCAGATGAAGGCATGCAACGCCTATTCGAAGCTGGACTATCCCGAGAAGACCACCCTGCTGTTCGAGTTCCACGGTTCGGAACGCTATGTCGAGGAACAGGTCGAAACGGTGCGCGAGATTGCCGGCTATAATGGCGGCGGCGAGTTCCTCTGGTCCAACCTACCCGAGGAACGCAACAAGCTGTGGAAGGCCCGGCACGAGGCCTATTACGCCTCGATCGCCCAGCGCCCCGGCGCGGTCGGCTGGACCACCGACGTCTGCGTGCCGATCAGCCGGCTCGCCGAATGCATCGTCGAGACAAAGCAGGATCTTGCTACCTCGGCGGTTCCCTCGACGATTCTGGGCCATGTCGGCGACGGCAATTTCCACGTCATCTTCGCGATCGACCCCAACAAGCCGGAAGAGATGCACGAGGTCGAGGCGATCAACGACAAGATCGTCGCGCGGGCTCTAGCCATGGACGGTACCTGCACCGGCGAACATGGCATCGGCCTGGGCAAGCAGCAGTTCCTGGTCGATGAACTTGGCGACGCTGTCGACATGATGCGGCTGATCAAGCGGGCGATCGACCCGAAGGACCTGTTCAATCCCGGCAAGATCTTCCAGCTTTGACGGCCGGTCTCTCGCGGGCGAATCCGACCTTCTTTCAGTGTCATTCCCGCGAAATCGGGAATCCATGGACGGCGGCACGGAAGAGACTGCAACGAACCATGACCGTGGATTCCCGCTTTCGCGGGAATGACGGAAATGTCAGCCTTGCTCTCCTGAGGGGACATTCCCCCACCGTTGGAGAGGACCAGCCATGACCAGCCGCCATCTCGTCGATCCCGACCTTCTCGCCTTTCTCGACCAGTTTCCGGACAGCGAGCTCAGCCGCGAGGCGCTGCCCCAGATGCGGGCGCAAATGGCGGCGCTGTTGCCCCCGGCCGAGATCGATGCCGCGGTCGAGGTGAAGACGGTCCCCGGCCCTGCCGGTGCGCCCGACATCGATCTCCGCATCCTGCGTCCGAAGGACGCGACCGGCGTCCTGCCGGTCATCTATCATATCCATGGCGGCGGATATGTCGCCGGTGCGGCCGACCAGAGTGACCCGATGAACGGAGCGCAGTCGACCGAACTCGACTGCGCGGTCGTCTCGGTCGACTATCGGCTCGCGCCCGAAACGCCGTTCCCCGGCGCGATCGAAGATTGCTATGCCGGGCTCGCCTGGACCTTCGCCAATGCCACCGAACAGAGGTTCGATCCCGCGCGCATCGGCGTGATGGGCGAGAGCGCGGGTGGCGGCCTCGCGGCGGCGCTCGCCCTGCTGGCGCGTGATCGGGGCGAGTATCGGCTGGCGTTCCAGCATCTCATCTATCCGATGCTCGACGACCGCACGGGCAGCGGCTCCGAACCGCACCCCTACGCCGGCGAGTTCGTCTGGACCGAAGCCAAGAACCGCTTCGGCTGGGAGGCCCTCCTTGGTCACCCGCCGGGCTCGGGCGCCCCCTCGCCCTATGCTGTCCCGGCCCGCGCCCCCGATTTGTCCGGGCTGCCGCCGACCTTTCTCTACACCGGCGCGCTCGACCTCTTCCTCGAAGAGGACATGGACTATGCCCGCCGCTTGGCGCGGGCTGGCGTGCCGACCGAATTTCACCTTTTCCCTGGTTCCTTTCATGGGTTCGAACTGCAGGCCGACGCCTATGTCGCCCAGCAGGCCCGACAGACGAGCCGGGCAGCCCTCAGGAGGTTCCTTGCCCCTCGCAGTTGATATCGCGCGCGACGAACCGCGCTTTGCTGCAGCGCTTCCGGCGCTCGCCATCCTGGCTCTAGCGCTGGCCGTCGGCACGATGTCGATCTTCCTGTTCAGCATCGTCCAGGAAGCCGCCAAGGCCGAACTGGGCCTGACCGACGTCGAACTGGGCCTTATCCAGGGTGTCGGCGCCGCGGCGCCGCTCGCGCTGCTCGCGGCACCGCTCGGCCGTCTGGTCGACAGCCATAACCGCATGCGCCTTTTGATCCTGCTGATGCTGAGCTGGACGGTTGGTCTCGTCATGACAGCCTTCGCCGGCAACGTGACGACGCTCTTCATCGCCCGGATGTTCGTCGCGGTCGGCGGCTTCTGCTCGGTTACCGCCGCCATCTCGATCGCCGCCGACATGTGCACCCCGGCCAAGCGCGGCAGCGCGATGCTGATCCTGACGCTCGGCAAATGGGGCGGTAGCGCGGGTGCCTTCGCTTTGGGCGGCTGGTTGTTCGGTATTCTCGGCAGCCTCGTGCTGCCCGACTGGATCGGCCCGATCGCGCCGTGGCGCGGCGTCCACTTGGCCGTCGCGGCGATCGGCCTGGTCGCCTGTCTGCCGCTTCTCTTCGTCCGCGAACCGGCCCGGCGCGAAACCGTCGCCGGTGCCAACGCCCCCTTCTCTGTCGCGATGCGTGAGCTATGGGATCGGCGCGCCTTCATCCTGCCGCTGTTCGCGGGCCAGTTGTCGGTCGCGATGGTCGACACTGCCGCCGGCATCTGGGCCGCACCGGTGCTGGCCCGCACCTATGGGCTGCAACCCCAGCAATTCGCCCAGTGGATGGGCGGCCTCGTCTTCGCCGCCGGGGTGTTGGGATCGATCCTGGGCGGCCTCAGCGCCGACTGGGGCCATCGCCGTCCCCGCCGCGGCGGCATTCTGATCGGCGCGATCGCCGCCACCATCCTGTCGGTGCCGATGGCCTTGTTCCCGCTGGCGCCCAACATACCGACCTTCGCGCTGATGCTCGGAATCTTCCTGTTCTGCGGGACCGCCGCCGGCTTGATCGTCGGTGTCACCATCGCGGTGCTGCTGCCCAACGAATTGCGCGGATTCTGCATAGGCCTGTTCGTGGCGCTGGCCGGCGTCCTGGGCTTCGGCGTCGCCCCGCCCCTGATCACGTTGGTGAGCAGCCTGCTCGGCGGCGAGTCGCATCTCGGCACGGCGCTGGCCATCGTCGGCGTCGTGACCACGGCCATCGCCGCTCTCGCCTTCCCGCTCGCTATGCGCCACGCGCCACGCGATTCCACCTCCAAAGCCGCATGATCCAAACCTTTCTGATAGGTCTTGAAAAACCTATCAGAAAGGTTTAGCCGTCTCTCCAGAGCATGAGAGGATGCGCTGGATGATCGAGCGGGATTGGGTTCAGGTCTCTCACGAGATGGCAGCGATGGTGGGATCGGGACCGCTGCCGCAGCGCCCCTGGCCGGCCGAACCGGTCGCGTTGACCTATACGCTGGGCTGCATCGGTGCGCCCGCCACCGTCCGCTGGCACGCGGCGCCGACCCCATCCGGTCTCGATCACGACCAGCTGCTTCTGATCGTTTCGGCCTCCGCCATCGAGCGACTGTTCGGTGCGTTGCCCGAGGGCCACGAACGCAGCTTCCACATCACCCGAGAATTGCGCGAGATCGCGATCGCTATCCGCGATTGCGATCTGCCGGATGCGGCGCGCCTGCCTTACCGCCTTGCCAAGAGCATCGAACTGCTATGCGATACGCTCCGACTGATCGGAAACGGAGCGCTGGTGCCGGTGCTGGGGGAAAGCCTTTTGTCGCAGGAGGACAGCCGCCGCATCCTCAACGCGCGGTCGATGATCGACGAGCGCTGGGCGGAAAAGCTGACGCTCGACACGCTGTCGCGTGCCTGCGGCCTCAATCGCGCGAAGCTGACCCGCGGCTTTCGCGACATGTATGATTGCTCCATCGCCGATGCGCTGGCAGCGAAGCGGCTGGAGGAAGCCGGGATGCTGCTGCTGTCGACCGACCTTCCGGTCGCTTCGGTCGGTTATCGCTGCGGCTATCTCAACAATGCCAGCTTCACCCGCGCCTTCACCCGGCGGTTCGGGGCCGCGCCCACCCAATATCGCGCGCGGAGACTCGCCGCATGACCGACCTTGCGACCGCCGGCGGAGGATCGCTGGTGCAACGAGCGATGCAAGCCGTTCGGGATCATATCCGCGACAATGACCTGAAGGTCGGCGACACCTTGCCCGGCGAAGGCCATTTCGTTGGACTGATGGGCGTCAGCCGTGCGGTGATGCGCGAGGCATTCGGCGGACTTGCCGCCCTGCGGCTGATCGATGTCGCCAACGGCCGCCGCGCCCGGGTCGGCGCGATCGACGGATCGGTCATCGCCGCCTCGCTCGACCATGCCGTCGCAACCTCGCAGGTGTCGATCAGCGAGATCTGGGACGTACGCCGTACGCTGGAGGTGCGTACCGCCGAGCTGGCCGCACTCAACCGGACAGAGGGGGAAGCGGCGCTGATCCTGTCGCTCGCCGAGGCGATGGCCGAGGCCGGCGACGACATGGCGAAGGTCACGGCCTGCGATACCGCGCTGCATCAGGCGATCGCGCGGGCAAGCCACAATCCGCTGTTCCTGCAGATCATCCAGTCCTTCGCGCCGATGATGCGCGACGCCGTGCCCGCCGCCTGGCGCACCCGCACGACCGAGGTCGAGCGCGCCGATGTTCTGATCCGGCACCGCGCGCTGGCCCAGGCCATTGCCGATGGCGATCCCGCAGCGGCGCATCAGATCATGACGAGCCATTTCGACCGGGCCATCGACGAGATGTTACGCGCCGATCACGCGCGATAGGCGAGCGCCACCGCGCCAAGCGGCCCCGCCATGTCGCCGAGCCCCGGCGGCACGATGATCTCCGTCAGCTCCGCAGCACCGACACCGGCCAGATAGCCGCCGAGCAGATCGGCCGTGCGGGCGCGCAAGGCGGGGAACAGCCCCGCGCGCTGCTGGAAGACGCCACCGCCGATCAGGATCCGTTGCGGCGACAGGGTGAGCATGAACCCTGTGACGGCCTCCGCCATCTCGCCCGCGACCTTGTCCCACACGGGGTCTTCGTCGGCGATGCGGTCGCCGGGCATGCCGGTGCGCGCACCGATCGCCGGGCCCGAGGCGAGCCCTTCGAGACAATCGCCGTGGAAGGGACATATCCCGGCAAAATCGTCGCCCGCCGCACGGCGGACGCGGACATGGCCGAGCTCGGGATGGATCAGGCCATGGACCGGTTTGCCGTCGACAAGCACGCCGCCACCGATGCCGGTGCCCACCGTCAGATAGACGATCACCCGATCGCCCTGCGCTGCGCCCCAACGATGTTCGGCGATGGCCGCTCCGGCGACGTCGGTATCGAAGCTGATCGGCACCCCGAAGCGATCGGCGAAGTGGCCGACCAGATCGACCTGCTGCCAGCCGCGCTTCGGCGTAGAGGTGATGCGCCCATAATCCGCCCGGGTGCGATCGAGCCCGACCGGGCCGAAGCTGGCGATGCCGATCGCTTCGACTTTGCCATGCCCGGCCTGCCACGCATCGAGCTGGTCGCCGATCGCCGCCAGCGTCACATCAGGCGCTTCGGTCGGAAAGCGCGCCTGGGCGATCACGTCGCGGCCACGGGCGATCAGCACGATGGCCTTGGTTCCACCCAGCTCGATGCCGGCAACCAGCCGATCCTCATCAACGATCGTCAAAACCCCTGCTCCCTTGCCAATCTGTCGAGCGCGTCCCGGCATCCCAACGCGTGAATAGCCGCGAGGCTGCGGCGTGTCGCGGCAACGAAGGCCGCATTGTCGGCCAGCGATCCGAACAGGCTCGAAATCCGAAGCACTGGCATCGGATCGGCCCCACCCTCGGTCGCCCGCTCGCGCAGCAGCGCCGCCAGTGGGTGACGGATGTCGATAGGGCAGCCCTGCTCGTCCCGTCCGCGCACGCGCCGGATCCACGCGGCGACGCCGAAGGCCAGGAGATCGACCGGCTCGTCGCGCTCCAGCCGATCGCGAATCGGATCGAGCAGATAGTTGAGCGCGGCATCGGTGTTGACCCGTTCGACATGATCGCGGATCGCAGGATTGGCGAAGCGCTCGATCAGCGTCGCCTTATAGCGGTCGAGGTCGATGCCCGGTACGGGGAGCAGGGTCGGCCCGGTTTCCCGGTCCATCAGCGCGCGCATGTAGCGGCGAAGCAGATCGTCGCCCATCGTCTCGTGGACATAGTCATAGCCGATCAGCCGCCCGGGGCCTGCTATCGCGAGATGGCTGGCGTTGAGAAGGCGCAGCTTCATGCGTTCATAGGGGGCGACGTCGGGCACGAACTGCGCGCCGACGCTGTCCCAATCGGGCCGGCCGTCGGCAAAGTCGTCCTCGATCACCCATTGGCTGAAGCTTTCGCAGAAGACCGGACAATGATCGTCGATGCCGTGGCGCGCGGCGAGATCGGCGATGTCTTCGGCGCGCGTGACCGGGGTGATGCGATCGACCATCGTGGAGGGAAAGCGCGCCTCGCGGGCGATCCAGCCGGCAAGCGCCGCCGAACGCAACGCGGCATAATCAAGCACCGCCTGCGCCAGGACATGGCCGTTATTGTGGATGTTGTCGCAGCTCATTGCCGTGAAGGCGGGCGCCCCAGCCAGCATGCGACGGCAATAGCCCTCGACGATGATCCCGATCGCGCTGTGCGGCTGCCCCGGATCGCCGAGGTCGCGGACGATCATCGGGTGATCGCGGTCCAGCCGCTTCGTTGCGGGATCGAGGCAATAGCCATGTTCGGTGACGGTCAGGCTGACGATCCTCGTTTCCGGCCGCGCGATCGCGTCAAGCAGCTTCGCCGAATCCTCGTCGGCCATAATCATGTCGGCCAGCGATCCGATCAGCCGCAACCTTTCGCCATCGCCGCGTTCGACAAGCGTGTAGAGCCAGTCCTGCTCGCGCAGCGCAGCGCACAGCGCCGCGTCGGTCGGCATCAGACCCGCGCCGAGGATGCCCCAGCCGAGCGCGGCTGGATCGGTGGTCATCAACTCATGGGTATAACGGGCCATATGCGCACGGTGGAAAGCGCCCGGACCGATATGGACGATGCCGGGACGCACGGACGCCGGATCGAACGCCGGAGGCTCGGCGGCACGCATTGTCGGAAGGGTCGCACGGCTGGGACGGATCGCGGTCATCGTTCCACTGTCGTCCGGCCTGTCGCCGGAGAAAAGGGCTCTACGTCTTCGGCATCGTCTCGCTGCCGATCGGTCAACAGACCCTCTCAAACCCTGACACGGGGGGAGAAATCAGGGTGCGAGCCGTTTTCTTCCAGCCACCATAGTTATTGTTGGCCACCCTCAGGCAAGCTTCGCACTTGCAATATATGTAACCGATCGGTACTTGGGTTTTGATACGTACCGTTCTGTTACATATTGACGACACAGGGACACCCCAGCATGTACCTCTCCGAACTTAAGGGAGACCCCGCCGAGCTCCCCGAAATCGCGCAGCCGTCGCTGCCGCCCCGCCTGACCCGCAAGCGCGCCGCCTACGCCGCGCTCCCCATCGCCGGCCTCATCCTGTTCGGCGCCTACAGCCTGACGAGCGCCGACAAGGCGAAGGCAGATATCCAGCCCTTGCCGACAGTTACCGTCAGTCTGCCAATCCAGTCGTCAATCGTCGAATGGGACGATTATGTCGGCCGATTCGAGGCGAGTCAGGCAGTCGAGATCCGACCACGCGTCTCCGGCGCGCTGACCGGCGTCCACTTCAAGGACGGCCAGATCGTCCGCAAAGGCCAGCTGCTCTTCACGATCGATGCCCGCCCGTTTGCAGCCTCCCTGGCTGAAGCCCGAGCCCGGGCCGCAAATGCTGCAACTGCGTTGTCGCTCGCCCATGCCGACCTCGCCCGCGCCAACCGGCTGATCGCCGACCAGGCGGTCAGCGCCGAGGAAGTCGACTCGCTGCGCGCCCGCGTCCAGTCGGCAGAAGCCTCCGTCGCCGTCGCCCGTGCGCAGGTCCAGGCGCGTCGTCTCGATGTCGAATTCACCCAGGTCCGCGCACCGATCACCGGCCGCGTCTCGGATCGCCGGGTCGATGTCGGCAACCTCGTCTCGGGTGACGCGGCGGGCAGCGCCAGCATCCTCACCACCGTCAACGCGCTCGATCCGATCTATTTCAGCTTCGACGGATCGGAGGCGCTTTATCTCAAGCAGCGCCGTCAGAAGGACGGCAGCGACCATGTCGAAATCCGCCTGCAGGATGAGGCCGGTTATCGCTGGAAGGGCAAGGTCGATTTCACCGACAACAGCCTCGACAACGGATCGGGCACGATCCGCGGCCGCGCGGTCATCGACAACCCCAACTATTTCCTGACGCCCGGCATGTTCGGCAATATGCGGCTCGCCGCCGGCGGCGCTCATGCGGCGTTGCTCGTTCCCGACGCCGCCGTCGTCAGCGACCAGGCCCGCAAGATCGTCTATGTCGTCACCGGCAAGGACGGCAGCGTCGAGCCCCGCACCGTCGAGGCCGGCGCGCTGGTCAATGGTCTGCGGGTCATACGATCGGGGCTGAAGCCCCAGGATCGGGTTGTCATCTCCGGCCTGCAATATGCCGCCACCTCCCCCAAGGTGCAGACCATCGTCGGCCGGATCGATGCGACGGCCAGTGCCGCGGCCCCCGCGGTCTCCGCTCCTGTCGCCTCGCAGGCCACACTGGCGGCGGCGCGCTAGACTTTTGAAGGGAGCCGTCGGGCTCCGACCATCAACAGACACCGCCTGGCCGGCGGGGTGACGTCCCTTCGACAGAGGGGCGACAGCCCCCGTTCGCGCCGGCAAGACAGGGAATAGGGCCATGCGCCTGAGCCATATCTTCATCACGCGGCCGATCTTCGCCGGCGTCATCGCCGTGGTGATCACGATTGTCGGCGCGCTGGCCTTCTTCGGCCTGCCGATCTCGCAATATCCCGACGTCGTCCCCCCGACCGTCACCGTCAGCGCCACCTATCAAGGCGCATCGGCCGAGACGATCGCCGATACCGTCGCCTCTCCGCTCGAACAGGAGATCAATGGCGTCGACGACATGCTCTACATGTCGAGTCAGGCGACCAGCGACGGTCGGCTGACGATCACGGTTACCTTCAAGCTGGGTACCGACCTCGATGAGGCGCAGGTCCTCGTCCAGAACCGCGTCGCGCTCGCCGAGCCACGCCTGCCCGAGGATGTCCGCCGCCAGGGCGTGGTGACGCGCAAGACCTCGCCCGATTTCATTCTGGTCGCCAACCTGATCTCACCCGACAACTCGCTCGATCGCGGCTATGTCTCCAACTACGCGCTGACCCAAATGCGCGACCGGCTCGCCCGGATCGACGGCGTCGGCGAGGTGCGGCTGTTCGGCGCGCGCGACTATGCGATGCGGATCTGGATCGATCCCGGTCGGGCCGCCGCCCGCAACCTGACCGCGGGCGAGATCGTCGCAGCGCTGCGCGCCCAGAATGTCCAGGTTGCCGCCGGGGCGATCGGCAAGCCGCCCGAGGCGACCGGCGCCTATGAACTCAACGTCGAGACGCAGGGCCGCCTCGACACGCCTGAGCAGTTCGCGAACGTCGTCATCAAGTCCGACGATCAGGGCCACCTGACCCGGCTGAAGGATGTCGCGCGGGTCGAACTCGGCGCCGAGGACTACGGCATTAACATGTATCTCAGCGGCCAGCCGTCGCTGGGCATCGCCGTGTTCCAGCGGCCGGGTTCCAACGCGCTCGCCACCGCCGACGCCGTCCTCGCCGAACTTAAGATCATGTCGGAGAAGTTCCCGCGCGGTCTGGATTACAAGGTCATCTACAACCCCACCAACTTCATCCGGGAATCGGTGAACGCGGTGCAGCACTCCCTGCTCGAGGCTGTCGTGCTGGTGGTGATCGTGATCCTCGTCTTCCTGCAGAGCTGGCGCGCGGCGATCATCCCGGTCATCGCGATCCCGGTTTCGCTGATCGGTAGCTTCGCGGTGCTCGCCGCCGTCGGCTATTCGCTCAACAACCTCTCGCTGTTCGGCCTGGTGCTGGCCATCGGCATCGTCGTCGACGACGCGATCGTCGTGGTCGAAAATGTCGAACGCAACCTGGAGCATGGCCTCAGTCCGTTGCAGGCGTCCTTCCGATCGATGGAGGAGGTGTCGACCGCGCTGGTTGCGATCGTGCTGGTGCTGTGCGCCGTGTTCGTGCCGACGATGTTCCTGACCGGGCTGACGGGCGAATTCTATCGCCAGTTCGCGGTTACCATCTCCTCGGCGACGATCATCTCGCTGATCCTGTCGCTGACCCTGTCGCCCGCGCTCGCCGCGCTGCTGCTTCGCCCCAAGGCCGAGCATATGCCCGACGGTCGCTGGCGCCGGATGGCCTTCATCGGCGCACGGCGCTTCAATGCGGGCTTCGATCGGCTGAGTAACTTCTACGCCTCGAGCACGCGCAAGCTGCTCGCCCGGCCGAAGCGGGTGCTCTTCGCCTATGCGGGCCTGCTGGCCCTGACCGCGGCGATCTTCGGGGCGACCCCGGTCGGCTTCATCCCATCGCAGGACCAGGGCTATCTGATGACCGCGATCTTCACCCCGCCCGGCACATCGCTCGCGTCGACCGACGCGACGATGCAGGGTGTCGCCAAGAAGATGATGAAGATCCCCGGCGTCAAGGGCGCGGTCATGCTGGCCGGCTTCCATGGACCGAGCGGCACCAGCGCCTCCAATGCGGCGGTCGCCTTCCTCGTCTTCGACAGCTTCGAGGCGCGCGCGAAGAACGGCATGACCGAGGCGAAGATCCTCGCCGAGGCCGGTCGCATCGCGCAGGGCGTCGACCAGGCCCGCATCTTCGTGCTGAAGCCGCCGCTGATCCGCGGCATCGGCACCGGCGGCGGCTTCAAGATGATCCTCCAGGACCGTTCGGGCCAGGGGCTTCAGAAGCTCAACCAGGTCGCCTGGGGCATGATCGCGCAGGCGAGCAAGGACCCCAGCCTGCAGATGGTCTACACCAACTTCGAATATGGCGTGCCGCGCCTCTATGCCGATGTCGACCGCGCGAAGGCCGACATGATGGGCGTCCCACCGAGCCGGGTGTTCGAAGCGCTGCAGGTCTATCTGGGGTCGGCCTATGTCAACGACTTCAACCTGCTGGGCCGCACCTACCGCGTCACCGCGCAGGCAGACCTGCCCTTCCGCGACGATGCGAGCGACATCCAGCAACTCAAGACCCGGTCCAATGCGGGCGGGATGGTGCCGCTGGGCGCCGTCTCCACCCTGGAAGATCGCAACGGCGCCTATCGGGTAATCCGCTACAACCTCTTTCCGTCGATCGAGATCGAGGGCGACGTGGCCCCCGGCCATAGCACCGGTCAGGCCTTGGCGGCGATGGAGGCCCTTTCGGCCAATCTCCCCGCCGGCATCACGACGGAGTGGACCGAGGTCGCTTTCCAGCAGAAGCTGGCCGGCAACGCCGCGATGGTCGTCTTCGCCGCCGCGGTGCTGTTCGTCTTCCTGGTGCTGGCCGCACAGTTCGAAAGCCTGATGTTGCCATTGGCGATCATCCTGATCGTACCGATGACACTGCTGGCGGCGATGACCGGGGTCAATCTGCGCGGGATGGACAATAATATCCTGACACAGATCGGCCTGGTCGTGCTGATCGGGCTCGCGGCGAAGAACGCGATCCTGATCGTCGAGTTCGCCAAACAGGCCGAGGAGGAAGGGCTGTCGCCCGTCGAGGCGGCAGTACGCGCCGCGCAGGACCGGTTGCGGCCGATCCTGATGACCAGCTTCGCGTTCATCCTCGGCGTCGTGCCGCTGGTGATCGCGACCGGCCCGGGCGCGGAGCTGCGCCAGGCGCTCGGCACGGCGGTCTTCTCGGGCATGCTCGGCGTGACCTTCTTCGGTCTCGTCTTCACCCCGACTTTCTATGTCGCCACCCGCAGCCTTTCCGACCGCTTCGCCAGGCGGTTCGGCAAGGGCGCGAAGGACCGGGACACCGACGGCACCGCCGTCGTCCCGGCCGAATGAGGGAGGATATTATGTTTCGCACGCTCCTGCTCGCCACCTCGGCGCTTCTGACCGTCGCCGCTGCCGGGCCGAACTATGTTCGACCGACCACCCCCGCCAGCGCCGATAATGCCTTCATCAAGGCCCCTGCGGCACCCGTCACCACGGCCGAACCAGAGCAGGCCTGGTGGCGTCTCTATCAGGATCCGGTGCTCGACCGGCTGATCGCCGACGCGTTCGCGGCGAACACCGACATCCGCGTCGCGGTTGCCAATCTCGACCGCGCCCGCGCCCTGCTGCGCGAAAGCCGGTCGGACCGGCTTCCGCAAACCAATGTCGGTGCTGGTGCGACCTATGGCCGCCTGCCCGCAACCCAGCGGCCGGCCGGCGTCCAGCGCGACGACTGGTCGTTCGATACCGGGCTGTCGGTCTCCTATGAGGTCGATCTGTTCGGCCGGGTCGGGCGCTCGATCGAAGCCGCGCGCGGCGACGCGCAGGCCGCCGAAGCCGCGCGCGACGCGGTGAAGGTAGCGATCGCCGCCGAGACCGCGCGCGCCTATGCCGACGCCTCCTCGGCGGTTGAGCGGCTCGCGGTGGCAGATCGCACGCTCGGCCTGCTCGACAAGGTCGTCACCTTGACCGGCAAGCGTTTCGAGGTGGGCCGCACCTCGGCGCTCGACGTCTCGCGCGCTTCGGCCCTGCGCGAGCAACAGCGCGCCACCCTCTCGCCGCTCCGCGCGCAGCGCGACGCGGCGCTGTTCCGGCTCGCCACGCTGACCGGCCGGGCACCCGCCGATCTTCCGACCGAAGTCGGCGAGCGCAAGCTCACCCTGCGGCTCGACCGGCCGATCCCGGTCGGCGACGGGCGCAGCCTGCTCGCGCGCCGTCCCGACGTGCGCGAGGCAGAGCGCAAGCTCGCGGCCGAAACCGCGCGCATCGGTATCGCCACGGCCGACCTCTATCCGCGCATCTCGCTCGGCGGCTCGGTGGGTTCGACCGGCCCCTCGATCGGCGACATGTTTACCGGCGGACCGCTGCGCTGGCTGCTCGGTCCGCTGCTGAGCTGGAACTTCCCCAATCAGGAGGCCGGCCGGGCGAAGATCGCCCAGGCCAGGGCGTCGACCCAGGCGGCGCTCGCCGGCTTCGACGGGACGGTGCTGCGGGCGCTCGAGGAAACCGAGACGGCGATCTCCGCTTATGGTCATGAACTCGAACGGCGCGAAGCGCTGCGTGAGGCCGCAGCCCAGGCCCAGACCGCCGCCAATATCAGTCGCGCCCAGCTGCGCGAGGGCCGGGTCGACTTCCTGATCGTGCTCGATGCCGAGCGGACATCGGCCAGCGCCGACGCCGATCTGGCGGCCTCCGACGCCCGGATCGCCAATGCGCAGGTCGATCTGTTCCGCGCTCTCGGCGGCGGCTGGCAGGCAGAGGCGGCGAAGGTCGCGATGCGCTAATGCCTTGTCAGACCGGTGCAAACATGACCATGGACCCGGCACAGCCGAGATAACCGACACTGATTTGACCGACGCTGCGGCCAAGCCAACCCGATAGGACATATTATGGGCCAACTGCGCACCGCCAACAACCGCGCCAAGCGCGCACTCGCCAGGACCATCACGGTCACCGAAGCAGCGCCTATCGCGAAGGCCGCGGCGAAGCCCGCCAAGAAGAAAGCTGCCTGACGACAGGCATTTCGGCCGGAGACCTCGGATGGCCCGTCACGCGATCATCGCAGCTCTGACGCTTCTGGCATTGCCGGGCTGCGGCGATCGTCTTTCCGACGCCGCGAAGGAATCTCCGGTCGCGCCGTCGGCGGTGTTCGAGGGTCTACCGCTCTCGGGCAATATGGCGACGGCGGTCGCCGCCGGCTTCGGCAATTGCATCGAAGACACCAAGGCCATTCGCTGCCGCAAGAACGGCATGTCGCTCCTGGGGGTCGGCCCGCTGTCGGCGGCGGTCGACCTGACCGGCACGCCGGCGCGCTTCGACCATGTCACCCTGTGGCATGCGACCGACCAGGGCCTGGTGCTCGACATCAAGCCGGTGCTCGAACGCGCGGGCTGGCAGTCGTGCCTCACCCCCGATGCCGAGCGCCTCTGGAGGCCGCCATCGCCGCTGCGCATCGCCATCGACACCAACTACTGGGGCAGCCGCCGCTTCATCATCAGCGCGCCATCGCCCGCCGACGATCGATATTGTTGACGTTCAACAGACATATTCGACTTCGTCCCGCCAACTCAGTATTCTTCCGCACTATTGCGGAGGCGGAATTGAACACAGTCCCTGATCTGACGGGTTCGCGGAGAGGCTTCGGCACACACTCCCTATGCGCATAGCGACAATCACCAACTGGGCTTACGGCATCACCCTGCTGTTGACCTTGGGATCGGGTGCCGCGTTCATGGCGGCGATGCGCGCCGATGACGAGGAGCGTTTCGCCGTGGAACGGCGGTTGGCATCTGTCCGTATCGCCGACGACGTCGAATTGCTGGTCGAGCGGATGACCGATCAGGCCCGGCTCTACGCCATGTTCGGGGCGGCCGAACACAAGACACGCTGGATACGCGATCGCGGCGGCAGCGGCGTGGCCGAACGGACGCTCGCCAGGTTGAGCACCATGCCCGTGCTTGGATCGGAACGAGACGATCTGCGCGCCGCCGCGCTGGACCTGAAACGCATCGAGGCGATCGAAACCGCAGCCATAGCAGCCGCCGATCGCGGCGACAGATCGACGGCGCAGGCTCTCCTCTACGGCGCCGATTATCTCGAGACCGACGCCGCGCTCGATCGATCTCTGAACCGCTTCAAGCACGAGATGACGAGCCGCGCCGACCAGGCCCTCGCCGCCGCGCGCACGCGCGCCGACCACTGGGACGAGATCGCCCGCACCCTGCTCGCCCTGACCGGCATCCTCTTCCTCGCCGTTCTCTACTTCATTCTCTCGAAGCGCGTCGCCCGGCCGCTCGCTCATATGAGCGACGTCGTCACCCGCATGGCGCGTAGCGACTTCGAAGCGGACCTCCCCGACGACCGCCGCCGCGACGAGATCGGCGAGGTGACGCGTGCGCTGCGCCTGTTCCGCCGCAATTCTATCGAACGCGAACGGCTGGAGCGCGAACGCGACGAGGATCGACGGATCAAGGACTTTATCGCGCGCATGATGCACCGGATGCAGGGCTGCGACGTCGAGGCCGAACTGGCCGACGTCGTCGCCTGCTATGCGCCGCAGATCTTCCCCGATCTGGCTGGACATATCTTCGTTTACGATCATGCGGGCGGCCGGCTGGCCAGCATCGGCCGCTGGCTGGAACCCGATCTCAGCCTTGTCGATTTCGCGCCCTCCTTCTGCTGGGGGCTGCGCCGTGGCCATACCCACCGCAGCAACGCCGCGGGCGAGGACATCTGCTGCCAGCATATCCGCGATGTCGATGGCCGGGACTGCCTGTGCGTGCCGCTGATGGCGCAGGGCGGCACCGTCGGGATGCTGTATTTCGAAGGGAAGGGAGATGCTCGCTATGGCGAGCGAGCGATCTATCTCGACCTGATCTCGGAGAATATCGGCCTGGCCCTGGCCAATATCCAGCTGCGCGCGATGCTCGGTGCGCTGGCAACGCGCGATCCGCTGACCGGCCTGTCGAACCGCCGCCATCTCGACGAAGTGCTGAACGTCGAACGCGCGCTCGCCGAAAGCCAGGGGACGCCGCTCGCCTGCCTGATGATCGACATCGATCATTTCAAGCGGTTCAACGACGAGTTCGGCCATGATGCCGGCGATCTGGTGATGCAGCATGTCGCCCAAGTGCTGAAGAGCCATTGCCGCGAGCGCGACCTGCCCTGCCGCTATGGCGGGGAAGAATTCGCGATACTGCTGCCGACCCGCGACAGCGCTGCCGCGGCCGAACGCGCCGAGGAGATCCGGCGGACGATCCGCAAGGTCTCCCTCGCCTATCGCGGCCGATCGCTACCACCGGTGACCGTATCGATCGGCGTCGCCGCGTACCCCGTCGAAGCCGACGCCGGGAGCCTGATCAGCGTGGCAGACGGCGCGCTGCTCGTCGCCAAGGAGAGCGGCCGCGATCGGGTCGTTATCGCTGGAACCATGCCCCCTGGGCCCGCAGAAAGGATGAGAGCGGCTTCCTGACCATCGGCGCAGCGCTTGTCAGCTGTATTAGCCGACTATATGACCTATGCATTCCATCCGAAGGATGCTCCATGAAAAGACTGCTCTGCGCCGCCGCTCTGGCCGCCATCTCCATTTCGCTGTCGACCGCCCTTCCCGCTGCCCCTTCGGTGGGCGCGCCGCCGTCGGCGGGGGTGCCGCTGGGCATTTTGTCCGACGCTGCGACCCCGACCGCCTATCGCCTCGACCTGACCGTGCTGCCCGAGCAGCCGCGATTCACCGGTCATGCCGAGATCGATGTGACGCTGAAGGAGTCGAATGGCTCGCTGTTCCTCCACGGCCGCGACCTCAAGGTTTCGGCGGCTTTTGCCAGGGTCGGCGGGAAGACGGTCAAGGCGACCTACACCCAGGTCGAGGACTCCGGCGTCGCGCGGCTCGACTTCGCTACGGCCTTGCCCGCGGGCAAGGCGACGCTGGTCTTCGATTATGACGCGGCCTTCGGCGAAGGCCCGGCGGGTCTGTACCGGGTCAAGGTCGGCGACCAGCATTATGCCTGGACCCAGTTTCAGTCGATCGACGCGCGCGCCGCTTTTCCCAGCTTCGATCAGCCCGGCTACAAGACCCCGTTTACCGTCTCGCTGACGACCACGCCCGGCAACACCGCCCTGAGCAACGCGCCTGCGGTTCGCTCCACGAAGGTCGGCGATCTCGTCCGTCATGAATTCCAGGCGTCCAGACCGCTGCCGACCTATCTCGTCGCTTTCGTGGTCGGCCCCTATGCGACCGCAAGCAGCGTCGTCGCGCCCAATGCCCAGCGCAAGGAGCCCCTGCCGCTCCGCATCGTCGGCACCCAACCCTATAAGGACAAGCTCGAGTTCGCGCTGGAGAACAGCGGCCCGATCGTTGAACTGCTCGAGAAGTATTTCGGCACGCCCTTTCCCTTCCCCAAGCTCGACCAGATCGGCTCGCCGGTCATGCCCGGCGCAATGGAGAATGCCGGCGCCGACATCTACGGCGATACCATCCTGCTGCTCGACAAGGGTGCATCGACCGACCAGAAGAAGACCTTCGGCATGGTCGTCGCGCATGAACTGGCGCACCAGTGGTTCGGCGATCTCGTCACCCCGGCCTGGTGGGACGATATCTGGCTCAACGAGAGCTTCGCCAACTGGATGGGCTTCCGTATCGGCAATGAATGGCGGCCCGACCTGAAGATCGGCGCCGGCGCGATCGACGAGGCGTTCGCGGCGATGAACACCGATGCGCTCAAGGCCGGCCGGCCGATCCACCAGCCGATCCGGACCAATGGCGAGATCGACAGCGCCTTCGATGCAGTCACCTATGGCAAGGGCGGCCAGGTCGTGGCGATGATCGCCGCTTATCTGGGGGACGAGAAGTTCCGCGACGGCGTCCGCCTCCATCTGAAGCGCTACGCCTATGGCAACGCCTCGACCGATCAGTTCTTCGGATCGCTTGCCGAGTCCGCGAAGGACCAGCGCGTGGTCGACGCATTGAAGAGCTTTGTCGACCAGCAGGGCGTGCCGGTCGTTCGGGTCGAGCGCGGCGCCAACGGCCTCATGGTCAGCCAGAAGCGCTACGCACTGCTCGGCACCGAGCTGCCGAAACAAAGCTGGCTCATTCCGCTCTGCGTCCGGGTCGGCGATGCCCGCAATTGCACCCTGCTCGACACGCCGTCGGCGACGCTTCCGATCACGGCCAAGGGCTCGATCATGCCGAATGCGGGCGGCACCGGCTATTACCGCTTCGCGCTGCCCGAGGCAGAATGGCATAGCCTGATCGGCGACGCCGCAAAGCTGGAGCCGGGCGAGGCGCTCGCACTGACCGACAGCCTGTGGGCCGGTTTCCGCGCCGGAGAGATCGCGCCGGCGTTGCTGGTCGAGGCCGCCCGGGCCATGGCCGACAACGACTATTCCGGGGCCGCCGTCGATGGCGGTTTGCGGCTCGCGGGGCTGCGCCAGCGCGGCATGATCGCGGGCGACGCCTTGCCCGGTTACCGCGCCTTCCTCCTCTCCACATTCGGTCCGAAGCTGGCCGCGATCGGCTTCGATCCGCGGGCTGGGCTCTATGCAGCCGACGACGGCGACCGGCAGAAGCTCCGCTCCGACCTGATCACGCTCGTTTCGGGCGAGGGCGAGGACAAGGCCGTGCGCAGCCGGCTGGCCGCCGCCGCCAAGGCGTGGCTCGGCGGCGACACGGCTGCGCTCGATCAGGCTTTCCTGAGCGAGGCGCTCAGCGCCTATGTCGTGAGCGGGGGTCCGAGCGCGGTGACGGAGCTGTTCGACAAGGCCGCCGCGAGCGACGACACGCTGTTCCGCGACAGCGCGATGGGCGCGCTCGCCAGCACGGGTAACGCCCAGACCGGCCGCTGGCTGCTCGACCATGTCGACGACAAGCGGCTGCGGTCGAGCGACCGGCTGACCCTGCTGACGATCCTGGCGCTGGAACCCGAAACCCGTGACATGGCCTATGATTGGGCGGTCGCGCACTATGACGTCCTGATCAAGGGCAGCGGAATCTTCGTCGGCGCATCGCGTCTGCCGGCCCTGCCGGTGCGCTATTGCTCGGTCGAGAAGGCCGATGCGGTCGAAGCGGGCCTGCGCCCGAAGATCCGGCAATATGATCGCGGCGCGCTGGCCCTCGACCGCACGGTCGAGCAAATCCGATCCTGCGGCATCCTGCAGACGAAGCGCGGCGCCGAGATCGCGGCGGCGTTCCGCGGCAAGTAAATCCAGATTCCCCCTCCCTTGAATGGGAGGGGAGAACTCTAGCTGAACACCACCGTCGTCGCACCGTTCATCAGCACCCGGTCCTCAAGAAAGGCCCGCACCGCGCTGGCCAATACGCGGCGTTCGATGTCGCGGCCCTTGCGGACGAGGTCGTCGGGCGTGTCGCGGTGGCTGACCCGCTCGGTGTCCTGTTCGATGATCGGCCCTTCATCGAGGTCGGCGGTGACGAAATGGGCGCTGGCGCCGATCAGCTTCACGCCGCGCGCATGCGCCTGATGATAGGGTTTCGCGCCCTTGAAACCGGGCAGGAAGCTATGGTGGATGTTGATGCAGCGACCCGACAGGAATCCGGCCAGATCGTCCGACAATATCTGCATGTAGCGGGCGAGCACGATCAACTCGGCGCCGCTGTCGTCGACGATCGCCTTAATGCGGGCTTCCTGCTCAGGCTTGTTGTCGCGGTTGACCGGCAGATAGTGGAACGGGATGCTTCCGAAATCGAGATGCGCATAGGTTTCGAGCGGATGGTTCGAGACGATGCCGACCGGCTCCATCGCCAGCTCACCAATTTTCCAGCGATAGAGAAGGTCGGCAAGGCAATGGTCGAATTTGCTGGCCAGCAGCACGACCTTCTTCCGCTCGGACGAGGCGCGAAAACGATGGTCTAGGCCGTGATCGGCGGCGATGGGAGCGAAGCCCGTTTCGAGTTGGTCGATGGTGGCCCCGCCGACCAGCGCGAACTCGACCCGCATGAAGAAGCGGCCGGTCAGCAGGTCGTCAAACTGCTGCGCTTCGAGGATGTTCGCGCCGTGCCGCGCGAGCGAGGTCGATACGGCGGCGACGATCCCTGGATGGTCGACGCAGGACAAAGTGAGAATATAGGTCTCGGCCACGACAGCTCCTCAAGCGGCCGATATGCCGCGCGCTGCGATTGGCCGCAGGGGCCCGGCCGGTCAAGTCTCCCCGGGCGGAGGACAGTCTGGAAAGGAGGCGACACCGCCGTGCACCGGTGCCAGCAAAGTCTCATCGTCGCGCGATCATATTTGGTCGGAGCTCGCCGTCCGTCGCGCAATGGCCTCCATCGTCAACGCCCGAACCGTTGGCCACGCCGCCCGGTCGTCCTGCAGCGCCAGCCAGGCGGCGCTGAGCGTTGGGAACCCCAATGTGCCGGCAAGCCCGCCCATGCGATGGCCGATCGGCGGCGCATCGGCGCCACCGTCGATCTCGGCCACGGCCTCCGCCAGATTGCCATGGAACCGGTCGATCATCGACGCAGCCCCCTCCGCCCCCAGTAACGCCGCGAGCTGGCGACCTTCGGCAACCACCTCCGGCGGATCACCGCCGCCTCCGAGCCAGCGATACACGCCTGCAGTCAACTGTCGCCCATCGAACGGCTTGGCGATCCAGTCGTTGAACCCGCGCTCCGTGAAATAGGATGCTCCTTCGGGCGGACAGGCGCTCGTGAATGCGATGATCGGGCAGGTCTGCGCGCATTCGGCGGACTGGCGTATCGTCGCCGCAACCTCGAATCCATTATCGGCGCCGAGCTGGATCTCCATCAGGACCAGCGAATAGGATCGTCCGAAGACCTTTTGCATCGCCTCTGCGCTATTCGCGGCACAGTCGACCGTGACCGACAGGGGGCGCAACACGGCCGGCACTATCGCGCGATAGGCCAGCCCATCATCGACCAGGAGAATCCCGTAGTTTTCCCACATAGCGCTCGCGCCCAAAACCATATGATAACCAAGCATCACCTAGCGTTCCATCAACCTTTCAGGGCAGACACAAGGACGCTAAGAGGAAGAGGCTGCTCCCAGCCCACATAGTGTCGGGAAAGGATTGTGACGATCGGGAGGATATTGGTCGCGGACGATCATCCGCTGATCCGGGAGGGCATTCAGCTCTCTATCCGGGCGCGACATCCGGGCCATATGGTCGACGTCGCGGGCTCGATTGAGGAAGCCGAGGCGCTGATTCAGCGCAATGGCGCCTACAAGCTGCTGCTGCTCGACTACGAGCTGCCCGACTCCAACGGTTTTGGCGGTTTCTTCCGCCTTCAGCACCTGCTGGGTCGAACTCCGATCGCAATCATCTCCGCCCATGACAGCGAACAGATGGTATCTACCGCGCAGGCTGTCGGCGCCGCGGGGTTCCTGTCCAAGCGCCAGCCGCTCGAAAACACCATCGCGGGGATCGATATCATCCTGAGCGGAGGACGGATATTCCCCCCCTCTCCCGGCCCCGATGCGAGCGTCGACGTGCTGCGCAAGCGCCTCGACAGCCTGTCGGGGGCGCAAAGGAAAGTGCTGCTCGCTCTTGCCGGCGGCGATCTCAACAAGCAGATTGCCGCCGATCTCGGTGTTTCGGAGGCTAC
The DNA here is from genome assembly GCA_040387595.1 of Pseudomonadota bacterium. Lineage (GTDB taxonomy): Bacteria > Pseudomonadota > Alphaproteobacteria > Sphingomonadales > Sphingomonadaceae > Rhizorhabdus. The sequence continues at coordinate 31,251 of JAZKDN010000039.1, forward strand.
GATCAAGGCGCATCTTTCCGCGATTTTCCGCAAGCTGGGCGTGACCAACCGTACGCAGGCGATCCTGATGATGCGTCCGTTGTTGCAGCCTTCATGACATCTTTCGGCGAAAGCCGTCCCAAGGTCCGCCCAAGCTGGCCGCAAATTGTAATGGTTGCAGCGATCGGCCCCCTCCTTCTGGCGGCGATGGCGGTATGGTTCGGCGGTCAGGCCCGCCAGGGCGAAGAGACGCGCAAGGCGCTCGCACAGAGTTTCGTCTATCAACGCGAAATCGAAAACCTCTTCTCGTTGATCAAGGATGCCGAGACAGGGCAGCGCGGCTATCTGCTCAGTGGCGACCGGTCCTTCCTCGTGCCGTATGACGAGGCGCGGCAGAATATGGGGGGGCAGATCTCCCGCGTGCAGGATTTGGCCGCACGCCATGCCTCCGGCGGCGAGGTGCGGCGGCTCCGGCAATTGATCGACGCCAAGTTCGCCGAGATGCAGGAGCTGATCGAGCTACGGGATCAGGCCGGCCCCGTCGCTGCTGCCACGCAGGTCAAGCAGGGTATCGGCAAGCGCCAGATGGATGCGATCCGCGTCGCCATCGTCCGCATCCGGGGCAAAGCCGGCGCCGATGTGGCGACGATGGAGCGCAACCAGGCGGCACGTATCCGTCATAACCGCCGGATCATCTGGGGTGCGATCGCCTTCATCGCCGTCGCCGCCTGCGGACTCGGCGTCCTCATCGGACGGGGCCGACGACAGAATAATCTGCTCGCGATGCAGCGCGAGGAGTCGGCAGCCCGCCAGCAAGCCATTTTCGACAGCGTTACCGACAGCATCGTCCTGATCAACCCCAGCGGCAGCATCGAGACGATCAACCCCGCCGCCGAACGGATGTTCGGCTACACGACCGAACAGCTGCTGAGGCGCGACATATCGACGCTCGTCGACATCGCGCCGGGTGAAGGCCCCTTCCTCGAGCGGCTCGGCTATCGCGACGGCCAGCTCCAGAAGACCGAACTGATCGACCTCGCCGGCCGCGACATCGACGGTGAACCCGTGCCCGTGGACGTCGTATTGGGGACGATGGTGCTGCCCGACGGCATCCACATCATCGCCGCTCTTCGCGACGCGTCTGGGCGCAAGGAAATCGACCGGCTGAAGGACGACTTCATCTCGACCGTCAGCCATGAGCTGCGCACCCCGCTGACGTCTGTCGTCGGATCGCTGAGCCTGTTGCGGAGCGGTGCGGCGGGTCCCTTGCCGGCCGACGCCCAACGCCTGGCCGAGATCGCCGAAACCAACAGCCAGCGGCTGATCCGTCTGATCAACGACATTCTCGACATTGACCAGATCCGCAAGGGACGGATGGCCTTCGAATATTCGGTCGTCGATCTGCGCGTCGTGATGAGCAAAGCGGTCCAGACCATGCAGGGCCTGGCCGACCGCCGGTCGATCGCAATCGACGTGAAAGCGCCGATCTCGCCGATCATGGCGTGCGCCGATGCGGATCGGCTGATCCAGGTTGCTGGCAATCTGCTCTCGAACGCGGTCAAATTCTCGCCGGAAAATACGACGGTGCGGCTCGAACTTATCGAGGGTGGCGAGGATCATGTCATCCAGATCACCGACAGCGGCCCTGGCATTCCGCCGGAGTTCGCGAAGACCATCTTCAATCGCTTCGCGCGCGGAGCCCAGCCGTCACGGCAGCTCATCGCCGGGACGGGGCTCGGCCTCGCCATTTCGCGCGAAATCATCCGCAGCCATGGCGGCGAGATTTCCTTCGAAAATCGGAGCGAGGGCGGCGCTCGCTTCGCCTTCAGCGTTCCGCGCGACACGACCCACGCCTCGGAAACGTCGGAATTCGGCCTCGCCCGGTTGCTCATCTGCGAAGACGATGCCGACGCCGGCCGAACCATCCAGTCCATCCTGACCGCGCATGGCTATGCCAGCGACCTCGTCACCACCATGCGCGAGGCCATTGCCCGTGCCCGATCGCAGCCCTACGCCGCCATCCTGCTCGACATGACGCTCGCCGACGCCGACGGCGCCGACGTGATCCGGGCAATCACCCAGGATCCGAGCACGGGGAAACCGCCGATCATCGTCATCTCGGGGATCGCGCCGCCGGCCAATACGGAGAACCAGGCTTTTGCCGGCTGGTTGCAGAAGCCGTTCGATCCGCCGCGATTGGTCCAGCTTGTTCAGCGGGCGATCCGTCGCCAAGGCCAGAACAAGGCCGTTATCCTCCACATCGAAGACGATGGCGATACCCGCGAACTGTTCGCCGCGGCGCTCGCGGGACGCGGCCTGCTGCTCAACGCGACCAGCCTTTCCTCCGCCCGCGCAATCCTAGCCGAACGGCGGCCCGACGCGCTGGTGCTCGATCTGGGCCTGCCCGACGGATCCGGTCTGGCGCTGCTGACCGAAATAAAATCCTGGGACAAGCCATTGCCGATCATTGTTTATTCAGCGCAGGAAATGGACGAGGACACCCATCGGCTCGCCGATGCGGTTATGGTAAAATCGCGACGCGCATTGCCGAAGCTGGCATCGACGGTGCTGGACATCGTTGACCGACATGGTGGGCCGAGATGAGCGAAAAGATCCGTATTCTATATGTCGACGACGAGCCGGACATTCGGCTCATCGTCGAACTCGCCTTGCGCATCCGCCCGGAAATAGAGGTGCGGACCGCCGAGTCGGGCGAGCAGGCGCTCGAGGTTCTGGAGGCCGGCGACTGGCTTCCCGACCTCGCGATGGTCGACGTGATGATGCCCGGGCTGACGGGACCCGACGTCCTTGCCGCGATCCTCGCCGACCCGAAACTCGCGAAGATTCCGGTGGTATTCGTCACCGCACGGGCGCGACCGCAGGACGTCCGCAGCTATATCGACCAGGGCGCCAGGAGCGTGATCACCAAGCCCTTCGATCCTATGGCCCTGGGCGAGCAGGTCGTCGCCCTCCTCGACCAGGCGTGACCGGCGGTCTGTCCCGCCGCTGCGAAAAGACAAAAATCGGCTGGTGTTGACGCCGCGCTTGCCACAAGCTGCGCAGCGAGGAGAGTATATGCGTGGCGTATTGAAGCGGCTTGCTCCGGTCCTCCTGTTGCTTGCCTCGGTCGCGTCCTCGCAAGGCGGTGGACCGAGCGTCCTGTCGGCCAATGCCGGCAGCGAAAGCGGGGGCCTGCGCAGTTTCCATATCCGTTTCTCGACGCCGATGGTGCCGCTGGGAGAGCCGCGTGCGCGCGGCCCCTTCGATATCGAATGCCCCATCGCCGGGTCCGGCCGATGGTCGGATCAGCAGAGCTACAGCTATGAGCTGGCGAGTCCGTTGCCCGGCGGATCGCGCTGCACCTTCACCCTGCGCGACGGACTGACCGGGGTCGACGGAACAGCGCTGGTCGGCCCGCGCGGCAGCTATGCTCTCGATAGCAGCGCGCCCGATATCCGCGCCATCCTCCCCGCGCGCTACAGCGGATCGATCCAGCAGGATCAGACCTTCCTGATCGCAACCAGCGTCCCCGCCGATCGCGCTTCGATCGCCCGCGAAGCCTATTGCGCGGTCGACGGCATCGGCGAGAAGCTGCCCGTCGATGTCCTGCCCGTCGACGTACCGCGCAAGCTGATCGAGGGCCTGCCGAACAATTACCGGCTGGCCAGCTTCCTGGAGGATGCCGGCCTGACGCTCGAACGCGCCCGCGCGCCGGGCGGCTTGCGGAACCTCGTCGCGCTGCGCTGCCGCCGCCCGCTGCCGCCGGGCCGCGACATGGCGCTGGTCTGGCCGAACACGGTCAGCGGCGGTGGCCGCACCGCGACCGAAACGCGCCGCTTCGACTATCGGGTGATCGACGAGTTCACCGCCAAGTTCGAATGCACCCGCACCAATCCGCGCGCGGGGTGCAACCCGGTCGAGCCAGCCTATGTCCGCTTCACCGCGCCGGTTCCGCGCGCCACGGCGGCGGCGATCCGCATCCGCCTGCCCGATGGCAACAGCATCGCGCCGACCGGCCTGGGAGATGAGGAGGAAGGCGCCACGCCCTCTCCCACCGTCCAGACCGTGTCGTTCAAGCTGGCGGCCGATCGTCCGGCGACGGCTGCCACGCTGCTGCTGCCGGCGAATGTCATCGACGAGAATGACCGACCGCTGGTCAACGCCCGCCGCTTCCCGCTGCCGATCCGGTTCGATGCCGCACCGCCGCTGGCCAAGTTCGCCGCGACCTTCGGAATCCTGGAGTCTGCCGAAGGCGGCGTGCTTCCGCTCACCGTGCGCAACATCGAACCCAGGCTGGCAGGCCAGTCGCTGCCGCTCGACGGCAAGACGCTACGGCTGGGCACGTCCGACGGCGAGGTCGCGAAATGGCTGCGCCGGCTTTCGGACGCGGAGAACAGCAACTTCACCGACGAGCAGCGCGGCAATGAAACCGTCACCGTCAATCGCACCCGCGACACGCCGCTGCTCATCAGCCAGCCGGGACTGAGGCCGACAAGCATTCCACTGCCCGCTAAAGGCAAGGCCTTCGAGGTAATCGGCATTCCGCTCGGCAAGCCCGGCTTCTACGTGGTCGAGGTTGCCAGCCCCACGCTCGGCCGCGCGTTGCTCGGCCGCGACGCCGTCCGCTATGTCGCCACCGGCGCGCTCGTCACCAACATGGCGGTCCATTTCAAATGGGGCCAGGCCAGCTCGCTCGCCTGGGTGACCAAGCTCGACAGCGCCGAACCGGTCGCGAGCGCCGCGGTGCAGGTGACCGACAGCTGCACCGGCAAGCTTCTGGCCTATGGAAACACCGATGAGGCGGGCCGGCTACTGATCGAGAAGCTGCCCCAGCCGCAGACCTATGGCTGGTGCGACGGCGACTCCCATCCGTTGATGGTGTCGGCGCGCAAAAGCGGCGATTTCAGCTTCACGCTCACCAGCTGGAGCAAGGGTCTCAGTCCCTATGATTTCGACATGGCTTTCCAATATCAGGAACGGCCGCTGATCTTCCACACCGTGTTCGATCGCACGTTGATGCGCGCCGGCGAGACGGTGCACATGAAGCATATCCTGCGCCGCCCGATCGCGACCGGCTTCGCGCCGATGGCGGCGACCGGCACGCTGACACTGCGCCATCGCGGCTCTGACACCAAATATGAGATCCCGGTCGCGATGGGCCGCGATGGCATCGCGCTCAGCGAATGGACCGCGCCGAAGGGCACGCCGCAGGGCGACTATGATCTGGCGCTGACGATCGGCAAGGACGAGGTCGGCACGAGCCAGTCGGTGCGGGTCGACGAATATCGCCTGCCGACGATGCGCGCGACGGTAACCGGGCCGAAGCAGGCGCTGGTGCGTCCGAAGACCGTGCCCGTGAACCTGTTCGTCGGCTATCTGTCGGGTGGCGGCGCCGCCAATCTGCCGGTCGCCGTCCGCACCAGCTTCGACCAGGCGACGCCGAGCCCGAAGGGCTGGGACGGCTGGAGCTTCGGCGGCACCGCACTGAAGGAAGGCGTTACCCCGCTCGACGACGACAACCGCGACGTGACCACGCCTCTTCCCGGCGTTCAGCTGCTCGCTCTGTCGCTCGACAAGCAGGGCGCGGGACGCACCAACATCGCCATTCCCGAAACCGCGCGCGACGGCACGACCCTGACGGTCGAGATGGACTATCCCGATGCCAACGGCGAGACTCTGACCGCGACCCAGCGCATGGTCCTCAATCCCGCTTCGCTCCAGCTCGGTATCCGCACCGACGGCTGGATGATGAAAAAGGACGATCTGCGGCTGAAATTCGTCGCGCTCGATCTCGACGGCAAGCCGGTCCAGGGCCGTAGCGTCTCGGTCAGGCTTTACAGTCGCGAGATATTGTCGTCGCGGCGTCGGCTGGTCGGTGGTTTCTATGCCTATGAAAACAATGCGAAAGTCTCGCGGCTAAAGCCGAGCTGCACCGTCTTCACCGACGCCAAGGGGCTCGCTTCCTGCCAGCTCGACGCAGGCGTGTCGGGCGAGGTCTATGCGGTCGCGACGGTCCGGGACGGTTCGGGCAACGAGGCGCGCGCGGTGACGTCCGTGTGGCTGGCCGGCGGCGACTGGTGGTTCGGCGGCGACAATGGCGACCGCATGGACGTCATTCCCGAGCAGCGCGAATATCGCGCCATCGACACCGCGCGCTTCCAGGTCCGCATGCCGTTCCGATCGGCGACGGCGCTGGTCACCGTCGAGCGCGAAGGCGTGTTGTCGAGCTTCGTGACGACATTGTCGGGCAAGGATCCTGTCGTCGAGGTGCCACTGCTCGGCAATTACGCGCCCGACGTTTACGTCTCGGTCCTCGCGGTCCGCGGGCGGGTTGCCGGCTGGCGGCTCTGGCTGGCCGAGTTTGCGCGCAAATGGCACCTGCCCTTCTTCCAGGATCTCGCCGCCAGGCCGACCGCGCTGGTCGATCTCGCCAAGCCGAGCTTCCGCTTGGGCGTCGCGAAGATCAACGTCGGCTGGGATCAGCATCGCCTCGCCGTCGACGTGCAGGCCGACCGCGCCAAATATCATGTCCGAGACCGCGCCCAGGTCGCCGTGAAGGTCATCGGCGCCGACGGTAAGGCGCCCCGTTCGGCCGAGATCGCCTTCGTTGCGATCGACGAGGCATTGCTGTCGCTCGCGCCCAACGAAAGCTGGAAACTGCTCGACGCGATGATGGGCGACCGGCCGCTCGGCGTTCTCACCTCGACCGCGCAGATGCAGGTCGTCGGCAAGCGCCATTATGGCCGGAAGGCTGTAGCCGCCGGCGGTGGCGGCGGCGGCGACCTGACCCAGGTCAACCGCGAGGATTTCCGCCCCGTGTTGCTGTGGAAAGGTCGTGTTCCGCTCGACGCAAACGGCATGGCTCGGCTCGCGGTGCCGATGTCCGACGCGCTCTCCTCCTTCCGGCTGGTCGCCATCGCCAATGCCGGAGCTGGCAGCTTCGGCACCGGCAGCACCACGATCCGCACCCAGCAGGATCTGAGCATCTATTCGGGCGTCGCGCCGCTGGTGCGGTCGGGCGATCGATATGGCGCAAGCTTCACCCTGCGCAACGGCTCCGAAAAGCCGATGACGGTGACCGCACGGGTGTCCGCCAATCCGTCGGTGGTGAAGGGCCCGCCGCTGACCGTGTCGCTGCCCGCGGGCGGCGCCAAGTCGGTCACCTGGTGGCTCACCGCCCCGAGCGGTCTCGACAAGCTCAGCTGGACGGTCACGGCACGCTCGGCCGATGGCCGCTCCAGTGACCGGATGACCGTCGGCCAAACGATCGTTCCGGCGGTTCCGGTCGACGTCTGGGCCGCTACCCTTCTGCGCGTCGGTCCAGATTCGCTGGTGCCGCTGACCCCGCCGATGGGCGCGCTGCCCGGACGCGGCGGCGTGGAGGTGCGGCTGACCGACAGCATCGCTCCGCCGCTTGACGGGGTGCGCAGCTATATGCGCGATTATCTGTTCAACTGTTTCGAACAGCGCCTGTCGAAGGCGATCGTCGCGGGCGACATGGCCGCATGGAATGGCCTCGCGGCCGACATGCCCGCTTATCTCGATCGCGACGGCCTGCTCCGCTACTTCCCCGAGGAGCGGATGGAAGGGTCGGTCGCGCTCACCGCCTATGTCCTGTCGATCACCGCCGAGGCAGGCCTGGTGATCCCCGAGGCCGACCGCAGCCGCATGGTCGCGGCGATGCGATCGGTGGTCGAGGGGCAGTTGAGCCGCGACGTGCCCTGGTCCTACGATCCGCGCGCCGAGAAGCTCGCCGCGCTGGCCGCTCTGGCCCGCAACGGCGGATCGGACCCCAGCCTGTTCGGGCAGATCGGCCTGGCCGCACGCGACATGCACACGTCTTCGCTGCTCGACTGGACCAGCGCGCTGCTGCGCACGCCGGGCGCCGATCCCCGCGCCATCGCCGAGGCGGAAGCCGCACTGCGCTCACGGATCGCCTATGAAGGCTCGCGCCTCGACTTCGTCGACACTGCCAATGCACCTTGGTGGATGATGAGTTCGGGCGACGAGATCGCCAACCGCGCCATCGCGGTGCTGGCCGGTCGGCCGGGCTGGCGGGACGAATTGCCCCGCCTTGTCGTCGGCGCCGCGCTGCGGCAGGAACGCGGCCATTGGGACACCACCACCGCGAATGCCTGGGGCGCGGTCGCCGCCCGTCGCTTCACCGCGCTCTATCCGCCGGGCGCCGTCAGCGGCACGACCGACGTCAGCCTGCTCGGCCTCTCGCGCATGGCGCGCTGGCCCTCGGCCGAACCCGCGCTGTTGCGCTTCCCATTGCCCACGACCGCGACGCCGATCCGCCTGTCGCATCCGGGCGAGGCCGGCCCATGGGCGCAGATCCGGATATCGGCGGCGGTACCGCTGAAGCAGCCCTTCTTCGCGGGCTACCGGGTCAGTCGCCAGGTCAGCTTCATCCAGCGCCGCGATCCGACAAAGATGAGCAAGGGCGATGTGCTGCGCATCCGCCTGACCGTCGAGGCCGGCGCCGAACGCAACTGGGTGGTGGTCAGCGACCCGATCCCGGCCGGCGCCACCATCGTTGGCGATCTCGGCGGCCAGTCGGCGACCATCGCCGCGCAGGCTTCGGACAGCGAGGGCGTCACGCCCTCTTATGTCGAGCGCGGCCAGGATGCGTGGCGCGGCTATTATCAATGGGTGCCGCGCGGCCGCTTCACCGTCGAATATGCGGTGCGGCTGAACGCCCCCGGCCGTTTCCAGATGCCGCCGACCCGGGTGCAGGCGATGTACTCGCCCGAGATCCGCGCCGCGCTGCCCAACGGACGGGTTACGGTCTTCCCCCAGTGAGATCGGCAGTGAGATCGACCGCGTGAAGACGCCGCCACGCGCGGTGTTGCGGCGGCTGCTGTGGATCGCCCCCGCAGCGCTGCTCGTCCTGCTGTTCCTCATCACCCTGCCCCCGGCGATGCCCGATCCCGCCATGGTGAAGGCCGCGTGGCGACCGACCGAGAGCTGGCTCTACGATCGCGACGGCCGGCTGCTCGAAAGCGTGCGGATCGAATATGACCAGCGCCGGCTCGCCTGGGTCCCGCTCGACCAGATCGCCCCGGCCCTCCCCCGCGCCGTGGTCGCCGCCGAAGACCGCCGTTTCGCCGCGCATGGCGGGGTCGACTGGCTGTCGCTGGCCGGCTCGATCCGTGACGGACTGAGCGGCCGGCGGCCGCGCGGGGCCTCGACGATCAGCATGCAGCTGGCCGGCTTCCTGGCCCCCGATCTCGCCCGGCCCGGCGCGCGCTCGCTCCGGCAAAAGGCCCGGCAGATACGGGCGGCGATGGCGCTCGACGGGCGCTGGTCGAAGGACGAGATCCTCGAGGCCTATCTGAACCTCGCCGGCTTCCGCGGCGAAGCGCAGGGCGTGATGGCGGCCAGTCGCCAGCTGTTCGGCAAGACCCCGGCCCATCTGTCGGGCGACGAAGCGCTGCTGCTGACCGCGCTGCTCCCCGATCCGCAGGCGCCGCCCGAACGGGTCGCCCGCCGGGCCTGCGCGATGAAGCCGGCCGATTGCCAGGCCCTGACCGCGATCGCCGCCCGGACGTTGGGCAATTCCCGCACGTCGCGGCTCGATCCCGGCCTCGCGCCGCATCTCGCCCGGCGGCTGATCGGCAAGGCCGGCCAGCGCGTGACGACGACGATCGACAGCGCGGTCCAGCGGATCGCGATCACCGCCCTGTCGCGCCAGTTGATCGGCCTGGGCGATCAGCGCGCCCGCGACGGCGCGGTGATCGTGCTCGACAACGCCACCGGGGAAACGCTCGCCTATGTCGGCGGGGTCGGCGGCGCATCGACGGCGGCGGCGGTCGACGGCGCCGCGGCCCCGCGCCAGGCGGGTTCGACGCTGAAGCCCTTTCTCTACGCCGCGGCGATCGAGCGCGGTTATCTGACCGCCGGGTCGATCCTCGACGACAATCCGGTCCAGCTCGACACCGCGTCGGGCCTCTATGTCCCCCAGAATTACGACCGCAGCTTCCGCGGGCCCGTCTCGGCGCGGTCGGCGCTGGCGGCGTCGCTCAACGTGCCGGCGGTGCGGACCCTGTTGCTGGTCGGGGTCAATCCCTTCCGCGACCGACTGTGGGACCTCGGCTATCGCGGGCTGACCGAGGATGGCGACTATTACGGCTTCTCGCTGGCGCTCGGTTCGGCCGAGGTCACGTTGGGCGAACAGGCCAACGCCTTTCGCGCCCTCGCCAATCGCGGCCGCTGGTCGCCCGCTTTGCTGCGCCCCGAGGACCGCCGCGACGGCGCGCGCACGATCCTGTCCCCGGCGGCGGCGTGGATCACCGCCGACATCCTCTCCGATCCCGGCGCGCGCGCCGGCACCTTCGGGCTCGACAGTGCGCTGCGCCTGCCGTTCTGGTCGGCGGTGAAGACCGGCACGTCGAAGGGGATGCGGGACAATTGGTGCGTCGGCTTTTCGGGGCGCTACACCGTCGCGGTCTGGATCGGCAATCTCGAGGGCGACTCGATGCGCGCAGTGTCGGGGACCAGCGGCGCGGCCCCGGTGTGGCGCGAGGTGATGCTCGCCCTTCACCGCCAGGCGCCCCCGCCCCGTCCGCCCCGCCCCGCCGACGTCGAGGCTCGCGCCGTCCGGTTCGCGGAGGGGATCGAGCCGGCGCGGACCGAATATTTCCTGCGCGGCACCGGCCAGGCGCTGTTCGGCGCGGCACCGGCCGAGGCGCGCCGCGCGCGGATCGCCAGCCCGGTATCGGGGAGCATCTATGCACTCGACCCCGACATCCCCGGCGACCGCCAGCGCATCCGCATCCTCGTCGCCGGATCGATCGCCGGCCATCGGCTGATCCTCGACCGCCGCGATATCGGCCCCGCCGACGCCCAGCCGCTGATCCTGCCCGGCCCCGGCGCGCATCGCCTGGTCCTGCGCGGACCCGACGGGCAGGTCGCCGACCGCGCGCTCTTCACGATCCGATAGCGATCAGCGCCCGGAAAGAGCCTCCAGCGCCGCCACCACCTGCACCCGGACATCGGCGTCGCGGGTGACCTCCAGCATCGCGCTCAGGCTGCCGCGCGCCTCCTCGGCCCGGCCTTCGCCGATCTGCAGCCGGGCGAGGTCCCACCAGCCCTGGGCATGCGAGGGCGCGACCTCGACGATGCGTTCATAGATGACGATCGCGCGGCCGGTGTCGCCGGCCTGTTCGGCGCGCAGCGCCTGGTTGAGCAACAGGCGGACCAGCACCAGCCGGTTCTGCAGCGGCGCGACGTGGCTCGGATCGGGGCGGGCCGACGGGCCCAGCGATTGCCGCAGCAGATTGCCCAGCGTCGCGTCGTCGATCGCCACGCCGCCATGAAAGGGGTCGATCAGAACGGGCGAGGCGAGCGGCCCGACCCGGACGAGCATGTGGGTCGGCGTGTTGAGCGCCTCGGCGATCCAGCCGAGACGGCGGGCGAGCGCGACATAGAGGATCGAGAGGCTGACCGGCAGGCCGCGGCGACGATCGAGCACCCGGATCATGTCGCCGTTGAGCGGCGCGTCGTAGCTCTCGCTGTCGCCCGCAAAGCCGTGGCGCCCGGCCAGCAGGCCCGCCAGCGCATCGGCCTGATCGCCGCTGGTCTGGGCATCGCCGTCCTCGTCGCGCAGTTCGGCTTCGAGTTCATCGAGCTGGTCGAAATAGGGCTGGAGATCGATGCCGGGATGGTCGAGCGCGCTCAGTTCGAGCGCGGCGATGTCGAGTTCTATCTCCTCGTCGTCGAGCAGGCCGATATGGGCAATGTCGTCAATCATAGCCCGGCCTTCTCGACCGGAATCGCCGTCCTGTAAACCACCGGCCGCAAGGCGAAGCTCGACACGACCTGCGACACGCCCGCGATCTTCGTCAGTTTCTGGCGCAGGAAATCCTCGAACGCGCCGAGCGAGGCCACCAGCACCCGCAACTGATAGTCGCTCTCCCCGGTCATCAGATAGCATTCCATCACCTCGGGAAATCCGGCGACCGCCTGTTCGAACGCCGCGAGGTGGCGGTCGTCCTGCCCGCCGAGGCGGACGCGGACGAAGGCGGTGACCGGCAGGCCCAGCGCGGCGGGATCGACCAGCCCGACATATTTGCCGATCACCCCGGATTCTTCGAGAAGACGGACCCGCCGCAGACAGGGGCTGGGCGACAAACCGACCCGCGCCGCCAGATCATGATTGGTGATCCGGCCGTCGGCCTGGAGTTCGGCCAATATTCGGCGATCTATCGCATCGAGAGCTGGTAGTGAAATAATCGACCTCCCATTACCCCATAATTGGCACCCTATGCTAAATTATCATGGTCCAGCCACTATTTTCGCAAGGATCGGCTGCGCCCGATCGGTTATCAGCGGGAGGGCCGGTCGCACACCGGCGCTCATCGGAGACGCCTTCCATGCTGCATGACGTGAAGCCCCAGGACCCCGCCACCGTCGCGGCGATCGAGGCGCTCGAAACGCGGCTGCGCTGGCTGTCCTCCTGGACGATCCACAACGCCAATCATCTGCGCGAGAGCCGCGACGGGCTGAAGGTCGGCGGGCATCAGGCGAGCTGCGCGTCGATCACCGCGATCATGAGCGCGCTCTATTTTCATGCGCTCGGGCCCAACGACAAGGTGGCGGTGAAGCCGCATGCCGGGCCGGTGCTGCACGCGATCCATTATCTGCTCGGCAACCAGAGCCTCGACCAGCTCCAGCGCTTCCGCGGTCTCGGCGGGGCGCAGAGCTATCCGAGCCGGACCAAGGACAAGATCCCCGTCGACTTCTCGACCGGTTCGGTCGGCCTGGGGGTGGCGATCACCGCCTTCGCCAGCCTGGTGCAGGACTATCTCATCGCCCACGGCAATCTCGATCAGGCCGATGCCGGCCGGATGATCGCGCTGATGGGCGACGCCGAGCTCGACGAAGGCAATATCTACGAAGCCCTGATCGAGGGCTACAAGCACGACATCCGCAACTGCTGGTGGATCGTCGACTATAACCGCCAGTCGCTCGACGCGACGACGGCCGACCGGATGTTCAACCGGTTCGACGACATCTTCCGCACCTGCGGCTGGCGGGTGCTGACCCTCAAGCATGGCAAGCTGCAGCGCGAGGCGTTCCGCAAGCCCGGCGGCCAGGCGATCGCCGACTGGATCGACAGCTGCCCCAACGCCGATTACGCCGCGCTGACCTATCAGGGCGGCGGCGCCTGGCGCGCCCGGCTGACCGCCGACCTCGCCGACGATGCCAAGGCGCTCAAGCTGGTCGCCGGCTATGACGACGAGGCGCTGGCAGCGCTGATGACCAATCTGGGCGGTCATTGCATCGAGACGCTGCTCGACGCCTTCGCCCAGGCCGACGACGACAAGCCGACGATGTTCATCGCCTATACGGTCAAGGGCTATGGCCTGCCCTTCGCCGGCCACAAGGACAACCATGCCGGGCTGATGAACCCGACCCAGATCCACGGGCTGCGCGACAGCCTGGGCATCGCCGAGGGCGGCGAGTGGGAGCCTTATGGCGGCCTCGGCGACAACAGCGCGGCGATGCTGCGCGAGTTCGTCGCCGCGTCGCCGATCGCCCGCGCCCAAGCCGCGCGGCCGGTCGAGCCGGTGCCGGTCCCCGCGACCCTGCCCGTGCCCGAGGGCGCCGAGCAGGCGACCCAGCCCGCCTTCGGCCGCATCCTGTTCGATCTTGCCAAATCGGAAGACGAGAAGGCCCGGGCGCTCGCCGAGCGCATCGTCACCACCTCGCCCGACGTGACGGTGTCGACCGGTCTCGGCGCGTTCGTGAACCAGCGCGGGCTGTTCCGGCGGCAGGAGCTCAAGGACGTGTTCCGCGCCGCGAAGATCCCTTCGGCGCAGAAATGGTCGGGCCACGGCGCGGGCCAGCATATCGAACTGGGCATCGCCGAGCATAATCTGTTCCTGATGCTGGCCGCGCTCGGCCTGTCGGCGCCGGTCTTCGGCACGCGGCTGCTGCCGATCGGCACCGTCTATGACCCGTTCATCGCGCGCGGCCTCGATGCGCTCAATTACGGCTGTTACCAGAATGCCCGCTTCCTGCTGGTGGCGACGCCGTCGGGGGTGACGCTCGGGCCCGAAGGCGGCGCGCATCAGTCGATCAACTCGCCGCTGATCGGCATGGGCCAGCCCGGCCTGACCTATTTCGAACCCGCCTTCGTCGACGAGCTGGCGCTGATGATGCGCTGGGCGTTCGAGCATATGCAGGCCGAGGACGGCGGCTCGGTCTATCTCCGGCTCACCACCCGCGCGATCGAACAGGTCGAACGCAGCGACGACGGGTGGCAGGAAGACGCGCTGAAGGGCGGATATTGGTTGATGCGACCAGCCCCCGGCGCACAGGCGGCGATCGCCTTCACCGGCGCGATCGCGCCCGAAGCGATCGCCGCCTGGCACGACCTGAAGGACGACCTTCCCGGCCTGGGCCTGCTCAACGTCACCTCGCCCGACCTGCTGCATCGCGGCTGGACCGCGGCGCAGGCGGCGCGCTGGCAGGACCGGGGGCAGAATGGGGACAAAAAGGGTGCGCAGGGCGGATCGGCCGAGCGCTCGCATGTCGAGACGCTGCTGCGCGACCTGTCGCCGAGCGCGGGCCTCGTCACGATCATCGACGGCAGCCCGTCGGCGCTGTCCTGGCTGGGCGGCGTGCGCGGCCAGAAGGTCAGCGGCCTCGGTCTCGACCGCTTCGGCCAGACCGGCGACCTGCCCGACCTCTACCGCACCTACCGCCTCGACCGCGACGCCATCGTCGACGCGGCGGCCGAGCTGTTCCTCGACCGCTGATCGGCCACCCAACACATTCGATATTTCGCGCCAAATCCCGGGTGCATGGGGTTGAGTGGTCGTTTTTTTACTTTTCTTTTTCCGGGCGGCCCCGACCGGGGGGGGCGTCCCGACAATATCCGCACCATCGGGAGACGGGTCCCGATGGTGCGGCGCTTTCGATTTCCGATCCTGAGAAGGAGCCTCCGCGCCGCCAGGCAGGCGGAGACGCCGGGATGGGAGCAGACGAACCCCTACATTGCAAGCGGAGCCCCGGGCCCGCGAAACATCAGCCTATCGTCACCCCGACAACGCGCCAGCGGCCGTCCTCGCGATCGAGCGTGACCGTCTCCACGGCGTCGGCCTTGTTGGCGAAGCGCGTCCGGAACTTGACCACCTCATAGCCACGCGGCGGCGCAGGCAGGTCTTCCTGGCTGATCAGCACGCGCGAGATCACCGCGCCGAGCGGCGCGCGCGCCTCCTCCGAAGCATCGGCCCAGACCCTCGCGGTGTTCAGCTTACGAAAGGCCGAGCCGGTCAGGCGATAGCTCTCGTCCCACTTGCCCTGATCGAGCAGCCCCAGCCAGGACAGCGCCGCGTCGGACACCTCCGTGCCCGACACGCTCTGCGCGGTGGCCGCCGCGGTCGGCACCGCTGGATCGGGCTGGGACATTGTGGCGAGCGCCAGCAGTCCGAGAACAAGCGTCATGAGAAACCCTCCGATGATGATCGAGGGACGGCGATACCGCCGCCCGGCGCCGCCGATCGGCGCGCCTCCCTGGTCCACCGGCGCTGGCCCCGGATCATCCCCGATTTCGATGTCCCCCAGCAAATCGGGGTGCGGCGATGCGACGGCGCCGCCCTCGGCCTCCAGCAGCAACCGCGCCGCTTCACGGCTGCTCGACACCGCCATCTTGCGCCGTGCATCGCGCAGCCGCTCGTTGATCGTATGCACCGAAAGCCCGAGACTGCGCGCGGTCGACTTCGCATCATGCCCGCGAACGATCAGGCGAAGGGTCTGCTTCTCCTTCTCGCTCAGCGCCTGGAGACCTGGTTCGATCGGCCTGTTCATGGGCTCGGGACTACGGCAGGCGCATCGGTGCAGCTACCCCGAAAAATTTGGGGTTCAGATCGGTAGC
Organism: Pseudomonadota bacterium; assembly: GCA_040387595.1. GTDB lineage: Bacteria > Pseudomonadota > Alphaproteobacteria > Sphingomonadales > Sphingomonadaceae > Rhizorhabdus. Next base: position 47,116 of record JAZKDN010000039.1, read on the forward strand.
CCTATGTCGGGCGCCTGTGGAGCGCGCGTGGCAAACGCTGAACGACCGCTAGGCCGGGATTGCATAAAAGCAGACCCTTATGTCCGCTTCGAGCGCGGCGGCGTACCGTCGGAATGTCGGGGATTGGGTAGGGAGCCGACTGTCTGGTATAGATGCCCCCCCAGAGGACCTCTGCGTCTGCAATGGGGTGGTCTTCTGCCTGTCCGGTTTTGGAAGCAATCACCGAAGAGCGGACGAGAGTGCGCCGCTAAGATGGAAATGCGCCCGGAGGGATTGTCGCTTCACCGCTCGCCGTGATGGAAAGCAGATAGAACGTCTGGCCGACTTGCGCAGGCGGCGAATAGTTTGCTCGATCATTCACGGCGGCAAGAGCATCGTCGAGAGCCATTGGTGGTGCCGTCCTCGCTTGCCCCCAATCCGTCACCTTGAGGGTTGTCAGGTAACCCTCCGCGACGAGGGGCCCTAGGAAGGCGATACTGTCATCGACGCTTCTCGTGGGCGACACGGAAGGTATCTCCCATAGCGCCCGCCAGTCCTCGTGGCAGTCCTCTAAAAGCCCAGTTTCAGCATCTCCTAGTTGCACCGGTCTCCACCCTCAAACATATGATCGGAACGACGTGCCATCGTTCGCGAACGTCTGCAATCAGCAGGTTCGTATTCCTGCGTGTTATGACCGACTTTGGGTCGTTTGCGGCCTGACCGTTATCGGGAAGCCGCTGTCAGCGCCGGGACGTCCAAAACGGGGTGGGAAGCGGACATTGCGTAGTAGCTTTGCCAACCTTACCGTCCCCGTATGAAACGCATCGTAACGACCGCTATGGCCCTGACCCTCGCGAGTTGCGCACCGACCTACGTATGGGGTGACGCGCAGCGCGTGGAGAAAAGACTGGTGGAGATGGTGCCGCTTGGCTCCCCACCGGCACTGCTGATCACGACTGCGAAGCAACGCGGCTGGCGGATAGACCGCCGCAACACCTACCGGTCGCCCACTGGTTCAAAGACCTACATGCACGACACGCATCTCGATTGTCGGAGCAAGGGCGGATTGGTGGTTCCTGTGCTGATTGAGCAATACCATGCACCCTTTGCAACGGCTGTCGAAAGCATGTGGCTCTTCGACCAGCAGCACCAGCTACGTGAGGTGTGTGTGAGAAAGACAGTAGACGCGTTGTAGGTTGATGTCCGCTATTGGGTCGGTAGCGGTCATTCCATCCGATATGGTGCTGAATGGCCGGGATGGGGTGGGAAGCGGCCGGGCGGCTTTTGAACCTCCTCCACAGGAAAGCCGACACCGAATGCCTGCATCAAAACGCATCAGGTTTTTGCATCGGCGGATTACGCGGTTTCCTGCCCTTTCTTTGGTTGATGCAATACTTGTGATCTGCTGGTCACTGTCCTGATTTGGGTGGTGAAACTGGAAAGCTTCCCCAAGCCCATTACCGGGCTGGCGGCTGCATAAGCTCTATCGTGATATGATCAGGGCCTGAAACGTAGGCCACCAAAGTCCCCTTCCGTGGACCACCCGCGATTGGCAGCGGACTACCCTTGGCCTTCCATCCTGCTTCTTCGACGCGGCCAATGGCGGCATGAATGTCTTTCACGGTCAGAGCCAGGTGAGCCGCACCAATCGCCCCCGCACTGGAAGGCACCGCCCCATTCTGGCGCCCTTTTGAATATTGCAACAATTCGACCGCGTAACCGCTTGGTGCCCTGACGATCGCCGTTTTCACACTCGGATCGTCGACACCTGTCACCTGATGCAGGAAGTCGCCCCCCATCTCCGATTGTCGCTCAAGTGTGAAACCGAGCGCTCCCGTCCAAAACCGAACGGCGTCGTCCAAAGACGATACAGCGAAACCTGTGTGGTCCACGGCAACTACGTTTGCGGCGTCGGTCATTGCTGCACTCTCATTGGGCGCGCTTGCGCTGTCTGGGCCTGCGCCCCGGTTGCAACCCAAGCCAGCAGCATCGCGAACATGATCTTCATAGTGCTTTTTTAACACTTTGGGCTCTTCTCGAACAGGAACGTTTGACGGGAACGTCGCTGCCTCGATCGCGCTGACGAATGCCTGCGGGTGTCGCTTTCCCAAAATTTCTCCCCAAATGCTCTTTGCCGAAATGGGCAATGGGAGACGGAGAAACCGGAAAAATCGCGCTTAACGAATGGCCGTTATTGAGCGCCCGGGTCGCCAGCCTGAACGTCCGGGTGTGGGTCGAGTTCGGACGGTCAGCTTTCGGTCTTGCGCCAAGAGCGCGTCTACGACCGGAATGGGGTGGGAAGCTGAATGACGGCTCTCAGCATTCCAACGAGTGATAGCGGACCTTTTTCGTCAGCTTGTTTCACTAAGCAGGGCGAGATTTCGAACTCTCTGGTTTTCGGTCAGACCCGGTGATCTGCCTGTCTGCCAAAGGGCAATAAGATCACTGTCGTGTGCGTGCTGCCGCAGGAAAGGGACGGCCAGCGTCGCTATAAGATTGGCCACCTCTTCCTTAATATTGGCAACGGGAAAGGAGCTAACAGTCCACCACCTGTCTTCCTTTGCTGGTGTCAACGCGCCTATCCGTTCTCTCAAGTGAGCGCCCCAGACGCCCTCCTTCGACAGGACCTTTTCCGGATCCCATTTCCGAAGCAGTTCGCCAGAAATCACACCTAGGTTGACGGTGAACTTGATCGCCGACGCAGAGCTATCTGAACTCCTCTGGAAGTCGATTATTTGGATGTTGCCGTCACTCTCGATACGAAAACTGGTTCCGCGTTTGGTGTAGCCAGCATCCTTCAGAACAACCCAAGTGGCATTGACCGCGTCCTTGAACTGAGCTTCCACATCTGGGTGCGCCATGACTTTCGGCCTCTACGACTGCTTTCCAGAGCAATGTTGCCTATTGCCAATGTCTGCAAGTGGGTCGATTCCGGACGGGCGGATTTCAGACGCTGGCCAAATCGGACGGAACGACCGGAATGGGGTGGCGAGCGCCAGCAGTCCAAGACCAAGCGTCATGAGAAACCCTCCGGTGATGCGGCTGGATCGCTCGTACTAGGGCGTTTCAATCCTTGGCTAGTCCCTTTCTTCAGGGCGTCGCCGCTGGGTTAAAGCCAGACAAAATCCGCTGTCGAAATTGCTGACGGTGCGATGTTGGACAGAAGGATTGCCGCATCGGCGGTGTCCCCACCTGAGCTTGAATAAAAAAGATAGGTGTCGCTGCCGACCGCCACAGCGACCAACTCATTCCCTCCGGCATTTGCGGCCATGGCTGCCTGTGCAACGGAAGTGGCAGCGGCCAGGCTGCTTTGGGTGGCACCAGTCAACACAATCGCCGGGCTGAATCCGATCGACAATAGATCAGCAGCATCAGTGAAATCCGTGACGGTGTCTGGTGCCGAGATCGCGGAGACTTGACCGGAAAACACGAATATATCGCTACCGGCGTTCCCCGTTAGCTGATCCTGGCCAAGGTCGCCCATGATTACGTCGTTACCTGCTCCGCCAGCCATGGTGTCGTTCCCCTGGCCGCCCCGGAGCGAGTCGTTCCCGTCGCCCCCATCGATCCTGTCATTACCGAGGTTGCCGTTGATCGTATCGTTGCCGAGCCCGCCCACGATCGAGTCATTATCCGTGCCGCCGTTGATCCGGTCGGATCCGGCACCGCCGTCCAACGTGTCGTTCCCCGCGTTGCCCTGTAGGTAGTCCGATCCGTCGCCGCCGAGGACGACGTCCGCCCCGTCGGGTCCGCCAGTCGAAGACTGGCCGTACAGGTGGTCGTTGCCCGATCCGCCATCCAGCGTGTCCTGCCCGCCCAGTCCATAGAGGACATCATGCCCAGCGCCGCCGCGGATCGAGTCGCTCTGATCGGAGCCGGTGATCGTGTCGTTGCCGTCGCCACCTTGGCTGCTCTGGGTGTCGATCAGCGTGATGGAGCCCTTGTCGGGATCGGTGGCGACAAGAAATCGTCCATCGTCCGTCGCCAAGAGGTTGTCGCCATATCGGACGTTTGCTGAGTTGGTGGTGCTTGATGTGCCAAGCGCATAGCGTGCGCTTTCGTTGAAAAGTGTCGTATCGTATTTAACGACGCTGGCGCCACGGCCAAAGATGTCCGCCTGATAAACATATGCGACATCGCCGGACGGATCGAAGGCAACCCCGTTTACATGGCCAAGATTAACATTTCTCAGATAATTCAGATCGGTGTCATATAACCCTATTCCCTGGTTATACATGCCGACGACAACCAGATCGGCGGCTTCGCTGATGGCCTGCACACCGTAGTTGTAGGCACCTGTGCCCCCGTTTGCCGTCACCGCGCCGACGCGATCGTCGAAGATATGCAGCGGCCCACCGGACGAGTTGCCATCGGCAATCAGCGTAAGATGCCCATCCTCGGTCAGCGTCTCTCGCCCGGAAATCGAGAGATAGCTGCCGGCCGCGGCCGATGTCAGCGCCGTGCGATTGCCGGTCTGGAGGTCGAGCAACTCGGGATGCGCTTGCGAGTAGGCATCGGTGTTGCTGACGAGGGCCGTGGTGCTGTTGACCACCTCGACATCACTGTAGGCATTGCCGGTGCCCACATAGGTTCGCAGGATCGCCCCTGTTTGCGTTGAGACTTGATACAGGAGCGGTTGCCGCGGGTCCGACACAAGCAGATAAGACCCATCTTCCGATTCCGAAAATACGCCAACCGCCGTTCCGATATGCCACGTCGCCGTTTTGGCATATGTGCTGAGATCGAAGACATCGATGTCCCCGTCGTGGGAGACATATAATTTCGTCTGATCTGTGCTCAACTTTGCGTCGACGGCACCAGATTGCTTCAGTACCGATACTACATACCCGGGCATCCGCAGTTCCTCTTTAGGCTGGCATCGCTCGCATGGGGCCTGCCCTTAATCGTTGGCCGTGGGTTTAACGAACGCCGACACTTCGACCAGCCACTTATGCGCGTATCATCATGTGTTTGATCCATATCGGTCGTTTCTCGCCGCATGTTGGGATCGAGAACATCTCCGACCAAGCTGCGTCCACCTGCTCGAGCAAGCGCAAGGCGCCGTCCGGGCAGATCGACACATTCGCAGCGCTATCAACCTGCAGCGACGGAACGCGCGGCGCGCCAACCGGTTTTCGCTGTGAAGGAGACCGCCATGACGCCCGCGCCTATTCGCTACCGTGCCGATATCGAGCAGATCGAGGACGACGAGCCGGAAGTGATCGCGCAGATCAACGAGGCCTTCGACGTGATCCTCGAGCGCACGGCGGAGGATTATGGCCACGCGGTGCGATCGGTCCACGCCAAGTCGCACGGTATCCTGAAAGGCGAGTTCGAGGTGATGGCGGGGCTGCCCGACGAGCTGGCGCAGGGCCTGTTCGCGAAGCCGGGCAAGCATTCGGCCTATCTGCGCATGTCGACCAATGCGGGCGACATCCTGCCCGACGCCATCAGCCTGCCGCGCGGGATCGCGATCAAGGTGACCGATGTCGACGGCGAGCGGCTGCCCGGCGCCGAAGGCACGACGCAGGATTTCGTGCTGGTCAACGGCCCGGTGTTCCAGGCGAAGACCGCCGACAAGTTCCTCGGCAGTCTCAAGATGCTCGCCAAGACGACCGATCGGCTCGAGCGGACGAAGACGGCAACCTCTGCCGTGCTGCGCGGCGTGCGCCGCGCGTTCGAGGCGGTGGGGGTCGATGCGCCGGCGGCGGTGACCTCCCTGGGCGGCGCGCCGCAGGTAGAGCCGCTCGGCGCGACTTATTATTCGACGACGCCGTTCCGCTATGGCGACTATATCGCCAAGTTCAGCTGCAAGCCGGTCGCGGCGGCGATGGTCGCGCTGCAGGACAAGGAGATCGATATCGACGGTCGCGAGGACGCGATCCGCGAGGAGGTGCGCAAGGAAATGCGCGGGATCGATGCCGAATGGGAGTTCCGGGTGCAGCTCTGCCGCGATCTCGACGAGCAGCCTGTCGAGGATTCCACGGTCGAGTGGGACGAAGACAAATTCCCCTTCGTCACGGTGGCGAAGATCCGCGCGCCGGCGCAGGACAGCTGGGACCCGGCGCTGATCGAGGCGGTCAACGAAGAGATGCGCTTCAGCGTCTGGACCGGTCTCGCCGCGCATCAGCCGCTGGGCAATATCAACCGCGCGCGCCGCGACACCTATCGCCACTCCGCCGACTTCCGCGCGCGGGTCAACGGCTGCCCCTATGGTGAGCCAGCGCCGACGGACGCGTGACCCGAATGGTCCGAATGTGCGGTGCGTTTTGTCCGGCGCGACAGCGGCCGGATTCAGCGCCGCGCTGAGACTTGCCGCTCGCCCGGTGCTGGCGAAAGCCAGCGCCGCGGAGGTCCGAGCTGGCTGTGTCGACGATCGGCTCTGAACGAGGCGATCTCCGACACCGCTTCGATCAAACCAGAAGGCAAGGCCCGGCGGGCTTCATCGTTGCGCAGGGGACAGGTTGGCGGGCGCCACGCCGTAATAGTTCGACACCCGGTCGGCATAAGCCTGGTTGAACTCGGGCGGATTGTTGGACCAGCTCGGGCCGCCCTCGAGCAACCGGCGATCGACGGTGACGATATAGCTGTCGGCGACATGGTCGTAGGACATCAGCTCGAAGGGCAGCGGATAATAGCTTTTGCCGAGCCCCAGGAACCCGCCAAGGGTCAGAACGGCGTAGGTGGCGCCGCCGGTCCGCTTGTTGATCATGAAACTGTAGATCGACCCCAGGGAGTCGCCGTCTCGCGTGACGACCTTCGTGCCGTCGACCTTGTTGGATGCGAGAAGAAGATTGGTGGTTTCCGTGACCGGGGGGGCGTCGTCATTATCCGTCATACGAGCATCCTTTATCGCTGGAGCGTAAACCATCCCAGCGGTCGGGCGTTCCGCGAGCGCGAAGAGTAGCGTGCTGGCAAGGCGCCGAGCCGCATCAGGCCCGGGCAGAGGCCCATCCCTCTCACCCGCTTCGGGGCATCGGTCGATGCGTTAGAGGTCAGGGCGAGCGGGCTCCTCCCCACCGGCCGAAGCTGTCAGCCGCATCCGAGGTGTCGTGTTGCCGAAATCGCCTAAATTTCGGGGCGGAGCGCCCCTTCCCAGGCAACGACCCGTAGCATCAGCCTGGCAGGCATTCCGTGCTTATCGCCGGCAGCCGTTCGAGCGCGGGCCGCGCATACCAATAGCCCTGGTGATAGCGCACGCCCAGCGCCCGCAGCGCCGCGGCCTCGGCGGCGGTTTCGATGCCTTCGGCGATCACCAGCGTGTCGAGCTCTTCGCACATGGCGACGACGGCCCTGACGATCGCCTGTTTGCGACGATCCGCATCGATACCGCGCACGAGCTGCATGTCGAGCTTGACCTCGTCGGGTACGAAGCGCGCGAACATGTCGAGGCCGGAATGCCCGGTGCCAAAGTCGTCGATGGCCACCTTGAAGCCGATCTTCTGATAGGTCTCGATGATCGAGGAGACATGCTCGGGCGACCCCATCTGCTCATTCTCGGTAAACTCGAAGATGAGGCGGTCGAGAGCGAGGCCCACGGCCGCCGCCGTCTGAAGCGTCAGCTGAATGCACGCCATCGGCGAATAGACCGCGTTAGGCAGGAAGTTGATCGACAGCAGGGCGTCGCCGTCCATGATCCCCGCGGCCATCGCGGTTTCGATCGCCTTGACCCGGCATGCCTGATCGAAGGCATAGCGGTTTTCGTCGGTCACCCTCGACAGGACGTCGGTCGCCCCCGAACCGTCGCGCCCGCGGACCAGCGCCTCATAGGCGAAGGCCTTTCCGGTCGACGTGTCGACAATGGGCTGAAACGCCATCGTGAACGGGATTTCGAAGTCGGTGCCCTCGCGGCATCCGGTGCAGATGTTCGGCATGGCCGATGCGGTAGCATCTGCATGCTGTGCGTGAAACTAACCTCCGTTAATTGGCGGGGCTAACCGCATCGACGACGATAATCCCGCGCGTGCGGGTGCGACCTGATCGAATGCCGGAGCGCTAGTTTAGTATTATGTCCCCGAAATGGCGGGCGGCGGCGTTCGATCGCGGAAATTTTTCGAAGGGTCGTTTTGCGGGTCTTGACGCCCGGACGGCCGAACCTATCTCGCTCGGCGCCGGGTGCCGCAAGGGCCCGGCGACACAAGAGGGCGTTGGCTCTTTCCAGCGCTTTTCATGCTCAGATTGCTCATCGAAGGATTTGGATATGAGAACGAATTTCGACTTTTCCCCCTATCGCCGCTCGACCGTGGGCTTCGACCGGCTGTTCGACATGCTCGAAGGCAGCGTGCGCAACGAGATCGGCGACGGCTATCCGCCGTTCGATCTCGAGAAGGTCGATAACGACCGCTTCCGCATCACGCTGGCGCTCGCCGGTTTCCGTCCCGACGAGATCGAGATCGTCGCCGAGCCGAACCAGCTGGTGGTGTCCGGCCGCAAGGCCGAGGACACAGGCGCGCAGGACCGCTATCTCCACCGCGGCATCGCCGCGCGTCCGTTCGAGCGCCGCTTCCAGCTTGCGGACTTCATCGAGGTCCGTTCGGCGACGTTCGAAAACGGTCTGCTGACGATCCTGCTGCAGCGCGAGATCCCCGAGGCGATGAAGCCGCGGCGGATCGAGATCGGCGCGCCCGCCAATGATGGCGGGCTGCTGCCGAAGCTCAGGGGCAAGGCCAAGGCGGCCTGATCGACCGGCCGGCGGCCCGACCCGGCCGCCGGCATCCCTCCATCCACTTTTCTCCATGGCTTTCGTTTCCCATGTCCGCTCGCCCCGTCCTCGCGCAGCGCCGCCCTGCGCAACTGCCGCTGTCGCGTCCGCCTGACTGGCTCGTCACGCCGCATTTCCGGCGCTCCCCGCCGCGATCTCGGCGCGAAGAGAGCCGTGGCGATCCGGGACTTACGCAGTGCGAACCGAAGGCGACGTGACCGCAGCGCCCTCTAGGCCCGCACCATCGGCGCCGGCCGGTTGATGAACGACCGCAGCGCGAAGCTGCTCTGAATGTGCGCGACCCCCGGGATGCGGGTGAGGTCGTCGAGCAGATGGCTATAATGGTCGAGATCGCGCACGACGGCGCGCAGCAGATAGTCCGATCCGCCGGTCATCAGGAAGCCGCTCATGATCTCGGGCAGCTGGCTGACTCGTTCCTCGAAGCTTTCGAGGATGTCGCGCACCTGGCGTTCGAGCGTGACCGAGATGAACACGATCATCGCCCCGGCCAGCCGCTTCTCGTCGAGCCGCGCGAAATAGCCGGTGATGTAGCCGGCCTCCTCCAACAGCCGCACGCGGCGCAAGGTCGGCGTCAGCGACAGGCCGATCTCCCCGGCGAGATCGCGCCAGGTGATCCGGCCGTCTTCGGTCAATCGCCGCAATATGCGGGCATCATAGCTGTCGAGCGAGCCATCGGCATTCATATGCACCACCATTTCATCAGATCGTAGTCATATGAACCAACAGCGGGGGTTATGGAAGCTCAGATTGGTGACCTTTCCTAGCGGTGCTGGGGTATTCTGCACGCTCGTGGAGGAACCCAATGCAGCTCGACCGGATCGTAAGTCTCGACACCATCTACGGCGCCGAGGAAGGCGCCAGCTTCATGACCGGCATCCAGGCGCTGGTGCGCCTGCCGATGATGCAGCGCCGGCTCGACCGTCGGAACGGGTTCAACACGGCGGGGCTGGTCTCGGGCTATCGCGGGTCACCGCTCGGCGCCTACGACCAGCAGCTGTGGAAGGCCTCCAAATATCTCGCTGCGCATGATGTCGTCTTCCAGCCGGGGCTGAACGAGGACCTTGCCGCGACCGCCTTGTGGGGCGCGCAGATGCACACCGCGTTCGGCAAGACCCGCGCCGACGGCGTGTTCGGCATCTGGTACGGCAAGGGCAATGGCGTCGACCGCACCGGCGACGTGTTCCGCAACGCCAACGGCCTGGGCACCTCCCCGCTCGGCGGCGTACTGGCGATCGGCGGCGACGATCATGCCGCGCAATCCTCGATGTTCCCGCACCAGACCGACGGAATCTTTCAGTCGGTGATGATGCCGGTGATCCAGCCCGCGACGGTCAGCGAGATATTGTCGCTCGGCCTGGCCGGCTTCGCGATGTCGCGCTTCTCGGGGCTTTGGGTCGCGATGAAGACGATCGCCGAAGTCGTCGAGAGCGCCGCCTCGTTCGAGCTGCCCGACAGCTATCCCAGCTTCCGGTCGCCGATGGAGGTCGTGCCCGCGCACGGCCTGAACTGGGATCCCCGCATCGCCTGGCCCGCACAGCGGATCGAGCTGGAGCGCCGGATGATCGAGGAGCGGCTGCCCGCCGCGATCGCCTGGGCCCGCGCCAACGGCATCGACCGCCCGATCCTGCGCGGCGGCGCCAGTGTCGGGCGGCGGCGGCTGTGCATCGTCACGGTCGGCAAGGCGCATCAGGACGTGATGCAGGCGCTCGACAATCTCGGCATCGACGAAGGCGGTGCGCAGGCGATCGGCCTGTCGGTCTACAAGGTGGCGATGAGCTGGCCGCTCGACACCGCCAGCCTGCTCGAGTTCGCCGACGGCTTCGAGGAAATCCTCGTCGTCGAGGAGAAGCGCCCGACCGTCGAGGAGCAGATCAAGTTCGCGCTGTTCAACCGCAGCGGCGCGCGGCCGCGCGTGATCGGCAAGGCCGACACCGAGGGTAAGCTGCTGCTGCCCCAGGTGCTGGAGTTCAACCCGCTGCAGGTCGCCAAGGTCATCGTCGGTCGCCTGCCCCGCACCGCCGACCTGCCCGAACGGCTGGCGGCGCTCGAAGCCCGCGTGCCATCGGCGCAGGTCGTCCCCTTCCCGGCACGCAAGCCGTTCTTCTGCTCGGGCTGCCCGCACAACAGCTCGACCAAGACGCCCGAAGGGTCGATCACCGGCGGCGGCATCGGCTGCCACGTCATGGCGCTGTCGCAGCCCAAGCTGAAAACCGCGACGTTCAGCCAGATGGGCGGCGAAGGCATCCAGTGGGTCGGCGCCGCGCCCTTCTCCGAAACCGGCCATATCTTCCAGAATCTGGGCGACGGCACCTATCAGCATTCGGGCCTGCTCGCGATCCGCGCCGCGGTCGCCGCCAACACCAACATCACCTTCAAGATCCTCTACAACGACGCGGTGGCGATGACAGGCGGCCAGCCCGCCGAGGGCAGCATCGACCCGGCCCGGGTCAGCCGCCAGCTGTCGGCCGAGGGCGTCGGCACGATCCACCTGGTCAGCGACGATCCCGCCAAGTGGCGCGCCGCGACCGACCTGGCCACCGGGGTGGCGATCGGCCACCGCGACGATCTGGACGCGATCCAGCGGTCCTTGCGCGAGACGCCCGGCGTCACCGCGATCATCTACGAACAGACCTGCGCCGCCGAGAAGCGCCGCCGCCGCAAGCGGGGCGAGTTTCCCGATCCCGACCGGCGCATCTTCATCAACCCGCGCGTCTGCGAAGGCTGCGGCGATTGCTCGGTCCAGTCGAACTGCATCGCGGTCGAGCCGATCGAAACCGATTTCGGCCGCAAGCGCCGGGTCAACCAGTCGAGCTGCAACAAGGATTTTTCCTGCACCAAGGGCTTCTGCCCCAGCTTCGTCGAGGTCGAGGGCGCGGTGCTGCGCAAGCCCGACGGCGACCGGCTGAAGGCGTTCGAGGCGACCCGCCTGATCGATCTCCCGGCCCCTGCTCTGCCGGCGCATGACGGCGTAGCGAATATCTACATCGCCGGCATCGGCGGACTGGGCGTGCTGACGGTCGGCGCGCTGCTCGGCACCGCCGCGCATCTCGACGGGCGCGGCTCGACCGTGCTCGACTTCACCGGGCTCGCGCAGAAGAACGGCGCGGTCGTCAGCCAGGTGCGGATCGCGCCGCCGGGCGTGCCGATCCACGCGGTGCGCATCGACGCGGGCGAGATCGACGTGCTGCTCGGCACCGACGTGGTGGTCGCCGCCGGCCAGGACACGATCCGCCGGCTCAACGCCAGCCGCTCGGTCGTCGTCCTCAACGACGACGAGACGCCGACCGCCGACGTCGTCACCGACCGCGACTTCACCCTGCCCACCCCGGCGATGATCGACACGCTGACGACGCGCGCCAAGGCCGCGCACCGGCTGCGCGCGACCAGCATCGCCGAGGGGCTGTTCGGCAACAATGTCGCCGCGAACACCCTGCTGCTCGGCTATGCGTGGCAGCAGGGGCTGATCCCGCTGGCGGCCGAGGCCATTCGCGGCGCGATCAAGGCCAATGGCGCCGCGATCGCGCTGAACCTGCGCGCGTTCGAATGGGGCCGGCTCGCGGCGATCGATCCGGCGCTGGTCAAGGAGATGGCGGGCCTCGTCGCGCCGAAGACCATGACCGAGACGATCGACGCATTGACCGCCCGCCTCGCTGCCGAGCTGACCGCCTATCAGGACGAGCGCTATGCCGAGCGCTTTACCAAGCTGGTCGACGATGCACGCCGCGCCGCTGCTGGCCTGGGCGCGGAGGGCGACGCCTATGTCGAGGCGGTCGCGCGCAACGCCTATAAGCTGATGGCCTATAAGGACGAATATGAGGTCGCGCGCCTCTATGCCGATCCGGCCTTCATCGACGGGCTCCGCGAGCAGTTCTCCGATCGCAAGCGGCTGTCGGTCTATCTCGCGCCGCCGATGCTGTCGCGGATCGACCCCGCAACCGGCCGCCCGCGCAAGCGCAAGTTCGGGCCGTGGGTGTTCACCGCCTTTCGCCTACTCGCCCGGATGAAGGGCCTGCGCGGCGGCTGGGCCGATCCGTTCGGCTATACCCACGAGCGGCGCGCCGAACGCCAGCTGATCGAGGACTATGTCGCGCTGGTCGGGGCGCTGGGCAGCGACCTGTCGGGCGTCACCCTGCCCGTCGCGATCGATCTTGCCCGCCTGCCCGACATGATCCGGGGCTACGGCCCGGTGAAGGCGGAGGCGATGGCGCTGGCCGCGACCCGCAAGGCGACGCTGCTCGAACAGCTGGCCGAGAGCCGCCGTCCGGTCGCGGTGATGGCAGCCGCCTGAGGCTTGCCGGGCGCGGCGGGCCTGTCTAGGGCTTCGGCGGTGATCATGGCCACCACCCCCGCCGAAACCGCCATCCGCCGCGCCCGCGCGGAATCGAACCGGCGGATCGCCGCGCACGACGCCGACGGCGCGGTCGCGCTGATGGTCGACGCGGTGATGGTCATCCCGAGCGGGGGCACGCCGCTCACCGGCAAGGCTGCTGTCCATGCCGCGCTCGCCGACAGCTTCGCCGATCCCGACTTCCTGACCTATGAACGCCTGCCCACACGGATCGAGATCGCGGCGGACGGCAGCGGCGCGACCGAGACCGGACGCTGGAAGGGGCTGTGGAAAGCGCGCGGCGGCCATCCGAAACTGGCGGGACATTATACGGCGCGGTGGCGGCAGGATGGCGGGCAATGGCTGATCCTGTCCGAAATCTTCGCGCCCGACCCGACCGCCTGAGCCAGGGAGCCGCCATGCCCGACCGTCACGAATTCTTCTCGGACAACACCGCCGGCATCTGCCCCGAGGCGCTGGCCACCTTCGCCGCCGCCAATGGCGGTTTCGTCGCGAGCTACGGCGCCGATCCGGTCACCGCCCAGGCCGCCGACGCGATCCGCGCCCTGCTCGACGCCGACGCCGAGGTCCGCTTCGTATCGACCGGCACCGTCGCCAATTCGATCGCCTGCGCCACGCTGTGTCCGCCGGACGGAGCGGTGCTGGCGTTCGAACAGGCGCACATCATCATGCACGAGGGCGGCGCGCCCGGTTTCTTCGGTCACGGGCTGGAGATCGAGCCGCTGGCCGGCATCCAGAGCCGGATCGACCCCGCCGCGCTCGACCATGCGCTGACCCAGACGCGCGGCGCGGACGAGCGCCGGCCCGCCGCGCTCTCGCTGACCAACGCCACCGAATATGGCACCGTCTATGACGAGGCGATGCTCGGCGCGCTGTGTCGCCCCGCCAAGGCCGCCGGGCTCGGCATCCACCTCGACGGTGCGCGGCTGGCCAATGCGGTCGCCGCCGGCTTCGACCCGAAGGCGCTGGCGCGGGCCGGGGTCGACATCGTCATCCTCGGCGGATCGAAGGCCGGCGCGCCCTTTTCCGAAGCGATCGTGCTGCTGAACAAGGACCTCGCCAAGGGCTTCGACGACCGGCTGAAGATGTCGGGACAGCTCACCTCGAAGATGCGGCTGCTCGCGGCGCCGTGGCTCGGCCTGCTCGACGGCAGGGGCGTGGACATTCCGTGGATCGCCCATGCCCGCCACGCCAATGCGATGGCGCGGCGACTGGCCGACGGCCTGCCCTTCACCGCCAATTATCCGGTGGAATCGAATGCGATCTTCGTGACGATGAGCGACGCCCAGCAGGCGGCGCTCGCCGAAAAGGGTTGGCAGCTCGCCCGCTTCGAGGATGGCTCGGCCCGCTTCGTCTGCTCCTGGGCGACCACGCCGGAGACCGTCGACGCGATCATCGCCGATGCGCGGGCCATTGCCTGACGGCGGCATTGCCATCATGGTTCGACGACAGTTTCACAGACGAGGTTCGACAATGTACCGTAGCGTCCTGCTGGCGCCGTTCGCGCTGATCGCCACCGTCGCGGCAAGCGCAGCCCCCGTCACCCTGCCCGGCGGCACCCAGGTCCAGGAGGTCAAGGTCGGTGCGGGCGCCGCGGCGCAACCCGGCCAGACCGTCACCGTGCACTATAGCGGCTGGCTCTATCAGGACGGCAAGCGCGGCAAGAAGTTCGATTCCTCGCGCGACCGCGGCCAGCCCTTCTCCTTCGTTCTGGGCGCGGGCGAGGTCATTCCCGGCTGGGACGAGGGCGTGGCCGGCATGAAGACCAGCGGCAAGCGCGTCCTGATCCTGCCGCCCGCCGCCGGCTATGGCGACGAGGGCGACGACACGATTCCGCCGAACAGCTGGCTGATCTTCGACATCGAGCTGCTGGCCGTCGAATAGCCGCTCCCCGTTGGTCGGCGCGCGCCGGACTCTAGCTTTTTCGCCAGCTTTCCTCCGCGGCCTGTATCGCTCAGGTTCGTCGCAAGGCCATCGATGCGGCCGGTATGACGGAGAGCGGACATGGCGCGGATCGATCTGCCCGACGGCGCGGAGAGCGAATGGGAGCGGATGTGGAGCCTGCTCGCGCCGGCGACGGCCGACGCTGCCAACCGCTTCAGCGACCTGATCCAGTCCGAAACGATCCTGCCCGTGCCCGAACAGGAAGCCGCGCGCATCCGCATCGCGCATATCAACGGGTGCGAGCCATGTTCGGACGCGAGGATCGCGGACATGGCCGCATTCGGGCTCGACGACGCTTTCTATCGCGATGTCGACGACCCCGCGCTGCGCGACGGCTATTCGCCGCGGGTGCGGCTTGCGATCGGCTTCGCCGAACGATTCGCGGCCGGCAAACAGGCCTTCGACGACGCCTTCTGGGCAGAGTTGCGCCGAGCGTTCAGCGATGCCGAGATCGCCGACCTGACCGCGTCCTGCGCGAAATGGCTCGGCCTGGGCCGGATCAACGCGGTGCTCGGGCTGAGCGTCGCCTGCCCGATCACGATCGCGCCCTCGCGGCATGCCCGTCCGAAGGATGCCGCCGACGCCTGATCGCCGACGACCCCTTCCGCGTTCAGGTCCCTACCCTCGGGTCAGCGCAGCCGTTCGGCGTGCCAGCGGAGATGGTCCTCCAGGAAGGTCGAGATGAAATAATAGCTGTGGTCGTAGCCCGGCCGCATGTTGAGCGTCAGGTCGATCCCGGCATCGGCGCAGGCCGCGGCCAGCAGGCTGGGCTTGAGCTGTCCGGCAAGGAAGCCGTCGGCTTCGCCCTGGTCGACGAGCAGTTCCTTCACGCGCGCGCCGTCCTCGATCAGCGCGACGGCGTCGTGCTTGCGCCAGGCCGCGCGGTCTTCGCCCAGATAGCCGCCGAGCGCCTTGTGGCCCCACGGAACCTGTCCCGGCGCGACGATCGGCGCGAAGGCAGAGATCGAGCGGAAACGATCGGGAAAGGTCAGCCCGATGGTGAGCGCGCCGTGGCCGCCCATCGAATGGCCGGTGATCGCCTGGCGCGCCATGTCCGCCGGGAAATGCGCGGCGATCAACGCCGGCAGCTCCTCGGTGACGTAGCTCCACATCCGGTAATGCTGCGCGAACGGCGCCTGGGTCGCGTCGACGTAGAAGCCGGCGCCGAGACCGAAGTCATAGGCGCCCTCGGCATCGTCGGGCACGCCCTCGCCGCGCGGGCTGGTGTCCGGCGCGACGAAGATCAGGCCGAGATCGGCGCAGGCGCGGCGAAACTCGCCCTTCTCGGTGACATTGGCGTGGGTGCAGGTCAGCCCCGACAGATACCAGACGACCGGCAGCTTCGCCCCCGGCGCGTGGGGCGGGACATAGACCGAGAAGGTCATGTCGGTCCCGGTGGACGTGCTGGCGTGCTTGTACACGCCCTGCACGCCGTCGAAGCTGAGGTTGGAGGAGACTGTCTCGATGGTCATGATCGTCCGATCAGTAAACGACGACGGAGCGGATGCTCTTGCCGGCGTGCATCAGGTCGAAGGCGGTGTTGATCTCTTCCAGGCCCATGACGTGGGTGATCATCGGGTCGATCTCGATCTTGCCGGTCATGTACATGTCGACGATCTTGGGCACGTCGGTGCGGCCCTTGGCGCCGCCGAACGCGGTGCCGCGCCAGTTGCGGCCGGTGACGAGCTGGAACGGGCGCGTCGCGATCTCCTTGCCGGCTTCCGCCACCCCGATGATGATCGAGGTGCCCCAGCCGCGATGGCAGGCCTCGAGCGCGGTGCGCATCACTTCGGTGTTGCCGGTCGCGTCGAAGGTGTAATCCGCGCCGCCATCGGTCAGCAGCACGATCTGCGCCACGACATCCTCGCGGCTCATGCCCTTGCTGTTGAGGAAGTCGGTCATGCCGAACCGGCGGCCCCATTCCTCGCGGTCGGGGTTGATGTCGACGCCGATGATCTTGTTCGCGCCGGCCAGCCGCGCGCCCTGGATCACGTTGAGGCCGATACCGCCCAGGCCGAAGATGACGACATTGTCGCCGACCTGCACCTTGGCGGTGTTGATCACCGCGCCAACACCGGTGGTGACGCCGCAGCCGATGTAGCAGCTGCTCTGGAACGGCGCGTCCTCGCGGATCTTCGCCAGCGCGATCTCGGGCAGGACCGTGAAGTTGGAGAAGGTCGAGCAGCCCATATAATGGAAGATCGGCTGGCCCTTGTAGCTGAAGCGCGTCGTGCCGTCGGGCATCAGCCCTTTGCCCTGGGTCGCGCGGATCGCGGTGCACAGGTTGGTCTTGCCGCTGAGGCAGCTTTTGCACTGACGACATTCGGGCGTGTAGAGCGGAATGACATGATCGCCGGGCTTCAGGCTGGTGACGCCAGCCCCGACCTCGCGGACGATGCCCGCGCCTTCATGGCCGAGGATCGAGGGGAAGATGCCCTCGCTGTCGAAGCCGTCGAGCGTATAGGCATCGGTGTGGCAGATGCCGGTCGCCATGATTTCGACGAGGACCTCGCCCGCCTTGGGACCCTCCAGGTCGACCTCAACGATCTCAAGCGGCTTCTTGGCTTCGAAGGCAACGGCGGCGCGAGTCTTCATGGCGATATGTCTCCTTTGGCGGGGGCCTTATCATTGCTGCAAATCGGGGATAAATAGCCAATAATGCAAGCGACTATTTCATAGGAGCAATAATGTCGGGTTGGGACGGGCTGGAGGAGATCGTGGCGATCGCCGACACCGGCAGCTTCGTCGGCGCCGCGCGGCGGTTGCGGGTCTCCGCGTCGCAGATCAGCCGCGCGGTGCAGCGTCTCGAACATCGGCTGAGCGCCGAATTGTTCATCCGGACGACGCGATCGGTGCAGCTGACCGAAGCCGGTCGCACGCTCGTCGAGCAGAGCCGCCGCATCATCGACGAACGCAACGAGGCGCTGCAACTCGTCCGCGGCCAGGGCGAGATGCAGGGCGAGTTGCGGCTGACCTGCTCGACCGCGCTGGGCGAGCGCTTCGTCGCGCCGATCGTCAGCCGCTTCATCGAGACCCATCCGCGCATCTCGGTGCGGCTCGAGCTCACCAACCGGCTCGTCGACCTGGTCAGCGAGGGATATGACGTCGCGATCCGCACCGGCCATCCGACCGACCTCCGGCTGGCCGCTCGCCAGATCGCCTCGCGGCCGGTGGAGGTCTGCGCCTCGCCCGCCTATCTGGCCCGCGCAGGGACTCCGCGCAGCCTGGCCGATCTCGACCGGCACCAGTGCCTGATCGGCACCGGCGTGAACTGGCATTTCCTCGAGGCGGGGCAGCGGCGCAGCTTCGTGCCGACCGGGCGCTGGCGCTGCAACAGCGGCAACGCCGTCGTCGATGCGGCGATCGCGGGAATGGGCGTCTGCCAATTGCCGAGCTTCTATGTCCGCGAACCGATCGCCGACGGACGGCTGGTGCCCTTGCTCGAGGAGCTGCGCGACCGGCCTGAGCCCGTCTGGGCAGTCTATCCGCAGCGCCGCTACCTGCTGCCGAAGATCCAGCAGGTGATCGCCGCGCTCGAAGCCGGCCTCGACGAGGCGATGAATGCCCGCGCGATATCGCATGCCGCCTGAATCCGGCCCTTTATCAACGGCCGATTTGCGGGCAGAAGGCCGGGCATCATGGCCCAACCGGACCTTCCCTCGCTGCTCCTCGATCTGATTGCCCCGCATCGGCCGTTTCCGGCCGAGCGGATCGCGTCGCTCGACGAGGATGACTGGCAGGCGATCGGGGTCATGGCCGCAGAACATCGGCTGCGCCCGATGCTGCATCGCCGTCTGGCCGCCCAGGGCGCAATCGACGCCGTCCCGGATGCCATGCGCGCGGACTGGGCCGCCAGCCATCACCGCGGCGCGCTGCGCTCGCTGACCCTGCAACGCGACCTGATGGTTCTGCACGACCTGCTGCACGAAACGGGCATTCCCTATCTCGCGCTCAAGGGCGCTTATCTCGCCTGGCACGCCTATCCCGAGCCTGGCCTGCGCCCGCTACGCGACCTGGACCTGCTCGTTCCGCGCGACCGGGCGATGGAACTGTTCGAGCGCCTGCTGGACCGGGGCTATACGCGGATAGCGCGCTATGCGGGCGATCCGCAGGCCTATCTCGAGACCTCGCACCAATTGCCCCCGCTGATGGGCCCGGCAGGCGCCAATACGGTCGAGATCCACACGCTGATCTTCCACCGTGACGAGCGGCGGTGCGATGTGCGCGATCCCGCCGAGGACCCGGCCTATTGGGAGCGCAAGGTCGAGCGGACGATGGGGGGGCGTGCGCTGTGCTTTCCGTCGCCCGAGGATATCCTGATCCACCTGATCGAACATGCCGTCTACGGGCACCAGTTCGACAATGGTCCCCTGCTGTTGAGCGACATCGCCTATCTGATCGAGCGGCATACGATCGACTGGCCGCTGTTCTGGCGGCTGGCGGACGATGCCGCCTGCCGGCGCGGCGCGATGCTCAGCCTTGCGCTGGTCCGCCGCTATTGGCCCGATACGGCGATCGGCTGGCCGGAGGGCAAGGCGGACGATATTCCCGAGGCGGTGCTCCGGGCGGCGGCGCGGGCATCGCTGCGCAGCGGCGAGCATCGCGACAGCGATCATCTGCTGGTCCACGCCAGAACCACGGAGGGCGGGGCGCGGAGCGCGGCGCATATCTGGCGCCGGCTCTTTCCCGAACGGAACAACATCGCGCTGATCTACCCGGTCCGCGCCCATTCGCCGCTGATCGTCTATTATTATCTCAAGCGGCTATGGACGCTGGCGACCGAGCGTTTGCCGACCGTGATCGCGCGGCGATCGAGCGAGACGGTGGACGGGCTGGTCCTGATCCGCCGCTGGCTCGAACGGCACGGCTGAGGACGCACCCCGGCCGCACCGTTCGGCCGTTAGTGGTTCATCGCCTTGACGATTTCCTCGACCATCTTCTTGGCGTCGCCGAGGAGCATCATGGTGTTGTCCATGTAGAAGACGTCGTTGTCGACGCCGGCATAGCCGACACCGCCCATCGAACGCTTCACGAACAGAACGGTCTTGGCCTTTTCGACATCGAGGATCGGCATGCCGTAGATCGGCGAGGTCTTGTCGGTCTTGGCGGCCGGGTTGGTGACGTCGTTGGCGCCGATCACGAAGGCGACATCGGTCTGCGAGAACTCGCTGTTGATATCCTCCAGCTCGAACACCTCGTCATAGGAGACATTGGCCTCGGCCAGCAGCACGTTCATGTGACCGGGCATGCGGCCGGCGACCGGATGGATCGCATATTTCACGCGAACGCCGGCTTCCTTGAGCACATCGCCCATTTCACGCAGGACATGCTGCGCCTGGCTGACGGCCATGCCGTAGCCGGGGACGATGATGACCTGCTCGGCCTGGCCCAGCAGGAAGGCGGCATCCTCGGCCGATCCGCGCTTCCACGGGCGGTCGGTCTTCGCGCCGCCCGCCGCCGCGCCGCCGCTGTCGCCGCCGAAGCCGCCCGCGATGACGCTGATGAAGCTGCGGTTCATCGCCTTGCACATGATGTAGCTGAGGATCG
>JAZKDN010000040.1:0-79095 GCA_040387595.1 Pseudomonadota bacterium
GGCGGGGGAGCGGGCCGGTACCGCGATTCCACGTCAGTGGAACCAACTCTAGCCCGGCCGGGCCGGGCCGTTCAACAGACCTCGAAATCGACCAGGAGCATCGGCAGATCATCCGCCTGCTCGCCCGGCGTTTCGTCTAATGCGTCGCTCAATATCGCGAGCGGCGCGCCGAGGGCGCACCACCCGCCATCGGCGCAGACGATCCGCCTGAGATAGCCCGCTTGCGCGGCGCGGACTTCGACCAGCGCCTTGTGCGTTTCCAGTTCGACCAGAAGATCGCCGGGATTGACGGCGTCGCCGACGGCGCAATGCCATTCGAGCACGCGCACTTCCTCCGCATCCTCGATCGGGCCGGGAACGGTCAACGCGTAGATCATGGATATTCCTTATGCAGCGGCTTGGTCATCAGCGCGCGCGCCACGGCGACGACCCGATCGGGGTCGGGCAGGGCGGCGGCTTCGAGCACGGGGTTCGACGAGATCGGGGCGGGCAGCGCCGCGATCCGCTCGCAGTGGAAGGAGAGCGGCAGACAGCTCAACTGGGCGATGATCTCGGCGCCGACACCGCAGATCTTCTGGCCTTCCTCGATCGTGATCAGGCGCCCGGTGCGCGCCACCGAGGTCTCGACCGTCGCGATATCGAGCGGCGACAGGCATCGTAGGTCGATGACCTCGGCCCTGATCCCGCTCTGTCCGAGCCGATCGGCGGCGGCCAGGGCCACGCGGCACATATAGCTGTGGGCGACCAGGGTCAGGTCGTCGCCGGCGCGCAGGATCGCCGCGCGCCCGACATCGCCGCCGGCCTCCGGTGGCGGCACGTCGTCCGCCACCGGAAACAGCCGCTTGTGATCGACGAACAGCACGGGCCCCTCGGCCACGAAAGCCGCCTTCAGCATCAGATAGGCATCCGCCGGCGTGGATGGGGCGAACACCTGCAGGCCCGGCACGCTCATCATCCAGGCCTCGATGCACTGCGAATGCGCGACGCCTTGCCCCTTGGCGCCGGCAGTCGTCTTGACCACGAGCGGCACGGACAATTGGCCGCCCGTCTTGAACCGCGCCTTCACGCCGTAATTGATCAGCGGGTCGAGGCCCAGCATGAGAAAGTCCATATAGGTGATCGACACCAATGGCCGCAGCCCCGCAGCGGCCGCCCCGACCGCCAGGCCGATCATGGCATTTTCGGCGATGGGCGTATCGCGGACGCGGGCGGGGCCGAACGCGTCGTAGAGGCCGGCAAACTCCTTGTAGGACCCACCGAAAGCGCCGACGTCCTGCCCGATGATGATCACCCGCGGGTCGGCCTGCATCGCCTCGCGCGCTGCCCGCGCGATCGCCTCGCGAAAAAACATCCGGACCGGTGCCGAGGCGGCGGGCTCACCAGACATGATGCAACACATCCTCGGCGGCCGGGAAGCCGGCGGCGTCGGCCGCAGCCATGGCGGCATCGATCTCGGCGGCGACATCGCCGGCGATCCGGTCGAGCTCGCCGGTGCCGAACGCGCCGGATGCCCGCAGCAACCGTTCGATCCGCGCGATCGGACAACGCGACCACAGCGCTTCCATCGCCGCGGGCGATCGGGTTTCGCGCGTGGCGGAGCTGTGCGGCGCCAGCCGCTCGGATCGGCATTCGAGGAAGAAGGGTCTGCCCTCTTCCCGGACGAAGTCCACCGCCCGGCGGGCCGCCGCGCGCACCGCAAGGACATCCATCCCATCGACGCTGTCATGGGCGATGCCGAACGGTCTGGCCAGATCGGTCAGGCGCGCGACCGCCACGCCGTCTTGCACGGGGGTGGAGATGGCGAGCTGATTGTTGTTGCACACCAGCAGCAGTGGCAGCGCCCACAAGGCCGCAAGATTGAGCGTCTCATGGAAGACCCCCGCTCCGCAGGCGCCATCCCCGAACAGGCAGGCGGTGACCTGGCCGGCTGCGTGCATCTTGCTGGCCAGGGCGACCCCGGCCGCGATCGAGAGATTGCCGCCCACCACCGCATGCGCGCCGAAAAAGCCCTGGCCGGGGCTCGCCATATGACCGCGGCCACCGCGGCCCTGGTTGGTGCCGTTGAGCTTGCCCAGCAGTTCGCCCATCACCGCGCCGCTATCGAGGCCCCTCGCCAGAGCCGGTCCGATCGAGCGTCCGCTCGTCAGCAATTGATCATCGGGACCAAGCGCCGCGCACAGGCCGACCGCCACGGCCTCCTCGCCGGTGGACAGCAACTGGAAGCCATGATCCGGGCGCGCCATCAGCGCGGCCTCGAAAGCTCTGATCGTCATCATCTGCCGCAGCAGGTCGATCTCATCCATGCGCGGCGGCCGGTGCGCGTCGTTGTCTGTCCCTCTCGTCCAACAGGACGGGCAGCGAGGTGAAATTGCCGAGATGCTGCTGCGCCGCTTCGAGGATGGCCGGGTCGACCACCGCATCGAAGCCACCCCGCAGCAGGCACTGGGCAATAGCGTAGCCTGCGGCGTCGGAGCCGATCGCGCTGCGCTGGCGATAATCGCTTATGAGGCGGCGTGCGCCGATGTTGGCCATCTCCCGATCGACATCGGCGACATGGATACCCAAGCGATGCGACAGGGTGACAGCAAGCAGGTTGAGTTCGCGGATTTTCCCGAGCAGCGGCGCGGAGCCGTCTGCCAGCACGCGGTCGCGAACATGGCGGAAGATGTTGCACAGCAGGATCGTCGCACCCGTTTCGCCGAGATCGGCCAGGTAACGCGTCCAGTGTCGCTCGACATCGTCCAGCGATCCCGCCGTGACATCGAGCGCCGGCAGCAGGGTGGTCAGGTAGACATGCGGGACGTTCGCCCGATCGGTCGGGCTCGCCGGGTCCTCGAAACGCAATGTGATCGACGGGCATGCTTCGGCCGCCATCTTCATCGCTTGCGCAGCCATTTCGACGGCCACCGTGATGGCCGGCGCCTCCTCGCGATCAACCCGCGCGGTGATCGAAATGGTGGAGGAGAAGGACATGTTCAAAAAACCTTGTCCAAGAGGCCATGATCTTCGAGGGTTCGCAGAACCTCACGCGCGACGACCTCGCAGCCGAGAGCGGTGAAATGCGTGGTGTCGATCTTGAGCCGGTCGGCGCCATGCTGTGCAACAAGGCGATCGACGTCGATGATCGCCACGCCCGTACGCTGCGAAAGGGAGATCAGCGCGAGGTTGAACCTACGGATCCTGGTCGAAAGGATATCCTCCATGCCGACATGGCAATGGATATTCTCGCCGGGAACGACGGCGGACACATTGTAGATCAGAATGGGCGCATCGCTGATGGCGCGCAGGCGGGATATTATCTGTTCCAGATTATCCATGCTCGCGGTGGCATCGAGCAGCGCGCAATTTTCATAGGACGCGCGCAGCCATTGCCGATCATCCTCAGACCAAGCCGGATAATCGAACGGATGAAACAGATGGCCATCCTGGCGATGGCGGACCAGGCCGAAATTCAGATCCGGCTGGATCGACAATATATAGGCGTCGGCCGGCACGCTGAAGAGCCTGTCGCTGAATTGCGTCTCGAGCGGATGACTTTTGAGCGGCAGGCCTCGTCCGGCCAGATCCCCGGGGACCTTGCCATTGGCGCGGAGCAGCGCGTCGGACCTCGTCCAGGTTTCGTGCTGCACGCGGATCCGTGTGTCGGGACTAGCTTCGCGAAGCAGTGCGTTGATGCCGTTCCACAGAATGGCATCGCCGCTTCTCGCCACCAAAAGGCTATCGCGAAGGTCGAGATTGCCTTTCGCGAATAGGGTCAATCGTCGCACGGATACGCCTGGCAAATATGGATTGAAACTCCATCGAAGACGAAGGCTTTCGTCCTGCGGCCCGATAAGCTCGGATGACATGAATGATCGGAGACTTCAAGCGCGTGGATCGTTGCCGATGACTGGCTGTGGGGTGGGACATGGCGGCGCATCGCTGTTGCGATTTGGTACGGATCGGACGACCGCCGCTTTCGCTCAGTGAGCCCGGTCTTTTCTCGCGGACAGACGGACGCTCGAAGGGAGTCGACCGAAATGCTGGCGAAAAGCAGCGGTGAAATTCGTGGGCTCGCTGAACCCGGCGCTCTCCGCGATTTCCGCGATTTCCGCGACGGTGAGCGCGGATGTCCGGAGCAGGTCTGCCGCGTGCCGCATGCGCAGATCGTTGCAATATCGCTGTAGCGAAAGCCCGAACATCTCCTTGAACCCATAGTTGATTTTGTTGCGGTTCAATCCGGCAATGGCCTGGGCTTCGGCGATCGTGACCGGAACGGGGCAGCGCCGCTCGGCCTCGGCCCGGAGACGAACCAATGCCGCCGCCGGCGGCATCGCTCATGTGCTTATGATCGGGCGGGCCGATCGCCCGTGTCCACCAGTTCCTGTTCGATATCGAGACCGGACTCGTCGATCTGGATGATGATCGCGGTGTAGCCCATTCGCAGCAGCTCGCCGAGGCGCTGGACGGTGTTCACGACGACCGGCGGCCGACTGCCCTCGCCGCGTCCTGCCGGTGCGATCAGGCCCAGGGCCAGTCCCGCCGGCAGGCTGATCTCGCCATTGGCGGCGACCGAGCCGCCGGCCGGTGCCACGAAGGTGTCGATGATGATTTTCCGGGAATCGATCGCGCCGGCGCCCGCGGGTTGCGTCGGCTTGACGACGATGGTGCCGTCCGGATCGGTCTTGATCTCGCCAAACACGCCGGTGACGGTTCCGCTGGGCGCATTGACGGTGATGACGCCGCCGTCGACCTGGACCTGCACCGAAGCGACCGAGGTCAGCGTGATGTCGCCCTGCGCGGTGATCTTGCCGCTGATCCCGCCACCGGCGGAGACGTCGACCAGGCCGGCGCCGCTGATCGTGCTGTCGACCTTGCCGGTATCGGATGTGACCGAAACCGCGCCGGCCGACGTGACCGATCCACCGATGCTGCCCGATGTCGTCGCCATCGTCACGGGGCCGGTCGCGGCGATCGCGCTGTTGATCGCGCCGCTCGTCGTCTTGACGCTGACCGCACCGCCCGCATCGATCGAACCCCCGATCGAGCCCTCGCTGCTGATCGTAACCGCCCCTTCGCTGGTGACGGTGCGGTCGACGTCCGAACCATAGGCCATCGTGACAGGTCCGCCGGCGGTGATGCTGCCGGTGCCGCCGCCGCTTGCGGTGATGCTCACCGATCCACCCGCCACGACGGGGCCGGTTTCATTGCCGCCGACCGAGGCGTCGACATTGCCCAGAGTGTCGAGCGTCTGTGCGCTGAACGTCTGGTTGCCGCTCAGCTTCGACACGAAGTCGCCACCCAGTTTGACGGTCTGCGCGGTGAAGTCGCCGCCCGTTACCGTCAGGCTGCCGATGCGCAGCGCATCGCTGCCGACATTGCCCAGTGTGATCTCGCCATCGCTCGCCGAGGCGCCGGTCCCGGTCGTGAAGACGACGTTCTGCTCGCCGTTCGCCGTGCCGATCAGTTGCGGATCGATCACGATCGCGCCGCCGCCGCTGGTGCGAAGCTCGGTGGAGCCTTGCGTCAGCCGCACCGTGGCGGCGGTGCCGGCGCCGCGGAAGGCCAGGCTGTTCGCGGCATAGGTCGCGCCGTTCAGGATGGTCTGGTTGGCCGTGATTGTCATCGCACCCAGCGCGCTCTGGCTCCCCGACGCGCCGAGCGTGGCGATGCCCGTGCCCGCATTGATCGTCAGCGCCTGGCCGCCCGCGCCGCTGCCGTCGATCGCGGCGGTGGCGATCGCGCCTCCCGATGTTTCGATCGTCGTCGCACCGAGCAGGCGGGTCGATCCATCGACGGTGAAGCCGCTGCCGCCGGTGGCATAGGTGCCGGACAGGCCGGTGGCGCCCGCATAGCGCTGCGTGCCCGTCGTCGTGACGCCCGCGGTCGCGATCGAAGCGCCGGTGATGTCGAGCGATGCGAGTTTCGCGGTGCCCAGGGTGACGCTCCCCGCGCCCGCCGCGATGGTCAGGGCCTGCGTCCCATTGGTTTCGCCGAGCCGAACTGCGCCGCCCGCCGAGGTGAGCGTGGTCGCCGCAGCAATCTGCGCCGGACCGGTGACCGTGAAGGCGCCGCCGTCGGTCGTGAAGCTGCCGGCGAGCGTGGTGGTGCCGGCATAGCTCTGCGCGCCCTTGGTGGCGGCGCCGACCAGGCTGATCTTCGCCCCCGTTGCCGCGAGCGCGGTCAGGCCGCTGACCTGGCCCAGCGTGATCGCGCCCGCACCGGCGTCGGCACCCAGCGCGAAGCCGCCGTCGAGCGTTCCGAGACCGATGTCGCCGCCGGCCGTGGCGATGGTCGCTCCGCCGGCCAGCGTCGTCGCGCCGTTGACGGTGAAGCCGCCGCCGCCGGTCGCGTAGCCGCCCGTGAGGCTGGTCGCGCCGGTGTAGCGTTGCAGGCCCGTCGTGGTGACGCCCGCCATCGTGATCGCGGCACCCGTCACGTCGAGCGACGCGAGCCTGGCCGTGCCGAGCGTGACCGTACCCGCGCCGGCCGCGATCGTCAGCGCTTGCGCGCCGGTCGCTTCGCCCAGGCGCACTGCGCCGCCGCCGGAGGTGAGGGTGGTCGCGCCGCCGATCTGGGTTGCGCCCGTGACGGTGAAGGCCGCGCCATCGGTCGCATAGGTGCCGGACAGCACGGCGTTGCCCGTGTAGAGCTGCGCGCCGCTGGTGCTCGCGCCGTTCGATGCGATCGTCGCGCCGGTCGCGGTGAGCGAGGTCAGCCCGTTGACCTGCCCCAGCGTGATCGCGCCCGAACCTGTGTTGAGCGCCAGGGCGAAGGCACCGCCCAGCGTGCCGAAGGTCGCGCTGCCGCCCAGCGTGGAGACGGTGGTGGCGCCGGCCAGGGTCGTCGCTCCGTTGAAGGCCAGATTGCCGCCGGACGTATACGTGCCCGAGGCCGTGGTTGCGCCGGTGTAGCTCTGCGCGCCGCTGGTGGCGGCACCGACCGAGACGATGCGCGCGCCGGATGCGGTAAGCGCTGTAAGGCCGCTGACCTGGCCCAGCGTGATCGCGCCCGAACCGGCGTCGGCGCCCAGCGCGAAACCGCCGCTGAGCGTTCCCAGACCGATGTCGCCGCCGGCCGTGGCGATGGTCGCGCCGCCGGCCAGAGTCGTCGCGCCATTGACGGTGAAGCCGCCGCCACCGGTCGCATAGCTGCCCGTAAGGCTGGTCGCGCCGGTATAGCGCTGCAATCCGGTCGTGGTGACGCCCGCCGTCGTGATCGCCGCGCCGGTCACGTCGAGCGATGCGAGGCTTGCCGCACCAAGCGCGACGGTACCCGCGCCGGCCGCGATCGTCAGCGCCTGCGCGCCGTTCGCTTCGCCCAGGCGCACCGCGCCGCCGCCCGAGCTGATGGTGGTCGCGCCGCCGACCTGCGAGGCGCCGGTGACGGTGAAGGCCGCGCCATTGGTCGCGTAACTGCCGGAAAGCAGTGCATTGCCCGTATATAGCTGCGCGCCGCTGGTGCTCGCACCGCTCGAGGCGATCGTCGCACCGGTCGCGGTGAGCGAGCTAAGCCCGTTGACCTGCCCCATCGTGATCGCGCCCGCACCGCCGTCGATCCCCAATGCGAATGCCCCGCCCAGCGAGCCGAAGCTTGCGCCGCCGCCCGCCGTGGCGACCGTGGTCGCGCCGGTCAGCGTCGTTGCTCCGTTGACGGCGAAGCTGCCACCGCCGGTCGTGTAGCCGCCGGAAAGCCTGGTCGCGCCGGTATAGCTCTGCGCGCCGCCGGTGGTGACGCCGGTCGCGACGATGCTGGCGCCCGTGGCGGCCAGGCTGCGCACCGCCGTCGTTCCCAGCGTCACCGCGCCGGTCCCGCGCACCGTCAGGTCATGATTGCCGCTGACGGCGCCGAGCGAAACCGCCCCGCCGGCCAGCGAAAGGTTGCCGCTCAACGCGGTGGCGCCGCTGAACAGGATATCGCCGGACGCGGTGATATCCCCCGCGATGCTGGAGCCCGAAGCGCCGCTGCCCAGCGTCAGTCCGCCGATCACGACGGTGCCGAAGTCGAGCACGCGCACCGTGTCGAGGGTCACCGTGCCGGCATAGGTGCCCGATGCGACATGGACGGTGCCCCCGGTCACGACGGCATCGACGCCGGTCTGGAAGGTTCCGATCGGGTCGCGCAGGCTGCCCTGGCCGGAGGGCGAGCCGCCGACGGTAACGAAGGCGCGCGTCCGGTTCAGCGCCGAATAGGCCTGGTTGTAGGTCGCCATGCCGCCGTTTGCGGCGCTCAGCGCGAGGAGGCGCTGCTGCTCCTCGATCGGCGTATTGGCGCCGAGCGATCCGCCCGATGCCGTGATGCTCGTCCCGTCCCAGATGCCGTTGAGATGGCCGATGACGCCCCACTCATTGCCGTTCGCGCCTTCGCTGTTGCCGGTGATGCTGAGGTTCGCTCCGTTGGTATATTGCACCGAAATGGCGCTCTTCGTGTTGTCGAGCCGGTTGTTCGTGATCGCGGTGTTGGCGTTGCGTCCGTCGACCAGGATCGCGTTGCGCACGCCATGGATGTCGTTGCCGGTGACCGTGACGTTGTCGGCGCCATTGGCGACCGTCACGCCGCGCGTGATGACGCTGGCCCAGTCGAACAGATTATAGGGCTGGTCGGCCTGGCCGAAGATCTCGAAGCCCTGGACAGTGACGCCGTCGGCGGAGATGGCGATCCCGTTGTCGCCATTGTGGCTGGCGTCGATCCTGGCGCCAGTCGCGCCGGTGAGCGTGACGCCATTGGTGGCGACGACCGTGCCTGCCGCATAGGTGCCCGCGCCGACATTGATGGTGCCGTCGGCGCGAACGTCGCGGTTTGCGGCGGCGATCGACAGCCCGTCGACCACGGTGAAGACATTGCCGTAGCCGCTCGTGCTGTAGCTTTCGATCGAGCTGGTGGCCGGTGCGGCGAGGCCGAGCGCATAGGCGGTGGCATCGACAAGCGTCGTGCGGAAGAAGACGAACTGGCTTCCGTCGGACCGGTGGCCCGTATTGCGCACCGCATAGTCGAAGCCGTCGATCGTCAGCGTGCCGGGATTCAGCAGCGTCGAGGAATCCTGGAGGTACAGGCCATTGCTTTCGCCGAAGCTGTTATTGCCTTCGATCGTGATGTTGGTCAGCTGCTGCGTGCTGCCGCCGCCGGTGAGGTTGTTCGTCTGATACAGCGCCAGCCCGCCCCAGGCATTGCCCGAGGTCTGGGTGTTGCGCACGGTGAGCCGCGCGCTGTCGCTGACGGCGATGCCATTGCCGGCGGTGACGCCGGTGACCGTGACCCCATCGATCGTCGCGCCGAGGGTCGCGTTCAGGTCGATGCCGTTCTTGCGCGATCCGCTGACGGTGACGTTGCGCACCGTGAAATTGTCGTTGCGGCCGTTGGCATCGCCGGAGTTGGCTTCGACCTTGATGCCGTAATTGGCATTGCCGACATTTGCCGATGATCCCAGCAGGGTGAAACCGCTCAGGGTGACGGCATCGGCTTTGACGCGAATTCCATAGAGATTCTGGCCGGAGGAATCGATGATCGTTCCGGCCTGGCTCTCGCCCAGCAGGCTGACGGTTTTGTCGAGAGTCAGCGTATTGCTCAGGCTGTAGGTACCGTCGCGGATATCGACCGTGCCGCCCGCCGCCACGGCATCGATGCCCGACTGGATGGTGCGCAGCGCCTGCCGGGCGTTGCCGAGGCCGTTGCCATAGCCATTGTCGTCCGCGGTGGTCGCGGTGCTGGCCGCATCGACGAACGCATGGCTGCGGTTCGCCGTGGCATAGCGGCGATCGAGCACGGTCATGGCGTTGTTGCCGTTGCTCAGCGCCATGATGTCGGTCTGGATCTGCGTCGGCGCGTCCTGTGCAAGCGGCGACCCGGCGGTGTTCAGGTTGAGGACGATGCCCCATTCATTGCCATATTCGCCTTCGCGGTTGCCCGAGATACCGATGCCCGCTGCGGCGGCATCGGCATATTGGACCAGGATCGCGCCCTTGGTGTTTTCGATCCGGTTTCCGGTAATCGACGACCCGCTATTGCCCTCGCCGTAGACGCGGATGCCGGTGCGCAGGTCGGAGATATCGTTGCCGCTGATCGTGACCCGCGCGGCGTTCCGACCGACGACGATGCCCGTGCTGGTGAACGGGGTGGCGACCCAGTCGATCGTTCCCTGATCGCCGGCCACCGGCCCGCGGATCGTGAGTCCCGAAACCGATACGTCGCTGGCGGTGATGGTCAGACCGGTGCCGCCCGTGGCGACCGCGATCGTCGCACCGTCCGCGCCGTGCAGCGCGACGCTCTTCGCGATCGTCGCTGCGGCATAGGTGCCGGCGCCGAGATCGATCCTGCTGCCCCCCGCGACCGTCCCGATCACGCCGAGCGCATCGTTGATGAAATTGCCTTCACCCGACGTGTCCGCACCGCCGGCGTCGACCGCGAGCGTGAGCGTGCCGGCCGTACGGTTGATGCGCCCCGTCCCCAAGACATGGCGTCCCGCGAGGCTGAGATCGCCTTCGCCCGAAATATTCGACGCGACCGTGACGTTTTGATCCGCCGTCACGCTCGCCGACCCGGAGATGGTCCCGCCGATGCTCGCGCTGCTCCCGACCGCCGCCAGGACGATCGTGCCATTGTCGAGCGAAGCCGAGGTGACGTCGAGCACCCCGGTGTTGACGATGCTGTCGACCAGCGTGCCTGCGGCGTGCGCGGACATCTGGATGCGGCCGCCCTCGGCGAAGATCGATCCCGCATTCTGGACGAGCGGGCTGGTGGACGGCACGCTCAGTTCGAGCAGGCGATCGCCGGCGAGATCGATGGTGAAGGCCGTTCCCGAACCGAGCGCC
The DNA here is from genome assembly GCA_040387595.1 of Pseudomonadota bacterium. Lineage (GTDB taxonomy): Bacteria > Pseudomonadota > Alphaproteobacteria > Sphingomonadales > Sphingomonadaceae > Rhizorhabdus. The sequence continues at coordinate 10,788 of JAZKDN010000040.1, forward strand.
ACGCTGCCGGCGCGCGCGGTGATCGTGCCGCTGTTGCGAACCGACGGCGCCACGAAGGCGGCGAGGCCGGCCTCGCCGACGCTGATCGTCGCCCCGGCGTTGACGATGATGTCGCCGCTCGTCGCACCGGTAAAGTCCAGCCGATTGCCGCCGGCCATGAAGGCGTCGGTGTCGATATCGCCGGTCGTCGCGATCAGTCCGCCGACATCGACATTGGCGGTGCCGCTGAACAGCACGCCATTGGCGTTCAGGATCGCGACCCGGCCGTTCGCGGTGATGCGGCCTGCAATCTCCGACGGCGCGCCGCCGCCCGTCACGCGATTGACCGCGATCGCCGTGCTGCTCGGCTGGGTGAAGGTGACGCTGGCACCTGACCCGACGTCGAAGCTGTTCCAGTTGATGACGGCGCGGCTCGATGACTGGCTGATCGTCATGTCCGCCCCGGAGGTGCTGAGCGCGGCGGCGCCCGCCACGACCGTGCCGCCCGTCGGCAGCGCCGTCGACGCGAGGTCTGCAGAGGCCGGCGTCACGCTCGCGAGCGCGACGATGCCGACCGAAACCATCAGAGCGGAGCGCAAGCGTACCGGAAGCTGGCGAATGTGCGCCGGGATGCCGGCGATTGCGATCTGGTCCTGCTGTTTCATCGTTCGATCCTTCAACCGGCCGTCGGGCCGTCCTGCATTCGGGAAGGCCTTCAGAAGGCCGCGCTCATCGAGAAGAAGACACGTCCGTCCTTGTCGCCCTTGGCCGCGACCCGCCGATTCAGCGGCTTGGCGAACTCGACCGACGCCGAAATTCTGTTGTCGAGATTCGCGCGAAGGCCGCCCCCTGCGGACTTGAGTCCAGTTTTCTTCTTCTCGCCGGGCAGCGGGTCGTTCTGGTAGACTGCGCCGCCTTCGTAATAGGCATAGGGCTCGATCCACCCCCAGCGCGCGCGCGGCATCGTGTAGAAAAGCTCGCCGCGACCGGCGATGCCCTTGTCGCCGGTGATCTCCGACGGGTCATAGGCATGGCCGAACTGATCGCCGCCCAGGCCGAACTCCTCGGGCGCGAGCAGGCTGTCATCGCTATATTGCCCGGCCGCGCTGAGTTGCACGTGCAGGCCCTCGACGATCGACTGGGTGAAGCTCGATTCGAAGTTGACCCGCATGCCTTGCGCCGTGCCGGTCGCGCGCGACTTGACGGGATCGCTGCCTTTGGTGGCACCCAGCATGCGAAGGCCTTGCGTCAGCGATATCTGCCCCGACAGCAGCCCGCCCCAGGGGGCGGCGTAATTGGCGAGAAGTTCGCCGGTCACCGTGCGGATTTTGTCGTCGAAGATCGGATCGATGACGTCGTTGTCCGACGTCGAATTCCGGCCCGTGAAGGCCACCCGCGCGATCAGATTGCCGTCGCGGCTCCGCACCAGCGGATAGCGCAGGCCAAGCCCCCATGTCGTGCTGGTCCCGCGCAGGTCGAGCAGGCGCAGTTCGTCGCCGGGGCGTGTGGCGGTATAGCTGCCGAAGCCGCTGATCCGCAGTCCGGAGCTGCCGATCGGCTGGTCGTAGGTGCCCGATATGAAACCGAGTTCGCGGTGCAGCGGCGCCGTCACCCCGGTCACCGAAATCCGTTCGCCGAGCCCGAGCGTGTCGTTGAGGATCAGGCCGAGATAGACCTGGAGCGGTCCGAGGTAGCGCGAGCCACGATTGTCGACCATCGCGAAACCCTCGATCGGCTTGCGCTCGACGACCAGATCGAGATCGGTCGCGCCGACTTCGGATACGGACGGTTTGATCACCGCGCGGACGTCGATGCCTTGCAGGTCGCGCGCCAGCAGCAGGGCGCGCGACAGGCTTGCCCCGGTCGTCGGACGTTGCGCCGATACCGACGCCAGATAGCCTTCGAGATAGGGTCGATAGCCGCCGGGCTCGCCTTCGATCCTGGTCTGTCCGATATGGCCCTCGACAACCTGGACGATCAGCACGCCATTTTCGATGCGCTGCGGCCCGACGATCGCGCGTGACAGCACCAGGCCGCGTTGGCGGTAAAGGGTGGTAACCGCCTCGGCGAGCTTGAAGATCTCGGAGAGCGGCATCGCGCGGTTCAGATAGGGCGCGGCGATGGCGTCGAGGTCCTCGACAGGGATGGCGGTCACGCCTTCGAACCGGACTGCGGTCAACGTCGCGACGAGAGTCGTTTCCGGCGGCTGCTCCTGAGACGGCAGGAGGGGCACCTCGGTCGGGCGGACCTCGGGTGCCTGGGTTTGTGGGCGCAATCGCTCGTCCACTCGCCCTGGATTCACCGTCTGCTGAGCGAGCGCAGCCGGTGGCAATGTAGCGAGCGCCAGCACCACCGAGTACCGCTTTAGATGCATGACTTCCCCCGAAGTGACTTTGTCGACTTTTGCGCGCTGGAAACGCGAATCCGCAAAAATCTTTCGCCGGCCCATTATCAGTTACTGAGAAAAATTCGAATCTTCATTTGCTGGATTCAGAATCGTCATAAAAATATCGAGTCAATCGACAGGAAGAATTTGCATCCGTTTGCGGATTAAGCGATTTATTCTTCAAATAACCGCGCAGTTGCTTAAGATAGGTGCCGGGCTCATCAGAACAAAATCTTCATAAAATCTTAAAATTTACAATTTTTTACAAATATTTACGCTGGCTTAACCAGTTGTGTTGGTCACGATGTTAGGGGGTTCTTGGTTAGGGCGTTCGGTCTGAATGACCGGAGTACGTCTGTGCCAATGCCGTTTTCCGTAGCGTTACTTGGCGGGCTGGTCATCAGTGTGGCGTTTTCCGGTTCGGCAATTTCATCCGATTTGGATCAAGCCTTTGTTCCGGGCACGCGCGTGGCGGCAGGCATGAACCGTTGGACCGCGCTAATATCGCGTGCGGCTACGGAGGCAGTCCCCATCGCCGAAACCGACTGCGCGGCGTCGGACGGGACGGGGCCGGACTGTCGCTTTGCGGCGTGGCAGGCTGCGTTGGCGCGGATGGCCGGCCGCGCGCCGATCGAGCAGATCGCGTGGGTGCACCACAGGGTCAACCAGCTTCGCTATGTGTCCGACCGCGCCAACTGGGGCGAGGCGGACAGATGGGAAACGCCGCTCGAGCTGTTCCAGCGCGGCGGCGACTGCGAGGATTTCGCGCTCACCAAATATTTCGCGCTGCGCCGTCTCGGCTTCGAGGACGCGGCACTGCGCCTGGCTGTGGTGTGGGACAAGGTCGACCAGGAGGAGCATGCGATCTTGCTCGTCTCGGCGGGGGACTCGCTCTGGCTGCTCGACAACAAGGCCGCCGATATCGAGCCGGCGGCGGCTTATGCCGATCGCTATCGCCTGATCTATTCCCTCAACGCGGACGGCGTCATGCTGCCGACGCGCGCGGAGCGCGGCAGCGACGACCCTGCGCGCATGAGACTGAGCCGCAATGGCCGGGCGCTGGTTCTGCACGTCGACAGGTCTCCCCGGAAGGTGCGGCGCGACCCCGTCGGCCCTGTCCGCCCCAGCTGATCCGGCCACCGGACTCGCGACGGGCGCTGTTGGAGATGCGAAGAGAGGCCAGAGGACAGCTTACCCGTTTTCGTGCGGTCTGATCCAAATCCACCCATTGCCGGGCCGGATGTCCAAAGCCACGATCCCGACCCATGCTCGTCAGCGGGCAGGACTTTGCGGGATATCGAGATCATGAGCCAGTCACCGCGCGACACGCTGGGCATGGAGTCCGCAATCACGCGGCGGGACTTCGTCAACGGCGCCCTCGTCGGGACCGGGGCGGCGTTGACCCTGGGCGGCGGAGTTGCGAATGCCGCAGCCGCGCCCGCTCCATATGCGCCCTCGGGGTCGCCGTGGACGGGCTATGGCGGCGTCGGCGACTATCGCTGGTCGAATGGCAACACCGAGGCGGTGATCGAGGCGGCCCACGGTATCCGCGACCGCAGCTATCCGGACGCCGCGGCGCAGGCCTTTGACGAGGAGGTCGACCTGCTCGTCGTCGGCGGAGGCTTCTCGGGCATGACGGCGGCCTATGAGTTCACCAGGCGGGCACACGCCGGGCAGACCTGCCTGCTGCTCGAAAACCATCCGATCATGGGTGGCGAGGCCAAGCAGAACGAGTTCGTCGTCAACGGCCGTCGCCTGACCGCGCCGCAGGGGTCGAACGGTGGCCTGATCATCAAGGACGGCTTCGACAAGGCCGGTTTCGATGGCGGCCGCTACGATGTCTACACCGATATCTACCGCGATCTCGCCATCCCCACCGCGTTCGAACTCGAGCGGCTCGCGGGCGGGGCGGAGCGCTACAACATCTCCGACTATCACTTCGCCGCGATGGCGCCCCAAAGCGAAAGCGGCTTCGCGCTGGGCTACCACTTCCCCGGCCATGGCTGGGCGAAGAACCCGCATCAGGCAAAGTTCGCCAACACGCCCTGGCCCGTCGCCGTGCAGAAGGAGATGGACGATTTCGTCAACAACCGCCGCGACCTGGTTTCGGCAACCCGCGATGTCGATCACTGGCTGGACTCGATTACCTATCACGACCTGCTCGACAAGCTGGGCTACGGCGCCACGGTCAAGCAGTTCGTCGATCCCTATATCGCGGTGGCCAATTTCGGCGTGAGCGGAAGCGCGATCTCCGCCTATGCGGCCAAGCGCCTGTACCTGCCGGGCACCACGCCGACCATCCCGACCCCGCAGACCGAAAGGCAGAAGAAGGACAATGAGAATATCGGCGTCGTCTCCTTTCCCGGGGGCAATGCCGCGTTCCTGCGGATGATGCTGGCGCGGATGATCCCGGGCTCGATCGGCGGCGACGGCAGCATCGCTGCGACCGCCTCCTCGTCGGTCGACTTCGCGACGCTCGATCGCGCCGGAGCTCCGCTGCGTATCCGTCTAAGTTCGACGGTGATCGACGTCCGGCACGACGGCGATCCCGCCACCTCCGGCCATGTCCTCGTCACCTATGCCCGCGATGGCAAGATCCGCAGGGTGCGCGCCCGGTCGGTGGTCATGGCGTCGGGCGGCTGGGTGAACCGCAACATCGTCACCGACATGCCCGAAGCCCTGACCGCCGCCTATGGCGCGTTCCATTATGGTCCGGTCATGACCGCCAATGTCGCGCTGACCAACTGGCGCTTCTTCGACACGCTCGGCCTGACGGTGGCGCGCTGGTTCGAAGGGCTGGGCTGGCATGTCGGTATGCGCCGCAACGTGGCGTTCGGCAGCAACCGGCCGCTCACCCCCGACGATCCGACCGTGCTGACCTTCTACATCCCCTTCCTCGAACCCGAGCTTCCGGCATCGATGCAGGGCGCGGCGGCGCGGGCGCGGCTGCTGGCGACATCCTATGCCGAGTTCGAGCATCAGATCCGCACCCAGATGACCGAGATGTTCGGCCCGGCCGGCTTCGATGCACGGCGCGATATCGCCGGCATCGTGCTCAATCGCTGGGGTCATGCTTTCGTCGCGCCCCAACCCGGATGGTATCTCGGCCGCAACGGGGGGACGCCACCGCACGAGGTTGTCCGCCGCGGACACGGGCGGATCTTCTTCGGCCACTCCGAGCTTCAGGGGACCATGGCGATGGCGATGGCGATGAGGGAGGCGCATCGCGCCGCCGGCCAGGCGATGGCGATGCTCTGATCGCAGGAGCGGGTCGCATCTTGGATTTCTCGCTGACTGATATATATGATCCGTATATGGTTCATATATGGAGTCGGCCAAATGGGCATTGTGCATATCGAGGATGAGCTGCACGATCAGGTGCGCAAGACCAGCAAGGTGTCGTTCCGCTCGATCAACGCACAGGCGGCCTATTGGATCAGGCTCGGCATGCTGTGCGAAGCCAATCCCACTCTCGGCTTTTCCGAGATCATGGAGCGCGAACTGCGGTCGGCGGGTGTCGAGGCGCAGCCCCTGACAATGGTGCGGCATGACGAAGCGGCCTGACGAACTGGTGTTGATGGCCGAATCCGGCCGGCTGCTGGCATCGGTGTTCGAGATGCTCGATCGCACCCCGCTCGCCGGCCTGTCGACGCTACAGATCGATACGCTGGTCGAGCGCTTCATCGTCGACGACCTCCAGGCGCGACCGGCCAGCAAGGGGCAATATGGCTATGGCTTCGTGCTCAATTGTTCGGTGAACCACGTGGTCTGTCACGGCGTGCCGTCGCCGACCGACATTCTGCGCGACGGCGATATCGTCAACCTCGACATCACGCTGGAGAAGAGCGGCTATATCGCCGACTCCAGCAAGACCTATCTGGTCGGTACCGTGGCGCCGGCCGCCATGCGGCTCGTCCGGGTCACCTATGAAGCCCTGTGGCTGGGCATCCAGTCGGTGCGTCCCGGCGCGCGGCTCGGGGACGTGGGATGGGCGATCGAACGCCATGCCAAGCGCAACGGCTATTCGATCGTGCGCGAATATTGCGGCCACGGCATCGGCCGGGAAATGCACGAAGAGCCGCAGATCCGGCATTTCGGAAAGCCGGGAACCGGGCTGATCCTGCGCGAGGGCATGGTCTTCACGATCGAGCCGATGCTCAACCAGGGCCGCCGAACCGTGCGGACCGAGGATGACGGCTGGACCGTCGTGACGACCGACGGCTCGCTCTCGGCCCAGTTCGAGCACACCGTCGCGGTCACGGCATCCGGCGTTTCGGTCCTGACGCTGCGGCCCGACGAGCGGGCCATGGTCGGCAAGATGAAGCTGGCGGCTTAAAACACGAAGCGCAGCGTGTCGGTCACCGCACGGGTCGGCACCGTGATGTGGATTTCCGCGTCATACCGGCGAAACCGCGTGCTCAGGCCATAGCCCGACAGCAGATCGAGCCGGCTGGCGAGCGCCCGGGCCGGCTCGGGATCGTCATCGGTATCCTGATCGCCGACGACCAGCATCAGGCGGCTCATCCTGACGGTCTTTCCGCTGGCAAGGCCCGCGGTGAAGGCGCGCTCCTCCCTCAGCATGTCCTGCATGTTCCATCCCAGCGACGGGCTCGCCGCGACGATCGAGTAAAAGGCCTCGGGCCGCGTGTAGAGCGCGTGGAGAGCGAACAGTCCGCCGAAGGAATGGCCGAACAGCGATTGGCGGTCGAGGTCGATCCTGTAGCGCTTGCCGATCTCGGTCCGCAGCTTGCCTGTCAGGAAATCGAGGAACCGGTCGCGGCCAGTATCCTTGGTCCGCAACTGCGGTTGGGGCTGGGCGGGCGGTTCCCGGGTCGGCACCGGATAAAGGAAGTCTGCCGTACGGCGGGCATCATAGGCCTGGTCCGTCGGATAGCCGACGCCGACAATGAGGGCTTTGCCCTGGCCGGCATATTCCAGCAGCCGCCGCGTTTCCGCGAAGGAGGCGAAGGAGGCGTTGCCGTCCAGGATGTAGAGGACGGGATAGCCGCCGGCCGGCGGCTCGCCCTTCGGGAAGGACAGCATGATCCGGTAGATGTCGCCATGGCCGGACGGCATGTCCCACATCTGCGTTGCCGGCAGGGTATAACCGGCGAGGGTCGGCGGGGCAGGGGGCGTCGGCTGCTGTGCCTGTGCCGACAGGCCGGACAGCGCGATGGCGAGGGTCGGCAGAAGTCGCCAGCATTTCCTTGTCATCGCAATCCTCACCCTTGCTCGATCGACATAATCCACCCGCGATGCGGCCCGAAGGCGTGCGAAAGCTTTACCCCCGCGCCCGATCGGCAGCAATGCACCGCCGAGGGTAATCCGATTGCCCGCCGGCCGACGGCCTTGCCTCTGCGCATTACCCGGCGGGCCCGGTGCTTACCCGCGGCGTTACCCGGCGATCGCCTTGTTCGCCTCTGTGGGGAGAGATATCCACTGCTCTGTTCACCACCGATCGATCGCTCCCGCTTTCAGGCCATCGGACCGTTCGAGAGGCGCATGGGCTGGCATCGCATTCGTCCGGGGAAAGCTCGGCGCATTATCAACGGGAGGCTGTCATGCGACCATTGCTGCTGATGTGGGCGTTGCTGGCGCCGGCTATGGCGTGTGCCGCGGACAAGAAGGCTGAACCGACGGCGCAAGCGGCGCTGTCGTCCCCCGCTTTCGAGCTGTTCAGGCTGGTGCCGGGCAGGACCGAAGCGTTCATTCGGGGCGTGGCGATCTGGGATCAGGTCAATCTCGCCGGCGGCCAGCCGAAGACGCAGCTCTATCTCCACGAGGATGGCGAGGGCTGGGACGTGATGCTCTTCAAGCCGCCCCGTGCCGCGCCAACCGCCGCGCAAAACGCCGCGATGGCCGCGAAGATGAAGGAACTCGGCCTCGTCGGTGGGCCGCTCTTCTTCCTCGAACTGCGGGAGAATGTGGCCGACCACGCCCATCTCGTCATGCAGGGGCCGATGCTCGCCGAACGCTGGATCGAGGAGCTCGACGCCCAGCGCGCCGAGGTGAAGGCCGGCAAGTAAAGCGGCGTTCGGGGGAGGGGCACATGGGTGATCTGAGCGGCAGCGACGAACATCGTCCGGCGACGGCTTTCGAAGCGCCGGTTTCGCGGCGGCACATGCTCGGCGGGCTCGCTACCGCCGGTGCGCTGGCGGGCGTATCGGCCACCCCGATCCTCGCGAAAGCCGCCGGCGGCTGGGATTTCATCGTGGTCGGGGCAGGGGTGTTCGGCGCATGGACCGCCTGGAACCTGCAGCGGCGCGGCAATAGGGTGCTCTTGCTCGATGCCTGGGGCGTGGCCCACAGCCGCTCCTCCTCGGGCGGCGAGACGCGGCTGATCCGCACCGAATATGCGGGCAACGAACTCTACACGCGCTGGGCCTGGCAATCGCTGGCCGAATGGCAGGCGCTGGGGAAGCGGCACGAAAGCCCGATCTTCGTCGATGTCGGCGCGCTCTACATCTACCCGAAGGACACGGCCAAGATCGCCGAAAGCATCGCGCTCCAGCGCGGCATGGGCATCCCGATCGAGACGCTCACCCCCGCCGAGCTGGCAAAGCGCTGGCCGCAGATGAGCTTCGACGGCGTCGCGGTGGGCCTGTTGCAGCCGACCATGGGCGCGCTCATGGCGCGGCGCAGCGTGCAGACTCTGGTGGCCGAGTTCGTCAAGGCGGGCGGGACCTTCCGTCCGTTCGCGGTCGACCGGCCCCGCTCGGAGCGGGCCACGCTCGACTCGATCACCGGCGCCGGCGGCGAGACGCTGCGCGCGGGCCGCTACATCTTCGCTTGCGGCCCGTGGCTGCCCAAGCTGTTCCCGGATGTGGTGGGCGACCGGATCGTGCCGAGCCGGCAGGAGGTGTTCTATTTCGCGCCGGAACCGGGCGACGCCCGTTTCGCGCCGCCGCACATGCCGGCCTGGGTCGATGCCGGCGATCCCGATCTGCACTATGGCTTTCCCGACATCGAATATCGCGGTTTCAAGATCGCGCTCGACGGCCACGGCCCGAAATATGATCCCGATACGGCGGACCGCCGGATCACCGACAAGGGACTGGCCGATGTCCGCGCCTATCTCGCGAAGCGCTTCCCAGACCTCGCCCGCCGCCCGCTCGCGCTGTCGGAGGTCTGCCAATATGAAAATAGCGACAACGGCCACCTGCTGATCGACCGGCATCCCGCCTGGGCCAACGCCTGGGTGGTTGGCGGCGGCAGCGGTCATGGCTTCAAGCATGGCCCGGCGGTGGGGCGCTATGTCTGCGATCTCGTGCTCGAAACCGGCAAGGCCGAACCGGCCTTCGCTCTGGCCGCGCATAAGGCCCACGGCTGAACTGGCTTGCCCCGGTGGGGCGGAAAAGGACCCGCCACGCGGCGGAGGGACGATTTTCAGGGGAGACGATGGTGAACAGGGGCAAGGCATTCCTTCTTCGGGCAACGGTCGCCTCGATCGTCGTCGCGCCGGCCATCTCCTATGGCCAGGCCACCGCTCCTGCAAAGCCCGCCGCCATCCGCCTCGATGGCCAGACGCTGGACGCGGGGATCAAGGCGATGCTCGCCAACGATGCGGTTCTGGCCGCCGCGGCGAAGGACAAGCCCGCCGACGATCCCGCCACGGCAGCCGGGCTCAAAGCCATCCGCAAGGACGTCGCCGACGCCTGGCTGGCCGGCACGGCCGCCGCGCCGGAGATGCAGTCGGTCAGGGACGATGTCGTCAAGCGCGGCGGCGTCAGCATCCCGGTGCGGATCTATCGGCCCAAGGTCGCCGGTCCGCTGCCGACCATCGTCTATTATCATGGCGGCGCATGGTTCATCGGCGGCATCGAGGGATCCGACCTCTCGTCGCGGCAACTCGCCCATGATGCCCGCGCGATCGTCGTCAGCGTCGATTACCGCCTGGCGCCCGAACATCCTTATCCCGCCTCGTGGGACGATGCGGAGGCGACGTTCGACTGGGTGGTCGGCGAGGCGAAGCGGCTGGGTGGCGCGTCCGATCAGGTCTGCGTCGCCGGCGACAGCGCGGGCGGCAACATGGCGATTGTCGTGACCACCCGCCGTCTGGCGAAGGGCAAGCCCGCACCGCTGTGCCAGATCCTCTATTATCCCGCCGTCGACAACCGCCCGGTCGATGCGATGCGCGTCACCTACAGCTCGTCGCGGCTGTTCGGCGAAGGGTTCAGGCTCGACCGTTCGTTCACCGATTTCATCCTGCCGATCGTCTTTCCCGACCAGGACCTGGCACAGCCCGAAATTTCGCCGCTGTTCGACGCCAGCCGCAAGATGCCGCCGACCTTGATCGCGACGGCCGGGTTCGATCCGCTGCGCGATTCCGAACGCGCCTATGCGGCGAAGCTGGCGCAGGGCGGAAATACCGTGATCTATCGCGAGTTCCCGACGCTGATCCATGGCTTCCTGCAGCACACCAAATTGTCGGAAGCCGCTGCCCGGGCGTCGCGCGAAACGGCGCAGGCCGCGGGCGTGCTGGCGCGCGAGGCTATCGCGGAGCAGCAGGCCAAGCGGGACTGAGACGCCCTTTGACGCACGGCGCGCCAGCGTCGATCAGGTCAACCGGGGCCGCGCTTGCCGGACGCGGCCCTCGGTTCGATCACCGGGGCAGGGCTATCGTGCGACCGCCACTGCGGCCTCGGCCGCTTCTTTGGCGATCGGCCGCTTGAACAGGCGAATGAGGATCGTGGCGTTGATCAGCATCACGACGCCGTAGATGTTCTGGCTGACCGACAGCTCGACGCTGCCGAGCACCGTCGCGGTCAGGAAGAGCGCCAGCGAAGCGTTCTGCACGCCCACTTCGATCGCCAGCGTCATCTGATCGCGCGCGCCGACCTTGAGCAGCCGGCCGATCAGCAGCCCACTGCCCAGCGCCAGAAGGTTGAGGACGATCATCGCCGGTGCGACAGCGGCGATGTTCCGCAGCACCATGTCGAAGCTGATCGCGATCGAGAAGGTCAGCATGCCGGCCAGCATGATGAACGAGGTCGGCTTGAGCCAGACCGCCATTCGGGCCGACAGGACGGGCCGCAGCCACCGGAACGCCATGCCCGCCGCGATCGGCAGGAGCGTGATCATCACCAGCTTCCGAACGGTGTCGAGAACCGAAAGATCGGGAAGGTCGCTGCCGCTTCCCATGAAGAACGGCACGCTCCAGCCCAGCAGCAGCGGGATGGTGAAGACGGTGATGATGCTCGAGATCGCCGTGAGGATCACGGCGAGCGCGACATTGCCGCCGCCCACGAAGGTCAGGGCGTTGGACGTGGTCCCGGTCGGGCAGATCGCGATGATGAACACCGCCAGCGCCAGTTCGCCCTGCAATCCGAACAGCGCGCCGACGCCCAGCCCGAGAAGCGGCAGGAACAGCAGATGCGCCGTCGTCCCCGCAAGCACGAGCCGCCTGGCCTTCGCGACCATGGCGAAGTCGGCGGGCTTCAGGGTCAGGCCCAGGCTGAACATGATGAGGGCAAGGCCTGCTGGCACGAAAACGCCGTTTACGAACTGCACGATATCAGGGTTCAAGATCACCCTCCGCTATGAGGCCAAGTCTTCGGGACGGTCGCCTCCGCGAAGCGGACACGAAGAGGCCTTTGTCGAGCAACCCGCTGCGCGTGGCAACCTCCTTGGTTGGGAGATGCCCCGCGCATGCAGACGGGCATAACTGGTTGCAGGACAGGTCCGCGTCAGCGCCGAGCGGGGACCTGCGCAACCCGTTGCTGCGGCGCCTGCCAGCCGCCGCCCAGCGCGCGGAACGAGGCAACCGCCGCCCTGGCGGTTTCGGTCTGCGCCTGGGCGCGGGCATCGCGCGTCGCGAGCAAGCGGCTGTCGGCATCGAGCACCTCGATCAGGCTGACCACGCCACCATTGTAAGCGGCGAGCGACGAGCCCTGCGCGCGGGCAAGGGCCGTCTCGCCCCGCGCCAGCACAGCCGCCTGGACCTCGCGGTTGAGCAGCGCCGAAAAGGCGTCTTCGACATCCTGCGATGCTCGCAGCACCGCCAGCCGATAGGCGGCCAGCGCCTCGGCATTGGCGCCCTTGGCCGACGCGATTTGGGCATCGACCCGGCCGAAATCGAACAGACGCCAGCGCAGCCCGAGCACGCCCTGCGCCTGCGCCGCTCCGCTGGTGAAGACGTTGCCGGCGGTCATGGTCGCGGTGCCGAGCAATCCGCTGAGCGAGAATTTCGGGAAATATTCGGAGACCGCGACGCCGATCCGCGCGTTGGACGCGGCCAGCCGCCGTTCGGCGATGATCAGGTCGGGTCGGCGCCGCAGCAGGTCTGCGGGCGCGCCCATGTCGGCGATCGCGGGCGCGACCGGGATCGCGACGGCGGTGCCGAGCGTGGCGCGATAGGTGCCCGGCTGCGCGCCGAGCACGACATCGAGCGCATTCATTGCCGCATCGAGTCCGGCGGTCAGCACCGGGACATTGGCCTCGACCTGCGCCAATGCGCCCTCGGCCTGGCGCAGTTGCAGTTCGGCGGCGACGCCCTTCTCATATTGCAGGCGGATGGTCTCGACGAGCTTCCGCTGGGTCGTCACCTGCTGGTCGGCGACGGCGATCCGGGCCTGCAGTCCGCGAATGACGATATAGGTGTCGGCGGTCTGCGCGGCGACGGCCAGCCGGGCCGCGGCGACGCCGGCCTCCGATGCCTGATAGTCGGCGCGTGCGGCTTCCTGGCCACGGCGCAGCCCCCCGAACAGGTCGATCTCCCACGACGCACCGAGATTGGCCTCATAGATCTCGCCATCGCGATCGAACCCCGGAGCCGTCCGGGCGATCCGCCCCGTCGGGGTCTCCAGCGATTGGTGAGCGGCGGCGGCGGAGCCCGAAACGCTGCCCGAGGGCAGCAGGGCCGCATTGGCCGCGCGCAGGCCGGCCCGCGACTGGGTGACGCGGGCGACCGCCTGGGCGATATCGAGATTTCGGTCGAGCGCCCGGCCGACGAGATCGGTGAGGATCGGATCGCCGAACCCGGTCCACCAGCGGGCGTCCTCGACGGCGGCGGGCGACGGCCGATTCGCGATCGCGGCACCGCCCAGATAGACTGGCGGCGCGGCGAGCAGGGGCGGGCGGTAATCGGGGCCGACCGCGCATCCGGCAAGCGACGATCCCATGAGCAGCAAGGAGGCAAAAGGCAGGACGGCGCGCATGGTGAGCCCTAACAGCGAGGAGGTGTGACCGATATACGATATGGTCACATGTTGTCAATCGACGCTCCTTACGCTATTCGAAGCGGATGACCGAAGCCATGACGACGACCGCGGGCCAGCGCGGCCCGGCCGAAACCCAGAAGCGTGATGCGATCGTGACCGCCGCCAAGGAGCATTTCAGTCTCTATGGCTATGGCAAGACGACGGTATCCGATCTCGCCAAGGCGATCGGATTCTCGAAGGGCTATATCTACAAATTCTTCGAATCGAAGCAGGCGATCGGCGAGGCGATTTGCACGAACTGCCTCAGCGTGATCATCTCCACCGTCGATGCCGCACTGGCCGAGGCGCCGACCGCGACCGAGAAATTTCGCCGGCTTTTCCGCACGATTGTCGAGCAGAGCGCGATGTTGTTCTTCTCCGAACGCAAGCTCTACGACATCGCTGCGGTCTCGACCCTGGAGGATTGGGGCTCGTCGCGCGCTTATATGGCCAAGGTGGCCGAGATGCTCCAGGCGATCATCCTCGAAGGCCGCGAGAGCGGCGAGTTCGAACGCAAGACCCCGCTCGACGAAACCTGCCGGGGTATCCTCCAGGTGATGCAGCCCTTCATGAACCCGATGATGCTCCAGCATAATCTCGACGTGCTGCCCGACGCGCCGAATGAGGTTGCCAATCTCGTGCTGCGCAGCCTCGCCCCCTAGACTGAAAGCTGTTTCGTGACCAGTTGACATATTGGTCACTCGGTGCAAATGGGCGTCATCCTCCGCGGAGAACGCCCATGTTTCGACCTGTCCTGATTCGGCCTTTTCTGCTGGCCAGCGCGATGACGCTGGCCCTGTCCGCATGCAGCGATGGGGCTCCCGATCCGCGCACCGGGCCACAGCTCGTGCGGGTCGCGACCGCAGGCGTCGGCGGGGAGACCGGACGGTCCTTCACCGGCACCGTCTCGGCACGGGTCCAGAGCGACCTGGCCTTCCGCGTCGGGGGCAAGATCGTCGAACGGCTCGTCGACACCGGGCAGGCTGTGCGCCGCGGCCAGCCGCTGATGCGCATCGACCGCACCGATCTGGCGCTCGCCACCGCCGCGCAGGCCGGGGCGGTCGAGGCGGCCCGCGCCAGGGCAATCCAGACCGCAGCCGACGAAAAGCGCTATCATGACCTTGTGTCGGCGGGGGCGGTGTCCGCTTCGGCCTATGACCAGGCGAAGGCTGCCGCCGACGCTGCGCAGGCCCAGTTGCGCGCCGCGCAGGCGCAGGCGGGCGTCGCGCGCAACGAGGCCGGCTATACGGTGCTGCTCGCCGACGCCGACGGCATCGTCGTCGAAACCCTGGGCGAGCCCGGACAGGTCGTCGCAGCGGGCCAGACGGTGGTCCGGCTGGCGAGGGCAGGGGCCCGCGAGGCGGTGATCGACCTTCCCGAAACCGTCCGGCCCACGCTCGGCTCGATCGCTCGCGCGACGGTCTTCGACGCCGACGGATCCAGCACCGCGCGGTTGCGCCAGTTGTCGAGCGCCGCCGATCCGCAGACCCGGACCTATGAGGCGCGCTATGTTCTCGACGGTGCGGCCGCGCGCGCGCCGCTCGGCTCGACGGTGACGATCGAACTGGCCGAGCGCCAGGCCGCCGGATCGATGCAGGTTCCGCTCGCCGCGATCCACGACAATGGCAAGGGCCCCGGTGTGTGGATCGTGTCGGGTGCGCAGCCGCAGGTCCGCTGGCGTCGCATCGAGCTTGCCGGCATCGGCGACGAGACCGCGACCGTCACCGGCGGGCTGCGGCCGGGCGAGCGTTTCGTCGCGCTCGGCGCGCACATGCTCCACGAGGGCGAGGCCGTCCGCCTCACGGCGGATCCCGCGAAATGAGCGGCCTCAACCTCTCCGCGCTGGCGGTGCGGGAGCGCGCGGTCACCCTGTTTCTGATCATCGCGATCTCGCTTGCGGGCCTCTTCGCCTTCTTCAACCTTGGCCGCGCCGAGGATCCCAGCTTCACGATCAAGGCGATGACCTTCGTCACCGCCTGGCCGGGCGCGACTGCGCAGGAGATGCAGGACCAGGTGTCCGAACCGCTCGAAAAGCGGATGCAGGAGCTCCGCTGGTACGACCGGACCGATACCTTCACCCGTCAGGGCCTCTCGTTCAGTACGGTGTTCCTGAAGGATTCGACCCCGCCCGACGCGGTGCCGGACGAGTTCTACCAGGTGCGCAAGAAGCTGAGCGACGAGGCGGCCAGGCTGCCGCGCGGCGTCCAGGGGCCGTTCGTCAACGACGAATATGGCGACGTCACCTTCGCGCTCTATGCGCTCAAGGCGCGGGGCGAGCCGCAGCGTCTGCTGGTGCGCGAGGGTGAGCGGATCCGGCAGCGGCTGCTCCACGTTGCCGGCGTGAAGAAGGTCAACATCATCGGCGAGCGGCCCGAGCGCATCTTCGTCGAATTCTCCTATGCCCGCCTCGCCAATCTCGGCGTGTCGGCGCGCGATATCTTCGCCGCGCTCAACAACCAGAACCTCATCACCCCCGCGGGCTCGGTCGACACCAGCGGGCCGCAGGTCCTCGTCCGCCTCGACGGCGCGCTCGACGATCTCGACAAGATCCGTGAGACTCCGATCGTCGCCGCCGGCCGCACCCTCAAGCTGTCCGACATCGCCACCGTCAAGCGGGGCTATGAGGATCCCGCCACCTTCCTGATCCGCCACCAGGGCGAACCGTCGCTGATCATCGGCGTCGTGATGAAGGAGCGGTACAACGGCCTGCAACTCGGCCGCGACCTCGAGAAAGAAGCCACCGCGATCGCTGCGGAAATGCCCCTCGGGCTCAACTTCGACAAGGTTTCCGATCAGGCGGTGAACATCGCGGAAGCCTATGACGAGTTCATGCTGAAATTCTTCGTCGCGCTCGCCGTGGTGATCGCGGTCAGCCTGATCAGCATGGGCTGGCGCGTCGGCATCGTCGTCGCGATGGCGGTGCCGCTGACCCTGGCGGGCGTGTTCATCATCATGCTGGCGACCGGGCGCGATTTCGACCGGATCACGCTGGGCGCGCTGATCCTGTCGCTCGGTCTGCTGGTCGACGACGCGATCATCATCATCGAGACGATGGTGGTGAAGATGGAGGAGGGGCGCGACCGCATCTTCGCCTCGACCTTCGCGTGGAGCCACACCGCCGCGCCGATGCTCGCGGGTACGCTGGTGACGACGATCGGGCTGATGCCGGTCGGCTTCGCCAAGTCGAGCGCAGGCGAATATGCCGGCAACATCTTCTGGGTGGTCGGCTTCGCGCTGCTCACAAGCTGGGTCGTCGCGGTCGTCTTCACCCCCTATCTCGGCGTCAGGCTGCTCCCCGACCTGAAGCCCGTCGAAGGCGGGCACGCTGCGATCTACGGGACCCCGCGCTATCGCAAGCTGCGCGGGCTGATCGCCTGGACCGTCGCCAACAAGAAGAAGGTCGTCCTGTCGGTGGTCGCGCTGTTCCTCGTCGCGGTTATGTTCATGGGCTTCGTTCGGCAGCAATTCTTCCCGAACTCGGACCGCCCCGAGGTGCTGGTCGAGGTGCAGATGCCCGAAGGCAGCAGCATCGAGGCGACCAGCGTCGCGACTGCCAAGGTCGAGGCATGGCTGAGGAAGCAGCCCGAGGCGAAGATCGTTACCGCCTATATCGGGCAGGGCGCGCCGCGCTTCTTCCTGGCGATCTCGCCCGAGCTGCCCGATCCGTCCTTCGCCAAGATCGTCGTTCTCACCCCGGACGAGGAAGCGCGCGACGCGCTCAAGCATCGCGTCCGGGAGGTTGCCGCCCGTGGGCTGGCGCCCGAGGCGCGCATTCGCGCGACGCAGATCGTCTTCGGTCCCTATTCACCGTTCCCGGTCGCCTTCCGCGTGATGGGGTCCGATGAAGCCAAGGTCCGGACGATCGCCGAGCAGGTGCGCGGCGTGATGCTGAAGAATCCGTCGATGCGCCAGGTGAACACCGATTGGGGCGAGCGCGTGCCCACCCTGCACTTCGTCCTCGATCAGGATCGGTTGCGTTCGATCGGCCTGAGCTCGCGCGATGCGTCCGAGCAGCTCCAGTTCCTGTTGACGGGGGCGCCCGTCACCCAGGTCCGCGAGGATATCCGCCTGGTCGAGGTGGTCGCCCGCAGCGCCGGTCCCGATCGGCTCGATCCCGCGCGGCTGCACGGCTTCACGCTGGTGGGCAGCGCCGGGCAACGCGTGCCGCTCGACCAGATCGGCAAGGTCGACATCCGCATGGAGAACCCGATCCTGCGGCGGCGTGACCGCTACGTCACGATCACCGTGCGCGGCGACATCGCCGAGGGGCTGCAGCCGCCCGACGTCGCGACGAAGGTGATCGAGGACATCGCCCCGATCGTCGCCGCGCTCCCCGCCGGCTACAAGATCGAGACCGCCGCCGCGCTCGAGGAAGCCGGCAAGGCGAACAAGGCGCTGGCGGCGATCTTCCCGATCATGATCGTGCTGATGATGATCGTGATCATCTTCCAGGTGCGCTCGATCGCGGCGATGGCGATGGTGCTGCTGACCGCGCCGCTGGCGCTGGTCGGAGTGGTGCCGACCTTGCTGATCTTCCAGCAGCCTTTCGGCTTCAACGCCATTCTGGGCCTGATCGGCCTCGCCGGGATCATCATGCGCAACACGCTGATCCTGGTCGGGCAGATCCACACCAACGAGGCGGAAGGGCTCGATCCCTATCATGCGGTGGTCGAGGCGACCGTCCAGCGCGCGCGGCCGGTGATCCTCACCGCGCTGGCGGCGGTGCTGGCCTTCATCCCGCTAACCTTCTCGATCTTCTGGGGATCGCTCGCTTTCACCCTGATCGGCGGGACGATCGGCGGGACTGCGCTGACCCTGGTGTTCCTGCCCGCGCTCTACGCGATCTGGTTCAGGATCCGGCCTGCCGACGCGGAGGACCCGAGCGCTCCGCCCGTGGTACCCCATTCGCCGGTGCATGGCCAAGCCGGGATCTCGACCGTGACGGGCGCGTCGTGACGCGCTACTGACCATCGCGGATCCGACAAGCGGGCGAGACGCCGGACCGTGGGCGTGTCGCCCAGCTTATCCCTGTGATCCTGAGGAATGTCATGATCCGTTCGATCGTCCTGTCCGCGCTCGTCGCCGTCCTTTCGGTCGGCCCGGTCGCCGTTCATGCCGCGCCGACCGCGATCGCCGCATCCGATCAGGCGCGCGATCGTGCATCGATCCTGGCGATGGCGGGCACGTTCAAGGTGACCTTCGACATGCGCGAGACGATCGCTTTCGTGCCCGGCTACACGCTGTATCCCGCCAAGCTCAGCGGCGGTCACGAGGTGGTTCGCGTCGTCGCCGACCGTCCCGATTTCGTCAGCCTCCAGCATCTGCTGGTCGTCGAGGCCGAGGACAAGACCCCGATGGTGATCAAGCATTGGCGGCAGGACTGGCGCTGGCAGCCCGCCACCGTACTGACCTATGCCGCGAAGGGCCGCTGGACGCTCAGCCCGGTTGCCGATGTCGATCGCAAGGGCGCCTGGTCGCAGACCGTATGGCAGACCGACGACAGCCCCCGCTATGGCGGCGTCGGCCGCTGGCGTTACGACGACGGCGTCGCGCGCTGGATGAGCGACGAGACGCGCCGTCCGCTCGCCCGGCGCGACGCGACCCGCAACCCGCCCTACGATCATTATGTCGGCACCAACCGCCACGCGCTGACCCCGACCGGCTGGGTTCACGAGCAGGACAATGCCAAGATCGGCCCGAAGGACGGCAAGTCCGTGACCTTCGCGCATGAAGTGGTGATCAACAGCTATGTCGCGGCGACGGACTTCCCGGTCCAGGCGGCCGAGGATTACTGGACGAAGACAAAAGGCTATTGGGCCGCGGTCCGCGACGGTTGGGACGAGGCGATCGCTCGGGGCAGAGGGCTCAAACTGGAAGAACAGGCCGACAGCGGCTCTTCCACCGGCCATGAATTGATGCTGATCGCCGACGACGTTGCCTCGGGCGAGACGAAGGAGGCGGACGCCCTGAAGGAAGCCGGCGAACTGATCGCGCGCGCAACCTCGAAGTAAGTCGATGACGGGGTGGCCCGATCGATCGGCCACCTCCTCTACCGATCGACGAGAGCCATGGCAGGTCCCCTTGCCCGTCGCGACAAGCTCCGCCATCACGCGACCATGACCGCTTCCGATCCCGTAAATCTCGACCTGCTCGAACTCGCGCCGATGGTGTCCAGGGTATTGGAAATCGGCTGCGGGCAGGGGCTGTTCGCGGCGGCCTACCGATTGCGCAATCCCAGCTGCCATTATGTCGGGATCGAAACCAACGGCTTCGCCGCGCAGCTTGCCGCAGCCCATATTGATCGCGTTCTGATCAACGATTTCAGAGTGATCGACGTATCGGCCCTCACCGCCGATGGCCCATATGACCTGATCCTTTTCGGCAATATGCGGCAATATCTGCGGGAAATGGACGTGGTTCTGGCCAAGGCGCATGGCCTGCTCGCACCCGACGGCCATCTCCTTTTGTGTTTGCTCAACGGCGCGCATTGGAGCCGCCTTGCGGACGGGACGGGAGGGCCATCGGCGTCGGGTGCTCCAGGCCTGTCGCGCTCGGCTTTCGTCGGAATCGAGCATCTGGCCGGCGCGCTCGAGAAGAACGCCTTCCGCAGGATCAAGCAGCGCCCGGTGAAGCGCCCACCCGATGCCGCGCAGGCCGAGACGCTTCTGCCATTGCTGGGCAAGATCGGCGAATGGCTGGGCAAGAGCCGGGATGCCCTCGTCGAACGAAGCGCGATCGCCCATCATGTCGTGATCGCCAAACGGGCGGATGCCCCTTTCATCCCATCCGTGCACGTCCGGGTTGCGGCGCTGGTTCCCAGATTCATGGACGTGCGGGCCAGGCTGCCTGCCTCCTACATGCTGAGCGTGCCTGAGCTTGTCATAAGCTATCAGGAGCGCTCGGTCGGCTTGACGAACGCGCCGGACGGGCCCCGCATATTTCTCGTTCAGCGCCCCGCCGCCCCTGACCGGGAATCGTGGCAGCAGGCGGTGGGTGCGGCGATCGCGACAGGATGGCTGGTCGTAACCGAATATGACGATCATCCCGAACTGGTCGGCAAGGTCCTGAAGTGGCCCCCCGAGCGCGCGAGGTGGCTGCACATCGCGGGCGCGCATGCGGTCCAGACATCGACCGAGCCGCTGGCAGTGGCCTTTCGCGAGCATAATCCCGAAGTGCGGGCCTTTGCGAATGCCGCCTTCACCTTGCCGCCGCTGCCTGTCCGGTCAGCGGGGCCGCGACGGGTGTTCTACGGGGCGCTGAATCGGGGCGCGTTCAGCGGCGCCCTGGCGGCGTCGCTGGCACCGGCCATCGCGGCGCATCCGGACACTCTGTTCCATGTCGTGCACGACCGGCCGTTTTTCGACGCCCTGCCGACCGATCGGAAGCAGTTTTCGCCGGCGCTCGATTATCAACGCTATCTGGAAGCCATCGACGGTTGCGACATCGCGCTGCTGCCTCTCGCCGGAGAGGATTTCGAGCTGTTCAAGAGCGACCTCAAATATGTCGAATGCGCCTCGCGCGGGGCGGCGGTGATCGCATCCCCGGCGGTGTATCGCGATAGCGTCGTGGACGGCCGTACCGGCCTGATCGCGCCGGCGCTGGAGGATTGGGCGCCGGCGCTCGATCGCCTGCTCGGGGATGACGGCTTGCGCGATGGCTTGGCCCGAAACGCCTGGGACGACGTCCGCGACCACCGCATGTTCGCGGCGCAGGTCCGCGCCCGCGCGGGCTGGTATCGCCACCTCCTGCAGCGCTATGACGAACTCCATCAAGGGCTGAAGGCGCGCTGTCCCTGGCTCGTGCAAGGCTGACCGGGCAGGGGTCCGGTCCTATCGTCCCGATGTCCCCGAAGCCCAGTCGCGCGTCTGGCTGAAATCCTGGCCGTGACGGCCGGACAGGTGGATCGTCACCTGCTCATGCAGAATGGCGTCGGCGGCGGGAACGTCGCGCGCCCAGTCGATCAGCTCGCGGCGGCGCTGGATCGCCCATTTCCCGTCGCGCAGGGCATAGTCGTCGACATAGCGGCCGGCCATCAGCAGGTCGCGCTCCTCGCTCTCATGCGTGTGCCGGTGCCAGGCGAAGAAATAGACCTCGCCGCTTGCCGTGCCGGCCTCAGCATCGACCTCAAGGTCGATCTGCCCGATCAGGTGCTGGCTTCCCGTCATCGACGCGAGGAAATCCTGCGCGAAATCGGTATAGGCCTCGGGTCCTCCGCGCAGCAGGCCGCAATCGACATCGGCATCGGGATGAAAGGCTGTGAGCTGCAGTGCGCGGTCGAGCCGATCCTGCCCGCGCATATAAGCATGGATCGCCTTGGTGATGTCCCGCCGCGCCACGAGGTCGCGAACCTCTCGCTCGATGTCCATGGTCGCCTCTCCTCGTTCGGTTTTGTGCCGGTGCCGGCGTCTTGCGGCCATCCTGTGCGTCTGGCGGGGCCCTGTCCCACTATCCAAAATGTCAGGGTGGGCTGATTTTCAGCCTGAATAGCCGGGCACCTACATCTTTTGACAGGGTGACCGCGGCGGCGACATTGCGCATGCACCCCGCCAACGCGCGCAGCTTTCTGTCGTGCCAACAAGAAAACCCAAGGCCAACGGCCGCTTCTGGCGAGGATGAAATGAACAACCACAGCTTCAAGAGCCACCTGCTTCGTGGGGCCGCGATCGTCGTCGGCATCGCCCTGACCGCCCCAGCCGTCGCGCAGCAGACCGCTCCCGTCGCCGCCCCCCAGGAAGAAGCCGCCGACACGAACAGCGGCGGCCTTCAGGACATCGTCGTCACCGCCCGCAAGCGGTCGGAAAGCGTCCAGGACGTCCCCGTCGCGGTCACCGCGCTGTCGGCTGAAATGGTCCAGCGCCAGGATCTCACCTCGATCGAGAAGATCGCCGCGCGCACGCCCAACCTCAATGTCGGTCGCGCCTCCAACGGCTCGGGCGCGCAGCTCACCCTGCGCGGCATCGGCTCGTCGTCCACCTCGATCGGTATCGAACAGTCGGTCGCGGTCGTCGTCGACGGCGTCTATTATGGCCAGGGCCGCATCATCAACGAAGGCTTCTTCGATCTCGGCCGGGTCGAGATCCTGAAGGGACCGCAGGCGCTGTTCTTCGGCAAGAACGCGACCGCAGGCGTCATCTCGCTCACCACCGCCGATCCCACCAAGACGCCGGAGTTCAAGGCGCGTGCGGGCTATGAGTTCAACGCCCAGCAGGTCCAGCTCGAGGCGATCGGCTCGGGCCCGCTCACCGACAACCTCGGCATCCGCGTCGCGGTCCGCGGGTCGAAGATGTACGAGGGCTATTACAAGAACGTCGCGCAGCCCTTTGCCTACCCGACGTTCGACGTCGCAACCGGCACTGCGGGCAGCGCGATTTCCAACCCCGCACCCAGGGATCAGCCGGGCGAGAAGGAACTGCTCGGCCGCGTGACCCTGAAGTGGGAGCCGACCGAACGCCTGACCGCGACCCTCAAGGCGTCCGGCACCTTTAACGAGACGAACAACAACAGCTGGAACTACGTCGCCTTCAACTGTCCCAGCGGCGTCAGTCAGCTCACCGGCTATGCCTGCGGCCGCGACTTCGTCGGCCACCAGAACAAGCTGCCCGCCGAGTTCGCGGCCCAGATCCCTTATGCCAAGAAGGACGGCAGCCTCTACAATCGCTACAAGAGCTGGGCGACGACCGGCACGATCAATTACGAGCTCGACGACGTCACTCTGACATCGGTCACCAACTATAACTGGAACAACAATCGCTGGGCCTGCGCCTGCGATTTCCAGTCCAGCGCGGCTTCGAACTGGGCGACCGAGAACTCGACCTATCACGCCTTCTCGTCGGAATTCCGCGCGCTGACGACCTTCGATGCACCGGTCAACCTGATGATCGGCGGCCTCTATCAGAAGACCAAGCGGACCTTCGATCAGTATATCGTGCTGTCCGGCCTCACCAACAGCGCGGCCGCGCCCGAGGACGAATATCTCGCCACGCGCAAGACCAGCTTCACCGACGGCGAGACGCTGGCGGCCTTCGGCCAGGTGACGTGGAAAGTGGTTCCCACCGTCGAGATCGCGGGCGGTGTCCGCTACACGCACGAAACCAAGGACAGCTTCTTCACCCAGCCGTACAACAACCCCGGCGTCGTCGCGATCTTCCGTCCGCAGAACGACCCCGACGGCCTGGGCGAGATCTTCGCCAAGCAGACCTTCAACGACTGGTCGCCCGAAGCGACGATCACCTGGAAGCCGTCGCGCAACCTGCTCGTCTACGGCGCGTACAAGACCGCCTACAAGTCGGGCGGTTTCTCGAACGGCGGCATCAACTCGAAGCTGTCCGCCGTGCCGTTCGACGATCTGACCTTCGATCCGGAAAAGGCGCGCGGCTTCGAAGCGGGCATCAAGTCGACCCTGCTCGACAACCAGCTCCGCCTGAACCTCGGCCTCTACACCTATGGCTACAACAACCTGCAGGTCGACTTCTTCAACTCGCCGATCTTCGCCTTCCAGACGCTGACGGCGGATGCGCGGACCAAGGGCGTCGAGCTCGAGTTCGAATATGCGCCGCGCAGCGTCGCGGGGTTCAACCTCCACGGCTCGATCAACTATAACCGCGCGCGCTACACCGATTTCCCCGATGCGCCCTGCTATGCCGGCCAGAGCCAGGCCGAGGGTTGCAACGTCCCGGTCGGCGCCGCCTTCCGCCAGAATCTGAAGGGCCAGCCGCTGTCGGTCGCGCCCGAATGGACCGGAACGCTGGGCTTCGGCTACGACGTGCCGATGGGCTCGAACCTGCTGGTCGGGTTCAACGCCGATGCGCGGTACAGCGACTCCTATCTCGCCTCTGGCTTCGGCAATGCGGACTCGCGGCAGGGCAGCTATGTCACGCTCGATGCCGGTATCCGCGTCGGATCCGACGACGAACGCTGGCAGGTCGCGCTGATCGGCAAGAACCTGACCAACCGCTTCTACGTCACCGGTGCGGTCGACGGCCCGTCGACCGGTGGCGCTTCGGGTGGCGCCGTCGCCGCCCATGCCGACCAGCTCGGCTTCGGCACCCTGCCGCGCACCGTGATGCTGCAGGTCCAGACGAAGTTCTGATCGGGCGTTCGTCGAACGAGAAGAAGGGGAGGGGATCTTCGCGATCCTCTCCCCTTCTGCTGTCCGGCGGGTTCGAAATCCGTGGACCTCGGTGACCGACCGCCGCTAAGACTTCGGGCATGAAGGACGCGACATCGGCCGTGGCACCGGGCCGCCGCTACACGCAGGCGCGGGGTCGTGCGCGGCGCGAGGCGCTGCTGCAGGCGGCCAATGATCTGCTGCAGGAGCGCGGGATCGACGACATCACGCTGCCGATGGTGTCGGAGGCCGCGAACATCCCGTCCAGCTCGACCTATCACTTCTTCCCCGACCTGCGGGAGCTGTACAAGGACCTCGCGCGCAGCTTCGCCGACGAGATGCTGAAGATCGAGCCGGTCATCGATGCGAATGCGTCCTGGCAGTCGATCATCGCCGCCTTCCTTGCGGCGTCGGCCGAATATTTCAACGGCAATGCGGCGGCGCGGCAGCTCATACTGGGCCCGCGGACGACGCCGGACATCCGCCAGGCCGGCTGCCACGACGATTATCGGTTCGGCGTCCAGCTCCACGCGGTGATGTCCGAACGCTTCCATCTTCCCGAAATGGACGAGCCGGTCGCGATCTTCTTCCGGGCGATCGTCATCACCGATGCATTCTTCGCCCTCTCGGTGCTCGAAAATGGCGATGTGACCCGGCACATGGTCGACGAATCGGTGCGCGCCGCGACCGCCTATCTGGGCAATTACCTGCCGCCGATCCTGCAGCATCGGCTACGTCACTGATTTTTTGACCGCGTTTGCCCGATAGGTGACGACCCAGGCCTCCCACCAGAGGCCTGGGTCATCGATCGCGCATACGGATCGCGAAGGGGTTCAACGATCCATGCCGCGAAACGGCGTCAGAGTTTCATCGCCAATATCTGCCGGGCGGCGCGTTCGCCTTCGAACACAGCGGTTTCCCACATCTGCGCGCCCGACAGTTCCGAATGGCCAAAAGCGATGCGGTGATAGGGTTCGCGCAATACATCCTTGCCCGCCTTCTTGCCGTTGCGGCCGAAGTGGAAGCCGGGCGGGGCGACCATATAGGCGTGCCCCTGCCGGTTTGTGATGATCCCGGCGATGTCGCGGTCGGCGTCGAAACCATATGGCCCGAACATCTTGGTGAACTGATCGCGCACCTGCGCCTCGATGTCGGCATAGGACATCGAGAAGAGCATCATCCGCGCTTGTGTGCATTGATCGGGAAATTCGACGCCGGGGATCAGGAACGGGATATACTGCGTCAACACCACCGGCTTGTTCGGATCGAGTGGTTGGGGATCGTGCCCGTCGATGACCAGGTTGCGACGCAGGCTCGTCCACCAGCCCAGTCCCTCGAACCAGCGAATGCCGGCGACGCCCAGCTTGTCGAGGAACTTCCAGTTCCTCAGCGCCACGTTGATCACCAGCATCGGCGCATGGTGGAACTCTTGCATCGCCGCCCGGTAGGTGGCGTCGATGTCGTGGCAGATGCGGCGGTTGGCATGTTGTTGCCCGGCGCAGATCACCGCCTTGCCCCGCACGCTGACCAGCTTGCCGTCCTTGTCATAGGTGACCCGCACCGTCTTCGCCTTGGCCGGCTTGCCCTCATGGACGACCGAGAAGACCGTGCTCGACAGGCGGAGCCGGACCTTCTGGCCGGGCAGGTCGAGCTGATCCCAGCGGACCTTGCTCTCCATCAGGCCGTAGAGGCTGTCGTCGCCGTCCAGTGCCTCGGGCTTGGCGAGCTTCAGGAAGCGCTTCGCCGCGATCGTGTTGCCGCCCGGGAAGGTCGCCAGAAAGATGCTGTCGGTCGGATCGGCACCGCCATGCTGATAGCGATAATAGCCGATCACGCCCGGCATCAGGTAATTATAGGCCGAATAGGCCGAGATGATGTCGCCACCCTGGCCGCAGCCCATGCTGGCCATCACCGGGCTCAGCACGTCCAGTACGCCGTCGATGCAGTCGGCCGGGACCTCGCAGACGTCCAGCAGGAATGCCTTGTAGGTCATCGTGTCGAGCCACTGCGCCCAGTCCTCGCGGACCGGCGGGGTGCGGTAGAGTTCGAGGTCGACCAGCGCCTTCTTGATCTTCTCGGGGATGGGCGCATCGCGAAAGCCGTTGCGCCAGGGGTTCTTCACCATCCCCTTGCCCTCGTAGAAGAAGGCGGTGTCGGCCATTTCCCAGGAGATGTGCATCGGCCCCCAGGCGTCGCGCGGGACCAGGATCGGCTGGGAGAGGTTCTTCGGCTCCTGGTAGACAAACTCTTCCGGGTAGCCGAGTTCCTTCAGGAACGGGCTCCCGAAGCCGAATTTCTCCGCCGGGGCGAAGGGGACGACGATGCCCGTCGATCCCTGCGGTGCGGTCAGGTGATAGCCGTCGACATCAAACTCGTTCTGCTTCGCCTCGCCGCCGAAGATCGCGTGCTGGTCGAGGATCAGGATCTTCGCTGACGGATTGTCGCGGGCGGTTATGAAGGCCGAGGTCAGGCCTGAAATCCCCGCACCGACGATGATCAGGTCGTAAAGATCGTCGACCAGCGGCGCATTGGCGATCCGCTTGTCGAGATCGCCGTTGCGAATATGGCCATGGGCGGCGTTGACGACGACATGGGTGTTGCCGTTCTTGCCGGCATAGTCGCCGACGCCGCCGGGGCCCGTCCAGTCGGGGGCGAGATCGGTCAGCGGACTGGGCACCGTCTGTGCCCTCGCACCCGACGTGATGTTCGGCGCGGCCATCGTCAGCAGTGCCGCGCCCGAGCCGATCATCGTGCCGCCGACGAAATCGCGGCGCGTTACCGACGGTTCGCTCTTCTCTTCCCCATTTCCGTTCATCGCTGATTGTCTCCCGCCCCGGCTCGCCGCCGGTCACGCACGCATAGTGCCAAAGGACAAAGTCGCTGGCAATCGAGATTCTCGACTGTAATTGACTTTCAAAGCGATGACCAAAAATCGATGCCATGCGTTGCCTGACGCCGCCGATTGTCGGCTGCTCTGTTCTGAGAGCGGGAGGGAGTTCTCCTATCGCTCTGGTGCTGAATCGCCCAGTAATCAGCAAAAAGTCTCTGATTTTGCACAAGATTTCCCGTGGCCATGACCTCGTTCTCGCAGCAAAAATCTCTCTCCACCGGCGGTGCCAAGCCAGCTTCGGCGGTCGGCTGGTGCCAATTGACAAGGTGGATTTCCCGCGAGATACTCGATTGCATTCGATAAATAGCTCGAACGAAATCGAGTCGCGACAGGGACGGCCAAGCTAAGGGGACAGACGATGAGGCGTGGGATTTCTGGGCTGCTGGCATCGGCGGCGATCATGATCGGCATGGGAAGTGCCGCACGGGCGCAATCGGGGACGAGCGAAGCGGGATTCGAACCCGGCGAGATCGTCGTCACGGCGCAGAAGCGTACCCAGAGCGTCCAGCAGATCGGCCTTGCCGTCTCCGCGCTGGGACAGGACAATCTCGCGGCGCTGGGTCGGCAGGACGTGTCTGCGCTCGCGGCGCAGGTTCCCGGCCTTCAGGTCAACCAATACAGCCCGACGATCACCGTGTTCAACATTCGCGGCGTGTCGCAGAACGACTTCGCGGACTCGCAGGAGGCGCCGATCGCCTTCTACAATGACGAAGTCTACATCAGCGCGCTCGGCGCGATCGCCGGGATGACATATGATCTCGAGCGGATCGAGGTGCTCCGCGGTCCGCAGGGCACCTTGTTCGGCCGCAACGCCACCGGAGGCCTGGTCCAGGTCGTGTCGGCCAAGCCGACCGACCACCTCGACGGCTTCGTGACGGCAACGGTCGGCAGCTACGGCCAGGTCGCCACCGAAGGAGCGATCAGTGGCCCGCTCAGTGACACGCTGCGGGCGCGGCTGTCGTTCACCACCAATAATGGCGGGGCCTATATCGACAATCGCGTCGGCAAGGACCTTGGCAGCGCGAAATTCTATGCCGGGCGTTTCCAGCTCGCGGGCGACGTCGGCGAGAACGGCCGCTTCAACCTCAAGGCGCAACTTCTGCGCAACGACCATGACCGGCAGGGCGGCATCTATTCGCACGGCGCCGCCATTCCCAACGCACAGGGACTGGGGACCTTCATCGGTGCCGGCGAGAACCCCTGGGGGACGTGCAACGGCTGCGATGCGCTGGGCTATGGGGAGCCGGACCGCGATCCCTTCACCGCGTCCTTCAACGGTCCGAATTATTTCAACCGGACCTTCTGGAGCATCACGGGGCGCTACGAACAGGATCTGGGCGGCGCGACGCTGACGTCGATCACCGACTATCAGGACCTGCGCAAGGATTATGGCGAAGACGCTGATATGTCGCCGGCCACCAATTTCAGCTATGAAACCGCGCAGGATCTCTACCAGATATCGCAGGAACTGCGCCTGTCCGGCGACACCGATCGGCTCAACTGGCTCGCCGGCCTCTACGGCATCAAGATCCACACCCGGAACGGCTATGTCACCGACACGAGCGGGGCCTTCGGACTGCTTGAGGCCTATCGGAGCATCCTCAACACCGAGTCGGTCGCGGCTTTCGGACAGGTCGAATATAAGCTCAGCGATCAGTTCACCGCGATCGGCGGGCTTCGCTATTCGAGGGATTGGAAGCGTTTCGACTTCGTCCATTCCGAAAATGGCGTTCAGGATTTCGTCTTCAACACGACGCTGTTCCCGGATTTCGCCAAGCGCCGGTTCAGCGATTATTCGGGCAAGGTCGAGCTGGATTTCAAGCCGAACCGCAACACTCTTCTTTATGCGAGCATCAATCGCGGCACCAAGAGCGGCGGCTTCGGGACGCAGGCGTTCGGGCCGTTCGATCCGGCGACCATCGCCTTCGACGGCGAAGTGCTGACCAATTACGAGGGTGGCCTGAAGCTCACGCTGTTCGACCGCACCACGAACTTCAACGTCTCCGGCTTCTATTATAAATATGACGGCTACCAGTCGTTCGAACTGCTCGGCGTCACCCAGCTCATCCGCAACAAGCCGGCGCGGATCAAGGGTCTGGAGGTCGAGTTCACGACGCGCCCGATCGCGGGTCTGTATCTGCAGGCGTTCCTGACCCTGCTCGACGGCCGGGTGAAGAATGTCCGCATCCCCTCGGGCGACGTCGTCGACCGCGACATGCCGCAGGCACCATCGGTCAGCGTAGGCGGCCTGATCCGTTATGCATTCGCGGCGGGCCCGGGCCTGCTCGCGGTGCAGACCAACTGGAAGCATGACAGCCGCCAATATTTCTCGACCTTCAATGCCCCGGTCGATCGCGAGCCGGCCCGCTGGGTGGGTGATGCGCGAATATCCTATGCCTTCGATACGCTGCCGCTGGAGGCCGCCGTCTTCGTCAACAACCTGACCGACAAGCGCTACCGGCTCTACAATCTCGATCTGTCGGGGCCGTTCGGCTTCACCCAGCAGACCTTTGCCCGCCCGCGCTGGTTCGGCGCCAGTCTCACCTATCGGCTCAAATAATCCCCAAAAAGAAAGAGGAACCCATGTCCAGGACTGCTCTGATGCTTGCGTCCGCGTTATTCGGCCTCGCGCCGTTGCTGGCCGCGCCCGCCGCCGCCGCCTCGACGGCGGTTGTCGGCGATCTGCCGAAGGCTTCGCCGGCAAATGCCGCCGAGTTTCGTCGCCAGGCCGACGCCCTGTACCGCCTGAAGGAGGATGCCTTTGCGAGGGGCGATGCCGACACGGTGGTCGAGCGCTTCTATGCGCGCGATGCGATTGCGTTCGGACCGGAGGGAACTCCATCGATCGGGCGCGACGCGTTCCGGGAGGAGTATCGCAAGGTCGTTCAGATCGCGACCGTCAAGGTCGAGCCCTTCGCGAACCATGTCGGCCAGGATGCCGCATGGGAATGGGTGAACTTCCACGGATTCCCGAAGGACAAATCGCAAAAGCCCTTCACCTTCATCATGATCTTCGTCTTCGCCAAGAAGGATGGGCAGTGGGTGTCGGGGGGCGACGCCTATACGGTGGGCGCCTTCCCGAAGGCCGACTGATCCCCGGTCCGGACAAAGGGGAAGGGAGGGTGGCTACGGCCCTCTCCCTTTCTTGCTTTCGGCGAGACGGCGGAATTAGCCCGCAGGCGGCAGATTATGCCGGGCGACGGCGCTGGCGAGCTCGAGCCAGAGGATCGGTTTGACGACAGTGTGGGTCATCGCGTCGGCGGTGCCGCATCTGTTTGGATGGCCAGTGATGAAGACGACCGGAATCGGACCGAGCGACTGGCGGATCGACGACACCGCGCTCGTACCCGACCCCTCGCGCAATGCGCAGTCGGCGGTGATCAAGTCGGGCGCGCGATCGAGGGCGGCGGCGACCGCGTCTCGCTCCGTCTGCACCAAATCGCAGCTGTCGGCGCCAAGCTCGCTCAGGAAACATTCGAGATCAGATGCGACCAGCGGCTCGTCTTCGATGATTAGGACATGCATCACGTCTCTCCACCAATACCAGGTTACAAAGCCCTTATTACGGGCGGAGTTCCTGGCTTGCCGATCAACTGGCCGAACTCCCAGCTTAACCGAAGATTACCATTCGGCCAAACAGGAAAACGAACTGGCAATATTTGCGGCTGCTTCGATGGTTCAAGGAGAGGGTGGAGGCGCCTCAATCGGCGCCGACGACATAGTCGGGCACGTCCGACGCCAGTCGGTCCGTGCGGAGGAAATGCGGAAACAGCCGCGAGAAGTAGATGCGCTGTCCATAGAGATTGGGGTGGTGCATAAAGTCCGCGGTAAGCTGCTGACCTGGCGGGGCTTCATGCGAAAGCCTGTCGAAGGCCGGGCCCATGTCGACGAACGGGACTTCCTGCTTCCGGGCCACCTGTTCGATGGCGCGGTTATAGGCTAGCGTATGGCCCGGATCCTCGCGAACCCAGAGTCTGTTCTGCTGGAAGAAACCGACCAGGAGGATCCGGATATTCCGTCTCTTGAGGTCCGTCACAGCCTTAGTCAGGCCACGGGTGAAACCGCCGAGCGCCGCGTCGCCCGCGACATGGTCGTTCATGCCGAAGGCAATGATGACGCTGTCCGGCTTGATCGACGATCGTTCGACCTGCTCGACGATGGCGCTCACCGAGGAATCGGATTCCCCACGGTTCTCGAAGCGGATGCCGGGAAGGTTGCGGCGCAGCAGCGCACACCAGCTCTGCTCGTCCCGGCCCCGGTAATGGTGGGCGATCGTGTGAGCACCCGCCGTGACGCTGTCGCCGGTACAGAGGACGGCGCGGGCATTTTCCAGCCCGTCATGCATGGCCCGGATCTTCGTTGCCGGGACGGGCGCAGCATAATCGAAATAGACATTATAAACGATGGTGAGCGGAGGATTGCGCGGAGCGGCGACGAAATCGAACTGCTCCGGTCTGGCGACCGGGCAGGAGCGGATCCCGACGAAACAGGAGATGGAGATCGCGCAGGAACGGGTGAAGATGCCCAGCTCGCAGCCGGTCTGCGCAGAGTAGCGATAGGTGGCGAAATCCGGAATCGCGGACGCGGTTGTGCGTCGTATTGCACCGTCGGCAGCCCACCAGTCCTTGCCCTGGGCGTAGCTCCGTTCGCGGCCCTGTGCGTCGTAACTGTAGATGCGAAGGATTCGGCTGGCCGGGTGAACCGTCGTCACCGGTTGATCCCTGCGAAACAGATGTGCTTCGCCGCGGACGATGCTCGACGGTTGACCGGTGCCCCCTTCGGCGGAACGCGCCGCGACGGCGTGCGGGGCCTGTTCACGCGCGGCCGCGTCGAACCGGACATCGGGCTTGCAGCCCGACAGCGAGAGCAACATCAGGGCAGTGAGCGCACGGCGGTGGAGCGGAATCAACGGCCAATCCTTATGCGGAAATTGGGTGTCGATTAAAGGGTTCGCACCGTCCGCAGCAAGGCGCTATCTGCCGCCCGGGTGACGAGGGGGGAATATGCGCACGATTGGCAGCATAATGGACGAGAACAAGGGCATAGGCCCGGGCTTCGACCTGCTGAGGGTCGGGCTCGCACTGGCTGTCATCCTCCGCCATTGTTTCCCGATCAGCTATGGCAATGGCGAAGAAGCGAGTGCCGGGGTCCTGTGGCTCGCGTCGATGGCGATCCTGCCGATGTTCTTCATATTGTCGGGATTCCTTGTCACGGGAAGTGCTCTGCGCCTCACGCTGGGCAAGTTCGCGTGGAGCCGGCTATTGCGGATCGTGCCCGCGCTGGCAGTCGATACCTTCGTGACGCTTTTGCTGATCGCGCCGCTGTTCACCACGGTCGATCTGTGGAGCTATTTCACTTCGCCGGTGACCCACGCCTACCTCCTCAATATCGTCGGTGAGATTCATTATTTCCTGCCCGGCGTGTTCGAAAGCAATCCGCTGCCGGGCGTGGTCAACGGCGCGCTGTGGACGATTCCTCCGGAACTGGGCTGCTATGTGGTGATGGGGGCACTGATCCTGTTTAACTGGGTCCGCGACTGGCGGAAGGTCGCGGCGATGCTGGCGATCTCGATCGGCCTCGTCCTGATCACGCCCCTGCTGACGTCGGAAGCCCCGCCGCTGGCGAAGAAAGTCCTGATGTATCCGGGCGCGATGCTGGTTCCCAATTTCGTGCTGGGCTCGCTGCTCTATCTGAAGCGCCACGCCATCCCCTATTCGCCGCCGCTCTTCTGGGGCTGCGTAGTGATGATATTCGGCACTGGCTTCATCCTGCCGGACGCGACCTTCTCGAAGTTGCCCGCCATCACGATCCTGGCAAGCCCGATCTACGCCTATGTCACGTTGTTCATCGGCGCCACGCCGCTGCCGCAACTGCCGCTGTTTCGGCGCGGCGATTATAGCTACGGGATGTATCTCTATGGATTTCCGATCCAGCAGGGCATTGTAGCCGCTACCGGGATACAATCGCCGCTGCTGCTCTTCGCGCTGACGCTGGGGCCCGTCCTGCTTCTCGCGATGGCGTCATGGCATCTGGTCGAGAAGCCAACGCTGCGGCTTCGCAAGGGCTTCTCGATGGCGGCCAAGATCGAGCAAGGGCGCGACAAGGCCGGCTGATCGCATCCATCGGCCGGCCCATCAGTCATTCCGCGAACAGCCCTGCAAATTCGTGGGCGGTCTTTTCCAGCCTTGCCAGCGCGTCGTCGACTTCGCTGAAGCCGTCGGCGAGGC
This sequence comes from Pseudomonadota bacterium, assembly GCA_040387595.1. Taxonomy (GTDB): domain Bacteria; phylum Pseudomonadota; class Alphaproteobacteria; order Sphingomonadales; family Sphingomonadaceae; genus Rhizorhabdus. The sequence continues at coordinate 44,575 of JAZKDN010000040.1, forward strand.
TGTCGATGTCGCCCGCGACGGTCTCGGTATCGACCCGGATCGCGGCGATCGTCATCGACATGGAGTCGGCGGCGAGGGCGGTCTGGTCGACGGCCGCGGTGATCGTCGTCACCGTGCGGGCCTGGGTGTCCATCGCGTCGCGGATGCGTCCGGCGCAGGCCTCGACCTCGCCTACCGTGTCGCGGATCGACCCGTTGGCGGCCAGCGCCTGGGCGGTCGCGGTCTGGATCGCGGTGATCTTCTGGGCGATGTCGTCGGTGGCCCGTGCGGTCTGGTTGGCGAGGTTCTTCACCTCCTGTGCGACGACGGCGAAGCCGCGGCCCGCCTCGCCCGCGCGCGCCGCCTCGATCGTGGCGTTGAGCGCCAGCAGGTTGGTCTGCCCGGCGATGTCGCGGATCAGGCCCAGGATCGATTCGATCGCGCGGGCATGGTCCGACAGCGCCTGCGACACGCTCAGCGCCTCGGCCGACTGGCCGGCGGCGCGGGTTGCGACCGATGTGGCGACGTCCACCTCGTGGCGGGCGTCCTCGATCGCCCGGATCAGGCCGGCGGCGGTCATTGCGGCGTCGCGCATCGCGGTTGCCGACTGTTCGGCGGCGGCGGCGACCTCGGACGTCTTGCCGAACATCCCGCGCGCCGACTGCGAGGCGATGGCGGTCTGCTCGCGCAGCATCGTCGAGCGGCGCGAGGTACCGGCCAGGATATCGCCGATGTCGGTGCGGAACATCGTGCTCGCGGATTCGCGCAGGGTCAGCGACTTCTGACGCCGCACCCCGTTGAAATAGGACAGGTTGAGCTCGAGCTGGATCGCGCCGAGCATGTCGATCGTGCGCTGGGCGAACAGCGGGAACGCAGCGTCGTCGGGAAAACGTTCGGCGATCCGGTCGACGATCATCTCATTTTCGAGCGCGGTGTCGAGCAGCACCGTCGGCAGCGGGATCTTCAGGCTATACACCAGGCTGGAATTATAGCCGAGGATGCGGATCCACTCGGCGTCGATCGGGCGGGTAAAGACGTGGCGGCGGCGATCGAGCAGGTCGTCGACCCGCATCGACAGGAGGGTGCCGACATCGCCGGCGGCGCTGTCCGCCAGCCTGTGGAGCTTGGGAGTCCAGTTCTCGCGCAGCACTTCGAGGATCGGATCGGCGGCGCGCGCCCACAGCGCGGCCAGCTTCTCGTGCAGGCCGGCCGCCTTATACTGCGCTACCCGCTCGGCGATTTCGGCGTCGGTCAGGACTGCATCGATCGGTGCAGCCGGCGGTGATGCCATGTCCATGAAACTCTCCTCTTTCGCTGGGAGATATTCCGGACATGGTTAACGAGCCGTTTAGTTTGATGACAGCTTCGTGATTAAGCCCCTGTCCACAAGGGTTTCAGGCGGAAAATGGCGGATAACGGCGGATACTCAATCCGGCGAAAAGCGCACCAGCAACGCTGGCCCGGTCAGCGTCAGCGGCGCGGTGACCTGAACGCAACCGAGCCGGTCGACGATGGCCCCGCCAACCCGTTGAGAGTCGAGTGCAAGCAGGAAGGTCGCATTCCCGCAACCGACCTCCGTCCCTGCCGCAAGGCGGTGCATCTCGACGTGCCAATGCCCGCGTCGGGCCATGGCATTGAGATCGAGGACCTCGCCGTCCAGCGGTTCGCCGGTGATGGGGGACGCGCCATCGAACGCCACCGGCGCGCTATCGGCGTCAAGGCGGACGTCGAGCGCCGCACCGCTCAGCCGCAATGTGCCGTCGAGCACCGCGAGCACCCGGTCCACGCCCTCGAAGCGGGAAAAGGCGCCTGCTTGTTCCACCCGCGCCATGCTCAGCCGCCACATAAAGTCGTTCACTCCGGCGCCCGCAGGAAAGACGGCGAGTTCTCGCGTCCTTCCCCCGCCATTCTTCCAGGCGACCTCGGGGCAATCCACCTGCCGGATGATCCGCGCGGCGCTCACCCCAGGATGCCGGGAAGGTCGAGGCCTTTCTCGCGCGCGCAGTCGAGGGCGATGTCGTAGCCGGCATCGGCGTGGCGCATCACCCCGGTGGCGGGATCGTTCCACAACACCCGGTCCAGCCGCTTTGCCGCCGCTTCGGTGCCGTCGGCGACGATCACCATCCCGCTGTGCTGCGAATAGCCCATGCCGACCCCGCCGCCATGGTGTAGCGACACCCAGGTCGCGCCGCTCGCAGTGTTGAGCAGCGCGTTGAGCAGCGGCCAGTCGGATACGGCGTCCGATCCGTCCTTCATCGCTTCTGTCTCGCGGTTGGGGCTGGCGACCGAGCCGCTGTCGAGATGGTCGCGGCCGATCACCACCGGCGCTTTCAATTCACCCGTCGCCACCATCTCGTTGAAGGCGAGCCCGAGCCGGTGCCGGTCGCCCAGGCCGACCCAGCAGATCCGCGCCGGGAGGCCCTGGAACCGGATCCGCTCGCGCGCCATGTCGAGCCAGCGGTGGAGGTGCGCGTCGTCGGGCAGCAGTTCCTTCACCTTGGCGTCGGTCTTGTAGATGTCCTCGGGATCGCCCGACAGCGCCACCCAGCGAAACGGCCCGATCCCGCGGCAGAACAGCGGGCGGATATAGGCCGGCACGAAGCCCGGAAAGTCAAAGGCGTTTGCGACCCCTTCGTCCTTGGCGACCTGGCGGATGTTGTTGCCGTAATCGACCGTGGGCACGCCCGCCGCCTGGAAGTCGAGCATGGCGCGAACATGGATCGCCACCGATGCCTTGGCGGCGGCGGCGACCGCATCGGGCTCGCGTTCGCGGCGCTCGACCCATTCGGCGACGCTCCAGCCGGCGGGCAGATAGCCGTTGACCGGGTCATGCGCCGAGGTCTGGTCGGTCAGCAGGTCGGGGCGAATGCCGCGGCGGAACATCTCGGGCAATATTTCGGCGGCATTGCCGAGCAGGCCGACCGAGACCGGGATCTTGGTCGCACGGCTCTGCTCGATGATCGCCATCGCTTCGTCGATCGTCGCGGCGGCGCGGTCGAGATAGCCGGTGCGCAGGCGCATATCGATCCGGCTGGGCTGGCATTCGATCGCGAGGCAGGAGGCGCCGGCCATCACCGCCGCCAGCGGCTGCGCGCCGCCCATGCCGCCCAGGCCCGCGGTGAGCAGCCATCGGCCTGACAGGTCGCCGGCATAATGCTGGCGCCCCATCTCGACGAAGGTCTCGTAGGTGCCCTGCACGATCCCCTGGGTGCCGATGTAGATCCAGCTGCCCGCCGTCATCTGGCCGTACATCGCCAGGCCCTTGCGATCGAGCTCGGCGAAATGCTCCCAGGTCGCCCATTTGGGGACGAGGTTGGAATTGGCGATCAGCACGCGCGGCGCATCGGCATGGGTGCGAAACACGCCGACCGGCTTGCCCGACTGGACCAGCAGGGTCTGGTCGTCCTCCAGCCGCTGCAGCGTCTCGACGATCCGGTCGTAGCTTTCCCAGTCGCGCGCCGCGCGGCCGATGCCGCCGTAAACCACCAGTTCTTCCGGCCGCTCGGCGACGTCGGGGTGCAGGTTGTTCATCAGCATCCGCAGCGGCGCTTCGGTCTGCCAGCTCTTCGCCGACAAGCGGGTGCCGGTCGCCGGCCGGATGACGCGGCTGTTGTCGAGGCGGGTCATGATGGTCCTTTCAGCTACGGGCAAAGGCGAGGCACGCCGCCAGGATCGCGCGCAGGTCGGCGATGACGGGGCTCGTCGGATCGAAGGGGGCGGGCCAGGTCTCCGGCCCGATCTCGGCGGGCTCGGCCAGATAGGCGCGCATCGCCAGTTCCATCTGGATCGCGTGGATGCCGTCGGCGGGCCGGCCATAATGGCGCGTCGTCCAGCCACCGCGGAAGCGTCCGTCGAGGACATGGCCCCGGCCCGTCGCCGCGGCGACGGCGACGACCGCCGCGCTCAGCGCAGGGGCGCACGTCGCGCCGTCGTTGGTGCCGATGTTGAACAGCGGCAATTCACCGTCGAACAGGCGTGGGACCCGGCTCAGGATCGAATGGGCGTCATAGAGCACGACCTTGCCATGGCGCGCCTTCAGCCGGTCGATCTCGGCCTGCAGCGCGTCATGATAGGGATCGAACCAGGTCGACCGCCGCCAGCCGATCGCGCCGGGGTCGGGCGGCGTGTCGCGATACAGCGGTTCGCCCGCGAAGGTCGTGGTCGGGCACAGCTCGGTCGTTGCCTGACCCGGGTAGAGCGAAGCGCCCGAAGGATCGCGGTTCAGGTCAATCACGCTGCGCGAGATGCGGCTGCGGATCGTGGTCGCGCCCAGCGTCGCCGCGAAGGCGTAGACCTGGTCGATCCACCAGTCGGCATCCTTGCGGGCGAGCCACGGCGATGTGAAGTCGCCCTCCAACTCCTCCGGGATGTCGGTGCCGCTGTGTGGGAAAGCGACGACCATCGGCGCTTCACCGCGTGATATTTCGAGCCAGGGGGTCACGCTGCGTCGCTCCGGCGGAGGCCGGAGCCGTCACGAAGGGCGCGAAAAGGTCGCGGCAGGAGCCGGCAGCGGCCCCGGCCTCCGCCGGGGCGACGAGGGCCGGCGGCCATCACACCACCCCCGGCAGGTCGAACCCGATCGCCGCCACCAGCGCACCCGAGCGGATCAGCGCGTTGGCGGCTTCCATGTCGGGGTGAAAATGCCGGTCATGGTCGAGCATCGGCACCTCGGCGCGCAGCAGCGCGCGGGCGGCTTCGAGCGGCGCGCTGGACCGGAGCGGCGCGTGGAAATCGCACCCCTGCACCGCGGCGAGCAGTTCGATGCCGACGATCGCATTGGCATTGGCCGCCATATCGAGCAGCCGCCGCGCCCCATGCGCCGCCATCGAGACATGGTCCTCCTGATTAGCCGATGTCGGGATCGAATCCACGCTGGCCGGCGTCGCGCGCTGCTTGTTCTCGGACACCAGCGCCGCCGCCGTCACCTGTGGGATCATGAAACCCGAGTTGAGCCCCGGCCGCGGGGTCAGGAAGGCGGGCAGGCCCGACAGCGCCGGATCGACCAGCATCGCGATCCGACGCTCGGTGATCGATCCGATCTCGCAGATCGCCAGCGCGATCATGTCGGCGGCGAAGGCGACAGGCTCTGCGTGGAAATTGCCACCCGACAGCGCCTCGTCGGTGTCGGGGAAGATCAGCGGATTGTCGGACACGCCATTGGCCTCGGTCCCCAGCGTGGTCGCGGCCTGGCGCAGCAGGTCGAGCACCGCGCCCATCACCTGCGGCTGGCAGCGCAGGCAATAGGGGTCCTGCACCCGCGCGTCATTGTCGAGATGGCTGGCGCGGATCGCCGATCCGTCCATCAGCCGGCGCAGCGTTTCGGCGGTCTCGATCTGGCCCGGCTGGCGGCGCAGCGCGTGGATGCGCGGATCGAAGGGGGTGTCCGATCCCTTCGCTGCCTCGGTCGCGAGCGCCCCGGTGACGAGGGCCGACCGGAAGACCGTCTCGGTGTTGAACAGTCCGGCCAGCGCGTTGGCGGTCGAAAATTGGGTGCCGTTGAGCAGCGCCAGCCCTTCCTTGGGCCCCAGCGTCAATGGCGCGAGGCCCGCCCGAGCGAGGGCGTCGCCCGCCGCCAGCCGCTGCCCGCCGACATCGATATGGCCGACGCCGATCATCGCCGCCGCCATATGGGCGAGCGGGGCGAGGTCGCCGCTGGCGCCGACCGACCCCTGCGACGGGACGACCGGCGTGAGGCCCTCGATCAGCATCGCCTCCAGTATCGCCACCGTTTCGGGCCGCACGCCCGAGGCGCCCTGGGCGAGGCTGGCGAGCTTTAGCGCCAGCATCAGCCGGACCACAGGGACGGGCGAAGGCGTGCCGGTGCCCGCCGCATGGCTCAGCACGATGTTCCGCTGCAGCGTCGCGAGATCCTCGTCGCCGATCTTGACGCTGGCGAGCTTTCCGAAGCCGGTGTTGAGCCCGTAGACCGGCGTGTGCCGGGCGATGATGCGCTCGACCGATGCTGCGCTCGCGGCGATGGCGGGGGCTGATGCCGGATCGAGGCGGGGCGTGGCGCCGCGATAGATGGCGCGCCAGTCGGTCAGCGGCACCGCGCCGGGGATGAGGAGGATGTCGCTCATAGACCTTTCCAGATGCGGGCGTGGAGGGGATTGAAGCCCATGCGGTAGACCAGCTCAGCGGGGCGCTCGATGTCCCAGATCGCGAGGTCGCAGCTCTTGCCGGCCTCCAGCGTGCCGATGTCGGCCTGCAGGCCGAGCGCGCGGGCGGCGTTGCGGGTGACGCCGGCAAGGCATTCGTCGACGGTCAGGCGGAACAGCGTCGCGCCCATGTTCAGCACCAGCAGCAGCGAGGTGAGCGGAGAGGTGCCGGGATTGCAGTCGGTCGCCAGCGCGATCGGCACGCCCGCCGCGCGCAAGGCATCGACCGGCGGCAGCCGGGTCTCGCGCACGAAATAATATGCGCCGGGCAGTAGGGTCGCCACGCTGCCCGCGCGCGCCATCGCGGCGATGCCGTCGGCGTCGAGATATTCGAGGTGGTCGGCCGACAGCGCGCCGGCATCTGCTGCCAGCTTCGCGCCGTGCAGGTTCGACAGCTGCTCGGCGTGGAGCTTGACGGGCAGGCCCGCTGTCCGGGCCGCGTCGAACACGCGCCGGGTCTGCGCGGGCGTGAAGCCGATCCCCTCGCAAAAGGCGTCGACCGCATCGGCCAATCCCGCGCGGGCGGCGGCGGGGATCATCTCGCGGCAGACCAGATCGATATAGCCGTCGGCATCGCCAGCATGTTCGGGCGGGAGCGCATGAGCGCCGAGCAGGGTGGTGCGGATGCTCACGGGCCGCGCCGTGCCGAGCTGGCGTGCCGCGCGCAGCATCTTCAGCTCGTCGGCGACGGTCAGCCCATAGCCCGACTTGACCTCGACCGTGGTGACGCCTTCGGCGATCAGCGCATCGAGGCGGGGCAGGGCGCCGTCGACGAGATCGTCCTCGCTCGCGGCGCGGGTCGCCGACATGGTCGAGACGATGCCGCCGCCGGCGCGGGCGATCTCTTCATAGGAGGCTCCCGCCAGCCGCAGTTCGAACTCATGCGCGCGGTTGCCGGCGTGGACCAGATGGGTGTGGCAGTCGATCAGGCCGGGCGTGATCCAGCGACCATCGCAGCCGATCGTCTCGCCGGCGTCGAAGCCGGGGGCGTCGGCGGCCGGCCCGGCATAGACGATCCGCCCGTTGCGCGCCGCGATCAGCCCGTCGCCGACGATGCCCAGGCCGTCTCCGGCCATCGTCGCCAGCCGCGCATCCCGCCAGAGCCTGTCGCATCGCATCCGGTCGAATCTCCCTTGGCGGCCATCATTGCACCACCTTCCAATAATGTATAGACATTATAACGAGAGGTGATCGATGAGCGACCGGCAGCACTTTCATTTCGGTCAGGCCCTGTTGCCCGACGGCTGGGCGAGCGACGTCGCGATCCTCGTTCGCCAAGGCGTCGTGGTGTCGGTAGAGGCGGGCGTAGTCGCCAGGGGGGACGCCGATCGCCACGCCATCGCGCTGCCCGGCCTGCCCAATCTCCACAGTCACGCCTTCCAGCGCGCCATGGCCGGGCTGGCCGAGGTCAATCTCGGCGGCGACGACAATTTCTGGAGCTGGCGCGAAACGATGTACCGCTTCGTCCGGCGGCTGACCCCCGATCATCTCCGCGCGATCGCCGCTATGGCCTATGCCGAGATGCTGGAAACCGGCTTCACCCGGGTCGGCGAGTTCCACTATCTCCACCATGATCGCGACGGCCGCCCCTTCGCCGATCCTGCGGCGATGAGCCTCGCCGTTTTCGAGGCGGCGTCGGAAACCGGGATCGCGCTCACCCATCTGCCGGTCTTTTACGCCCATTCCGGGTTCGGCGGCGCCGCGCCAGGTGAGGGACAACGGCGCTTTCTGCACGATGGCGATGGCTTTGCCGCATTGCTCGACCGCCTCCGCCCTGTGGTGGCGGCATTGCCGGACGCGGTGCTCGGCGTGGCGCCGCACAGCCTGCGCGCCGTGACGCCGGAGGAACTGGCGGTCGTCGCCACGCTCGGCGACGGCCCTGTCCATATCCACATCGCCGAACAGGTGAAGGAGGTCGAGGACTGCCTGGCGTGGAGCGGGGCGCGGCCGGTGCAATGGCTGCTCGACCATGCCGATGTCGACGCCCGCTGGTGCCTCGTCCACGCGACGCACATGACCGAAGACGAAGCCGGGCGGTTCGCGCACAGCGGCGCGGTGGCGGGGCTGTGCCCGATCACCGAGGGCAATCTGGGCGACGGCATCTTTCCCGCCGCGCCATATCTCGCGGCAGGCGGCGCCTATGGCGTCGGTTCGGATTCGAACGTGCTGATCGATGCGAGCGAGGAACTGCGCCTGCTCGAATATGGCCAGCGCCTCTGCGACCGACGGCGCAGCCGGATGGCGGTCGCAGGGGCATCGGTCGGCGACACGCTCTACCGCGCGGCGCTGGCGGGCGGGGCCCGCGCGCTCGGGGCGCCGGCAAGCCTCGCGGTCGGCAACCCCGCCGATTTCGTCAGCCTGGACCCCGATCATCCCTCCCTCGCGGCACGGCAAGGCGGGCTGCTGACCGACGGCTGGGTGTTCGCGGCGGGGCGTCAGGCGATCGATGGGGTCTGGCGGCGCGGGCGTCGGCTCGTTACGGCCGGTCGCCATGTCGATCGCGCGCGGATAGCCGCGCGCTATCGCCGCGCATTGGGGGAATTGCTGGCATGAAGCGCGTCTCGATCCACGACCGAATTCGCGGCGATGTCGAAGATCGGATCATGTCGGGGATCTGGGAAGCCGGGCATCGCCTGCCGCCCGAACATGTGCTGATGGAGGAATATGGCTGTTCGCGGATGACGGTCCACAAGGCGATCGACGGGCTGGTCGACCGCGGTCTGATCGACCGGCGCAAACGTGCGGGCAGCTTCGTCGCCGCGCCGAAGGCGCACCGCGCCGCGCTGGAAATTCCCGACGTGGCCAGCGAGATCGTCGGACAGGGCAAGGCTTACCGGCTCGGCCTGATCGCCCGTGTCGAGCGCGAGGCCGACAGCCGCGACCGCGACCTGCTCGAGATCGCAGGCGGCCCCGTGCTGTCGCTCCACTGTCTCCACCGCGCCGACGGCAAGCCCTTCGCCCTGGAGGAGCGGCTGATCAGCCTTGCCGCCGTTCCCGCCGCGCGCGATGTCGATTTTGCGCAGGAAAGTCCGGGGGGCTGGCTGCTCGCCCATGTTCCCTGGACCGATGCCCGCCACCGCATCGCAGCGATCGCTGCGAGCCTCGCGGTCGCCGACCGTCTGGGCGTGGCGGTGGGCAGTCCCTGCCTCTCGGTCGAACGCTGGACGTGGCGCAGCGACGCGCGGATCACCTATGCGCGGCAACTCTATCCCGGCGACCGGCATGCGCTGGTCGCCAGCTTCCTCGCTTAGGCGACGGATGGGGGCGAAGCACTGGCGCGTCCCGATCGCGTGTGGATCGTGAGGGCGGGTGCTCGACTATCGTGAACGAAGCGTCCGAAGACATCGTCTCCGGGCAGATGGCAGCGAAGCTGCCGGGTCACCAAAGGCCTTGATGACCCGCTGAAAGCGCCGGGCGACGATAGGGCCCGAAGCAGCCTGGATCAGGCGCGGGCGTACTGCCCGGCTTCTGCGCCGAAAAACTCGCGCGCAAAGGCGCGGGCGGCGTTCATGGACGGAAAGATCTCGTCCTGAAGCTTGGAATCGACGAGTGGGTAGTTCTGGGAATTATACCAGGTCCGGCGCACGGTCAGGCGAAACTGACCATTTTCGTCCTTGGTGATCAGAAATGGCTTTACGGGAACCCTGGACATTGCTTTTCCTTATATCGCGCCCCGTGGTCGTTGGCCGGATAAAGGGCCGATCCGGGGGCCACGCCACATCAGGTGGGGGTGGCCGTTTTCCCAATGTCGATGACGAAGACCGTCAAACCGACGGGCGTCGCTGCGCCCTATCGAGTGCCATTCGCAAAAGGGCAGGGGGCGGACACATCGCTGCGCCCGCCCCCTGCCGCCTTTCGATCAGGCTGCCTGCAGGTTGACAGCCGAAGTCTTGCCGCGACGATCGGTCTCGAGCTCGTACTGGACGCGCTGATCCTTATCGAGGGTCGCCATGCCGGCGCGCTCAACAGCGGAGATGTGAACGAAGGCGTCGTCGCCGCCAGATTCAGGCGCGATGAAGCCATAGCCCTTGTCGCTGTTGAAGAATTTTACGGTTCCGGTGATCATATGGGTATCCTTTGTCCCATGGATGGCGGGCATGCACCAACGTGGCGCATCCCGGCTTCGGTGAGGCTAGAAAGGGACAAAGGGAGGAGCCGAGGCGGCCCAATATCCGTCGCATGCGACGTCAGCCCGATCCTTATAGGTCAAAGTGCAGCAAAATGGAAGGGCTTCCACGAAACACCGATTCCCGGTGGTGATTCGGCCGCGATCATTGCCCCGGCGGCGCGCTCGCAACCATTACGGGATCGGAGCATTGTTGACGAAAGGGAGAAGGCGATGCGGCTCGACGACGAAGCGGAAAGCAGCAATTACGAGATACGCTCGGGGCGCGGCGGGGGCCTGGGTTTGCCGATGGGCATCCCGCTGGGACGCGGCGGGCTCGGCTGTGGATCGCTCCTCGTCATCATCGTCGTCTCGCTGCTTCTCGGCGTCAATCCGCTGAGCCTGCTCGGCGGCGGCGACGGCGGCGCTCCGGTCGTTCAGCAGTCGCAGCCGGGCGAAGCTCCCGGTTCGTCGGGCGAAAAGACGCCGGTGATGAGCCGGTCGCTCAAGGTTCTCGGATCGACCGAACGGGTCTGGGGCCGGCTGTTCCAGGAACAGGGCGGCACCTATGAACCGACCACGCTCGTCTTCTATCCGGGCGGCACGCAATCGGGATGCGGCGCCGCGAGTTCCTCGGCCGGGCCTTTCTATTGTCCGGCCGACAAGCGCATCTTCCTCGACACAAGCTTCTTCGACGAGCTGGGCACCCGCTTCGGCGCTCCCGGCGATTTCGCCCAGGCCTATGTCATCGCGCATGAGGTCGGCCACCATGTGCAGGATCTCGAAGGCACGCTCGCCAAGGTGCAGAGCGCCCAGCGCCGCCTGAGCGAGCGGGAGGGCAACGCCCTGCAGGTCAAGGTTGAGCTGCAGGCCGATTGCTATGCCGGCGTCTGGGCGGCGCAGGACCGCAACCTGCTCGAACCGGGCGACGCCGAAGCCGGGCTTCGCGCCGCGGCCGCGGTCGGCGACGATACGTTGCAGAAGGCGGGCCAGGGCTATGTGGTGCCAGAGGGCTTCACCCACGGCAGCGCCGCCGAACGGCAGAAATGGCTGCGCGTCGGCCTCGACAGCGGCGACCCCGCCCGCTGCGATACCTTCGGATCGGGGGACCTGTGATGCAGCGCTGGCCCGACAGATTGTGGATCATCCGCCACGGCCAGAGCGCCGGAAACGTCGCCCGCGACGCGGCGCACGAGGCCGAACTCGACCGCATCGCAATCAGCGGACGCGATGTCGATGTCCCGCTCAGCCGCCTCGGCGAGGAACAGGCCGATGCGCTCGGCCACTGGTTTTCCTCCGGACACGAACATGACCGCCCCGATGTCCTGCTGTCCTCTCCTTATCGTCGCGCGCTCCAGACCGCACGCCACTTCCGCGATGCCGGCGGCGCGGCGGCCGACGAACGCATCTGCATGGACGAACGCCTGCGCGAAAAAGAGTTCGGCATCCTCGACGGGCTGACCACGCACGGCATCGTCAACCAGTTTCCGGAGCAGGCGGATTTTCGAAAGATCATCGGCAAATTCTACCATCGCCCGCCCGGCGGCGAGAGCTGGTGCGACGTGATCTTCCGGCTGCGGTCGCTGCTCGACACCGTGTCGCTCCATTATGGCGAGCGGCGGGTGATGATCTTCGCGCATCAGGTCGTGGTGTTGTGCCTGCGCTATATCATCGAAAATCTCGACGAGCAGGAAATCCTGCGGATCGATCGCGAGGGCGATGTCGCCAATTGCTCGGTCACCGAATATCGCTTCGATCCGAACGCCGGCAAGAACGGCAATCTGGTGCTGGAACGCTACAACGCGACGGCCCCGATGGAGGCCGAACATGCTCAAATCACGCGCGCGCGCGATCCGATCGTGGCGGCGCGCGGGTGAGCCCGAACATGCCGATCGACGCTGCGTGGCGGACCGCGCATGCGTTGCCGTTCCATCATGCGGGAACCGATAAGAACAGGCGCGGCAGGGTGCTGCTGGTCGGCGGCAGCATGTTCGTGCCGGGGGCGCTGAGCCTGACCGGCGAGGCGGTGTTGCGCAGCGGCGCGGGCAAGCTCCAAATCGCGACGGTGGATGCGGCGGCGATGCATCTCGGCGTTCTCGTGCCCGAAGCGGCGATGATCGGGCTGCCGACCGACGAGGAAGGCGAGATCGGGCTCGACGCGGCCGACCGGCTGATCGATGCCGTGCGGCATTGCGATTGCCTGTTGATCGGCCCCGGCATGGTGAGCAAGCCCAGCGCGCGGGCGTTGCTCGAGGCACTGTTGCCAGTGCTCCGCGAAGGGCAGGTCGCGGTGCTCGACGCCGCCGCCATTTCCTGCGCACGGGCGCTGGCGCCCCTGATCGCTGCGCAGGAGGGACGGGTGATCCTGACGCCGCATCACGGCGAGATGGCGAGCCTAACCGGGATCGGGATGGACGATATCGACCACGACCCGCGCGATTCGGCCCGCGCGGTCGCGGCCGAGTTCGAGGCGATCGTCGTGCTGAAGGCGGCGGAAACGGTGGTAGCGGCGCCCGACGGCGAAACGCTGCTCTATTCGAGCGATTGTGTCGGCCTGGCGACGGGCGGATCGGGCGATGTGCTGGCCGGGATCATGGCGGGATTGGCCGCCCGCGGCGCCGATCCGATCGTCGCGGCGGCATGGGCGGTCTGGCTGCACGGTGAGGCCGGCCAGGCGGCGGCCCGGCGGGTCGGGCCGATCGGCTTCCTTGCGCGAGATATCCCCATGGAAATTCCGCGCCTTATGACGCAGATCGAAGACTGACCGCTCCTTCACCGCATTGCGAAGCGGGCCGTCAGCCGCGGGGGCGTTCCGCCAGGCTGTTCCGGTCGATCGCCTTGATCGAGGTCGCGCCGGTCAGCGCCATGGCGACGCGCATCTCGGCCTCGATCAGTTCCAGCATATGGGCCACGCCCTGTTGTCCGGCACCGGCGAGCGCATAGGCCCAGGCGCGGCCGAGCATCACCGTGTCGGCCCCCAGCGCGAGCAGGCGGACGACGTCGAGGCCGGAGCGCACGCCGCCGTCGGCCAGGATCGAGATCGTGCCGGCCACCGCATCGGCGATCGGCGGCAGCGCGCGCGCCGTCGACAGGACGCCGTCGAGCTGGCGCCCGCCATGGTTGGAAACGACGATGCCGTCGGCCCCGACCTTCACCGCTTCGCGAGCGTCCTCCGGGTCGAGGATGCCTTTCAGGACGAGCGGGCCCTTCCATTCGGACCGGATGAAATCGAGATCGCGCCAGTGGATGGCAGGGTCGAAGTTGCGGCCGACCCAGGCGAAGAAATCCTCGATCCCCTTTCGCCCGCTGAGCACCGGGGCGATGTTGCCGAGTTGGTGGGGACGACCGAACAGCCCGACGTCCCACGCCCATTCGGGGCGCATCAGCACCTGGCCGAGCCGGCGGAGCTGTCCGCCCAGGCCCGGCGCGCCCGACAGGCCACTACGACGGTCGCGGTAGCGTGTGCCCGGGACCGGCATGTCGACCGTGAAGACCAGCGTCGAGCATCCCGCCTCGACCGCTTGCGCCAACAGGTCGCGCATGAAGCCGCGGTCGCGGATCATGTAGAGCTGGAACCAGAAGGGCCGGGTGACGCCGCGCGCCACCTCGCCGATCGGGCAGGCCGAAACCGTCGACAAAGTGAAGGGAATGCCTGCCGCCTCGGCCGCGCGCGCCGCCTGTACCTCGCCGCGCCGCGCGGAGAGGCCGGCCAGCCCGATCGGCGCGAGCGCCACCGGCATGGCCAGTGTCTGGCCGAACAGCTCGGTCGACAGGTCGATCGTCGATACGTCCTGCAACACGCGCTGGCGCAGCGCGACGTCCTCGAGATCGGCGATGTTCCGCCGCAGCGTCACCTCGGCATAGGCGCCGCCGTCGATATATTCGAAGAGGAAGTGGGGAAGCCGCCGCCGCGCCAGTTCGCGGTAGTCGAGCGCCGATGCTGCGATCATGCCGTGCCGACCTTTGCTGCGATCAGGCGGCGAAATTGCCGGCGAAGGCAACCTCGTTCAGCGGCTTGCGGTCGCTGGGCTTTTCGCGCTCGCGATATTTTTCGGGCAGCACCGACGGATCGGCCTGCCGCCCGACCGCCGCTGCGGCGTCGATCTTGAAATTGTCGGGCACGCCCAGTTCCTTCTGCGCGGCATCGAAATCGACCCCCGACATTCCGTGCGCGCGCAGGCCCAGCTTTTCCGCCTGCAGCGCAAGCGACATCCAGGCGGCGCCGGTGTCGAAGCTGTGGGTGTGCGACGGATTGCCGTTCAGGTTGGTGTCGGACACGAAGAAGATCAGCAGCGACGTGTTCGCGGCCCAGGCCTGGTTGGCGGGCACGAGCAGGGCGAGGAACCGATCCCAGTTGGCATCGCCCTTCTCGGCATAGAGCAGGCGCCAGGGCTGGGCATTATAGGCCGACGGGGCCCAGCGCGCGGCTTCGAACAGCGCATCGCGATCGGCCGGCGACAGCGTCGAACCGTCGAAGGCGCGCGGCGACCAGCGGTCTAGGAAAAGCCGATCGACGGTGGTGTCGCTGGTGCGGTCGGTCATGGGGCATCCTTTTCGGCGGGCGATATCGATTGCCTGGTAATAGACGGGGGACAGGGCCGGAGCCAATGGCAGGAACGGAAAACTTCCGTTCGCGAAATCGCCCGAACGAACCATCGCATTCTGATCGAAAGCGCTTGCGCGAGCAAGGAGCAGGCGGCAGAGGCGCCCCAAGAACGAAGGATATCGTTGGGGGGATGCCGATGGACATGATGCGCATGGTGCGCGGCGCTGCGGGCGTCGTGCTGATGCTGGGGGCCGGCGCCGCACGGGCGCAGGATGCCGCCCCGGTCGCAAATAGCGGCGACACTGCCTTCATCATCGTCGCGTCCGCCCTCGTCCTGTTCATGACCTTGCCGGGGCTGGCGCTCTTCTATGGCGGCCTCGTCCGGTCGAAGAACTTCCTCTCCGTCCTGATGCAGTGCTTCGCGATCGCGGCGCTGGTGTCGGTGCTGTGGTTCGCAGGCGGCTACAGCCTCGCCTTCGCGACCGGCACGCCGTGGATCGGCGACCTTTCGATGATCGGGCTGCACGGCCTCGGCGCGGTGCGCAGCGGTCTCACCATCCCCGAAAATGTCTTCGCGCTGTACCAGATGATGTTCGCGATCATCACGCCGGCGCTGGTGATCGGCGCGTTCCCCGAACGGGTTCGCTTCGGCTGGGTGATGCTGTTCACCGCCGGCTGGCTGCTGGTCGTCTATATCCCCGCCGCGCACTGGATCTGGGGCGGCGGCTGGATGGCGGCGCGCGGCGTGCTCGATTTCGCGGGCGGCATCGTCGTCCACACCACCGCCGGGGTCTCCGCGCTGGTCGTCGCGATGATGATCGGGAAGCGGCGTGGCTATCCGCAGACGATGATCCCGCCGCACAGCCCGGCGATGACGATGATCGGTGCGGGGATGCTGTGGGTCGGATGGTTCGGCTTCAACGGCGGGTCGGCGCTGGCGGCGGGAGCGGCGGCGGGCGATGCGCTGCTCGCGACGCACCTTGCCGCCTCGGCCGCCGCGCTCGCCTGGGCGCTGCTCGAACGCATCAAGATCGGCAAGGCCACCTCGGTCGGCCTCGTCACCGGCGCGATTGCCGGGCTGGCGACGGTGACGCCGGCGGCCGGCTATATCTCGCCGCTGGGCGGCATCGTCTGCGGCGTCGTGGGCGCGGCGATCTGCTTCGTCGCGGTGCTGACGATCAAGCAACGCTGGAAGGTCGACGATTCGCTCGACGTCTTCGCGGTCCACGGGGTCGGCGGCATCGCCGGATCGCTGTTGCTGGCGCCGCTGGCGAGCGTTGTCTTCGGCGGGATCGGTTTGGCCGAGGGGCGAACCATCCTCGACCAGTTGGGCGCGCAGGCGATGGGCGTGGGCGTGACGGCGATCTGGTCGATCGTCGCCACGGTGGCGCTGGCGAAGCTGGCGGGCCTGTTCGTTCCGATGCGCGTCGACGCCGAGGCCGAGCATGACGGCCTCGACCTGTCGAGCCACGGCGAACGCGCTTACGAGTTCGACTGAGGGTTCAACGCGTCCGCACCGGCGGCAGTACCACGCTCTCGAGCAGGTCGAGCGGCATCGCGCCATTGCCCAGGACGAGCGCGTGGAACTGGCGCAGGTCGAATCGCTTGCCGAGGCGCGCCTTCAGCCGGTCGCGCATCGCCAGCAGGCGGAGCTGGCCGAGCTTGTAGCCGAGCGCCTGGCCCGGCCAGGCCATATAGCGTTCGATCTCCGCGACGATCTCGCTCATCGGCGATCCGCTGTTCGCCTGCATATAGGCGATCGCCTTTTCGCGGCTCCATTTGAGCTGATGCATGCCGGTGTCGACGACAAGGCGGACACAGCGGAACAGGTCGTCGGCCAGCCGACCGACATCGCCCGCCGGATCCTGGGCATAGAGCCCCATTTCGGCTGCGAGCCGCTCGGCATAGAGGCCCCAGCCTTCTTGATAGGCGTTGAAGCTGGCGATGCGCAGCATCAGCGGCGCCTGCGGCAGCGAGAGCAGCGAGGCGCCCTGGGTATGGTGGCCGGGAACGCCCTCATGATAGCTGAGCGTCGGCAGGCTGTAGCGATGTACCCCCGCCATGTCGCGCAGGTTGACCCAGAAGATGCCGGGCCGCGAACCGTCGAGCGAGGGGCCGTCATAATAGCCGCCCGGCGCCGAATCCTGGGTCGCCACCGGTACCGCGCGGACCTCGAGCCGCTGGGCCGGGATCATCGCGCGGGGCAGGAACTGGTGCTGGCGGGCCTCGATGCCGGAGACGAGCGTGCGCAGATAGGCGAGCACCTGCTCGCGGCCTGCGGGCGTATCGGGAAAATGCTGGTGCGGATCGTCGGTGAGCGCGTCGAGCCGCTCGCGCAGCGTGCCGCGGCTGAAGCCGAGCTGGGCCAGCCGTGCGGTGATGCGCCCGGTCACCAGCGCGACCTGGTCGAGCCCGATCTGGTGGATCTCCTCGGGCGACTGGTCGCTGTCGCCGATCGAGCGGACATTGGCGGCGTAGAGCGCCTCGCCATCGGTCTGCGCCCAGACGCCGGCCTCCTCGCGCCCTTTCGGCAGCATCTCCCGAACCCGCCCGCGCAGCTTCGCGAAGGCCGGACGCGCCCGCTTTTCCAGCGCGGTGACGGCGCGCTGCTCGGCGGCGGCGCGGGTTCGGCTGTCGAGCCCCGCCTTCGCCATCCGCTCGCGCAGGGCGGCGATCATCGGATGCCGGTCGGCCGGGCCCGAGAGGAAGCTCTCGATCACCGGCAGGGTCTTTTCGAGCAGAACGCGCGGCGGCATGCAGCCCAGTGCTTCGTCCGCGCGCGATTTTTCGACCACGCCGGCGAAGCCCTTGGCGAACCCGTCGAGCTTCTCGATCCAGGCATCGACCTCGATCGGTGACGACAGCGGCTGCTGCGAGATCATCACGTTCGGCGTGTTCACGATCGGGCCGGCGATCTGGTTGATGATGTAGGGCTCATGCCCCGAGAACCAGAAGGGGTTGGGCCGGCCATAGCCGATCGCGGCACTGCGCGTGCCATTCTCAATCACCGCCGCGGCGATCTTCAGGCGCAGCTGGCCGAGCCGGTCATGCTCGCAGTCGATCTGCTCGAGCGCGACGCCGCCTTCGCCTAGCGCGCTGCGCCAGGCCTCTTCCCCCTCGGGCGAATAATCGTCCATCGTCCGCGCGAAGGGGCCGCCAGCCGCCGACCCGATGACGCCGCCATAGGTTGCCGTCTCGGGGGTATGGCGCAGCAGCTTCAACGTGAGCGCATCGATCGGCGTGGTAATCGGGCAGGGCCCGGCGCGTCTGGGATTGCCGCCAGCCGCTCCGGCGACCGGCAGCGCCGGGACAATGGCCGAGGCGCCGAGCAGGAGCCCGAAGCGACGGCGCGTGATGGCGGAGATTCCGGCTGATTTCATATATGGTGCGCCATGTGGTGACATTTTCGGGACGGCACGGCAACAGTCGGCGCATGTTCATTTTCGATTCGATAGAAGCTTCGGCCGGCCGCGTCGCGCGGATCAGCCTCGACAAGCCGGCCTCGCGCAATTCGATTGCCATCGGCCAGTGGTCCGAACTTGCCGACGCGGCGGAGCGGGCGGCTGCATCCGGCGCTCGCGTCCTGATCATCCGGTCGGGGGCCCCCAATATTTTCTCGTCGGGCGCAGACCTTGGCGATCTCGAGGGGCTGGCGACGGACCCCGCGTTGCGCGGCCGATTCCGCATCGACATGGCGCGGGCATTCGACACGATCGCCGGTCTCCCGATCGCGACGATCGCGGCGGTCGACGGCGGTTGCTATGGCGCCGGGGTGGCGCTGGCGATGGCCTGCGACATTCGGGTCGCGGGCGACAAGGCGCAGTTCGCGATCACCCCGGCCAAGGTGGGCATCGTCTATCCGGCCGGCGATGTCGCCCGGCTGCGGGCGCTGGTCGGGCCGGGTCAGGCGGCGAGACTGCTGACCACCGGCATGACGATCTCGGCCGACGAGGCGCTGGCGATCGGGCTGGTCGAGGAGCGCGCCGGATCGGCCGACACCGCCGCGCTGGCGCTGGCCGAGCGGATCGCCGCGAACGCACGCTCGAGCGTTGCGGGGCTGAAGCGGATCCTGGCGCAGGACGACGCCGCCGACCAGTTGTTCGAGGACGCGTTTGGCGGCGAGGATTTCCGCGAGGGGCTGGCCGCATTCCGGGGGCGGCGAAAGCCGGTCTTCGCGGCATGAGCGACATTCTGCTGATCGCCGACCATGCGTCCAACCATGTTCCGCCAGACATCGACCTCGATATCGATCCGGCACTGCTCGACCAGCATATGGCGATCGACATCGGGGTTGCGCCGCTTGGTCGCCTGCTGTGCGATCGGCTCGGGATCGACGGCATCTTCGGCCCGGTCTCGCGGCTGGTCATCGATCTCAACCGCGAGGAGGATGCCCCCGGCCTGATCCCGCGCGAAAGCGACGGCTTTGCCATTCCGGGCAATGTGGTGCTTGATGCCGAGGGGCGGCACGCCCGGATCGAGCATTTCTGGCGACCCTATCATCAGGGGATCGCCAGGCGGATTGCGGATGACCGGCCATGCCTGATCGTGTCGCTCCACAGTTTCACCCCGCGCCTGTCGGCCCGGCCGGAAGAGGCGCGGCCATGGCAGGTCGGCGTGCTGTACAATCAGGACGATCGCGCTGCGCTGAAAGGGATCGCCGCGCTGCGTTCGGCCGGAATCGTGACCGGCGACAACGAGCCCTATTCCGGTAAGGTGCTCAACGCGACGATGAACCTGCATGCCGAGGCGAACGCCGTGCCCTATCTTGGCCTCGAAGTGCGCCAGGACCTGATTGCCGACGCTGCCGGCGTGGCGCTGTGGGCGGACCGGCTGGAGCCGGTGGTCGCGGAGGTCGCGGCGGCGATGCGCGGCTGAACCCCGCGCGCTACCTGCCTGCGTCCGGCTGCCGCTAGCGGCGCTCGGCGACCGCCAGGTCGGCGGCGTCGCGCGCCGCGATCGACGCGCTCTGCGCCAGCAGGTTGAGCATGCGGTCGCTGACCCGCTGGTCGAGCAACATCTGGATGCCGAGCTCGACCTTGGTCGCGCGGGCGAAATCGCCCGCTTTCGCGAACACGGCGCGGGTGCCTCGCAGGCTGCCAAGCAGGCCACGGCGCATCATCGAGCGACTATCATTATCAGGGTTCATTCGAACCTCCTTACGCAACACACGATAGACGGGACCAACGCACCGGGGCGCCATTTTGTTCAGCTGTCGCCCCTGGCCTGCCGCTCAGCCCGCATCCAGGATGCGCCGCCGGTGAAACAGATGCGCCGCCATCGTCGCGCCGAGGACGGGCGCCAGCAGATTGGCGACCGGCACCAGGAACAGGGCGGTGACGATCACCCCGATCAGCATCCGGCCACCGCGCGACCCGCGGAGCCAGGTGCGGCGTTCGGGCCGATCGCCATGGCGCGCTGCGATCATCTCCCCGAGGTCGCGGCCGAACGCCGTGCCGTTGACGACGACGAACAGGATCAGCGGTCCGATACCGGTCACCAGCAGGACGACGTAGAAGGGCAGGGCGATGAGGTTGTAGATCAGGACGCGTGCCGCCGATCGCAGTCCCAGCGCGACGGCGGAGCCGGCCCCGATCGGTCGGGCGCGTGCAGCGGCGAGCGGATAGTGGCGCTGTTCGACGATCGCGGCGATCCGTTCGGCATAGGCGCAGACCACGCCCAGGGCGATGGCCGGGAACAGGAACCACATCGCCAGCAGGGTGATGGCGACCGCGCCGATCCCGCCTTCGGCCGGGTTGAACCGACAGCCGGTGGCGCCGAATGCCGCGCAGGGGTCGCTGCCCGCCAGGGCCCAGCCCAGGCCGACCGCCATCGTCAGGAAGATCAGCACGGTCACCAACAGCGAGCGGACCAGCACTCCGAGGATGCGGGAGTCGAACAGGTCGCCGATAGCGAGCAGGGAAAAGCCGATCATGACGGCATTACGGTCGTCGAGCTGCGGGGTTCCCAGCCCCGATTGCGCGGATTTCCGAACTGCAGCATAGCGACGCTATGACCGTGGGGCTGATGGTAGGTTGCAACAGGGGTGGCGGCAACAGTGGCGGACGACAAGATTCATCTGTGGGCGCTCGTCTGGAACGAACGCGAGATGCTGCCCTTCTTCTTGGAACATTATCGGCCGTTCGTGGACCGCTTCTTCCTGTACGACGATGGCTCCGACGACGGATCGGTCGAATATCTGGCGGCCCAACCCGACGTGGAATTGCGCCGCTTTCGTAACGACGGAATGTCGTTTGTCGACGCGTCGCACCATTTCAACAACCACGCCTGGAAAGGCTCGCGCGGCCAGGCCGACTGGGTGATCGTCGTCAATGTCGATGAACTGGTCTTCCACCCGTCGGCGCGGGCGGCGCTGGCCAAGGAAAAGCAGCTGGGCCGGACCCTGATTCCGTCACGCGGCTGGGATATGGTGACCGAAGATTTCCCGCTCCGGGGGCCGCTCGTCAGGACCGCGAACCGCGGCGTGCACAGCCGCGAGATGAACAAGGTCGCCATCTTCGCGCCGGACCGGATCGACGAAATCAACTATGTGCGCGGGCGCCATGCGGCCAACCCCACCGGGCATGTGGTCGCGTCGAAGACAGCATCGTTCAACCTGCTGCACTATAAATATCTCGGCGAAGACTATCTGGTGCGGCGCTATCGCGAACTTGGCGCCCGGATGAAACCGGGTGACCGAAAGGCCGGCTTTGGATTTCAATATCACACCGAGGAAGAAAAGCTGCGCAACCACCATCGCGGCCTGCTCGCGGCGGCGCGGCCCGTGCTGGTATCCGACATGGTTGCCGAGGGCCTGTTGAAGATGGCCATGCCCGGCGTGATCGAAGCCGGCGTCCGCTCTGTGGCCAATGCCAAGGGCGGCCTGCAGGAGGTCTGGCGCGGCGACGATCCTTATGGCGCCCCGGTGCGGCAGATCTACACCACCACCACGCTGCCCGGTGTCGTCAAGGCCTGGTATCGCCACGCCCAACAGGAAGATCAGGTGTTTCCGCTAAGCGGACGGACGATGCTCGTCGTCTGGGATCCGCGGAAGCCGGAGGTCGCGCCCTTGGAGATTCTCCTCGATTCCGCCGAGCCCAAAATGGTACTGGTCGCCTCCGGCATCTGGCATGGCTTTCGGGCGCTGGGCGACGAGCCCTCCTTGCTTCTGCACATGAACAGCGCCGGCTTCAACATGCCCCGGGTCGATGAGGATCGACTGCCGGAGGACGACCCCGCCATCCCCTACGATTGGAGCCGTGCGACGGATGTCCGGCAGTGAGCGCGCCAGGCTTGCTCCTGACCCTGATCTGCGGCGCGCCGCACCTCGCCGAGGCCGCGCACAAGGCGGGAGTCGATCGGATCCTGGTCGATCTGGAGAGACTTGGTAAGGCGGAGCGCCAGGCCGGACGGCCGTTGTTCATTTCCGACTATGGCTGGGAGGATGCGGCGGCGGTGCGCGCGGTTCTTCCCCCCGGCAGCTTCTTCATGCGTCTGGATCCATGGCATGAACATTCGACCGACCAGATCGAGCGCGCGATCAACCTGGGGGCTGATGGGCTGATGCTGCCCTATTTCCACGATGCGCAGACAGCGCTGCGCTTTGCCGAGCGTGTGGACCGCCGCGCCGTGGTCGTCCCGCTCGTCGAAACGCTCGGAGCGGTCGGCGACCTGCCGGCCTTGCTGGCGAGCGACCTCATCGGCGAATTCCACGTCGGCCTGAACGATCTTGCGCTCGATGCCGGCCATGCGAGCCTGCATTCTCTCTGGGGCCATACCATTCTCGACACCATCGCGCAGGCCGCGCGCGATGCGGGCAAGCCGTTCGGGGTCGGCGGCGTCGCCGATCCGCGGACCGCGGGGCTGCCGGTCGATCCCGCCGCCGTCATCGCCGAACATCCCCGCCTTGGATCCACCCGTGCCCTGCTGGGGGCCAGCTTCCGACGGTCGCACGGCGATGCGCCGGAGGGGGTGAGGATGGCCGACGCGGTGGCCGCGATCCAGCAAAGCTATGCCGCGGCCGTCGCCCGGGCATCGGCGGATACCCGACCCTAATCTCCGCTCGCGGCGATCACGCTGAAGGGCGCCCAGGCGAGGCAGGGGAAAGCGATTACCGCATATCCAATGGATCCGGCATCGGCGGAAAGGATGTTCGTCGTTGCTGAACGATGGTCGAAGGCGCTACGCCATAAGATTGACGGGCGTATGAGGAGCGGACGATGCGGCGGCTGGCATTCATGATTTCGACGGCGATAGCCTTTGCCGCTGCAACGGGGACCCTGGCGTCCGCGGCCGGCGCGACCGGCGGCGCCACGCCGGGCTTCACCGCCTCGTCGCAGGGCGATCTCGTCCACGATGCCACCGGTACCCGCTTTCCGGCGGCTGCGTTCGGGTTTACGCGCGTGTCGACGATCGCCTTCGATCCGTCCGGCGAATATGCGACGGTGACCTATCAGAGGGGAAAGGGCTCTAGCCGGTGCTTCGCCCAGATCGCCCTGGTGCAGATCAGCGACATGACCGCGCTCGAACATTATGCCGCGATGTCTCCGGTCGTCGGTACCTATTTTCCCGGCTTGAAGTTCGAAGCGATCACGCCGATCGCGAACGGACCGATGGCATTGGCCGGCGTAGAGCCCCGTCACGCCTGGCAGGGGCGCTTTTCCGCCACGCTGGACCAGCGCCCCTATTTTCTCAGCCTGTCGACGCTCGACATGGGCGCGTGGAGCGGCCGGGTGACCGCAGCCTATCCCAAGGCCGACGCCAGGAATGTCCAGGCGAGGATATTGGCGCTCGTCGGCAAGGTTCGCGCCACCGGGCCCGGGCATGTTCACGGGCGCTGAGCCCGGCCATGCGCATCGCGGTCTTCAACACCAAGGATTATGATCGCCGCTTCCTGGAGGCGGCAAACCGCGATGCCGGACACAGCCTGACCTTCTTCGAGCCGCGCCTCGACCGATCGACCGCGATCCTGGCGCAGGGGCATGACGCGATCTGCATCTTCGTCAACGACGATGCGAGCGCGGAGGTGCTGGAGGCGCTGAAGCCGCTCGGCATATCTGCCGTGGCGCTACGCTGCGCGGGCTACAACAATGTCGACCTGCGCGCGGCGGAACGGCTCGGCATCGATGTCGTGCGTGTCCCGGCCTATTCGCCCGAAGCCGTCGCCGAGTTCACGGTGGCCTTGCTGCTCGCCCTCGAACGACGGATCCCGCGCGCCTGGTCCCGGGTGCGCGATCATAATTTCGCGCTCGACGGGCTGATCGGCCGCAACGTCGCGGGGCGGACCGTCGGCGTCATCGGCACCGGCCGGATCGGCGCGCTGGTGGCCAGGGCGTTCAGGGCCGGCTTCGGCTGCCGGGTCCTGGCGAGCGACCTCGTCGAGGATCGCGCGCTGGTCGCCCTGGGTGTCGACTATGTGCCGCGCGATCTGCTGATCGCGCAGGCCGACATCATCACGCTGCATTGCCCCCTGACCCCCGAGACGCACCACCTGATCGACGCCGCGTCGCTGAAGACCGCCAAACAGGGCGTCGTGATCGTCAACACCAGCCGGGGCGGTCTGATCGACACCGACGCGCTGATCGCAGGCCTCAAACGCGGCAGGATCGCTGGGGTCGCGCTCGACGTCTACGAGCAGGAAGCCGATCTCTTCTTCGAGGATCTATCGGGCGAGATCGTCCAGGACGACGTCTTCCAGCGGCTCCTGACCTTCCCCAATGTCCTCGTCACCGGCCACCAGGCCTTTCTGACCGAAGAGGCGCTGACGGCCATCGCCGAGACGACCCTCCGCAACGTCAGCGATCTCGAGGCCGGAGGCGCCGTCCCCAACCGCGTCACCACCAGCGTCCTCGTTTGATCGCTCAGTCGGTTTCGACCTGGCTCACGTCGCGCACCGCGCCCCTGGCGGCGTTGGTGGTGAGCGCGGCATAGGCGCGCAGCGCGGGGGAGACGTGGCGCTTGCGGCCGAACGGCTTCCACGCCTTCTTGCCCCGCTCGAGCATTTCGGCGTGGCGAGCGGCGATCACCGCGTCGTCGATGTCCAGCCGGATGATCCGGTTGGGGATGTCGATTACGATAGGGTCGCCCGTGTTGACCAGCGCGATCAGGCCGCCTTCGGCCGCTTCCGGTGAGACATGGCCAATCGAAAGGCCCGAAGTGCCGCCCGAAAAGCGCCCGTCGGTGATGAGCGCACAGGCTTTGCCGAGGCCCTTCGATTTGAGGTAGCTGGTCGGATAGAGCATTTCCTGCATGCCCGGCCCGCCCTTCGGCCCTTCGTAGCGGATGACGACGACGTCGCCCTCCTTCACTTCCTTGCCGAGAATCCCGGCGACGGCGGCGTCCTGGCTTTCATAGACACGCGCGGTGCCGTGGAAGGTCAGGACGCTGTCGTCCACGCCCGCGGTCTTCACGATGCAGCCCTCGGGCGCGAGATTGCCGAACAACACGGCGAGGCCGCCATCCTTCGAGAAGGGGTGTTCGGCGCTGCGGATCACCCCCGCCTCGCGATCGGTGTCGAGCTCCTTCCAGCGGTTGCTGGTGCTGAACGCGACGGTGGTGCGCACGCCGCCGGGGGCGGCCTTGAAGAACTCGCGGACGCTCTCGCTCTCGGTGCGGCTGATGTCCCAGCGGTCGAGGGCGTCGCCAAGGGTCGGCGAATGGACGGTGGGCAGGCTGGTGTCGATCAGCCCGGCTTTGTCGAGCTGGCCGAGGATCGCCATGATGCCGCCGGCGCGGTGGACATCCTCCATATGAACGTCCTGCTTGGCCGGGGCGACCTTGCAGAGGCAGGGGACGCGGCGCGACAGCCGGTCGATGTCGGCCATGGTGAAGTGGACCTCACCCTCATGCGCGGCGGCGAGCAGGTGGAGGACGGTGTTGGTCGACCCGCCCATCGCAATATCCAGGCTCATCGCATTTTCGAACGCCGCGAAGCTGGCGATGTTGCGCGGCAGGGCGCGGGCGTCGTCCTGCTCGTACCAGCGCTTGCACAGGTCGACGATCGTGTGGCCGGCTTCGCGGAACAGCTTCTCGCGGTCGGCATGGGTGGCGAGCACCGATCCGTTGCCGGGCAGCGACAGCCCCAGCGCTTCGGTCAGGCAGTTCATGCTGTTCGCGGTGAACATCCCCGAGCAGCTGCCGCAGGTCGGACAGGCCGACCGCTCGATGACGGCGACTTCCTCGTCGGTATATTTGTCGTCCGCCGCGACGACCATGGCGTCGACCAGGTCGAGCGCGACCGTCTGGCCGCGAATGTCGGCCTTGCCGGCCTCCATCGGACCCCCCGACACGAAGATCACCGGGATGTTCAGCCGCATGGCGGCCATCAGCATGCCGGGGGTGATCTTGTCGCAGTTGGAGATGCAGACGATGGCGTCGGCGCAATGCGCGTTGACCATATATTCGACGCTGTCGGCGATCAGGTCGCGGCTGGGCAGCGAATAGAGCATCCCGTCATGGCCCATCGCGATGCCGTCATCGACGGCGATCGTGTTGAACTCCTTGGCGACGCCGCCCGCGGCCTCGATCTCGCGCGCGACCAGCTGGCCGAGGTCCTTCAGGTGGACATGGCCCGGCACGAACTGGGTGAAGCTGTTGGCGACGGCGATGATCGGCTTGCCGAAATCCTCGTCGGTCATGCCGGTGGCGCGCCACAGGCCGCGGGCGCCGGCCATGTTGCGGCCATGGGTGCTGGTGCGTGAGCGATAATGGGGCATTCCACGTCCTCATGATCCGACTGCGATAGGCGGCTGTCTTAGGCCTTTCTCAGAAAGTCGGGAAATATATTGTTGTAGCGATATTAGGTCGCACAGGATATTTATAGTCGATGGACCTTCGACCGCTCCGCCATTTTCTCGCCGTGGCCGATACGCTGCATTTCGGCCGCGCGGCGGAGCGGCTGGGCATGACCCAGCCGCCGCTCAGCCAGTCGATCATGGCGCTGGAAAAGGCGCTGGGGGCCGCGCTCTTTATTCGGTCGAAGCGTAGCGTTGCCCTGACCGCCTTCGGCCGGCAATGGCTCGAGCATGTCCGCCCCGCGGTCGCGGCGGTCGCCGAACTGCCCGCCATCGCCCAGCGGCTCCGCGCCGGCCTCGCGGGGCGGTTGTCGCTCGCCTTCGTCAGCAACGCCGATTACAGCGTGCTGCCGAACCTGGTCGAACGCTATTCCACGGCCTTCCCTGACGTCGAACTCGAACTGGTCGAGGCGACCAGCGATATCCAGGTCGACTATCTGCTGAGCGGCCGGATCGACGCGGGTATCGTCATCTCGATGCCGGCGGCGCTATCGCCCGCGCTGGCCTATCGTCCGCTGTTGAAGGAACCGCTGGTCGCCGCCGTGCCCGAGGCGTGGATCGACGAAGGACGCCTGGCGATCGTCGATGGCCTGCTGCACGGCGATCGCTGGATGGCGGAGCCGCTGATCATCTTTCCCGCGCGCGTCTCGCCCGACTTTCACGGCCTCGTCATGGATTTCTACCGGTCGAAGGGCTATCAGCCGGTCATCCGGCAGGAAGCGATTCAGATGCAGACGATCATCAGCCTCGTGTCCGCCGGTCTCGGCATGGCGCTGGTGCCCGCATCGCTGCGGCACTTGGCGCGAACCGGGGTCCGCTACATGCCCGTCGCCACCGCGGCGCCAGAGCTGGAGATCGGCCTGGCGTGGCGCGAAACCGACGACAGTCCGACCCTGGCGGCTTTTCTTGATGTGGCGTTCCGGGATCGGGGATGAAAATGATAGGCAGCGCTGCTCTTGCCTCTGGCATCCCTCGCGCCTAGGCCACGTTCGAGGCGATGGACGTTGGTGACGATGACGTGGACAGCTCGTCATCCTGAACATGTTTCAGGATCCACTACGCCACACGGCATGGCTATGAGGATGATGGGTGGATGCTGAAACAAGTTCAGCATGACGATCATGGTTTTGGGCAGTGGCAATTTCGGGCTGGGGTTCTGGCCCTGGGCCTCCTCCTCGCCGCCTGCAGTTCGTCGGATGAGGGCATTCCGGGCGCCCGGCCGATCGACTGCCGCCTCGCCGACGCCAAGGGTTTCGAGAAGATCTGTACCATCGAACGAACCGACAGCCCCGAAGGCCCTGTACTCGTCGCACGCGCACCCGATGGCGGTTTTCGCCGCTTCCTGATCGTCAAGGATGGGCGCGGCGTGATTGCCGCCGACGGGGCCGAGCCGGTCGCGGTCCGTCCCGCGGGTGCGGACCATATCGACGTGACGGCGGGCCGCATGGTGTTTCGCCTGCCGGCGAGGATCGCGGCATGAGCCTCCCCCTGTCCCAAGGGCGTCCGATCCTGACGGCGGCGGAGACGCGCGCCGCCGAACAGGCGGTGTTCGCCACCGGCCTCAGCGTCGAAGCGGCGATGGAGCGCGCCGGCGCCGCAGTCGCCGAAGCGGTGTGGCGCTATGCCGGCAAGGTGCCGACGCTGATCCTGTGCGGGCCGGGCAACAATGGCGGCGACGGCTATGTCATCGCGCGGTTGCTCGAACAGCGCGGCTTCGACGTCCGGGTCGCGGCGAGCTGTGCTTCCGCGACCGATGCGGCCCGCGCGATGCGCGCACGCTGGACCGGACCGGTCGAGGCGCTCGGGGAAGCCGCCCCCGCGCCGCTGCTGATCGACGCGCTGTTCGGCACCGGATTGACGCGGCCGCTCGATCCCGTGATCGCCCGGCCGCTCGAACGGCTGGCGTCGGCTGCGCGGCTCCGCGTCGCGGTCGATCTGCCGAGCGGGATCGGCAGCGACGACGGCGCATTGCTCGGCCCCGCCATCGCCTATGAGATGACGGTGGCGCTCGCGGTCCTGAAGCCCGCCCACCGATTGCAGCCCGCCGCCCGGCTGATGGGGCGGCTCGTGGTAGGCGATATCGGCATTCCCGGCGCCTCGAAGCTGTCGGAGATCGGCCGCCCGCATCTGCCCGCGCCGGGGCCTGACGATCATAAATATACGCGCGGCCATGTCGTCGTTGCCGAAGGCGCGATGCCCGGCGCGGCGCTGCTTTCCGCCATGGCCGCCCAGCGTGGCGGCGCCGGCTATGTGACGCTCGCGGGGCGGGGGCAGGGCGGCCCGGCCGCGATCGTCCGCAGCGCCGCGCCGCTCGCCGGGATCTTGGTCGACGATCGGGTGAAGGCGGTGCTCGTCGGCCCCGGCCTCGGCCGCGACGCGACGGCGCGGGCGCTGCTCGATGTCGCGCTGGCGGCGGGACGGCCATTGGTTCTCGATGCCGATGCGCTCGTTCTGCTCGGGAACGGCAAGGCCTTGCCGGGCATGCCGATCCTGACCCCGCACGAGGGCGAGTTCGCCAAGCTGTTCGGCGCCTTGCCCGGCAGCCGGGTCGATCGCGCCCGCGTCGCCGCGGAGCGGCTACAGGCGGTGGTGGTGCTGAAGGGCGCGGATACGGTCGTTGCGACCCCCGATGGCCGCGCCGCGATCGCGCCGCCCGCGTCGGGCTGGCTTGCGACGGCCGGCACAGGCGATGTGCTGGCCGGGCTGATCGCCGCCAATCGCGCGCGCGGGCTCGATCCATTCATGGCGGCGTGCGCCGGCGTCTGGCTGCACGCGCGCGCGGCCGAACTGGCCGGTGTCGGCCTGATCGCCGACGACCTGGTCGGGCATCTGCCGCAGGCGATGAGGGAATGTCTGTGACCGAAGAAGCCTTGAACGTCCTGGAACCGATCATCCGCATCGCCGCGCGCGGCGAGGGGATTACCGCCGACGGCCGCCATTCGCCGCTGTCGGCGCCGGGCGACCTGCTCGCCGTCGATGGTACGCTGACATGGGGGCCGCATCATGTCGAGCCGCCCTGCCGCCACTTTCCCAAATGCGGCGGCTGCCAGCTGCAGCAGATCGACGATCCGAGCTATGCCGATTTCCTCGAACAGCGGATCACAGGCGCGCTGATGCAGCAGAAGGTCGATGCGCCCGAAATGGCGCCCGCCATCCTCTCCGCCCCCGCCACCCGCCGCCGCGCCTCGTTGCGCGCCGAGCGGCAGGGCAAGCGGATGGTGCTCGGCTTCAACGAGGCGCAGACGCACCACATCGTCGATCTGAAGATGTGCTCGATCCTCCATCCTACCCTGTTCGACCTGATCGCGCCGTTGCGGAAGCTGCTCCATCCGATGCTGCGCGACCGGCGCCCGGGCGGGGTCCAGATGACGCTGGTCGATCAGGGCGTCGACCTGACGCTGGAGAAGGTCGAGACCGACGGTCTGGCGGCAGCCCAGCAGCTCAACGACTTTGCCGAGGAACATGGCCTGGCCCGGCTGGCGATCGACGACGGCTACGGCGCGCAGCCGCGCTGGGAGCCCGAGCCGGCGACGGTGACCCTGGGCGGGATCGCCGTCCCCTTTCCGTCGAACGGCTTCCTGCAGGCGACGGCGGAAGGGGAGGCGGCGCTGCTCGCCGCGGTCGAGGCGATCGTCGGCGATGCGAAGCTGGTCGCCGATCTGTTCGCAGGGCTCGGTACCTTCGCGCTGCCGCTGTCTCGCAACGCCCGCGTCTATGCGGCCGAGGGCGCACGCGATGCGGCGCTGGGGCTGAAATCCGCCGCTGACCGGACCGGCCGGCTGATCGTGGTCGACCACCGCGACCTGTTCCGCCGCGCCCTCTCCACCGAGGAGCTCGACCGCTTCGACGTCATCGTCCTCGATCCGCCGCGTGCCGGCGCGCGGGAACAGATGCCGGCCCTGGCCGCGACCAAGAAGGTGCAGCGCATCGCCTATGTTTCCTGCAACCCGTCCACCTTCGCCCGCGACGCGAAGGTCTTGGTGCAGGGTGGGTGGCGGCTCGAGCGGATCACGCCGATCGGCCAGTTTCGCTGGTCCACCCATGTCGAGCTGGTCGCCGCCTTCGCGCGGTAGAGTCCTGTCGTTCGGCCGTACCCGTAACGACCGCTTAACCATGTCTTATCGACCTACCGGCTAAACGCGCCTCACCCTTTTTCGATGGTGGTGCATATGGCGTCGGGTCGTGTTCTGTTCGCTGTCGCCCTCCTCCTATCGGCGGGTTCGGTCCAGGCGGCCGCGCCGGGGCATGGGCGTCTCGCTCTGAGCCTGCGCGGGCTCGATGGCGGCGGCGACGTCGTCTATCATCCGACCCGCTGGCTGTCGCTCCGGCGCAGCGCGACCTATGTCCGTGCCCAGCCCTATGACGATGTCGTCCGATCCGCGCCGACGCTGGGTCCCCGGCCGCGCGCCTATGCGCTGGCCGGCGACCTCCATCCTTTCGGCGATGCGGTGCGTGTCTCGCTGGGGCTGCGCGAAGACGACAATGGCCGCTTGCTGCGCAGCACCGGCGACCGCGGGGATATCGGTACGGCGCGTTACGCCCCGCTGATGTCGGTCGGCCTGGCGGGCGAGGTCGCCGAAGGCCTGTTCGTCGCAGGCGATGTCGGCCTGGTCGGTCGCGCAACGGCACGCCCCGACGACAGCACGATCGTCACGCCGATCGATATCGGCCCGAACGCGAAAGGCGGCGCACAGAGCTATCGCCCCATGGTTCAGCTGTCCGCCGGCTATCGTTTCTGACGTGGGGAGCGATGGTCAGGCGCACCGAACCGGAGCCTAGCCCGCGGGGCCGCCGAACAGGATCAGAGCGGCGCGCACGGTCAGGATGAACAGCACGAGCGACGCCGCGACGAAGAGCGCGAAGCGCGGCATGACAGCGTTGACCAGCGCCTGGACCAGGCTGTGGACGATGCGCAGCGCCACATAGATCCAGGCAAGCGTGGCGTTCAGTCCGCCGCCGGCCGCCAGGATCGAAAGAATGATAGCGACCGCATAGAAGATCGTCGGTTGTTCGTGCAGATGATTGTAGTTGTCCGCCTTCCAGCGGACCCGCGGCGGAATCTGGTCGAGGAACGCGCTCGTCGGCTTGTGCGGATCATAGACGATGCCACCTTTGACGATCGCTGGAATGCGTGTCGCATAAAGCCAGACCCACATTGCGAAGGTCCATAACATCAGCGCCACTGCCGCGCACAGAATCGGCGTATGCATCCTGTCCTCCCCTTGGTTGGCCATTTCGGCCGCCGCATCGTCCTGCTTGGCGATCGACGCTCAGGCGTCGGCGACGACCCGCTCGAACGCCGCGCGTTCCGCCTCGCTCCAGGATGTGCGGCCGTCGGCTTGCGCGGCGTCGTGATGGCGATAAATCCACCAGACGGCATCGCGAACCTCGCTGCGCAGCGGCGTCGTCCCGTCTCCGAACATCACCCGATCTATGTCGAGCGCCAGCGCTTGCTCGCTGAGCTGTATCCGCAGTTCATCGTTGCCGATGATGCGCAACGCTGCGGCGACATAGTCGTCTTCACTTCCGGCGATCAGCCAGTCGGGCATGCCGAGCCGGCGAAGCAGCATCGCATCGGTGCGACCATGCGGCTCCGGACACTCCATCGCGACGACCGGCAACCCCTGTCGCAGCGAGTCGATGACGCTGTGGAGGCCGCCGAAGGGGAAGGGGCTGAGGTTGAGGTCGCATGCCGATATCACCTCCAGATAGCGGGCGTAGGGCAGCATGGAGTGGACCGTCGCGCCGGGAAGGATATGGCGGATCGCCCGGCGGACCGCCGCCCCCTCTATTCCCCGCGCATTGGGCAGGAAATGGAGCTCGATCGGGCGGGCGGACTCCTTGCGAATGCGCGCGATCACCGACAGGAAATCGGGATTGAGCTTGAGCGCGTTGCTGGGCAGGGCGACCCGCAACGGTCCGGATTTGCCGGCTGGACGGACTGTGGGCTCGCGCGGCTCGTAGCGGGGGGCCCGTTCGAAGATCAGGCTTTCGTCGGGCAGGGTGACCACGGTCTCGCCGAACAGCGCGGGGTCGGAGACATAGCCCTCCTCGAGCAGATAATAGTCGATCGTGTCGCAGAAGGTCGACGCCGAATGGCCGAGCGCGGTCATTTGTATCGGTGCGAGCCGCAGATTGGCGAAGAGCGGTCCCCAATGGCGCATGCCGACGCTGGGATAGAAGATGATGTCCGGCGCCTCGCGGAGGATCATCTGATGGATCGTGCGCAGATAGCGCGGATCATTGCCCCGTTCGAAGGTCAGCACCCTGTCGAACAGCGCGCTGGCGGCGTCGTCGGCTTCGCGCTTTTCGGTCAGTAGCACCAGTTCGAAGCGCTCGCGCAGCTGGCGGAGATATTGGCCGAAATAGCGATACTGGACATGGACGCTGTTCATGATCTCCGCCGCGAACAGAAGGCGCGGACGATCCTTGTGCGGGCGCTGCGCCGGGAGACGGGCGTCGACCAGCCCCCACCGGGTCGCCAT
The DNA here is from genome assembly GCA_040387595.1 of Pseudomonadota bacterium. GTDB lineage: Bacteria > Pseudomonadota > Alphaproteobacteria > Sphingomonadales > Sphingomonadaceae > Rhizorhabdus. The sequence continues at coordinate 77,637 of JAZKDN010000040.1, forward strand.
ATCGCGCAGACCTTGGTTGAGCTGTCGCTTGATCGCGTGCTTCGCCGGCGACGCCGAATAGCTGCACATCATCCAGGCGGAGGAGACGAGCACGAGACAATCGATCTCGAGCGGGAATTCGGCTGGCGGCATCGCGGCCGACGCTTCCAGCAGCCGGTCCTTCTTCGCCTGCCCCTGCCGGGTTGCGACCGGCTTTGTCCCCATTAGCGCGGCCAGCACCTGCCAGCCCAGGCGCGGCGGCGCGCGGGTCAACAGCGCCGGCGGCCAGTCATGATGGGAATCGAGCGTCAGCAGCGCGAAGCGCTTGTTGACCTGCCCGATCGGCGCATCCTTCGGGACGTCTCCGAGCAGACGCTGGAGAAAAGCAGATCCGTCGAAGCCGGAAAGGTCGAAGACGTGCTTCAACGTTCCGGACAGCAGGACGAGTTCGTCGGCGTGCCGCGCCGTCAGTTCGCAATCCGGATCGGCAAGCACCGCGGTGATCGCCGCGGCGAGCCGGGAGATCATCACGCCGCCGTTGACGGCCGCGTCCGGGCGACGCGCATCGTCGATCATGGTGTCCAGAGCTGCATGGCGCAGCACAGCGAGCATCCGCTCGACGCGATCGGTCGCGCGACCATAGGCGGCCCGCTCGAAGCCGATGAGATCAGACATTCGGAAGATCGCCCCTGTTCCGAGAACAGGAGCGACCCTTCAACATTTTTGCCTTCGGATCAATCGAACAGCTTGGCCCATGCGCGCTTCGCACGGCCCTTCCAATGGCCGCGGTGATAGGCGTCCGACGCCAGCAGCGGGATCACCGAACCGGCCTCGGCGAACACCATCTGCTCGATGCCGGTGTTGACCTTGCCCCAGCTTGCAGCCTCCTGGAGAGTGGAGGAGGAGCAGGCGCCGTCGCGGACGTCGGCGACAGTGATCTGCACCGCATATTTGTGGACCGCGACATCCTCATGACCCAGGATTTCGGCGCAGACGACGGTGTCCTGGATGAAGTTCTTCGGCACGCCGCCGCCGATCATCAGCAGGCCGCTGGAGCCGGCCTTGATCTTGATGTCGGTCAGCTCGCGGAAGTCGGCGATCGCGTCGAGCACCATATAGGGGCGGCCCGCCTTCATGCAGTCGACCTGGTGCTTGACGAGGCCGAAGCCCGCCGAGGAATCGACGAACGCCGGGCAGAAGATCGGCACGTCATGCTCATAGGCGAGCTTGACGAGGCTGTTCTCCTTCTTGCCGTGCTCGACCAGATATTTGCCCATCTCGCGGATGAAGGCGCGGCTCGAATAGGCCTTGGGCTCGAGTTCGTTGGCGATCTTGTTGATCGTGAAGTCGCAGTCCTGGAGCTGCTCTTCGTCGATATAGGTGTCGTAGATGCGGTCGATCAGCAGCGAGCGCAGCGTATCGTCGTCGGGCACTTCGAGCGCCTGATAATGTTTGTGGCCGAGGCCTTCGAAGAAATCCA
>JAZKDN010000041.1:0-77196 GCA_040387595.1 Pseudomonadota bacterium
GACTGGTAGGTGCCGTTGGCAGCCTGCACGGCCAGTTCACGAACGCGCTGCAGCATGTTGCTGACTTCGCCCAGGGCGCCTTCCGAGGTCTGCGCCAGCGAGATGCCGTCGTTGGCGTTGCGGATGGCGACGTTCATGCCGCGGACCGAAGAGGTCATCGACGAAGCGATCGCCATGCCGGCGGCGTCGTCCTTTGCGCCGTTGATGCGCTTGCCGCTCGACAGACGCTCCATCGCGGTTGCCTGCAGCTGCGAGGCGAGACGACCGGCGTTCTGCGAACGAAGCGACGACACGTTGGAGTTGATAACAGCCATTTGAAAAATCCTTCCGCTACTACTCGGCGTTGCGGGTCAGTTGACCGTTCTCGCCACGAAACCGGTAACGACACCCGTTCAGCGGGCTTAAGGAAGAAAGGTGGTTAGCGGCCGTTAACCTTAATTTTGTTGCCTAAAGCTGTCGGCGCGATTGAACGAACCGACAGAAAGTCTAGGTTTTTCTGCTATTTAATCCAGCGGTCGGTGGTCATGAAAGCCGACGTAGCTAAGCGAACGCACACCGTAAGAGGGGCTTTTCGACGCGATCGACCGCTCTTGGCGGCGATCGGTTAGACCAATGTCGAATGGATCTTGCGGCGCGCCTCACGCGCGGGTTCACGTGTGAGAACCGTCGAGCCGGACGATGGCAGCGCGGCAGCTCGATCAGCGGCGCGCATGCCGCGCCGGGCGCGGACGCGCCGCGACGCAATCACCGAGAAGGAGTTGCTGGTCCGCGAGGTCCAGCTGGCTTTGCGCCCGCAGCTCCAAGCACAAAAAAGCCGAAACGGCCCCCGATGTCATGCACCGGGGGCCATCTCGGCCAGCAATGGATGGGGTGGAATTCTTATTTGAGCAGGCTCAACACGCTCTGCTGGCTCTGATTGGCCTGGGCGAGCATCGCCGTCGATGCCTGCTGCAGGATTCCTGCCTTGGCGAGTGCGGTCGATTCCACCGAGAAGTCGGTGTCCTCGATCCGCGAGCGGGCCTCGGACAGGTTGGTGATGTTGGCGCTCAGCACGTTGATCGTGGCTTCCAGGCGGTTCTGGTTGGCACCGAGCGTGGCCCTGACGGTGGCGACCTGGGTCAGCGCCGCATCGGCGGCGGTCATCGCCAGGCCGGCATTGGTGACGTCGTCGACCTTGATCGTCGTGGCATAGGCCAGCGCAACCTTGTCGAGGGTGCCGACCGAAATGGCCGTCGTGTCGCCCGAGTTGATGCCGGTCTGGATGGCGAAACTGGTGCCCGAGGTCGCCGAGAACAGGGTGTTACCGTTGAACTTGGTATCGTCCACGATGTCCTTGATCTGTGCCTGGAGGGCGGCGACTTCGGTCTGGAGGTTGTCGCGGTCGCTCGACTGGTAGGTGCCGTTGGCCGCCTGGACGGCCAGTTCGCGGATCCGCTGCAGCATGTTCGACGCTTCGCCGAGGGCGCCTTCCGCGGTCTGCGACAGCGAGATGCCGTCATTAGCGTTGCGGATGGCGACGGTCATGCCGCGAACCGAGGAGGTCATCGAAGAGGCGATGGCGAGGCCGGCGGCGTCGTCCTTCGCGCTGTTGATGCGCTTGCCGCTCGAAAGGCGCGCCATCGCGGTCGACTGCATCTGGTCGGCAAGGCGACCGGCGTTCTGGGCCCGGAGCGAAGAGATGTTGGTGTTGATGACGGTCATGGGATCGGTCCTTGTCCTAGTTAAAGGGGCGACGATCCGGTGCTGGCCGTGTCTCGCCTCGATCCCATTAACGGCCGTGCTTACCCGGGCTTTAACCGTGATCATTCACCACGCCCGATTTTTTTGGAAAAACTCGATTAACCACATGCAAATAAACGATAATTTTTTTCGATTTTCTTGTTTAAGCCGTTTCCGGGCCGGTCTCGTCGGATATCCTGCATGCCCGCAATGCTGGCCCCGGCAATTTTTTGCCGCCTTCGACCGATGAATAAGCAGGCTATTGCCGGTCGCCGAAAAACCCCGTTTCCCAATAGCATAGACCACGCGCGCATCATGCGCACGCGTGCCCGCACATGGTGGGCACGCGCCCGCGGGTGCGCGGCGCGCGGTCTATTAAGACTTTTTAAGTTAATTCGGCGGTAATCATGTCGGGCAAGGAATGGCGTGGTTGGCACGTCGATCCGCAAGAGGACGGCGATGGTCACGATCGGCATCAGCGAGAAAGCGCAGGGGTCCCAGCCGACGCTCGTCTCGTGGCTGGCAGGCGCCGGCATCGATACCGTGCTGGTCGACCCGACGACCTCTCCGGGCCGCGACAGCCAGCGCATCCTCCACGTCACCGAAGTCGGGCTGGCCCGCCAGCATGACATCCTGATCGATTTCGCCGACGGCATGCCGGTCCTTCGCCGCGCCAAGATCGGCCGCCCCACCACCATCGTCTTCGGTTTCGAGGACATGGCGTTCGGCCACGCCCTGATCGCCGAGATGGTCCGTCCCCGCATCATGCCGGCCTGCGGCGAGCCGGAAAGCGCCCGCTTCCTCGCTATCGCCGCACGCGTCGCCCGCAGCGACGCCACCGTCCTGCTGCTCGGCGAGACCGGCACCGGCAAGGAGGGCATCGCCCGCTACATCCACGCAGCCAGCCCCCGCGCCGACAAGCCCTTCGTCGCCGTCAACTGCGCCGCGCTTCCCGAAACGATGCTCGAAGCGATGTTGTTCGGCCACCAGAAGGGCGCCTTCACCGGCGCCAGCGGTTCGGGCGAAGGCCTGTTCCGGGCGGCCGAAGGCGGCACGCTGCTGCTCGACGAGATCGCCGAACTTCCGCTGGGCCTCCAGGCCAAGCTGCTCCGCGCCCTTCAGGAGCGGGAAGTCCTGCCGGTCGGTGCCACCGCGCCGATCGCCGTCGATCTCCGCATCATCGCCGCCGGCAACCGCGACCTCGCGGTTGAAGTCGAGGCCGGCCGCTTTCGGGCGGATCTCTACTGGCGCCTCAACGTCATGCCGCTGACCCTGAAGCCGCTCGGCGCCCGCCGCCAGGATATCCGCGCGATCAGCGCCACCCTGATGCTGCGACACACGCCCGATCATGAGGATCTGGCCTGGCCGACCGCCGATGCGCTCGACCGGCTGATGACCCATGACTGGCCCGGCAATGTCCGCGAACTCGAAAATGTCCTGCAGCGCGCCATGCTGATGCGCGACGGCCATCGGATCGAGACCGATGACCTGATCATCGACCGCGCGCCCGCCGCTCCCCGCGCCGCGGCCACCGCTCTCACCCTCGTCGAAGCCGCGCCGGTGGCGCCGGCCGCCGTCGAAGCGACGCCGATCCGCCTGGCCGATGCCAAGCGCGCCGGCCAGGTGCGCGCGATCGAGGAAGCTCTTGCCGCCACCGGCGGCCACCGTCTCCGTGCCGCCGAGCGGCTCGGCATTTCCGAACGCACGCTGCGCTATCGCATGGCCGATATGCGCGCCGTGGCTTGAGGGGACGCTAGATGACGACCGTCAACACGAGCAACCTGCTGGCGATGCGCAACGCCATCCTGCAGCAGAACTCCGCGCTGCAGAAGGCCGCCGCCGCACCTGCGCCGAACCCGCTTACGGGTGTCGGCCAGATCGGCAGCGCCACGAGCGCGCCGGACTCGAACTTCGCCTCGACCCTGCTTGGCGCTCTGACCGAGGTCAACGGCATGCAGGCGAAGGCGAGCGCCGCCACCGAAAGCTACGAGCGTGGCGAGACCACCGATATCGCAGCGGTGATGCTCCAGCGGGAGCAGGCCAGCGTCGGCTTCCAGGCCACGCTGCAAGTCCGCAACAAACTCCTGTCCGCCTATAAGGACATCATGAGCATGCCGGTATAATCGATGGCTGACATCATCCCCTCCCCCGCCAACGCTCCCGCGCTGACCGCCTCATCCAACGTCTCCGGCGTCGGCACGGGCGCCGTGCTCGAGCGGATCAAGGACTTCACCGCACAGCCCGCGGTGCAGCGCAGCCTGCCGATGATCGGCATGATCGGCCTGCTCGGCGGCGCCGCGCTGCTGTGGTCGACCATGTCCGGCGCGCCGCAGCGCGACCTGTTCGCCGGGATGGGCGATGCCGACAAGGCTGCGGTCGCCGACGCGCTGAAGGCCGCGAACATTCCTTATGAGATCGATCGCGGCACCGGCTCGCTGACCGTCCCCGAAACCAGCTTCTACCAGGCGAAGATGCTTCTCGCCCAGCAGGGCCTGCCCAAGTCGGCGCCCGACGGCGACACGATGATGTCCTCGCTCCCGCTTGGCGCCAGCCGCGCGGTCGAGGGCGAAAAGCTCCGCTCCTCCCGCGAAATGGACCTTGCCCGCACGATCGAGGCGATCGACGCCGTCGACAATGCGAAGGTCCACATCGCCGCCGAGCAGCCCAGCGTCTTCCTGCGCGACGATGCGAAGCCCCAGGCATCGGTGATGCTGCGCCTGCGCGCCGGTCGCACCCTGTCGGACTCGCAAGTCCAGGCCGTCGTCCACCTCGTCGCCTCGTCGGTGCCGAACCTGTCGCCCGACGGCGTGTCGGTGGTCGATCAGGCCGGCCGCCTGCTCTCCGCGTCGGGCAATGATCCGATGAGCCAGGCATCGACCCGACAGGTCGATATTCAGACCAAGATCGAGCAGCGCTATCTGGAAGCGCTCAACAAGATCCTTACGCCGATCGTCGGACCCGGCAACTTTACCGCCGAGATCCACGCCGACGTCGACTTCACCGAGACCCAGGCGACGCGCGAAAGCTATCCCAAGGATACCGCCGTCGTTCGCCAGGAGCAGGGCAGCTGGTCCGGCGACAAGAATGCCGGCGAAGCGACCGGCATCCCCGGCGCGCTGTCGAACCAGCCCCCGGCCGCCAGTCAGGTCGCCGCGGCGCCGAACCAGACCCTGCCCGCGCCGGTCGCCGGCACGACCGATGCCGCGAATGCCAACAAGACCTCGGAAAATTACAACCGCACCTACGAACTGGGCCGCGAAGTCTCCGTGACCCGCGCGCCGGTCGGCAGCGTCAAGCGGCTGTCAGTCGCCGTCGCTCTGCGCGAGGGCAGCCGCAAGTTCAGCCGCGCCGAACTCGCCTCGATCGAATCGCTGGTGCGCGGTGCGATCGGCGCCGATCAGGCTCGCGGCGACGTCGTCGCCCTCTCGGCGCGCAGTTTCGCGGTGGCCGAAGACGCCGAGGTGAAGCCCAACTGGTGGGATGCGCCCTGGGTTTCCACCCTCGCCCGCAACCTGTCGGCCCTGCTCGTCGTCGCGCTGCTCGTCTTCGGTGTCGCCAAGCCGCTGCTGAAGCGCCGCGCCACCTATGTCGAAGAGAAGAAGGCGGCGATCGACGCGATGGCCGCATCGGGTGGCCGCCTGCCCCAAGGCACGAACCCGGCGATCCGCGCCGAGATCGCATCGGAAATGGCGCAACTCGCCCTCCACGATCCGAGCAAGCCGGTTACGCTCGACATGATCGAGGCGACCCCGGGCTATGCCAACCGCGCCGAGCTGATCCGCAATTTCGTGCGGCAGGATCCCGACCGGGCCGCCCTGGTGGTCCGCGACCTGATCCGCGCCGACATGCCGGGAGCCAACTGAGCCATGGCCGCAGAAACGCCGATCGACACCGAGAACGCGACCCCGGTCGAGCCTTCGGGCAGTTCCGCCGCCGCGATCCTCCTGATGCTGCTGGGCGAGGAGGAGGCCGCCACCGTGCTCAGCCGCCTCCAGCCCGACGAAGTCCAGCATCTGGGTGGCGCGATGTTCAATGTCGCGAACATCTCCGAGGAAGAAATCGACGGCGTGTTCGACGTGTTCGTCGACCGGGCCCGCGTCCGCACCACCCTCGGTTTCGGCGTCGAGCGCCAGATCAAGGGCATCATGCATAAGGCGCTCGGCCAGGATAAGGCCGATCAGGTCCTCCAGCGCATCACCCCCGTCCAGCACACCAACGCGCTCGAAAACCTGAAATGGATGGATGCGCGCCAGATCGCCAACCTGATCGAGTTCGAGCATCCGCAGATCGCGGCGATCGTCCTCGCCTTCCTCGAATCCCAGCGCGCCGCCGACGTCCTCGCCCTGCTGCCGGAAGATATCCAGGCCGACCTCGTCTACCGGGTCGCAACCATGGGCCCGGTGACCGAAACCGCGCTCGTCGAACTCGACGAGCTACTGAGCCGTCCCGCCACCGCCCAGTCGACCGGCGCGACCACGCGCCGCGGCGGCGCCGGCGAAGCGGCCAAGATCGTCAACAGCTCGCGCAAGGCATCCGAACAGCGGATCATCAAGGCGCTGCAGAAGCTCGACAAGACCGTCGCCCGCACGATCGAGGAAGAGATGTTCGTCTTCGACAACCTGATGGCGCTGACCGAGAAGGATCTCGGTGCGCTGCTGCGGGCCGTCGACAACGACATCCTCGTCGTCTCGCTCAAGGGCGCCGACGAGAAGATTCGCGCCAAGATCTTCGGCTGCATGTCGAGCCGCGCCGCCCAGTCGGTGCAGGACGAGATCGCCGATCGCGGCCCGATGCGCCTCGCCGATGTCCAGGAAGCGCAGAAGGCGATGCTCGCCATCGCGCGCAAGCTGGCGGCCGAGGGCTCGATCAGCCTGGGCGGAAAGGGCGACGACTTTGTCTGAGGTCTGGACCACCGAACATATCGGCGCCGCCACCCGGGCCAATGCCTGGAGCAAGCCGGCCCCGACGAGCAGCTTCACCCCATGGGGCGGCAGCTCCGATCACCATCCGCGCCGCCGCGCCAGCGACTTCGCGCCGAGCGCGATGGCCAGCGTGAGCGACGACGAGCCCGAGATCGATCTCGAAACGATCCGCACGCACGCCTTTGCCGAGGGCTTCGATCAGGGCCGCCAGGCGGTCCTCGCCGAGTTCGCGCGCGAACGCGAAGCATTGGCCCAACTGATCCGCGCCGCCGAAGCGCTGCAGCCCGAAGCCTCGGGCCCGCTCGCCGCCGTGCTGACCGAGACCGTCAGCCGCATGGTCCGCCAGATCGTCGGCGACGTGAAGATCGACCCGGCCATGCTTCAGGAGCGCGCCGAGACGATCGCCGAGATGGTCACCGCCGAATGCGGCCCGGCCCGGCTGCGCATGCACCCCGATGACATCGCGATGCTCGACGGCATCGATTTCGGCATCGCGCTGTCGCCCGATCATCACCTCTCCTCGGGCACGATCATCCTGGAGACCGGCCAGGGCTGGATTGAGGACGGCCCCCAGGTCCGCCTGACCCGCCTGCGCGCGCAGCTCGGTGCCATGAGCCTCCCGCGGTGAGCATTGCCCTCAAAGCCAAAGCCATGCTCGATGCGATCGAGGTCGATCAGGTCGGCCCGCGCCGCATCGGGCGGCTGGCCTCCTATGACGGTCTGATGCTCGAGGCGACCGGCTTTCCGATGCCGGTCGGCTCGAACGCCCGCGTCATCGACGCCGACGGCAATGCCGCCCTCGCCGAAGTCGTCGGCTTTCGCGGCAATCGCACGCTTTTGATGGCGCTCGACGCCGATGCCCCGCACAGCGCCGGCGCCCGGGTCGAACCCGATCGCCGCGGCGGATCGGTCGATGTCGGCGAAAGCTTGCTCGGCCGCGTCATGGATGCTCTCGGCAATCCGATCGACGGCCTCGGCCCGATTGCCACCGCCGAGCGCTGGCCACTGGCGGGCAAGCGCGGCAACCCGCTCGACCGCGCCCGGGTCACCGAGCCGTTCGACATGGGCGTGCGCGCGATCAATGCCTTGCTCACTGCGGGTGTCGGTCAGCGCATCGCGATCGCGGCCGGCTCCGGCGTCGGCAAGTCGGTGCTGATGGGTCAGATGATCTCCGGCGCCGATGCCGACATCATCGTCGTCGGCCTGGTCGGCGAGCGCAGCCGCGAAGTCAGCGATTTCCTCGCCACCAAGCTGTCCGGCCCGGTACGCCAGAAGAGCGTGGTCGTCGCGGTTCCGGCCGATCATCCGCCGGTGCTGCGCCTGCGCGCCGCGATGCGCGCGACCGCGATCGCCGAATATTTCCGCGCGCAGGGTAAGCGCGTCCTGCTGCTGATCGACAGTCTTACCCGCGTCGCCCATGCGCAGCGCGAGATCGGCCTGTCGCTGGGCGAACCGCCGACGATGAAGGGCTATCCGCCGTCCGCGCTGGGCCTGATCCCCCGCCTGATCGAGCGCGCCGGCGTCGATGCCCATTCGGGCGGATCGATTACCGCCCTCTATACGGTCCTCGCCGACGGCGACGACACCGACGATCCCATCGTCGATACCGCCCGCGCGATCGTCGACGGCCACATCATCCTGTCGCGCAGCCTGGCGGAACAGGGCGTCTTCCCCGCGATCGACGTCGGCAAGTCGCTGAGCCGGGTGATGAGCGACATTATCAGTCCCGAACATCAGCAGGCGGCGCAGATCCTGCGCCGGCTGTGGGCGGTCTATGAGGAAAACCGCGACCTGATCCTGATGGGCGCCTATCGCGCCGGCAGCGATCCGATCGTCGACGTGGCGATCGCGCGGCACGACCATATCCTCGAGTTTATCAGCCAGGGCCAGAAGGACCGGTTCGATTACGCCGAGTCGGTTCAGGCGCTGCTTGAGATCTTCGGCGGATGAAGGCGCTGGTCAGGAAACGGGCGCGGATCACGCGCGTGCGGGCGGCACAGCATCTGCTCGCCGCCTCGGCCGCGGCCAGCGCCGAGGCCCAGGTCACCACTCTCGAGACCAACGCCGCCAAACTCGCCAGCCTGCGCGACAGTCTCACCCTGTCCGAAGGGCCGATCTCGGGCGCAGTCATGCAGAACCGGGGTGAGCTGGCCCTGCGCCTCGACAATGCCCGGCATGGCCTCGCCGGAGCGATCGCCTCGGCCAAGGCGACCGCCGAGCTGAAGTTGGCCGAACGGCTCGAAGCCAGGCAGCGGCAGGAAAGCGCCGCCAAGCTCGATGCGCGCGCCGTGCAGGCGCTGGCCGCCTGGACCGAGGCCCGGATGGCGGCCGCCTTCCGTCCGAAGTCGACGAAAAATTCCGAAAGGGACAACTGATAATGGCCGTTGCCGCGCTTTCGACCTCCGCGATTGCCCTGACCGCCGGTTCGGCTCCGCAGACGGCGGCCCCGCAAGCGGCGCAGCCAGCCATGGCGTTCGCCGCGCTCGTCGCCAACGCGACGTCGGGTGAGAAGGGCGGAAGCCAGAGCACGGACGCCGAAGTCGGCAGCGACGGCGAAGACGAAACCGTCGGCAGCACCGATGATATGCCGTCGATCGTCACAACCGACGAGACAGGGGAGGCCGTCGTCGGTCAGCCGGTCAACCTGCTCGCGGAAATCGAGGCGATGGTTGCCGCCGCCGCGCAACTGACCGTCACCCAGCCCGCACCGGCACAGCCCATCGCGTTGACGCCGCCCCCTACCCCGACGGCCCCGACCATCCTCGCCGCCCAACCGTCGGTCGCGCCGCCGGTCGCCGCACCGCGAACGCCGGCGGTCATCATCACCGTGCCGTCGCCTGCCGCGCGAGCCGCGACTGCGTCGCCCTCTCTCTCACAGCCGCTACCGACGACAGGCGATCCGACGCAGCCCGTCATCTCCACCGATCAGCCGCAAAACCCGACGCCCGACGTCGCGACACCCACTGCCGCGCCCTCCGCAAGCGCAGCGCCGGATGCCCCCAAATCCATTCCCAGCGACATCGCTTCGCTGCTGGCTTCCTTGAAGGCGGCCTTCGCCCCGGTCGACGCGAAAGCCGCCACGGGTTGCCCGGCGGTGCCGACAGCCGTCGCCCAGCCCCGCGCCGAAACCGCACCGCTCCCCACCACCGAAGCGGTTCTCGCGACCGAAGGATCAGCGCCGGTCGCTGCTCCGGCCGCACCTGTCGCCGCCGCCGACCCTGCATCTCCGGTCTTCACGCCCGCTGCCGTCACAACCCTCGCGGCCGCCATCGTCCAGCCGAAAGACAGCGCCAAGTCCACGGCAACGGCCCCCGCAGACCAGCCGACCGTCGAAGCGACCTCCGCTCCGGCAGCGCATGCCGCTGCCGACGCGCCGACGTCGGCACAGGTCGATACGCTCGCCCCGCAGCAGGATAGCGCTGCGGCAGAAACGCCCGAAGCCAGCGCCCCGGCCCCGGCCGCACCGGTCCCCGCCCCGACCATCGTGCCGCAAGCCGCCGCGTCGTCGCCCCAGGCCGCCACGCCGGTCGACACGACCATCTCCGCCGATCCCGCGGCGGGCATCAACCACGCCGATCAGGTCGTCACCCGCCATCTCGATCTGGCGCGCGATACCCAATGGCTCGACCAGCTGGCCCGCGATATCAGCCAGGCCGCGAATCGCGACGGGCATCTCAAGTTCCAGCTCAACCCCGAGCATCTCGGCGCGCTGACCGTCGAGATCGCGAACAGCGCGTCCGGCACCGCGATCCGCATGACCGCGGATAACGACCAGGCCCGCGCGATCATCGCCGACGCGCAGCCCCGTCTGCTCGCCGAAGTCCGGGCGCAGGGTCTGCGGGTGTCCGAATCGCATGTCGATCTCAACAACCAGAACAACAGCGGCGGCTACGGCTCCGCCTCGGCCAACGGTCAACAGGGTCAGCCGGGGCAACAGCGCCAGTCGTCGTCAGCAGATCATCAACCTTTTGCGCGTACACCGACCACGAGCCGCGACGATGCCACCGATTCGGCAGCGCGCGACGAGAGTGATCTCTACGCTTGATCATGGGATGTGAACGATGAGTGCTGCCGCTGCTCCCGCCGCTGAGGCGCCCAAGAAAAAGGGCAAGATGAAGGGCATCCTGACGATGCTCGTCGTCGCCCTGCTGTTTGCCGGCATCGGCGCCGGAGCAGGCATGTATGCGGCCGGCGCGGGTCTCGCCGGTGGCGGCCATGAGAAAGCGCCCGAAGACCCCAACACCCCCAAGCTGGTCGCCAAGGAGGGCGCCGAATCGGGTAGCCATGGCAGCGATAAAAAGACGCTGCCGATCGACGGAATTGAGAGCGACAAGTCGCCCGACCCTACCAAATACAAGGCGACCTATTATGCCTTCGAACAGCCCTTCACGTCGAATCTCCGGGATTCGGACGGCTTCTCGCAGGTCGGCCTGGGCGTCTCGACCTTCTACGACCAGAAGGTCCTCGACAATCTGAAGGACAATGAGATGCCGATCCGCTCGGCGATCCTGATGGTGCTGTCGCAGCAGGACAGCTTCACCATTTCGACCCCCGAGGGAAAGCTGAAGCTCCAGAAGGATCTGAAGGACGGCATCAACAGCGTCCTGAGGCAGCGAACCGGGTTCGGCGGCATCGACAATGTCTATTTCACGACGATGGTCGTCCAGTAAGCCTCGTCACATATTGCGCGGGATATGAGCCCCCGGGTCAGTCCCCCCGGGGGCTTTTCTGTGCATTGCGGACCGAAACCAGCTCAGTCACGCCCCTTGCGAAACCTCGGGCGCAGCCACCGAACACCGAAGAAAATCCCGCCAGCGACGACGATCCAGGGCAGCAGGGCCGCGATCAGCATGATGAGCAGCGACAGGCTCTGCCCGAAGAATCCGCTCATGTCGCGGAAAGAGGATTTGAGGGGGGCCCAGAAGCCCGCCCCGACCGCCCCATCTGCGCCGTAGCTGATCTCGACCGTCGACATCGAAACCCTGCCCCGCGCCTCTGCGAGCCATGATTGGGCGGCGTCGATTTCCTCCTGGACAGAGGCGACGCTCCGCTCCGCCGCGACGAGATCGGCGACCGGTCCGTTGCGGTTATTGAGCAGTCCCATCAGGCGCTCCGCGAGCGCCTGTTTCGACCGCAACCGGGCTTCGGTGTCGACGATCTGCTTCGACAGATCCTCCGCCTCGATGCTGCTGTCGCTCTGCTTGCCGCCCCCGGCGGTCACCACCTTCGCCAGCGATGCGCCGAAGCTTCGGGCCTGACCGGCTTCGACGATCAGCTTGAGCGAGCCGCCGGTCGATGTGCCGTCACTCGTGGCGCTCCGCATGTCGAGAACCCGGCAACGCGCCGGCCCCATCCTGTCGCAGGTCGCGATATGCCGCCCGATGACGGTAGGAATTTCCTCCGCCGGAATCTCGAAGGCGTATCGGTAGACATAGGCGATCTGCGGCATCGAAGCCTTGATCGCCTCGCCCGCGCCGCCCTTGGCCGCCGACGGTTCGGCGACGTCAGACGCTTCCTGCCGCGAGCCACCGTCCGGAGCCTGCTTGCTGCACCCCGTCAGCGCAAGCACCACGGCGAGAGCCATACCCATTGTCCGCACAGCCACTCTCCCCTGCATATCGGCGGAAGAATAGGGGCAGACCGCGACATCGCAAGAGCCGTTCCGCCGATCGCCGAACGACGTACGGAACAGCGCGGCCCACCGGTCGTTTCACCCCCCAATAGCAAGGAGAGACATGATGCCTGACGTCAAAACGGATGAGCGGGTCGTTGTCGAGAAGAGCAGCATGAACATCGGCGGCATCATCGCCGCGATCGCCCTGCTACTGCTCGTGCTCGGCATATTGAAGTTCCTCGGCGTATCGCCGATCTGAGGCCGATATGCCGGCGAGCAGATGGTCGCAGCTGGCGACGCGAAACTCGAATGCGTTGACGCTCGATCCCGGCGTCTTCACGAAAACGGATCCGGCAGAGATCGCGCAATCGCTGAAGCAATCGGCCGAACATAGCCGGCGGCGACGGGCGACGCCGTTCCGTTCGGCGATGTCGATGCTGACTTTCTACATCAACCGGGCGGGAACGGAGCTGCCCGAGAAGCAGCGCAGGATCCTCGAAGCCGCCAAAGGCGAACTTCGGAAGGCGTTCGGCAAGGAATAACCCTTCAACGCGCGCCGGTATGATCGGGGAGAGCCTCACGGCCCTCCCCGTTTCTTTAGATGTGGATCGGCTTGCCGGTCACCGCCATCGCCGCTTCCTTGATCGCTTCCGAGTGGGTCGGATGGGCGTGGCAGGTATAGGCGATGTCTTCGCTCGTCGCTCCGAACTCCATCGCCTGCGCGGCCTGGGCGATCATCGTGCCGGCGAGCGAAGCGATGATGTGGACGCCCAGGACCCGGTCGGTCTTGGCGTCGGCGATCACCTTCACGAACCCGTCGGGCTCATGGTTGGTCTTGGCGCGCGAGTTGGCGAGCATGGGGAACTTGCCGACCTTGATCTCGCCCCTGGACTTGGCCTCTTCTTCGGTCAGGCCGACGCCGGCGAACTCGGGCATGGTGTAGACGACACCCGGAATGACGTCATGGTTCACGATGCCGGTGAGGCCCGCGATATTCTCCGCCACGGCGATGCCTTCGTCCTCAGCCTTGTGCGCCAGCATCGGACCGGGAACGACGTCGCCGACCGCCCAGATGCCGGGGACGACGGTCGCGAAATCGTGGTCGATCTCGATCTGACCGCGCTTGTTGACGGACAGGCCAGCCCGTTCGAGCGCGAGCCCCTCGGTGTTGGGACGGCGGCCGATCGAAACCAGCACGACATCGGCGTCCAGCGTCTCGGCGGCACCGCCGGCGGAGGGCTCGACGGTCACCGTTGCCTTGCCGTCCTTGACGGCTACACCCGTGACCTTCGTCGACAGCTTGAGCTCCATGCCCTGCTTCTTGAAGATCTTTGCGGCTTCCTTGCGGACGTCGCCATCCATGCCGGGCAGCAGCTGGTCGAGATACTCGACGACGGTGACCCTGGCACCAAGACGCTTCCAGACCGAACCGAGTTCGAGGCCGATCACGCCGCCGCCGATCACGACCAGATGGTCGGGAACCTTTGGCAGTTCGAGCGCGCCGGTCGACGACACGACGATCTTCTCGTCAATGTCGACACCCGGGAGCGGGGTGACGTTCGATCCGGTGGCGATGACGATGTTCTTGGCGCGGTAGCTCTTGCCCGCAACGTCGATCGTGTCCTTGCCGGTGAAGGAAGCCTTGCCCTTCAGCCATTCGACCTTGTTCTTCTTGAACAGGAACTCGATGCCGCCGGTCAGGCCCTTGACCGCGTCCTTGCGTTGGCCGTGCATCGTGTCGAGGTCGAGTTCGACCGTGGCCTTGATGCCGAGCTTGGCGAGCTTGCCGCTGGCGGCTTCGTCATACAGCTCGGACGCATGGAGCATCGCCTTCGAGGGGATACAACCGACGTTGAGGCAGGTGCCTCCAAGGGTTTCGCGGCTTTCCGCGCAGGCGGTCTTGAGGCCGAGCTGGGCCGCGCGGATCGCGGCGACATAGCCGCCCGGGCCAGCGCCGATGACGATCACGTCGAAATCATAGTCAGACATTACACGTCTTCCTTGTTGCGTCACGCCGGATCCGGCCGGCATCGCACGGGTAAGGGCGCTCCCTCACCAGGCGGCCCCGGCCTCCGCCGGGGCGACGGGAAATTACAGGTCGATCAGCAGGCGGGTCGGATCCTCGATCGCGTTCTTGATCGCGACGAGGAAGGTGACCGCTTCACGGCCGTCGATCAGGCGGTGATCGTAGCTGAGCGCCAGATACATCATCGGACGCGCGACGATCTGTCCGTCACGGACGACCGGGCGCTCCTCGATGCGGTGGAGGCCGAGCACGGCCGCCTGCGGCGGGTTGATGATCGGGGTCGACATCAGCGACCCGAAGACGCCGCCGTTCGAGATGGTGAAGGTACCGCCCTTCATCTCGTCGAGCTTCAGCGAACCGGCCTTGGCGCGCGCGCCGAAGTCACCGATCGTCCGCTCGATGCCGGCGACCGACAGGTTCTGGGCATCGCGCACCACCGGCACGACCAGGCCATTCGGTGCCGAAACGGCAACCGAAACGTCGACATAGTCGCGATAGACGATCTCATCGCCTTCGATCGAAGCGTTGACCGCTGGCACGTCCTTCAGCGCCATGCAGGCCGCCTTCACGAAGAAGCCCATGAAGCCGAGGCGAACGCCATGCTTCTTCTCGAACAGGTCCTTGTACTTGTTGCGGGCCTCGATCACCGCCGTCATGTCGACGTCGTTGAAGGTGGTCAGCAAGGCGGCCGTGTTCTGGGCTTCCTTGAGACGGCTCGCGACGGTCTGGCGCAAGCGGGTCATGCGAACCCGCTCCTCGCGACGCTCGCCCGACGAAGCCGCCACAGCCGGGGCCGACGCTACAACAGGAGCCGGCGCCGGAGCAGCCGCCTTGGGCTGGCTCTTTGCGGCCGTGATCACGTCGTCCTTGGTCAGGCGACCGTCCTTGCCGGTCCCCTTGATCTTCGACGGATCGACACCGTGCTCGAGCACGGCGCGGCGCACCGACGGCGACAGCGTCATCGGATCGCCGCCGTCGTCGGCGGGGGCCGCGGCCGGCTCAGCCGGGGCGGCTGCCTCGGCCTGGCCCATCGCATTGCGATCCTCGACGGCCGGGGTCGCAGCGGTCGACGCCGTCGCGCCGGCCTCGATCCGCGCGATCACCGCGCCGACATTGACGGTATCGCCCTCGCTGACGACATGCTCGGCGATGACGCCGGCTACCGGTGCGGGGACTTCGATCGAGACCTTGTCGGTTTCGAGGCTCGCGATCGGCTCATCGGCCTTCACTGCGTCACCCGGCTGCTTGAGCCATTGGCCCAGCGTCGCTTCGGTGATCGATTCGCCGAGAGTCGGCACAACCACATCGCTAGCCATCTTACTTACCCTTCGATTCGTGGCCGAGCGCATCGGCAATCAGTGCCGCCTGCTGAACGGCGTGGTTACGGGCGAGGCCGGTGGCCGTCGCGGCTGCGGCCTTGCGGCCGGCATAGACGGCGCGCTTCGGCGTGCCGCCGACGTCGGTCAGAACCTTCTCGATATAGGGCTCGACGAAGGTCCATGCGCCCTGGTTCTTTGGTTCTTCCTGCGCCCAGACCACGGTTTCGAGGTTGGGCATCCGGCCCAGCCGCGTGATCAACGCGTCCGCCGGGAACGGATAGAGCTGCTCGCAGCGCAGGATGACCGTGTTGCGGTCCTCGGCCGCATCGCGGGCCTCGGCGAGCTCGTAGAAGAGCTTGCCAGAAACCAGCACCACGCGGCGGACATCCTTGTCGTCCGGCGCATTGGTGTCGTTGAGCACGCGCTGGAACCGGGTGTCGCCCATCATCTCCTCGGCCGTCGATACCGCCGACTTGTGGCGGAGCAGCGACTTGGGGGTCATGATGATCAGCGGCTTGCGGAACTTGCGAACCATCTGCCGGCGCAGAATGTGGTAGTAATTGGCCGGCGTCGTGCAGTTGGCGACCTGCATATTGTCCTCGGCGCACAGCTGAAGATAGCGCTCGAGGCGTGCCGAGCTGTGCTCGGGCCCCTGCCCTTCATAGCCGTGCGGCAGCAGCATCACGAGGCCGTTGACCCGCAGCCATTTCGCCTCGCCCGACGAGATGAACTGGTCGATGATGACCTGCGCGCCATTGGCGAAATCGCCAAACTGCGCTTCCCACATGACCAGCGTGTTCGGCGCGGCCGACGCATAACCATATTCGAAGCCCAGAACGCCGAACTCGCTGAGCGGGCTGTCGAGCACCTGGAACCGGCGATCGAGCGCCGACAGCGGGATGTACTTGTGTCCATCCTTCTGATCGACCCAGACGGCATGCCGCTGGCTGAAGGTGCCGCGGCCCGAATCCTGGCCCGACAGGCGAACGGCATAGCCGTCCTTGAGCAGCGAACCGAAGGCCAGAGCCTCGGCAGTCGCCCAGTCGAAACCCTTGCCCGACGCAAACATCTCGCGCTTCGCATCGAGGATACGGGCCAGAGTCTTGTGGATCGACAGGCCCTCGGGCGGCGTCGTGAGCCGCTTGCCGAGATCGTCCAGCGCTTCGGCGGAAATGCCGGTGACCGCGGCGCGGCGCTCGGTGATCGCTTCGCGCGGCTCGGCAAAGCCGGTCCAGTCGCCTTCGAACCAGTCGGCCTTGTTGACCTTGTAGTTCTTGCCCGACTCGAACTCGCTTTCGAGATGGGCGACGAACCCGGCCTCGGCGTTAGCTGTCCAATCGGCTTCGATGACGCCTTCCTGCACCAGGCGCGCATTGTAGATCGCGCTGACCGGCGGATGCTTGCGGATCGCCTCATACATCAGCGGCTGGGTGAAGCCCGGCTCGTCGCCTTCGTTATGGCCGAAGCGGCGGTAGCACCACATGTCGATCACGACGTCGCGCTTGAAGGTCTGGCGGAACTCGGTCGCGACCTTGCAGGCGAAGGTGACGGCTTCGGGATCGTCGCCGTTCACGTGCAGGATCGGCGCCTGCACCATTTTCGCGATATCCGACGGATAGGGCGAGGACCGCGCGAACTGCGGCGAGGTCGTGAAGCCGACCTGGTTGTTGATCACGAAGTGGATCGTGCCGCCGGTGTTGTAACCCCGCAGGCCGGAGAAGCCGAAGCACTCCATGATGATGCCCTGGCCCGCAAACGCGGCATCGCCGTGCAACAGGATCGGCAGCACCTGGGTCCGCTCGAGATCGTCGAGCTTGGTCTGCTTGGCGCGCGCCTTGCCGAGGACGACCGGGTTGACGCATTCGAGATGCGACGGGTTCGGCGCAAGGCTCATATGAACCTTGTTGCCGTCGAACTCACGGTCGGTGGAGGTACCGAGGTGATACTTCACGTCGCCCGATCCGCCGACATCCTCCGGATTGGAGGAGCCGCCCGCGAACTCGTTGAAGATCGCGCGATAGGGCTTTTCCATGACGTTGGAGAGGATGTTCAGGCGGCCGCGATGCGCCATCCCGATCACCACCTCGTTCACGCCGTAGGCGCCCGAATATTTGATCACGGCTTCGAGCGCCGGGATCATCGATTCGCCGCCATCGAGGCCGAAGCGCTTGGTGCCGACATATTTGCGGCCCAGGAACTTCTCCCACTGCTCGGCGTGGATCACCTTGGTGAGGATCGCCTTCTTGCCCTCGGGCGTGAAGCTGATCTCGGCATCCTTGCCTTCCATCCGCGCCTGAAGGAACCGCCGCTCCCCCACGTCGCTGATGTGCATATATTCGAGGCCGACATTGCCGCAGTAATTTTTGCGGAGAATGGCCAGGATTTCGCGCGGAGTGGCCCAATCGACACCCAGAACGCCGGCAATATAGACCGAACGGTCCATGTCGGCGTCGGTGAAGCCATGCGAGGCTGGCGTCAGATCCTCCGTCTCCTCGCGCTGCGACAGGCCGAGCGGATCGAGATTGGCGAGCAGATGTCCACGAACGCGGTAGCTTCGGATGAGCATGATCGCGCGGATCGAGTCGAGCGCGCGATGCTCGATCTCGGCCTGACTCGTTGCGGCGGGAACGGCGGCGGGCGCCGGTGCAGGCGCAGCGCCAGGCTTGGCTGGCTTCTTCGCCGCTTCCATCTGGGTCGGATCGAGCCCGGCGGTCAGCGGGTCGGTCGTCGTCGGCGGCCAGTTGCTGCGGGCCCAGCTGGGCCCCGCGACGTCCATCTCGATGCCGGAGAAATAGCGCTGCCAGCTCGGCTCTACGCTCGAATTGTCAGCACGATATTGACGATAAAGCGATTCAACGAAGGAAGCACTGACTCCCTCCGGCCCGTCGAACTCGACGCCTTCGATACCCATCTTACCATCCTTGTCTGCACCCACCCCGGGACTTAGGCCCGAAGCACAGCAATTTCGGTCGATAACCAAATCTAGGTTAACCTGGCGTGAAACGCCACCCCGCCCGAAGGCGGGGCTTGGTCTTTTTTTAGCCCTTCAGCACTTCCGCCAGGGTCGTGCCGAGCTCCGAAGGGCTCGCCGCGACCTTGATCCCTGCCGCTTCCATCGCGGCAATCTTGTCGTCGGCGCCGCCCTGGCCGCCCGAGACGATCGCCCCGGCATGGCCCATGCGGCGGCCCGGAGGCGCCGTGCGACCGGCGATGAAGCCCGCCATGGGCTTCTTGCGGCCGCGCTTCGCCTCGTCGCGCAGGAACTGCGCGGCTTCTTCTTCGGCCGAACCACCAATTTCGCCGATCATGATGATCGATGTGGTCGCGTCGTCGGCGAGGAACAGCTCGAGCATGTCGATGAAGTTGGTCCCGTTGACCGGGTCGCCGCCAATACCGACTGCGGTGGTCTGACCCAGGCCGATCGCCGTGGTCTGGAACACCGCTTCATAGGTAAGCGTCCCCGAGCGGGATACAACACCCACCGAGCCCTGCTTGAAGATCGAACCCGGCATGATGCCGATCTTGCACTCGTTCGGGGTCAGGACACCCGGGCAATTCGGTCCGATCAGGCGCGACTTCGAACCCTGCAGGGCACGCTTCACCCGGATCATGTCGATCACGGGAATGCCCTCGGTGATGCAGACGATGAGGGGAACCTCGGCGTCGATCGCCTCGAGGATCGAGTCGGCCGCGAAGGGCGGCGGAACGTAGATGACGCTGGCGTCGGCGCCGGTGGCCGCGACCGCCTCATGGACGGTGTCAAAGTTCGGCAGGCCGATATGGGTCGTACCACCCTTGCCCGGCGTGACGCCACCGACCATCTTCGTCCCGTAGGCGAGCGCCTGTTCGGTGTGAAAAGTGCCGGTGTTGCCGGTCATGCCCTGAGTGATGACCTTGGTATTCTTGTTGACCAGGATACTCATGTGCCTGTCGAACCTTCCTTAAACCCTGGGGAGGGCAATCCAATAACGGCTAGTCCGGTCGCAGCTCAGGCGAGCGAGCTGTCGATGCCCTTGCAGGCGACCAGCAGTTCCTTGACCGCGTCGACCGACACCTGGAGATTGCCCTTGGCCTCCTCCGACAGCTCGATCTCGACGATCTTCTCGACGCCGCCGGCACCGATGATCACGGGCACGCCGACATAGAGATTGTCGACGCCATACTGGCCGGTCAGATAGACCGCAGCCGGCAGGACCCGCTTCTTGTCCTTCAGAAAGCTCTCGGCCATCGCGATCGCCGAGGTGGCGGGCGCGTAGAAGGCCGAGCCGGTCTTCAGCAGGGCGACGATCTCGCCGCCGCCGCTCCGGGTGCGCTGGACGATCGCGTCGATGCGCTCCTGGGTCGACCAGCCCATCTTGATCAGATCGGGGATCGGGATGCCGGCGACGGTCGAATATTCGACGACCGGGACCATCGTGTCGCCATGACCACCGAGCACGAAGGTGGTGACGTCCTGGACCGAGACGTTGAACTCTTCGGCCAGGAAATGCGCGAAGCGCGACGAATCGAGAACGCCGGCCATACCGACGACCATGTTGTGCGGCAGGCCCGAGAACTCACGGAGAGCCCAGACCATCGCATCGAGCGGGTTGGTGATGCAGATAACGAAAGCGCCGGGAGCGTTGGCCTTGATGCCCTCGCCCACGGCCTTCATGACCTTCAGGTTGATACCGAGGAGATCGTCGCGGCTCATGCCCGGCTTGCGGGCGACACCGGCGGTGACGATGATGACGTCCGCACCCGCGATATCGGCGTAATCGTTGGTGCCCTTGAGCTTCGCGTCGAAGCCTTCGACCGGGGCGCACTGCGAAAGATCGAGCGCCTTGCCCTGCGGAACGCCTTCGACGACGTCGAACAGGACGACGTCGCCCAGTTCCTTCGAGGCAGCCAGATGCGCGAGCGTTCCGCCGATATTGCCAGCACCGATCAACGCAATTTTAGTACGAGCCATCCGACTCCTCCGACATGAAGATCGCATAGGGAAGCATCCACGTGATCGCGAATGCCTGAATTGCGACGCCCGCTTAGCCCCGTGATCCCGCCGGGGCAACTATTGCATGGCGATCGCACCAAGTTTTTTCGGAGAACTCGTAAAGCCTGGTTTGACGGGTTCGAAGACGGTCGGCGATCATGGCGTGGTCCCGGCGGACGCGCATCTATCGATTGCGGTTCGGCCACCATCGACTAGCATCCTGCCGACAAGAGGGGTCGGACGGGGGTCGGACAATGCGAATGCGGGCCATTCCAGTGGTGACCTTGGCGATGGTGGCTATTCTCGCGGCATCCGCGAGTCCCCTGCCCGCCGCCCGGCCGATCGCCGCCGAAAGCCCATCGGCCGCAGACAAGGCGCGGCTGGAAAAGATGCGCAAGGCTGCGGACGATCTGGACGAAGGCGCCGATCCGACGGCCTATCGCAAGGCGTGGGAGGCGGTACTCGCCTATGGCGCGACGCTCTATCCCGCCGGCCACCCGGAGCTGGCGTCGCTCGAAGGAGAACTCGTTACCGCTGACTATCTTCAAGGCGACGTCAAAGGCGCCCTCGCCCGCGCCGAACGGCTTGCCACGCAACTCGATGCGGGCGGGCCCGCCTATCGCGATCGGCGAATGGAGCTTGCCAACGGCCAGGCGGTCATTCTCATGACCTTGAGCGAGCATGACAAGGCACGAAAGCTCGCGGCCGAAGTGCTTGAATGGCGCATCGCGACGAGCGAAGGCAAACCCAGCAGCAATGTCGCGGCAGCCTATTCCAATTACGCGAACGCAGAATTCGAGTTCGGCAATTTCGATAAGGCGATCGAACTCGTTCGAAAGGCCAATGAAGAAGATCGCAGACATGCGACCATTCCGGTGAACGCTGCGCCGCGCTTCGCCAACCTGCCCATATACCTGCTGCAGTCTGGACGGCTGGAAGAGGCCATTGAACAGGCTCGCATTACCCAGGCCACACTCGAGAGCTTTCTACCGAAAAATCATCCCTTCCTCGCCACCAACCTCAACACCCTCGCTCGCATTCTTCTAACCCTCGGCCGCCCGGCCGAAGCGGAAGATGTCGCACGGAAGGCGGCAGACATCGCCGTCGCCCGTTTCGGCCAGAGCCAGCAGGCGGTGAGTTATATGGCGATGGTCTCCCATGCCCTGATCGCGCAAGGCAAGGCCCCGGAAGCGATCGCCATCGCGCAACAGGCCACCGATATGTTGACGAAAGGCATCGGCCCCGACGCGCAACGCACCTTGATCGCACGCGAAGGATATGCCGATGCTATCGCCGCTTCGGGAGATCTGCAGCAGGCTGTCGCAATCCAGCAAGAGGTAGTTGCTGCGCGCGATCGCAAATTGCCGCCCTTCCACCGGGACCGGATCTCCGGCCGCGACCGGCTGGCGACCCTGTCCTTCCGGCGCGGCGACATGCAGACGGCGGCCACGGCGCAGCGTGAAGCTCAAGACCTGCGCCGGTCGACCTTCCCCGCAGACGACGTCGCCAATCTCACCGGCGAGGCAAGGCTGGGCGCAATCGAGGTGCGTGACGGCGATAAGGTCGGCGGGCTCAAGCGAGTCGAGGCAGCGGCAGCACTGCTCGACGAGCGGCTTGCACGCCTCCGCGCCGCCGGCACGCGGCGATCGGGCCTCGAGCTGGAGATTCGGGCAGCCTATGGCTGGGCGCTGGATGCGGCAGTGGCGGCGGGCGACGAGGCTCTGGCCTTCAGATTCGCCCAGCGTCTGCTCGACAGCTCCGCCGGCCGCGCCGTGCGCGACGAACTGGCCCGATCGGCGGCCGGAGATCGGAACATAGGCGAGTTGATCCGCCAGCGACAGGACGCCGCGATCGAACTGGAAGCCCTCCTCGACCGACAACTCCGCCTCGCGGGCCGCGGCGCCGACCTTGACGAGATCGAAGGCGTTGCGCTCCAGCGCAAGGCCGCCGCGACAAGGCTGGCACAGAGCACCGAGGCCCTGGCGGCCCGGGCGCCCGATCTCGCAGCGCCGGCGAGTTCGGTTCCGCTCGCGCTCGAACGGGCGCGCGATGCCCTGCAGAAGGACGAGGCCTTGCTGGTGGCGGTGGCGGGCGAACGCGGCCTGACGCTTATCGCTGCGAGCAGGGACGATATCGCTGTGGCCACGTCCTCGGCGACGACACAAGATATCGCCGGGCTAGTCGCCCGCCTTCGCAGCGGACTGGGAAGCGCAGCCGCGAACGCGCATTCGCCGTTACGCCAATTTTCACCGACCCGCGCCGCGCTGGCCGATGATCGCCCGACCGCGACATTCGACTTCGATGCGTCCGCTAGTCTGCACGAGTTGCTCTTTCCCATCTCGGTGCGGAAGGTCATCGCCGACAAGTCGCGTCTCCTGATGGCCACTAATGCCAGGCTTACAACCCTGCCTTTCGCCATCCTCGCGCCGAGGCAAGCAGACCCTTCTCTTGCGCGGAACCGCTGGCTCGTCCGGGACCATATACTGGTCACGCTTCCGTCGGTCTTCAGCCTGACCTCCTCCCGACCGGCGCGCGGCGCGCGGGAGCTACGTGGCTTCGTCGCGATCGGTGCCCCGGACTTGGCGCCGAGCGGAACCGCCATGGCGTTTCGCTCGGCCGAGATGGCGCGCAGGGTACGGGACCTGCCGTCGCTGCCCGCGACCGAACCCGAACTGCGCAGGGTCGCGCGAGCCCTCGCCGCACCCGAGCAGTCGATCCTTACCGGCGCTCTCGCCACCGAAGCGGCGGTCCGCAGCGCTGACGTGACCCGCGCCAGCGTCCTCGCCTTCGCCACCCATGGCCTTATGGCGGGGGATCTCGACGGGCTTGACGAACCGGCGCTCGTGATGACGCCGAGCGCTCCCGATGACGGGCTGCTCACCGCCAGCGAGATCATGCGTCTCCGCCTGGCAGCCGACTGGGTGCTTCTTTCCGCTTGCAACACGGCGGCCGGCGGCGGAATCGACGACAGCGGCCTTGCCGGCATCGCGCGCGCTTTCCTTTACGCAGGCGGTCGTAACCTGCTCGCGTCGCACTGGGCGGTTCGCGACGACGCGGCCGCCTATCTCTCGGTCGAGACGGTCAAGCGCTATGGGCAGGGCGCCGATCCCGCCGGCGCATTGCGCAAGGCGATGTTGCGGATGATCGATGAACGGCCATTCGACGGCGCCGACCAGCCGGTGAACTGGGCTCCGTTCGTTTTCGTGGGACGCTAACCGTCCGCCCTATTCCTCCAGGCCGTGTCCGGCCGCGAGGTAATCCTGGCTCTGCATCTCCATCAGGCGGGAAACGGTGCGTTCGAACTCGAAAGCGCCGTCGCCATCGGGATAGAGATTTTCGGCCTCGGCATCGGCGGTCACGAGCAGCTTCACCTTATGCTCGTAGAGCGCATCGATCAGCACCTTGAAGCGGGCCGCCTCGTTGCGCTTCTCGGGGGTGAGCACCGGTATGCCGACGATGATGACCGTGTGATAATTGCGGGCGATCGCCAGATAATCGGCGGCGCCCCGTGCTTCGGCGCAGAGACGCTTGAACGAGAACACCGCAACGCCCTTCAGGCTCTTGGGCACGTGCAAGGTCCGGCCGCCGGGCACCGCGATCTCCGCGCTCGGGACATGCGCCTTGTCCTCGGGCGGATAGTCGGTCAGCCGGAAGAAGGCCTGCGACACCGCCGCGCTCGCTTCGGGTCCGTTGGGCGTATACCAGACCGGCACGCCGCCCAGCCGCTCCAGCCGGTAGTCGGTGGGCCCGTTCAGCGACAGCACGTCCATCCTCGCCTCGATCAGGTCGATGAACGGCAGGAAGAGCTGGCGGTTGAGGCCGTCCTTGTAGAGATCCTTGGGCGGCCGGTTCGAGGTCGTCACGATCGTGACCCCGGCATCGACGATCAGCCCGGTGAACAGCCGGCTGAGAATCGCCGCGTCGGCCATGTTGTTGACGACCATCTCGTCGAAGGCGAGCAGCTTCGCCTCGGCGGCAATCGCTTCGACCACCGGTGGAATCGGATCGCCCTTTTCCTTCACGCGCTCGAGCCGAAGCCGGTCGTGCACCTCGATCATGAACTCATGGAAATGGACGCGCCGCTTCGAATCGACCCGGACGCAGTCGTAGAACAGGTCCATCAGCATCGATTTGCCGCGGCCGACCCCGCCCCACATATAGAGCCCCCGCACCGGCGGCGGCGCCTTGCGCAACATCCGCCACAGCACGCTGCCCTTGGCCGGACGCTCCTCCAGCGCCGCGGCGAGCGCATTGAGCCGCTCGACAGTGGTGCGCTGATCGGGGTCGGGGCGAAGCTCGCCCGAGGCTATCAACCGTTCGTAGCGGGCGATGGGCGTCGTCATCGCGGCTTACGAACCGTGCCCATGAAACTGGCGATCATGGCGTCCCCCTGCTCGACCGTCCCGCGCAGGAAGCGCAGTCGGCCGGTCTCCCGGACGATCTCGAGGATGAGATCGAGCGGGCGGCTTAGATCGACCGCGCCGGCGAACTGGGTGCTCAGGTCGATCGTCGCGCCGCCGAGTGCCCCTTGATCGCCGCGCGCCATCGGGCCGACGAAGAGCGCCACGTCGATGAAGGTCATCAGCGCGCCGCCATGCATTCCGCCCACGAGGTTCGAAAGGCGCTGCTGCGGCTCCATGCGCAACAGGACGCGGCCGTCATCGCGGCACTGGATCGCCAGCTCGCCCAGGACATGGTTGAAGCGCTCGGCATCGTCGACCCGCCAGAGCGACCAGCCCGGCAGGTCGGGATGCGGCCCGAAACTGTAGAGAGCCGGATCCGCGCCCATCACATCACAATCATATCAGAGCGCTCAGAGCTGGCGCTCGACCACCATCTTCTTGATCTCGCCGATCGCCTTTGCCGGATTCAGCCCCTTCGGGCAGACATTGGCGCAGTTCATGATCGTGTGGCAGCGGTAGAGACGGAACGGATCCTCGAGTTCGTCGAGGCGCTCGCCGGTCATCTCGTCGCGGCTGTCGGCCAGCCAGCGATAGGCCTGCAACAGGATCGCCGGGCCGAGGAACTTGTCGCTGTTCCACCAGTAGCTCGGGCAAGAGGTCGAGCAGCAGGCGCACAGGATGCACTCGTACAGGCCATCGAGCTTGTTACGGTCGTCGGGCGACTGCAGCCGCTCCTTGCCCGAAGGCGGCGGCGTCACCGTCTGCAGCCAGGGCTGGATCGATGCATATTGCGCGTAGAAGTGCGTGAAGTCGGGAACGAGATCCTTGATCACGTCCATGTGCGGCAGCGGCGTGATGCGGACCTCGCCCTTGCAATCCTCGATCGCGGTCGTGCAGGCGAGGCCGTTCTTGCCGTTCATGTTCATCGAACAGGAACCGCAGATGCCTTCGCGGCACGAGCGGCGGAAGGTGACCGACGGGTCCTGCTCGCTCTTGATCTTGATCAGCGCGTCGAGGACCATCGGGCCGCACTCGGCCATGTCGACCTCGAACGTGTCGTAGCGCGGGTTCTCACCGCTGTCGGGATCGTAGCGATAGATCTTGAAGGACTTCACGTCCTTCGCGCCGGGGGCCGCCTTATGGACCTTGCCGTTCTTCTTGATCTTGCTGTTCTTTGGAAGCGCGAACTCGGCCATGACTCGGTGCCCCTTGCTTGGTTGATGCCGCGATAGCGAATGAATTCGCGCGGCTCAACACCTGACCGCATCTCGATGACATCCCTTGAACGCACAAGGGGATAAACTAAAGCGTGGACATGTCATCCGCCGACACCCCCGAGCTTCCTCCCGGATCGCGTCAGGTCGCCCAAGGCGCCGGCACCGCGCTGCTCGCCCGCGCCGGCGGGGTGATCGAGATCATCTCCCAGCCACTCTATGTCTGGCTGTTCGGGCTGCCGACCTACGGACTCTATATGGTGCTGTGGTCGGCGGTGAACCTGGTCGAGAATATCGCCGACCTGGGCATGACCAGCGCATTGCAGCGCGTCGTGCCGCAGGCGAAGGACGATTACGAACGCGCCGCGGCGCTTCGCCAGGCGATGCTGCTCGGCCTCGTGCCGTGCATCGTCATCGCGCTGCTCGCCAGCCTGAGCGCGCCCTGGATCGCCCAGATCGTGAACGTCGCCGCGAAGGATCGCGACAAACTGGCCACCGGCATCGCGATCTTCGCCTGGGCGCTGCCCTTCTGGGCCTATGTCGAGATCGCGACCTCGGCGCTGCGCGCGCGCAAGGCGTTCGGCCCCGAAATCCGGCTGCGGGTGATGTGGGAACAGGTCATGCGCATGATCGGCGCCTGTCTGCTCGCGGCGCTCGGTGCCGGGACGTTGGGCCTGCTGATCGCGCATCTCTGCTCGCTGGCGATCACCTGCGTCTTCTCGACCCGGCTGCTCGCCCGCTATTATCGGCTCGATCTGGTGGTGCGGGGCAGCGGCCTGCCCAGCATGCGACGGCAGACGCTCTATGCGGGCATTTCGGTGCTGCCCTCTAACATCGTCAACCGGCTGTTCAGCGACGCGCCGCCGCTGATCCTCAACCTGATCATCCCCGGCGCGGCGGGCGCGAGCGCCGCCGGCCTGTTCGCCATCGCCCGCAAGATCGCGAGCGGCGTCCAGCTGATCCGCCAGGCCTTCTCCTATGTCATGGCCCCGCTCGCCTCCGAAGCCGTCCGCCACGACATTCGCCATGTCGCCGAAATCTACGGCTTCGCCACCCGCCTCACCATTGTCGTCGCCACCCCGGTCGTCTGCACGATCGCCGGCGGCGGCCGCGCCCTGCTCGCGCTGTTCGGTAGCGGCGCGCAAGCCGCCTATCTTGCGCTCGCGCTGCTCACCTTCACCCGGCTGATCGAGGCCGTCGCCGGGCAGGCGTCCGCGATCCAGTCGGTGATCAGCCGCTATCATCACCCGCTGGTCGGCAGCACGATCGGCCTCGCCATATCCTTGGTCCTTGGCGCGCTGCTGTTGCCGCAGGAGGGGATGGACGGCATGGCGATCGCGGTGTCGGCGGGCATCGTGGCGTCGGTGGTGACCCCGATGATCCAGCTATGGCACCACCAGCGCATCCACCCCTTCGCCCCCCCCTTCGCCCGCGCGGCGCTGGTCGCACTCGGTGTCGGCGCGGTAATCTTCGTCGCTTCCGAGTTGCTCTGGCCGCTCCACCATGTCGCACGCATCGCGATCGGTGCGCTCCTGCTGATCGGCGGCATCTGGGTATCGGGCCGGTTCGGGCTCAGCCATGAAGACAAGCTGGCGCTGGGGAAGACGGCGCGAAAGCTGCGGCTGCTTTGAACGCGGGGCTCTTTCGGAAAGGAGCGCTACACCCGCAATTGCGCACTATAGACATGGCCAGTTAGGCGCTGATAAGCCGCCTTTACGGGCGGAGATCGGTGATCAGAGCTATGATGCTGCTTATTGTAGCGCTCGCGCTTACGGCCAACGCGCCGCTAGAATGCACGAACGTCAGAAACGAGTGTCGCATGCGCACGACACGTGATGGCAAGCGAGTTTGCTCGAACATCGGTATCGCCTGTCAGCCCTTGAGCCGCATATGCCATTCCAAAGTCCAGCCAGCACCGCCAGCCCGACCAAAGACGTTAAAGCCAAGTAACCGATGACGACACAAAGTTCGCTTCTGATTGCACCGAGCCGTTAATGAAGGCGGTTCGTACAAACATCTATTCGAGCTCGAATCTAAATATTTCTCTATGTAATTTTTAGATTTTTATAGAAAGTTACGTTTAATCATTACAGTGTCAGGATTAAGTCTATGTGGCGTTTTTCAACAGTTATCAGCCTGGGCATTCTCTTTGCGACGGCCGCCAACGCGGATGCGTCCGGCTGGCAACTCCATGCGGCGGATGAGACGCAGCATTTGCGCCTGAGCTATGGTCTTGGAGAACAGGTTTCCTACCTGTTCGACTGTTCGGCTAAGGAAGTCATTATAACCGAGACGGGAGTAACCAAGCTTCTGGATCTCAAGACGGGTGCAGCCATCGGCGATGAGGCAGGCGCGGTGATGCCAGCCGGCGCTGCGATGATGGCTCTGTTCAGCGGAAAAGGTGAACCGGAATTCGCTCCGGCAGAGGCGACCAAGAATCCCGCTGGCGGCTGGGATCTCACAATGCGCTTGCCGAAGGATGACAAGCGACTGAAAGCCATGGGCAAAGGCGCTATGATATCGCTCTTCACAACGGGCTATACAATGTCGGTTCCATTGAGTGACGATGACCGTGCGATGTGGAAGGAGTTCGTGCAGCGCTGTACCGCTGCCGGATAGCGCTTCGTTTCCGCCGCCGGGCAACTAGCGTTTGCCGCGCGGCAAGCAGCGCCGCCCCATATGTAAACTTTTCACCGCCGCGGGATAACATCGGCGCGCACAGCCGTTGTCATACTGGCTGGTCCCCCCAAGGCATTCCGGCCTGAAAAAAGGGCGCGCCGGCCACCTACTTACCCGGTCGGCGCGCCCTAACTTCGCGAGTGCCGTCGCGCAGGCCGGGCGCGCCCCAGCCTATCGCTCCGCCCGCTTCCTCAGGATATCCTCGGCCATCGCATGGTCGGACGGCTTGTCGACGTCGATACAGGCTTCGGCATAGGGCAGCAGGACCGCCTTCGCGGCGATGCCCAGCCGACGGCTCACGCGCTCGATCGCCCCGCCCAAAGTCAGCAGGCGCAGCGCGATCATCAGGGACAGGCCGATGCCAAAGGCGCCGAGCACCGCGCGCGCCTTCTTGCGCTGCTGCTCGACACCGCGCCAGATCGCCAGAACCTTGAGCGCTTCGGGGGTGCCGAGCCAGAACAGGTTCGCCCCCGAATAGGCGCCGCCGCGAAAGGGGAGCCATGTCCGCTTGTTGCCGGGATAGGAGGCCTCCAGCACTTTCCGCTCGACCAAGGCGACCGCGATGTCGGCGCCATCCGCCCCGACCCTGAACCGGTCGATCATCGCGCCATCGAGCAGGACGTTATCGGCGGTCGTCAGCAGGAAGGGATAGGCCTGCGGCATCGCCCGCAAGGTCGAAATTATCGCCTCAACGATCGACGCTTCGCTGTTGCGCACCGTCACGCGGTCTTCGTCGCGCAACCAGCGGGTGTCCGGATGGTCGAGCAGCGCGTTGGCATTCTGGGCGAGGATGATGATCCTCTTCACGTCGGACCGCGCCGCCAGCGTGCTGCCCACCCAGGCGAGCATCGGCTGTCCCGCGATATCGATCAGCGCCTTGTAGGGCTGGCCGAAATGCTCCGCCAGCGGATCGCCGCCGGGCCGCTGTCCAGCGAGAAGGATGACGGTAAATGCCGAGTTGGTCATGATGGTGCCTTGCCAGCCCAGGGCCGCGTGGGCAAGGAAACGGGAAACATCAATCCTATATGGTGAGTATGAGTAGCAGCGCGCTGAGCGTCCGAGCGATCGGAACCAATTCCACACCCATCTGGGGCATGTCGACCACGGAGCGCCTGCGCCGCATCGCGAAGGCGCAGAAGCTGCGCTTCCGGGACAAGGGCGATGCCCCCGTGCTGCTCGTCGCGGCGAGCCATGTGTTCGAGCAGGCTTGGCTGAAGTTCATGGTCGACAAGCCGGGCCAGGTGCTGACGCTGAACGGCGAGAAGGTGATCGCGCATGTCGCCCAGGATGCAGGCGGCGGCTTTCCCGAGGGCCTGACCGAGATCCGCGCCGAGGACCACCGGGTGTTCTACAACGCGACGCTGCGCAAGCGCGAAGAGCCCGTGCTCGAAAAGCTGGAGCCCGGCACCGTCCGCGCGATCCAGCGCAAGACCTATTTCGGTGCCTATAAAGGCGTCACCGATGTCCTGACCAAATATCTCTGGCCCGAATGGGCCCTGGTGCTGACCCGCCTCGCAGCGTGGATCGGGATGACGCCGAACCAGGTGACCGCGATCGGCGCGACGCTGTGCGTGCTGGCGACCTATCTGTTCTGGATCGGCGAATATTGGTGGGGCATGGCCGCGGGCCTCGTCTTCATGGTGCTCGACACCGTCGACGGCAAGCTCGCCCGCTGCACGATCACCTCGAGCGAATGGGGCAATGTCTTCGACCACGGCATCGATCTGGTCCACCCGCCCTTCTGGTGGTGGGCCTGGGCGGTGGGGCTGGCGCATTGGGGCCTGGCTTTCACCCATCTCGAATTCGCGGTCGTCATGATCGCGATCGTCGGCGGCTATGTCGTCCAGCGGCTGATCGAAGGTGCGTTCATCCGCCGGTTCAACGGCATCCACATTCACGTCTGGGAAAAGATCGACAGCGATTTCCGGCTGATCACCGCGCGGCGTAATCCGAACATGGTGATCCTGTTGGTCGCCACCCTGGCCCAGCGTCCCGATATCGGCCTGATCGCGGTGGCGGTCTGGACGGTGCTGTCCTGCCTGTTCCACGCGGTTCGGCTGGTCCAGGCGCTGCGCCGTCGCAAGCGCGGGATCAAGATCCGGTCCTGGCTGGTTCTGTAGCGCGAGGAGTTGACGAGATGACGAACGCGACGATCCGGAAATTCGGTTGGCCGGCCACGCTGATCCGCGATTATCGCAACTGGGTCGTGCTCTTGCGCCCGGGTCAGCCAACACTCGGGTCGCTCGTCCTTGCCGCAAAGTCGGACGCTGAGGCCTTTGGAGATCTGCCCGCCGAGGCCCATGCCGAACTGAAGATCGTCACGGCCGAGATCGAAGCCGCGCTGACGCACGCCGTCGCCTATCGGAAAATCAACTATCTGATGCTGATGATGGCCGACCCGCAGGTCCATTTCCACGTCATCCCGCGCTACGAAGGCGAGCGCGAGCGCGACGGCATCTCGATCACCGACACCGGCTGGCCTGGGGTGCCCACGCTGGGCCAGGCCGTCGCGCTGACGCCGGAGCAGATAAAGAGCCTGTCCGGCTGGCTGAAGGGGTTGTGGCCGTCCTGACACCTTTGCCGGCGCGGCGCTCCTAGGAAACCCATCCCTCGGTCAGCGCCCGCGCGATCGGCAGATCCTCCGGGAAATCGACCTCGGCCCACCCGAGTCCCTGAATCGACACCGTGCCGACGACACCCGACGGCGCGAGCGCATGGATCGCCTTGAGGTACCAGTTCAATACCCCTTCGGGCGTCCGCATCATCGCCTCGACCTGGCGGCGGAAGATCGACGGACCTTCGCCGGTGAAGGCGAGCATGCCGATCGATTCGGCGTTGGTCTCGTGCGGCTCCAGTCGCTTGCCGATCTGGAGCAGGCGATCGCCGTCGCGCTGCACCTTCATGTCGTCGAGGTCGTACGCGTCCTTGATGTCGATGGTCACGGTGATCGGCGTCGTCGCGCCTGCGATCAGCCGGCCGACGATCTCGGGCGAGACCAGCGTGTCGCCGTTGAGGATGATGAAGTCCCTGTCCATCTCCTCGCGCACGATCCAGCACGAACCGAGATTGTCGGCGACCTTGTAAAAGGGATTGAAGCAGGTGCGGATCGTGACGCCCGCATGCTGGATCGCGGCCAGCGCCGCGCCCAGCTTCTGGTCGCGAAAGCCCGTGACGACGGCGATCTCGGTGATCCCGTTGGCGACCAGCGACTCGATCTGCCAGGCGATCAGGCTCTTGCCCGCGAAATCGATCAGGCATTTTGGCTGATCGGCGGTCAGCGGCAACAGTCGCGAGCCCTGGCCCGCCGCGAGGATGATGGCTTTGTTCATGGGCGGGTGGCCCTAAGCCGCAATTGCGGCAGCATCATGAAAAGCGGCGGGTCCCGGCGGTCCGTCAGGCGATGAGGAGGTCGCGATACCGTCGCGGCTGGCTGCGCAGATATTGCGGGGGCGCCTTCACCTGGGCGCCGAAATGCGCAGCCGCATGCCAGGGCCAGCGCGGGTCGTAGAGGATTGTCCGGGCCAGCGCGATCATGTCGGCCTCGCCGGTGTTCAGGATCCCTTCGGCCTGGTCGAAATCGGTGATCAGCCCGACCGCGACGACGGGAATGCCGACGCTCTCCCGTACCTGTCGCGCCAACGGCACCTGATAGCTCGGCCCGATCGGAATGGCCTGGCGCGGATCGATGCCGCCGCTCGACACAT
The DNA here is from genome assembly GCA_040387595.1 of Pseudomonadota bacterium. GTDB lineage: Bacteria > Pseudomonadota > Alphaproteobacteria > Sphingomonadales > Sphingomonadaceae > Rhizorhabdus. Next base: position 32,573 of record JAZKDN010000041.1, read on the forward strand.
GGATGACGGCGGCGCCGCGCGCTTCCAGCGCCTTGGCGAAGGCGATCGTCTGCTCGATGTCCCAGCCGCCGTCGACCCAGTCGGTGCCCGACACGCGCACCGTTACCGGCCGATCCGCGGGGAAGACGGCGCGCACGGCGTCGAACACCTCGAGCGGGAAACGCATGCGGTTTTCCAGGCTGCCGCCATATTCGTCGTCACGGCGGTTGGAGAGCGGCGACAGGAACTGATGCAACAGATAGCCATGGGCGGCGTGAATCTGGACCGCGTCGATGCCCAGCCGGGCGGCGCGAACGGCGGCGGCGCTGAAAGCGCGACGGATACGGTCGAGCCCGTCCCGGTCGATCGCGAGCGGTGCATTTTCCTCGGGGCGCATCGGCACGGCCGACGGCGCGATCGTCTGCCAGCCATGCTCGTGATCGGGTGTTATTTGCGGCTCTCCTTTCCAGGGAAGATCGGTCGATGCCTTGCGCCCGGCATGCGCCAGCTGGATCGCGATCGGCATGTCCGAATAGCTGCGAATGCCGTCGATCACGCGCGCCATGGCCGCTTCGGTGCGGTCGTCCCACAGGCCGACATCGGCATAGCTGATCCGCCCTTCGGGCTCGACCGCCGTGGCCTCGATCGTCAGCAGGCCGGCGCCCGACATCGCGAGCTGGCCGAGATGCATCATGTGCCAGTCGGTCATGGCACCGTCGACGGCGGAATATTGGCACATCGGCGCGATCACGATGCGATTGGCGAGGGTAAGGCCACCCACGGTAATCGGTTGGAAGAGCTTGGCGGAGGACATGGCCGAAATCTCCTGGAGAGCTTGGTCGGAAGAGCGTTAGGTCGGGGAGATAGGATGTCGCCAGCATAAAAACATCAAAGCAATATGGTGATCTTCCATAAATATACTTATGTATAGTGGATGCACCTCCAGCAGCTTCGTACCTTTGTCGAGGTCCATCGCCGTCGGTCGATCAGCGAGGCCGCGCGGATGCTCGGCGTCACCCAGCCTGCGGTATCGCAACATATCGCCTCCCTTGAGGCCCAGATCGGCAAGAGCCTGTTCGAACGTCATGCCCGCGGCGTCAGGCCGACGGCGGTCGCCGACGACCTAGCGGCCAGTCTGGGGACCACGCTCGACAGCGCCGAAGCCGCGCTGGCCAGCCTGCGGGCACGATCCGCCGATGTGTCGGGCATCGTCCACATCGCCGCCCCCGCCGACTATCTTGCCGAGGCGATAGCCCCCCGACTGCCGCCCTTGCTGGCCGCCGGGCTGGAACTGCGCCTCCACACCGGCGGCCGCGGCACGCTCTATGCAATGCTGCTCGAGGACCGCGCCGACCTCGCCATCACGGCGTCGCTCCCTGACGATCCACGGCTGGCGTTCGAACCGCTCGGCACCGAACGTCTGATCGCGGTCGCCGCGCCGGAGCTGGCGGATCGCCTGGCCCGCAGCGATGACCTCGGGGCGGCGCTCGCCGATATCCCGCACATCGCTTATGATCTGGATCGCCCGCTGGTGCGCACATGGCTGATCGCCAACGATATCGCCATGCCGGCCCGGCTGCCCGCCGTGACGGCGCCGGACCTGCGGGTAGTGCGGGCGTTGCTGTGCAATGGTGACGGGTGGAGCGTGCTGCCCAACTATATGTGCGAGGATCATATCCGATCAGGCCTGCTTACGGAGATCGCTCCCCCGATCACCACGCCCGAGAACCGCTTCTATCTGGTGTGGGCCCGCAGCGCGCTGCGGCAGCCGCGCATCGCCTTCGCGCGCGACACATTGCTGGCCGCCCTCATGGGGCCTAGCGGCGCAGCCCTGCCCGCCCGCTGAGCCATCGGCGCAGCGGCTCGTCATAGAAACGGGCGGCGACCAGGCTGCCGGCGCAGGCGAGCAGCATCGCTCCGATCGCGATCGGAGCGGCCGCACCGGGCGCCCGCGCAGCGAGATCTGCCGCAATAAGGTAGATCGGGAAATGCAGCGCATAGAGGGGATAGGACAATGACCCCAGCCCTCGCATCAAAGGCAGCGCCCGTGGCTCCGGTCGGCAGTTGGCACCGATCCAGACGAGCAGCGGCGCCCCGAGCAGGACGAACAGGCAATCGAACGCCGGGCGGACCGTCCGCGTGACGGGCAATGTCAGGACGAGCGCCGTGAGCAGCAATGGCAGCCATGCTTGATCCCGCCAGCGTGGTTGGCCGATCCTATCGCGCAGCCTGTACAGCAGGACGCCCGAAAGGAAACCGCAGGTCACGCGACCGGCGCCGAAGGGCAGTTGATCGCGCGCCCAGCCGAGGTTGGCCGTGCCGAATGTCGCGGCACCGACAGCCAGCACCGCGAACCCGATCAGGATGAGCACGACCAGCACGCGGTTGCTCAGCAGGCGGACCAACCCCGCATAGGCAAGGTTGACCGCCAGTTCGTAGAACAGCGACCAGTGCGGCGGGTTGGCGGAGAACATCTGTGGCCCCGGCCCGACGAAATTGGGCAGCAGCAGTATGTTGAACAGGGCGGCGATCCCCAGCATGACCGGATCGGCGGTCCCGGACAGCAACAATATCTGCGCGACGCCGACTATGAGCCCGAGCGCCACGAGCGGCCAGAGCCGGACGATGCGCAGCCGCGCGAAATGGCGGAATGTCATCCCGGTCAGCAGCTTGCCCTCATAGGCATGGGCGATGACGAAGCCCGACAGGCAGAAGAACAGGTCGACCGCCAGATAGCCGGCCTTGAAGATCGGAAAGGGCAGCAGATCCTTGAAATGATAGACGAGCACGCCGATCGCCGCGACGCCGCGCATGCCGTCCAGCACCGGATAGCTATGGCGCGAGACGCCTGTCATGGCGGGCTATTCGCCCAACAGGCGCTTCAGGCCGTCGGCAACTCCCTGCCACAGGCCGCTGGCATAGCCCGTGCTGGAAGGATGGAGCTTATCAACATAGAGGTCGCCGGCCCTGCCGATATCGGGCGCAACATGCGGGCCGCGATCGTCGGTCGCCCCCGGCGCGCCCATTGTCTTGCCGGGATCGGCAATGTCGACGATCAGGTCGGCACCGCTGCGCCCGGCCAACAAGGCGGCGTTTACGGCTTTGCGCGCATCTTCCTTGGCCATGCCGTCATGGGTGCGGGTGGCGAACCATTGCGGGTCGGTGCGCGGCAGCAGGGTCGTGCCCATCGTCCGCACCCCGGCCAGCGCCGCACGGCTCAGCCGCATCGCACGGGTGAAGTCGGCGACGACATCATCGGCGGAGCGGCCATTATCGCCACCGGGCGGCCCACGGCCGCTCCCGATATCGTTGATGCCCGACTGCCACAGCACGGCGGTCTTCGACGGCGCGTAGGGCGACGTGGACAGCAACGCCGCCACGCTGCCCGCGCCGCCGGACTGGACCTGATCGGCCAGTTGCTGGCCCTTCACCCCCAGGTTGAAGAACTCGACGGTGGGCAGCGCCTTCGACAGGAACCAGCCATAGCCCCGCTGGTCGCTACCCTCGGTGCCGGCGCCATAGAGGATGCTGTCGCCCCGGGCGACAACCATGGCATCGAAGTGGGTGGGAAAGGCCATGGCGCGGTTCACCTGCCCGATCGCCGCCTGCATCTCGGTCTCCGACAGCGTCGAGGTCCACAACACCACGCCGAAGCGCGCCCATCCGCCGCGCGGCGGAAGGCTGCTGGCAGCCAGACGGAATTGCGATATCGCCATCGGCGCGAAACGGCTCTTGTGGCTGACGGCATTGCCGCGCGCGAACAGGGTCCGGCCATCTGCGGCGGCGGTCCAGCCGATCACGGTGGGGTTGGCGCGGATCGCCACGCTCGGATCGTTCTGCCACGACCGGTCGACGTCGGCCGCGCCGCCGCTCCAATAGGCCGGGGCGATGCTGCCCGGCATGTACAGCGCGGCTTCGGTTCCCGCCCGCTGCCCACCGAGCGACCACAGGGTCGAGACTTCCATGCTTGACATCAATTGCGCGGCGACCAGTGCGCTGAAAGCGGTATCGCTGCCCTCCAGCGGCACCACTGCCCCCTGCCCCGCCATATGCAGCGATCCCAGCCGCCCCTGCCAGGCGCGGAACGGTTCGGTCCGGTCTTCCGAGGCCGCATCGGCGGCGGCGAGCGGCGGATGGGTTCCATCCTGGTCGTAGGTCTGAACAAGGCTGAGCCACGCATAGATGTTGCAGGGCGCCGTCGTCCGCCAAGCCTCGAGCCGGGCGATATCGAGATTGTCCGAGCCGGGAACGAAGCCGATGTCGATCGTCGCCTTGTCGCAGGACCGGCGATAGCGCGCTGCCGCCCCCTTATAGCCCGCGACCAGCCGACGGCCTTCGAAATAGGTGCCCGCGCGCGGCTTGCCGGCGATATCGGTCAAATAGGGTCCCGGCGGCCCCGGTTGAGCGCCCGAGGACGTGACCTCCGGACTGGTCGCCATGATCTCCGCGGGAAGGTGGGTGTCGATCCGCGTGGCGAGCCAGGCAATCAGCGCCAGCAGCCCGACCACCATGGCGACGAGCATGGCCCGGCTCGGCTGCCGCTCCGACGTCATGCCCACCGGCCATCCCGACACATCGACGTCCCCCATCAGCGCGATTTGAAGGGGACATCGCCCCCGCCGTCAATCGCATTTCGCGGCCCAATGCCTTCGTCGCCCGGGTGCAGAAACAAGAAAGGGGGCCGAAGCCCCCTTTCCGCAACCCTTGCCGACGGTGCGTCAGTACACGCGGGCCTTCGGCTTCACATATTCGGCTTCGTCGGTGAGCGTATACTCGTGCACCGGGCGATAATCGATCGTCACCGCGCCCTTGTCGAACCAGGTGATCGTGTGCTTCATCCAGTTCGCATCGTCGCGATCGGGATGATCCTCGTGCATATGCGCACCGCGGCTTTCCTTGCGGTTGGCGGCCGAATGCATCGTCACCACGGCCTGCGGCAGCATGTTGTCGAGCTCGAGCGTCTCGATCAGGTCGGTGTTGAAGATCAGCGAGCGATCGGTGATGCCGATGTCCTGGATCGTGGCATAGACATTGTCGATCTTGCCCTGACCCTCGCGCAGCAGCTCGGTATCGCGGAACACCGCGCAATGCTTCTGCATCGTGTGCTGCATGTTCAGGCGGATTTCCGCCGTCGGCGCAGCACCCTTGGCATTGCGATAATGATCGAGGCGGCTGAGCGCCTTTTCGTCGGCTTCGGTATTGATCGCACCGTGCTTGCTGTTTGGCTTGATCAGCTCCGCGAGGCGGAAACCGGTGGCACGGCCGAACACGACGAGATCGATCAGCGAGTTGGAGCCGAGGCGGTTCGCGCCATGGACCGACACGCAGGCGGCTTCGCCGACCGCGAACAGGCCGGGGACGACCGTGTCCGGGTTGCCGTCCTTCAGGGTGACGACTTCGCCATGATAGTTACAGGGAATGCCGCCCATATTATAGTGAACGGTCGGCGTCACCGGCAGCGGCTGGCGCGTCAGGTCGACACCGGCGAAGATCTTGCCGGTTTCGGTGATGCCCGGAAGGCGCTCCGCCAGCACCTTGGGATCGATATGATCGAGGTGCAGGTAGATATAGTCGCCATTCTTGCCGACGCCGCGACCTTCGCGCATCTCCATCGCCATCGAGCGCGACACGACGTCGCGGCTGGCGAGATCCTTCGCCGACGGGGCATAGCGCTCCATGAAGCGCTCGCCCTGCGAGTTGGTGAGATAGCCGCCTTCGCCGCGTGCGCCCTCGGTGATGAGAACGCCCGCGCCGTAGATGCCGGTCGGGTGGAACTGGACGAACTCCATGTCCTGCAGCGGCAGGCCCGCGCGCAGCACCATGCCGCCGCCGTCACCGGTGCAGGTATGCGCCGACGTCGCGGAGAAATAGGTGCGGCCCGAACCGCCCGTGGCCAGGACGACCGCATGGCTGCGGAAGCGATGGATCGAGCCATCCTCCATGCAGAGCGCGATCACGCCCTTGCACTCGCCATTCTCCATGATCAGGTCGAGGGCGAAATATTCGATGTAGAAGTCGGCGTCATACTTCAGGCTCTGCTGATACAGCGCGTGGAGCATGGCGTGGCCGGTACGATCCGCGGCGGCGCAGGTGCGCTGCACGGGCGGGCCGGCGCCCATATTCTGCATGTGGCCGCCAAACGGCCGCTGGTAGATCTTGCCTTCTTCGGTGCGGCTGAACGGCACGCCCGCATGTTCGAGCTCGATCACCGCGGCCGGCGCTTCGCGCACCATATATTCGATGGCGTCCTGATCGCCCAGCCAATCCGACCCCTTGACGGTGTCGTACATGTGCCAGGTCCAGTGATCCGGGCCCATGTTGCCGAGCGAGGCGGCGATGCCGCCCTGTGCCGCAACGGTGTGGCTGCGGGTCGGGAACACCTTGGTGATGCAGGCCGTCTTGAGGCCGGCGCCCGCCGCACCCATGGTCGCGCGGAGGCCGGAGCCACCCGCGCCAACGATCACCGCATCATAGAGGTGATCGACGATCTTATATGCCGAGCCGGCTTGAGAATTAGGCATCAGGCGGGAACTCCCCCGAACGCGATCTTGAGGATCGAGAAAATCGCCAGTGCGGCGCCCGCGATCGCATAAAGATTAAGCAGCAGCAGGCAGAAAACCTTGCCGGCTTCCTCATGGACATAATCCTCGAGGACGACCTGGAGGCCCAGCCGCAGATGGTAGAAGACCGAAATGGTCAGCAGGATCAGCGGCACCGCCACGATCGGCGAACCGATCCATTGCATGACGACCGGATAATCCAGGTTCGGCAGGCGGAAGAGCGAGACGATGAACCAGGTGGCAAGCAGCAGATTGCCTGCCGCCGTAACCCGCTGGCGCCACCAGTGCATCGCACCGTGACGGGCCGAGCCGAGGCCGCGGACGCGGCCGATGCCGGTTCCGTTACCCATCAGTTCGCTCCCTTCGACAGCGAGAGAAGGATCGGGGCCCAGATCAGCACGGTGACCACGACCGCGCCGGCCATAGCCGCGATCGCCGCGGCCCGGTTGACCTTCAGCTCGTAGCCGGCCCCGATATCCAACACGAAGTGCCGGAGTGCAGAGAAAAGATGCTGGAAAAATGCCCATGTCAGCCCGATCGCGACCAGATAGCCGAACCAGGATGTGGCGACCTTGTAAAAGGTCGCATAAGCGTCGGGCCCACTAGCGGCCGCCACCAGCCACCAGATGAAACCCAGTCCTGCCACGATGGCCAGTCCTACGCCGGTTGCCCGGTGCAGGATCGACACAGCCATGTGCGGACCCCATTTCCAGATAGTGAGGTGCGGCGAAAGCGGACGCCCCGGATTGCGCGACATGATGCCCTCCCTCTGTCGTCGGCGCCCGTCTTAGACGATGCGCCGCTCCATGCAAGGCGCTTGGCACCCTCCGAAGGGGGATTTTCTGTCAATCTAAACGCCATGTTTACCAAGTGGCTTTAAGAATCGCGGCAATCGGCGGAACGAGTGCAAGGCGCAGGAGCCCAGGATGAACGATCACGACAGTGAGCTGGTGGGTCTTAACGATCAGGAGATCAGCCGAAAGCTGGCGCTTTACGATCGCACGGCGGATCTCAACATGCGGCTCAAGGCGATCGGCGCCCGTGTCGGCGATGATCTGATCGAGGGTGTTCAGGCGCTCTATGAGTCGACCTTCGCCGCAGCCCCCGCGAGCCGCGCCGCCTTCGCGAGCACGGTCGGTCATCAGGAAGTGTCCGGTCGCGCCGCGCGCCTCTGGAAAGGCCTGCTCACAGAGGGCGTAACCCTGCCCGGTCTGCGCGCCTATGCCGCCAACGCCGCTGCCTATGTCGCCCATGGCGGCGACCATAGCGAAATCGCCCGCAAGACATCCGAAGTCGTCTCGCATCTCTGCGCCGAGCTGGCGCGCCGCTTTTCCGACGACAGCGAATTTCTTGGCCGGAGCTGCGACGCGCTGACCACGATCAATTCGATCTATTTCGACCTGACCTTCACCATCGTCAGCGCACAGAACCGCGCATCGCAGAATCAGGGACTCGCGGACGAAGGCCGCACCTTCCGCAGCAACATCTCCGAGACGCTCGTCCGCGCCCTCGATGATTCGCGCGGGCTGCGCCAGCGGACCGGCCAGACGTCCCAGTCGGCGCGTGGCATGCTGGGCAAGACATCCGAAGTCGCCGCCGCCGCCGAGCAGTCGGCGCTTGCCATGCGCGAAGCCGCTCACACCGCCGCCGGCTTGATCCGCGCGATCGAGGAGAGCCGCGCCGAGGTCGAGGTTGCCGCCCAGATCGCAACCCGCGCCGCCGACCGTTCGGTCCACGCCGTCGCAATCTCCGAAGTCCTGTCGGACCACGCCCAGGCGATCGAATCGATCCTGGGCCTGATCCGCGACATCGCCGGCCAGACGAACCTGCTCGCCCTCAACGCCACGATCGAAGCCGCCCGGGCCGGCGACGCCGGCCGCGGTTTCGCCGTCGTCGCGCAGGAAGTGAAGAGCCTGGCCAGCCAGACCGCCCGCGCGACCGACGATATCGCCGCCAAGATCGCCGCGATCCAGGCCGCGACCCGCCAGACCGTGGAAGCCAATGGCGCGATCCGCGACATCGTCGGCGAGGTTCAGGTCTCGGCCGAGCGCATCCGCTCGACGATGGAAGCCCAGGCCCACACCGTCACCATGATCACCGCCGCCGTCGACGAGACCGCGCTGGCCGCCGACTCGATGTCGACGACCATCTCCGCGATCCGTTCGGATACCGAGAATGTCGCGGGCGAGATCGACCATCTCGAAGCCGGCTTCCGCCGCGTCGATGGCGAGCTTTCCAAGCTCGAGACGATCACCGGCGACTTCGTGTCCCGGATCGCCGCATAGTCGCTCGTCGGGGCCGGCCGAGATCCCCGGCATGACCACCGGCGCTTGAGGCGGGCCGACAAACCTCCTATCCCGCGCCGGATGACCATCAATATCTTCGCCACCGGCACCAGCCGGGGAATCGGCAAGGCCATCATCGACCGCTTCGCGTCCGAAGATGTCCGAATCATCGGCCATCGTTCGAGCGACGGCGACGACAGCATGATCGCGGCCGACCTGAACGACCCGGCCGCGCCGCGCCGCATCTGGGACCAGGCCCTTGGAAGGCTCGACGGCCGGATCGACGTCCTCATCAACAACGCCGGTCTCTTCGAAGCAGCTTCGATCGACGCTCCCGATGCTTCGTGGACCGAAGCGTGGAACCGGACGATGCAGATCAACCTCACCGCCTCGGCCGAACTGTGCCGGCTCGCGGTCCTGCATTTCCGTCGTCATGCCGGCGGTCGCATCATCAATATCGCCAGCCGCGCCGCCTATCGCGGCGACAGCCCGGCGCATTGGCACTATGCCGCCTCCAAGGCCGGCATGGTCGCCATGACCAAGACGATCGCGCGCGGCTACGCGATCGAGAATATCCTCGCCTTCGCGATCTGCCCCGGCTTCACGATGACCGGCATGGCGGAGGATTATCTGGAGAGCCGCGGCGGCGAAAAGCTGCTGGCGGACATTCCGCTCGGTAAGGTCGCCGACCCCGAAGAGATCGCCCAGACCGTCAAATTCCTGGCGCTCGACGCGCCGCCGTCGATGACCGGAGCGGTTCTCGACATCAATGGAGCCAGCTATGTCCGGTAAACGAAAGGCCGAGCCCAAGGGCGACGGCATCACCGGTTTTCCCTTTGCCCCGGATCGCGAAGGCAGCTGGAAGATCACCCTGCCCTGCACCAAGGCCGAAGCCGAGAGCATCTCGGACGACCTGCCCGACCTGGCGATGCTCGATCCGCAGCCGACCCTGATGACCAGCGAACCCGACCCTGCCCGCCCCGACGACTGGCAGCTCGATGCCTATGTCGAGGCGAAGCCCGACAAGGCACTGATCGCCGCCATAGCCCGTCTCGCCCCCAGCGCAGCGAAGGTGAAGCCCGTCGTCACCCATATCCCGGAAGACGACTGGGTCACCCTGTCGCAGTCGGGACTGGAGCCGATCCATGCCGGGCGCTTCTTCGTCCACACCCCCCACAATGCGGACAGCGTGCCCGACGGAATGACCGGCTTCGTCATCGATGCGGGCCGTGCCTTCGGCACCGGTCATCATGAGACCACCACCGGCTGCCTGATGATGCTCGACCGTCTGAAGCGCAGCGGCCTGCGCTTCGACGATATCGCGGATATCGGCACCGGCACCGGACTGCTCGCCTTCGCAGCGCGGGCTTTGTGGCCGGCGGCGAAGGTCATCGCCTCGGACATCGATCCGGTCTCGATCGAAGTCACCGAGGAGAATGCCGCCGCGAATGGCGTGCCCGTCGGGCGGGGCCGCAGCCAGGTCGAGCTGGTCGTCGCACCCGGTCTCGCCCATCGTCGGCTCAAGACCCGGCTGCCCTATGATCTGCTGATTGCCAATATCCTGGCAGGGCCGTTGATCGAACTGGCGCCGGTGTTCGGCAACGCCGTGCTGCCGGGCGGAACGATCATCCTCGCGGGGCTCCTCGACAGCCAGGCGGAAGCGGTGGCGCAAGCCTACCGGCGGCAGGGTTTCTACCTCGCCGGCACGGTCGTCCGGGGCGACTGGCCGACGCTGCGCCTGGTCAAGCGGAAACGCTGACCGGCGCTCGGGTCAGCATATCGGAGCAATCTTCTTATAGAACTGTCCGTTCTCGGCGCATTTTTGTTCGGACGTGCCCCCGGGCACTGTCATCTGCTGCGGCGCCTGCTAGTATCGACCGCGTAATAATTTCGGGGCAGCGGCGGCTTGGTGATGTGGGGGAGACGGACGGGACGATCCGGCGCAGCGCTGATCGGCATGTTGCTGGTTTGCCTGTTCGCGATGCCCGCAATGGCATTCGACCGGCCGGCGCCCCGCTGGACCGATCTCGCCGCCACGGTTTTCCACAATTACGATCGGGATCGCGGCCTGCCGCACCCCGTCCCGACCGCGCTGGCGCAGGACCGCGACGGCTTCATCTGGATCGGCACGCAGGGCGGCCTGTCCCGCTGGGACGGCTATCGCTTCCACGCCTATAAGGCGGATCCCGCCGTGCGCGGCAGCCTGCCCGACGATTGGGTCCAGACCCTGCATGTCGACAAGGCCGGACGCCTCTGGATCGGCGGCGGTGCAGGTGGCCTGGCCTTTTATGATTCGGCACGCGATCGCTTCGTGTCGGTATCGCTCGGCCCGGACAACGGACGAACCCACATCGCCGCGATCGCCGAGGATGGCCGCGGCGGGTTTTGGGCCGGATCGGACCGTGGGCTCCACCACCTGCGCACAATCACCGAGAAGGCACGGACAGTCGCCACGCCGATGCCCGGTGCCCCCGTCCGCGCGATTCTCCAGGATCGGACCGGCACGCTGTGGGTCGGTACGCCCAAGGGGCTCGCCCGCCGCCCGGCCGGCGCGTCCGCGTGGACGATGGTGGCGCTGGCTACCGACACCATCGGCGTCAGCGCCCTGTTCGAAGATGCAGACGGCCGGATCTGGATCGGCACGACCCGGCGCGGGCTGTTCGTCGTCGATCGGCCCGATGGCCGTCCCCGGCCGGCCGCCGGCGATCCGATCCTGTCGACGAGTTCGGTTTCCGCGATCAGCATCGCCGGCCCCAATGAAATCTGGGTCGGGCTTCGCAGCAACGGCATCGTCGCGCTCGACGTCGCCACGGGCCGTTTCCGCCGCATCCGGCATGACCGGACGGTCGCGAGCAGCCTGATCCATAACGACATCTGGGCCCTGCTGCGCGACAATGCCGGGTCGCTCTGGGTCGCGACCACCGGCGGGCTCAGCTATCATCCGCGCAGCTCCGGGCTGATCGCGACCGTGCTCGCCTCGCAGGATCGCGCCGGCAGCCTCAGTTCCAGCGATCCGCTGGCGGTGCTGGCAACCCGCGATGGCAGGGTCTGGGCGGGCTACCTCGCAGGCGGCGTCGACGTGATCGACCCGACCGTCGGCCGGGTCGCCACGCTGCGGCCGGGCAGCGGTCGACCCAGCGAGACGCTTCCGCTCGACGTCGTCTTCGCCATGACGGAGGCCGACGACGGCAGCGTCTACATCGGCACGCGACGCGGTCTTTACAGGGCGGATCGCGCCGCGAAGTCGGTTCGGCTGATCCCCTTGCCAGGCCGCGATCCGCAAACCGCTATCACCGCGCTGTCCTTCGATGACGGTGTGCTGTGGGTCGGCAGCGATGAGGACGGGCTCCTGGGGGTGGTGCCCGACGCGGGAGGCCGCGTCGGTCGCATCGTGTTCGGGGCCAAGGACAGCGCGAAGCTGACCGATGGCGGTATCAACACCATCCTGCGCGGCAAGGGCCGTACCCTGTGGGTCGGCGCGCGCAACGGGCTGTACCGGATCGATCTCGCCACGCGAGCGGTCGAACATATTGCCGCAGACCCAGCCGACCGGACCGCCCTGCCCGGCCGCTTCGTGGTGGCCATGCTGATCGACAAGCGCGAGCGGCTGTGGGTCGGCACCTTCGGCGGCGGTCTGGCCGTGATGACCGGGCGTGATGCCGACGGCCGCTGGCGCTTCCGGCGGCTCGGCGTGGCGCAAGGCCTGCCACATATGAATGTCGACAGCCTGCAAATGGACGGCGACGGTACGGTCTGGGCCGGAACCGATGACGGGCTCGCGCGGATCGACCCGAAGACGTTCGCCATTCGGCAGGTTCGCCAGGCCGACGGCTCATCGCTGATCGACTATTATGCCGGCGCGGGCGCCAGCAGCCTGCTCGGCGAAGCCTTGTTCGGCGCGAAGGGCGGCATCACGATCGTTCGTCCCGGCCTGTTGCCACGCTGGACCTTGCAGCCACCCTTGCGCGTGACCGACCTGCGGATCGGTGGCGTGGCGCAACCCGTCGCGCTGGCCAACCATCCGACATCGACACCGTTGACCGTGCGCCCCGAGGCCAACAGTCTGGCCGTCGAATTCGCGGCGCTCGACTACACCGCGCCCGAGCGCAACCGGTACTCCTACCGGCTCGACGGCTTCGACCGGGACTGGACCGAGACCGATGCCAACCGGCGGCTGGCGATCTATACCAATCTCCCGCCCGGCAATTATGTGCTGCGCCTGCGCGGGTCCAACCGCGCCGGCGTCTGGGCGGAGCATGAACTTGCCGTACCCATCCGCGTGCTGCCCGCCTGGTATCAGCGGCTTTGGTTCAAGCTGGCCTGCGCCCTCCTGCTTGTCTTGGCTGTCGCGGCGGTCGTGCGGTGGCGCACCCGCTATCTGCGGCGGCGTCAGAGCGATCTCGAAGACCAGGTCGCAGGCCGCACCGCCGATCTTCGCGCTGCCAACATCCGACTGGCGCATCTCGCCCAGACCGACCCGCTGACCGGCTGCGCCAACCGCCGGCATTTCATGACGCTGGCGGACGAATGGCTGGTCGCGACCCGGCGCAACGGCATGCCGCTGTGCCTCGCCATTCTCGACCTCGACGAGTTCAAGACGATCAACGACCGCCACGGCCACCCGGGCGGCGATGCCGTGCTGGAAATGGCGGGCGTCGTCATCCTCGATCATCTCCGTCCGATCGACGTGGCCGGCCGGATCGGGGGCGAGGAATTCGCGTTGCTGCTGCCCGACGTCGGAATCGAGGATGCCCGGGCGTCCGCCGAACGGCTCCGAGAGGCGCTCGGCATGGCCAGGGTCAAGGTCGATGGCGTGTCGATCGGCATCACCGCGAGCATCGGCGTCGCCGAACTTGGCCCCAATGAGGATTTCGGCCGCCTCTACGCGCGCGCCGATGCCAGTCTCTATGCCGCCAAGGAGGCCGGCCGCGACCGGGTGGAGATGAGCAGCCCGGCCGAATGAGGCGGGCTGCCCTCCGCTCCTCGCCGATCAGGCGATGGTGGGGACGATCCCGCCTTCGGCCCGAATGGCGGCGCCATTGGTGACCGCCGCGAGCGGACTCGCCAGATAGGTGACGATCGAACCGATCTCATCCGCCTCGATCAGGCGACCGATCAGCGACAACGGCCGCGCCTTTTCGAAGAACTCGGCTTCGCGCTCGGCTTCGGGCGCATCCTTGTTGTCGACGACCGAGCGGATGAAATCGACGATGCCCTCCGAACGGGTCGGGCCCGGCAAGACCGAGTTGACCGTCACGCCGGTGCCGCGCGTCTGCTCGGCCAGGCCGCGGGCGATGGCGAGCTGTGCGGTCTTGGTCATGCCATAATGAATCATCTCACCGGGCGGCAGCAAAGCGCTCTCGCTCGAAACGAAGATGATCCTGCCCCAGTCGCTGGCCAGCATGCGGGGGAAATAATGGCGGGCCAGCCTGACCCCGCTGACGACGTTCACCTCGAAGAAGCGATGCCATTCCTCATCGGCAATCTCGGCGAAGGGCTTTGCCTCGTAGATACCGAGATTGTTCACGAGAATATCGACGTCGGGCACTGCGGCGATGAGCGTGGCGGCGCCTTCGGCCGTCGCGGCGTCGGCCAGGATCGCGCGCACCGCGCCGACCTGCGCGATCTCGGCGGCAGCCGCATCGAGCTTGGCCCTGTTGCGGCCGACGATCGCAACGTCGACGCCTTCCTTCGCCAGCGAACGAGCGATCGAAAGGCCGATGCCTGCGGTCGAGCCGGTCACCAGAGCGGTCTTGCCTTGAAGCTTCATATCCATTTTGAAAATCCCTTTGTCGTCGTGATGAGACCGAGATAGGCAGCCGGCATATTCATGACTAGAACGACGGACTGCATTTCAGAAGTGATTCAAAATCATGAATAGCTATGGATAACCATCTCGGCGATATCGAGACTTTCCTTGCGGCTGCGCGGGCGGGAAGTTTTGCCGCGGCAGCCAAGTTACTGCGCCTCACCCCGTCCGCGATCAGCCGGAGCATTGCGCGCCTCGAACAACGCCTCGGGGTCGCCTTGTTCCGCCGCACCACCCGCTCGCTTGCGCTGACGCCGGAGGGAGAGGTCTATCGCGGGCGCATGTCGGCGCTGATCGAAGAAATCGAGGACGTCGAAGGCAATCTCGGCCGGGAATCGCAAGGTCTACGCGGCAAGCTGAGGATCAACGCCTCTGTCCCGTTCGGCACGCAATATCTTCTGCCGATCCTGCCCCGTTTCACCGTCCTCTATCCCGACGTCGTGATCGACCTGTCTCTATCCGATGCCGTGGTCGATCTGGTCGAGGAACGGGCGGATATCGCGATCCGGATCGGACCACTGCGCGACGCACGGCTGAAGGCGAAGAAGCTGGGGCACAGCCGGATGGTGCTGGTCGCAAGCCCCGCCTATCTCACCGCGCGCGGAACGCCGGCGCAACCGCAGGATCTCGACGGGCATAGCTGCCTGCAGTTCAGCTTTCGGCGATCGGTCGACAGCTGGCCGTTTCGGATCGGCGGCCGCACCGTCCATCGTCCGGTCGAAGGCGCCTTCTTCGGCAATTCGGGCGAGGTCGTGCGCCTGATGGCGGTAGCTGGCGGCGGGATCGCACGGCTCGGTCATTTTCACGTCGCCAGCGATCTGCAGGCTGGCCGGTTGGTCGAGATCCTGGCCGAACATAACCCTGGTGATGGCGAGGACATCCACGCACTCTATTCCGGGCAGGATCGCCTCGCCGGCCGGGTGCGCGCCTTTCTCGACTTCCTCGATCGCGAGCTGGTCCTGCCTGCCTGATCGTGCAGGCGGGTCAGATCGAACTGCCGCCGTCGATCCGGAACTCGGCGCCGGTGGTGAAGGCCGACTCATCGGACGCGAGATAGACCGCGATCGCCGCGATTTCCTCCGGCCTGCCGAGCCGGCCGATCGGGTGCGTCGAGACCCAGCCGGCATAGAGCCGATCCGGGTCGTCGGACTGCGCCATCACCTTGTCGAGAATTTCGGTATGGATCGCGCCGGGATGTACCGAGTTGCAGCGGATGCCGTAGCCCTGCTTGGCGAAGTGCAGCGCGCAGGACTTGGTCATATGGGTCACCGCCGCCTTCGCCGCATTATACGCGACCAGATCCGCCTGCGCCCGAACCCCGCATAGCGACGACATGTTGATGATCGATCCGCCGTTCGGACGCATCTTTGCCAGCACATGCTTGCAGCCGAGAAACACCCCCACCACGTCGATATCGAATTCGTGCCGGAACTGCTCGAGCGTGACCTCCTCGATGCTGCCCAGGGTGGTGATGCCGGCATTGTTGACCAGGATATCGATGCGATCGAACGTCCCGATCGCCGCGATCCACTGGGCTTCGTCGCGAACGTCGAGCGGGACGAAACGGGCGGCATCGCCCAGTTCGGCCACCACTCCGGCGGCGGCGTCGGCATCGATATCGGCGACCGCCACCGTGGCACCTTCGCGTACGAAGCGTTGTGCCATCGCCTTGCCGAGGCCCGACGCCCCGCCCGTCACCAGTGCGATCTTGCCATCCAGCCGACCCGCCATCATCCGCTCTCCTTCGAATTTTCCCTCGTCTAGCCCATCGAAGGCACGGGGAAACTGGCGAAGGTGCCAGCCGCCGCCCTCTCAGCCTTGCGCCATCTTCAGGATCGTGGCCCACTCGTCGGCACCGACGGGCGACACCGACAGGCGGCTCTGCCGCAGCATCGCCATGCCAGCCAGCGCGGGCACGGCCTTCATTTCGGCCAGGGTGACGGGCTTCACCAATGGGCGGACCGGCACGAGTTCGACGGCAACGAAGCGACCCGTGGGATCGGTTGCATCGGCGAAGGCGGTTCGAACGACATTCGCGATCCCGACGACCGCCAGCCCTTCCTGGCTATGGTAGAAGAGGACCTCGTCTCCCTCCTTCATCGCCTTCAGGTGCAGCGCGGCGGCATTGTTGCGCACGCCGTCCCAGATCGTGCGGCCGTCGCGTTCGAGATCGCCGTAGGAATAGCTGTTCGGCTCGGACTTCACCAACCAATGGGATATCGTCATCGCCCTCTCCTCATCTACGTTCGACCGCGATCACGATCCATCCCGCTCTCGTCCAGTTCTAAACGGCTGGAGCGGCGGGTCTAGTCGGCCACCGTCACGATCGTACCGCCGCGACGCGCGTACAGCAGTGGGGAGAGGAGATTGAAATCGCCCTCGATGGTCACATCGATCAGCTGGCGCGCAGCCGCTCGCGTCGTGGCCTTGCCGTCGTCATCGAAGATGAAGAGCTGGTCTTTCCGCGGGATAGCTATCAACACATCGCCCGGAAACCGCGCAGCGATGGATTTCCAGAATTCGTCGAGCAGAATGAGGCTCGTCGCAAGCAGCGTGTTGTCGTCGACGAAATAGGCAATCCCAGGCTCGATAGCGTCGTCAGATACGACTTTCGGGAGCCATTTCCGGAGATTGTTCAGCGCGACCGCCCACACGCTGGCCAGATCTCGCCCCGGGATGTCCTTGGCGGTTAGCGGCGACATGGAGTTTGTCCGGTCCGCCATATAGACGACGACAAGATCGGCGCCCAACGGCTCGTGCAGAATATCATGGCCGAGACCGGGCGCACCGGCCACATAGTCGCGGTTGCGAACGACGGCGACGATTGCATCGTCGCTGACGATCTTCGTTCGGGATTCGGCAATCGTGTCCACGAAGCGCTCGACTGCCTCGTCCGGATCCTCTTCAGGATAGGATAGAAGATAGTTGAAAAGGTTGGTCACATCGGTCGTGATCGATTTGTCGCCTAAGCTGGCCGTGAACGTCGCCGGATCGCTCGGATCCGCCACAGCACTGCCCGCGCCAAAACGACGGTCGACGGCGGCCATGACGAAGCCGCGGAACTCGCCGACGCCGTCTGAGAATGTTGTGGCTTTTGCCGGTCTCAGCCACGTCGGAAGCAGCGACAGCAGCGCCGTGACAAACAGCCCTCGCCGCCCGAACCGCATCATGCTCATTCCCCCCTACAGGCTCAAGCAGTCCCCATTCTACGCGACACTTACTCGCTTCCCGGTGGTTTTCCAGGCAATGATGAACGCGGATATTGGTTTCGCCGGTAAAACCTCACAGCAGATTGTCGATCTCGCTACGCGACAGCTCGAAATCGACGTTCGGCAAGGACCGCCGCCGATCCCACGCTCGGACAGGCGGCGGTGCAAAGTAAGCCTTAGCCGATCACAACCAATGGACTTCGCCTGTGGCCAATTTGTAAACCGC
Organism: Pseudomonadota bacterium; assembly: GCA_040387595.1. Lineage (GTDB taxonomy): Bacteria > Pseudomonadota > Alphaproteobacteria > Sphingomonadales > Sphingomonadaceae > Rhizorhabdus. The sequence goes on from JAZKDN010000041.1 coordinate 50,641, forward strand.
TCCCACGACCTTCAGTTCGCCGCGGCGCTGCGGATCGAGCAGCATAGGCTCGGAGAACTGGTTCAGTCTCTCGACCATCCGGCGCACATTCTCTTCAACCGCGCGATCCACGAGATTGTCATCGTCGCTGTTCCGCTGGGCCGCGATGACGGCGGGCACGATCGGTTCGATCATCCGGCCGATACTGCCCGGGAAGCGCACATCCTTGGTCACGACCTCGGTTGCCGCCGCGACGGCGCCGCATTTTTCATGACCCAACACCACGATAAGCGGTACATTCAGCACGGTTACGGAATATTCGATCGATCCCATGCCGGCCGTATCGACGTTGTTGCCTGCCGTTCGCACGATAAACAGCTCGCCCAGACCGGCCCCGAACAACTGCTCGGGACCGACGCGGGAATCCGAACAGCCCACCAATGTCGCGAAAGGCTGCTGCCCTTCCGCCAGTTCGAGCCGCCGCTCGCGCGAGATATCCGGCAGCTTGGGCCGGTCAGCGACGAAGGCAGCGTTGCCTTCCATCAGGCGCTTCAACGCTTCATCGGGGCTCGGTTGGCTGGAAGTAACGGCAGTCGATGTCGGCATTCTATCCTCCTGTGCGGTTTGTCGGAAACGTTGCGGCCGGCCGTGGTTTCCCCGTGGCGTCGCGATACACGGGGCTCACCACAAAGTGGGCGCCGCGGGCTCGGACGCAGGGCAGGTTCTTCGCGAGACGCTAGGCATGAATTCCCACAGCTTTTCCAAACCTACCAAGAATGTTGGGGCGGCTCGCTACTTTTGCATTGCCTCAGAGTTACAAATATTTGCTGTTTCCAAGGGATATCCGGCCCATGCGAGGGGCTGGCATGGCGACGTGCGAGATCGATCGCGGCATCCCTCGGTCATAGCGGACGGCATGCCGGAGCAGCTTTCCGCGTTTTCCACAGCGAAAAGCCTACGCCGACCGCAAGGATGCCAAAGGTGATTCCCAGCGACACCGGCGGCGGAAGCTTGGCGAGGCCGAGTGCGTCGGCGACGAAGATTTTCGAGCCGATGAACACCAGCAACACCGCGAGCGCATATTTGAGGTAGTGGAAGCGCTCGACCATCGCCGAGAGCGCGAAGTAAAGCGCGCGCAGGCCGAGTATCGCGAAGATGTTGGAGGTGTAGACGACGAACGGGTCGGTGGTGATGGCGAAGATCGCCGGCACCGAGTCGACCGCGAACACGACGTCGACGAACTCGACCATCAGCAGCGCCAGGAACAGCGGCGTCATGAACCAGGCAAGCCTGCCCGAGGCATCTCGCTTGCGGACCCAAAAGGCTTGTCCGTGCAGTTCGTCCGTTACCCGGAACCGCCGCCGCACCCAGCGCAGCAGCGGCGAGCCGGCGACATCGAACGGCGTTTCCGCCATGCGCCACATCTTGATCCCGGTGAAGATCAGGAAAGCGGCGAACCCGTAGAGCAGCCAGGAGAAGGAGGCGACCAGCGTCGCGCCGAGGCCGATCATGATCGCGCGCAGGATGATGACGCCGAGAATGCCCCAGAACAGCACGCGATGCTGGTAGAGCCGCGGCACGCCAAAATAGGTGAAGATCATGGCGATCACGAACACATTGTCCATCGCCAGGCTCTTTTCGATGACGAAGCCGGTCAGATAATTGAGACCGGCGGTCTCGCCCATCTGCCACCAGACCCACCCCCCGAAAGCAAGCCCCAGGCCGATATAGACGGCCGAGAGCCCCAGACTCTCGCCGACGCCGATTTCACGCTGCTTGCGGTGCAGGACGCCGAGATCGAGCGCGAGCAGCGTCGCGACCACGCCGAGGAAGGCGAGCCACATCCATACCGGCGTGCCGAGCCATATCGCTTCCAACATCTCCACAGTGCGACTCCGGACAATTGCTCGATGCGGACCGACATCGCGATTGAGGATCGCCAGAGGGCCCCGGGCCGCATGAGGGAAATATCCAGAGCGCGGCACGCATGCCAATTGGAACACACCAGCCATCACGATAGATGCTGGCTATCGCCTGGCTTCAATCAGCGGTGAGCCCGAGCGCGTGGCGGGCGGAACGCTGGACATGATCGGCGATGAGACGGAACGCCGCTTCCATACTGGCCCCGCGGCGCCATGCCATCGCGACCGAGCGATGCGCCTTCCAGCCGGCCACATCCAGAACGGCGAGGCCCGCAGAGCCGCCGACGTCCGACATGAGGTACAAGCTGGGCAGCACCGCCAGCCCGAGCCCGCTCGCGACCATCTGGTGGAGGCTGTCGAGGCTTGTGCCTTCATAGTCCGGGCTGAGCACCATTCCATGCGCCGTAGCGATCTCCATCGCCTGACGATGCAGGTGATGGCGCGTGTCGAGCGACAGCAACGTCTGTCCCGCCAAGGCGGCGGGGTCGATCTTCCCCGTCGCCAGTTCACTATCGACGGGGCTGACCAGGTGCATCGGCTCGCGGAACAGCGGTTCGATCTCGAGACCAGCCCCCTCGATCGGCAGCGGGCCGAGCAGCAGATCGAGGTCGCCGCGCGATAGCGCCAGCGCCTGGGCATCGGGTATGCCCTCGCGCACGTAGAGCCTGAGCCCCGGGGCCGCGCGGTGCAGCTCGGCAATGATGGGCGAGAGCAGATAGGGGCCGAGCGTAGGGGTGGTTCCGAGCCTCAGCGTTCCCGTCAGCCCGGTTGCTGCGCTGTTCGCCAACGCCTTTATGTCGCGAACCTCGCCCAGCAGTCCCCGCGCCTTCGACACGATGCTGCGACCGATCGGCGTCAGGATCGCGCCGGTCGTCGACCGTTCGAGCAGCTTGACGCCCAGACGATCCTCGAGCGCCTTCACCTGCTGGCTCAGCGTCGGCTGAGACACATTGGTAGACCGCGCCGCCTGCGCGAACGAACCGGTATCGGCAAGCGTCACCAGGTACTCGAATTGCCGCAGGGTTGGCATGGGGGACTATAATCACAGCCTATAGCCATTTGGCAACAGTAGTGATTGGCCGCCATCGCGACCGGACCATAGATCCCGGGCTGTCAACGGACATCATAAGAGTTGTGGGGCGGTCAATGGTGGAATCCCAGCGGGTCAGCGTGCGCGATGCATTGCATTGGCTGGCCGAAATCATTGGGCCGGACGCGGCCTATCTGCGGCTGGCCGCAGTCTATGGCGTCGCGATCAGTCTTCTGTCGCTCGCAACGCCCATCTCAGTTCAAGTCCTCATCAACAGCGTGGCGCATACCGCTCTGCCGGCGCCGCTGTGGACGCTCGCCGGCGTGCTGTTCTCTCTTCTCCTGCTCGTTGCGGCGCTGAGCGCGTTCCGCGTCCACCTGATGGCGCTGTTCGAGCGCCGGGTGTTTGCCCGTGTCGTTGCCGAGATTACCGTCCGCGCCGTTCACGCGCGCGATCCCTTCTTCGGCGACGCACGGCGCGCCGACCTGTTCAATCGCTATTTCGATCTAGGCACGGTGCAAAAGGCTGTGCCCAGCCTGCTGATCGGCGGCTTCACCATCGTTCTGCAATCGGCCGTGGGACTGGCGGTCACAAGCTTCTATCACCCGTTCTTCCTGGCTTTCAACGCCGTGCTGCTGGTGGCGCTGCTCCTGATCTGGCTCATCTGGTCGCGAGGCTCGCTGACGGCCGCCGTCGCACTGTCCCACGCCAAGCACGATACCGCGCGCTGGCTGGAAAGCGTGGGCGGGTCCAACGGTTTCTACAAATCGAGCCGCCACCTGGGCTTCGCGATGGATCGGTCGGAGGCGGCTACCGCCACCTATGTCGATCGCCACCGCCGCTATTTTCGCTACAGCTTCGCGCAGACGCTCGCCTGCTTCCTGCTGTACGCGCTCGCGTCCGCGGCGCTGTTGGCGCTCGGCGGCAACCTGATCCTGGCCGGCGAACTGTCGATCGGACAGCTTGTGGCGGCCGAGCTCATCCTTTCCGGCGTTTTCTACGGCGTGTCGCAACTTGGCGTATTCCTCGACACCTTCTACGACCTCGTTGCATCGTCCGAGGAACTGTCGCTCCTTTTCGCGATCCCGCAGGAGCGCACGCCCACGGCAAGCGCGGAGGGACCGCGCGACGGATCGGTCGCGCTTCGCGACGTCGGGCTCGACGGCGCCCGCTTCGACTTCGCTCTGCGATCGGGCGAGCGGCTGGTTACCGTCCCCGATCCGGGGATCGACCGCCTGCTCGCCATGCTGCTCAAACGACACGTCACACCCGAGCACGGGCTGGTGACGGTCGGCGGCTCCGACCTGGGCGGGCTTGATATGTATCTGCTCCGTTCGGAAATCGTCGTGCTGGACCGCCCGACGATCGTCGAGGTGACGATCCGCCAATATCTCGCACTCGCAGCCCCCCGAGCGACGGCCGCGGCGATGCTCGACGCGCTCGACGCGGTGGGATTGGGCGGGCGGATCACGATGCTTGCCGAGGGGCTGGACACGCCGCTTGCGTCTTCGGGCTGGCCACTGACCGTCGGCGAAGTGATGGCGCTGAAACTCGCTATCGCCCTGCTCGCGCGTCCGAAGGTGCTGGTCCTGTCGCCATTGTTCGACGTGATGCCGACCGACCGGCTGAGCGAGGTGCTCTCCCGCTTGAAACCGGCCGGCACGACCGTGCTGCTCTGCACAGGAAGGCCCGGCGCGATCGCGCTGGACGCCTGGCTATGGCTTGGCCGAAAGGAGCAGCGACGTTTCGCGTCCCAGGCGGAGTTGGGTGCGTTTCTCGAAGAGCGGGAGGCCGCCCGTGCCATATCGGCCTGAGCATCTTCAGCATTTTCCGACGCTGGCGGCTATGCGACCGCCGCGTGTGACGGTCGCGATCGCGTGGATGATCGCGATCGGGATCGCGTTGTCGGCCGCCATCATGGTCTATGTCCCCTGGGTGCAGACCGCGATCGGCGACGGGCAGGTCGTGGCGCTCGACCCCGACGACCGCGCGCAGGAGGTATCCGCCCTCGTCGCCGGCCGGATCGAGCGCTGGTATGTCCAGGACGGTCAGCATGTCGCCCGAGGGCAGCCGATCGCGCGCGTCGTCGACGTTGATCCTCAACTGCTTTCTCGCCTCGCGGCCGAACGCGCGCAGGTTCAGGCCGAGATCGCCGCCGTGCGCCAGGGACAGGCCGTGGCGAGCATCGACGTGGGCCGCGCCCGCCAGCTCCTGGCCGAGGGGCTGGTCGCGCGTCGCGACCTTGAGCAGGCGCAGATCAAGGTCGCCGATGCCGCAGCCAAGCTGGCGGAAGCGCGCGCGAAGCTCAACCGCATCGACGTGCAGCTCAATCGCCAGGCGGCGCAGCTCGTCCGCGCGCCCCGAGACGGGCGCATCCAGACCATCAATGCGGCGGCGGGCGGCGCCTTGATATCCCCCGGGACCATGCTGGCGGTGGTCGCACCCGAGCGTGTCGAGCGCGCCGTCGAGCTTTACGTCGATGGTCGCGACGTGGCGCTCGTCAGGGTCGGCCAGCCGGTCCGGTTGGAGTTCGAGGGCTGGCCCGCCATCCAGTTCAGCGGCTGGCCGTCCGTCGCGCAGGGACTGTTCGACGGCCGCGTCCGCGGGCTCGATCCGACGGCGAGCCCGACCGGGCTGTTCCGCGTTCTGGTCGAGCCCTTGCCGGGCAAGCCGGCTTGGCCCGATCCTCGTTTTACCCGGCCGGGAGCGAAAGTGCGCGGCTGGATACAGATGGAGACCGTATCGGTCGGCTATGAGCTGTGGCGGCAGCTGAACGATTTCCCGCTGGAGTTCGGCCAGGGCCAGGGCGTCGCGAAGGCCGCCGCGACCAAGGACGACGACGCAGCCGTGCTGAAGGCGGGCAAGGCCAAATGATCGCCCGCCTCCTGCTTACGCTGCTCCTGTTCTGGCCCGCCCATCTTGCCGCGCAGGAGGGGGGCGCGTTGACGCTCGACGCGGTGCTTCGCTCGTCGGCGACGCACGCGCCGCAAATCGTCGAAGCGCTCGCCCGCGTCCGCCAGGCGCAGGGACGCGCGCTCGGTGCCGAAGGCGCGTTCGATACGGTGTTCGACGTCGACGCGCAGAGCCGCGTCGCAGGCTATTATGACGGCACCTCTGCGGAAGGCCGCGTGACCCGGCCGCTGACTGGCAATGGCGGCCAGCTCTATGGCGGCTATCGCCTGTCGCGTGGCAGCTTCCCGATCTATGAGGACAAGGCCTACACGGATCGGCTCGGCGAGTTGAAGGTCGCCGGGCTGTTCGCGTTGCTGCGCGATCGGACCATCGACGAGCGCCGCGGGCGGACGGCCATCGCCGCGCGCGACATCGACCTGGCCCGGCTCGACCGCGAGATGGTGGCGATCGGAGTCCAGGCGCGCGCGATCGCCGCCTATCAGACCTGGGTCGCTGCCGGGTTGCGGTTGAAGGCCTACCAGTCGCTGCTCGCTTTGGCGGAAACGCGTCGGGGCGGCATCGCGCGGCAGGTGCAACTCGGGGTCAGGCCGGCGATCCTGTTGACCGAGAACGATCAGAATATCGTTCGTCGTCGGGCGCTGGTGGTTCGCTCCGAACAGGAGTTCGCTGCCGCCGCCAATGCCCTGTCCTTCTTTTACCGCGATGGCGGCGGGAGCCGCGTGACACCCGGCGCCGAGCGCCTTCCGGCCACGCTGCCGGCGTTTCGGCCGGGTCGCGTGACGGGGCCTGTCGACCGCCCCGACCTGCGATCGATCGACGCGCGGCTTCAACAGTCGACATTGCGCCTTGCGCTTGCGGAGAACGACCTGAAGCCGCGGCTCGATCTGCGCGGCGAGCTTTCCTACGATCTCGGCCGCACGGGTTTGGGGGGAGTGTCGCGCGATGGTGAGGAAGCGATCGTCGGCCTGCGCTTTTCCGTGCCGCTGCAGCGTCGCCAGGCCAGGGGCCGTATCGCCGAAGCCCGCGCGGAGATCGACGCGCTGCAAACACGTCAGCAGTTGATCGGCGACCAGATCGCGGTGGAGGTGAAAGCCATCGTCATCGCGCTCGATGGCGCCGAGAAAGCCGCCGTGCTGGCGGCGGAGGAAGCCGAACTCGCCGATCGCATGGCCGAAGCCGAGCGACGCCGGTTCCAGTTAGGCGCCAGCGACTTCTTCCTGTTGAACCTCCGTGAGGAGGCGGCCACCGACGCCCGCGTACGCTTGCTCGACGCTCGAGCCCGCGCCGTGCTCGCCGCCGCGGATCTGGCAGGCGCAACGGCGGACCGCGCCCGCTTGGGCCTCGAAGAGCAGGACATGCCCTGATGGCGCGATTGCGCCTGAGCCTACGCAAGAACGAAAGACCGATCCGGCGCAGGCCAAAAGCAATGCACGGCCGGTCCATAGAGTGAGAGTTTGCGCGAATTCCGTGAAGGGCTGGCAACGAGGGCGTGTCTCATCGCGACCCATTCACGGTGAGGCACAAATTGCACGATAGTTATGGTCCGCATTTCCTCCATCCTGCTCCGTCAGGACAGATTACGTTACTGACGCGCCAGCTATCATTTCAGGAACGGCGAACGGATCATCTCGCCCCACCCGCGGCGGCCGCGCAAATGGTCCCAGCAGCCTTGCAGACGCCAGAGGTTGCTGATCTGGCGATAGCCGAAATTCTCCAGAAGTGCTGCGGCAAGAAGTCGGAACACTGCGGATCTATCGCTGAAGCGACGAATTTCGATCTCCTCCAAGGCGATCGCCGCGGCACTCAATAGGAAGCCAAAGGCCGATACGACCGCGAAGAGCGCGAAAAAGACGCTCCACGAGATCGCGCCGAGCAAAGCCAGAAGAAAGGCTGCGACATAGCCGGCGACCTCCAGTGCGGGGCCAATCACGTCAATCAGCGCCATCGAACCCAAGCCGAGCCAGCCAGCATTCCCATGACGCCGACTGATGATCATGCGACGATGAAGGCTGATCGTTTCCAACGCGCCGCGTTGCCATCGGCGCCGTTGCGTACCCAGATCCCGCAACCGCGTCGGCACCTGCGTCCAGCACACCGGCTCCGGTACGAAGCGAATGAGCGCGGGCCGCTTCTCATCACGCCCGATCCGATGCAGCCTGACGATCAGTTCTGCATCTTCGCCGACCGTATCGGTGCGGTACCCACCCGCTGCGAGCACGCGCTCGCGGTCGAACAGTCCGAACGCTCCCGAAACGATCATCAATGCGCCCAGGCGGCTCCAGGCATAGCGCGCGATGAGGAACGCCCGCAGATATTCGACCGTCTGGATCAACGGAAGAGGCTGCCTTGGCAACTCCGCCTGGAGGACGTGCCCCTTACGCATCGGGCAGCCGTTGCCCACGCGGACGGTTCCGGCCACCGCCACAGTCCGCGGATCGTCCAGAAACGGCTGCACCGCGCGCAGCAGCGCGTCGGGCTCAAGCACTGAGTCGACATCGATCGCGCAGAATAATTTGCTGTTCGCGACCGCGAGGCCGGCATTCAGCGCATCGCCCTTGCCACCGTTTGTTTTGTCGATGACGGTCAGGCCATAAACGTCGGACACAAAGATGGCACGGATGGCGGGATGCGACTGTTCGTTGTCGACGCGGCGGTGGAGGGGGAACGCCTCGAGCAAGGTCTCCAGCGTGGCGTCGGTCGACCCGTCATTGACGACGATCACTTCATAATCGCGATAGTGCTGGCGCAGCAGTGCGCGGACTGAATCGACCACCGTGTGCACCTCGTTAAAGGCAGGCGCGATAATAGAGACGGTGGGCAGATCCGGATCCTGCTTGCGCGTGAGCCGGATCGAATCGCGCTCGCTGGTCCGCTGGAAGAAGCCGGTTGCTGCTACGATCAGCAGCAAGCCATACAGCACGCTGTGGATCAGCCCGCTGATCAATACGATCCAGGCGACGGATTCTGCCCAGAAAATGATGGTTGGCTCGGTCATGATGGCGCTCCATCCCGCGCGCGGGCGTTGCGCTGCGCGTCGCCCATCCAGCGCGTGAAAATTTGTTCGAGGCGGTAACGATCAGGGCCGTCGATCACGTCACGAAGGTCGTGGGCGGCGACGATCCATCCGGAGCGCTCCTTTTGAGCCGGCCTTGGTGGGAGCTTCGTTGCATCGGCGAGCCCAGCGATCAGTATGCCGGTGCGGACGGCGGCGACATCGGCGTCGGTTCGGCGTCGCACGTCTCCAATGCGGCGGCCGATGATCGACGCCGTAACAAACACAAGGCCGAGCAAAATCAGGCAGATGGCCCAGATCCAAAGTACCGTACTTACGAACATGGTATCTCCCCTCGTCAAAGTTTTTGTGTGAGGCCGATCGAGATCGTCACACGGTCTGGGCCGATTGCCCGTTTCTCGCCGGCGAGTGTCAGACGGAAGCTGCGACGCTGTGGTCCAGCGACGATCACGCCAAGCGCCGCGCTGCGCACGATTTCGGTTCGGCCTCGTTCTGTTTCAGGCGCCATGCCGAGCCATGCGCGAACAGCCAGGCGCGAATTTAGATCGACTCCAGCCTGTCCGCGGACGCCGAATTTCCACCGTGCATCGGGTGCGCTCAGCGCGATTGCGTCGATCCCGACAAAGGCGTTGCGCGCAGCGAAATACCGCACCGCGCCGGGCGTCAGCGTGATGAACGTGCCGCCGCTATAGTGCGCGATATTGGCGCCAAGGCGCACTGCATCTGTATGCACATCGGTGCGACTGACCCGGTGCGAAACCCCGGCATCGAGACGCCAGTCCGGCAAGAACCGATTATCTGTGCCGATCGCAAAGCCGCCAGACAGGTCGAGCGCACGTCCGATTCGGCGCTCATGACGCACTCCGATCAGATATTCGCTACGGCCAAAGCGGCGCGCACGCTGTACCTGCGCTGCGGTGGCACTTTCCGGACCGACCCGCCCCAGCGAAAGCGAAAGGTCAGACCAATTCGCATTCCGTCCCGTGAGGATGGAAACGCCGGCGTCGAGGTCGGCCTGCCATGACCCAGATTTCTGGGCCATGGCTGGTGTCGCACATGCGGCAACCACCAGAGCCGCGAGGCCAAGAGCGCGATCAGGCTGCCGCCGCATGACGCGTGCCCAAGCTGAGGAACACTTGCCTAAGCAGGCTCTCAAGGTCCACCGGCTTGGAAAGACAGGCCGCCAACCCCGTTCGAGCAATGCGGACCCGGTCACGGATCGCGCCCGGCTGGAACAACATGATCTTGGGCAATTGCTCAAAAGCCGCGCGCGTTGACCGTCTCCAGCCACTCCATTGAGGCCATGTCAGGTAACCGCGCGTCTGCAACGACAAGATCGGGCCGGACCCATTGCAGCGCGCGCAGGCAGGAATCACCGTCTGGCGTCATCACCATGGTATGCCCGTGGGCGCCAAGCCGCTGGCACAGAACGGCGCTGAGCAAGGAGTCATGTTCAGTTATATGAATTATGCTCATGACTAGTCTCCTGAGAGTGCATTCCCCACACCGCGCATGACCGCGGTGTGGGGAGCAGCGTCATCGAACGTTGATGCTCACGCTGTTGCCGATTGCGGCGGCGGTCACAGCGGCCGTGGTGGTAGAGGCGAGCGTCGCACCGATCTTCGCGATCTGACCCGCAGTGTTCCACTGGTTGACCGAGCTGCCGACATTACCCGCAAGCCCGCTGTTCAGGCTGGTGAGCGAGTAGGAGTTGCCGATCGCCGCCGCGGTTCCGGTATAGCTGACCGCGGTGGTGAGCGTGCCGGTCAGGTCCGCAGTGATCGTGCCGGAGTTACGCTGAGCAGCGGCAATCACGCTGCCGCCGGGCATTTCGACCGACAGCGAGTTACCGAGCGCGGCGGCAGTCGACGTCGCGTCGGTAACCGTCGTTCCCAGGCCGACCAACGTTGCGGTCTGAATACCGCTGTTGTTCTGATCGACCGACAGATCCAGCACCGATGCGGGCGACGTGAAGGACGCCGAGTTGCCGATCGAGGCCGCGGTCTGGCTTACGGTACCCACGGTGTTCAGCACACTGTTCAGCGTGCTGGTGCCGGTACCGGTATTACCCTGGGTCAGATCAGCAACCGCTCGGGCCGCCGCATTCATCGAGTAGCTGTTGCCGATTGCCGCAGCCGTGGCGGTCAGCGTCGTCGTCGTGGCCGCGCTGACGTTGGCAGTGGCCGACTGGTTCGCATCGTTGATCTGCCCGTTGACATAATCGACATTGCGCGAGGTCGAACCGACCAGCGATTGGAACGTGCTCACCAGGGCCGGACCGCCAACAGTGTTCAATGCATCGAGAATCGACGGATTGAGCAGCTGAGTGTTGCCACCCGACGTAGCGCCGGTGAGCAGGCCGAGATAGACGTCGACCAGCGACGGACCACCGACATTGGCGATCGCGGTCAGCACCTGCTGGTCGCCGAGCGCCTGGCCGGTCGACAGGTCAACGCTAACGTCTATCAGGCTCGGCGTGGGCGTCGGCAGGATGGGCGTTGGGTCAGGAATGAGCTGCGCCATCGCTGGGGTTGATGTGAGGGCGATGAGGCCGGCCGATACCAGCAAACTGAATTTCTTCATTTCTACTCTCCTGTTGAAGCGACTTATTGTGGGTGGGCCCCGGCGGCGTACGTCACCGTCGGGATGTTAGTGGGACAATCGGGTGCATTGGCCCCAGACTGCCCCGCGATCAGGTCGATCACCGCTTTTTCGATGATCGCCCGGATTGCTCCGTGCACCGGCTCCTGGCGGCGCCTTCCGACGCCGAGATCCAGGGTTGTGTTGCCGATAAATTCAAAAATGCCTGCGCGCAGTTCGCGACCGCGGATCTGCTTTTGCAGGCTGACGACCTTAATCACGCGAAGGCTACGCGCATCGATCAGGCGAAGATCGATGCCAACCGACATGACATAGGAACGAGCCCCAGCCCCCACCGGACCGACAGAAATTTCGGCAACATCGCTCTGGATGTTGAAATCAAGCTCGGTGATCCCGCCCAGAACGAACATGTCCGCCTCTGCGATCGATCCCGAATAGATCCGGCGATAGGCATCGGTCGGGTTGCCATCGGGCCCGAGTAGCCTGCTGTTGGCGTAGTCGAGTTCCTGCCGCGCGATCCGAAGGTCGAGCCGCTCGGCCAAGGGGAAGCCGGCTTTGGAGATGGCCGACATCACCATAAGCGCCGCACCCTGTGGGGCAACGGTGCCGTTCAGGCCATCCAGCCGTCCGGTATAATCAGCCACCTCACCCACCGCGATCCGCGGGCGATCCGAATTTGGGGCGGTCGCAGCCAAGCATCGCAGCAGCGGTGAATAAGCAGTGTCGTCATCGATTACCTGCGCACCGTTCAGTGGTGTTACATAGTGGGCAGCAGGGGTTGACAGCGTGCTGCACGCCCCAAGCGAGGCACTGGCTGCGACAAGGGCAAGGGCGCGGAGCGCGCGCTTTCTAGCAACAATGTCGATCACATCCCTGCCCCCCCCGACGACGGGCTGACGCCAACAATTGCCTGTTGCGTCCCGCTGTTTTGCTGGCGCGCATGAACGACAACAGTGTTATTGCTGCCGTAGACGGTGACGTTGATCATGTTGGCTATCGCGGTGGCACGGCCTGCGGCCCGCCTGCCGTTCCGTTCGGCGGTGTTTACGCTTTGACCGCGATCGGACGCCGAGCCGGCGATGACAACGCGGTTGAAATTTTCGTCCCGCTGAAAGTCCATCGGCGTGCTCGGCAGATGGTCGCTACCAACCACCGACGCTGCGAGCTGCAAAAATACTAAGCTAATCATCGCACCCTCACCTCATATCGAACCAATGAGATGCAGAATGATGCAGATATTCGATGCAGTATATAATCCAGCAGGTCAGAAGTTATCGTTTAAAAGATCATTCAATACTGATCTTTTCACCAGACATCCTGTCCAATTGATCATGTAAACCTTGGTAGATAAACAAAAAAGGAGCCGGCATACAATGCCGACTCCTTCCGAGGCCTCTGTCATTACGCGCCAGGTTGGGGCATGGTGGCGCGCTGAACTCTATTTATCGATACTGCATGATTTGTATACCTGACCGGATGGTCAGATTGCATCGACGCGATGGGCAGGTGATGCTGCTTGAATGGACAGCAGCACAATGAACAGCATGATGAAGGGCGCCATGTTCGTCCACATGATCGAATTCGCGCAGAGCGAACTGGGCGAGGTGAATACCGAGCGGGAGATCCAGCGGCTGCACCTTGAGTCTGGCGGGGCCTACACCATGGTCGGGCGGTATCCCTTCGCCGAGTTCGAACGATTGCACCATGCGTTTGCAAGGGCGATGCGGATCGAGGCGGACGTCTTCAGCCGCCGGCTGGGGCATTATGTGTTGCCCTTGCTGGTCGCCGGCCGCGCGATCTCACTGGACATGCATCCGTTCGACTTTCTTGAACAGGTCCACGGCGTGATCCACCGGGACGTGCGCAAACTCTACCAAGACTCCAATCCCCCGAGTGTGCGGGTGGTGGTACGCCAGGGCGAGCAACGTCTCGTGCTGCGATATGAGTCGCCGCGCCCCATGGCATCGTTTTGCGGATGGATGCTAGAAGCGACGATGGACACGTTCGGGTGTGGCGATCGTTACCGGATCGAGCGTATTGATGCAGCACCTCGCACAGAGTATTTTGCTGAGTTCGGAGTCGATCTAAAGAAATAGACCAATTCTTATGCCTGACAGTGCGGAGCTTATAAGACTGAGGCTGAAGCGAGAAGTCGCTGCGCGTAAGAGCGCGGAAGACTTGCTGGAGCGCAAATCGGATGAGCTTGACGCGTCGAATCGCGAACTGCTTGCGCAGGTTGCGCAGGTAAGCCGGCTTTCTGCAGCCATCGAAGCGGCCGGGGAAGGGATCGCGATTACAAATCCGGACGGTTTTTTCACTTATATGAACGCTGCCCACGCGCAAATGTTCGGTTTTGCGCGCGGCGACGATCTGATCGGGCAATCGTGGGCGAGCTTGTATGACAGCGAAGCCCTGACCCGCTTTGACCGGGAAGTGATACCGCAGTTCCGGCGCGAAGGTCGATGGAGCGGCGAGTTGCCAAGTCGCGGGCGAGATGGAGTTCTCGTCTTTCAGGACCTCCTTCTCACCCAGTTGAAGGATGGAGGCATTCTATGCTCAACGCGAGACATCGGCTCACGCAAGATCCGTGAGAAGGAAACGGCCGATCTGCGCCGCCGGGTCGTCGAAGCAGACCGCAGCGCGGCCCTGGACCAGTTGGTCGAAACGGTCACTCACGACTTTTCGAACTTCCTTGGCGCAATCGACGCGTCGGTGACGTTATTGGAGCAGCAATGCGACCAGCCTGAGCCGCACCGGGTGCTGATGTCCGTCTTTGACGCGTTGCATCAAGCCAGATCGCTGCTGAACCAGCTCAACCCGGATTATGTAGAGCCGGCGGAGCAGCTTTGCGATCTGGCCGATATGGTGCCGCGCTTGTGCGACCTCATGGCGCCACTGCTGGAAATAACGCAGACATCCTATTGCGAGGTTCCCACCGAGCCGCTGTTCGTACTAGCTGAATCAACGCTCTTTGCGCGCTCGATGACCAATGTCCTGAAGAACGCCATCGAGGCCATGGCTGGCACCGGGCATATGTTGCGGATCGAAGTCCAGTCGCTGCCTACACACACGCCCCCCAGCCTACCATTTGAACCGACCGCTCGCCTCGTTTATGGCACCGCAGTCGAGGGCGCCGTGGCGAGGATCATTGTCCACGACGAAGGCATCGGCATGTCCCAGGCCGTGCTTGATCACGCGCTTGATCGCTTCGTGTCGACGAAAGGCAAAGAACGTCGGCGCGGGATTGGCCTCAGTTCGGTTACGGCCCTGGTCGAAACACTGGGCGGTCGACTGGAGCTTTTTAGTGTGCCCGGCCGGGGCAGTGCCGTCGTCATCGATCTGCCCGCGCGCGATGCTGAGGGTAAAAGGCTCGGGATGACGGACTCCGACGAAAGCATGGCGGAGTCCACCGTAGCGAACGTCATTTTGGTCGATGATGAACCGCGGTCGCTGTCCATGCTCGGCATGATGTTCCGGGCCGAAGAATGGGAGGTCGCCAGTTTTTCCACCCCCCTTGAAGCACTGGACTTCATCAAGGGCGCGCCGAATTACGCCCAGCTGCTCGTCACGGACTGGCACATGCCGCAAATGAGCGGAGGCGAGCTCGCAACGCACGCTAAGCGCATTCGCCCTGATCTGCCCATTGTCCTGTGCTCGAATATGTTACCCTCGTCGATCCCCAATGCCATCGACGAGGTGATGACCAAGCCGCCCACTCTTGAACGCTTGCATGCCATATTGATAGGGCTCAAGCTGCCATTCGAGGGACAACAGTGCAATGAGATTTCTGATAGCGGATGACCACCGACTGGTGCTTGATGCAGTTGCGTCGATGCTTCAGGCACATTGGCCCAAATGCGAAATAGTCACGGTTACCAACGCCACAGATGCAAAAGAGCGGCTCGACGCCGGCACCCCATTCGATCTTGTTCTGCTGGATTTGCAAATGCCGGGCGTGAATGGCATCCTCGATATCGGTAAGCTGATGCGCGGCAATGCGAGCCGTTACGCCGTTTTGTCGGGCTTCGTCGGCCAGCGCGAGTCGCTTCAGTTGATGAAGGACGGCGCGTCGGGAATCATTCCAAAGGCCATGCCGGCAGGATCGATGATCGCGGCTGTCCAGTTGATGCTGTCCGGCCAACGCTTTGCCCCCGCCGATTTGCCCGTTTGCGATGGCGCTGGCGCGAACTTGACAGAACGCGAGATGGACGTGTTGCGACGGCTGCATCAGGGCGAAGCCAATAAGGAAATCGCAAGGAGTCTCGGCATTCAGGAGACGACCGTCAAACTGCACCTTCGCTCACTGGCGACCAAACTCGACGCACGGAATAGAACGGAAATCGTGATAAAATCTCTTAAGGGCAATTTTCTATAGGCTTCTACAATGAGCGCCGGCTCGTGTGTGAATGCCTCATTTTTGTAAGGTTATTTTCGAACCTTTGACGCTTTCGCGTTTCTACCGCTCGCGGTGACAGGCCTCCTATTGTGCCCTCCATTCCGCGTCAGAGGACTCCTGTCCATCAAGGCAGCTTCACACCATCATGAGGGTACGCGCAGATCGGTCCCGCGGGACAGACATGGAGCAGGCCAGCATAATGCAAGTGAAAGACGGATGCGATCGACAATCAAACGATAGCGAAAATCACCGTCGAACCCACGCTATCCCCGCCGTTTGTACCCTTCACGCCCACTCGATTGTCAGCACTCATCATAAGTTATTCAATTTAATATTCAAAATATCTCTCGCGTTTGCTAATCGCTATTGCCTCGGTCGAATGCCCCTCGTGCCGCTCGAAAGCCGTCCACGTTCTCAACGATCCAAGTCCAGAGCGGGACGAGCCGAACCAGAAGCTCCAAGCCGGTATCGGACAGCGCATATTCGACGTGAGGGACGACCTCCTCGAAGTCATGGCGTACCACCAACCCGTCACGCTCCAGATGGCGAAGCGTGCGTGTCAACATACGTTGCGTGACACCATGCATGCGCCGGCCGATCTCGGCATGGCGGAGCTGACCATATACGCCGAGCGTGTGAATGACCCCGAGCGACCAGCGATTGCCGGCATGGGCCAATACCTCACGCCGCACCCCGTCATCGTCGTCTCTCAGGCCGTCGCAGACAGTCTGGGAGTATCTGAGAACGTCGTCCTGGCTTAGCGTTCTGACCACGGTATCACGCATGTACCCTTCTTTCGCTTTTGCACGCCGATTGCCAAATCGTGGTGGCAACCATTGGTGAACGAGTTAGAACGATGAACGATGCAGTTTCCACCGTGAAGTCCCGGAACATCCTCGTGCTGGGTGCCGGCGAACTGGGTATGCCGGTTCTGCGCAACCTCGCGCGTCGCGCAAGGGATATCGACGGTGTCAGGATCAGCGTGCTGCTGCGCGCCAGCGCCGTCGAGTCCGACGCGCCCTCCAAACAGCGTGACATCGCCGAAATCCGCGATGCGGGTATCGAGATCGTCGTGGGCGATCTCGTCAACAGCTCGATCGACGACCTGGCAGCCATGTTCTCACGCTATGACACCGTGATCGGCTGCGCGGGATATGCCGCCGGCATCAACACACCGATGAAGCTTGCGAAGGCAGCATTGCAGTCCGGCATCCCGCGCTACTTTCCGTGGCAGTTTGGCGTCGATTTTGAAGCGATCGGCCGTGGCGGTCCGCAGGATATCTTCGACGCGCAGCTCGACGTGCGCGAACTTCTGCGCGCGCAGGACAAGACCGAGTGGGTCATCATATCCACTGGCATGTTCATGAGCTATCTGTTCGAGCCGGAGTTCGGTGTCGTCGACCTTGAGAATAGTGCTGTTCATGCGCTCGGCAGCCTCGATACCGCGGTGACGCTGACGACGCCTGACGACATCGGGGTATTGACCGCCGAAATCGTCTTCTTCGAGCCGACCATCCGGAACGAGATCGTCTTTCTCGCTGGGGACACCGTCACCTATGGTGAGGCCGCAGACAAGCTTGAGGCGGCGCTGGGTCGTCGCTTCAGCCGGTCCGAATGGACCGTGCCCTTCCTCATGAAAGA
The DNA here is from genome assembly GCA_040387595.1 of Pseudomonadota bacterium. Taxonomy (GTDB): domain Bacteria; phylum Pseudomonadota; class Alphaproteobacteria; order Sphingomonadales; family Sphingomonadaceae; genus Rhizorhabdus. Next base: position 68,136 of record JAZKDN010000041.1, read on the forward strand.
ACTGGCGAACGATCCGACGAACATGATGCGCAAGTACCGGGCGGCCTTCGCGCAAGGGCGTGGTGTCGCGTGGGACAAGGCGGCGACCTTCAACCAACGCCATGGCATTCCGGTTACCGACGTATCTGCGTGGATCGGCGCGAACCTGTCAGCCGAACAGCGCGGCGCGTAGCTCCCATTTCCTAGTGGAAACGGCAATCATGCGCCGGCTTCTAAACATCCGCTTGCGGGATCGGCGAAAAAATACGGCTTAACGGCGGTCGTTAGAACCTAATTGACCCGCCTTTTTGCACGCCATTCTACGCCAGAACACTATCACTCATTGAGGCCGATTTACAGAACCGCAAGCGTGCGCGCATATTGTTCCCGCAAGACAGCAACCGAGCAAGCCAGCACAATAAGGCGCTTGACTGACGAAAGCAGCGAAGGTGAAGTCGAAATCGCTGCGGAAACTACCCGATTGCCGCCATCTGCACCCTTCACTCCCACTCGATCGTGCCCGGCGGCTTCGAGGTATAGTCGTAGGTGACCCGGTTGATGCCCTGCACCTCGTTGACGATCCGGGTCGCCACCCGGCTCAGGAACGCGGCGTCAAACGGGTAGACGTCGGCGGTCATGCCGTCGGTCGAGGTGACGGCGCGCAGCGCGCAGACGCTGTCATAGGTGCGGCTGTCGCCCATCACGCCGACGGTGCGGACCGGCAGCAGAACCGCAAACGCCTGCCAGATCGCATCGTACAGACCCGCGCGGCGGATCTCATCGAGATAGACCGCGTCGGCCTTGCGCAGGATGTCGCAACGCTCCTTGGTGACTTCGCCCGGAATGCGGATCGCGAGGCCGGGCCCCGGGAAAGGGTGACGGCCGACGAAGATTTCCGGCAGGCCGAGTTCGCGACCGAGCGCGCGGACCTCGTCCTTGAACAGCTCGCGCAGCGGCTCGACGAGCTTCATGTTCATCCGCTCGGGCAGGCCGCCGACATTGTGGTGGCTCTTGATCGTGACCGAAGGACCGCCGGTGAAGCTGACGCTTTCGATCACGTCGGGATAGAGCGTGCCCTGCGCCAGGAAGTCGGCGCCGCCGATCTTCTTCGCCTCGGCCTCGAACACTTCGATGAAGGTCTTGCCGATGAACTTGCGCTTGGCTTCCGGATCGGTGACGCCCTTGAGGCCGTTGAGAAACAGCGTCTCGACGTTCACATGGACCAGCGGGATGCCGTAATGCTCGCGGAACAGGGTGACGACCTGATCGGCCTCGCCCATCCGCATCAGGCCATGATCGACGAACACGCAGGTCAGCTGATCACCGATCGCCTCGTGGATCAGCACCGCCGCAACCGCGCTGTCGACGCCGCCCGACAGACCGCAGATCACCTTGCCGTCGCCGACCTGCTGGCGGATCTCGGCGATCTTCGTCGCGCGGAATTCGGCCATGGTCCAGTCGCCCGCCAGGCCGCAGACGTGCCGGGCAAAGTTGGCGATCAGCTTGCCGCCGTCGGGCGTATGGACGACCTCGGGGTGGAACTGGACGCCGTAGAAGCGACGCTTCTCGTCCGAGGTAACGGCGAAGGGAGCGCCCTCCGACACCGCGACGGGCGCGAAGCCCTCGGGCAGCGTATCGACCTTGTCGCCATGGCTCATCCAGACCTGGTGGCTCTCGCCCTCCTGCCAGAGCCCGTCGAACAGCGCCGAGCGGCTGCTGATCTCGATGAAGGCGCGACCGAATTCGCGGCTGTCATGGCTGGGGGTCACCGACCCGCCGAGCTGCTGACACATGGTTTGCTGGCCATAGCAGATGCCGAGGATCGGCACGCCGGCCTCGAAGAAGCGCTGCGGAGCGCGCGGGCTGCCCATATCGGCGACCGAGGCCGGACCACCCGACAGGATAATGCCCTTGGGTTTGAGCCGGTCGAACGCCGCATCGGCGGCATTGAAGGGAGCGATCTCGCTATAGACCCCCGCTTCGCGGACCCTGCGGGCGATGAGCTGGGTCACCTGGCTGCCGAAGTCGACGATCAGGATCGACTCATGCGGCTGGCTGGGCTTCGGGGCGGCGGCGGGAAGCTGGGCTGTCATGCCGAGCCGATAATCGGCGGCGGCACAGCTGTCCAGCCAGTCGTGACTCTGATCGACCGCTTTCGCCAAATTGGTCCTTCCTTCGATTGCAGCCGACGGCAGCAGTCGCCATAATCCGATCGGGGGAGAAATATGGGTATTTCCGACACAAAGATCTTTGCGGCTCTTGCTCTACTGCTGATGCCCGCTCCCGCTTTGACGATAGAATCGGCTGACCCCAAAAAGACGGGTGAGCCCTATATTCATGCGCCCACGGGCTTCGTCTTTCCGGCAAGTGTCGGTGAGTTCAAACGCGTTTCTGAGCGTGCGTTTGGGCCGGACGGCGATAATATCGGCGTCGGCTATAACGCCGAAACACCGGAATATGCGCTCGTAGCCACCATATTTGTCTATCCCGGAGGTGCCGACACCTCGACCGAACAGGCCTGCGACCTGGCGTTCGAAAGTCGCCAGATGAATCTTAAACAAGCTCATCCAGATGCTCAGCTGATCGAGCGCGATACGATCGATGCACCAGCGGCTGCCCCGGAGCCGCACGGCCGCCGGGCAGTCTATGAATTCCGTGACAATTTCCGAGGTAATTTACAGTTGCTCCGATCCGAATCCCTGCTGTTTTGCGGCGTTGGGGCCAAATGGCTGATAGCGTATCGCGTCACGGCACCGGCGACGGCGGATTACCGTGCAAAGTTCGAGGCCTTCCGCCGTTCGCTCGCTTGGCACCGCGTCAAGTGATGCGTCGGAGGCTTCACAATACGATTCGACGGTGCCGGCAGACTGCACTTAGGCAGCCGTGCGATCGCGACGCCAACGGGTGATATCAGACCGGGAATGGAACTGGGCGGCAACGTGCAGGTAACACCATAGACCTGCCATGATGCCAATTGGTTGACGGAAGCGAAGAGGCTCCCGTTGATCGCCTGGAGCTCAGCGCGAGGCCATGCGCTCGCCGAGGTCGACATTCTCAACCAGTCCTTCGCGGACGCCGCAGGAGAAAGACCGATCGCCGCGCTGACCGCGAACGACGCCGTCGACCCGCCAGCCATCGGGGCCATCCCGGCCGACCGAGTCGACCGACGACACCGGGCCGCGCGCCATATTCTCGACCGCCTCGGTGCAGATCGACGCGACCTCGCGGGCGTCATCACCCGATTCGCGAAGGTCGTCGCGCTGGTCGTCGGCACGCCGCGACGGGACCGACTGGCTCTTGTTCCTGTTGGCCGACGAGGCGATCGCGATCGCGCCGCCGCCGATGATCGCACCGAGCAGGATGTTGCCGAACGTGTCGCCGCCGCCACCTCGATGATGATGGCCGCCACCCCATCCGCCACCCCAATAGGGACGAGCCGCCGCCGGAGCCGACGCCCCGACCAGCAATGCCGCTGCTACCGCCGAACCGATATATCCCTTGATCATGCCAGTGCCCCGTCAAATGCTACGCTACGATGCTGGAAGAAGCGACTAGCTGCCAGCAGATTGCGGTGAGCTGAATGATTGGGCCGCGCCCCCACCGTCATTGCGGCGGCGCGAACACCATCAGCAGATTGCCGGCCATATGGCTGTACATTCCATAGCCCGAATTGACGACGACGTGGCCGTCGACGACGAGCGCGCCCGGCCCGCTCATCGATCCGCCATGCCCCTCGATGCCGGTGATCGTGCGAACGGGCCGCGTCGTGTCGGTCTGCCAGAGGATCTTGCCGGTCGTGCCGTCATAGGCGCGGAACATGCCGTCGAGATGGCCGGCGAACACCACGCCGGGGATCGCCGTGATCGCCGCCGAAACGCCGGTATCGCAGAACTTCCGATCGGTGCACGCCTCGGGCGCGCGGGCATTCCACAGGACTGTGCCGGTGGCCGCGTCGATCGCGTGCAGGCCGGATCCCCGGATCGAGGCGTCATAGACGCGGGCATCGCCTGTGTCGGGCATATCGTTGATCGGCACGTAGACGCGGGGTCCTTCGGCCGCCATGCCGAAATGGACGCCGCCCTGCGTGCCGCCATGGCCGAGCTGCCGCTTCCAGACGACACGCCCGCTGTCCGGATCGAGACCCCAGGCCTCGCCCGACTTCTGACCGACGACGAGCATGCGGCCACCGTCGGCGATGGGGATGAGCAACGTCGAGGCCGCGACGTCATAGTCGGGGCCCTTTTCCTTGGGACAGCTGTCCACCGCCAGCATGCAGCCGACATTCCACGCATCGCCCTTGGTCAGCTGCGTGTGCCAGAGTCGCTTGCCGGTCTTCGCGTCGACGGCGAACACGGCATCGCTGTTGTCGTCGGCCGGTGACGAGTAGTTTTCGCCCGATCCGAAATAGACTCGGCCCGCCTTCGCGTCATAGGTCGGGCTGTTCCACACCGGTGCCCCCGATGGACCCAGAATGAGGGTGCCATCGCCCGTTCGGCCATGCTCGCTGGGCGGCTGCGGCACCGTGTAGGTGCGCCAGCGAACTGCGCCGGTGGCCGGATCGAGCGCGACGACCGAGCCCCGGAAAGTGCAGCAGGCATATTTGGGGTCGGCGGCCTGAGCAACCTCGAGCGACGAGACCGGGACATAGAGCAGTCCGCCGCCCAGGGTCGGCGTGCCCGTGATCGTCGCGTCGGGATGATCGTCGATCTTCTCCGACCAGAGGATCTTGCCCGTGAACGCGTCGAGCGCATAGGCGCGGCCTAGAAGATCGCCGAAATAGAGCCGCTTCGTCGCGCCATCCGTCACGATCGAGGTGCGGACCTCCGCCGAAACGCGCTGCGTCCATTTGGTGCAACCGCTGTCGAGATCGAACGCATAGACGGTGCCGTCCTGGCTGCCGACGAACATCGTCCCCCAGCCATAGCTCGGTTGCGAACGCGCGCGCAAAGCGCCGGGGAAAGCAAAGGCCCATTTGAGCTGCAGTTGGGGCACCGCGGCGGCCGGAAGCCTGGCGATGTCGCCCGGGACGAAACGGCGGTTGTCATGCCCCCAACCGATCGGCCGGGGGGCATCCCCCGCATCGAACGCAAGCTGCGGCCCTTTGCAGACCGGCGGCGGCACCGGCCTGCTCTCGGCAGAGAGGCGACGACGGGTCAGATATTCGGCGACCTCGACGCGCTGGGTGGTCGACAGCGCCACCCCCTGCGCCTTCATCACGCCGCTGGTGAGCGCGGATACGATCGCATCGCCCGGCATCATCGCCAGGAACGTCGTCGACGGCGCCCTGGGCACCCCGCCTTCGTGGCAGACCGCACAATGCTCGGCGAAGACCGTCTTTCCCGGCGCGGTGGCGGCATCGACCGCGTCGTTGTCCTTCGCCTGGAAGTCCTCGGTCGATTTGATCCGGGTCTTCTCCAGTGCCTCGCTCTCGCTGACGGGCTGCCCCGTCACCGCTCCGGCACCGATGACCGCCGCTGCGATCGCCAGCGACAATCCCGCAAGCCCACGTCCGATCCGCTGCATCCCCGTCCCCTCCTCTCGTCAGGCGCCGCCCTTCCGGCGGTTCTTCCGGGCCCGACTCATCGCGGCCCGGACTTTGTCTGCGGGACACAAACTACGCAGCGACATAGTGCGCAAGAAAAACAATCATGCTTGCTTGTTATTTTTGGGGACAAAGCGTCGCCACGCACGCCCCTCCATTCTGTAGAACGCCGACGGCTCTGTCGCGCGCCCTTATTTCGGCGCCGTCATTCCGGTCCAATAGCCGAAGAACGTCCAGAGATCGGCATATTCGTCGATGATCTTGTCGGTGGGCTTGCCCGACCCGTGCCCTGCCCGCGTCTCGATCCGGATCAGGTGCGGCTTCGCGCCGATATCCGCCGCCTGAAGCGCGGCGACATATTTGAAGCTATGCCCCGGCACGACGCGGTCGTCGGTATCGGCGGTGGTCACCATAATCGCCGGATAGTCGGCGCCGGCCTTGATGTTGTGATAGGGCGAATAGGCGCGCAGCACGCGAAAGTCCGCTTCCTTGGCGGGATCGCCATAATCGTCCACCCAGTAGCGGCCCGCGGTGAAGCGGGTGAAGCGCAGCATATCCATCACGCCGACCGCCGGGTTGGCCACCGCGAACAGGTCCGGCCGCTGGTTGATGACCGCGCCGATCAGCAGGCCGCCGTTCGACCGCCCCATCGCCGCGAGCCGCCCCTTGGCGCTGATCCCGCTGGATATCAGATACTCGCCGGCGGCGATGAAATCGTCGAAGACGTTCTGCTTGCGCTCGAGCCGCCCGGCATCGTGCCAGATCTTGCCATATTCGCCACCGCCGCGAAGATTTGCGACCGCATAGACGCCGCCCATCTCCATCCAGTCGAGGATCGCGGGGGAAAAGCCCGGCGTCATCGCGATGTTGAAGCCGCCATAGCCGTAGAGCAATGCCGGCGCGCCGGGCCCCGTGGACTTCTTGCGCGCGACGAACATCGGCACCTGCGTACCGTCCTTCGACCGGTAGAATTGCTGGTCGACGATATAGTCGGCCGGGTCGAAGCTCAGCTTGGGCTTTATGAAGGTCTCGGTCTTCCGGGTCGCGGTGTCGAACCGGAAAATGGTCGATGGCGTCGCATAGCTGGAGAAGCTGAAGAAGGTCTCCGGGTCGCCCGTCCGGCCGCCAAAGCCGGCACCCGTGCCGATGTCCGGCAGGTTGATCGGGGCCACGAACTGGCCGTTCAGTTCATAGAGCTGCGCCTCGGTCTTGGCGTCGCCGAGATAGGCGAGGATCAGCCGGCTGCCGACCAGCGAAACACCGACGAGCGTATCGCTGGTCTGCGGGATGATCTCGACCGGCTTGGGCTTTCGCTCCGCGACGTCGAGCATGACGACCCGCTGGCGCGGCGCCTTCAGGTTGGTGCGGAAATAGAAGCGGCTGCCGACGCTGCCCGCCAGCGCCCATTCGTTTGTGAGCCCGCCGATCAGCTTGCGCGGCCGGGGATGCGCTGCCGCCAGGTCGAACAGCGTCAGCTCATAGCGTTCGTCGGTGCCCTCGCTCGACGTGATCAGCGCATAGCGGCCATCCTGCGTCGCCTCGACCGAATGGTTGAGACGGGGGCGTCCGGGCGTTGCATAGAGCAGCCGGTCTTCCGACTGCGGCGTGCCGATCCGGTGATGATAGACCTGGTGGTTGAGATTCAGCTGCTGGAAGGCCGCACCGTCTTTTGGTGCCGCAAAGCGCGAATAGAAGAAGCCGCGGCCATCGCCATCCCAGGCGACGCTCGAGAACTTCACCCATTGGATGTCGTCGTCGAGCTGCTTGCCCGTCGTCACGTCTATGACGCGCAGGGTGCGCCAATCGCTCCCGCCGTCCTGGACCGAATAGACGAGCAGATCGCCATTGTTCGATGGCCGCCAGTCGTCGAGCGCGGTGGCCCCGTCCTTCGCCCAGCGATTGGGATCGAGCAGTTCGCGCTCCTTGCCGTCGAGCCCGTCGCGCACCAGCAGCACCGACTGGTTCTGAAGCCCGCTATTATGGGTGTAGAAATAGCGGCCGCCACGCTTGCGGGGCACGCCATAGCGCTCGTAATTCCACAGCGTCTTGAGCCGCTTGCGGATCGCCGATCGGCCGGGAAGGCCATCGAGATAGGTTTCGGTGACCTTGTTCTCGGCATCGACCCATTGGGCGACGGCACTGTCCGCACGCACGTCATTCTCGAGCCAGCGATAGGGATCGGAGATCGCCTCTCCGAATTGCTCGTCGACGACAGCCTCGCGGCGGGTCTCGGGATAGATGGGGGACTTCGGCGCTTCAGCGGAGAGGGGCAAGGCAATGCTCATCGACAGCAGACTGACACAGGCGGCACGCAACACCATCAACGACTTCAATGCGGATCCCCTCCGGGCATAAAAAGAGAGCCGCAAGCGTAACGCTCGCGGCTCTCTTTGCAACGGCTTGTGCGACCATCCCCTCCGCAAAGGAGAGGATGACGGGATCAAGCTGCCTCGGCGACGTCCTCATCGCTTTCGACCGGGCCCGAATCCTGGCCCTTTGCGGAAACGTCACGATCGACGAACTCGATGATCGCCATCGAAGCGGCATCCGACGCGCGGATACCGGCCTTGATGATGCGGATATAACCGCCGTTACGCGCCGCATAACGCTCGGCCAGGACATCGAACAGCTTCTTCAGCTGGGTGTCGTCCTGAAGACGGGCATGGGCGAGACGACGATTGGCGAGGCCGCCCTTCTTGGCCAGCGTGATCAGCTTCTCCACATACGGACGAAGCTCCTTCGCCTTGGCGACCGTGGTCAGGATCTGCTCATGCTTGATGAGCGCAGCCGACTGGTTGCGGAAAAGGGCGATACGGTGAGATCCGGTCCGCTGAAGCTTACGACCGCCTACGCGATGGCGCATGATAATGTCCTTCGTTTGTCAGGGGGCCGTACGAGGTACCCCAAGCCAGGCGGTGTGACAGGGCCACCGCCCAAAACCCTTCTCTTCTTCTCGTCATGCCGGGCGAAGCCGGCATCCCGGAAGATCGAAGACCTCCCCAGGCTCACGAGATCCCAGCCTGCGCTGGGATGACGTCCCGGCGCGCTCAGGCGCGCCAGGACATCAGAATTCCTGTTCGAGCTTCTTGGCCATTTCCTCGATGTTCTCGGGGGGCCAACCGGGGATTTCCATACCCAGGCGCAGACCCATCGAGGCGAGGACTTCCTTGATCTCGTTGAGCGACTTGCGGCCGAAGTTCGGCGTGCGCAGCATCTCGGCTTCGGTCTTCTGAACCAGATCGCCGATGTAGATGATGTTGTCGTTCTTGAGGCAATTGGCCGAACGCACCGAAAGCTCGAGCTCGTCGACCTTCTTGAGAAGATAACGGTTGAGCTGGTTGGCGTCGCCTTCCGGCTCGCCCGCGCCACCCGCAGCGGCGGTGCCGCCCGCGGCCGGAGCCGAGATCGCCATGCCGTCGTCGAAGTGGACGAACAGCTGGAGCTGGTCCTGAAGGATGCGTGCCGAATAGGCGAGCGCATCTTCCGGGGTCACCGTGCCGTCGGTCTCGATCGTCAGGGTCAGCTTGTCATAGTCGAGTT
>JAZKDN010000042.1:0-33208 GCA_040387595.1 Pseudomonadota bacterium
CGGAAATAATGATCCGCGAACTGCAGATAATATTCGGTGTTGACCCGGTCGCCCTGCATCTGGGCATCGCGCGCCAGCGCCTTGTATTTCTCAAGAAGCTGGGCCGCGTTGCCGCGCGCACGATTGTCGATACGGTTGCCGCGATCCTGGCTGCCGCTGGACCCGTTCGGCCGGGGCGCACCCGACCCGCCGCCACGGCCGCGACGGCGACCGTTCTGCCGATTATTGATCAACTTTCCGATGTCCTTGTCACTGGTGGTATCGGTTCACCACTCCCACTTCCGGGACCACCCCGGAAACCATCGGGGCCATGCCCCAAAGCGTTAAAGATGCACGCCGCCCCAAGGCGCGGGTGCCGAAGAACCCGCATCCGCCATGTGACATGGTCGCCAATTCAAAGCGTCCGTGACATTGGAGGTCGTAGCATCGGGCCGGTGCGCAATGGCATCCAATACCCTGTCTATATCCCGGATGTAGGGGCTTGCGCGGCATTTTCCAAGCGGAATGTGCGGCGGTTCGACAAAAGGCTCAGCCCCGGACGACGATCACCCGATCGCGTCCGGCGAGATCGTGGCGGACCGATCCGGCGAGACCATGGCTCGCGAACAGCGCGATCACCGCATCCGCCTGATCCATGCCGATTTCCACAGCCGCCAGCCCACCCGGCGCCAGCAGCCGGCCGATCTCCGGCGCCAGCCGCCTGTAGTCGTCGAGCCCTTCGGGTCCGGCAAGCAGCGCCGAGGCCGGTTCATGGCCGGCCACATCGGGCGCGAGCTGCGCGCCGCTCTCGACATAGGGCGGGTTGCACAGCACGAGGTCGAAACGCTCGTCGATGCCGGTCGCCCAGTCGCCGAGACGGATCTCCGCCCGGCCGGCGAGGCCCAGCCGCTCGGCATTGCCGCGCGCGATCGCGGCGGCGGCCTCCGAACGGTCGACGCCGATCCCGGTCGCCGCCGGCCACTGGCTGAGCGCGGCGAGCAGCAGAGCGCCCGACCCCACGCCGAGATCGAGGATCCGTGCCGGCCCCACCGCGCCGAAATGCGCGACCGCCGCCTCGATGAGCGTCTCGCTGTCGGGCCGCGGGATCAGCACGCCGGGGCCGACCGCGAGCGTGATCGTCCAGAAATCGCGCTCGCCCAGGATATAAGCGACCGGCTCATGCGCGCTGCGGCGCGCCAGCAGACGTTCAAAGCCTTCCGGCGCCGGATCGCCCAGCCGGGTCAGCAACAGCGTGTCGCGACCAATGCCGAGCGCATGGGCCATCAGCAGTTCGGCATCGAGCCGCGCCGTCTCGCTCGTCGCCGCCAGCTCCGCCGTCGCCGCGACGAGCGCCGCGCCGACGGTCTCAGCCATCGAGCTGCGCCAGCCGCTCGGCCTCGTCCTCGGCGATCAGCGCGCCGACCAGTTCGTCGAGCCCCGGCCCTTCGAGTATCTCGGACAGGCGGTGGAGGGTCAGGTTGATGCGGTGATCGGTCACGCGCCCCTGCGGGAAATTATAGGTGCGGATGCGCTCGGAACGATCGCCTGACCCCACCATCGACTTGCGCGCACCCGCGCGTGCGCTCGCCAGTCGCTCGCGCTCGATCTCGTACAGCCGCGTGCGCAGCACCTTCAGCGCCTTCGCCTTGTTCTTGTGCTGCGACTTCTCGTCCTGCTGGATGACGACCAGCCCCGAGGGAAGATGGGTGATGCGCACCGCGCTGTCGGTGGTGTTGACCGACTGGCCGCCCGGCCCCGACGACCGGTAGACGTCGATCCGCAGATCCTTCGCCTCGTCGATATGGACGTCGACGTCCTCGGCTTCGGGCAGCACCGCGACGGTCGCCGCAGAGGTGTGGATGCGCCCGCCCGATTCGGTGACCGGCACGCGCTGGACCCGGTGGACGCCGCTCTCGAACTTCAGCCGCGCGAACACGCCCGCGCCGGTGACGCCCGCCACCACTTCCTTATAGCCGCCCATGTCCGCCGAGCTGGCCGAGATCAGCTCGACCCGCCAGCCGCGATCCTCGGCATAGCGCTGGTACATGCGGAACAGGTCGCCTGCGAACAGCGCCGCCTCGTCGCCGCCGGTGCCGGCGCGGATCTCGAGCATCGCCGAGCGTTCGTCGGCCGCGTCGCGCGGCAGCAGCTTCAGCGCCAGCGCGCGCTCGGCCTCGGGCAGCTTGCCGCGGATGTCCTCGGCCTCCTCGATCGCCATCGCCTTGAGCTCGCTGTCGCTGCCCTCGTCCTCGGCCATGCCCTTGAGGACGTCGAGCTCGGCGCGCAGCCGCCGCACTTCGCCCGCCGCCACCGCGACCGGCTCGATTTCGGCATAGTCCTTCGACAGCTGGACGAACTGGTCGGACGGCAGGTCGCCACGCGACATCAGCGCCTGGAGTTCGTCCCGCCGCGCTTCGATCTGCGCGATCCGCGCGGAGGTGATGCCCGCCATCCCGGTCAGCCCCGCACCGCCGCCACGAGCGCGTCGACGGCGACCTTCACCTGGCTCTGGTCCGCCATGTTCTTGAGCGCGACCTCGCCGTTCGCGACCTCATCGTCGCCGATGATCACCGCGAAGCGCGCGCCGGCGGCGTCGGCCTTCTGCATGCGGCGCTTCATATTGCCCTTGTAGCCCATGTCGGCGGCAATCCCGGCGCGGCGCAGATCGGCGAGCACGCGGGCGGCGAACGGCTGCGCCGCATCGCCCATCGGCACCACCGCGACATCGATCCGCTCGGGCGCGGGCGCGTCGATCAGCATCGCCAGCCGCTCGATCCCCGCCGCCCAGCCGACCGCCGGGGTGGGCGGACCGCCCAGCGCCTCGATCAGCCCGTCATAGCGGCCGCCACCCAGCACCGTGCCCTGCGCGCCGAGCCGGTCTGTGACGAACTCGAACGCGGTGTGGCGATAATAGTCGAGCCCGCGCACCAGCCGGGCGTTGCGCGTCCAGGCGACGCCCGCGGCATCGAGGCCCTTGGTCACCGCCGCGAAGAAGGCGCCCGCATCGGCCGACAGAAAGCTGTCGATCTCGGGCGCGGCATCGGCGATCGGGCGATCGCGGGGGTCCTTCGAATCGAGGATGCGCAGCGGATTCTTGTCGAGCCGGTCGAGGCTGTCCTCGGACAGCTCGCCGCGATGCTTGTCGAAATGCGCGATCAGCGCGGCGCGCCACGCCTCGCGGGTCTCGCCGTCGCCCAGCGTGTTGAGCGTCAGGGTGACGCCGTCGGACACGCCGAGTTCGCGCAGCAGCTGGTCGGCCAGGCACAGCAACTCGACATCGGCCTGCGGCTCGGCCGATCCGATCACCTCGGCGTCGAGCTGATGGAACTGGCGATAGCGGCCCTTCTGCGGACGCTCATAGCGGAACAGCGGGCCATGGGTCGCGATCTTGAGCGGTATGTGCTGCTGCCAGCCCTCGGTCAGATAGGCGCGCGCGATGCCCGCCGTGAACTCGGGCCGCAAGGTCACCGAATCGCCGCCGCGATCCTCGAAGCTGTACATTTCCTTGGAGACGACGTCGGTCGTCTCCCCCAGCGAGCGCGCGAACACCGCGGTCGGCTCGAACACCGGCACCTCGACCCGGCCGAAGCCGTAGAGGCGGCGGACCCGGTCGAACGTGTCGACGACATGGCCGAAGCGCAGCGCCTGTTCGCCCAGCATATCCTGTGTGCCCCGGATCGGGCGCGGTGTTTCGATCCTGCTCATGCCGCGCCCTTATCGTCCCTTCGACCGGGGTGGAAGCGCTTTGCGCTGCGCGGGGCGCCTACGCCGGCCCCGTCGAAGCCGGGAGAAGCGGCAACAGCGGGCGCCGAAAGGATACGAAAAGCGGCGATTGGCGGGCCTTGGCGGCAGCGAACGCATTTCCGTCGCGGAAAACCGCCGCATCGTCCCTATTGCCGCTTGGAATCCGATGCGGTGCAGCATAAAGCCGCGGCCATGAACATCGACCTCATCCCCGTGGGCGACGATCCGCCCAACAGCCTCAACGTCATCATCGAAGTGCCGGTGGGCGGCGAACCCGTGAAATATGAGTTCGACAAGAAGTCGGGCGCATTGTTCGTGGACCGCATCCTCCACACCCCGATGCGCTATCCGGCGAATTACGGCTTCGTGCCGCACACGCTGTCGCCCGATGGCGATCCGCTCGACGCCCTAGTCGTCGCGCGCTCGCCGTTCGTGCCCGGCTGCGTCGTCCGCGTCCGCCCGATCGCGGTGCTGAAGCTCGAAGACGAAGCCGGCGGCGACGAGAAGCTGCTGACCGTGCCGGTCGACGGCACCTTCCCTTATTATTCGAAGGTCGGCGAAAAGGGCGATCTGCCCGAGATCATCATGCAGCAGATCGAGCATTTCTTCACCCACTATAAGGATCTCGAACCCAAGAAGTGGGTCCGGATCGGCACCTGGGGCGACGCCGACGAAGCGCGCCGCGTGGTGATGGAAGCGATCGAACTGGCGAAGAAGGCCAAGGCCGAAGCCTGAACCGCCTTTAGCGGATGATGTCATGCCGGCGCGGGCCGGCGTTCTGGGAATACCGGAACGCCAGCCACCGCCGGCATGATGCGTTTTGGGCCGTCTTCGCGCGTTGCCCGTCTATCATATGATGCCCGGATGCCGACCGACCGCTCGGCGCGGCGAAGGCTCCGATCGCCCTCCTGCCGGGCGCCCACGGTGTGCCGGGCGTCATGCGCCGATCGTCGATCGGCCCGCGATCGACGACCTGTCGAAAAAGTCCCCTTCAGGCTCTTGCATGGAATCAACGCCCCCCCTATAGGGCCCCGACTTGGCTTATCCGGTCGGCTCCCGAGCCGCAGAAAACGACCGGATCTCCGTCGGGGAGTAGCTCAGCCTGGTAGAGCACTGCCTTCGGGAGGCAGGGGCCGGAGGTTCGAATCCTCTCTCCCCGACCACTTCTTTCCTTTCGGACCCAAGGCGCGTCAGAGCGCTGTCCCGCGCGCGTCGGATAACCGAACGACGAATGGCGCCGGAGAACCTCCACGACGCCATTCCGTCATACCGATCGCGCTCAGAAGCGCTCGCCCACCATCTCTTCGCTCTTCGCCCACAGCGCCCTGGCGCGATCGGGGTCGAGCGCATAGGGGCGGACGCCGTCGCGCAGGCCTTCGCCCTTCTCGATCGCCGCGACATGGCAGTCTTCGCAATAGACGCCGCCCACCGCATCCCCGTCGGCCACCACCGCGGCCCAGACCGAGGTCGCGGCGCCCTGCGGGATCGTCTTGAACTCGAACGGCGGCAGGCCCGCGGCGGCATAAGTGTCGTTGATCGAGGTCACCATGTTGCTCAGGTCGTCGTCGGTCATGTGCCGGCCCAGTTCGGTGTGGATGCCGCCGGGATGGACCGCCGCCGCCCGGACGCCGCGACCGCGGTGGCGCCGGTCGAACTCGACCGCGAACAGGACGTTCGCCGTCTTCGAGCGGCCATAGGCGATCCAGGGATCATAGGGCGTGTTCTCGAAGTTCGGATCCTCGAGATCGGTGACCGCATAGCGATGTCCGGCCGAGGACAGATTCACCAGCCGGCCGCCGTCACGCAGCAGCGGGGCGATCCGGTTGACCAGCACGAAATGGCCGAGATGGTTGGTCCCGAACTGGGTTTCGAAGCCGTCGGCCGTCTTGCCCTGCGGCGTCGCCATCACCCCGGCATTGGCGATGATGATGTCGAACTGCCGGCCGTCGGCGATCAGCGCATCGGCACAGGCCCGCACGCTCGCGAGCGAGGCGAGGTCGAGTTCGACGATCGCGAAGCTGCCGCCGCCGGCCTTCGCCGCCGCCCGCACGCTGTCAGTCGCGGCCTCCGCCTTCGCCAGATCGCGCGCGGCCCCAACGACGTCGGCGCCGTGTGCTGCCAGCGCGCGCGCGGTCTCGATGCCGAGCCCCGCCGATACGCCGGTGATGAAGACGCGCTTGCCGGTCAGGTCTACGCCCGCCAGAACCTCGTCGGTGGTCGATGTCGCGCCGAAGATATCGGTCATGTCCTGCTCCTCCTGAAAATCGGGATCGAAGCCGGCCCCGGGGCCCGCCTCGCCTGACCATTATGGCGACCGGCCCGCCGATATGGGCGCCCGATCCTGTCGTTCATTTGCCCAATCCTATCAACGCGCGACGATTCCGTCGATCCACCTCTTGCGCCCGCCCTGGTCCGGGCCGATCTTCGCCGCCATGCAGGACAAGCTCGACGCCATGCGCGACCGCGTGATGCGGCACACCGACGGCATCCGCCGCGACTGTACGATCCCGCGGCTTGGGCTTGGGTTGGTCCGCCAGCCCAGCCTGCCCGTCGTAACCTTGTACGAACCGATGATCTGCCTGGTGCTGCAAGGCGCAAAGCGGGTGATGATCGGCGACTGCGTGCTGCGCTACGACCCCGCCTGCTCCTTCATCGCCTCGCTCGACCTGCCCGCATCGGGCCACATCATCGAAGCGACCCCGGACAAGCCCTTCGTCGCGGTTAGCCTGACCCTCGACCGGGCGGCGCTGGCCGCGCTGATCCCCGAGACCGCCAGCCCGGCCGACGGCGACCCGGCCGGCTTCGCGGTTACCCCGGTGACGCCCGCGCTGCTGGAGGCGTGGGAGAATCTGATCGCGCTGCTCGATGCCCCGCAGGACGTGCCGGTGCTGGCGCCCCTGCGCGAGCGCGAGATCCTCTACCGCCTTCTGCAGGGACCGCAGGGCGGCATGCTCCGCCAGATCGCCCGCGACGACAGCCGCCTGTCGCAGGTCCGTCGCGCGATCCAGTGGCTGCAGGCGAATTTCGACCGGAAGATGCGGATCGACATGCTCGCCGGGATCGCGGGGATGAGCGTCCCGTCCTTCCACCGCCATTTCAAGGCGGCGACGGCGATGAGCCCGCTCCAATTCCAGAAGAGCCTGCGCCTGCAGGCCGCCCGCCGGCTGCTCGCCACCCATGCCGAGGCCAGCCGCGCCGCCTATACGGTCGGTTATGAAAGCGCCTCGCAGTTCAGCCGCGAATATGCCCGCATGTTCGGCGCCCCGCCCTCGCGCGACGTCGAGCGGCTGCGCGGCACCGCCGATGGGCCGGTGGCGGTGATCTGATCGAGAGGGAGGGCGAGGGTCTTCTTGTCTTCCTTTCTGCTGAAGCGAGCAGAAGAAGAAGAAGAAGAAGAAGAAGACCCTCACCCATCCTCTCCCGCGAAGGCGGGAGAGGGGTTGTTTCAGGTTTAAACCCCTGCGATCCGCCGCTGCGCCATCGCGCAATAATCGGGATTCAGCTCGATCCCGACGAAGCGCCGCCGCTGCGCCAGCGCCACCAGCCCAGTCGTCCCCGCGCCGAAGAAGGGATCGAGGACGACGTCGCCCTCGCCGCTGCCCGCCAGGATGCACGGCTCGATCAGCGCGGGCGGAAAGACCGCGAAATGGGCGTCGCGATATTTGCCGAGCGGCACCGACCAGACGGTGCGCTTGTTGCGGCCCAGCGGGTGAAAGGCCTGGTCCCAGCGGCCGGTGTGGAGGTTGCTGTTGCCGGCATTCTTGCCCTGTTCCGGGGTCCCGCCGCGCTTGCCGAAATGGCCGCGCCCGCCGCGCATCCGGCTGTCCTCGCCGAAGGTGCGGTGCGGCTCGCGAATCGCGTCGGCATCGTAGCGATAGTCCCCGCTCTTCGAGAGCAGGAAGATATATTCATGGTCCTGCGTCGGACGCCGCTTGGCCGAATGCGGCATCGCATTGGGCTTGTGCCAGACGATGTCCGACCGCAGCTGCCAGCCGTCGGCGACGAGCGCCAGCGCCACCCGCCACGGCATGCCCAGAAGCGCGCCGCCGGCATATTTGTCGCCCAGGTTGAGCCACAGCGTGCCGTCGTCGCGCAGCACCCGGCGGAGCGCACGGAACACCGCTACCAGGGCCTCGACATAGGCCTCCGGGCTCTGCTCGATCCCGATCTGGCCGGCCGCGCCATAATCGCGCTGGCCATAATAAGGCGGGCTGGTCACCGCGACCTGCGCGAGTCCGGCGGGCATCGCATCGAGCGCCGCCGCCGCCGAGCCGTTGGCGATCAGATTGGCCGCCGCCCAGTCCGCCCCGCCCAGATCCGCGATAGCGAGAATCGGGACGACGGGCGGGTCGGCCGCTTCGCTCATTCGGCGTCGGGCTGGACGGACGGGTGCGCCTGCTGGAAGGCCGGCATCTCGGCGCAGTTCGCATCGATGGCGAGGAGCGTGGGGAAAGCGTCGATCGCACAGGCGAGCCGCCGCGCATTGAACAGCTGCGGCACGAGGCAGCAATCGGCGATCGTCGGCGCATCGCCGTACAGGAAGCGGCCGCTGCGCCCGCTGGCGACGACGAAGGCCTCGAGCCGGCCAAGGCCGTCCTCGACCCAGTGGCGATACCAGGCGTCGATCTCCTCCTGGTCGTGATCGAGTTCGCGCTTGAGGTAGCGCAGCACCCGCAGGTTCGCGAGCGGGTGGATGTCGCACGCGATCAACTGCGCGGCGGCGCGGACATAGGCGCGATCGGCCAAGCCCTGAGGCAAGAGCGGCGGATCGGGATAGCGTTCCTCGAGATATTCCATGATCGCCACCGACTGGACGAGCAGCCCGTCCTCGCTGTCGAGCGCCGGCAGCAACCCCTGCGGATTGATCTCGCGGCGGAAGGCGGGCAGCGGATCGGGCTTGACCAGATGGACCGCCGCCTGTTCGGCGGCGATGCCCTTGAGGTTGAGCGCGATGCGCACGCGATAGGCGGCGGACGAGCGGAAATAGCCGTAAAGTTTCATGCGATACCTTCCCGGCGCGATCCATAACCGGGCGAGCCGGCGCTGTCATCGCCTTGCGGAACGGGCGTCGCCAGCATGATCGCACCGCCTTTTATCGTCGGACGGGACATTTGATTGTACTCGCGCCGCGTTCTGCCTATAGCGGCGCCGCGTCGGGGAGTGGCGCAGGCTGGTAGCGCACCTGGTTTGGGACCAGGGGGTCGCAGGTTCGAATCCTGTCTCCCCGACCATTACAATCAAACATTATGGCGATGAGGGTGATGCGGGACGGCGGTCCAGCCATCACCGCGCGCGGTAGCCGCAGATCGCGCCGGCAGTTGGCCGCTGAGATTCGCTCGCGCGATCAGGCTTCTAATGATCGCTTTCAAAGATTGGCTTTCGCTATCGGTCGGCATTTCGGTCATCCGCCAGTGGCCCAGCTTTGGGAGGGAAGCCTTTGCTCCCTGCCATCCCGCAGCAGGCGTAGGGCGTGAATGCCCTTACCGGCTTCGATCCACCGACGCCCAAAAGACCGCGCATCATGGCCAACTGCCCTTTTGGACATGTGGGCCAGCAGGCCCGGCAGGCGCATTTGCAGGTCTGGAGGGAGGCGCCTGGATCACTGTGGCGACCTTCCTGGAGGAATAGCCGTGCTCATATTCATCATCATTCTCGCGCTGTGTGCCGCGGGCGCGCTCATCGCCCTGGTCCGCGGCCTGCTCGCGTTCGCCAGCGATGGTGATCTGATAAAAAGCGGTGGCGACGCCTATCTGAAACGGGGGCAGCGGCAGAATCGGATGATGATGCAGCGGGTCATGTTCCAGGGCCTGGCCGTTCTCGCGGTAGCGGTGCTCGGCTTCATGTTCTCGGCGAATTGATTTGGCCAAGATGACAGCATTCCCGCGCCTCGGCGAAAATCTCCTCGTCGATCCAAGCGGCCGACCGACCCAAGCCGACGTCGAACATGCGTTCGCGACCCTGATCCGTTGGGCTGGCGATGATCCGCGCCGCGAAGGACTGCTCGATACGCCGGCACGGGCGGCGCGCGCATGGCGCGAATATTGTGTGGGCTACGATCAGGATCCGGGCGCGCATCTCGACCGCACCTTCGATGAGGTCGGGGGCTATGACGAGATCGTGCTTCTGCGCGACATTCCGTTTCAGTCGCATTGCGAACATCACCTCGCGCCCATCTCGGGATCGGCTTCGATCGCCTACCTGCCCGCTGAGCGCGTGGTCGGAATTTCGAAGCTGGCGCGGGTGCTGCATGGTTTCGCGAATCGCCTGCAGGTGCAGGAACGGCTGACTGCCGAGGTCGCCGGCTGCATCTGGCAGCGGTTGCAGCCGCGCGGTGTCGCCGTCGTGATCGAAGCAACGCACGCCTGCATGTCGGGCCGTGGCGTGAAGACCCACGGCGTATCGATGGTGACAAGCACTATGCTGGGCTGCTTCAAGGAGGATGCTGCCGCTAGGCGCGAAGTCCTGTCCCTGATGCGGCGCTGAACGACCAAGGCCTCGCGTTCAATAGCCTGCTTCGATCGCCAGCCGGATCGCCTCGGCTGCGGTCCTGACGCCAATTGCGCGCAGCAATGCGGCGCGATGCATTTTGATGGTCCGCTCGGTCAATCCGAGATCATAGGCGATTTGCTTGTTGAGCTTGCCCGCGGCCATCGCGATGAGAACCTGGCTCTGGCGGGGTGACAGTCGGGCGATTTGTCCTCGCGCCGATTCATGCCGCGCAGCGTTGATCTCGGCCTTGTCCGCATCGACCTCCATCTGCGACCCGAGGAAATATTCGAGTTCGCCATCGGGGCCGAAGACCGGTGCGACCATCACCGCGTTGCGAAACGCCGTGCCATCTTTCTTGTAGTTCAATATCTCGACCAGAACCGGGCGCTGCTGGCGAATGCCGGCGCGGATCGTTTCGGTGAGTTGCTCTTCGGTGCCGGGGCCAGACATGAACCGGCAATTGCGGCCCAGGATTTCCTCGCGATCATAGCCGGTGAGCGCGATGAAGGCCTGATTGCATTCGACGATCGGATTATCGGCAAGACGCGGGTTGCTGATGACGGCGGCGATCGCGCTGCCCGCGATCATTTCCGAGAGCGACATTACATTCCCAACCCTCTTTTGCGCCGGCAAGCCCACGCCATGACCCTTTGGCCATGTAGCCCAAAACGCATAGAGTGCCGCAAACAGAATGCACGGGATCGCATCGATCCGCGCATAAGGGGTCATCGCCGTGCAGTTGGCAATCATCGGTGCCGGTATATCCGGCCTCGCCTGTGCCGACAGGCTGCGGGAATCGGGCATCGACACCGTTATGTTCGACAAGGCCCGCGGGCCGGGCGGCCGGATGTCGACCCGTCGGATCGAGACGGCGCGCGGTACCGTCGCACTCGATCACGGGGCACAATATTTCACGGCGCGCGACCCCATGTTCCAGGCGCAGGTCGACATCTGGGCGGAACGCGGCATCGTCGCACGCTGGGAAGAAGTGGGAGCGGACGCGTGGGTCGGCAGCCCGACGATGAATGCGCCGGTTCGGCATATGGCGTCGGCCCATGAGGTCCATTTCGGCCATCACGTCCATGGGCTCTTGCGCGAGCGCGACCTGTGGTGGGTCCGTTTCGAAGGTGGCCTGAGAGGCCCATTCGATGGCGTCGTGGTGGCCTTGCCGGCCGAGCAAGCCGCACCCTGTCTCGCGCTGGCAGATCTGACGATGGCCAGCGAGGCGATGGCGGCACGGTCGCAGCCGTGCTGGACCGCGATGATCGTGTTCGACGGCCCGCTTGCCGTTCCTGCGAACCATATCCGCGACAGCGGGCCCATCGCTTGGGCGTGCCGCAACAGCGCCAAGCCAGGTCGCGATGGCCCGGAGACGTGGGTGGTCCAGGCATCGGGCGCCTGGTCGTCCGCGAATTTGGAAGCGGAGCCCGACGACATTGCCCGACGCCTTTTGCAGGCGCTCCAGCAACACTGCACCGCCGAAACGCTGCCGCCGGTGCTGAACCTTTCCGCGCATCGCTGGCGATTTGCGATGACGTCGGGAACCGACAAGGGCGCCCTGTGGAATCCTGCCCTCAAGCTGGGCGCGTGTGGCGACTGGTTGCTGGGTCCGAGAGTCGAGCTGGCCTGGCTTTCCGGCCGACGGCTGGGGGCTTGGATCGCAACGGAGGACGAGGGCGCTGCGATCGGCTCTCATGGCGGCGGCCCATTGGCATGAAGAGACAGGCGTCCCCCTGGCGATCGCTGATAGCGCGGCTCTCATTTGCAGGGAAACCGCAGATTTTCGGGGGGCTGCGCCATGACGACCGGTAAACGTGCTTGTATCTTCGGCGCATCGGGTGGCGTCGGTCGCGCGTTGGTGGAGGCGCTGGCGGCCTCGGGCGAATATGCGCGCATCTATGCCTGCAGCCGGGCCGGGTCGCCCTTTTCGATGCCGAGCGTCGTCGCCCTCACCTTCGACCTGACGAATCAGGCCAGCATTGCAGCCGTCGCCGCCGAAATCGCATTGGAAGGCGCGCTCGATCTGGTCATCGTCGCCACCGGCATCTTGCACCGCCCCGGCACAATAGGCCCGGAGAAAAGCGCGAGCGCGCTCGACCCGGAGGTGATGGCCGAGGTCTTCGCGCTCAACACGATCGGCCCGGCGCTGATCGGCAAGCATCTGCTGCCCCTGCTGTCCCGGCACGGCGCCGTCTTTGCGGTGCTTTCGGCACGGGTGGGATCGATCGAGGACAACCGCCTCGGCGGATGGCACAGCTATCGCGCATCCAAGGCTGCGCTCAACATGCTGGTGCGCAATTTCGCGATCGAGACAGCCCGGCGCAATCCGCTCGCCGTGATCGTCGCCTTGCATCCAGGCACCGTTGCAACCTCGCTATCCGAGCCGTTCCAACGCAATGTCACCCACGGGGCGCTGCAGTCGCCAAATCAGAGCGCGGGACATCTCCTCACCGTCATCGGCGGTTTGACGCCTGGCGAGAGCGGCGGCTTCTATGCTTGGGACGGCGAAGCCATTCCTTTCTGATCGAGACTGCCGAGCGGCGCGATAGCCTTGCGATGCTGACAGTCAGCCGCCCCGAGACAGCGAGGTCTCGACCAACTCCATCAAGGGAAGTCGCGCCTCCATCCGCACGGCCAGGAGCGCCATTCCGCTGACCTTGCGCTGAACGAAGAGCGTATCGGCGGGTGGCACATGCCAATTCGCCCTGTCCGCGGCGATCGGCATGCCCAGCTCGCGCAGCCGCGCGACGAACGCACGGTCCGCGAAATCGAACACGCCAGGCCGGTTCATATGGGCCATTACCGTGTCGATCATCGCATCGAACGCTGGCCCATGGGCAGCGAATAGCGCCGGCGGCACGAACCCGAGCCGCGTCAGTGCCATGCGCAGCGCAGCGCGGTCTGCGGAAATTCCCGCCTCCACCATCTCGCGATAGGCGGCGCTTGTCGCTGCCGGAACGGGCCGTGCCGCGCCGAAATCGAGCAGCACGATCTGCCCAGTTTCGGGTTTCCAGCGATAATTGGCGAAGTTCGGGTCCGTTTGCATGAAGCGGAACTCGAACAGCTCGCGCAGCGTCAGCCGCAGCAGCGCGGCAATCGCCCGGTCGCGCTCGTCCTGTGAGGCGGTCGCCAGCGCATCGATCGGTTTACCGTCGATGAAGTCCATCACCAGGACATCGGGCCCGGTGAGCGCCCCATCCGGCCGGGGAATGACGAAAGCGTCGTCGTCGGCAAGCAGATCGGCATAGAGTCGCATCTGTTCGGCTTCGCGGAGATAATCCGCCTCTTCCTTGAGCTGGGCCTTCGCGGCGACGAGCAGCGGCGCGACGTCGATCCCGGCAGGCAGCAAGCCCGAGATCCGCAGCAGCGTCGCGACATTGTCGACATCGGCGTCGATGCTCGCGGCAACGCCGGGATACTGGACTTTCACAGCGAAGATCCGGCCGTCGTGCAGGCGTGCGCGATGCACCTGGCCAATCGACGCGGCCGCGACCGGCCTTGATTCGAAATGCGCGAAACGCGTCCGCCAATCGCGTCCCCAATGGACGGCGAGGACCTGCTCGAGTTGCGAGGGCGGCATGAAATGCGCAGACTCACGCAACCGTGCAAGGATGGCCGTCAGTTCGGGCGGGAGCATGTCGCCAGCATCCAGTGAAATCATCTGGCCCAGCTTCATTGCCGCGCCACGCAACCGCGACAGCTGATCCGTCACGCGCCGGGCATTGCCTGGGGTCAGCAACAGATCCGACAGATGCGGCCGCTCGCCGCGAGACAATCGCCGAGCCCCCTCTGCAAGCATGCCGCCCGCGACACCACCCGCCAACTGACCGAACGCGGCGAGCCGCGACAGACGAGCCGACGGGACCTTGCGAAAGCGATCGCTCATCGCAGCCACCCCTGGACGATGGGGCGAAAACGAAGGAACCGGATATAGGCGGCCTCGAGCAGGCGAAGCGCATAGCGGTTGCGCGCCAAAAGGCCCAAGGGCCGCAGCAGCGGAATGGCCCGCCACATCGCGGCGAAGGCTGCGGCTCCCGACAGCAGGACCCCCGCTTCCTGCGCATGGAAGCGGGCCAGGAGTTCTGACCGATCGATCGGACAGGACGCGCTGTCGGACTGCACGTCGATGAAGGCGATCCGATGTCGCCAGTCGAGCCTGCGCATCAGCGCGATCTCACGGCTGCACAACGGACAGTGACCATCATACCATATGGTTGTCACCGGCGGGGGCGCACTGGATCGGGTCCGACATGTTGCTGTGTCCATGGCGCATCTAAGAGGATTAGCAACGGCCAGGCGACATGACCTTTCGGGCAAATGGCTCGCGGAGCTAAAATCGGAAGCTACAGCTGCCTGGCGCATGGGACGGAATGGGCAGCTGAACAGCGATCAGATTTCGGACATTCCTATTCGGGGGCAGGTGCCGGGATCGGTCGATCCGGCAATGCCATGTCGATAGGGACCTGGAATCCTGTTCCCCGACACGGGACGGTCCGACCCTTCCTCGAGGGCGCTGCGTGAGGAGCCCGGTGCGTGTTGCGCCTGTGCCCGATCGGGGCCGTGTACCGTCAAAGAACCGCCGCGCCCCAATGGGCGAACAAGCTGTTCTGCTCGATGACAACTTCGACTCGCCGTAATATGCGATCGAAATCCATGGCAAGATCGTCGTCATCGAGACGCACCGCCGCCGTTATCAACTCGGCGAGAGCATCGGGCGCACGCTTGCCGTAGCGTTCGATAGCCAGATCGGCAGCAGCGGATATGTGAGTGTCATTGAACATCATTGGCAATCCACACGGCAGGCAGGGCACATCATCCCGTCAGTCGCTATCATCAGTGATGTTAGCAAGGTAAATAGCAGATGAACAAAGCCGCTACTGCGCAGCGTTCCATCAGATGCTCGGGGAGCTCGCTTCGATCGTCGATGCTCACTGCTTGAAGCAATTCTCTCGATGCCACGCCAGAAAATGGGGATGGGGTCGATCCGAGGCGCGTTCCGGAGGACGGGCCGCGCCGCTTCTGTTGATCATCGCGTGGATGCTGTCCGAATCATTCGCCTGGCGGCTGACCAGTATCTCGAGATCGTCCGAGAGGCTGATGAGCCCACGATCGAACATCCAATGGGCCGTTCCTGACAGGGCAAGACCGTTGCTGACGATATCCGGGCCGCCGGCTTCGACCGGCCGGATATGAGCGGCCTCCACCTCGGCCCGACCACCGCCGTTGATCAGTTTCAATCCGGTGATGGCGCAGCGGGCATCATAGGCATTTACGATCAGGCGCCTGAAAACCCTGTCGCGGACGATCCGCGATCCGAGATAGGCGACGCGCTCGCGGTCCGCCTCATAGCGAAAGGGCGACGGGTCTTCGAAGAGCATCTCCGGCGCGGGCTCGCCAAAGCGGGGAAGGATGATCTTCTCCTCCTCCAGGCCCAAATCGACGATGCGATTGAAGTCCGCGGTCGACAGGGGACGCACGGCAGCCTGGGCGCGCCCCGAAATGGCGCCGCGCTCGTTGAGCACACCGCGCTCGACGATCCCCAGCGGCCCGTTGAACGGCACAGGCTGGGTGAAGTCCAGATAGCTTCCGGGTTCGATCAGGGCGAGATGCATGCCCGGATGGGTCGGATCGGCGAGGATGCTCTCGACCTTGGCGACCGCAAAATATCCCCTGCTGTCGGGGACCTTGCGCGGTTCGTAATAGACGATCCAGTCTCCGACGCAGGCGCTGGCGCGGTTGAGATACTGACGCGGAAACTGATAGCGCTCGGCCGGCCTATCATCATAGATCGAGTCGGATCGGTGGATGAAAACAGCAAAGGCCATAAGCCGATTGTAACGGGTCCAGCGGTCTCCGCCACCCCCTCGGCCGAGGCCGCATCAGATCATCAGCGTCCCTTGATCCCCGCGACATCGGCGCTCGGCAACTCGCCGCCCATCAGCTTCGCGAGGGTCGGCGCGATCGTGCGCATGTCGATTTCGCCAAGGTCGCCTTTCCACGGCAGGGCTTTGCCCCACAGCAGCAGGGTCGATCTCATTTCGGGCAGGCTCGGGTCGTAGCCATGCATGCCCTTCGATGCCGACGGAGCGGCCAGCGGCGCGGTCGGGTCGCGGCCGGTTTCGAAGCCGGGCTTGAACGAGATCCAGAAATCGGCGGTCGGCGCGCCGCCGCGCCTGGCGATTTCGGGCCGCTCGATGATGCCGGCGATGCCGGTCGCCGGATTGTCGCGCAGATCGGCGAGGAGCTTTGCCACCTTCGCCTTCAACGCCGCGTCGTCGGGACGGGCCAGCACCACCGCCGCGCTGCCGCCCGCAAACCAGGGGGTCGCATCCCAGCTCTTCATCTTGCCGCCGTCGAGCGTGATCAGCCCGGCCTGGATGAAGGCGCCGAACAGGTTCACATCGGTCGACACCGGGGCGAAGCCATGGTCCGAAACGAGCGCGACGATCGTCGCCGGATCGGCCTTTACCGCTGCCGCGACCAGCCGACCCAGCATCGTGTCGATGCGTTCGAGCGCGGCCTTCGCCTCGGGGGTGTCGGGACCATGTTCATGTTCGATATGGTCGAGCCCGGCAAGATAGACGGTGGTGAAGCCGGGCTTGAGGTCGCCGATCAGCTTCGCCGCGGCAGCGACGCGGGCGGCATCGGCGTCGACGCTTTCGTCGATGCCCTGCGGATAGGGCGTGCCGTCCCGTTCGAGCAGATCGACCAGACCCGGCGTGCTCAACGCGCGCAACAGCTTGCGATCGTCGTCATGGCCGGTGCGCCAGATCTGGGCGAGATTGGCGTCGACGGGCGCGCCGACGCTGACCGGCCAGTGGACGTTGAGCGTCTTCAGCCCCGCCTTGTGCGCTGCATCCCACAGCGTCGGCGCCTTGATGTCGGCGGCGTACCAGTACCAGCCGGTCTGGTTGATCCCCATCGGGTCGAAGGTCAGGTTGTTGACCACGCCATGCCTGGCCGGGGCGACGCCGGTGATCAGCGTGGTGTGGCTGGGATAGGTCAGGGTCGGCAAGACGCCGACGACGCCGCTGGCATGGGCCCCCTCGGCGGCGAGCCGGCGCAGGGTCGGAACCTTGAGCCCGCGCCGGTCGGCGTCGAGGACGTCGCCGGGCCGAAGCCCGTCGACCGAGATCAGCAGAACGGGGGCAGCTGCCGCCCCCGCCGGAACGACGGCGGAGGCCGCGATCAGGCCCAGCAGGGGCAGCAGCGCCTTCATGATCAGAACGCCTTCTTGACGGTGAAGAAGAAGCTCTGCGGTGCGCCGGCGAGCAGGGTCTGGTTGTCGCCCTTGTCGCCGAAACCGTTCGAGCCGATCGTCGCGATATACTTCTTGTCGAGCAGGTTGGTCGCGGTGGCGCGCACCTCCAGCCCGTCGAGGAAGCCGCCCTGGAAGGCATAGCCGATCGAGGCGTCGACCAGCACGCGGCCCGGTACCGACTGGTCGTTGGTGTAGGTGAAGTAGCGGCGGGTCATGTAATCCGCGCCGACGCGGGCCGAGAAGGCGCCGTCGTCATAGACGACCTCGCCCTTGACCAGATGCTTCGGGGTATCGACCACCGTCTTGCCCTTGATCGCCGAGCGGAGCACGGGAAGCTTGGTGACGGGATCGATGGTGAAGATATTGTCTTCATAGGTCGAGCGGTTGTAGCTGTAGGTGGCGAACAGGCTGAGCGATCGCATCATGCGATACTGCGCTGCCGCCTCGAACCCGTAGGATTCGACCCCGCCGACATTCTGCAGGATCGCCGGATTGCCGAGGATGCCCGCGCCGTTGGCGAAAGCGAGCTGGCGATCCTTGAACTTCGAATAATAGCCGCCGACCGTGCCCGACAACGGACCCTGCCGGAACCGGGCGCCGCCTTCGAACGTGTCCGACTTCTCGGGCTTCAGGTTGAGCGCGTCGAAGCCGGCCTGGGTGGTGGCGAACGGACCCGAGGTCGACGAGCCGGTGAAGGCGCGGGTCACCTGGCTGTAGCCGGCATAGAGCTCGGCATTGCCCAGCTTGTAGGTCGCACCCGCCGAAGGCTGGAGCCAGTCGCGCGACTGGATGCTGCCCGATGCCAGCACGCCCGCCTTGACCGGATTGGCGTCGATCGAGACGCGGAAGCCCTTGGCGCCGGCGGTCAAGGTCAGGTCGCCGAGTTCGACCCGGTCCTCGACGAAATATTGATAGGTGTGGGTGACGAAACGGAAGTCCCAGTCGGTGCGGAACGGGTTGACCGGATATTTCAGATGGTCGCGCTGGTCGGCGGTGGCCGGGTTCACGGCATAATAGCGGCGCGCCTGGTGGAAATGGTTGTTCTCCCACCAGCCGCCGACGGTCAGCAGGTTCGGGCCCGCCTTCCAGCTAAGCTTGCCGAACAGGCCGCCGCGCCGGATGTCATATTCGGTGGTGCGCTGGGAAATCGGCGTGCCGCTCGGGCTGCCGACATAGGGAGTCCACCACAGGCCCATGCCATGGTTGCTGTGATAATAGGTCGACAGGCGGCCGTTGACCGAGTCGCTGAACGGCGCATCGAGGTGCAGCGCGGCGAGATAATCCTGCCGCAGGCCGGCCGCGTCATAATAGACGTCGTCGAGGGTGCCGTAGGGCGCCGGAAGCGCCGTGCCGGCGCGCGCCGCCTGGGCGATCGCCAGCGCCAGCGGGAAGTTGTTGCCGATATTGTCGTTGCGCAGGCCGAGGCGGCTGATCATGTCGAGCGACAGATCCTGATAGTCGGTCTCGCGGCGATCGGAGAAGCTGAAGGTTCCGGTCAGCGTCGGCCCGCCCATGTCGGCGACGATCTTGGCGTTGACCATATGATGGCGCTGCTCGCCGACGCCCTTCCACTTGTTCATGCCGAGGAAGCCGTAGCTCAGATAGGCGCGCACCTTGTCGCCGCCGGTGTCGAAGCGGACGAAGCCGCGCTTGGTCTCATCGCTGCCATAGGTGGCCTCGACATCGACGACGGTGTCCTCCGACGGTGCGCGCGAGACGAACTCGAGCGTGCCGCCGAGATTGTTGGTGGCGTTGGTGCCGAGCGAACCGGCGCCCTGCATCACGCGGGTCAGGCCGATATTCTCGGGGCTGATCGCCCGGCTGATGTGCAGGCCGTTGACGTTGCCATAGCTGAAGTCGCCGAGCGGGATGCCGTCGAGCGTATAGCCGAGCTGGTTCTGGTTGAAGCCGCGGATCGAGATGCGCTGCGCCCATTCATAGTTGCCGAACGGATCGGCCGACTGGAAATTGACGCCGGGCAGCTTGGCGATCGCCTTCAGCGGGCTCGTGCCGGGCGCCTGGACCTTGATGTCGACCTGGCTGATTTCCTGGACCTGCCGGGCCTCGCCGCGACCGAACACGACGATCTCAGCCCCGTCGGCACCGGCATCGGCAGCCTCGGGCAGGACATCGGCGGCGAAGGCCGTGGCGGGTGCGAGAGCGAAGAATGCGGTTGCAAGCAGCAACCGGGCGCGAATCGTCATGACAGTCCCCTTTGACATGGCGGGGTGGGCTGTTGCCGACCCCTTGCGCTGGCCAATTAGGGACGAGCCGCGTCAGATTCGTGCCGCTGTCGTTACGACTATGTTGCGGTTGCGAAAGAGATTTATGGCAGGATGGGAGGCCCGAAAAAGGAATGGCCCTCGCTCCGGGGGCGGGGAGCGAGGGCCGACCTGACGTTCGTCACGCAGGCGGGGCGCAATCATGTTCCCGAGCAACAGGGGGGAATCTCGGGAGCGATTGCGACCGCTGGAAACCTTTTAGGGCTCTCAACCTGTCGCCTGAATGAACGGCATCGTCAATTTCGCGGACCCTTGGGGCGTGGGTCGTCCCATTTGAACGCTTTGTCGGATATCGCCACGCCGTAGCGCTGATTCGTCAGGCGCACGGTCGATCGTCCGTTCTGCGCATCGAGCACGGTCCAGCCCTGGAGCGCGAGCCCGCCCGGCCCCGCCCCCTTGGCGAAGCCGATCGTGATCGTCCCGAACTCGGGATGCTTGGGGTCGCGCGCCTCGACCGAGATCGTGCCCGGGGTGGCCGACGGCACCACCTTGGCGAAGCGGCTCATATCCTTGCGCGGATCGATGAGCACCGACAGCGGCGAATTGCCGACCGGCCAGCGCGAGACCTGGCGCACCGAATAATCGATCATCGTCAGCGCCTTGCCGTCGCCGACGATCAGGAGCGGCACCCCCTTCTGATATTCGAAGCGGATCTTGCCCGGCTGGCGCAGGCTGAGCGTACCCGATACCGATTTGCCGTTGCGATCGGTCTGGACGAAGTTGGCGGTCATCGTGCTGATCCCGCGCAGATGCGCGGCGACCGGATCGAGCGATGCCATCTGCGCGCCGGCGGGGGCGGCAGCGGCGATCGCGGCGGGAATCAGGGTGAGGAAAAGCGGACGCATGCGGCTCCTGTCGATCTTATCATGTTCGTTGCGGGGATGCTTATGCCCAAGCCCCGGTGAATTGGGAATGAAGCGCGCCAACGCCGGGCAGGCGGCGATGTTTCCTCCTATATAGGGGTCAGCATGGACACCAGGACGCTCACCGACGCCGAAAAGGCCCTGATCCGATCGGTCTTCGGCGATGCGATCGACGGCGACCTCGTGACGGTTCGCCGCGCCCGCTGGTGGCCGTTCCAGCCGCGCAACGCGCTGATGGCGCCCGACGGCCATCTCTGGTGCCACCCCGACGGCCCGCACTGGCGCGCCTGCTACGCCGGTGCGTCGCTGGCGATGCAGGGCTTCTTCGTCCACGAGATGACCCATGTCTGGCAGGCCCAGCGCGGCGGCCGCTGGTATCTGCCGCTGATGCGCCACCCCTTCTGCCGGTATGCCTATAGGATAAAGCCCGGCAAAGGCTTCGCCCGCTACGGCATCGAGCAGCAGGCCGAGATCGTCGCCGACGCCTTCCTGCTGTCCCGCGGGGTCGCGCGGCCGGGCAAGCCGGGGCTGGAGGTCTACCGCGCCCTGCTGCCCTTTCCGGCGACGGACGCGGACGGGCGCGCATGACGCGCTCGCCCGGTCTTCCGATTTGCGCGCACTCCCGCTAGAGCGAGCCGATGATCCCCACCGGCCTGCTCGGCGGCAGCTTCAACCCGGCGCATTACAGCCACCGCCACATCAGCCTGTTCGCGATCCGCGCGCTCGGGCTCAAGGAGATGTGGTGGCTGGTGTCGCCCGGCAACCCGCTGAAGGCCGACGCGACCGACATGGCGCCGCTGCCCGCCCGGCTGGGCTCGGCCCACCGCATGGCCCGCCGCGCGCCGATCCGGCCGACCGCGATCGAGGCCCGGCTGAACACCCGCTACACCGCCGATACGCTGCGCGCGCTGGTCCGCCGCTACCCCAAGCGCCGTTTCGTCTGGGTGATGGGCGCGGACAATCTCGCACAGTTCGACCGCTGGCACGACTGGCGCGGCATCGCGCGCAGGGTCACCATTGCCGTCGTCGCCCGTCCGGGTTATGATGGGGGTGCTCGCGCTTCAAGGGCGATGGGTTGGCTGCGGCACTTCGTCCGGCCCGCGGCCAAGGCGAAAGACTGGACGAGCTGGAGACCGCCGGCCCTCGTGCTGTTGCACTTTTATCCTGATCGCGGTTCCGCAACGCGGCTCCGGGCCAAGGACCCTGGCTGGCATTTTTCCCACAGCAACACAGGCTTGCGCGACAGGTTGACGCGCCGGCCGCTACCTTAGGAGGTACATTGACCGCTACCGACAGCATCAGGCCCAGAGAGACCTCTGCCGCCACGGATGCCGACCCCTCGGACAAGCTCCACGAGCTTGTGCTGAAATCGCTCGACGACGACCAGGCCGTCGAGACGGTATCGATTCCCCTCGCCGGGAAATCGTCGATTGCCGATTATATGGTGATCGCTTCGGGCCGTTCGACCCGCCAGGTCGCCTCGATGGCGACCAAGCTTGCCGAGCGGATCAAGAGCGAGACCGGCCGATCGGTCCGGATCGAGGGTCTGCCGACCGCCGACTGGGTGCTGATCGACGCGGGCGATATCATCGTCCACCTGTTCCGGCCCGAGGTGCGCAGCTTCTACAATCTCGAGCGGATGTGGAATTTCGGCGACGCGCCCGCGCCCATCGCCGAAAGCTGAACGAACAGAGCAGCGGCAGGGAGGCCCTGAACCACATTGCTGCTGCACATCGTCGCGCGGGGCCGGATCGGTCGCGGTCCCGAAGCCGATCTGGTCGACCGCTATATGAAGCGGATCGCCTGGCCGACCCGCATCACCGAACTGCCCGACACGGGCGGCCGCGTGCCGCCGCGCGATCCCGGCACCGTCCTCGTCATGCTCGACGAAAAGGGCGATCAGCTGGGGTCGATGGCCTTTGCCGAGAAGCTCGGCCGCTGGCGTGACGACGGGCGGCGCGAGACCCGCTTCCTGATCGGCGCCGCCGACGGCTTCGACGAAGCCCAGCGCCGCGACGCCGACCTGCTGTTCGCCTTCGGCAAGGCGACCTGGCCGCACATGCTGGCGCGCGCGATGCTGGCCGAACAGCTCTGGCGCGCGACGAGCATACTCGCCAACCACCCCTATCACCGCGAAGGGTGATGGAGTGAACCATTGCATTCGTCCCTGGGACGGGCGGGGGGACCGCGCAGCGGGGGCTGAAGCGCCGCCCCTTCACCGGCTTCGCCGGTCCCCCTCCCCCTTGCTGGGAGGAGTGATTATCGTGGCGCTCGCCATATTGCTCGCCGCGCCGGTTCTCGCCGTCGCGCGGGATCCGGGCGTGACCGAGCAGCAGCGCGCGCTCGGCTTCGCGAAGCGGGATGCCGCCCTCGCCGAACGGCGCGCCGCCCGCCTCGAGCGGCAGGCGCGCGCCGCGACCCGCACCGCCGACCGCGCCCGCGCCGAACAGGCCGCCGCCGCCGCCGCGATCCAGGCGTCCGAAGCCCGCATCGCCGCCGCCGAGGCGCGGGTCGGCATCGTCGACCGGCTGCGGTCGCGCCAGCGCGCGCGCCTCGCCGAACGGCAGGGCCCGATCGTCCGGCTGACCGGCGCCCTCCAGACCATGGCCCGCCGCCCCGCGGCGCTGGCGCTCGTCCAGCCGGGATCGGTCGACGACATGGTCCATGTCCGCGCGCTGCTCGGCGCCGCGCTGCCCGAGATCCGCGCCCGCACCGCCGGTCTCCGCGCCGAGGTCGCGCGCGGCGATGCGCTGCGCCGCTCGGCCGAACGGGCCGTCGCCGACCTCCGCCGCGAACAGGGCGAGCTGCGCATCCGTCGCACCGAACTCGCCCGGCTCGAGGCCGAGCAGCGCCGCCGATCTCAGGGGCTGGTCGACGACGCCATGGCCGAGCAGGACCGGATGATGGCGATGGGCGAGAAGGCGAAGGACATCGCCGAGCTGATCGAGCAGCTGGGCGCACAGTCCGACGTCCGCGCCCGGCTCGCCAGCCTTGCCGGCCCGCGCCTGCGCCCGGCCAGCCCGGGGAGCGCCCCCCCGCCGCCGTCCGAACTCGCCCGGCTGTCGTCGGCCGCCCTCGCCGCGCCGTCCTATCGGCTGCCGGTGCGTGGGCGACTCGTATCGGGGATGGGCGAACTGTCCGATTCGGGTGTCCGCGCGCGCGGGCTGACCCTCGCCGCCGCGCGCGGCGCGCAGATCGTCTCCCCGGCCGACGGGCGCATCGCCTTTGCCGGACCGTTCCGCAGCTATGCCGGCATCGTCATCATCGACCACGACAATGGCTGGGCAACGCTGATCACCGGGATCGACCGGCTAGGGGTGAAGGTCGGCGCCGACGTCATCCAGGGCAGCCCGCTCGGGGTCGTCGGCGACGGCGATCGGCGGGTGACGATCGAGCTGCGCCGCGACAGCCAGCCGGTGAACATCCTGCCGCTGCTTGGCCGGGGCTGATGCCCCCATTGACCCGCAAAGCTTTGCTAACCATCTTGTCAAATAGTCCAAGTCCGCTGCGGTCCTATTTCCCGTACCGGCAAAAATCTGTACGATGCGTGGCTTATCTGGAGCGGGCGAACTGATGACGAAGACCCTGTTGCGTTCCGTCGGCCTTTTCGGCGCCGGCGTCCTGGCCGCCACCCTCGCCCCGGCGATCGGCGCGGTCGACGTCAGCACCTACAAGGAACTCGACCAGTTCATGAGCGTGTTCGAGCGCGTCCGGCTGGACTATGTCGACAAGGTCGA
This sequence comes from Pseudomonadota bacterium, assembly GCA_040387595.1. Classification (GTDB taxonomy): domain Bacteria; phylum Pseudomonadota; class Alphaproteobacteria; order Sphingomonadales; family Sphingomonadaceae; genus Rhizorhabdus. The sequence goes on from JAZKDN010000042.1 coordinate 24,356, forward strand.
TGATCGCACCCTGATCAAGGGCGCGATCGACGGCATGCTCGCCAGCCTCGATCCGCACAGCGCCTATCTCGACGCGCGCGACCGCCAGAACATGCGCACCCAGACGCAGGGCGCCTATGGCGGCCTGGGGCTGTCGGTCACGCTGGAGGACGGCGCCGTCAAGATCATGACCGCGCAGGAGGATACCCCCGCGTCGAAGGCCGGGCTCAAGACCGGCGACTTCATCACTCACCTCGACGGCAAGCTGCTCTATGGCGGTTCGCTCGACGAGGCGGTTGACCAGATGCGCGGCAAGCCCGGCTCGAAGATCCTGATCACCGTCGTGCGCCCCGGCCGCGACAAGCCGTTCGACGTCAGCCTGACCCGCGAGCTGATCCAGCTCAAGCCGGTCAAGTGGGAGGTCAAGGACCAGGTCGGCATCATCAACATCAACACCTTCGTCAACGCCAACACCGGCGATTCGGTGCGTGCGGCGATCGCCGGCATCCAGAAGTCGCTGGGCCGCGATCCGCTCGGCTATGTCATCGACCTGCGCTCGAACCCCGGCGGCCTGCTCGACCAGGCGATCGACGTGTCCGACATCTTCCTCGACCGTGGCGAGATCGTCTCGCAGCGCGGCCGCGAGAAGAACGACATCGAGCGTCGCTACGCGACCGCAACCCCGGCCGACCTGGCCCACGGCCTGCCGATCATCGTGCTGGTCGACGCCGGTTCCGCCTCGGCGGCCGAGATCGTCGCAGGCGCCCTGCAGGACCAGAAGCGCGCGCTGGTGATGGGCGAGAAGACCTTCGGCAAGGGCTCGGTCCAGACCGTGCTCGAACTGTCCGATGACACCGCGCTGAAACTGACCACCGCGCGCTACTTCACGCCATCGGGCAAGTCGGTGCAGGAGGGCGGCATCAAGCCCGACATCCTGGTGCCGCAGCTCAGCGACGCCGACTATAAGGATCGCCCGCGCCTGCGCGAAGCCGATCTGCGCCGCCACCTGATCAACGAGGCCAAGATCGACGACAAGGTGCTCGAAGACGACGGCAAGCCCGATCCCCGCTTCCAGCTGACCGCCGATGCATTGAAGAAGCAGGGCGTCGAAGACTTCCAGCTCGATTATGCCGTCAAGACGATCTCCCGCATGACGCAACCGGCGCTGCGCACCGCGCTGAGCGGCGCGAAGACCGGCGCGCGCTAAGCCGATCATGAGCCCCTCTCTCTTGCGGGAGGGGGGCTTATGTTCGCTTCGTCCCGCGGCTATACAATTCCTATGACCGGTTTCGCCCAGGCGCGGCTCGCCGCGCTCCTCCTTCCGTCGGCCCTGATGCTGGGGGCCCTCGGCTCGCAGTTCATCGGTGGGCTGTTCCCTTGCGAAATGTGCCATTGGCAGCGCTGGCCGCACGAGATCGCGATCGCGCTGGCGCTGTTCGCCTTCCCTCTGGGCGACAAGCCGTCGGGACGGACCGTGCTCGCGCTGGCGATCGTCGCGATCCTGGTGAGCGGCGCGATCGGCGTCTTTCATGCCGGGGTAGAATATCATTGGTGGCAGGGGATCACCCGCTGCTCGGCGCCGATCACGGCAACGTCCGCAAGCGATATCTTCGCGCAGATCATGGCGACTCCGATGATCCAGTGCGACGTCCCGCAATGGACCCTGTTCGGCATCTCGCTGGCCGGCTTCAACGCGATCTTCTCGATTCTCGGTGGCCTCGGCGTCATCGCCCTGTGGAGGCGCAAGCCATGACCTCGAACGGCAAACAGCACGCGGTGCCTTCGTCTGTCGCCACCGCGCAACAGTGCGCGGCGCCTTCGTCTGTCGCCACCGCGCAACAGCGCGCGGCGATGCTCCGCGTCGATCAGGCGGGCGAATATGGCGCCACCCGAATCTATGCCGGACAGCTGGCGGTGATGGGGCAGCGTTCGCCCGATGCCCGCGCGATCGCGCGCATGGCCGGGCAGGAGGCGCGCCACCGCGTGATCTTCGATCGCATGGTGGCCGAACGCCGCGTGCGGCCGACCGCGCTGCAGCCGCTGTGGAATGTCGCGGGCTTCGCGCTGGGCGCGGCGACCGCATTGATCGGCCCGAAGGCGGCGATGGCCTGCACCGCCGCGGTCGAGACCGAGATCGACCGCCATTATGGCGAGCAGCTCGAACAGATCGGCGATAGCGACCCCGAGCTCAGCGCGACGATCGCCGAATTCCAGGCCGAGGAGGTCGAGCATCTCGACACCGCAATCGCCGCAGGCGCGGAACAGGCGCCCGGCTACCCATTGCTTTCAGCCACAATTCGTCTTGGTTGCCGGATTGCCATCGGCCTTTCGCGCCACATATAAGAAGCCTCAACCGCAAGGAATAGCGCCGATGACAACCCACCGTTTTCTCCCGCCGGCGCTGGCAATCCTTGCCGTCATCGCCGCCGCGGCGCCCTTCGCCGCCCCGCTCCAGGCGCAGCGGGCCGAACGCGTCCTGACCATCTTCGGCACCGATCCCTGCCCGACCAGCAATGGCGACGAGATCGTCGTCTGCCGCCGCATCCCCGAATCGGAGCGCTATCGCATTCCCGAGGAACTGCGCCGCACCGAGCCGCGCGACGACAATTGGGGCGATAAGGCATCGAGCCTCGAATATGTCGGCCGCAGCGGCGTGCAGAGCTGTTCGACCAGCGGCGTCGGCGGCGCTTCGGGCTGCCACAGGGAACTGGCCCGCAAGGCGTGTGAAGAGGACAAGGCCGACGGCAAGAAGTGCGGGATCAAATTCTGACCCGGCGGTGACGCGCGGTGGCCAGGGCAAGATGTTCAGCAGCCCGAAAGCGTCTCGCGCGCTATCTCGCCGGATGAAGGCTCTGTTGTTCCCGATCGCCCTGCTGCTCGCAGCTCCCGCCCTCGCGGCGCCCGAGCCTGCCGAGCCGCCGCCGGCGCGCACCAGCACGCTCGTCGTGTTCGGCGACGATCCCTGTCCGCGCAGTTCGGACGACGAGATCATCGTCTGCGCCCGCCAGCCCGAAAGCGATCGCTACCGCATTCCCAAATCGCTGCGAAAGCACCCCAAGACCGATCAGGTGACGCAGAGCTGGGTGGATCGCGCCCGCACGCTCGACATGGTCAGCAAAAGGGGTCTGCCCAACAGTTGCTCGCCCAATGGATCGAACGGCCAGACCGGGTGCATGCGGCAGTTCCTGGAAGCGGCACGCGCCGAACGCGAGGCGATGAAGCAGGAACGCGAGCAGTAAGGCGGTCCCGGGCCGCCGCCGCGCTTTCGATTTCGCTGCGATCCGTTATACTCGCTGCTTCCGGGGCGCCATCAGGGGGTACATCGATGAAGTCGATCGATCCGGACCTGCTGCTGAGAGCCTATTCGATCGGGGTTTTCCCGATGGCCGACAGCCGGGCCGCCGACGAGGTCTACTGGGTCGAACCCAAGAAGCGCGGCATCCTTCCGCTCGACCAGTTCCGCCTGACCCGCTCGCTTTCCAAGACGATCCGCTCGGACCGCTTCACCGTCACTGCCGACCAGGCCTTCGCCCAGGTCGTGGCCGAATGCGCCGCCGCCACCGGCGACCGCCCCGACACCTGGATCAATCCGGCGATCGAGGAGGCCTATGCCGATCTCCACAGGCGCGGCCATGCCCATTCAGTCGAGTGCTGGCGCGACGACCGGCTGGTCGGGGGGCTTTACGGCGTCCGGCTGGGGGGCGCGTTTTTCGGCGAAAGCATGTTCAGCCGGGAAAGCAACGCGTCGAAGGTCGCGCTCGCCTGGCTGGTCGCGCGGCTGAAGGTCGGCGGCTTCCGCCTGCTCGACTGCCAGTTCATCACCGATCACCTCCAGTCGCTCGGCGCGATCGAGGTGACCCGCGACGATTATGTCGCGTTGCTGGACGTCGCGCTGGGCGTGGTCGCCGGTGGCGTCGGTGGCAGCGCGGTGGCCGGGGCCGCGGCGGGCTGGTCTCCACCCGATTTCTTCGCGCTCGATGGCGACGCGACCTTGCCCGACACGCGCACCGTGTCCGGTCCGATATCGGGATGCACCATCGTGCAGCTCTTGGGCCAGACATCGTAGACCGGATCCTGCACCGCGTTGAGTGACGGCGATTCCTTGTACAGCCACCCGGAAAAGACCCGCCGCCACGTGCCGTCGCGACCGCGCACGTCGGTCTGGACGAAGGCGCCGGTCAGCTTCTGATCTTCCCAGGGGGCCGTCGTCTCGCAGGCGCGCAGGCGCAGGACGACACCGCCGACCCGAATCGCCTGTCCCGGTCGCAGGGTCAGGTCGCGCGACTCGCCGTTCCGCTTGTTGAGCAGGCCCAGCACCGCGACCCTTTCGCCCATCGGCGTGCCTTCGGTGACGAGGGGCTTGTCGGGAATTTTCTCGGTGACCGGCGCGGGGGTCGCGGCGGCGCTGCCGTTGCCCGCTTCACTCTCGGTTTCGCCGGCCGGTACCGCACTGGGCACAGCCGCCTGCTCGTCGGCGGGAATGGCTTCGATGGGCGCCTGTTCCTGGCTGATCGCCTGCCAGGCACCGACAGCTGCAAGGCCGCCGAGCGCGACCGCGCCCAGCAGGATGCGCTTCACGGCTTCGGCGCTTGTTCGGCCGCAGGCGCTTCCGGGCTGCCCGATTTGTTGATGAACTGGCCGACCATGCTCATCAGGTCCATTGCGCCCTGGGTATCGGCGATGGTGTCGCCGTTCTTGAGCGCCACGGGATCTCCACCGGGGATCAGCGAGATGAAGGTCGCGCCGAGGAAGCCTTCCGAGGTGATCGCCGCGCTGCTGTCGGCCGGAAGCTTGACCGCCGGGTCGAGCGCCAGCGTGGCCTTGACCTGGAAGCTCTGCGGATCGAGCGCCTGGCTGGTCACGGTGCCGATCTTCATGCCCGCGACGCGGACGTCGCTGCCGACGTCGATGCCGGTGCTGTTCGGAAATATGGCGGTGACGTTGATCGCGCCCGCCTTTGTCCCGCCGCCGGTGGCGCCCCAGGCGAACCACACGAACCAGGCCGCGAACAGGATGACGAACAGTCCGACGAGCGCCTCGCCGATATTCTCACGAAACAGCGATTTCATAGCTCAGTTCGGGCTCCATGCCTCATAATCGCCAGTGGCGGCGGCGCGAACGCCGCCCCGCTCCAGCGCACCAGACGGGCGATAGGCCGCTCCGGTTCCCGTCAGATTGGGTTCCGCCGGCTTCTGCCAACTGCGCGGTGCGGGCATCTGATCGGGCGTCAGGTCGGTGGTGTGGTGCAGCCAGCCATGCCATTCGGCAGGAACGCGGCTTGCATCATTGGGCCCGGAATAGATGACCCAGCGGCGCGGGCGACCGTCGGTCGCCTTGCCGCCTTCGAAATAGATATTGCCCAGGCCGTCCTCGCCGATGCGGGTGCCGTTGAGCTTGCTGAACAGTGACGTGCCGATCGTGGCACCATCCCACCAGGTGAAGATCTTCTTGAGCATGGGAATCCGCTTAGCCTCTGCGCCCTATCAGGTGCAACCTTTTAGAACCGGGGGACAAGGCGCCGGAGACCTGGCTGAAGCCGGCGCGCGGCCGAGGTCGGCTGCTATCAATCAGCGCTTTTTCCACTCCACCCGATCCCCCTCGGCGATGCCGTCGGCGGCCGCGCCGCCCCCGACGATCTCGAGGACCGCGGCGACCGGCGCGCCCGACGGTATCGGGCTCAGATCCTCGGGCATGGCATTCGCCGCGATCCGCGCGATCGTCCCGTCGGCGCGGATGAAAATGAGATCGAGCGGGATGTAGGTGTTCTTCATCCAGAAGCTTGCGTCGCGGGGCGGGGACATCGGGAAGATCATCCCGCCATGATCGGGCAGGCTGGTGCGATACATCAGTCCGCGCGCCTGCTCCTGCATGGTGGTCGCGACTTCGACGGCATAGACGATCTTGCCGCGCGCGGTGTGGATGGTCAGCGGGACGGTGGCCTGCGCCTCCGCCGACACGGGCGGCGCCCCGGCCGATGTCGGCGCGCAGCCGGCGAGCGCGAAGGTGGCCGCCGCGAGCGCGCCGAGCAGCCGCGAATTCGATCGCATGATCAGTCGGCGATCAGTTCGACCGCCAGCGGGCCCTTGCGACCCTCGGCGATCCGCGCCCGCATCCGCGTTTCGGGAAGAAGGTCGGGCAGTCCGGCGCGGCGGACCGTTTCCATATGGATGAAGATGTCCTGGGTCTCGCCTTCGCGGACGAGGAAGCCATAGCCCTTCAGCCGGTTGAACCACTTGACGACGACGGCTTCAGGCTCGCCCGCTTCGTCGACCAGCTGGACCGGATCGACCCGGTCGGCGTTGCGCTTGGCGATCAGGTCGGGATCGGGGCCCGTCGCGGTCGACAGGTCGATGGCGAGGATGCGGCGGGCCTGCAGGCCCCGGTCGCGCGCCACGACTTCGCAGGCGATGCGCGCGCCTTCAGGCAGTGTCCGGCGGCCATGGTCGCGCAACACCGAAAAATGCACGAGGACGTCGCCGCGATCGCCGTCGGTCGAGATGAAACCGAAACCCCGGGTGGCGTCGAACCATTTTACCGCCCCCACGACGGTTTCGGCGGGTTCGCCCGTAACCATGACCGCGGGTTCCTGCCCGCTGTCAAAGCTGACGTCGCGCAGCGTTACCGACGCAACAGACTTTTCATTCATTGCCTAGTCACCTGAAGCCCTGACATTAAGTTCTATCATAGAGCGCCCCTGAAACGAAGCGCTTCCGATTCCGGGGACACGCCATCGCGCGATACGCTCCGCGGTTTCATTGCGCGGTGCGCGTCACGGTTCAACCATGAGTTCGTCGGGGTCCGCATCCAGCAATCGCAGGACCAGTTCGATCGCATGGCCGGCGCGCGCCATCGATGCGATCCAGCGCCGCTTTTCCGCAGGGTCGGCGGCATGGTCGGCAAAGGGGCCGATCCGCTTCCGCCGGGCATAGCGCAGCGCCGCCGCCTCGGCCTCGTCGGCCATCCGCGCGCGCAGCCCGGCGGTCGTTTCCGCATCGATTCCCGCCGCCCGCAGCGCCGTGCCGATCCGCCGGGCGCCATAGCCACGCCGCAGCAGCGCATCGGTGCGCGCTGCAGCAAAGGCCCGGTCATCGACATAGCCCCGTTCGGCGAAGCGCTCGACCAGCGCCGCGACCGGGGGGGCGTCGTCGCCGTCCCAGCCCCGCTCGCGCAGCTTGCGGCGCAGATAGGCGGCCAGCTTCGCCCTTGTCGTCGCGTAGCGCGCGGCATAGTCGAGCGCGGCGCGTTCGAGCGTCGCGACATCATAAGGCGGCAAGGCTTTGGCAACGGATCTGGGCATGCGCCATGATTGTGCCACAGTCGGGCCGGATTTTGAACGCGCGCCTCGTCAAGATGTGGCCCCATGAACGAGGCTGCCCTGCGGCCGGCTACCGCAATGAAGGACGCGATGATGCTGGATCGGGCGGGTGTTGCCGCGGAAGAACGAAGGAACGAGACGATAATGGCATTGGTGCCGACGCCGACAGTAGACGCTCTGCCGCGCCGTTTCGCCGATTTCGAGACGCTGGGGGCAGCGCTCGATTATGCCGCCAGCGGTGCGCGCGGCCTCAATTTCCACGATGCGCGTGGCATGCTGGCCCGGCCCTATCTCTTCAGTGAACTGCGCGGCGACGCGCTGTCCAATGCCGGCCGCCTGATCGCCGCCGGCGTCCGACCCGGCAGCCGCATCGCCCTGATCGCCGAAACCGGCACCCAGTTCGCCGCGCTGTTCTTCGGCGCGATCTATGCCGGCGCCTGGCCGGTGCCGCTGCCGCTGCCGACCTCGTTCGGCGGCAAGGACAGCTATATCGACCAGCTGGCCGTCCAGCTGGCCAGCTCGGACCCGCTGCTGCTGTTCTTCCCCGAGGAACTGGCCGAGATGGCGACCGCCGCCGCCGGCCTGCGCGGTGTCGAGGCGCTGAGCTACGAATCGTTCGAGGCCCGCGAGCCGATCGACGCGATCCTGCCGCAGGCGTCGCCCGACGACATCGCCTATCTGCAATATTCGAGCGGCTCGACCCGCTTCCCGCACGGCGTCGCGGTCACCCACCGCGCCCTGCTCAACAATCTGGCGGCCCATTCGCACGGCATGGAAGTCGAAGCGCACGACCGCTGCATCAGCTGGCTGCCCTGGTATCACGACATGGGCCTGGTCGGCTGCCTGCTGTCCCCGATCGCGAATCAGGTTTCGGCCGACTATCTCAAGACCGAGGACTTCGCCCGGCGTCCGCTCGCCTGGCTCGACATGATCAGCCGCAACGAAGGCACCACGATCAGCTATTCGCCGACCTTCGGCTACGACATCTGCGCCCGCCGCATGTCGAGCCAGACCAAGGCGTCGGACCGATTCGACCTGTCGCGCTGGCGGCTGGCCGGCAATGGCGCCGACATGATTCGCCCCGACGTCATGCAATCCTTCGTCGATGCCTTTGCCGAGGCCGGCTTCAAGGCCACCGCCTTCCTGCCCAGCTACGGCCTGGCCGAAGCGACGCTGGCGGTGTCGATCATGCCACCGGGCGAGGGTATCGTCGTCGAGCTGGTCGAAGAGACCCAGCTGTCGGGCGGCGACCATAGCCAGGACCGGCCGCGCCGGTTCCGCGCCATCGTCAATTGCGGCAAGCCGGTGCGCGACATGTCGGTCGAGATTCGCGACGACGACGGAGCGGTGCTGCCCGAGAAGATGATCGGCAAGCTGTGGGCCATGGGCCCGTCGATCATGGAAGGCTATTTCCGCGACCGCGAGGCGACCGATGCCTGCATGGTCGACGGCTGGCTCGATACCGGCGACATGGCCTATATGTCGAACGGCTACATCTACATCGTCGGCCGCGCCAAGGACATGATCATCATCAACGGCAAGAATCACTGGCCGCAGGA
>JAZKDN010000043.1:0-42580 GCA_040387595.1 Pseudomonadota bacterium
ACCGAGCGCATCAACAAATTCCTGTTCAAGGAAGGCGACACCTATCAGGTCGACCGCGCCCATGCGACGCTGACCAATGGCGGCCTGCTCGGTACCGGCCCTGGCGCCGGCACCGAAAAATTCAGCCTGCCCGAGCCGCACACCGACTATATCTTCTCGGTCATCGGCGAGGAGTTCGGTCTGATCGCCTGCGTCGCGATCGCCTGCCTCTATCTGGCGATCATCGCCCGCGTCAGCCTGCGCCTGTTGCGAGAGGAAAATGATTTCCTGCTGCTCGCCTCGGCGGGCCTGGTCTCGCAGTTCGGATTGCAGGCGCTCATCAACATGATGGTCAATGTCGGGCTTGCCCCGTCCAAGGGCATGACGCTTCCCTTCATCAGCTATGGCGGCTCGTCGATGATCGCGCTGTCGATCGGCATGGGCCTGCTCCTCGCCTTCACCCGCGAGAATCCCCATCTCAAGGAAGCGACCTACACGGTGCGATGGAACGGACGATGACGATCAGGCGACACTTCGTCCTCGCGGCGGGCGGTACCGGGGGCCATATGGTCCCCGCGCACGCATTGGCGGCAGAGCTGATGAAGCGCGGCCACAGGGTCGCGCTGGTCACCGACGAGCGAGGCGCACGCATTCCCGGCCTGTTCGACGGCGTCCAGACCCACATCATCCCGGCGGGTCGGCTGGGCGGTGGTCCGCGCGAATGGCTGAAGGCGTTTCGCGATATCCGCGCCGGAACGGCGATGGCGGCCCAGCTCTACTCGACCTTCGATCCGTCGGCGGTGATCGGCTTCGGCGGCTATCCCGCGCTCCCCGCCTTGCGCGCGGGCTTCAAGCGCCGCGTACCCACCGTGATCCACGAGCAGAATGCCGTGCTCGGCCGGGTCAACCGGCTGGTCGCGGGCAAGGTCGATGCCATCGCCACCGCCTATCCGGTCGTCCAGCGGCTGAACCCGAAGTTCGAGGACAAGACCTTCCTCGTCGGCAACCCGGTGCGCGACATCGTCCGCGACATCCGCGACCAGCCCTTCCCCGAACTCGGTCCCGACAGCATCTTCCGGGTGCTGGTGACAGGCGGCAGCCAGGGGGCGTCGATCCTGTCCGACGTTGTGCCCGACGGGCTCGCGCTGCTGCCGCAGGGCTTCCGCCGCCGGCTGCAGGTGACGCAGCAATGCCGGCCCGAGGATATCGAGATGGTGCGCAGCAAATATAAGGTGCTGGGCATACCCGCCGATCTCGCAACCTATTTCACCGACCTGCCCGAGCGGCTGGCCTGGGCCCATCTGGTGATCGCCCGTGCCGGAGCCTCGACCATCGCCGACATCAGTGTGGCGGGTCGCCCCGCCATCCTGATCCCGCTGCCCTCGGCCGCCGACGATCACCAGACCGCCAATGCCCGCGAGCTGGCGCAGGTCGGCGGCGCCCGCGCGATCCGGCAGGAGAATTTCACGCCGCAGGAACTCGCCAAGCAGATGCAGAAGCTGGCGCTGGATCCCCAGGCGCTGATCAACGCGGCCAAGCGCTCGCGCGGGGTGGGTCGCCCCAATGCCGCCGAGGAACTGGCCGATCTCGTCGAGCGGATCGGCCCCGATCCGATCGTCGAACCCATCCCCGTGGAAAAACTGGAACTCCGTCCCTTGAAAGGCGCATTCGCATGAAGGGTGTCGCAACCGACATCGGCACCATCCATTTCATCGGCATCGGCGGCATCGGCATGTCCGGCATCGCCGAGGTGATGCACAATCTCGGCTATAAGGTGCAGGGCTCCGACGTGGCCGAGGGCTATGTCGTCGAGGGCCTGCGCGCGCGCGGGATCGAAGTGATGATCGGCCACAAGGCCGAGAATCTGGGCGATGCGGCGGTCGTCGTCACATCGACCGCGATCAAGCGCGGCAATCCCGAGGTCGAACTGGCGCTGGAGAAGCGCATCCCCGTCGTTCGCCGCGCCGAAATGCTCGCCGAACTGATGCGGCTGAAGTCGACCGTCGCGATCGCCGGGACCCACGGCAAGACGACGACCACGTCGATGGTCGCCGCGATCCTGGATGCCGGCGGCGTCGACCCGACCGTGATCAACGGCGGCATCATCAACAGCTACGGCTCCAACGCCCGGCTCGGCGCGTCCGACTGGATGGTGGTCGAGGCCGACGAGAGCGACGGCAGCTTCCTGCGGCTCGACGGGACGATCGCGGTCGTCACCAATATCGATCCCGAGCATCTCGACCATTACGGCTCGTTCGAGAAGGTGAAGGACTGCTTCGTCGAGTTCGTCGAGAACGTCCCCTTCTACGGCGCGGCGCTGCTGTGCATCGATCATCCCGAGGTCCAGGCGATCATCCCGCGCGTTCGCGACCGCAAGGTCGTGACCTATGGCTTCTCGGCGCAGGCCGATGTCCGCGGCGACAATGTCACGCCGATCCCGGGCGGCAACCGCTTCGACGTCGTGATCCGCAATCGCGACGGCGACACGCGGCGGATCGAGGGCGTCACCCTGCCCATGCCCGGCCGCCACAATGTCCAGAACGCCCTGGCCGCGATCGGCGTCGCGCTCGAGATGAACATCTCGGACGACATCATCGCCAACGGTTTCGCCACGTTCGGCGGGGTGAAGCGGCGCTTCACCAAGGTCGGTGAAATCCCGGTCGGCGACGGCGTCGTGACGATTATCGACGATTACGGTCATCACCCGGTAGAAATCCGCGCGGTGCTTGCGGCGGCACGCGAAGGCGCCCGATCGAAGGTGATCGCGGTCGTCCAGCCCCACCGCTACACCCGCCTGCGCGACCTGATGGTCGATTTCCAGACCGCCTTCAACGACGCGGATACCGTCTATGTGACGCCGGTCTATGCGGCCGGCGAGGCTCCGATCGAGGGCGTCGACGCAGCCGCTCTCGTCGCCGGTCTCAAGCAGCGCGGCCACCGTGCGGCCCAGGTCATCGCGGGGCCCGAGGCGCTCGCGACGACGCTCGCCGCGACGATCGGGGCCGACGACATGGTGATCTGCCTGGGTGCGGGCGACATTACCAAATGGGCAGCGGGGCTCGCCACGGCGATAGCCGCGGAGCTGAACCCATGACCCGGCTCAGGGGAATAACGACGGGGGGCGTCGGCAGGCCGTGACCCTCACCGCCAGCAGCGCCGCATCTTCGCCACTGCCGCCCGTGCGCGGCAGGCTGACGGCTGACGCCCCGCTGGCACCGCTTGTCTGGTTCAAGAGCGGCGGCGCGGCCGAATGGCTGTTCGAGCCCGCTGATATCGATGATCTTCGCGATTTCCTGGCCGCGCTCGATCCGGCGGTGCCGGTGATGGGCCTTGGCCTCGGCTCGAACATGATCGTGCGCGACGGGGGTGTCCCCGGCGTGGTCATCCGCCTCGGCAAGCCGTTCGCCAGGGTCGAGCGACTGGATGCGACGACCCTGCGCTGTGGCGGCGGGGCAAGCGGCATCCTGGTATCCTCGACGGCGCGCGATGCCGCGATCGGCGGGATAGAGTTCCTGCGATCGATTCCGGGCACCGTCGGCGGCTTCGTCCGCATGAACGGCGGCGCATATGGTCGCGAGGTCAAGGACGTGCTGGTCGAAGCGGACGTCGTGTTGCGGTCGGGGCAGCACAGGACGCTCGCCCTGACCGACCTCGGCTACACCTATCGCCACAGCGCATTGCCCGAGGCCGCAATCGTCGTGAACGCTACCTTCCGTGGCCATGTCGGCGAGCCTGCCGCCATCCAGGCCGAGATGGACCGCATCGCCGCCGAGCGGGAGGCCAGCCAGCCCCTGCGCAGCCGCACAGGCGGTTCGACCTTCAAGAATCCGGAGGGCCACAAGGCCTGGCAACTGGTCGACGAGGCCGGATGCCGCGGCCTGACCCGCGGCGATGCGCAGGTCAGTGAGAAGCATTGCAATTTCCTGCTCAACCTCGGAACGGCCAGTTCGGCCGACATCGAGGCTTTGGGCGAAGAGGTACGAGAAAAAGTGAAGACACATTCGGGCGTGACCCTGGAATGGGAAATCCAGCGTGTGGGGGTGGGCAGGTGAGCTACACCCCGCTGCATATCGCCGTGCTCATGGGCGGCTGGTCGTCCGAGCGGGAGGTGTCGCTGACGTCGGGCAACGGCGTCGCCGATGCGCTGGAAGGCCTCGGCCATCGCGTCACCCGGATCGACATGGACCGCGAGGTCGCCCTGCGGCTTGCCGAGGCGAAGCCCGACGTCGTGTTCAATGCGCTGCACGGCACCCCCGGCGAAGATGGCACCATCCAGGGCCTGATGGACCTGATGGGTCTGCCCTATACCCATTCCGGGCTGACCACGTCGGTGATCGCGATCGACAAGGAACTGACCAAGCAGCAACTCGTCCCGCACGGCATCCGCATGCCGGAGGGCAAGATCGTCGAGAGCGAGAGCCTGTATGCCGGTGACCCGATGCCCCGGCCTTATGTGCTGAAGCCGGTCAACGAAGGCTCGTCGGTCGGCGTCGCGATCATAAAAGAACGTGACAATCACGGCTCGCCGATTCATCGTGATTCCCATGGCCCCTGGCAGACCTTCGCGACCTTGCTCGCAGAGCCCTTCATCCGGGGCCGCGAGCTGACGGTCGCGGTGCTCGGTGATCGCGCCCTTGGCGTGACCGAGCTGGTTCCCAGCAGTGGCTTCTATGACTATGAGGCCAAATATACCGACGGCCTGACCACGCATATTTGCCCGGCCGACGTTCCCGCCGAAATCGCCGAAGCGGCGATGACCATGGCGCTCGACGCGCACCGGCTGCTCGGTTGCAAGGGCACTTCGCGCTCAGACTTCCGCTGGGACGACGAACAGGGCGAAGATGGGCTCTATCTGCTCGAGGTCAACACCCAGCCGGGCATGACTCCGCTCAGCCTCGTTCCCGAACAGGCGAAGCATGCCGGCATGACCTATGCCGATCTGGTCCAGGCGATCATCGACGAAGCTTTGGCCGGGAGCGACGCCAAGTGAAGGCGGCTCGGGCCCGTGCCGGCGATCGGCGGCCGCGCGTAGCGGCCCCGACCCGGCGCGCGCCCGCGCGGCGCAAGCCGTCGACGATCGACCGCGCGGTCGATCATCTTCCCATTTCGCGTGAAACGCTGCGCAAGACCGGCAACTGGGCGCTCGGCATCGGCATTAGCGGCGCGATCGTCGCCGGGCTGATCGCGATGGGCCTGCCCCAAATGATCGGCCTGCTGATCGCCGACGGGATCGGCGACGCCGGCTTCAAGGTGCGCAACATCGAGATACTCAACCGCCAGCAGGTCGACAGCGCCTTCGTCTACGACGTCGCGATGCGCCAGCAGGCGCGGCCGATGCCGCTCGTCGATCTCGATGGGACCCGCGCCGAACTGATGAAGATGGGCTGGATCGCCGACGCCCGCGTCTCGCGCCGCCTGCCCGACACGCTGGTCGTCGACATCGTCGAGCGCGTGCCGACGGCGATCTGGCAATATCAGCATCGGCTGGCCCTGATCGACAAGGACGGCGTCGTCATCGGTCCGGTCGACGACCGCGCCATGCCCGACCTGCCGGTCGTCGTCGGCCCGGGCGCCAATCGCCGTGCAACCCAGCTCGCCACCTTGATGGCCGCGGCACCCTCGCTCAGGCCGCTGGTCACCGCGGCAAGTTGGCAGGGCGGCCGCCGCTGGGACATCATCTTCCAGTCGGGAGAGAAGGTGATGCTGCCCGAGGGCGATCAGGAAGCCGCCAAGGCATTGAATTTCTTCGCGCAGGAGGACAAGCGCGCCGGTCTCCTCGGCAAGGGGCTGGTGTCGATCGACCTGCGCGATCCGAGCCGGATGGTGGCGCGGATGTCGCGAGAACCGGGCAGCAAGATCGAGGCACCGCCGGCGCTCAGCGCCAAGTCGGTGACGTGAGGGCATGGCGATATTGGGAAAAGGACTGGCGATGCCGCAGGCGCGCAATGAAGGGCTGATCACCGCGATCGACATCGGATCGTCGAAGATCTCGGCACTAATCGCGCGCGCCGACGATCAAGGCGAGCTGGAGGTGCTCGGCACCGGCCAGCGCGAGAGCCGGGGCGTGCGGCGCGGCTATATTGCCGACATGGAAGCGACCGAAGGCGCGATCCGCGAAGCGGTCGAACAGGCCGAAACCATCGCCCGCACCAATATTGACCATGTCTGGGTCAGCTTTTCCGCGGGCGGTCTCGTCAGCGACGTCGCGCAGGTCGAGGTCGATCTCGGCGGCGTCCAGATCGAGCAGAAGGACATCGACGAGCTGCTCCACCAGGGCCGCCGCTCGCTCAATCCCGAAGGCCGGATGGTCCTCCATGCCCAGCCGACTCTCTACACGCTCGACGGACTGAACGGCGTCAAGAATCCGCTCGGCCTCCACGCCGACAAGCTCGGTGTCGAAATCCACGTCATCGCCGCCGAGCCCTCGCCGGTCCGCAATCTGGCGCTGTGCGTCCGCTCGGCGCATCTTGGCGTCCGCTCGATCGTCGCCTCGCCGATCGCCACAGGTGCGTCTTGCCTGACCGACGAAGACCGCGAGATGGGCATCGCGCTCGTCGAGATGGGGGCTGGCGTGACCAATGTGTCGCTGTTCGCGGGGGGCTTGCTGGTCGGGCTCGCCTCGCTGCCGATGGGCTGCGCGGACATTACCGACGACATCGCATCGGCCTTCAACATTCGCCGCGCACAGGCCGAGCGGCTGAAATGCGTGCATGGATCGGCGCAGAACAGCCCGCGCGACAATCATGAAATGCTGGAAATCGGATCGCCGGAAGAGGTTGCCGACGGCGCCGAGCCGCCGCGCATCAGCCGGGCGCAGCTGATCCAGGTGATCCGCCAGAGGCTCGACCACTGGATGGACGCGGTCGCCAAGGCGCTGACCGATCTGGGCTATGTCGGCCCGGTGGGGCGTCAGGTCGTCCTGACCGGCGGCGGTGCCGAACTGCGCGGCATCGCGGATTATGCGCAGGGTGTGTTGGGCCGCAGCGTCAGGATCGGGCGTCCGCGGACGCTGGCGGGCCTGCCCGACGCGCACAGCGGTCCGGGTTTCGCCACGCTCGTCGGCCTGGCCCAGGTCGCGGCATCCAACCCAGCCGAGCTGCGCCCCTTCGCGGCCGAGCAGACCGTCCATCGGCCGCAATCCATGGGCATGGTCGGGCGTCTCATCGCAGCGATCAGGACGGGTTATTGATCATGCGGGGATCGGCGCCCCATCTGTTAACCTCGAAAACTGTGGATAGGACAACTTTTCGCGTGATTCGGCGAATCGCGTCTGGCAAGATTCAATCCATGTGTTGCTTGGGCCGGCATGGCCGCCAGGGAGAAAATCTATGACGATCGAGTTCATGCGTCCGCAGGTCGATGAGCTGAAACCCCGCATCAGCGTGATCGGCGTAGGCGGTGCGGGCGGAAACGCGGTCGCCAACATGATCGCTGCGGATGTGCAGGGTGTCGACTTCATCGTCGCCAATACCGACGCGCAGGCGCTCAATGCCTCCTCGGCGGAGCGTCGGATCCAGCTCGGTCTCAAGATCACCCAGGGTCTCGGTGCCGGCAGCCGTCCCGAAATAGGACGGGCGGCCGCCGAAGAGACCCTCGAGCAGGTCGAGAAGGCCCTCGAAGGGTCGCACATGTGCTTCATCGCCGCGGGCATGGGCGGCGGCACCGGCACCGGTGCGGCGCCGGTCATCGCCAAGGCGGCGCGTGACCGTGGTATCCTGACCGTCGGCGTCGTCACGAAGCCGTTCAGCTTCGAAGGCAATCGCCGGATGCGTTCGGCCGATGCCGGCATCGAAGAACTGCAGAAGCACGTCGACACGCTGATCGTCATCCCGAACCAGAACCTGTTCCTGATCGCCAACCCGAACACGACCTTCAAGGAAGCGTTCGAGATGGCCGACCAGGTCCTCCAGCAGGGCGTGCGCGGCATCACCGATCTGATGGTCATGCCCGGCCTCATCAACCTCGACTTCGCCGACGTCCGTTCGGTGATGAGCGAGATGGGCAAGGCAATGATGGGCACCGGCGAGGCGACCGGCGACAACCGCGCCATCGAAGCCGCCGAGAAGGCGATCGCCAACCCGCTGCTCGACGGCGTCAGCCTGAACGGCGCCAAGGGCGTGATCGTCTCGATCACCGGCGGCGACGACATGCGCCTGCTCGAAGTCGACGAAGCGGCGAACCATATCCGCCAGCTCGTCGATCCGGACGCGAACATCATCTGGGGTTCGGCGTTCAACAACGAACTCGAAGGCCGCATCCGCGTCTCGGTCGTCGCGACCGGCATCGAGGTCGATGCCGCCACGATGCCCGAACCGTCGAAGAGCTTCAGTTTCCCGCCGCGCACCCCGATGCGCGACGACCGGTCGATTTCGGTCCCGCAGTCTTCCGCTCCCGCGCCGCAGGCCGAGACGCCTGCTCCGCAGACCAGTGCCACGGTCCAGCCGACCGCCGCGGCGCCGGCAGAGGACAAGATCGTCCTCGAAGCGCCCGAGCCGGCGGCGAACGCTGCCGAACCGCTGGAGCTCACCAATCTGTTCAACGACGAACTGCTGCTTCAGCCCGAAGCGGCGATGCCTACCCCGGCACCCGAAGCCCGGGTCGACGAGGATGCGGGTTCGCAGGGCAACCGCCGCTGGGTGACCGATGCGGAACCGGCTCGCCGTCCTGCTGCTTCCGGGGCGACGCTGTTCGAACGGATGTCGAACATCGCGCGCGGCGCGGCCAAGGCGCAGGTCGATGCCGACGAGCGTGGTGGTGACGATGCCGAAATCCCGCGCTTCCTGAATCGGCAGAGCAACCAGTAATCCCCTTTGCGAGATACGTCCGCGCCGGTCGGCGCGGACGTATCTCGTTTCGGCGTTCTGTCTGGGTTCACCTCTTGCGGGCGATAGGGCGAATGTCCGAGAGCGAAGCGCCCATGAAAAAACTTTCCCCGATCAATCCCTTCACCGTCAGCCTGGTCGCGCTGGCATCCATCCTGTCGATCGCCACGCCCGCCATCGCCCAGATGGATTCGGTCACGGCTGGCGAAGAGCCCCTGATCGTGGATCCGATGATATCGGCCCGCGATGCGATGGCGCGCGGCGACCCGGCCGAGGCTCTGGCCCGCTATCTTCGTGTACTGGCGCGCGACCCGGGCGATCTCGAGGCATTGTCCGGCGCCGGATCGGCCGCATTGGCGGTCGGCGACGCCGATGCCGCCATCAATTTCTTCGTCCGGGCGGAAAAGATTTCGCCGCGCGATGGACGGATCAAGGCCGGCCTGGGCTCAGCGCTGATCCAGAAAGAACAACCGCGCGCCGCGCTGCGCCTGTTCGACAATGCCTCGGACCTCGGCGTTTCGCCGGTCGACATCGCGCTCGATCGCGGCCTCGCCTATGATTTGCGCGGTGACAATCGCAAGGCACAGCTCGAATATAATCTGTTGCTCCGCACCCGTCCCGGCGAGCCCGAGGCGGTCCGCCGCATGGCGTTGTCGCTGGCGATGAGCGGAGACAAGGTCGGCGCACTCACCGTGCTCGATCCGCTGCTGCGCAAGCGCGACATCGCAGCCTGGCGCGCCCGAGCGTTCGTGCTGGCGATGACCGGCGATGCGCCCGGCGCCGAAGCCGCTGCCTATGCCGTGCTGCCACGCTATCAGGCCGACGCGCTCAAGCCTTTCCTGTCACGCCTGGCGACGCTCAAAGCAGCCGAGAAGGCTGCGGCGGTCCATTTCGGCCATTTCCCCGAGGACAAAGTGCCGATGGAAATGGCGCAGGTCAGTTCCACGCCATCCACGAAGGTCAACCCAACGCCGCCCTCCAAGGGCATCCCGGCGCCGGTCGTTGCCGCCGCCGCGTCTCCGTCGGCCAGCCGACCCCGGTTCGACAGCAATGGGCGGCTGGTGCTGCGGTCCGATGCGGGCACGGCGAAGGCAGGATCCTCGGCGCCGGTCGTCGCCATGACGTCGGCCCCTGAGGAGCCTTCGCCCCAGCGGGCCGCCGCGCAGCAGAAAGCCGCGGACGACCGCAGCCTGGCGGAGGACCGCCGCGCAGCGCAGCGCAAGGTCGCGGCTGAAAAGGCCGCCGCCGAGAAGAAGGCCAAGGCGCAGGAAGAGGCCAAGGCGCGCAAATCGAATCCGGAACGCTATTGGGTCCAGATCGCGAGCGGCGCCTACAAGCCCGATCTCGACAAGGAATGGGCCAAGCAGAAGAGCAGCCATGGCAAGCTTCTCGCCGGCAAGACGCCGTGGACGACGCCTTACAAGGCGACCAACCGGTTGCTGATCGGACCTTTCCCGAGCAAGAGCGCCGCGCAGGACTATGTCAACGACGCGCGCACATCCGGGCTGAGCAGCTTCCCGGTCACGACCTCGTCCGGCCAGAAGGTCGACCGGATCAACTGACCGTGGTCACGGATTCAAGTCGGGTCAGAGCGCCTTGGCACTGCCGGCGGGAAGATCTCTACGCGTGCCGTTGATGCGGTCCGCATAGAGGTTCGCCAGGCCCTGATGGGCATGTCGCGCCTCCGGCGATTTCGCCGATGTCGCCTTGATCAGAGAAATCTGATGCCGGGAATATAGATAGTTAAGGTCCATGACGGCCCTCCCTCTGTGGGGCTCAATAGTTCCGCTGGAGCCGTGTGGCCTGCCGCTGAACGATGCCCGTGATGACCTTGTTGCCATAGGCTTTGGCGATTTCCGCGCTGCCGATGGCATTGCTCAGGACGACCCGCGTCCCGCCCGAGGCGAGCGTTTCGATCGCGGTGATACGGACGCCACGCTTGCTGCAGGTTTCGACGACATGTTCCTGGGCGGCGTTGATATTGAGGGCTCTCGACATGCTGTTCTCCGATCGGACGAATGAGATGCGATCCCGTGAAGGGACCGGAAGGAATGGATCAGGCTGGCTCACCGAGGCGCCCCGCCGATCCTGTTTGGGTCATCGAGAACGTCGCACACGCGCCGTTCCGCAACGAAAATCTATCGATGATCGCCGTCGAGCAACTTCACGCTCACCGAGATCATCATGCGCACTCATCCCATGCGTGACGGGTATGCGCCAAGGGCGGCACATACCTGCTTCGTGAGGCTACAAGGGGACAAGGGAAGACGGCGCGGCCCAATATCCGTCGCATGCGACGTCAGCCCCTTCCATATAGCTGAAGTGCCTCGAAAAAGGAAGGGTCGGGACCGAACGCTCCGAAAGCGGCTGACGGCGCCATTGTCACACGGACGTAACAGCAATGCCCCATCAGCGTCATCGAATCGGAGACGCCATGACTCGCCTGCTTGCTGCCGCCCTGCTGATCGTCGCTGCCGAACCGGCTTTTGCCGTGCGCGGGCCGGCGCAGCTTCCCGCCGAGGCGGCCCCGACGGTCGATCGCATCTATCCGGAACTGGCCATCGAGGGCGAAGGCTGGCGTGGCCTGTTGCCGATCATGCTGATGAATGTTCAGCAGGCGGCCCGGCCCCAGACCGCCGGCGCCGGCGATACGAGCAACAGCACGACAAGATAGTCGACTTGGGCGACGCCCTCGGCCATCACGGCGCCGATGTCGACGCTCGCTCCCTACGCCTCCGATCCTGCCCGCAGCCGTGGCCGCTTCCACCAGATTGGCGGCGGCGAAACGCGGGGGCCGCGCGACGCCTTCCAGCGCGACCGCGACCGGATCATCCATTCGATCAGCTTCCGCCGCCTGCGCCAGAAAACGCAGGTGTTCGTGGCCCCCGATGGCGACCATTATCGCGTCCGTCTGACTCACAGCCTCGAAGTCGCCCAGATCGGCCGTACGATTGCGCGCGCCCTCGGCCTGAACGAGGATCTGACCGAGGCGCTGTGTCTGGGACACGACATCGGCCATCCCCCTTTCGGCCATGCCGGCGAACAGGCGCTCCAGACCGCGATGGCGGGCGCCGGCGGCTTCGATCACAACGCCCATACCCTGCGGATGCTGACCCGCCTCGACTCCCCCTATCCTGCGCATGAAGGGCTCAACCTGAGTTGGGAGACGCTGGAGGGATTCGCCAAGCATAACGGCCCGCTGCGCAGGCGGACCTGGGCAATGGCCGAGATCGACGAACAATGGCCGCTCGATCTCGATAGCTGGCCCGGGGCCGAGGCGCAGGTCGCCGCACTCGCCGACGATATCGCCTATGACAATCACGACATCGACGATGGCGTCCGCGCCGGGCTCCTCACCCTCGAGCAGGTGTTGGAGGAGCCACTGGTCCGGTCGAACTGGGACCGGGTCCGCGCCCGCTACCCCGATATCGCGCCGTCACGCCTGCTGGGCGAATTGGTTCGCGAACAGATTGGCTGCATGGTCAACGATCTGCTTCAGGAAAGCCGTCGTCGCCTCGACGAGGCAGCCCCGAAGTCCGTCGAGGACGTCCGTGCGGCCGGCCGGGCGCTGATCGGCTTCTCCGACGAAATGGCCGCGCGTGAAAAGGCACTGACCCGTTTCATGTACGCCAATCTCTACCACCATCCCGAGCAGCTCGAGATCGCGATCCGGATGGGACAGGTCGTCGCCGGGCTGGCCGCCGCCTATAAGGCCGATCCGTCGCTGATGCCCGGAAACTGGGGACCGAGCTTACCCGTCGACGAACCGGGGCTTACCCGACATGTTGGTGACTTTATCGCCGGAATGACCGATCGTTACGCCCTGTCCCGCTATCGGGAACTCGTAGGACCCATTTCGATCGAAGGTTTCTGATGCATCGGACAATCGCCCTGATCGCCGCCCTCGCCGCCGCCCTTGTCTGGGCGGTACTGGCAGCCCTTCCGCCGGCGGCGCGCGGAACCGATGCTCCTCCCGCCAGCTTCTCGGCAGGCCGCGCCTTCGCCCATATAAACGCGCTCGCTCAAGCACCACGTCCGGTCGGATCGCCGGGCAATGTGCGGGGTATCGGCTATCTCTCCGAACGACTGAGATCCCTCGGCGCGGACGTGTCGGAACAGGCCGTGCCGCTCGACAAGAAGGCGCTCGACGCCCTGAACAAATGGAGCGGCCGTTCGCTGAAGGGGCTCACCGTCCGCAACGTCATCGGCGTGTTCCCTGGGAACGATCGCACCAAGCCCGCGCTGCTGCTGATGGCGCATCATGACAGCGTCTGGGGATCGCCGGGCGCCGCCGACGACGCGATGGGCGTCGCAGCAGCGCTCGAAGTCGCCCGTGCCATCCGCGCTCAGGGCCGGACCGAGCGCGACCTGATCCTGCTGTTCACCGACAGCGAGGAAATGGGCCTCAACGGGGCCGACGCCTTCTTCGGCAAACGTCCCCATCCGCTGGCCGCCCATGTCGGCATGATCATCAACATGGAAGCGCGGGGCGCAGGCGGCCGCGCCAACATGTTCGAAACAGGCCCCGGCAATGGCGAGATGATGCGTCTCTATGCCGATCGGGTCGACCGGCCGGCGACCAATTCGCTCTCCGTGCTGATCTACGACCTGATGCCCAATTCGACCGACTATACGATCGCCAAGCGCAAGAGCGTTCCGGGCTTCAACCTGGCGACCCTCGACCGTGCCTTCGCCTATCATTCGCCGATGTCGACGCCCGCGGTGGTCGATCCGGATTCGGTCCAGGACATGGGCGACCAGGCTCTGGCACTCGCGTCCGCCCTCGCCTTCGCGCCGGAATTGCCGGCCAAGTCCGACAACGCCGCCTTTGCCGACCTGCTCGGCCGGGTGACGATCGTCTATCCCGCCGTCGCCGGCTGGGTATTGGTCCTGCTCTCCGCAGTATTGATCGGCGCCGCTCTGTGGCACAAACGCCCCGCCCTTCGCACGGTCGGCGGAGCCTCGGTGCTGATCGTCGCGATCCTGCTGCACGGCGCTCTGCTGCTCACCGCGTACAACGCCGTGTCCGGGAGCGGCGGCGCCAATTATTACGACCGGCTCGCGGCACTGCCCCGGCTCGAAATCATCGCCGGCCTGCTCGTCGCGGGTCTGCTCCTGCTGCTTCCTTTCTTCCGGCGGACCCGACCACGGCTTATGGCGATCGCACCTGCAATGGCGCTGATGTGGGCGGGCGTGCTGACCGGCGGCGCGATCGCCCTGCTGGTGCCGCTCGCGCTGCTCGCCATGGTGGCCGCCTGGTTCCTGCCCCGCGACGATCGCGAGGCCTCGACCGCGGCGATCCTGCTGCTGCTGCTCGCCGCCATCGTCATCCAGGCGCTGCAGCCGACGGCCGGTCCGCTGTTCCAATGGCCGCTGCTGCTCGCCGCGATCGCCATGGTCGGGCGAGCCTGGCTGCCGCAGGGCGTGGCGCTGATCCTCACCGCCCTTTGCGCAGCGATCGGCGTCGGCCACCTCCTGACGCAGGCGCATTTCATCTTCCTCGGCGTCGGCGCGGAACTTCCGGCCGTGATCACCCTCACGCTGTTCGCGGCCCTGCCGCTCATCCTGCCGCTGCTGCCCCGCGCCATTCCCCGGTGGATGCCGGGGCTCGCGCTCGCCGTCGCGCTGGTCGCGACGCTGTGGGTGCGACTCGACCCGATGGCCCCGTCGATCGCGGTCTACAGCCAGGCCGACGGCGGCAAGAAAAGTAGGGACTGACCTTTCCGGGACGATGGGCTAAGGCGACGCTCCATCCTTCATTCCACCGGATTTCGCCTTGACCACGCTCTATGCCAGCTTCGCCGACCGGATCGGCACCATCCTCGATGACCTTCAGACCGATGGCGCGTTGTCGGCGGGCCTCGATCGACGGAATGTCGCGGTCGAGCCGCCGCGCGATCCGGCGCACGGCGATCTCGCGACCAACGCGGCGATGGTGCTGGCCAAAGCCGCCGGCATGAACCCCCGCGCGCTGGCCGAACTGATCGTGCCGAAGCTGGTCGAGCTTCCCGAGATAGCGAGCGCCGAGGTGGCCGGTCCAGGCTTCATCAACGTCCGCCTGACCGACCAGAGCTGGCGCGACGAACTGGCGGGTATTCTGTCGGCGGGTGGCGATTACGGCCGATCGGCCCTCGGCACCGGCAAGACCGTCAATGTCGAATATGTCTCGGCCAATCCGACCGGCCCGATGCACATGGGCCATTGCCGTGGCGCCGTGGTCGGCGACGCGCTTGCCGCGCTGCTCGAGTTCGCCGGCTATGCCGTCATTCGCGAATATTATGTCAACGATGCCGGGTCGCAGGTGCAGACCCTCGCCCGCTCGGCCCATCTCCGCTATCGCGAAGCGCTGGGTGAGACGGTCGAGATTCCCGAGGGATTCTATCCGGGTGACTATCTGGTCCCGATCGGGCAGGCCCTCGCCGCCGAGTTCGGCGACGCTTATGTCGGCCAGCCCGAGAGCGAGTGGCTCGACCTGTTCCGCGAGAAGACCGTGGCGGCGATGATGGACATGATCCGCGCCGACCTCGCCCTCCTTGGCATCGTCCACGACGTGTTCGCGTCCGAGGCTGCCGTCCAGAAGGCTGGGCGGGTCGATGCTGCGCTCGATCGGCTGCGCGCCGAGGGCCTCGTCTATGAGGGCACGCTCGAGCCGCCCAAGGGCGAGCTTCCCGACGACTGGGAACCGACCGAGATGACCTTGTTCAAGGCCACCGCGTTCGGCGACGACAGCGATCGTCCGGTGAAGAAGTCCGATGGCGGCCTGACCTATTTCGGCACCGACCTCGCCTATCATGCGCAGAAGGCCGAGAAGGCAGACCTGCTGATCGATATCTGGGGCGCCGACCATGCCGGCACCGTGAAGCGGATCAAGGCAGCGGTGCAGGCCCTGACCGGCGGGAAGATCGGCTTCGACGTGAAGCTGGTGCAGATGGTCCGCCTGCTGCGCGGCGGCGAGCCCGTGAAGATGTCGAAGCGCTCGGGCAGCTTCGTGACGCTGGCCGATGTCGTCCGCGAGGTCGGCAAGGATGTCGTCCGCTTCACCATGCTCACCCGCAAGGCCGACGCCCAGATGGACTTCGACTTCGCGAAGGTTGTCGAGGCATCCAAGGACAACCCCGTTTTCTACGTGCAATATGCCCATGCCCGCGGCCGATCGCTGCATCGGCGCGCGGCGGAGGCCGGCATCGATCTGGCGCCCGCCGCCGACCTGACCCTGCTCGACGCGGAAGAGTTGGCGCTCGTCAAATTCGCGGCGCAGTTCCCGCGCATCGTCGAGAGCGCGGCGCAGGCGCACGAGCCGCACCGCGTCGCCTTCTATCTCTACGATCTGGCGGCGACTTTCCATGCGTTGTGGAACCGGGGCAATGACGACCCGGCCCGTCGCTTCCTGCTCTCCGACAGGCCCGAAATGACGCGCGCGCGTCTGGCGCTCAGCGATGCGATCGGGCAGATTATCCGCAATGGTCTCGGCGTGATGGGCGTCACCGCTGCGGAGGAGATGCAGTAATGACCGATTACTCGCGCGACAGGCTTGGTCCCCAGGACGAGGATCGCCTGCCGTGGCTCGAACCGGTTGAGGAAGAATTCGACGAAGGCGGCAGCAACACCGGCCGCATCGTCGTCTGGCTGGTCGCCGCGCTGATGGTGGTCGCGCTGATCGTCGGCGCCTATTTCTGGCTGCGCGGCAACAGCCAGTCGGTCTCGGGCAATGGTGCGCTGATCCAGGCGCCCGACAGCTATTACAAGGAACGGCCGAGCGCGGATGCCGCCCCGGTCGGCGATGACGAGATCGTCTACAGCGCCAGCAAGGGCAATGAGGTCGAAAGCGTGATCGACACCAGTGGCGCGGCGGAAACACCCGTCAACGTCGATCGCCCGCGTCCGGAAGCGGCTGTCGCGACCGCCGCCATCCCGGCATCGTCATCGTCGGCAGCGGCCAAGCCCGCCCCGGCGGCGGTGAAGCCGGTGGCGCCGAAGCAGACACCGACGGTCGATCAGGCTCCGGCGAAACAGGCGGCCAAAGCTCCCGAAACCAAAGCCGCGGCGATCAAGCCCGCCGCAACTCCGGCGGCCGAGCCGACTTCGGGCGGTTCGATGGTCCAGCTCGGCGCTTTTTCGAGCCAGGCGAAGGCCACCGCCGCGTGGAAGACCTTATCGGGCCGCTTCTCTTTCCTGTCGGCGCTGACCCAATCGGTCATCCCGATCCAGTCAGGCGACAAGACGCTCTACCGGCTCCGTGCCAGCGGCGGCAATGCGGGCGACATCTGCCGCCGGTTGAAGACCGCGGGCGAGAGCTGCTCGGTCATCGGATAATGGATTAGGCGTCGCCGCGGCGGAGGCCGGGTGACGCATTTGGGGGAAGCTACCAGATGACGCCCTTGTTTCTCGGCATGGCCGGAACCGAGCTTTCGGATGCCGAACGCAGCTTCTTTCGGGATCTCGATCCGGCCGGCTACATCCTGTTCAAGCGCAACGTCGTCGATCGCGCGCAGCTTCGCGCGCTGACCGATATGCTTCGCGAAATTTCCGGCCGCGATGACGTGCCGATCCTGATCGATCAGGAAGGCGGACGGGTCGCGCGGATGCAGCCGCCCGAATGGCCCGCCTTCCCGAAGGCCGAGCTATTCGACCGGCTTTATGACATCGCGCCGATGACGGCGATCGAGGCAGCGCGACACAATGCCCACGCGATCGCCGCAACGTTGCACGACGTCGGAATCAACGTCGATTGCCTGCCGCTGCTCGACGTCCGTCAGCCCGGCGCACACGACATCATCGGCGACCGCGCGCTTGGCGCCGAGCCGATGCGGGTCGCCGCGATGGGCCGCGCCGTGATCGAAGGGCTGCGGGCAGGCGGCGTCGTCGGCGTCGTGAAGCATATCCCCGGTCATGGCCGGGCGATGGCCGACAGCCATATCGAACTGCCGGTCGTCGGCGCGGATGCCGAAGCGCTCGAAACCGATCTCGCTCCCTTCATCGCGCTCAATGGCGCGCCGATGGCGATGACCGCGCATGTCGTCTACCCGACCTGGGACGCCGACGCGTGCGCAAGCCTGTCGGCCAGGGTGATCGGCGAGATCATTCGCGGTCGCATTGGATTCGACGGGCTGCTCATGTCGGACGATCTGGGCATGCACGCGCTGACCGGTGACTTCGGCCAGCGCGCCGCAAGCGTCCTGGAGGCAGGATGCGACATCGCGCTTCATTGCTCGGGTGATATGGCGGAGATGCAAGCGGTCGCTGCTGCGGTCGGGCCGATCGGCCAAAGGGCCCGCGAGCGGCTGGACCGGGCGATGGCGACGATCGGGGGCGCCGCGGCGCAGACTTCGACCCCAGAGCTGATCGCGAAGCGCGACGCGCTGATGGCAGTGCTGCCAGCCTGACGGAGCGCCTTTCCCGGGGAGCCGGGATGAAGCTTTCCTCTCCACCCGAATCCTGATTTAGTTGGCGCATGGGGGATGACGAGGACAATTTCGACCTGCCGTTGCAGGAGTCGCGCGCCGACGAGGTCCTGACGCTCGACCTCGACGGCTGGGAAGGCCCGCTCGACCTGTTGCTCAGCTTGGCGCGGGCGCAGAAGGTCGATCTCGCCACGATTTCGATCCTCTCGCTGACCGAACAATATCTTGCCTTCATCGACAATGCGAAAGCATTGAAGCTGGAGCTCGCGGCCGACTATCTGGTGATGGCGGCGTGGCTCGCCTATCTGAAATCCTGCCTGTTGCTCCCCAAGGATCCGGCGGTCGACCCCAGTCCCGAGGAACTGGCCCTGCGGTTGCAACTGCGTCTGCAACGCCTGCATGCGATGCGCGAAGCCGGCGCCCGGCTGATGGGACGAAACCGGGTCGGTCGCGACGTCTTTACGCGCGGCGCGCCCGAAGGGCTGAAGGTCGTCCGCAAGGCCGCCTGGGACGCGAGCCTCTACGACCTGATGGCTGCCTATGGCGCGGTGCGAGCACGCGGCGAGGAGACGGTGCATATCGTTCAGCGCCGACCTGTGATGACGCTCGATCAGGCGATCGAGCGCGTATCGCTGATGGTCGGCGCGGCAATCGACTGGACGAGCCTCGACGCCTTCCTGCCGCCAGACTCATCGGGCGATTATCGGCGATCCGCTCTGGCATCGAGCTTCCTCGCCGCGCTCGAGCTCGCCCGGCAGGGCAGAGTATCGCTACGACAGGAGGAGCCGTTCGCCCCTCTCTTGCTGCGGAGCGCCGCCGCATGATGGAGGAACCCGACGACCTGCTTCGGGCCCTCGAAGCCGCGCTTTTCGCGGCGGAATCGCCGTTGAGCCCGGCCGAGCTGATGACGGTGATCGGCGCCGACAATCTGGGCGATGCCCTTCCCCGCCTCACGGCGATCTATGCCGGCCGGGGCATCGAACTGGTCGAGCGCGGTGGCCGCTGGCATCTCCAGACCGCCGCCGACCTCGCACATATTCTGCGACGAACCCGCGAGGAACCGCGCAAGCTCAGCCGCGCCGGAATCGAGACGCTGGCGATCATCGCCTATCATGAGCCGGTCAGCCGGGCCGAGATCGAAGCGATCCGGGGCGTACAGATATCGAAGGGCACTCTCGACGTGCTTCTGGAAGCAGGGTGGATTCGCCCGGCCGGACGCCGCGAGACCCCCGGCCGGCCGCTTCTCTATGCCACGACGTCGATTTTTCTGACCCATTTCGGCCTGGCGAGCCGCAAGGATCTGCCGGGAATCGCCGATCTCAAGGCTGCGGGCCTGCTCGATCCCGTCGATCTTGCCTTCGAACAATTTCAGATGGACACCGACGGTGCCGCACCGGACGAGGAGCAATGACGGCTTTCCGGCCCACCTGGCCAGCCGTCACCGTCACCAACCGGTCACACTCCGGGCCCATGGCGCTGTCCATTCGGCGCCCGCTCCCCGAGACGATCAGCAACGCCCCGTTGCGGATGGAGTGGGCAGGCCCTAAATGACCCCCTTCAAGGAGATTCCCCATGGGTAGCATGAGCATCTGGCATTGGCTCGTCGTTGGCGTCCTCGTACTGCTGTTGTTCGGCAAGGGTCGCTTTTCAGACATGATGGGTGACGTCGCCAAAGGCCTCAAAAGCTTCAAAAAGGGGATGACCGAGGAGGACGAAGCGGCACCGCCGGCCTCGCAGCAGCCGGCCGCCCGCCTGCAGCAACAGCCGCCGATCGAACCGAACCCAGACGCCCGGCTCCAGCCGATGCCGGAAGATCGGCCCAAGAGCTGATCCGCGCGAGACTGCTGGCGTAACCGGCGATGTTCGACGTCGCTCCCACCGAACTCCTGCTCGTCGCACTGGTCGCGCTCGTGATCATCGGCCCGAAGGATTTGCCGCGCGCAATGCGGTTCGTCGGCCAATGGGTCGCGCGCGCGCGCGGCGTCGCGCGCCATTTCCGAACCGGCATCGACGAGATGATCCGCCACGCCGAGCTGGAGGAAATGGAAAAAAAGTGGAAAGCAGAGAATGATCGCATCATGCGCGAGCATCCTCCACAGTCGCCCGTGATCGACGGCGCGATGTTGCCGCTTGCTGCACCGACCGACACCGGTCCTGACATGACAACGGACGCCTCTGCCGAAGCGAAGCCAGACGAAGTGCCTGTCCATCGTTTGGCCGAACAGGAAAGCCTGCCCTTGTCGCCACCCACTCCGTCGTCGTCCGGCACAACGTCTCCCGCATCCGCATCCCCGCAACCATGAACGAAATCGACGAGAGTCGCGCACCGCTGCTCGACCACCTGCTGGAACTGCGGCGCCGTCTGTTGAAGGCGGTGGCCGCAGTTGCGGTGGCGTTCGCGGTCTGCCTGTATTTCGCGCGCCCGATCTTCGCGTTCCTCGTCCAGCCGCTGTTGCGCGCGGGCCAGGGCAAGTTGATCTACACCCAGATTTTCGAAGCCTTCTTCGTCGAGATCAAAGTGGCGTTCTTCGCGGCGATGATGGTGTCGTTTCCGGTCATCGCCAACCAGATCTGGCAGTTCGTAGCCCCCGGCCTGTATCGCAACGAGAAACGCGCGCTGCTGCCGTTCATCTTCGCGACCCCGTTGCTCTTCATCGCGGGTGCGAGCCTCGCCTATTATGTGGCCATCCCTGTAGCGTTGCACTTCCTGCTCGGCTTCCAGGGCAATTTGGGTGGTGTGCAGCAGGAGGCCCTTCCGGGCGTCGGAAACTATCTGTCGTTCGTGATGCAGTTCCTGTTCGGCTTCGGGCTGTCGTTCCTCCTGCCTGTGCTGCTGATGCTGCTCGAGCGAGCCGGGGTCGTCACTCGCAAGCAGCTCGTCGGAGCACGGCGCTACGCCATTGTCGGCGCCTTCGCGATCGCCGCTGTGCTGACTCCCCCCGACGTCGGCTCGCAACTGCTGCTCGCGGTGCCGCTGGTCATTCTCTACGAGCTCGCACTCATCGGCATCTGGTTTACCGAGAAGCGGCGCAAAACCAACGACGCGAACGAAGAAAAGCCCGAGACGGTCTGACCGTCCCGGGCTCTTGCTCTGGTTCGCTTTCCGACCGGTGGTCGGGCAGCTATCCGATCTTACTTGGAATCGTCGGCGGCATTGGCGACGGCGCGTCCGGCGGACGAAACGTCACGGCCTGCGCCCTCGACGGTGTTGCAAGCGGCAACGACCAGCAGCGAGGCACTGACGAAAGCAATGGCGATGGTGCGTTTGAACATGGCGAACCCTTTCTAGATAATCCGATACTTCCAGTCGGAAGCGGCTCGGGGTCAATGCTCGTCAAAGAAGTTTGTTCCCGACCTGTAATAGATCGAAAGTAACTTGCTCTGCGATTTCAGTATTTTGCGGGGAGAAGGTAGGCCCGGACGCATTTACGGGGGGGATAATGCGACCGGGCCTTTGTCGAGCGGATAGCGGGAGCGGGGGGGCAAAGCATCGCTATCCGACTTCAAGAACGACGTTGCAAAGGCCGGGTTCCGGTTCCCCCAAAATTATTTCCGAAGCCGAAGTGGCGAGAAACCCGTATCAGGGATAGATACTGATCTGGATCTCGAACCGGCCGGTCTGGAGATCCTGTGTCAACGGCGCGCGGAACTGGCGCGCGATCCCGGTCACGACCCGTTCGAACCGGGCGATCCCGGGATACTCTCCGAGCGCGCCGTCGATGACGCCCATCGCCTCGATCCGCAGATCGGCACGATCCGGCTGGTCGGTCGCGTCGAGAGAGATCAGCACCGACCCCTGCGGATTGCAGTGCATGAGCAGCTCGACGACCTCGGTGATCAAGAATGAGACCGGCACGGCGACGTCCTGCGTGACATGGACGTCGATCAGGTTGAGCGCGATCGGCATTCCCGCCGCCTTTGCCGGGGCAGACGCACGAAGCGACGATGCGAGTTCGCCGGCAAGGGCCCTGACCGATACGCCCCGACTTTCCTCGAGCTCGGCATAATGGTTGCGGTGAACCACCGCGAGCGCATCGACCCGGCGCTGGATCGCCCCATAGGCATCGGCCACTGCACCCTCGGCGCCCCGCGCGTGGAGGTTGATGAGGCTGGAAACGACCTGAAGATTGTTCTTAACCCGGTGATGGACCTCGCGGGTCAGCCGCGTCTGGCGTGCAAGCCCGTCCTCGAGTTCCTTTTCGTGATCCTGGATCCGGGCCGCGACCGCACCGAAGCTTTCTGCGAGATCGCGAATCTCATGACTGGGCGTGGTGAGGCGCGGTAGCTGCAGCGGCGTACCGCTTCCCCGCCACGCGTCGATCGACTGCTTCAGTTGACTGAGTGGAACCAAAAGCAATCGGTTAACGATCAGCCATCCGGCAAAAGCCGCAGCGCCCCACATCAGGAAGGGCAACATGACCAGAAGCACCGTCCGGGCGCGCGCCGGTGCAAGCCGATATTCGGCGATCAGCGCAAGGCGACCATCGGCGAGCGGCTGTGACAGCCGCAAAATATCCTTTTCATTCGCATCGCCGTGATCGACCAGCACGATCTCGGCACTGCCCTGACGCAAAACCATCCTGTTCAGCGGAAGTCCGCCGCCGGAAGCGATGCCGAGCCGGATGCTGTCGACCGGAATATCCGCCTCGAACAACAGGCTGTCGTCAGGCCGCGCCATGGTGAAACGGAACACGCGGCGTGTCGGATCCAGCCAGACATGATCAACCTTCGGATCGACCGCAGCGATCTGATCGATCGGTTTGCCGTGCGACTGACATATCTTTCGTTCTCTGCTGTCGAACACCGCCAGCGGCGGGCGACCACTCCGGTTCAGGCGCGCCTGACGACTATAGGCCGAACAGACAAAGGCCGCCGACTGAACGCTGACGGCAGGGCCACGCACGGCATTGAAACCCCGGTCGATGATCGATTCGGCGCGTGCGGCATAGAAGGCCATTGTCGTTTGAGCGGCAGTCCGCTGCTCGGCGGACGCGGACTGCGCCATGTCCAAGGATGTGAGAAGCGCGATGAATCCCAAGGGCAGCATCGCCGCCGACAGGATCAGCAACATCTTTGTGCCGGTCGATAGACGACCAAAGGTGATGTGCGCCGGGATCTTCATCCTCGGACGCCATCAGCGGTCTTGGTTCTGCTCGTCCAACAAGGAAGCGCCCGTGGCAACATCAATCCAGCTTGTTCAGAAGATCCAGAAATTCGCTGGGAATGGCCTCGTCCACCGTCTGTGAATAGACCGAGCGCAAAGCGGCACCGACAGACGCGTCGCGCGAAGGTTCCCCCTTGCGCTTCTTGGCCACCTTGCCGCTACCGATGTCGTTTGCCGGCTTGTCCGACTGTTCCTGTTTAACCAACCGGCTCGAGCCCCTGAGCTGCATCTTGTTATCCAACACTTTCCAATGGAAGGGATTTTTAATCCCTACCCCTTGGATCGATCCGGATGCGTACCATTTTACACGTTCCGGTAAAACGAGCATCAAGCATGAAACAAAAAACTCTTCCGTTGGTTCCATGCCAAGAATGTCTCTTCTCGTACATTCGATAACGGAAGCCACGGGTGGCTTTCGCGATACCGGTGGGGCTGCTACTGCCTTGTCTGTGTGGCGTACACCCACGTCGATGAATCCAGGGAGTGTTGATACCCATGTCGCTCGGCCAGAAACTTGCGCCTCATCTGCCCTTTTTGCGTCGCTATGCCCGTGCACTGACGGGTAGCCAGAGCCATGGCGATACTTATGTGCGCGCTGCCCTTGAGGCGATCGTTGCGGCACCCGATGACTTCCCCGCCGATGTCGATGCGCGGGTCGGCCTTTACCGTACGTTTCAGGTGATCTGGAACTCCGCCAATTATGACGAGATGGATGACAGCACGGCCGACGCCGATCGAGAGGCCATTGCCCAGGCCCGGCTGAACACCATCACGCCCCTGTCGCGGCAGGCGCTGCTGCTGACGGCGATGGAAGGTTTTACGGTCGCCGACACCGCCTATCTGATCGAAACCACCCCGGAGGAGGTCGAATCGCTCGTCGCCGACGCGATTGCCGAGATCGATCGCCAGACCCGTACCGACGTCCTCATTATCGAGGATGAACCGATCATCGCGATGGATCTCGAAACGATCGTCCGTGATCTGGGACATTCGGTCAGCGGCGTCGCCGTGACCCGCGACGAAGCGGTCGCCCAGGCGCATGCTCACCGTCCCGGGCTCGTGCTGGCCGACATCCAGCTCGCCGACGACAGCTCGGGTATCGACGCAGTGAAGGACATCCTGGCCGAATTCAGCGTGCCGGTGATCTTCATCACCGCCTTTCCCGAACGCCTCCTGACCGGCGAACGCCCCGAACCGACGTTCCTGATCACCAAGCCGTTCCAGCGCTCGACCGTGAAGGCCGCGATCAGCCAGGCCCTGTTCTTCAACGCCGCAACGATTGACGCCTGAGCGTTCCTGACGAAAGTCATTTCGGGTCCGACTTTATTGGAACCGGAATATCGAGCGTTCGTTTGGGTTCAGGTTGGGACGGCTCCGGTCGTCCCACCGGGACAATGGGAATCCGATGGCGGGACTGGCCCATGCCGTAGTCGCGGCGAACGCTTCAGTTGGGGTAGCAGATCATATGGACGATGAAGATCAGGACGTCGACGCCGTCGAGGCGCCTCCCGTTGAGCTGGTCGCCCTGTCCGATGACGAATTCAAGGATGAGCTCGCCCGGGTTATCCCGCATCTGCGCGCCTTCGGGCGCTCGCTGTCGGGCAACCGCGATCTCGCCGACGATCTTGTCCAGGAAACGCTGATGAAAGCCTGGGCGGCGCGCAAGCGCTTCCAGGCCGGAACGAACATGCGTGCGTGGACCTTCATCATCCTGCGCAACCTGTTCCTGTCACAGATGCGACGCGCTCGCTTCCGCGGGGAATGGGATGAGCATACGGCCAACAAGATTCTGGCGGCTCCCGCTTCGCAAGACCGGCATATCGAACTGGCCGACATGCAGCGCGCGCTTATGCATCTGCCGCAGCCGCAGCGTGAGGCGCTGATCCTGGTCGGCGCCGGTGGCTTCGCTTACGAGGAAGCTGCTGACATCTGCGGGTGCGCCGTCGGCACGATAAAGAGCAGGGTCGCTCGTGGTCGCGCAGCGCTGGAACAGCTCCTCGAACATGGCCAGCTGCCATCACGGCGCGAACATAAGACTGATCCGTCGACGACGACGCTCCAGCAAATCATGGCCGACGTAGACCTGCTCAGCAGGGAATGATCGAGGCCGCCCGAAAGGGCAGTTGAAAAGAAATCCAAAAAAAAGCGCGCCGCAGAACATCTGTGGCGCGTTTTTTTTAATGGATGGGGATGAAACCTAGTTCGTATCGATCTTCGACAACAGCCGGGCCATGTCGTCGGGCAACCCATAACTACCGGGATCAAAAGCCGACCGCAGGGCGTTCCCAATACCTTCGTAACGCTGAGGCGCATGGACAGCTCGCCCGAAACCGGAGCGGAGCTGCGAAGGTGACTGCGAGGATACCGGCTTTTCCATAACTGACATAACGCAACAACCACGCGTTGTTTCCAAATGTTGCGCTTCCAACCAAATTGCCTATGCCGGGACGTATGACCGGCCTCGCTGAGAAGCACATTTTTTCCAATACCTTGCACCGTATAGGTGAATATTCTCCTTTCCTGGGAGGGCTTGCGGCCAGGCATCCGGCGGTGGTCGCCGCCGTAAGGGACCACGGCCTCGACCATGCCATCCGCGAAGGTCTCGCCGCCGCCGAATCGGACGACATCGGTAAGATGCTGCGTCGACAGCGCCAGGTGGTTTCGCTGGCGACCGCCCTCGCTGACCTTTCGGGGATGGCCACTCTGGAGGATGTCGTCGGCCACCTTTCCGCCTTCGCCGATCATTCGCTCGACATCGCGATACGGACCGCGATTCTCGAACGCACGCCCGATGCCGAACCGCGCGGCTTCGCGGCGCTCGCGCTCGGCAAACATGGCAGCGGCGAACTCAACTATTCCTCGGACATCGATCCGATCCTGATCTTCGATCCGGCGACCCTGCCGCATCGGCCCCGCGAGGAACCGGTCGAAGCCGCCGTCCGGATCGCCCGGCGCGTCGTCGAGCTTCTCCAGACCCGCGACGAACATGGCTATGTCTTTCGGGTCGACCTTCGGCTGCGCCCGTCGCCGGAGGTGTCGCCGCTCGCATTGCCGGTGGACGCGGCGCTGAGCTATTACGAATCGGCAGCGCTGCCGTGGGAGCGCGCCGCGTTCATCCGCGCCCGCGCGGCCGCCGGCGACATCGATCTGGGACAGCATTTCCTCGAGGCGATCCGCCCCTTCATCTGGCGCCGCTCGCTCGATTTCGGAGCGGTGCGGGAGATCCGCCAGATTTCCCGCCGCATCCGCGATCATTATTCGCAGGGCCAGGTGCTCGGAGCCGGCTATGATCTGAAACGGGGTCGCGGCGGAATTCGCGAAGTGGAGTTCTTCGCCCAAATTCACCAGCTCATCCACGGCGGACGCGAACCGCAGCTGCGCGCCCCGGCCACGCTCGACGCCCTTCGCGCGCTCAGCGAAGCCGGGCGGATCGAGCCCCCTGTCGCCGAGGATCTGGCCGAAGCCTATCGGCTCTATCGGACCATCGAGCATCGGCTGCAGATGGTCGACGACCAGCAGACCCATCGATTGCCCAAGCAGCCCGAGGCGCTCGACAATGTCGCCCGGCTCCACGGGCTCGACGATGGGCAGGCGCTTGTCGAGTTGCTGCGCCCCTTTGTCGACCGGGTCGGATCAATCTACGACGGGCTCGATACCGACGGCGAGCTTCGCTTGCCGGTTCAGCCGGACCAGCTTGAAGACGCGCTGGAGCAGGCCGGTTTTACCGATCCACCCGCCGCACGACTGCGGATCGAGGTCATGCGCGACGGCAAGAGCCGTTCGCTGCGCACACCCGTGGCACAGGAAGCGCTCGAGGCGATGCTGCCAATCCTCGTCAGCGCGCTCGGCAAGGCGCCACAGCCGCAGGAAGCGCTTAATCGCTTCGAGGATCTGGTTGCCGGCCTGCCCAGCGCAATCAACCTGTTTCGCCTGTTGCAGGCCCGCCCTGCCCTTGCCCGCACCCTGATCGATGTTCTGAGCCATGCTCCGACTCTGTCGCAGGCGCTGGGCCGCCGGCCGGCACTGCTCGACGGACTGATCGACGCGACCGCGCTCGCGCCGCCGCCATCGCGGGATGCCCTCACGGCCGAGTTTGGCGACGGCGAGCATCGCGGCAATTATGAGCAGCTGCTCGACGCGGTCCGGCTGCGGGTCGGCGAACGGCGGTTCGCGCTGGGCGTCCAGTTGATCGAGGCCGTCTCCGATCCGCTGGAGGTCGCCCAAGGCTATGCGCGGGTGGCCGAGGCTGCCCTTGCGGTGCTCGCGAATGCCACCGTGGCCGAGTTCGAAACCAATCATGGCCGGGTGCCCGGCGGCGAGCTGCTGATCGTCGCGCTGGGTCGCCTCGGCGGCGGCGCGCTCACCCACGCCTCCGATCTCGACATCGTCTATCTGTTCACCGGCGATTTCATGCCCGAGTCGGACGGCCCGAAGCCACTGGGCGCCACCACCTATTTCAATCGCCTGGCGCAGCGCGTTTCAGCAGCGATGTCGGTGCCGACGGCCGCCGGGCCGCTCTATGAGGTCGATACCCGGCTGCGCCCGTCGGGCACGCAAGGGCCGCTGGTCGCCTCGGTCGAAAGTTTCGCCCATTATCAGCGCGAGAGCGCCTGGACCTGGGAGCATATGGCGCTGACCCGCGCACGGACGATCTTCGGCTCCCCGTCCGCCCGCGCCGATGTCGATGCCATCATCGCCGAAGCGCTAGGCCGGCAGCGTGATCCCGCGGAACTGCTCGCCGACGTGGTCAAGATGCGCGGCGAGATCGCCAAGCATAAGCCAGCGTCGAGCCCGTTCGACGTCAAGCTGATCGACGGCGGGCTGGTCGATGCCGAATTCACCGTCCATCTGCTGCAACTCCGGCACCGTACGGGCTTCGACCCCCGTCTGCGCTCGGCGATGCGCCAGCTGGCCGACCAGGGGCTGCTCGATCCCGCCGTGATCCCTGCTCATGAGTTGCTGACGCGTATGCTGGTGACGCTTCGGCTGGTCTCGCCGGCTTCGACCGAGCCCCCGGAGGCGTCCAAGGGGTTGGTGGCGCGAACGTGCGGACAGGACGACTGGCCGGCGCTGGTTAACGCTTATGAAACCGCACGAGCGCTGATTGTCGGAGAGTGGAAGCGGGTTTCTTCCGCAGCGTAAACCCAGAGCAGCCGGGAAACATTGGCTCGCTTCGGCGCCAGGGCGACGTTTCGATAAAATATGGTACCCGGATTTTAACCAGTCTCGCGCACCCCAGCTTAAAGACTCGCTGCTATTCCCAACACCATCGACGTATGTGTTGCGTAGCGTGAGAAAAATCGATGGCTGTATTCATCGAAGGGCGCCCCAGCGTATCGGGGCGCCCCTTTTCCCTTCGGCCGGTGCGGCCATGAGGCACGATCCCCACATCCGGGTTTCGGCCGATGCCCCCACCGGGACCGCCGCCGATCGCGGTGCCGGCTCAGCCGGTACCCTGCGCGATCTGGAGCGACGCTGTCTCGACCTGAGGATCCAACCCGGCGCCGAACGGCTCGATGCGCTGTTTGCCCGACTTGACGATTTCACCGCCCGCGCCGCCGACATGATCGACGGCCTGGCTGATCCGGCCACGGTGCCGGCACCGCTGCGACGCGGGTTCGACGTGGCCCACGCCGAGCTGGTTGCGACATTTGCCGATGTCGAGCGGCTATTGGCGCTGCCGGCGAAGCTCGGCATTGCCACCGCCCGCTTCAGCGATGGCATGCTCGCCGCGACCGCGTTGATGGCGATGCTTGCGCCCGTTCGCGACGATGCCTCGCGGCTCCACCGAAGTCTGTCGCAGGACATGCGCACGCTGCTCTATCCGGGCCTGAGCGATCCGCTCGAAGCGCGGCTGGCGGATGGCGGCTTCGCCGATCCGATCGGTGCCGCGCGGCGATTGCGGGAGTGGCAGGCGGGCGAACCGTGCGCGCTCTACGATCCGGCCGAACGCGGCGCGCTCGACGCGCTGCTACCCGGCATGATCGAAAGGCTCGCTCAATTTCAGGATCCGGACGCGGCGCTTGCAACGCTCGACGAAATCGTTGGCCGATTGCCCGACGGTATCGCGCTGTTCTCACCGCTCCAGGCCAAGCCTGCGCTGATGACGTCTCTGCTGGGACTGATCGGCCATGCGCCCGCCCTGTCGCGGCATCTGATCGCCCAGACGGCCCTTATCCGCCGTCTGATCGATAGCAGCGCCCTTGCGCCGCTACCTCCGCCTGCCGATCTCGAGGCCGCCTTAGGCCATTTGATCGGCACCGACGATCGGCAGGCGGACCATCTGCGCGTCGCGCGAGCGATCGACGCACATCGCTTCGGTCTCGGGCTGCGGCTGTTGGAGCGGACAGCCGATCCGCTCGATATCGCCGCGGCCCATTGCTGTCTCGCCGAGGCGGGATTGCGGACGATCGCCGATGACGTGCTGGCGCGGATGCAGGAGAGGCACGGCACGGTTCCGGGATCCGAGCTCGTCATCCTGGCGCTTGGTCGGTTCGGTGGCGGAACGTTGACCGGCTATTCCGATCTCGACATCGTCTATCTGTTCACCGGCGATTCGCAGACGCAGAGCGATGGCCGCAAGCCGCTCGATGCCAACGAATATTACGGCCGGGTCGCGCAACAGATCACCGCTGCGATGTCGACGGTGACGACCATGGGCCCGCTCTACGCGATCGACACCCGGCTGCGACCCTGGGGGGCGAAGGGTCTGCTCGCTTGTTCGGTCGAGAGCTTCGAGCGCTACCATCTAGAAAATGCCTGGACCTGGGAGCATATGGCGCTGACCCGCGCCCGGCCGGTCTATGGGTCGGATGCCGCACGCAAGGCCGTCAAGGCGATCGTCCGCCGCCAGCTGCGCCAGCCGCGCGACGGCAAGGCCGTGCTGCTCGATGCGATCAAGATGCGCCGCGACATCGCGCGTCACAAGCCGCCGCAGGGACCGTTCGACGTCAAGATGGTTCCTGGTGGACTGGTCGACCTCGAATTCGCAGTCCATATGAACCAGCTCGGCCGCCAGGTCGGCATCCACCCGCATCTGCGTACGGCGATCCGCGCGCAGGTCGGCGCCGGACTGTTCGATCCGATGATGATCGGTGCGCATGAAACACTGAGCCGCCTGCTGGTGGTCCTGCGCCTGCTATCCCCGCACAGCCAAGAGCCTGCGCCCGAACAGCGCGCGATGATCGCCCGCGCTTGCGGCCACGATCATTGGGAGCGGCTCGAGACCGAATATGGCGCGGCACGGGTGGTCGTGCAGGAAAGCTGGCAGGCCACCGTCGCGCAGGCGATGATGGCGGACGGTTGAAGTCTTCCTGCGCCTCGGCTTAAGGATTGCGTGACTCAGGAGACATGCGATGCTCAAGGACGGCGACAAGGCCCCGAACGTAACCCTCGACCTGCCCGACGGCAGCAAGACCAGCGTGGCCGAACAGGCCGGACAGATTCTCGTCCTTTATTTCTACCCTAAGGACGACACGCCGGGTTGCACGACCGAGGCGCAGGGGTTCACTGCGCTGGCCGACGATTTCGCCACGATCGGCGCAGCGGTGATCGGCGTGTCGAAGGACACCCCCGCCAGGCACCAGAAGTTCATCGACAAATATGGGCTGAAGCTGCGCCTCGCCTCCGATCAGGACGGCAGCGTCTGCGAGGCCTATGGGACCTGGATCGAGAAGAGGCTCTACGGTCGCGAATATATGGGAATCGACCGGGCGACCTTCCTGATCGACAAGGGCGGCACCATCGCCCGCATCTGGCGCAAGGTGAAGGTGAAGGGCCACGCCGAAGAGGTGCTGGCCGCAGCCAGCGCGCTATAACCGCTTAGGCTTTCGGAACCAGAAGCTCCACACCGCAAGGCTCCCCAGCACGGCGAGCGCGAGACCCGACAAGGTCATCGCGATCTTCCAGCCAAAACCACCGACCTTGGCGGCATGGAGCGGGTACAGCATGTTGTAGCCGCGCACTTGCCGGTCGAAATCGCGCGCGTCGCGCACCGCCACCAGCCGTCCGCTATCGGCTGCGAACCACAGCATCGTCCGCCCGTTCGGCAGCCATTCCTCGGGCTGGCGCATTCTGATGGCAATGAGGCCGCTGTCCTTGCGCGGCAGGGACAGCAGCCGCAGCTGCGCATCGGGGAAGCGGGCATGGGCGACTCGGATCATACCGGCCCAGTCGAGGGTCCCCGACAAAAGGACATTCCGTGGTTCCGGCGGCTTCATCGCTTTCGCGACCGCCGCAGGCGCGCCCGGGCCGAGCGCGAGCGCGGCCAGTGGACGAAAGATCATCACCGCCCCCGTGTAGAGCGACAGCAGCAGCAGCGGCGCTGCTATGATACCCAGGTCGCGATGATGGCGGACGATCGCCGGCCGGCTCATGCGTTTCGGCCATAGCCGCCATTCGAAGGTCTTGCGGGTCCGCCACCACAGGATCGTGCCCGACACCACGAAGAAGAGCCCGCACAGGGCAGCTATGCCGATTACCACCTCGCCCGTATCGCCCGCGAAAAGATGATGGTGGAAATCGAACAGCCACAGTTCCGGTCGCGCCCATTGGCTGTCCCAGCGGGTGACGATCGTCCCCGCCTGGTCGGCATAGGCGCCCGCGCCCTTCGCATAGGACAGCCGCGACAGTCCGAAGCCGTCGCTGGCGTAGAGAATGCTTTGCGGACGGCCCGCCGGGTCGGCCATCAACCGCGCCGTCGTCGCCGCCAGCGCCGCAGGATCGGCGACCCGCGCATCTCCGGCGTGCGGCAGCGCGATCCAGGCATCGCGATGGACGAGGATCGCGCCGGAGAGCCCCAACAGGGCGAGCACCAGCCCGATCAGCCCCCCCATCCAGCGATGCAGTGTATCGAGCAGCTTCAGAACCGGTAGTCCCAGGCCAGGGTGATGTTGCGGCCACGACCGGCGAAATTGAAGAAATTGTCGGTCGCTCGCTGTGTGCTCGACGCGTAATCGATATATTGCTTGTCGAACAGGTTCTGCACCGAGACGGTGAAGCCGCCGATGCTCGTCTGGTAGCGGAGGCTCGCGTCGGTCAGGTCGTAGCCGCCGAAATTGTTGCGCGGGTCGAGGATGATCTCACCGCTCCCGAACCTCCGGCTCAGGTAGAAATTGGTCTGGACCCGTGCCGAAACCGCTCCCCGGTTGAAGCTGGCCGCCAGATTGAGGCGATCGGGCGAGATGTTGGCGCCATCGAGGTCGGTACCGACCTTTCCGTCGGGCGTCGTATTGGCATCGTAGCGGCCTGAGAGATGGGCGTAGCCTACCGACAGCTTGAGCCCGTCGATCGGCATGCGCAGCGCGGTGTTGATTTCCAGCCCCTCGATCTCCACTCGCTGGCGGATCACGTTGAAAATACCGGCGCCGCCATTGACCAGCACCTGGCCCTTGTTGCTCGATGACCAGAAATAGGTGACGCTCGTATCGAGCGGCCCGCGCTTCACTTCAACGCCGACCTCGCGGTTGTTCGAGATGACAGGGCTGATATCCAGGAAGCTATCGAGATCGACGCCGGTCCGGGCGATGGCGCGGGTGATGCGGCCGATATCGGCAACGGTGAACCCCTCCGCATAGCTCGCATAGGCACGGATGCCCTTCCACGGCTCGAAGATGATCCCGCCATTGAGCAGCACATCGTCGAACTTCGGCTTGCCGCCGCCAACCGAGACGCCGCCATAGGCCAACGGGTTCGCAGCCGTCACCGTGGTCGAGGCCAGCGTCTTGAAATCGTCGATCTTGATCTGAACATTCTCCCAGCGGGCGCCACCGGCGAACCGCAAAGTCTCGTCGAACAGCGCGAGGTTGAGTTGCGCGAAAGGCGCAAGGCTGCGGAAATCGCTCGGCGGCACCCACACACGGTTGGTTTCGATCAATCGCTGCTCGGTCTTGTCGATCAAAGCATCGAAGCCGAGCGTACCGGTCAGGCCCTCTATCCCCGGGACCGCGCGCTCATAACTGACCTTGAAGCCGATTTTGCGCGATCGATTTTGCGACTGGTCGAACAAGGTGCCGATCGGCGCGATCGTCGGATCCTGGAAGGTCGGCTGGGTGTTCGGCTCACCCCCGAACGTGTCGCGCGTCCGGTTGAAGAAGAGCTGGCTGACGAAGTTCCCGCCCCCGAGATCGGTGTCCGTTACCGACAAGGCGACGCTTTCGGTGCGGCTGGCGGCCGGCTTCAGGGGCGGATTGCCCCGGATGGCGCCGGTCGGCACGCCGCCGGCCTTGTTGCCCGGCACCGCGGTATAATCGCCATCCACTTTCATTTCGTAGCGGCTGGCGATCAGATCGACGCGGCCGGTATCGCCGAGCTGGTAACCGAAGCGACCAAATAGCGAGAGGGTCCCGGAATCCTGGGTCTCGCCCTGGGTCAGATTGACGCCGATTCGGCGGCCGTCGCCATCATAGAAGACAGCGCGCTTTTCATAAGCCGCACCGATCGTCGCGTCGAATCGGTCCTGTCGATATTGAAGCAGGCCCGCGGCCTTCCCGCCGACGCCGTCCTTGGCAAAACCGTCATCGGCATTGCCCTGAAGCAGCACGCG
The DNA here is from genome assembly GCA_040387595.1 of Pseudomonadota bacterium. Taxonomy (GTDB): domain Bacteria; phylum Pseudomonadota; class Alphaproteobacteria; order Sphingomonadales; family Sphingomonadaceae; genus Rhizorhabdus. The sequence goes on from JAZKDN010000043.1 coordinate 33,910, forward strand.
ACCGCTGATCCCTTCCTTGGCCGGCGGCGCGACCGTCACCTGGTTGACGATGCCGCCCGTGCCGCCAACGCCCTGGAGAGCGTTGGAACCATAAATCACCTCGACCCGGTCGATGAAGAAACCGTCGATGGTAAAGCCGTCGCGGCTGCCATCGCGGAGCGGGGTCGTCTGCGGAATGCCGTTGATCGCATAGAGTGGCGAACGGCCGCGCAGTGTCTCGCCCGCACCCGACATCTTCTGACGCGTCGGCGAAAAGGACGGGGTGAGCGTCGAGATCGCATCGATGACCGAGCCGGAGATCGTCATCTGCTGATCGAGGTCGGCCTTGCCGACGACGTCGATCGTCAGCGGCAACGCGTTGGCGGGCAGGATGCTACGCGCGGCGGTGACGATGATGTCGTCCCTCGCCGATTCGGTGTCGGCGTCGGGCACGGTCTGGGCGAACGCAGGCATGGCGATGGCGATCGCGGTGATGGACGCGGTGAAGCGGAACAAGCGGATCATCTTTTCCCCTTTGATTTTGGGGAGCCGCTAATCGCTCTTCCGTCTATCTGCAAGTGATTATCAGTAGCGCAGTCTCTTCCGGCTTCTAGCCGGGCAGATGATCGACAAAGGCCTCGACGACTTTCGCATATAGCTCGCGCTTGAAGGGGACGATCAGATCGACCAATTCGCCCGCCTCGACCCATTTCCAGGCGCGGAACTCGGGCTCGGGCGTCTCGAGATCGACATCGGCATCGGTGCCCAGAAAGCGCGCGAGGAACCAATGCTGCGCCTGTCCGCGATACCGGCCGCGCCAGATCTTGCCCTGCAGGTCCGCGGGCAGATCGTAGAGGAGAACGTCGGGCGCCCGCGCGATGATCTCGACGAGAGCAGGTTTGATTCCCGTCTCTTCCTCCAGTTCGCGCAGCGCGCCGGCAACCGGTTCCTCGTCGAGATCGAGCCCGCCTTGCGGCATCTGCCAGGCCTCGAGCGCGCTGTCGATGCGCTGCGCCACGAACACCTTGCCATCGTTGTTCAGCAGCATGATCGCCGCCGCCGGGCGGTAAGGGAGCGTCTTCTTCACGGCCGATATTCCTCGATCATCATCTTGAAAGCCGCGATGCAGCCCTGCAGGTCCTGCTCCGAGGAGGGGATGGCGCGCCGCAAGGTCAGCCAGCCGTGGATATTGCCCTTGGCCTCGCGGTAGACCACCGGCACCCCTGCCTCGATGCAGGCCATCGCATAGGCGCGGCCCTGATCGAGCAGCGGATCGAGCGTTGCCGTCACCACCAGCGCGGGCGGCATGCCGCGCTGGTCGCCCGCACGGGGCGAGGCGCGCCAATGCTGGAAGTCCGGCGCATAATGGCCGTTGAACCAGCGCAGCGTATCGAGATTGAGCATATAGCCCTCGCCCAGCCGCTCGGTCGATGGGTAGCGTTTGCGCAGGTCGACCGCCGGATAGAGCGGCCAGATCGCGATCACCGGCAGCGACGCCGGATGGTTGCGCAGCGCCATGGCCGTGATGATCGACAGCGTCCCGCCGGCACTGTCTCCACACAGGGCGAGCGAATTGAACCGCCGCCCGAACAACATGGCTTGCTCGGCCACCCAGCGAGTCGCTTCCTCGCAATCGTCGGGGCCGCCGGGCCACGGGTGTTCGGGGGCAAGGCGATAGTCGATCGACAGCACCGGCAGGTCTAGGCCGATCGCGATGTCGGCGGCCGCCGCATCGTACAGTTCCAGATCGCCCAGCACGAAGCCACCGCCGTGGTAAAAGACCACCAGTGGTCCCTCCTCGCGCTGTGGGCGCGGATCGTAGAAGCGCGCCGGGATCGAGCGGCCGTCATGCGTTGCGATGAACAGATCCTCGCGCGTTGCGATCGGCGGGCTGTCGACATCGGCGATGGCGCGCAGCCGGCCAGCCATCGCGCGCGCCGTCGGTGCATCGACCTCATGGGTCTTCGGACCCTTGCGCTGGCCGATATCGTCAAGAAAGGCCCGGACGTCCGGGCGGACAAATTCCTCGTTCATGGCGTTCCATCGGCAAAAGGGGATAATGTGGCAAGATGCTGCATGTCGTTCACCACCCTCATTATGTCTCGCCGGCCGCTCCGGGAAGCCGCTTTACCTTCGACAAATACGGACTCGTGATGGAGGCGCTTGCCGAAACCGGCGCCGACCCGATTCTCCACCAACCCGAACCGATGCCGACATCGTGGGTAGAGGCCGTTCATGACGCCGATTATGTCGCCGAAGTGGCCGCCAGCGACGTACCGCTGCACAAAAGTCGCAGGATCGGCTTTCCGATCACCGACAGCGTGACGCGACGAGCCTTTCTTTCGCCGGGCGGAACCTGGCTCGCGGCAAAGCTCGCGCTCGATCACGGCTATGCGGCGAACAGCGCCGGCGGCAGTCACCATGCCATGGCCGACACCGGCGCCGGCTATTGCGTGTTCAACGACCTCGCCATCGCTGCCAACCGACTGATCGCCGAGGGCGACGCCCGAAGGGTCATGATCGTCGATCTCGACGTCCACCAGGGCGACGGGACGGCTATGCTCATGGCGGGCCGGCCCGACGTCTTCACCTTTTCGATTCACAGCGAAAGCAACTTCCCGGCGCGCAAGGCACGGTCGTCCTTCGACCTGGGACTGCCCGATGCCGTCGGCGATGCCGAGTATCTGGCGGCGCTGGCCGCGCATCTGCCGTCCGCCATCGACGGTTTCGCGCCCGACCTGATCTTCTACCAGGCCGGGGTGGATCCGCATCGCGACGATCGGCTCGGTCGCCTCGCGCTCAGCGACGCAGGGCTACGCGATCGCGATCGCTATGTGATGCGGCAGGCGCAGCGGCGGGGCATCCCGCTGGCCAGCGCGCTTGGCGGCGGCTATGGCGACGATCGTCTCGAAGTCGCTCGGCGGCACGTCCGTTCGATCCTCGCGCTCTATGAGGCATTCTGCGAATTCGATGCTCCGCCGGTGCGCGGACCAGCTGGAGATCTGGAATAATGTCCCAATTCCGCGTGGAGAATGACAACCTCCGCCGCAGCGAAGGGACGGTACCCGACGTGTCCGTCGCTTGCCGCGCCGTCCTCAACGAAGCGGACCCGCGGATGAAGGTGAAGACCGCTCGCAAGGCTGCGCGTGACTGGCGACGGGGGTGCATCGCGTGGGGGTTCGCCACCACAATGCCAGAGCGGCCGGCACGCACCGATCGACCGCCCCTCCTGCCGCCATCGCACATGCCGAAGCGCGGGCGCGGCGGATCGCCCCGCGCGCGAATCGCGATGCTCCATGCACTGGCCCATATCGAATATGTCGCGATCGACCTCGCCTTCGACCTCGTCGGTCGGTTCGGCGCGCAGTTCCCGCGACGCTTCGTCGATGAATGGATTGCGGTGGGCGCCGAGGAAGCGATGCACTTCGCGCTGATCGAACGACGGCTGAATGCATATGGCGCAAGCTATGGCGACCTGCCCGCGCATGATGGTCTGTGGGAGGCGGCTGAGCAGACGGCGCATGATCCACTGGCCCGACTGGCCATCGTGCCGATGGTCCTGGAGGCCCGCGGCCTTGACGTAACCCCCTCGTTGATAAGCCGATTCGCGGCAGCGGGCGACGAACGATCCGCGCGCATCCTGCGGCGTATCGCCGAGGACGAGGTCGACCATGTCGGCGCGGGCGTGTCGTGGTTCCGATTCTTGTGCGACGCAGCGCGAATCGATTGCGTGCAGAATTGGCAATCGATGGTTCGGTTGCACTTCAGGGGGATGGTTAAGCCACCTTTCAACGACTCAGCGCGCGATAGGGCCGGTCTGACGAAAGAGATGATGGCTGGGCTTGCCGCCCCCTGTGATCTTACTCACAAACCCAATCAGTCGCGTGAGGGGGGGCAATTCCTGACGACGGCCTAACAGGGTCCGACCGGATATTCCGGTTGGGCATCGTCCGGTGTCGGGGGAATTATGCACTTACTGGGTAATGTTATCGTGACCCTGCGGCGCGCCTTCGCCCGCCCGATCTCTTCAGTCCACACCGCAGTCTTTGCCGCAGCAATGCTGCTCGCGGCATCCGCCACTCCAGCACTGGCGCAGGACGGGGATCTCTCTCAAAACGCCCAGGCGGCTGCCAAGTTCCAGGCGATCTTCCAATCGTGGAAGAAGCTCGACACGGTCAACGTCGCCGCAAACGGCGCAATCTCGATCCCGTCGATCCTGCCGATCTCGAAAGCCACCTTTTCCAGCGCCTTCGGCGTCCGCTCCGATCCGTTCGCCGGTTCGGCCGCGATGCACGCCGGCATCGACCTCGCTTCGCCGAGCGGAACGCCGATCTATGCGACCGCCGACGGCATCGTCGATCGCTCCGAATGGTTCGGGGGCTACGGCAACATGGTCCAGCTCGACCACGGCAAAGGCGTTTCCACCCGATACGGCCACATGTCGAAGATCGTCGCCCGGGCCGGCGCCCGCATCAAGCGCGGCGACCTGATCGGTTATGTCGGTTCGACCGGCCGCTCGACCGGCAACCATCTCCATTATGAGGTCCGCATCGACGGCCGCGCGGTCAACCCGATGCCGTTCCTGCAGTCGGCCAACTATGTGATGGCAGCGATCCAGCAGAATGCCGACATCGCCCAGGGTGGCCCCGAGGAATAATCCAACCGATCTGCGCCGAATAAATAGGGGAAGTGGCCGTCGACGATTGTCGGCGGCCTCTTTACTTCCTATCTTCGCTGAATGGACGCCAACCTCGATATCGATCTGACCCCGTCCGCCGCGGCGCGGGTTGCCCTCATTGCCCAGAAGACGGGCAAGCCCGCTATCCTGAGGCTGGCGATCGACGGCGGCGGCTGCGCCGGGTTCCAGTATAAGTTCGAGCTCGCCGATACGGCCGCCGATGACGACACCGTCGCGACCCGCGACGGCGTAACGCTCGTTGTCGATCCGATGAGCCTGGACCTTGTTCGCGGCGGCGCGGTCGATTATGTCGAATCGCTGGGCGGCGCGGCCTTCCGGGTCACCAACCCCAATGCGGCCTCGGGTTGCGGCTGCGGCTCCAGCTTCTCCGTCTGATCGCGCGCGGCCCGGTTGCTGCGAAGGCTGGTGACGCCAGCCGCGCGGCGCGCTATCTCGACCGGCATGAAGATATCGACCTTCAACATCAACGGGATCAAGGCCCGTCTGCCCCGCCTGATTGAATGGCTCGAGCAGAAGGCGCCCGATGTCGCCTGCCTGCAGGAAATAAAGACCTCCGACGAGACCTTTCCGATCGCCGAGATCGAAGCGGCCGGCTACGGCGCGATCTGGCATGGGCAGAAGGGCTTCAACGGCGTCGCGATCCTCGCCAAGGGATTTCAACCGGTTGCACGGTGGAAAGGCCTGCCCGATGATCCGGATCCCAGCCTCAGCCGATATATCGAGGCCGAGGTCGACGGCGTGATCATCGGTTCGATCTACCTGCCCAACGGCAATCCAGTGCCGGGGCCAAAATTCGATTACAAGCTCGCCTGGTTCGACAAGCTGATCGATCACGCCGCGACGCTGTGGGAAAGCGAGACGCCGGTGGTGCTGGCCGGGGACTATAATGTCATTCCGACCCCTTCGACCGACGACGTCTTTTCGGAGCGCGCCATGGCGAGTGACGCGCTCACCCAGCCCGAAAGCCGGTCAGCCTTCCGCCGTCTGTGCAATGCGGGCTGGACCGATGCGGTCCGCACCATCCATCCACACGGACCGGTCTATACCTTCTGGGACTATCAGGCGGGCGCCTGGCAGCGCGATGCCGGCTTCCGCATCGATCATCTGATGCTCAGCCCGGCGGCCGCGGACCGCCTGACCGGCGCAGGGGTCGACAAGGATACGCGAGGCCTCGAGAAGGCCAGCGACCACGCGCCGACCTGGATCACGCTCCGCTAGGCCTAGCCCGTCGTGCGGTTCCTGGCGACGCTTTGGTCCATCCGGGCGAGTTGCTCGGCGGTCGCCGGAGGCTGCTTCGCCTTCCAGTCGGAATAGGGCATCGCATAGATCGCCTGCCGAGCCGCGTCCTTGTCGATTGCGCCATCGGCGGCCTCGGCCAGCCAGTCGGACAGGCAGTTGCGGCAGAAGCCCGCCAGACCCATCAAGTCGACATTCTGCGCATCGTCACGATGTTGAAGGTGGCGAACCAGCCGGCGGAATGCCGCTGCGGCGTACTTGTCGTCGATCGCATCGATATCCATCGCTTCTCTCCCTGGAGCATCGTGAACTGCTTTATCGGTTGCGCCACGCCAGCAGCGACAGACCGAACAGCACGAACAAGGCGCCGCTCACGCGATTGACCTGCCGCTGCCATTCGGGGCGCCGCAAGTAGCGCGCCAGCGTCCGGCCGCCGGTCGCATAGGTCATGTACCAACCCGACTCGATCACGACGAAGGTGACCAGCAGGATGGCGAACTGCGGAGCCTTGGGCGCCACTGGGCTGACGAACTGCGGGAAGAAGGCGGCGGCGAAGATCAGGGCTTTTGGATTGCTGATGCTGATCAGAAACCCGGCGCGAAACAACTCATACGGCGTCTTGCGACGAAGCTCGATCGTTTCGGCATCGATATCGACCGGTGCGCTGTCATCGCGCCACGCCTTGATCCCGATCCAGATCAGATAGGCGGCGCCACCCACCTTGATCACGGTCAGCAGCTGCGGCAGGGCCGCGAGCAGTGCACTCATGCCCATCGCCGACAGGCCGAACAGGCTGAGCAGGGCGAGCATGCAACCCGCCATGGTGAAAAACGCCTGGCCGAAGCCATGTCGCATCGATTGCGTCATGACGTGGAGCATATTCGGACCCGGCATCGCCGAGATCAGGAAGGTTGCGCAAACGAAAATCCACCAGGACTGGAGCGTCACGGACCGTCCTCTCTCATCATACCGAAGTCGAAACCTCCCTGCCTTCGATCGCGACCGAAGAAAAGGGTTATCCCGGGCCCAATCGAGCGTGTCGACGCGATCAGAGAGGCTTGCCGTAGATCCGATAAACCCGATGGATCTCGCTATCGATCGTCTCGGCGATCGACCGCATGCCCTGATTATTCTCGAGAACCCAGCCGATCTCGCCGCGGGTCGAGCCATAATCGGTGATCGCATCGCGCCGGATATACTCGATCATCATGAAGGCAAGCTGGCTGGCAAGGCGGGTCGCCTGAAGCTTCTTCACCACGCCCATCAGCGGCACCCGCATGGTCCTCACCTTCGGCCTGCGCAGGCGAAGCAACAGCTTGGCCCAGCCGAACGGGAACAGCCGGCCATCGAGATCGGCGGTCAATTCGTTGAGGTCGGGCAGGGTCAACATGAAGGCGACGGGCTCGCCATCGACCTCGGCGATCCGGATCAGATCCTCGAACACGATCGGCTTCAGCTTCCTGCCCGTATAGGCGATCTCGCTGGGCGTGATCGGCACGAAGCCCCAGTTGTCGGACCAGGCATCGTTGAGGATCGACAGGATCAGCGCCGCCTCCTCGTCGAAGCGGCTCTTGTCGACCTTGCGGATCCGAATGCGCGGATTGCGTTCGCCCGATGACACGATCCGCTGCACGAGTGGCGGGAATTCGGGAACGATATCGAGCTGATAGACCAGGAGGTCCTTGACGCCCTCATAACCCATCGGCTCGATCCAGCCCTGATAGGCCGCATTGTGATGGCCCATCATCACTGACGGCGGGTGATCATGGCCCTGGATCAGCAGGCCCGGCTCTTCCCAGATCGAACAGCTGAGCGGTGCGATGACGCTGGTCATGCCCTTGTCGCGTAGCCACTGCTCGGCCTGCGCGATCAGTGCGGTCGCGGTCTCCTGGTCGGTCGCCTCGAGGAGACCCCAGTTGCCGATCCCTGGACCACCACCCTGCTCAGCCGGCATTTCCAGCCACAAGCGGTCGATATGCGCCGAGATACGCCCGACGAGCTTTCCCCCGCGCTCGGCGAGGAAAAGCTGCTGTTCGGCATGCTCGTAAAAGGGATTCTTGCCCGGCGTGATCAGCTCGAGCGCTTCCATGCGAAGCGGCGGCACCCAATTGGGGTCGTTCGCATTCAGCGTGTAGGCCAGATCGACGAAGCGCTTCCTGTCGGCCCTGCCGGCGACGGGACGGATGACGAGCGACATCAGTGTGGAATGCGCTGGCTCGGATGGCCGGTCGCGACGCCGCCGGACAGCTGCGCAACCTTCGGATAGCGCTCGGCCACCTCCGGCGTGTAGCCGAGATTGAACACGGTCGCGCTCTTCTTGCTCTTCTCGATCCGCTCGTAATAGGTTCCGAACAGGCGATCCCAGAAATAGTTGGTGATGCCGAAATTCCCGCGCTCGTCATGGAAATGATGCGCCATGTGGCGCGCCTTCATGTCGATCACCCACTTGCGCTTCGGCTTGTAGGCCAGATGCTGGATGCAGTGGAAAAACTCATAGACGCACGTCGTGATCAGCCCGGCCGCGAACGCGGCGAGCGCAGCGCCGGTGCCGCCGATAAGATATCCGATCGGTGCGGTCGCCAGCGCGATCGTGGGAAGCGTCGTGTGCAGCGCGCCGAACAGGATCTCGAGACGGTTCGGATCCTGATGATGGTCGTAATGGATGCGCTTCCAGGTCGCGGCGAGGAACGGCACCTTGAACATCCAGCGGCTGTGCAGCACCCAGCGGTGCAGGCAGTACCAGACCAGCGGATAGAC
>JAZKDN010000044.1:0-100015 GCA_040387595.1 Pseudomonadota bacterium
AGCGATGCTCAGCCGCGACCGCGCCCGCCGCGAAGCCGCCTGGGACAAGCTCGAAGGCGAGTTCGGCCAGTCGAGCCGCGTCGAAGGCGTCATCTTCGGCCGCGTCAAGGGCGGCTTCACCGTCGACCTCAACGGCGCCGTGGCCTTCCTGCCCGGCTCGCAGGTCGATATCCGCCCGGTGCGCGACGTCACCCCGCTGATGGACATTCCGCAGCCGTTCCAGATCCTGAAGATGGACCGCCGCCGCGGCAACATCGTCGTGTCGCGTCGCGCCGTCCTTGAAGAGACCCGCGCCGAGCAGCGTTCGGGCCTGATCCAGTCGCTGGCCGAGGGCCAGGTGATCGAGGGTGTCGTCAAGAACATCACCGATTACGGCGCTTTCGTCGACCTGGGCGGCATCGACGGCCTGCTGCACGTCACCGATCTCAGCTACAAGCGCGTTGGCCATCCGAACGAGATGATCAACATCGGCGATGTCGTGAAGGTGCAGATCATCCGCATCAACAAGGACACGCAGCGTATCTCGCTCGGCATGAAGCAGCTCGAGAGCGATCCGTGGGAAGGCGCGTCGGCCAAGTACCCGATCGGTGGCAAGTTCACCGGCCGCGTCACGAACATCACCGAATATGGTGCCTTCGTCGAGCTCGAGCCGGGCATCGAAGGCCTGGTGCACGTCTCCGAGATGAGCTGGACCAAGAAGAACGTCCATCCGGGCAAGATCGTTTCGACCTCGCAGGAAGTCGAAGTCGTCATCCTCGAGGTTGATGCCGACAAGCGTCGCATCTCGCTCGGCCTCAAGCAGGCGATCAACAACCCGTGGGAGAGCTTCGCCGAAGCGCATCCGGTGGGCTCGACCGTCGAGGGTGAAGTCAAGAACGCCACCGAGTTCGGCTTGTTCATCGGCCTCGACAACGATGTCGACGGCATGGTCCACATGTCCGATATCGCCTGGGGCGTGACCGGTGAGGAAGCCCTGGCGCTTCACCACAAGGGCGAGACCGTCAAGGCGATCGTGCTCGACATCGACTCCGAGAAGGAGCGTATCTCGCTCGGCATCAAGCAGCTCGAGCGTGGCGGCGTCAGCGTCGCGACGGCCGACGGTTCGAAGCTCAACAAGAGCACGGTCGTCACGATCACCGTTCTTGCGATCACCGATGGCGGCCTCGAAGTGCAGGCTGGTGACGACGGCGCCGCCGGCTTCATCAAGCGCAGCGACCTCGGTCGTGACCGCGACGAGCAGCGTCCGGAGCGTTTCCAGGTCGGCCAGAAGTTCGACGCGATGGTGACCGGTTTCGACCGTTCCAAGAAGCCGACCTTCTCGGTCAAGGCGATGCAGATCGCCGAAGAGAAGCAGGCTGTCGCGCAGTACGGCTCGTCGGACTCGGGTGCGTCGCTCGGCGACATCCTGGGCGAGGCGCTCAAGGCTCGCCAGAACAGCTAAGGCTGGTCTTTCGAACGGAAATGGGGCGCGGAGGCTACGGCTTCCGCGCCCTTTTCTTTGGCCTGCGCATCCCTGGAGATGCCGGCCGGATACCGCCGCGCGACAATGCCGGGCTTGACGCCGGCACCGCATCATCGGCAGTCAGGCGCGATGACCGCAACGATCCGAACCGCCCGCCTGGAGGACGCCGTCGCGCTGGCCGCGCTGAAGCTCCGGACCTTCCGCGAGACGTTCCTCGAGGAGGGCTTCGCCATCCCCTATCCGCCGGCCGATCTCGCGATCTTCGAGAGCGGCTCCTACGCGGTGCCGGCCGTTGCGGCCGAACTCGCGGACGCGGACAAGCAGACATGGGTGGCGGATGCCGATGGCAGGCTGCTCGGCTATGCGCAGGTCGGGCCGTGCAAGCTGCCGCACCCGGAGGTGGGCGAGGAGCAGGGCGAACTCTACCAGCTCTATGTGCTGCGCGAGGCGCAGGGGTTGAAGCTCGGCAAGGCGTTGCTCGATGCGGCGATGGCGCATCTTGCCGCGCTGCGGCCTGGCCCGGTGTGGCTTGGTGTGTGGTCGGGCAACGACAAGGCGCAAGCCGTCTATGCGGCGCGCGGGTTCGAGAAGGTCGGCGAGTACCGCTTCAAGGTCGGCAGCTGGTACGACGAGGAATATATCCTCCGAAAGCCCTGATGCGTTCCTCACCCCGACGCGTCCTTCCGGCGAAGGCCGACGCCGATCGGTGAAGCCGCGGCTATTCCGCTGCCTGTGCGGTGCCTTCGAGATGCTTGCTCAGGTTGATGATCTTCGATGCCTCGACCAGCCGCGCAATCGAGCCTTCGACCAGCATCTCGATGCCCTCGTCGCTGGCGAAGCCGCCATAGACCAGGCAGCGTGCCTGGAGCACGCGGCAGAAGGCGTCCCAGATGCGCGGCTCAGGTGGGGTCGGACGGCTCCAGAAGGCGTCGAGCGGTCCCGCGAAGGTGATGCTCGGGATGTTGTAGATCGCCTGGCCCAGCGCGATCACCGGAATGCCGCAGGCGAGCGCCAGCGTGCCCGTGGTGCTGTTGACGGTGACGATGCCCAGCGAGTTCTCGACGATGGTGTCGATATTGCCGCCCTTGGCGAAGATCACGCGATCCTCGACGTTGAGGCGTCGGGCCTCGCGCCGGATGAACCGGCGCCAGCTGAACAGGCTACTGTCGAGCGGATGTTCCTTCACCAGCAGATAGGTATCGTCGGGGGCGGATCGGGCGAAGCTCTCGATCACATAGGAGGCGCCGGCCTGCATCGTCCCGAACAGCGAGTGAACGCGGATCTGATGGTCCGACGACAGCTGGAGCGGCAGCGCGAAATAGCGTTTGCCGGCCAGCTTCGCGATCGCGCTTTCGGCCTGGTCCTCGTGGAAACCGCGCAGGGCGAACTGCTTGAGCCAGCCCAGCGCTTCGGCGGGGGCCGAACGGTCGCGGTGCGACTTATAATGCGGGAAGCGCCAGCGGCCCATCGAGGTCCGCGCGTAATAGCTCGTGGCTTCCTGGGCGCGCCGGCGGAAGCGCGACGGCACGGTCGGCAGCTTGGCGAGCGGCGGCAGGGTGCGCGCTGCCGTCACGTACCATTTCGGATCGCGCGGGAGCGACGAATGGCCATTGACGCCGTCAAGCTCGAGCGTCGCCCAGTCGGGGCGGATATAGCCCTCCTCGAAGACATGGACGCGAACGCCGCGCAGCCGCGCCATGCCGCGCGCGGCATTGTGGAGCGGTCGGCAGTCGCCGAACAGGATTACGTCGGTGATCGCGTGCAGGACGAGATAATCGTCGACGAAGCTCGGCCAGCGCTCGGCCGTGCCGCGATAGTCGATCGCCGGGCCCGTCCACGAGGCGACGTCTCCGGCGTTCAGGTTGATCCGGTGAACGGCATGGTCCTGCGCCCGCAACGCGTTGCCGAGCCGGTCGAAGAAGGGGCCGGGCGGGCCCTGCAGGAACAGGAAGCGCTGTTTGGCGACGTCTTGAAGCTTCATACGCGGCCTCCGGCATTGGCCAATCCGCGCCGCACCTTGCCCTGCAACCGCCGCAGGCGGGTCAGCAGGGTCTCCTGGGGAACCGGTTGTGCCGCCAGCCGCTCGACCAGGATCTCGGGAGGGCAGGGGAGTTTGGTGACCGGATCGAGATAGCGCGGGTACAGAATCAAGGTTGCCGCCACAAGCTGCGCCTTCGTTACGTTGCGGCCCCGTCGCCGTTCAATGGGCGGGGCCAAGTCCCGCGTCAATCCCCAACCTGCATAGAAGGGTTGCCCATGCGTAACAACCTCGCAGCCCCGAATAAGTGCCTCCAAACCGGACAGAGATGTGAGGACATGGACCGCATCCACGCTGTCGAGCAGCGACGCCATCGGCACGTCGCGCACGATCAGATCGACATGTTTCAACGCTTCCGTGTCGGAAATCTGCCCCCGCCGGTGGCCGGCATCGACATCGGGATGCGGCTTGAAAATCAGATAGGCATCGGGCTCGGCGGCACGCGCGCGGCGGATCAGGTCGAGATTGCCGTCGACGCCTGCTCCCCCCAGCTGGACCGAAAGATCGTCCTCGACCTGCCCTGTCACCAGCACGAGACGGCGGCCCGGAACGGGGCGCTCATAGGGGCGCCCGCCGCTGGCATATTTGCTGATCCCCTTTTCGACGAGGTCGCGCATCAGGCGCTCGGCGCGCGCGATCAGTACGGGATTGTCGATCGGGGTGGCGATCAGCCGCTCGAGTTCGGACGGGCGGCTTGGATCGAGATGGAGACCGTCGCGGTCGAGGATGATCGAATGGGGCGGATGGCAATCGCTGCCCAGCCCGGTCGACCGCAGGAAGCCGTCCTCGACCGGATGGACGGTCACGCCGTGCGCCGCGGCCTCGGCATCGAGCCCGCGCGGCGCCTTGGACGGCCAGACCGCGATCACCCCGCCGGCGACGCGGGCGGCGCGCACCGCGTCCTCCGCCGATCGCGCGAAGGTCAGCGCCTCGCCCGGCCACAGCATCGCTTCCACTTCGCGGCGCTTCCAGCGGGCGATGCCGGTGGCGACCGCGATACCGCGATTGTGATCGATCGTGCTGCGCCAGAAGGCGAGCTGCTCGATCGCGGCCTCGATCGGTACGGGCCGGCCCGAATAGGGGTCGCGATAATCGACCGCGTCGATCAGCCAGGTGGTGACGGCGCGTTCGAGGGCATGGGGCGCGCCGTCATTGGCGATGTCGGCGAAGCGGCCCGTGCTCCGCCAGTCGACGTCCACCCCCGCCATCCAGGCCAGCAGCCCGGTCTCGTCGTCGCCGCGCGCGGCGATCGCCGTCTCGCCGGTGATCTTCGCCCAGATATTGGCGGGACCGCTCGTCCAGAAGGCGCCGCCGATCCGCTCGGCGACGATCTGTTCGACGATCCGGCGCGCATGGTCGATCTCGGGCCCCGACAGGGCGGAACGAACGGCAGCGCGAGACTTCGTCCGGCTGACCGCCGCAACGGTCGCCGGGGTGCCAGGAAATGGAGGGGAGCGAAGGACCGGCGCGGGGAGCGTCATCTCATCGACCAGCGCGGGCGATTATAATCATCGCCGGAAAATACGCCCCCGTCACATTGGATCAACCGCTTAAGCGACATCGACGCCGCTCCCGCGATCACTTCATCTTTGTTTCGGCAGCGTCCGTCGCGCGGGCCAACGCTGCCGAAGACCGACAGGCTCAGAACGGAACGTCGTCGTCGAGATCGCCGGCGTCGAACGGGTCCGACTTGCGGGCACCACCGCTCGCGCCACCGCTGCTCGCGCCGCCGCGATTGCCGCCGCCGAAATTGCCGCTGCCGCCACCGCTGCTGCCACCGCCGAAGCCTGCGCCGCTGCCATAGCCATCGTCGTCGCCCCAGCTGCCGCCGCCGGCGGATGCGCCGCCGCCCATCGCGCCGCCGGCGCCGCCAGCGCCGCCTTCGGGGCGGTCGAGCAGGACCATCACGGCATTGAAGCCCTGAAGGACGACCTCGGTCGAGTATTTCTCGACGCCGGCATTGTCCGTCCATTTACGGGTCTGGAGCTGGCCTTCGAGATAGACTTTGCTGCCCTTGCGCAGATAGCGCTCGGCGACGTTGGCCAGCCCTTCGTTGAAGATCGCGACCGAGTGCCACTCGGTCTTGTCGCGGCGTTCGCCGGTGGTGCGATCCTTCCACTGCTCGGACGTGGCGACGCGCAGGTTCACCACCTTGCCGCCATTCTGGAAGCTCCGCGATTCGGGGTCGCGACCCAGATTGCCGACCAGGATGACCTTGTTCACGCTGCCAGCCACGGCATTCTCCTTAAGGGTTCGCATTCGGCACCCGCGGCCACGCGAGGCAGGCGGGAAAAGTGCCGGGAAGACGTTCGGGTAGCGCGGCCACGAAGCCCGTGCAAGGCCCGCGATGCACCCGGGAATTAAAGCCCGAGACCGACCGCGGCCCAATAGGTGATGCCGGCTGCCGCATAGGCCAGGGCGAACAGATAGGCGAGCATGAAGCCCGTCCATTTCCAGCCGTTGGTCTCCCGCCGCACCACCGCGATCGTCGAGATGCACTGGGGTGCGAAGACGAACCAGGCGAGGAAAGCGAGTGCCGTCGGCAGCGACCAGCGGCCCTGAAGACGCTGGATCAGCGATTGCTCCTGCACAGCCTCGTCTTCGGCATCGATCGCATAGACGGTGGCCAGCGCCGATACCGCGACTTCGCGGGCCGCCATCGCCGGGATCAGCGCCAGCGCCATGTCGCGGTTGAAGCCGATCGGCCGGAAGACCGGCTCGATCGTGTTGGCGATCCGCCCCGCGATCGAATAGTCGATCGCCGGCAGGTCATAGTCGGCGGGCGGCTTCGGGTAAGATACGAGCAGCCACAGGATCACGGTGGTGAAGGCGATGATCGTGCCGGCGCGGCGCAGGAAGATCACCGCGCGCTGCCACAGGCCCAGCAGCACGTCGCGCAGGATCGGCATCTGATATTTTGGCATCTCCATCATGAAGCCCGGGGGCGGGCCCTTCGTGACGGTGCGGCGCAGGATATAGGCGACGACCATCGCCCCGGCCACGCCGGCGATATAGAGGCAGAACAGCACGAAGCCCTGCAGCCCGATCCCGGGACCGATGTCGCGCGCCGGGATGAACGCGCCGATCACCACCGCATAGACCGGCAGGCGGGCCGAACAGGTCATCAGCGGCGCGATCAGGATTGTGGTCAGGCGGTCCTTGGGATCGTCGATCGTCCGGGTCGCCATGATGCCGGGAATGGCGCAGGCGAAGGACGACAGCAGCGGGATGAAAGCGCGCCCCGACAGGCCGACCCTGGCCATCAGGTGATCCATGATGAAGGCGGCACGGACCATATAGCCCGACGCCTCGAGCAGCAGGATGAACAGGAACAGGATCAGGATCTGCGGCAGGAACACCACCACCGCGCCGACGCCGGCGAGCAGTCCTTCGCTGATCAACGACCGAACGAAGCCTTCGGGCATGACCGTCGCCAGCCCGGCCTGGAGCTGCTGGATGCCGCCGTCGATCATGTCGGCCGGTACCGCCGACCAGGCGAACACCGCCTGGAACATCACGAACAGGATCGTCGCGAGCAGGACCGGGCCGATGATCGGATGGAGCGCGACCGCATCGGCGCGGTGCGTCCAGCGGCGTTTGAAATTCTCCTCGGTCGTCGCGGCGACGGCGATCGATCGCGCCCGGCGCTGCAATTCGACGATGTCCTCATGCAGCGAGGGATGATCGCCGCTGATGCGGATGGCGCCGTCGTTGGCGAGCATGCCAATCGCGGTTTTCAGTTCGTCGATCCCCTTGCGGCGAACGGCCACGGTCGGGATGACCGGCACGCCGAGCTCGGCGGAAAGCTTGGCGACGTCGATCTTCAGACCATCGCGCTCCGCCATGTCGATCATGTTGAGCGCGACGACGGTCGGCAGGCCCAGCGCGATCAGCTGGAGCGCGAAGCGGAGATGGTTGTCGAGATTGGTCGCGTCCATCACCACCAGCAACGCGGACGGAAGGCGCTCGCCCTCCTGCTTGCCGAGCAGCACGTCGTGGGTGACGGCTTCGTCGGGGCTCGACGGTTGCAGGCTGTAGGTGCCGGGCAGGTCGAGCAGTTCGACGGGCCGGCCGTCGGCCAGGCTCATCCGCCCCGATTTGCGCTCGACGGTGACGCCGGGATAATTGCCGACCTTCTGGCGGGCTCCGGTCAACGCGTTGAAAAGAGCGCTCTTGCCGGCATTGGGATTGCCGGCCAATGCGACCAATGGGGTCGGGTTCATCGGCTCAGATGCGGTCCCACGAGGATCGCAGCCGCCTGGGCGCTGCGGAGTGCCACGGTCATGCGGCCGATCCGGCAGGCGATCGGGTCGATCCCGAACGGGCCCTTGTGGAGCTTTTCGACGGAGACGCCCTCGTCGACGCCCAGTTCGCGCAGGCGGCGGGCATCGCGTTCGCTCAGCTTGTCCCAGTCAATCCCGACGATCGCGCCGCTGGTCTTCAGCGGCAGCTTGTCGAGTGTGGTCCGTGCAACATCATCTTCCATGCTGCGACTAATTATCAATAGTAGCAGTGGAAAGCCAGCGCTAAGGTGCGGTCAGCCGTCGATGCGGTAGCGCAGGCGCCCCAAGAAACGCGTCGGGCTGAAGTAGCGATCGGGTTTCGGCTTGAGCCGGGCTTTGAGCGTCTCGAACTTCATGACATCGTCGATCCGCCGGTCGAGAAACGCACGGGTATCGGCGAAGCCATCGCTGTCGTCGTCCATCCAGGCCGTCATCGTCGTCGCATAGAGCGCGGTCAGGGTCGCACGCTTGCTGTACCAGGCGAAGTCGACGCTGCTGTCGCCGATCGCGCGCCACATGCCGTCCGATGCGCGCCAGGCGAGCCTGCCCGCGCGGGCGACGTTGGTGGGGCGACCGAGAATGGCGAGCGCGCGGCGGAGCGCGTCGGGATGGCGAGTCGCCTCGTCGATGCGGGCGAGCACTGCGGTGCGGATGCGGTCGCGAATCTTCATCGACGGCAGGTCGAGCGCGGCGAGCTTCGCCACCATGATGCCATCGATCGCCTCGAACCAGGCGTCGATCATGTCGATCGCACCCTTGGGAAAGCACAGTTCGCCCCGGTCGGCCGGCACGCCGAGCTCGGCCGCCGCACCGGCGATGGCGACGGTGGTCCAGCCGTCGAACGCGGCGTGGGCGGGCAGACGTTCGGCCAGCGCGATGCGCAGCTCGTCCAGGGTCATGTCGATGGGCGCGGTCATGATGCGGGTTCTACGCCCGGCTGCGCCCGCTGGCCAGTCCCGCCGAGCCTTACCAGCACCAGCGCAGCACAGATCGCCAGTCCCCCGGCGATGTCGAGCAGGCCCAGCCGCTCGTCATAATAGACGCTGCCGATCACCGCCGCGATGAAGGGCTGGGTCAGCAAGCCAAGGCCGATCACCAGCGGCGACAAATGGCCGATCGCATAGATCATGCAGCCCTGGCCGATGACCTGGCTGCCGAGCGCGAGCAGCACCAGCGGCGTCCAGTCGTCGGGCATCAGCTTACCACCCTCGGCCAGCGCGAACAGCAGCAATGGCAGCGTGCCGGCGAGCGTCGAGATCAGCAGCAGGGGCATCGGCTGCAGCAATCCGCGTGCGCGGGTCATCGCGATCAGATAGCCGGTGTAGAGCAACCCGGCGAGAATGCAGAGCAGGTCGCCGGTCAGGTAGCGCGTATCGAGCTGATAGGAGCGGCCGAGCAGCAGCATCGTGCCCAGCGCGGCGAGCAGCAGCGCCCCCGACTGGAAGCGATCGGGCAGGGTGCGGGTGCTGATCAGCATATAGGCGGCGAGCAGGAAGCTGGCGAGATTGCCGAACAGCGTCGCATTGGCGAGCTTGGTATGATGGATGCCGATATGCCAGGCGCCGAGATCGGCGGCGAAGCACAGGCCGCCGATCGCGACCACCCCCAGCATGCCGCGCGACAGACGCGGGATCGGCTGGCGGACCAGCCGGGTCAGCAGGAACAGGAAGGGGACCGCCAGGGCCAGCCGCCAGAAGGCGGAGGACAGCGAGGACACGTCGGCGAGCCTTACCAGCCAGGGTCCGAAGGCCAACGCGACATTGCCCACGACCATCGCCGCATAGGCGCGGGCCAGGACAGCGGGCCTTTCCCGGGGCGGAGCAAATCTTGTCTGGTCGGGCCGATGCATCGCGCCCCGGCTCGTCCTACCTTTCGATCCATCACGCAAGGCGAAAGGCCTATCCATATGCCAACATTGTTCGATCCGATCCGGCTTGGCGCCATCGAGGCGCGCAACCGGATCATCATGGCGCCGCTGACCCGCGCCCGGGCCACGCGGGACGCGGTGCCGGTGCCGATCATGGCCGACTATTATGCGCAGCGCGCGTCGGCCGGACTGATCATCAGCGAGGCGACCGGCATCAGCCGCGCCGGCCTCGGCTGGCCCTATGCGCCGGGGATCTGGTCCGACGAGCAGGTTGCGGCCTGGCGGGTCGTGACCGATGCCGTCCACGCAGCGGGCGGCCGCATCGTCAGCCAGCTCTGGCATATGGGCCGGGTCGTCCACCCGTCGGTCAGCGGCGAGCAGCCGGTCTCGGCCTCGGCGATCACCGCGCCCGATCTGGCGGCCACCTATGAGGGCAAGCAGCCGTATACCGAGCCCCGCGCCCTCGAGCTTGCCGAGATCCCCGCGCTGCTCGACGATTATGCGCAGGCCGCGCGCAACGCGATCGCCGCCGGGTTCGACGGCGTCCAGATCCACGCCGCGAACGGCTATCTGATCGACCAGTTTCTGCGCAATTCCTCGAACACGCGCGAGGATGCCTATGGCGGGTCGATCGAGAATCGCATCCGCCTGCTGGGCGAGGTCACTCGCGCGGTGATCGACGCGATCGGCGCCGACCGGACCGGGGTTCGCCTGTCGCCGAACGGAGAAATCCAAGGCGTGAACGATAGCGATCCCGAGCCGTTGTTCGTCGCGGCGGCATCGCTGCTGTCCGACCTCGGTATCGCCTTCCTCGAAATCCGCGAGCCGCGCGGGCTCGATCATCCGCCCGTCGGTCCGGCGATGCGGCGCGTCTTTTCGGGGCCGTTCATCGTCAATGCGGGCTATGGCGCGGACGATGCGCAGGCGGCGCTCGACGATGGGGCTGCGGACGCCGTCAGCTTCGGCAAGCCGTTCATCTCCAATCCCGACCTGCCCGAACGCTTCGAGCAGGGTCTGCCGATCGCCGATGTCGATTTTGCCACGCTCTACGGTCCGGAGACCAGGGGCTATGCGGATTATCCGCGCGCGGCTTGAGCGAGCGGCCTAGCCGCCATCGTCGCCCCGGCGGAGGCCGGGGCCGCCAGAGGCTCCTGCGGAGAGCGTGTCGCCCATAGTGTAGCGGCCCCGGCCTCCGCCGGGGCAGGAGGCCTCAGGCCCCGAACTGCTCGCGCAGTTCCAGCATGCGCAGCGCGGCCTTGGCGGCTTCGCCGCCCTTGTCCTTGTCGGAACGCTGGGCGCGGGCGAGGGCCTGGGCTTCGTTCTCGACGGTCAGGATGCCGTTGCCGATGGCGAGGCTGTCCATCGACAGTGCCATCAGGCCGCGCGCGCTTTCGTTCGAGACCACTTCGAAATGATAGGTCTCGCCGCGGATGATCACGCCCAGCGCGACGAAGCCGTCATAGCGGCCGCTTTCCGCCGCCATCGCGATCGCGCCGGGCACTTCGAGCGCGCCAGGGACGGTGACCGTCTCATGCTTGTGGCCGGCCTCCTCGATCGCGGTGCGGGCACCGTCGAGCAGCATGTCGTTGAGATGGTCGTAAAAGCGCGCTTCGACGATGAGGATCTTGGCCATGTCAGTTCCTATTCAGCACCCGGGATCGGATGCTCGCCTACGATCGACAGGCCATAGCCGTCCAGCGCGATCAGCGTGCGATGCGAATTGGTGATCAGGATCATGTCGTGCACGCCCAGTTCGGTCAGGATCTGTGCGCCGACGCCATAGTCGCGCAGCTCGTCCATCGCCGATGTGTCGCCGGTTTCGTGCGCTTCGGTGGCGCGGATCATCCAGCCGCTCATCGGGCGGTTGAGGATGACGATGACGCCGGCCCCTTCCTTCGCGATGATCTCCATCGACCGTTCGATCAGATCGCCGCGCGGGCTGATCTCGCCGTAGATGTCGGTGAACGGGTTGAGCAGATGCATGCGCACCAGGACGGGCTTGTCGGGATCGATATAGCCCATCACCAGCGCCGTCTGCTCGGTGTCGGTCGCCTTGTTGTAGAAGGTCGTCAGCTTCCACTCGCCGCCCCAGCGGCTGGTGAAGCGGGTTTCCGACCGCTTCTCGACCAGATGGTCATGCTTGCGGCGATAGGCGATCAGGTCGCGGATCGTGCCGATCTTCAGCTTGTGGGTGCGGGCGAACTCGATCAGCGAATCCATCCGCGCCATCGTGCCGTCGTCGTTCATGATTTCGCAGATCACGCCCGACGGATTGAGCCCGGCGAGGCGCGCGACATCGACCGCCGCCTCGGTGTGGCCGGCGCGGACCAGCACGCCGCCGGGCTTAGCGACCAGCGGGAAGACATGGCCGGGGGTGACGATATGCTCGGCCGACTTCGACGAATCGACCGCCACCGCGACGGTGCGGGCGCGGTCGGCGGCGGAAATGCCGGTGGTCACGCCGTCGCGCGCCTCGATCGAGACGGTGAAGGCGGTTTCATGCCGGGTGCCGTTGTGGCGGCTCATCAGCGGCAGGCCGAGCTGGTCGACCCGCTCCTTGGTGAGCGACAGGCAGATCAGGCCGCGGCCATATTTCGCCATGAAGTTGATCGCATCGGGGGTCGCCATCTGCGCCGGGACGATCAGGTCGCCCTCATTCTCCCGGTCTTCGTCGTCGACCAGGATGAACATGCGGCCGTTGCGGGCCTCGTCGATGATCTCCTCGATCGGCGACAGTCCCGAATAGGACAGATAGCTTTCGAGCTTCTTCAGCGTTTCCGCCGTCGGGTTCCAGTCGGCCTCGTCCAGCGAGCGCAGCGAGTTGGGGTGAAGACCGGCGGCGCGGGCCAGGCCGGACCGGGAAATGCCGCGTGCGGCAACGGCTTCGCGAATGCGATCGATCAGTTCTGTGCTCATGCGAAGTGGATATCACATCGCAATGCGCATCTCAACAGGAAATCACATTATAATGTGAATCACCGTTTGATGATGGACCTGAGCTGTTCCATCCGGCCTAGATAGCGGGCGAGCACGTCGATCTCGAGGTTGACGCTGTCATGGACGACGCGGCCGCCCAACGTGGTGACGGCGCTGGTATGCGGGATGATGTTGAGACCGAACAGCGCGCTGCCGTCGGGCTGATCGGTGACGCTGTTCACCGTCAGCGAGATGCCGTCGACGGTGATCGAGCCCTTCGGCGCCAGATAGGGCGCGAGTTCGGCGGGCGCGCGGATCTCGAACCGGTGCGAATCGCCTTCCTCCGCGACCGAGACGATCGTGCCGACCCCGTCGACATGGCCCGTGACGATATGTCCGCCGAGTTCGTCGCCGACCTTGAGCGACCGTTCGAGGTTGAGCCGGCTGCCCACATCCCAACGGCCCGGCGCGGTGCGCGAGACGCTTTCCTGGCTGATATCGACCGCGAACCAGTCGGGTCCGAGCTCGACCACGGTCATGCAGGCGCCCGAACAGGCGATCGAGGCGCCGATGTCGATGCTGCTCGTGTCATAGGCGCAGTCGATCCGCACATGCAGGTCGCCGCGCATTTCGGTTGCACTGATCGTGCCGATGTCGGTGATGATGCCAGTAAACATGTCAGATCCGCTCGTAGATGGAGAGGCGGTCGATGCCAAGCGTCCGCGTGTCGGTGAGTTGCCAGCGACCATGCGCTGCGGCAAGGTCGGTCAGGCCGATATCGCCGATCGCCGATCGGCCTTCGCCGACGATGATGGGCGCGGTGTACAGCAGCAGCCGATCGACCAGATCGGCGGCGAGAAAAGCAGCGGCGGCACCGGCGCCGCCCTCGACGAAGAGATGATCGACGCCGTCGAGTGCGGCGATATCGGCAGGCGCGCGCAGCGCTGTCCATCCATCGGGCGTTTCGCCATGGCCCAGCACCGCCCGGCGGGGGCTGCGGTCCGCAAGGCCGGGCAGGCGGACGTCGAGCAGCGGCGCATCGGCGTCGAGGGTGCCGCGCCCGACCAGGATCATCTCATGTCGCGACCGTTCGAGATGGGCGTGGGCGCGCGCCGCAGAGCCGGTGATCCAGCGGCTCGATCCGTCGGGCAGGGCGATTCGCCCATCGAGCGAGCTCGCGAGTTTGAGCGTGACATGCGGTCGGCCCCGCGATCGGCGCGACAGGAAGCCCGCCATCGAGGCGCGGGCGGCGGGAGCCTCCACGCCGGTGGTGACGGCGATCCCCGCCGCCTCGATCCGGGTGATGCCCTGGCCGTCGGTGCGCGGATCGGGGTCGCGCAGCGCGATGACGACGCGGGCTGGGTTCGCCGCGACGATCAGGTCGGCGCAGGCGGGGCCGCGTGTCGAGACGTGGGCGCAGGGTTCGAGCGTCACATAGAGGGTGGCGCCCGCGACATCCCCGGCGGCTTCGATCGCGATCGCCTCGGCATGCGGCCGGCCGCCCGCACCGGTCCAGCCACGGCCGATCACCCGGCCATCGCGGACGATCACGCAGCCGACATTGGGATTGGGGGTGGTCCGCGCGCGGCCCCTGCCGGCCAGCGCGATCGCCGAGGCCATCCAGCGGCGATCGTCGGCCGCTGCGTGACTCACCGGTCGATGCCGAGCTTGTCTGCCAGTCGCTGATAGTCCTGCTGCCTCTTCAGCCGGGCGGCATCGAGGATCTTCTGATCGGCGATGTTCTGCTTTTCGATCTCCGCATCGGTGCGGCTGGTCGGCCAACTCTCGACGAAGATGATCTTCGCCTTGGGCTTGTCGGTCTTCGAATCGAAGTAGAAGCCGGTGAGGATCAGCGCCGGCATCGCGATCGATATCAGCGCGAACAGGATCTTGATGCGTTCCTGCTGGCGCAGAAACGCCTTGAAATCCGCCCAGACGGCGGTGGGTTTGGAAGGACGCGGGAAAACAGCCATGGCCGCTAGATAATGATGGAAGGCCCGCCGCGCCAGTCCATGGCGACGGCGGACCCTATCAGGTCGGTTTTCGGCTCAGCCCTGAAGGGTGAACCGCACCGTCATCGTTCGCCAGCTTTCGGTGGCGACGCCGTCCTTGGTCGCGGGGCGGAACTTCCAGTAGCGCAGCGCCTGCCGCTTCGTAGCGTCGAAGAAGCCGGGATGGGTGGCGCTGACCATCTCGACCGCCCTGACCCGACCGTCGGCGCCAACCAGCACGCGGACGGTGGCGGTGCCCTCCAACTCGGCTCGCACCAGTTCGGACGGATAATCCGGCTGGAAGCGCGCCATCGCGGATGGATCGATCGTTGCGGGCAGGATCCTGGGTTCGATGGTGGCGGGTATCTGCTGCGGCAATGGCGGCAGCGGTTCGGGCGGCATCGGCCTTATGTCGATCGTCTGGACCGGATCGCCGCTGGTCTTGATGATCGTATCGACAGTCGCCGGCCTGGCCTGTTCGCGCGGTTGGGCGGTGGGTGGCGGCGGATCGACGGGGGGCGGGGTCGTTTCGCGGATGCTATCGACGATGGTCGGCAGGTAGGTGATTTTGCGAAAGGTTTCGGGCGGTATCAGGATGATCGCGGCGAGAACCGCCGCATGGCCGGCTATGACGAGCGTCAGCCCGGTCCTGTTGGTGTTGTTGCCTTGGTCGAGAAAACCTCCATTGGTCATGTACGCCTCCTACTCCGGGTGCGTCCGCGCTCCTGGCGGATCGCATCCCGGATGATACATCATATCGATGACCTATGCGCGAACATCCTGCGCTATCCGTAAAACTGCTGAGTTGGCGAAAATTACTACGGTGATGTGGGGCTGTGCGCCAATATATGGCAGGCAATAGCGGTCCGCCATCCGCGGTGTTGACGAAATATCCTTGAATCCGGGCTTTCTGCGAATTGGCACGGCTCCTGCAATCATTCTGGCATCGGCCGAAAGGGCGGCCGGCAAATGGGAGTCAGGGTGATGGTCGACAGCAACTTCAGCATCAGCGAGGCGCGGCACTTCCTGCTCGCGGTCGGCGGTGGGCTGTTGTTCAGCCTCGCCTGCCTCACCAGTGCGCTCGGCCCGGTCAACGCCAACTGCTTCTGCCAGGCGGCATCGACCCCGCTCGACCGGCCCACCCTGCTCTGATCCGCCAACCCCTCCGCACAAAGGAAATTGCCATGTCCGTCCGCAGCAACAGCTTCCGCCTGAACAAGAGCGACGGCAAGATCATGGGCGTCTGCGCCGGTCTTGCCGACTATAGCGGCCTCGATCTGATGCTGATCCGCGTCCTCGCCGTGCTGCTGACGGTCTGCGGCGTCGGCTCGACGATCATTCTTTATCTGCTCGTCGGTCTGATCGCGCCGTCGCACCGCTACTGAGCCCGTCGCGCGGCGTTCGTCTGCTCAACCGTCGCCCGCCGTTCGCGGGCGACAATCAGATCGCCGCCGCCAGCAGTCGCTCGACCGCGCGCTCCTTGCCGATCAGCGGCAGCAGCGCGTTCATGTCGGGCCCATGTTCGAGGCCGGTGAGGGCGATACGGAGCGGCAGGAACAGCGTCTTGCCCTTGCGGCCGGTCGCGGCGCCCAGCGCGCCGGTCAGCGCTTTCCAGGCACCCTCGTTCCAATCGAGCCCGCGCGCCTCATCGGCGGCCTGAGCGAGATAGGAGCGGTCCTCTTCGCCGATCTCGACCGATACCGATCCTTCGACCACGGCCCACCAGGCGGCGGCTTCGTCGATGCGGGTGAGGTTCGGACGGATCGCATCCCAGGCGGATGCGTCCATGCCCGCCGGCAAGCGGTCGGCGACCGCCGCATAAGGCAGGATATGCAAAATCCGCGCGTTGAGCGCTTTCAACTCGTCGAGATCGAACCGCGCTGGTGCGCGGCCGAAGCGGGCGAAGTCGAAGCTGTCGAGCAACGCGGCCGGGTCGGCGATCGGCTCTACCGGCAGGCTGGTGCCGATCCGGGCAAGCAGCGCGATCAGGGCGATCGTCTCGATACCCTCTTCGCGGAACGCGTCGCAGCCGAGCGAGCCGAGCCGCTTCGACAGTTTGCCCTCGCTGCCGACCAGCAGCGCCTCATGCGCGAAGGCCGGCGCGGCGGCGTCGAACGCCGTGAACATCTGCAGTTGCAGGCCGGTGTTGGTGACATGATCTTCGCCGCGCACGACATGGGTTACGCCCATGTCGATATCGTCGATCGCGCTGGGCAGCATGTAGAGCCAGCTGCCGTCGGCACGGCGGATGACGGGATCGGACAACAGTTTCGGATCGAGCTGCTGCGGCCCGCGGATCAGGTCGTCCCACGCGATCGGCGACCCATGGTCGAGCAGGAAGCGCCAGTGCGGGCGACGGCCCTCGGCCTCCAGGACGGCGCGGTCGGCATCGGACAGCGTCAGCGCGGCGCGGTCGTAGATCGGCGGCAGGCTGCGCCCGGCGAGGATCTTGCGCTTGAGCTCGAGCTCCTCGGCGCTCTCGTAGCAGGGATAGACCCGGCCCTTGGTGCGCAGTTCCTCAAACCGCGATTCGTAGAGCGCGACCCTGTCGGACTGCTTCGCCTCGCTGTCCGGATGGAGGCCAAGCCAGGCGAGATCGGCGCGGATCGCGGTGGCATTTTCCTCGGTCGAACGTTCCGCATCGGTGTCGTCGAGCCGCAGCAGGAAGCGGCCGCCATGGGCGCGCGCCCACATCCAGTTGTGAAGCGCGGCGCGGATATTGCCGACGTGGAGACGGCCCGTGGGCGAGGGAGCGAAGCGGGTGACGACCATGGCGGCGGCTCTTAAGCCGATATGATCGGTTCAGCCACCCTCTTCCCCATCGCGCACCTTATGACTAAGAGCCCCCGAGTCTCGGCCACAGCCCTCGGGGATCGCTTCCATGAAACTTCTTGCCGGCAATTCGAACCAGCCGCTCGCCAAGGCGATCGCCGCCTATCTCGAACTGCCGCTGACGGATGCGAGCGTCCGCCGCTTCGCCGATGAGGAAGTGTTCGTCGAGATCCACGAGAATGTCCGCGGCGAGGACGTCTTTGTGATCCAGTCGACCGGCTATCCCGCCAACGACAATCTGATGGAATTGCTGATCTGCATCGACGCGCTCAAGCGCTCGTCGGCGCGGCGGATCACGGCGGTCATCCCCTATTTCGGCTATGCCCGCCAGGACCGGAAGCCCGGCCCGCGCACGCCGATCTCGGCCAAGCTGGTCGCCAACCTTCTCGAGACCGCCGGCGCCAGCCGCGTCCTCTCGGTCGATCTCCACGCCGGTCAGATCCAGGGCTTCTTCGATATCCCGACCGACAATCTCTATGCCGCGCCGGTGATGTCGGCCGACATCCAGGCCCGCTTCGGCGGCCGCAACATCATGGTCGTGTCGCCCGACGTCGGCGGCGTAGTCCGCGCCCGCGCGCTGTCCAAGCGCCTCGACAACGCCCCGCTGGCGATCGTCGACAAGCGCCGCGAGCGCGCCGGCGAATCGGAAGTGATGAACATCATCGGCGACGTCTCGGGCCGCTTCTGCATCCTCGTCGACGACATCGTCGATTCGGCCGGCACCCTGTGCAACGCCGCCGCGGCGCTGCGCCAGGCAGGCGCCGAGGACGTCGTCGCCTATGTCAGCCACGGCGTCCTCTCCGGCGGCGCGGTCGCCCGCGTCGAAGGTTCGGAACTGCTGGAACTGGTGATCACCGACTCGATCGGCGCACCCGCGGCGGTCGCCGACGCGAAGAAGATCCGCCACCTGACCATCGCCCCGCTGCTCGGCGAAGCGATCAAGCGCATCGCCGACGAAAGCTCGGTGTCGAGCCTTTTTGATTAAGAAACATTGTCTCCCCGAGGGGTGGGCGACAGACTGACATCAACGACCGTCATTCCCGCGAAAGCGGGGATCCATCTGGCGGCTTGGTCATATCGTTCAAAGGTGCAGAGCGCGTTCGCCGGTGGATTCCCGCTTTCGCGGGAATGACGGGGAAGGTTGGTTGATGCCCGCTCAGTCCGCCCAGGGATCGTAGCTGCCGAAGGTCCAGACATTGCCCTCCGGATCTCGCGCATCGTAGCTGCGACCGGGATAGCCGGGGTTGTCGTGCGGTTCGGTGACGATGTCGGCGCCTGCAGCCTTGGCGCGGGCATGGTGGGCATCGGGATCGGCGACGACCGCGCTGACGCGCATCGTGATGCCGCCGGCCTGTTGCGCGGTCTTCCAGCGGTACAGTTCGGCGATTTCGCCCGGCCGCGCCGATCCCAGCATGACCATGCCGCCGCCCAGGGTCAGCTGGGCGTGGTGGACGATGGTGGGATCGTCGGGATCGGGATGGACCGCGTGGCGGGCAAAGCCGAAGGCGTCGCACAGGAAGGCGATCGCGGCGGGGGCATCGTCATAGCGCAGGCAGGGGATCAGGCTGGATGGGGTCATGCTTCCTCTCCTCCTCGGCAGGCTTGCACTTTGCACCCGGTGCGGGGATGACGCCAGCATGACCGACCAAGACATCATCCTCGCCAACCGCCTTGCCGAAGCGGCGGGCGAGGCCATCCGTCCCTTCTTCCGCGCTCGGTTCGAGCGGGAGACGAAGGCCGACGCCTCGCCCGTCACCGAGGCCGACCGCGCCGCCGAAGCGGCGATGCGCAGGATCATCAACGCGGAGCGGCCCGGCGACGGGATCATCGGCGAGGAATATGGCCGCGAGCGCGAAGATGCCGCGCGGATCTGGGTGCTCGACCCGATCGACGGCACCCGCGCCTTCGTCGCCGGGCGGCCGCTGTTCGGCACGCTGATCGCATTGGTGGAGGAAGAGAAGCCGGTACTTGGCGTCATCGACCAGCCGATCGCGCGCGATCGCTGGGTCGGTGCCCGCGGTCGGGCCACCCTGTTCAACGGCGTCCCCGCGCGTACGAGGCATTGTTCCACCCTAGCCGGGGCTCATATCGGCACCACGTCCCCCGCCGCTTTCCCCGCGTCCGATTACGCTCGCTTCCAGAAGGCGAGCGCGGTGGCGGGCGACACGCTGTGGGGTGGCGATTGCCACAATTACGGACTGACCGCCTCGGGGCATCTCGACGCGGTGATCGAATCAGGGCTTCAGCTCTACGACTTCGCGGCGCTGATCCCGGTGGTCGAGGGCGCGGGCGGAAAGATGACCGACTGGCAGGGCCGCCCGCTCGATGCACGCAGCCCCGGGGAGGTGATCGCCGCCGGTGACGAGCGCCTCATCGCGCAGATCGCCGCCCTGCTGAACTGACGGGGCGTTTACCGACCCAGCTTGTCGGGCTGCTTGCGGTCGCCGGCCTGCTTGCGATTCTCGCTGACCTTCCCGATGTCCTTGCGCGATTCGCCCTTTTTGGTGCGCATCGCATTCGCCTGGGCACCGGCGAGGATCGGGCCGCACGCAGCGGCCTTGGCATCGCCGACATCGACGAAGGCGATCACCGCCGCCAGCGGACTTGCGACAAGACCGAGTGCCAGCCCCGCGCCGCCACGCGCCAGCAGCTGCGGGCTGAGGACGTTGATTCCCGGCTTGGCGAAATAGCCCTTGATGCCGACCGGCGACTGGCCGGAAAAGAGGCTGAACTTCTTGGAGTCGGCACGGAAGTTCATGTCGAGCGACTCGTCCTTGAAGCTGAAGCCCCCCTTGGCCGTCATGACGTTCTTGTCGGTGTCGATCAGGATCGGATCGGCCGCCGCGACGCCGTCGCGGACGGTGAACCCCAGCAGGCCGCAATTGATCTCGACCGGCTTCTTCAGCTTGTCCTGCAGCAGCTTCTGCACGAACACGCCCAGGTCGAACTCGGCGAGCTGGATATACTGGGTCCAGAAGGTGCCCTTGGGCAGGATGATCGCGATCCGGCCGTTCGAGGTGGCCAGCGAATCGCGCAGCGTATCGCCCGTGCCCTTCATCTGGATGCGCGCCTTGACCGTGCCGGTGGTACCCGCCTGCTGGACGCCGAATCCGGCGAGCAGCTTGCTCATCGGCGTCGGCGACAGGCGGATGTCGTAATCGGTGACGACCGCCGGCACGCGCGCATTGATCGAGATGTCGGAGGCGAGACGGCCGCCGGCAATGTCGAAGCTGAACGGCGACAGTTTCATCAGGCTGTCGTCGAGGTCGAAGGTCAGGTTGACGTTGCTGATCGGGAACTTCGGATTCCGGAAGTTCTTCACCTTGTAGAGGATGTGGGCGTCGAAGGTTCGGATCGATTCCAGCCGGAGCGGCGCATCGGGCAGGATGCGCGGCGTGCCGCCGGTCTGCTTGACCGCCGCCTGCACGCCCTTGGTCGCCAGAGCCTCCGGCGCATAGCCTAGGAACGGGCCGACATCGATGATGTCCACGAGGTTCGAATCGAACAGCGCGTCGAGGAACAGGCGCTCCTTTGGAAAGCTGATCGTCATCTGGCCGTGGAGATCGCTGGCGCCGTAGCGGCCATTGATCCGGGTGAAGCGCCATTCGCCGTCGACCTTGGTCAGCTTCGACGTGAACCAGTATTTGCGGGTGTCGGGGGCCGCAACGCCGAGAAAGTCGAACAGCAGCCGGACATTGGGGCCGCGCACCTTCACATTGAGGTCGGATCCCTCGATCTGCGTCGCAGTAGGCAATATGCCATCGACGTCGAGATATGTCGGCCCCGACCGAGCATGCATCTCGAACCGTGTCCTGCCGAAGGTGACCGTGGAATTGGGAGACAGGATGGCGCCATCCATGGTGAAGGCTTTGGCTCGCATCGTGCCGGTGCCGGTGAAGGGCACCTTGCCGTCGATCCGGGTGCCGCCGGCTGCGATGTCACCGACCTTGACGTCGGTGCGCAGTTGCAGCTGCGGATCGATATAGCGGACCTCGGTATTGGTCACATCGGCCCGGCCGATCGTCGGCCATTGGAAAGGCTCACCCTTCTTGTCCGGATCGCCGAAGGTCCAGCTGTTGCGCCGTTGCGCGTCCCATTCGGCATCGATCTTGCCGCCGTCGAGCACGAGCCATTCGGCGCGCCGTTCGCCGAAGATCAGCGGAATCGTCTTGATCCGGGTGGCGATATGCCGAGCCTCGAAGAAATTGGGCTTTGTCGTCCATGTCGGATTGGAGACGGTCAGGCCGTCGGCAACGAAACGCGCATCGATGACATCGAAATAGAATTGAAAGTCGCCCGCCACTTTCACCTGGCGGTCGGTCATACGGCTGGCGACCGATTCGAACGTCGGCTTCAGGAAGCGTCCCTTGGTGACGTAGAGGATGAACCAGGCCAGCACGATCAGGCCGACGATCGTCGCCACCACC
The DNA here is from genome assembly GCA_040387595.1 of Pseudomonadota bacterium. Lineage (GTDB taxonomy): Bacteria > Pseudomonadota > Alphaproteobacteria > Sphingomonadales > Sphingomonadaceae > Rhizorhabdus. The sequence goes on from JAZKDN010000044.1 coordinate 21,817, forward strand.
GCGAATCCGGCCGCCAGCGTCCAGCTGGCCGGGTCGCGGGGGGGATTAGCCGGCGCCGCTGCGGGGGCCCGGTCGCCCTCGGGCCCGTCGATCGAAGTGGGGGATTCGGTTACCATGCCATGCGGGAACCCCCGGAGCATGGCACGGGTTCCGTTTCGGCTCTGACGGGTTGCAATACGCCCCGCCGCCGCTTATAGGCCCGCGCTTCCGCGATTTGATGGACGGTCCGGCTGTATGGGCTGCCGTGGTTGTCTGCAAACGTCGCATATCAGGAGACGAAAATGCCCAAGCTCAAGACCAAGAGCGGCGTTAAGAAGCGCTTCAAGCTCACGGCTACCGGCAAGGTGAAGCACGGCGTCGCCGGCAAGCGTCACCGGCTGATCAGCCACAATGCCAAGTATATCCGCACCAATCGCGGCACCTCGGTTCTCGCTGACGCCGATACGGCTCGCGTGAAGCTGTGGGCCCCGTACGGCCTGAACTGAGGAGGACCGCTAGATGGCACGTGTCAAACGCGGTGTAACCACCAACGCCAAGCATAAGCGGATTCTTGGTGCGGCGAAGGGCTATTATGGCCGTCGCAAGAACACCATCCGCATCGCGCGTCAGGCGGTCGAAAAGGCCGGCCAGTACGCGTATCGCGATCGCAAGGTAAAGAAGCGCACCTTCCGCGCGCTCTGGATCCAGCGCATCAACGCCGCCGTCCGCGTCGAAGGTCTGACCTACGGCGTGTTCATGCACGGCCTCAAGCTTGCGGGCGTCGAGCTGGACCGGAAGGTCTTGGCCGATCTCGCCATGCACGAGGGCGAAGCCTTCAAGGGCATCATTGCCCAGGCCAAGGCCGCTCTCCCCGAAGGCGCCCGCATCGCGGCGTAAGTCTTCGGACAAGCAACAGGGAGGGCGCGGTGGCCGATGGTCACCGCGCCCTTTTTGTTTGTGCTGAGGGTTTCGCGCCTGCAATCGGTCTTTTCTGCGGAGAACGACGAGGGTGAGAGTGGGTGGAGAAGCAGCCGGCGGTATATATTCTTGCCAGTAGCAGGCATGGAACATTGTATATCGGTGTGACCTCCAACCTCTTCGGACGGCTGCATCAACATCGGGAAGGCTTGATCAAGGGCTTTACCAGCCGCTACGGGGTTTCCCATCTCGTCCACTTCGAGAGCTTCGACGACATGGCGACCGCAATCGCTCGCGAGAAGCAGCTCAAAAAGTGGAACCGGGTTTGGAAGATCGAGCTGATCGAGGCAAGGAATCCCTCTTGGGATGATCTCGCCGTGACGATGTTCGGATTTCCGACGATGAGCCTGTGAACTTCTGCCGTCATCCCCGCGAAAGCGGGGATCCACGGATACGGAACGCTGAAAATCGGACGCTTCGCCGTCCATGGATTCCCGCTTTCGCGGGAATGACGAATGTGGGGTTGTAGTGACGACAGAAAATCAGGACGCGCTTTCGGAGATCGCATCGGCGGCGACGCTCGCCGATCTGGAGGCAATTCGCGTGCGCACGCTGGGCAAGTCGGGGACGATCACCGCGCTGCTCAAGACGCTCGGCGGGATGACCCCCGATCAGCGCCAGGCCGAAGGGCCGAAGATCCATGCGCTGCGCGAGGCCGCAACCCATGCGATCGCCGATCGCAAGGCCACGCTGGAGGGCGCTGCGCTCGAGGCTAGGCTCGCGACCGAGACGCTCGACATGAGCCTGCCGGTGTCGGCCGGCATGCAGGGGTCGGTTCACCCCGTCGCCCAGGTGATGGACGAGCTGGCCGAGATTTTCGCCGACCTCGGTTTCGCGGTCGCGACCGGCCCAGAGATCGAGGACGACTGGCACAACTTCACCGCGCTCAACATTCCGGAAACCCATCCGGCGCGGGCGATGCACGACACCTTCTATTTCCCGGACGCCGAATCGGGCAAGAAGATGCTGCTGCGCACCCACACCTCGCCGGTGCAGATCCGCACCATGCTGACCGAGAAGCCGCCGATCCGCATCATCGCGCCGGGGCGGACCTATCGCTCGGATTCGGATGCGACCCACACGCCGATGTTCCACCAGGTCGAAGGCCTGGTGATCGATCGCGGCATCAACATGGGCCATCTGAAGTGGACGCTGGAGACCTTCGTGAAGGCCTTCTTCGAGCGCGACGACATCGTCCTGCGCCTGCGCCCCAGCTTCTTCCCCTTCACCGAACCTTCGGCCGAGGTCGATGTCGGCTTCACCTGGGAAAAGGGCCGCCGCGTGATCGGTGGCGACCCCACCGCCGCCAATGGCGGCTGGATGGAGATTCTCGGCTCGGGGATGGTGCATCCCCGGGTGATCGCCAATTGCGGGCTCGATCCCGACGAATGGCAGGGCTTCGCCTTCGGCTGCGGCATCGATCGCCTCGCGATGCTCAAATATGGGATGGACGATTTGCGCGCCTTCTTCGACGGCGATCTGCGCTGGCTGAAACATTATGGCTTCGCCGCGCTCGACGTGCCCACGCTGTCGGGGGGAGTCGGCGCATGAAGTTCACCCTGAGCTGGCTCAAGGAGCATCTCGAGACCGAGGCGAGCCTCACCGCGATCCTCGACGGGCTGACCAAGGTCGGCCTCGAAGTCGAGGGCGTCGAGGACGCGGCCGAGAAGCTGGGCGCCTTCCGCATCGCGCGCGTCCTGACCGCCGCGCCGCACCCGCAGGCCGACAAGCTGCAGGTGCTGTCGGTTGACGCCGGCGACGGCGGTGAGCCGCTGCAGATCGTTTGCGGCGCCCCCAATGCGCGCGCGGGCCTCGTCGGCGTGCTCGGCCGCCCGGGCGACTATGTCCCCGGTATCGACGTCACGCTGAAGATCGCGGCGATCCGCGGCGTCGAATCGCGCGGCATGATGTGTTCGATGCGCGAACTCGAACTCAGCGACGCGCATGAGGGAATCATCGAGCTGCCGGCCGATGCGCCGATCGGCACCGCCTATGTCGAATGGGCCGGTCTGTCCGATCCCGTCATCGACGTCGCGATCACGCCGAACCGGCAGGATTGCATGGGCGTGCGCGGCATCGCGCGCGATCTGGCGGCGGCGGGCCTCGGCACGCTGAAGTCGCTCAACCTGCCGACGATCACCGGGCAGGGCGATGGCACGATCGAAATCCGCAACGAGGATCTCGAAGGTTGTCCCGCCTTCTTCGGCCGGGTCGTGAAGGGCGTCGTCAACGGCCCCAGCCCCGAATGGCTGGCCAAGCGGTTGATCGCCGTCGGGCAGCGGCCGATCTCGGCGCTGGTCGACATCACCAACTATGTGATGCTCGATCATGGCCGTCCGCTCCATGTCTTCGATCTTGCCAAGCTCACCGGCCCGCTGGTGATCCGCAAGGCGAAGCCGGGCGAGGAGGTGCTCGCGCTCAACGGCAAGAGCTATGTGCTCGACGAGACGATGACCGTGATCGCCGACGCGCATGGCGCGGAGGGCATCGGCGGCATCATGGGCGGCGAGCGGACCGGAGTCACCGAGGCGACCACCGATGTGCTGATCGAATGCGCCTGGTTCCCGCCCGAAGCCATCGCGCGGACCGGCCAGAAGCTCGGTATCACCTCCGACGCGCGCAGCCGATTCGAGCGAGGCGCCGATCCGCAGTTCCTGGCAGCCGGCATGGCGATCGCCACCAAGCTGGTCACGGAGCTCTGCGGCGGCACGCCCGGCACCGTGATCGAGGCGGGGACGCCGCCATCGGGCACCAAGGCGCTGCGGTACGATCCGACCCTGACCGACAAGATCGCGGGCCTCGTCGTCGAGCCGGAGCGCCAGCGCGCGATCCTCTCGTCGCTCGGCTTCGGCATCGACGCGGTCTGGAATGTCTCGGTGCCGAGCTGGCGCCGCGACGTCGATGGCCCGGCCGACCTCGTCGAGGAGGTCGTCCGCATCATCGGCATCGACAATATCCCGTCGATCCCGCTGCCGCGCGGCGAGGGCGTCGCCCGCCCGACGGCAACCCAGGCACAGAAGATCGAGCGCCGCGCCCGCCGCACGGCCGCCACGCGCGGCCTGAACGAAGCGGTGACGTGGAGCTTCATCAGCGAGGCCGAGGCGAAGCCCTTCGGTGGCGGCGCCTGGACGCTCGCCAACCCGATCAGCGAGGAGCTGAAGGTCATGCGGCCGTCATTGCTGCCGGGCCTGGTCGCGGCGGCCCGTCGCAACGCCGATCGCGGCGCGGGCAGCATCCGGTTGTTCGAGGTCGGTCGACGCTATCTGGCGAACGGCGAGGGATTGACCCTCGGCCTCCTGCTTGCCGGCGACTGCAACCCGCGCGACTGGCGCAGCGGCAAGGCACAGAGCTTCGACGCGTTCGACGCCAAGGCGGAGGCGGTGGCGCTGCTCGCGGCGGTCGGTGCGCCGGTCGATCGGCTGCAGCTGTTCGAAACGGTATCGAGCGGGGTCTATCACCCCGGCCGCTCGGGTTCGCTGCGGCTCGGCCCCAAGACGGTGCTGGCCGAGTTCGGCGAGCTTCATCCCGCGACGGCACGCGCGTTCGATATCGACGGTGTCGTCGTGGCGGCAGAAATCTTCCTCGACGCCATCCCGGTGAAGCGCGCGTCGGTCGACCATATGCGCGATGCTTATGCGCCCCCGCCGCTGCAGGCGGTGCGCCGCGACTTCGCCTTCCTGATGGCCGCCGACCGGGCGAGCGACGAATTGCTGCGCGCGGTCCGCGGGGCCGACAAGGCGACGATCACCGATGCCCGGTTGTTCGATGTCTTCCAGGGACAGGGCGTCGGCGAAGGCGAAAAGTCGGTGGCGATCGAGGTCGTGCTCCAGCCCGCCGACAAGAGCTTCACCGACGCCGACATCAAGGCGATCTCCGAAAAGATCGTCGCGGCCGCCGCGAAGCTTGGGGCACGTTTGAGGGGGTAAAACCCCTCTCCCTTCGGAGAGAGGGGTTAGAGCGGCATTTTGCCGGCCGCTGCGCGCGCCGAATAGCTGTGCCAGGTGAAGATCGCGGCGGCGCCGCGGTGGGGGCTCCAGCCCTGCGCCAGACGCCGCGTCTCGCGCTCGCTTGGGCGCTCGGGCAGACCGAGCAGCTTGCCCACCTCGATCTGTACGGCAAGGTCGCCCGCAGGCCAGACATCGCCGCGGCCTTCGGCGAACAGCAGGTAGATCTCCGCCGACCAGCGGCCGATTCCCTTGATCGCGGTCATCTGGGCGATCGCTTCCTCGTCATCGGCCGGCAACCGGTCGAAGTCGATCGAGCCGCGCGCGACATGCTCGGCCAGGCTTTTGGCGTAGGCGACCTTCTGCCGCGACAGCCCGGCGGCGCGCAGCAGCTCGTCGGGAGCGGCGGCGACCGCCTCGGGCACCATCCCGGCGCCGACCATCGTCTCCAGTCGGGCCCAGATGGCATTGGCGGCGGCGACGCTCACCTGCTGGCCGACGATCGTCCGTAGCATGGTCTGGTAGCCGCGCGCGCGGATGCGGGGCTCGGGATAGCCCACCGTCTTCAGCATGTCCGCGAAGGCCGGTTCGACGTCCGCCAGCGCATCGAGGCTGCGGCGCAATTGTTCGGCGGAGAGGCTCATTTCGGTTCCTGCTCTTGATTTCACGGGTCATGGGCTACATAGGCGCGCCAAATCCGGATTAAATCGGGGGAGTGCTAATGCCCAAGTTGGTTGTCGTCACGCGCGAGGGCGAGGAATCGGTCCTCGAGGCCGAAGCCGGTCTGTCGGTGATGGAAGTCATCCGCGATGCCGGAATCGATGAGCTGCTCGCCCTGTGCGGCGGCTGCTGTTCCTGCGCGACCTGTCACGTCTTCGTCGATCCCGCCTTTACCGGCCTGCTCCCCGACATGAGCGACGACGAGAACGACCTGCTCGACAGCAGCGACCACCGCGACGAGCGTTCGCGCCTGTCCTGCCAGCTGGCGATGACCGACGACCTCGACGGCCTGATCGTCACGATCGCGCCGGAAGATTGAGCTGTAGGATCGGGCCGACGCCCGATCCTCCCGTTTCTTGCTTTTCTGATTCGGCCCTCAGGCGCCGGGCGCGAGGCATCCGCCTCGCTTGGCTTCCCTCGCATAAGCTCGGGCGGCCGTTCGGGCTTGCGGGACGCTCACGCGTCCCGACGCACCATTCCAACGCTGAGATGATCATCGGAGCCCGTGAGGGCTCCGCAAGCGCGAACGCGCGCCCGAGCTTATGCGAGGAAGCCAAGGCGGACGGATGTCCGCCGCCCGGCGATTGAGGGCTAAATCAAAAAAAACAGCGCGGCTTCAGCCGCGCGTCGCGATCGCGTAGAGGGCGATCGCTGCGGCGTTCGAGATGTTGAGGCTCTCGACCTTGGGGCTGATCGGCAGCTTGGCGAGTTCGTCGCAATGCACCTGGGTGTTCTGGCGCATGCCTTCGCCCTCTGCGCCGAGAACGATCGCGATCCGCGAATCCCCCATCACCTGCGCCAGCGTGCCCTTGGCGTGGCCGGTCAGACCGATCCGCCAGAAACCGGCTTCGGCGATCTCTTCGAGCGCCCTGGCCAGATTGACGACGCGGACCCAGGGCACGACTTCGAGTGCGCCCGAGGCCGACCGCGCGAGCGCGCCCGATTCGGGCGGCGAGTGGCGGTCCTGGGTGACGATGCCGACCGCGTCGAATGCGGCGGCCGACCGCAGCACCGCGCCGACATTGTGGGGATCGGTCACCTGGTCGAGGACGATGAGCGGACGGCGGTCACCCTGCGCCGCTTCGAGCAGGTCGCCCAGCCAGATGTCGGGCAGCGGATCGACCTCGATCACCAGCCCCTGATGCGGCGCGTCGTGCGGGACGAGCCGGCCGAGGTCGGCGACGTCGGCATAGGTGACGGGAAGGATGGGCGGCAGGTCCAGCGCCGAAACCGCCTCCTGGGTGCCCCATAGCCGCTTCACGGTGCGATTGGGGTTGGCGAGGGCCGAGAGGACGGCGTGGCGACCCCAGAAGCGGGGACGGCCTTGGGTGGACTGGGAGGGGCGATGACCTTTGCGCATGCGCCGCCCTTTAGAGACTGATCGCGCTAGGTGGAAGCACTTCGCGCATCGCGCGCGCGGCGCTTTCGCACAAGCGCCGCCGCGGCCGACATTTTTCCGGTCGCGGGCGTTGACAGCCGAGTTTCGATTGGCCATTGAGCCGCCTCGCTTTAGGCGCCTCTGGAAGGGTGGCCGAGTGGTTAAAGGCAGCAGACTGTAAATCTGCCCGTGCAAGCGTACGCTGGTTCGAATCCAGCCCCTTCCACCACCATCCCGTTTCAGAGTCCGTTCGGATTCACGCGCGCCTCCAGGGAGGAGCGCGCAGAAACCGGCCGGTCCAACGATCCTGATACCCGATGCTGGCGGCCCGAAATCCGATTGCACATCAACGAGCTGTCGGGCCATGGCGCGCGTCACGCCGCTCGGGAACCCCTCCTCTCCGCTATGCCACGCCCGCCCGACAAGCCCCCGACCCGGATCGCCTATCTCTTCGGAGCCGACGATCAGAAGGGGGTAGTTCGGCGCAATGGCGGTGCGGTCGTCAGCGACGGCAACACCGACATCTGGCGCTTGCGGACCGAGCCGGAGGATTTCGTCCGCCTCCATATTCCCGGCAATTTCGATCGGGTGCGGAGCAAACCGGAGCTTGGCAATGTGGCGACGGTGCTCAACCTCGTCACCGATCCGGAGCTCAATCCCAGGGTGCTGAACGCCGCCAGCCGGTTCCTGCGCAGATTTCCCGGGCGGGTGATCAACCGTCCGGATGCGGTGCTGACGACCGGCCGCGACCGGGTCGCCCGCCTGCTCGCCGGGATCGACGGTCTGGTCGTTCCGAGCGTTGCGCGGTTCAAGGGGCGCCCTGCGCTCGCGCGGGTCGCGATCGAGCGCGATGGGGTGACGTTCCCCGCGATCCTGCGAGTGCCGGGCACGCATAATGGCGATATCGTCGCGCTCGTCGGGCGCGCCGAGGACCTGGACGCGCATCTCGATCCGCGACGGACCTATCTCCTCACCAGCTTCATCGACGGGCGGGGGGACGATCCGCTCTATCACAAGATCCGGGTCTACTGGTTCGGGACCGCACCGCTGGTGCGCCACTTGCTGGCGGCCGAGGATTGGAATGTCCATGCGCCGGGGCGCGAGACGGCAATGGTGCGTAACCCGCGCTGGATGGTTGCCGAGCGCACCTTGCTGGAACGGGGCGTTGAAGGACTGCCGGCCCCGGCGCGCGCCGCGATCAAGGACATACGGGCGCGGATGCCGCTCGACTATTTCGGGATCGATTTCGGGCTGCTGCCCGACGGGCGCGCGTTGCTGTTCGAGGCGAACGCCACGATGAACTTCTATCCGCTGTCGACCGATCCCCGCTTCGCCTATGCGGCGGAGCCGATCGAGGCAGCGGCCCGTCCGCTGTTCGATCGCATGCTTGCGACAGCGGACGGATGTTGAGGTGATTTCAAGGCAGACGGGACCATCTGCCGGCGCGAACGCCGCGGCCGATGAACGCCGAAGCCCCGAGGCTTATTTCAGCGACAGGATATAGTCGGCGACAAGAGCGGCCGATTCCGGATTCTTGAGTCCGCCGAACGGCATCCGGTTGCCCGGAATCGTCTTCTGCGGCGCCTGGATGAAGGCGATCAGGTTGTCGCGGGTCCACTTGACCTTCGAGTTCTTCATGGCGGGCGAGAAGTTGAAATTGGCCACGGCGCCCGCCTTGGTGTTGCCGATGCCGAAGAGATTGGGACCGATCCCGTTCGGTGCGCCCTTGTCGACCTTGTGACAGGCGCCGCACACGCCGAACGCCGGAGGCTTGGGCAGAGGCGCGGCGAGGGCCGGGGCTCCCAGCGAAGCTGCGACGATCGAGGCAAGTGCAAGACGCTTGAGCATGAATGACCCTTTCCGGCCCGGGCAGCCTTCATGGCCCCTCGTGGCGATCGCTCCATCTATTGCCGGCGGCCGCCTGTCGCAAGGCTGAACGACCGCCGGACGGCGGAAAGCCGCGCGGAAGCTTCTCCTTAACTTCGATTGATTTGATCGCGATTTTATAGCTAGATGGAGTCGCGTGGGCCTGAATGGGGTAGGTTTCGTCTGTGGCTGCCGCCAAAATATGCTCGAGAAGCATTTGGCGGTTCGGCCATGACGTCGAGGGGGGTCGTTTTGTGATCAGATCAGAACTGGTTCAATTGCTGTCACAGGATAATCCTGACCTTTCTCCGAAAGAAGTGGAGAAGATCGTGGCGACTTTGTTCGACGCTATCACCAAGAGATTGGCGGAAGGCGGGCGGGTTGAACTGCGCGGTTTCGGCGCCTTCTCTACGCGGGCGCGCAGCGCGCGGGTCGGCCGCAATCCCCGGACTGGCGATACCGTGCCGGTTTCCGCCAAGCGCGTGCCCTATTTCAAGCCTGGTAAGGAAATGCGGATCCGCCTGAACGTCTGACGACCGACGGCCGATTCGCGCTTGGCGCACCTCACGGCGCTGGCTATGCAGCGGCGGCGACGCTGCGGGCGTGGCGAAACTGGTAGACGCAACGGACTTGAACCATATCGAGTGCCCGCCGGGAAACCGACGGTGCAGAACTGCTCAAATTCGGGGAAGCCTGTTTCCTGGTGATCCCGAGCCAAGCCGCGGCGAATTCGGTCCCGAGACCGGGGCGTGCGGAAGGTGTAGAGACTAGACGGGCAGCGCCTACGTCCGCGTCCTGCGGATAGGGCGAAGGGATAGTCCAGACCACGAACGGAACCTGTCCCTGGCGACCGGTCCGGCGGCGAAAGCCGAAGTGGTACGAAAATCCGTAAGGTCGCGAGACCTGTGGGGGTTCGATTCCCCCCGCCCGCACCATCGCCGCCTGCGCGCTCCCGGGTCCCGGACGTTGGTCGTACCGCCGCCCGTGCCCGGCAAATGCCGCAATCCGATCGTAAGCATCGGGCGGTGAAGATCGGCGGCACGGCGGGCCGTGCGGATCGTGCGGGCAATTGTTAGCATATGCAAAGTCACGGTTTGCGCGGGCTTTTTATGTTTCGCACCCTGTGTTTTTGGGGCACGTGTTGCCGAGTGCCACGCCGTATCGCGCGGCATGTGTTCCATTGGGCGCAGGCTTTGCCACATGCGCGACCGGATGCAGGAATATTTGGGGCTGTGATGCTTAAGAGGGGCACGATGAAGGCGCGAATTCTGGCCGTTGTGGGGGCGATGCTCGTGCCCAATGCGCTGCTTGCCGCGCCGCCGGCGGCCCCGGTCGCGGGGCCGGCCGCCGCGCCGCTCAAGCCCTATCGGATCAATCCCGGCGACGAGATCGAAATCTACGTCTGGGGCGACGAGCGCCTGCAACGCGTTTTGAAGGTGCTGCCTGACGGCAGCGTCTCCTTTCCCCTCGTCGGGCGGATCGATGCCCTCAACAAGCTGCCGACCGACCTGGAGGGCGTGATCGTCGCCGGTCTGGCCGACCAGTATCGCAACGCCGTCCCCCGCGTCACCGTATCGGTCAAGAATCCGAGCGGCCTCAGCTTTTCGGTCGCGGGCAAGGTCCGCGCGCCCGGCGCGTTCACACCGGGCCATTACGTCAATGTGCTTGAGGCCGTGAGCGTCGCCGGCGGACCGACCGAGTTCGCCGATCTCGGCAAGGTCAAGATCTATCGCAAGCAGGGTTCGCAGATCCAGGTGATCGACGTCCGGCTCGACACGGCGATGAAGGGCTCGCCATCGGCCGCCGATCTTCAGGGCGCGATCATCGAACTGCAGAGCGGCGACACGGTGGTGGTCCCATGACGGGCGCGCGCTGGCGAAGGCGCTCTTCCCTGCTCATCCTGGTAGGGCTTGCCGTTGGTGCCCCGGCGATGGCCGGCAAGGCCAAATTCTCGGTCGAGACCAATTACCGGCTGGGATATGACACCAATCCCTTCCTGTCGGCGGGCAGCGACCTGTCGACGACCTATGTCGAGACATCGGTCGCCCCCAAGCTGGTCAAGCAGACCGAAAAGGGACAGGTCTCGCTGTCGGGTCATTTCGGCCGGACGGCCTATTTCAGGCGCTACGACAAGGCCGACCAATATGGCGCCGAGCTCGCGGCCCAGCAGCGGCTGTCGCCGAAGCTGAGCGCCTTCGCCGTGCTGAGCTACGACAGCGAGATTATCGGCCAGGGCGACGATTCCGTTACCGGCAATCCGATCGACAATCCCGACGTCAACCTCATCGGCCTGCGCCGCCGCGCCGACACGGCGCGCGCCAGCGCGGGTTTCGATTATCAGGCGACGCCGAAGGACACGATCTCGGTCGACGGCGGCTACACCGCCACCCGCTATGGCAGCGGACCGCCCGGCAATGATTCCGACAATTATGGCGGACGTATCGGCTGGCAGCACGCGGTCAGCGCGCGGACGAAGATCGGCATCAGCGGATCGGTCTACAAGATCGAATATGACACGCCCGGCCTCAGCACGCTGATCATGCAGCCTGCGGTAACCTTCAGCTCGCAGCTGAGCGAGACCTGGACGGTCGATGGGTCGCTGGGCATGTCCTTCAGCGACCTGACCCAGCCGACCGGCGTCGCGGGTGGCACCGTGACCTCGAAGACCACCGGCCTCGCTGGTTCGCTCGAGCTCTGCCACACCGGCATCAAGGACAATTTCTGCTTCTATGGCGATCGGTCGGTCAGTGCCTCGGGCTTCGGCGGCACCGTCGAGCGCACCCAGTTCGGCGTCAATTATCGCCGATCGGTGACCGAACGGGTCGGCGTCACCTGGAACGGCAGCTATTCGAACAGCAAGTCGCAGGTGGCCGGTTTCGGCGATACGCGGCAGTTCGTCAGCGGTCGCGCCGGCGTCGACTGGCTGGTGCGCCGCGGGCTGACGCTCGGCGCCACCGGCTATTATCGCGACGTCTATGGCCAGGGCGTGCCGATCAAGGCCGACATCGGTGGCGAGGTGTTCGCCCGGTTGCAACTCACGGGCCGCTAATGAACGATCTTGTCGACCAGACGGGAGATATCGAGCTCTCGGACGGCCTGTTGGCCTATCTGCCGCAGATCCTCCTCCAGCGGCGCTGGTTCGTCGCGATTCCGTTCGTGGTGTGCGCGGCGACGGGCATAGGCCTCGCTTATGGCCTGCCGGCGCATTACCAGTCCTCGGCCACGGTCGTGGTCGAATCAAAGGAACTGCCCGAGGCGATCGCCGCAACCTCGGTCACCGACCTGATCGATCAGCGCATTGCCCGGATCAAGCAGCAGATCCTCAGCCGCCCCGATCTGATCGAACTGATCCAGCAGAATGATCTCTACCAGTCGGAGCGCCGCAAGAAGTCGCTGTCCTCGATCATCGAGATGATGCGCGACAACACTTCGATCACGCCGGTGACGGCCGACATCGACAAGCTCGCCGAACGGCGCGGTACCTCCAGCACGATCGCCTTCTCGGTCGCCTTCACCTATTCGGACCCGGGCAAGGCACAGGCCGTCAACCAGCAGTTCACCGAGAAGCTGCTGAAGCTCGACAGCAGCCAGACCGCCGACCATGCCGAGGCGACGGTGGGTTTCCTGCGCGATCAGTCCGGCCAGATCCAGGGGCAGCTCAGCGAGCTCGAGGGACGGATCGCCGATATCAAGTCGCGCAACGGCCTCGCGCTGTCGCGGGTCGGTGGCTTCATCCCGTCGACATCGGGCTACGACGTCCAGATCGCTCAGCTCCAGCGCGAGAATACCGAGCTGCAGGCGAAGTTGAGCAGCAGCAGCAACAACGCCGACGAGCGCGTCGTGCAGGCCGAATCCGCACTGGCGGCCGCGCAGGCGCTCTATTCGGACAATCATCCCGACGTGATCGCGGCGAGGCAGAAGCTGACCGAGACGCGGGCGGCGGCGCGGGCGAACACCGGGCCGCGCAACAATCCCGCGATCACCGCGCAGATCGCGTCGAACAATCGGACCATCGCCACGCTCTCGGGCGCCAAGTCGACCGAGACGTCGCGCGCGAATGCCGCCGTCGCCGCCCAGAGCGGCGCGCCGCTGATCGAAGAGAGCATCCGCCAGCTCGAGTCGAAGGCCGAAGGTCTGCGCAGCAATTACGATCGGATCTCGGCCAATCTTCTCGCCGCGGAGGCATCGCAGAAAATGGCCGCCGAACAACGCGGCGAGCGGCTGGTGCTGGTCGACCCGCCGACATTGCCCGACGAGCCCAATTCCCCCAATCGCGGCCTGCTGGTCGCCGGCGGCTTCGGCGTCGGCATTGCCGCGGGCCTGGCGCTCGCCCTGCTTGTCGAGCTGCTGCGCCGACCGATTCGCGGCTCCGGCGCGTTGCAGTCGCTTCTCGGCGTCGGTCCCCTTGTCGTCATCCCGACCCTCAAGCCCCGTCTGCGCGGCAAGGCGAAGCGCAAGAAGGGCGGCTTCTTTCGACGGCGCAAGGCGACCCCCGCATGAGTTATGTTCCGCCCGAACCGGTCGAGGCCGGCGCCGATATGGCCGGCGATGCCGATCGCGGCATCGGCTTCGAACAGCTGCGGGAAACGGGGATATACGGCTTCGACAGCCGCGACGTCCGCTCGCGCCCTTTCACCCTGTTGCGCGCCCAGGTGCTGCGCATCGCGCGGGCGCGGGGCTGGCGGATCATCGGCATCACGTCGCCAACGCCGCGGGTGGGCAAGAGCTTCGTCGCATCGAACCTGGCGGCGGCGCTGGCGCGCACGCCCGACCTGCACACCTATCTGTTCGACTTCGACCTGCGTCGCTCGACCATCGCCAGGAATTTCCAGTTGAGCGGCGACGTCGGCATCTCGCATTATCTCGACGGCACGATCGGCGACCTGCGACAGGTGGCGCGGACGATTCCCAACGAACAGCTCACGATCTTCCCCAGCTATCCCAACGCGGCGGCCTCGGACGAACTGATGGCGTCGACGCGGATGGATTCGCTGATCACGGCGATGCGGCAGCTGCCCGAGAACAGCCTGTGCCTGTGCGATCTGCCGCCGGTCTTCGCCAATGACGACGCGGTGATCGTCAGCCAGAAGATCGACGCCTATCTGATGGTCGTCGAGGACGGCGTCACCACCCGCAAGCAGGTGCGCGACAGCTTCCGGCTGCTGACCCCGGCGCCGTGCCTGGGCACCGTTCTGAACCGCTACAACGCCGGTTTCGTCGCCGACGATTATGGCTATGGCTATGGACAGGGCAAACGCTATGGCGGCTATTACAACGACTGACGCCAACGGGCGCGGTGCGGCCGATCGGCGGCGATAGGGCAGGGGGGATCAGGGATGACGGCAGCGCTCCGGTTTTTGAAGCTCGCGGGCCTTGCCGGGGCCGCAGTCATCGTCATCGCGGCAGCCCCGCAGGCAAGCTTCCTCGATCCGGGATATCTGAACCTGATCGATGTCGTCCCGCCTGCGCCGATCCCACAGGAAATCCGCGGCGTCGCCGATCGCGAGGTCTTCAAATTCACCAGGGCGCTCAAGGGCACCCCGCGCTGGGACATGGCGATCGCCGATGTCCCCGGCGACACCACGTCGATGATGCGCGGCTTCTCCTGCGCGGCCCGGATCACACTGACTCCCACCAATGCGCCCAGGACGGCCGCACTGCTCGAAAAGGCATCGCGCGACAGCGGTGGCGAGACCCGCCAGCTCAAGGCTTTCTACAAGAAGAAGCGACCCTTCCTGATCGATTCGGGCGAGACGTGCGAGCCGCAGACCGACGAGCTGACGGTCAGCTACGACTATCCGTCGGGCCATGCGACGCGCGGCTGGACCTGGGGTCTGGTGCTGGCGGAGGTCCTGCACGAGCGCGCCGGACCGATTCTGGCGCGTGCGCGGGCCTATGGCGAAAGCCGGATCGTGTGCGGCGTCCACAATATGAGCGCGGTCGAAGCCGGCCGGATGGTCGCCGCCTCGACCATGGCGGTCGTGCGGACCGAGCGGGACTATGGCGCCGCCGTCGCCGCCGCGCGGGCCGAACTGACGGCGCTGCAGAAGTCCGTCCCCGCGCCCTCGGCGCAGAGCTGCTCGGCGGAGGAACTGCTCGTTACCCAGCCGCTCTATCGCTGAGCCGGGGGCTTTCCGCGGATAGCGAACTCTTTGGGACAAAGAAAAGGCCGCGTCCCGAAGGGCGCGGCCTTTCTCATCCGAAGTGGCGGCCGCCGAAGCGACCGCCCAACGAATTACATCGCGTTCGAAGCGTTGTCGGCCGGAACCATCGCGTTCGAGTCGGCGAGAGCTGCGTTGGTGTCAGCCATTGCGTCGGCGGTGTTGTCGACAACAACGGTGTTGTTCTCAACGACAGTCGTTTCCTTGTTGCAGGCAACGACGGTCAGCGAGGCAGCGGCGATAAGCGAAAGGGCGACGATCTTCTTCATGATCGAATTCTCCGGAAGTGAATTAAAAAAAGAGAGTGGCTCGAACGATTCTAATCACGTTCAGGCTTGTTTCCCCCCGAAACAGGCGTGGACTTCTTACAGTTTTGCGCAGTGCGATGCAATGTCTCTTGTTCCGGTAGTTAATTCGGCTGCTTCGGCGGTTCCGAAGCGGTCGGACCGGCGGGGTCGACAGCCGTTTCGGACCCGGTTTCAACGGGAGCCGCTTCGGGCGACGGAGCCGTATCGGTCCCCGGAATTCCTGCATCCGCATCGGCGGCACCCAGGGCGGCGTCGCCCACCGGATTCGCCTCGGCATCGGCTGCGGCCGCCGATTCAGCGTCGCCATTGCCCTCGTCCTGATTGAGAATCTGGGCGCGCCTGCGCTGCAGGAAGGCCGACCGCGCTGCGGCATAAGGGTCGAGGCTGGACTCCAGGAAGCTGTCCGCGCCGCTCTCGATCAGCCCGTCACGGACGCTGATCACCTCGAGTACGGTCATGCCGGTCGGCACGCCTTTGGGCAGGCCGCATTCGCGCTGGCAGATGCGATACGGATCGGCCAGCTGCGACACGCCCGTTCCGACGCCGTCGCGCAGCGTCGATGGGCCGAGCAGCGGCAGGACCAGATAGGGGCCGCCATTCGCGCCCCAGGCGGCCAGCGTCTGGCCGAAATCCTCGCTCGCAGGACGAACGCCGGCACGGGTCGCATGATCGAACAGGCCGCCGATGCCGGCGGTCGTGTTGATCACGAAGCGACCGAGATTGCGGATCGCGCGATCGGGCTTGCCCTGCAGGATGTTGTTGATGAAGGAGAAGGGCTCTCCGACATTGGAAAAGAAGTTGCGCACGCCGTCGCGCGCCGGCTTCGGCGTGACGGCGCGATAGACCTGGGCGACGGGCTTCACCACAACCTTGTCCGCGCCGCGGTTCACCGCCCAGACGGTGCGGTTGAAGCCTTCGAGCGGGTCCTTCTGCGCCAGTCGGTCTGTGCCGACGCGGGAGGTGGTGCAGGCCGATAGAGCCAGGCCGAGCGCCATGACGCCGATCATCCTTGCCGGAGCGTGCATTGTCGATGTTCCCTTTCGGACGGACCTGCCCGTCAACCGTCATACTCTTGAAACGCCGCGGAGGTCCGCGATGTTCACCGCATTGCCGTGCGCGGTGCCTGCGGGCAAGCGCCTTGACCACATATAAAGATTTCTTTATGTCTGCATATATGCCCGATGCGCTCGCCATATTTCGTGCCTTGGCCGATCCGACGCGGCTGCGCATCTTTCATCTTTTGCGGGCGATGGAGCTGTCGATCGGCGAGCTTGCTCAAGTGCTGGGACAGAGCCAGCCGCGCGTATCGCGCCATGTGAAGATCCTGGCCGATGCCGGCCTGGCCGATCGGCGCAAGGAGGGGAGCTGGGTGTTTCTCGGCCTCGGCGACGACAGCTGCGTCGCGCCGCTGTTTGCCGCGATCGACGATTGGAATCGCGAGGGCGACGACGTCTGGATCGCGGCGGACCGCGCCCGGCTCACGGCAGTGCGCGCTGATCGGGCCCTGGCCGCCGCCCGCTATTTCGCCGACCATGCCGGGGAATGGGACGCGATTCGCTCGCTCCATGTCCCCGAGAGCGCGGTCGAGCAACGTATTCTGGCGCTCCTGTCCGACGGGCCCGTCGGCCGGATGGTCGACATCGGCACCGGCACCGGCCGGATGATCGAACTCGTCGGTGGACAGGCCAGCTCGGCGCTCGGCATCGATCGCAGTCCCGAGATGCTGCGGCTCGCCCGCGTCAAGATCGCCGAGGCGGGCTTCGACCATGCCGAACTGCGCCAGGGCGACATGTACGCCTTGCCGCTCGGCGATGGCTCGGCCGATCTTGTCATCCTGCATCAGGTGCTGCACTTCGCGCAGCATCCGGCGGCGGCGATCGCGGAAGCGGCCCGTCTGCTGGAAGCGGGCGGTCGTCTGCTGATCGTCGATTTCGCCAGCCATGATCTGGAGGACCTGCGCACGCGTGACGCGCATGTCAGGCTCGGCTTCGCCGATCACCAGATTTCCGGCTGGTTCCAGGCGGCGGGGCTCGCTTTCGATCGGGTCGAGGAAATGGTCGGCGACGCGCTGACGGTAAAATTATGGTTGGGCGTGCGCGGTCAGCGTGCGCAGTTGAAGGCGGTATCATGACAAGCGTTTCCCTGAATCAGCTCGAAGAAGCGCGCCGCGCGCTCGACGCGCCGCTGTTCGCCGATGTGGCGGGCGACGCGGCGGTCTCGTTCGAATTCTTTCCGCCGAAGACCGACAAGATGGAAGAGACGCTGTGGAGCGCGATCCAGACGCTGGCGCCCCTGTCGCCGCGCTTCGTCTCGGTCACCTATGGCGCGGGCGGATCGACCCGGGAACGCACCCATCACACCGTCGCCCGCATCGCCAGCGAGACGGCGATCCCGGCTGCCGCCCATTTGACCTGCGTCGAGGCGAGCAAGGCCGAGATCGAGGAGATCGCCCGCGAATATTGGGCCGCCGGCGTCCGTCACATCGTCGCGCTGCGCGGCGATCCGCCGACCGCGGGCGCAAGCTTCACGCCGCATCCCGACGGCTATCGCAACGCGGCCGATCTGGTCGCGGGACTGAAGGCGATCCACCCGTTCGAAATCTCGGTCGCCGCCTATCCCGAATGCCACCCGGAGGCGGTGAGCATGGACAGCGACCTCGCCAATCTGAAGGCGAAGTTCGACGCGGGCGCGACCCGGGCAATCACCCAGTTCTTCTTTTCGCCCGAAGCCTATTTCCGCTTCTGCGACAAGGCGCGCGCGGCGGGAATCGAGGGCGAGATCGTCCCCGGCATCCTGCCCGTGTCCAACGTCGCCCAGACCCGGAAGATCGCCGGCATGTGCGGTACGGCCATTCCCGCCTGGATGGACAGGCTGTTCGAGGGCCTCGACGACCACCCCGCCGCGCGCCAGCTGGTCGCTGCGACCGTCGCCGCCGAGATGTGCCGTCGCCTTTATGCCGGCGGCGTCCGCCAGTTCCATTTCTACACGCTCAACCGTGCCGAACTGTCCTTTGCGATCTGCCACCTTCTGGGGCTGCGCGCGACGGCCGAGCGGCTGGAGAATGCCGCATGACTCTCCACCATTCCGAGGCCGCCATTCGCTTCCGCGAACAGGCCAGGCAGCGCATCCTGATCACCGACGGCGCGTTCGGCACGATGATCCAGAGCTACAAGCTCCAGGAGGCCGATTATCGCGGCGACTATGACCTGACCGACGACCAGAAGGGCAATAACGACCTGCTGGTGCTGACGCGTCCCGACGTGATCGATGCGATCACCCGGCAATATCTCGATGCGGGGTCGGACATCGTCTCGACCAACACCTTCAACGCCAACGTCATCAGCCAGGCCGATTATTCGGCGGTCCATCTCGTCCGCGAGATGAACCTCGCCGCGTCGCGGATCGCGCGAAAGGCGGCCGACGACTATGAGGCCAGGGACGGTCGCCCGCGCTTCGTCGCCGGCGCGATCGGACCGACCAACAAGACGCTGTCGCTGTCGCCCGACGTCAACGACCCCGGCTATCGCGCCACCGATTTCGACACGATGCGCGACGTCTATCAGGACCAGGCGGCGGCGCTGCTCGATGGCGGCTGCGACTTCATCCTGATCGAGACGATCTTCGACACGCTCAACGCCAAGGCCGCGATCATGGCGGTGCTCGACGAGCAGGCGAAGCGCGGCGTCGAGATCCCGATGATGATCTCGATGACGATTACCGACATGTCTGGCCGCAATCTGTCGGGCCATTCGGTCGAGGCGTTCTGGCATGCGGTGCGCCATGCGCATCCGCTGACCATCGGCCTGAACTGCGCGTTCGGCGCCGATCTGCTGCGCCCGCACGTCAAGGTGCTGTCGGCGCTCGCCGATGCGCCGGTGATGATCTATCCCAATGCCGGCCTGCCGAACGACCTGGGCGAATATGACGAACAGCCGGCGACCACCGGCGATTTCATCCGCGAATGGGCGGACCAGGGCCTGGTCAACGTCGTCGGCGGCTGCTGCGGATCGACCCCGGCGCACATCGCGGCGATGGCCGACGCGGTCGCGGGCAAGCCCGCGCGCGCGCCGCACGCCCATGATCACCGTACCCGTCTCGCCGGCCTCGATCCGATGACGATGGCGGCGTAATTTCTTCTCACCCCTCCCGCGTGCGGGAGGGGCAGGGGTGGGCTTCCGCACTATCCCCGAACGACAACGCATATGGTGACCGGGCGCCCACCCCCGGCCCCTCCCGCATGCGGGAGGGGAGGAAGAAGAGACAGAGCAACGTGACCACCGCCTCCTCCGCCCAGTTCGTCAATATCGGCGAGCGTACCAACGTCACCGGATCGGCGGCGTTCAAGAAGCTCGTCATGAGCGGCGATTACACGCGGGCGGTCGAGGTCGCACGGCAGCAGGTCGAGAACGGCGCGCAGATCATCGACGTCAACATGGACGAGGGCCTGCTCGACGCCGAGTTCGCGATGACCACCTTCCTCAAGCTGATGGCGGCCGAGCCCGACATCGCGCGCATCCCGGTGATGGTCGACAGTTCGAAATGGTCGGTGATCGAGGCGGGGCTGAAGTGCGTCTCGGGCAAGCCGATCGTCAATTCGATCAGCATGAAGGAGGGCGAGGAGGCCTTCCTCTTCCATGCCCGCAAGTGCCGCGCCTACGGCGCCGCCGTGGTGGTGATGGCGTTCGACGAAGTCGGCCAGGCCGATACCAAGGAACGCAAGGTCGAGATTTGCGAGCGCGCCTACAAACTCCTCGTCGCCGACGGTTTCCCGCCCGAGGACATCATCTTCGATCCGAACATCTTCGCGGTCGCGACCGGGATCGAGGAGCACAACAACTACGGCGTCGACTATATCGAGGCGTGCAAGGAAATCCGCCTGCGCTGCCCGCACGCGCATATCTCGGGCGGCCTGTCGAACCTCAGCTTCTCCTTCCGCGGCAACGAGCCGGTGCGCAAGGCGATGCACAGCATCTTCCTCTACCACGCGATCCCGGCGGGGATGGACATGGGGATCGTCAACGCCGGCCAGCTCGACGTCTACGACACGATCGATCCCGAGCTGCGGGAGGCGTGCGAGGATGTCATCCTCAACCGCCCGGCGCGCACCCCCGACGAGACGCCCACCGAGCGGCTGGTGGCGATCGCCGAGAAATTCCGCGGCACCGATGCGGTTGCCGAGAAGGCGGCCGAGGAATGGCGCGGCTGGGATGTGGTGAAGCGGCTAGAACATGCGCTGGTCAAGGGCATCGACGCCTATGTCGTCGAGGATACCGAAGAGTGCCGGCTGAAGTTCGACCGGCCGATCGAGGTGATCGAGGGGCCGCTGATGGACGGGATGAACGTCGTCGGCGACCTTTTCGGATCGGGCAAGATGTTCCTGCCGCAGGTGGTGAAGTCCGCCCGCGTCATGAAGAAGGCGGTCGCCTATCTCTTCCCGTTCATCGAGGCGCAGAAGGTCGCGGGCTCGCGTCCGAAAGGCCGGATCATCATGGCCACGGTCAAGGGCGACGTCCACGACATCGGCAAGAACATCGTCGGCGTGGTCCTGCAGTGCAACGGCTATGAGGTGATCGACCTCGGCGTGATGGTTCCGTGGATGACGATCCTCGCCGCCGCCAACGAGAATGACGCCGACATGATCGGCCTGTCGGGCCTGATCACGCCCTCGCTCGACGAGATGGTCACGGTCGCCGCCGAGATGCAGCGCACCAAGATGACGATGCCGCTGCTGATCGGCGGAGCGACCACGTCGAAGGTCCACACCGCGCTGCGCATCGCGCCGGTCTATGAAGGGCCGGTCGTCCACGTCCTCGACGCGAGTCGCGCGGTGGGCGTCGCCTCGACGCTGCTGTCGGACACGCAGCGCGACGAGTTCGTGCTGAAGACCGCCGCCGATTATGAAGCGGTCCGCATCGCCCGCGCCAACAAGGGTCAGAACGATCTCGCGACCCTGGCCGAAGCGCGCGCCAACGCCTTCGTCGCCGATTTCGCGCTGAAACCCGATGCGCCGAAGCAGCCCGGCATCCACGCCTTCCCCGATTGGCCGCTCGAAGAACTGCGCGAGCTGATCGACTGGACCCCTTTCTTCCGCGCCTGGGAGCTGGCCGGAAATTATCCCGCGATTCTCGACGACACGATCGTCGGCGAAAGTGCGCGCGGATTGTTCGACGACGCGCAGAAGATGCTCGACACGATCATCGCCGAGAAATGGCTGACCGCGAAGGGCGTCGCCGCGCTGTGGCCGGCGCATGCGGAGGGGGACGACATTCTCGCCCAGACCGCCGAGGGCGAGGTGCGCCTTCCCTTCCTGCGCCAGCAGATCAAGAAGCGCGAAGGCCGGCCGAACATGTGCCTGGCCGATTTCGTCGATCGCCAGAATGACTGGCTCGGCGGCTTCGCGGTGGGCATCCACGGCATCGATCCGCATATCGCGCGCTTCAAGGCCGACCATGACGACTATCGCGACATCCTGCTCAAGGCGCTCGCCGATCGCCTGGCCGAGGCGTTCGCCGAGCGGCTCCACCTCCATGTCCGCACCACGCTGTGGGGTTATGCCGAGGGCGAACAGCTGACCAACGAAGCCCTGATCCGGGAGCAGTATCGCGGCATCCGTCCAGCGCCCGGCTATCCCGCCTGCCCCGACCACAGCCACAAGCCGATCCTGTTCGACATGCTCAAGGCGGGCGAGGCGACCGGCCTCACCCTGACCGAGAGCTTCGCGATGCTGCCGACGGCGGCGGTGTCGGGTTTCTATTTCGGCCATCCCGAAGCCAGCTATTTCGGCGTTGCGCGAATCGGCCGCGACCAGCTCGAGGATTATGTGCCGAGGCGCGGCGTCGACCTGCAGACGGCCGAGCGCTGGCTGCGGCCCAATCTGGACTGACCGGGCCCCCTTCCACGGCTTTCGCCATGCGTGGCAGCGACCGAGCACGGCGCATCCGATAAGCATTTGATGACGGCTTCGTGCTACAAGGCCGAATGCGTCGCTTTCCTATCGCCCTGCTGGCCCTTGTCGCGACGCCGCTGTCGGCGGCGGCTTTCACGGTCGAGGAGACCGGGGAGGGCTATGCGACGCTCGCGGGCGCGGTGGCTGCGGTCGGCGACGGCGTGGCGACGATCCGCATCGCACCGGGCCGCTACACCGACTGCGCGGTCCAGGCGGCCGGGCGCATCGCCTACCGCGCGGTTCGTCCGCTGACCGCGATCTTCGACGGCGGCATCTGCGAGGGCAAGGCGGTGCTCGTGCTGCGCGGGCGCGGGGCGGCGGTCGATGGGCTGGTCTTCGAAAATCTGAAGGTCGCCGACGGCAATGCCGCCGGCATCCGCATCGAACAAGGCCCGCTGTCGGTGTCGAACAGCATCTTCCGCAATTCCGAGCAGGGCATTCTCGGCGGCGGCGACGATCCGCGCGCCGACATCGTCATCGACCGCTCGACCTTCACGGGCCTCGGCCGATGCGATCGCGGACTCGCCTGTGCGCATTCGGTCTACCTCAGCGCCTATCGATCGGTGACGGTGCGCCGCAGCCGCTTCGAACAGGGCCGCGGCGGCCATTATGTGAAGAGCCGGTCGCCGCGCATATTGGTCAGCGACTGCAGCTTCGACGACAGCGACGGGCGCGCGACCAACTACATGATCGACCTGCCCGAAGGCGCGACCGGCCGGATCGAGCGCAACATTTTCGTTCAGGGCGCGGACAAGGAGAACCACGCCGCCTTCATCGCGGTGTCGGCCGAAGCCCAGCGCAACAGCGCCGCCGGATTGCTTGTCGCGGGCAACCGGGTCCATCAGGTCGCGACCTCAACCTGGCCGACCGCCCTGCTCGCCGACTGGAGCGGATCGCCCAAGGCGATCGACGGCAACATGATCGGCCTTCGGATCGACCGGCATCTGGCGATCGGTTCGGACCCGTCCCCCGCGTCCTTCCTGTCGCGGGTGAAGGGCCGGCTGCTCTATTATGCCGGACGGCTCAGAGAGCGCTTGTCCGGCTGATCATCGCGGGCAGTTGCCGCCCAGGTCGAGGCAATGGCCGTCGACCGGAACCGGCGGACGGATCCCCGCCACCGCCGCCAGCGTCGGCGCGATGTCGACCACCTCGGCGGACTGGCTGCGCGACTCCGCCGGTGCGTGCGGCCACCAGAACAGGATCGGGATCTGCCGGTCGTGATTCCACGGCGTGCCGTGGCCGGCGACGGTGTCGCCCGGCTTGGTCGGTACGCCGAAGCTGGTCCGTTCCGCGAAGACCGTCAGAATGTCGCCCGATCGTTCGCGGTCGTAGCTCAGCTTCATCCGCTGCGGGACGGTCATCATCTCGGGCGGCATGCCCAGCGGCACCGTCGCGGCCTCGATCTCGGCGCTGGTGAAGACGTCGGTCACCTCGGGTTGCTGCCGGATCCAGGCGAGCGCCGCGACCCGGATCTTGTCCGCTAGGGCCTTGTCGTCACCCGCGCGGATGATCAAATGGTCGGCATCGCCGATCACCGCATCGCTGGCCAGGCCGAGTTCGCTCTTCAGCGCGGCGTTGAGCCGCCGGACATAGCCACGGCTGTCGAATCGGCTCGCCTTGCCGTCATGCTCATGCGCGCGCTCGGCGGCGTCGCTCGCGCCATGGTCGGCGGTCAGCATGACGAGGAACGGCACTTTCTGCGCCCGCGCGGCCTTGATCAGGCGGCCGATGCTCGCGTCGAGCGCGGCCTGTTGCGCGCACATCTCGGCGCCGCCATTGCCGAAGCGGTGGCCGATATAGTCGGTCGTCGACAGGCTGACGGCAAGGACGTCGGTGGCGGGACCCTTGCCCAGCTTTTCGCGCGCGATTAGCTTCGTCGCGAAGTCGACGACCAGCGAATCGAACAGCGGAGACGCGCGCAGCGAATCCTGGAAAGCCTTGGTGTCGAGATAATCGGCGGCCTTCATTGCCGCGATTTCGGCTTCGGGCGGGACATTGCCGGAGACGTCGAGATCGCCGAACCGGTACGGCGTCTGCAGGGCGGCGCAGCGTTTGGGCAGCCGTGGCCACAGGGTCGGCCGCGCATTCCGCCAGCGCGCCAGCAGCGGCGCGTTGAAGGCGGCGGCGGGCTCGGTGATTGCCGGGGTCGCGGGGCCGGCATAGGGCGATGTGCCGAAACCTTCGCCATCGGTCCACCAATAGACCCCGTCCGCCGTCTTGCCCGCCATGGTGATCGCGGCGCGGTCCTTGCCCGAGACGGCAAAGGTGCGCGCGCCGGGTTCGGCGGCCTTGATCCAGTCGCCCAGCGTCGTCACCCGCATGTTCTGGGGGCCGCGTGCCTTCGGGTCGGATATGCCGGGCACCGACACGCAATAGACTGACTTGCCGGACGTGCGGTCGATCCAGCTGTTGGCGACGATACCTGTGGCGGTGGGGTGACGCCCGGTCAGGATCACCGAATGGCCCGGACAGGTCTCGGTCGAGGCATGGCTATGATAGGCGACCGGATAGGCGATGCCGCTCGACAGCGTCTTGAGCCCTGCGGTGTAGCTGGACCGGTAGCGGTTGAACACTTCGCTCGAATATTGGTCGACCGAAATGGCAAGGATCAGCTTCGGTTTCGGCGGCGGGGCGGCCTGCGCGGAGGTGGCGAAGGCGAGAGCGGCAGCGAGCAAAAGCGTCTTCATGGCGATCCGTTGATTCGACCGACCCGGCGGAGCGGCGGGCGGACGTTCGCGTTGCCCGCGCTCTATGTCAGTTTGATGATGCCGATGACGCGCCGGACGATGCCGTCCACGCGCGCTTGCCGCCGATCCAGGTCTCCAGCGGTTTGGCGGCGCGCAGATCGCTCAGGCCCGCGGTAAAGATGTCGCGGTCGAGGATCAGGAAGTCGGCCATGTGCCCCGGCGTCAGCGAACCGATCCGCTGCTCGGCGAAGCCGGCATAGGCCGCCGTGACGGTATAGGCGCGGAACGCGTCGGCGAGCGTGACGATCTGCTGCGGCTGCCATCCGCCCGGCGGCTGGCCGGTCGGGTCCTGTCGGCTGATCGCGGCGGCCAGCGCCGGAAAGGGGTTTGGGCTTTCGACCGGATAGTCGGAGCCGAAGGCCAGCGGCACCTTGTTGTCGATCATCGCCTGCCAGGCATAGGCCCCGCCCAGCCGCGCCGGACCCAGCCGCGCCTCGGCCATCTGCCGGTCGGACGTCTGATGGACGGGCTGCATCGAGGCGACGACGCCGTTCTTGGCGAAGCGCGGCAGATCGGCGGGATCGACGATCTGGGCGTGCTCGATCCGCCAGCGCCGGTCGCCCTTGTAGGTGGCGGCGAGTTCGTCGATCGCATCGAGGACCTGCGCGTTGGCGGCGTCGCCGATCGCATGGACAGCGGTCTGGAAGCCGTCCATCGCCGCGCGGCTCATCAGGTTGCGGAGCTTGGCATCCTCGAGGAACTGGAGCCCGCGCTGGCCCTTGGCGTCGGCATAGGGCGCCTTCAGCCAGGCGCCGCGCGATCCGAGCGCGCCGTCGTCATAGAGCTTCACCCCGATCATCCGCAGCCGGCCGTCATAGAGCCACGGCGTCGGCCCGGTTCCGGCGATGGCCAGCAGGGTAGGGATGCCCCCGGCATAGGAGATGATCCGCACCCGCAGCCGCCCGGTATCGCCCGCCCGGCGCATCACCTGCCAGTCGTCGCTCGATGTCCCCATATCGGCGGTCGCGGTGATGCCGTAGCCGAGCAGGATGTCCTGTGCCTTGGCGAGTGCGGCGTCGCGGTCGCGCGGCAGCATCGCCGGGACCGCTTTGAGGATCAGCTCCTGCGCGGCATCGACGAACACCCCGGTGGGGTTGCCCTTCGCATCGCGCTCGATCCGCCCGCCCGCCGGGTCCTTGGTCGCCGCCGTGATTCCGGCCGCCGCCATCGCCGCCGAGTTTGCGAGCAGCGCGTGGCCGTCGACCCGATTGAGCGCGACGGGCCGCCCCGGCGTCACCGCATCGATGTCGGCCGCCGTTGGAAAACGACCCAGAGCCCAGCGCTCCTGGTTCCAGCCGCCGCCGCGAATCCACGGCGGGGTGGGCCGGTCCGCGGCATATTTGCGCAGTGCAGCCTGCGCTTCGGCGAGGCTCTTGGTGGCAGACAGGTCGAGCGACAACGCCATCTCGCCCAGTCCCATGACATGGCCATGGGCGTCGATCAGGCCTGGAATGACGGTGCGCCCCCGCGCGTCGAGGCGGTAGTCGAGCTTCTCGGGTCGCTTCTCGTTGCGATCGAGCAGCTTGGCGACCTTGCCCTGATCGTCGATCACGAGCGCGTTGAAGCGGATCAACTGGCCCTTGGCGTCGAAGGTGTAGCCGTTGGCATTGTCGATCAGGCCGTCGGCGAACGCCGGGGTCGCGAGAAGGGTGAGTGCCGCCAGAATACCCCTCTCCCATTTGGGGAGAGGGAGGGGCCCAAATCGCAGATTCGGGAGGGTGAGGGCACGCGCCCTCGGGAAGGAAAACGCCATGCTGAACTCCACCGTGCCCTCACCCTCCCACAGCCTTGCGGCTGCGGGCCCCTCCCTCTCCCCTGAAGGGAGAGGGGCTTATGTCTTCGGCAGCCTCTTCACCACCGAGGAGATGTCTTCGCGGCCACAGCCCAGCGCCTGGGCTTCGCCGTAAAACTGGTCGGCCAGCGCCGCGAAAGGAAGCGCCGCGCCGTTCGACCGTGCTTCCTCGATCGCGATCCCGAGATCCTTGCGCATCCAGTCGACCGCAAAGCCGAAGTCGAAGCTGTCGTCGGCCATCGTCTTCCAGCGGTTGACCATATACCAGCTGGCGCCCGCGCCACCCGAGACCGCCTCGAACACCTTGTCGAGATCGAGGTCGGCATTCTGGGCGAAGCGCAGCGCCTCGGCCGCGCTCTGCATCGCGCCGGCGATGCAGATCTGGTTGACCATCTTGGTCGTCTGTCCCGCGCCCGCGCCGCCGACATGGACGATCCGCGACGAATAAGCCTGCATCAGCGGGGTCGCCGCCTCCATCGCCTTGTCCGATCCGCCGCACATGATCGACAGCGTCCCGGCCTCGGCGCCCGACTGGCCGCCCGATACCGGCGCGTCGACGACGAGAAGGCCACGATCGCGGCCCTCGACCGCGAGCTGACGGGCGATCTTGGCCGATGCTGTGGTGTGGTCGATGTAGAGCGCACCCTTCCGCATCGCGGCGAAGCAGCCATCCTTGCGCAGGGTGACAGCCTCGAGGTCGCCGTCGGCGCCGACGCAGCTGATCACCGCATCGGCCTCCTCGGCGGCGGCGGCGGGCGTCGCCGCCAGCTTGCCGCCATGCGCGTCCACCCAGGCCTCGGCCTTGGCGCGGGTGCGGTTGTAGACGGTGACGTCGTGGCCCGCCGCGGCCAGATGTCGTGCGATGGGGGCGCCCATAGCGCCCAGCCCCAGAAAGCTAACCTTTGCCATAGGCCCTCCGCATAAGATGGAATTGCGGGCGATGCTAGGACTCTGCTGACTAATCCGCTATGCGCCGACGCCTATGGCAAGCGTGCAGAAGCAAAACGACGCCGACGGCGTCCCCGTAACGATAGACGATGTCCGCGCAGCGCATGCGCGGATCTCCGCTTCGATCGTTCGTACCCCCATTTTGAAGAGCCGCACGCTCAGCGACATTACCGGCGCCAATGTCTGGCTCAAATTCGAAAATCTCCAGTTTACCGCCGCCTACAAGGAACGCGGCGCGCTCAACAAGCTGCTGCAACTGACCGACGAACAGCGGTCGCGCGGCGTCATCGCGGCGTCGGCGGGCAACCATGCCCAGGGCCTCGCCTATCATGGCGCGCGGCTCGGCATTCCCGTCACCATCGTGATGCCGAAGCCGACCCCGACGGTGAAGGTGCAGCAGACCGAGGGCCACGGCGCGCGCGTCGTCATGGCCGGCGAGCGGTTCGACGACGCCTATGAGGCGGCCCGGCTGCTGGAGGAGCGCGAAGGGCTGACCTTCGTCCATCCGTTCGACGATCCCGCCGTGATCGCCGGGCAGGGCACCGTCGCGCTCGAAATGCTTGAGGACGCGCCCGAGATCGACACGCTCGTCGTGCCGATCGGTGGCGGCGGCCTGATTTCCGGTGCCGCCGTGGTCGCCCGGGCCTCACCGCGCCCGCCCCGCGTCATCGGCGTTCAGGCCGAGCTCTATCCGTCGATGTACGCGAAGATGAAGGGGCTGATCCTGCCCTGCGAGGGCGATACGCTGGCGGAGGGCATCGCGGTCAAGCATCCGGGCACCGTCACCAGCGGTATCGTCCGCTCTATGGTCGACGAGATCGTCCTTGTGAACGAGCGCGATATGGAAACCGCCGTCGCGATGCTGCTGCAGATCGAGAAGACCGTGGTCGAGGGCGCCGGCGCTGCCGGGCTGGCCGCGTTGCTGGGTCATCCCAAGCTGATCCGCGGCCGCACTGTCGGCGTCATCCTGACCGGCGGCAATATCGACACGCGTCTCCTTGCCAATGTGCTGTTGCGCGATCTCGCCCGTTCGGGCCGGCTCGCCCGGCTCAGCATCCGGCTACAGGATCGCCCGGGCGCACTGTTCCACGTCGCGCGCGTGTTCGACGAGCAGCAGGTCAACATCGTCGAGGTCTATCACCAGCGCGTCTTCACGACCCTGCCCGCCAAGGGCCTGATCGCGGAGATCGAATGCGAGACCCGCGATGCCGCCCATCTGGAGCGGCTCCTCAAGGCGCTGAACCATGAGGGCTATGAGGTGCAGACGGTAGAAGCGGGGTGAAGCCCGCTTCTACCTTTGTTTGTTTTGCCTCAAGCGCCGGCGGTCGCATCCGCGACCTTGGCTATCCTCGCATAAGCTCGGGCGCGCGTTCGCGCTTGCGGAGCCTTACAGCTCCGACGACGAACTCAGCGTCGGGACATTCATGTCCCGCAAGGCCGAACGGCCGCCCGAGCTTATGCGAGGATAGCCAAGGCGGACGGATGTCCGCCGCCCGGCGCTTGAGGGCTCAACAAAAGATTCAAAGTTAATGCTCTTTTCATGACGTTCATGCGTAGGCATAGTCATGGGCGACCGCTGGGTGTCGCGCAGTTTCAGGGGCAGGCTTTCGAATGACGGCGCAGTTCCGCTTTCCGCGCTTCTTCGTGACGACGCCTGGCCCTTGTCCGTATCTGGCCGGCCGCACCGAGCGGAAAGTCTTCACCGAACTCTCCGGACCCAATGCGTCCGAACTCAACGACGCGCTGGGCCGCATCGGTTTCCGGCGCAGCCAGGGCGTCGCCTATCGCCCGACCTGCGTCGATTGCCAGGCGTGCGTTTCGGTTCGCGTCGCCGCCGGTGAGTTCAAGCCGAACGCCAGCCAGCGCAAACTGATTCGCCGCCACGCCGATCTCGAAATCAGCATCTGCAAGCCCTGGACCACCGAGGAGCAGTTCGCGCTGCTGCGCCGCTATCTGAAGGCCCGGCATCCGGGCGGCGGCATGGCGCAGATGGACGAACTCGACTTTGCCGACATGGTCGAGCAGACCCCGGTGAAAACCCAGGTCGTCGAATATCGCGAGCCGTCGGTCGATGGCCGCCCGGGCAAGCTGGTCGGCGCCTGCCTTACCGACAGCCAGTCGGACGGGCTGTCGATGGTGTACAGCTTCTTCGAGACCGAGGACGAGAGCCGGCCAGGCCTCGGCACCTACATCATCCTCGAGCATATCCGCCGCGCGACCGAGAATGGCCTTCCCTATGTCTATCTGGGCTATTGGGTCGAGGGCTCGGCGCGGATGCAGTACAAGACGCGCTTCCAGCCGCTCGAGCGGCTGTCGGCGGGCGGCTGGCATCGGTTCGAAGCACCGCCGCTGCCGGCCGAAGGCATCACCGCCGGTTTCCCGGCGCCGTCGAAGCTCGGCCAGCTAATCTAGCATCTGGTCGCCGTTCCCGCCTTCGCGGGGCCGTCGCGGGAAGGCCCTGATTATTTCGCCGGGGCCTTCGCAGGCGCCGGAGCCGTTACCCGCCAGACCTTGCCGCCCACATCGTCGGTGACCAACAGACCACCGCGCTTGCCGACCGCAACCGCGACCGGCCGGCCACGCGCCTGCTCGTCGGCGGAGAGGAAGCCCGTCAGCACGTCGCGTGGCTTGCCCATCGGCTTGCCCTGGGCGAACGGCACGAACACCACCTTATAGCCCGACAGCGGGCGGCGGTTCCACGAACCATGCTCGGCGATAAAGGCGCCGCTGGCATAGTCGGACCCGAGGATGGCGCCGTCAGCGAAGGTCAGGCCCAGCGCGGCGACATGTGGCCCCAGCGCATAATCGGGACGGATCACATAGGACTGGAGATCGTCTTCCGGCTCCGGGACGCGCTTGTCGATATAGCCGCCCCAATAATACCAGGGCCAGCCATAGAAGCCGCCGAGCTGAACCTCGGTCAGATAATCGGGGACCATGTCCGACCCGATCATGTCGCGCTCGTTGACCACGGTCCACAGGTCGCCGGTGGTGGGTTCGAACGCCATGCCGTTCGGGTTGCGCAGGCCGTAGGCGAAGGTCCGGTCCTTGCCCGAGGGCAATTCGACCTGGAGAATCGCGGCGCGCTTCTGTTCGAGGTCCATCCCGTTCTCGCCGATGTTCGACGCGGATCCGACCGCGACGTAGATCGACTTGCCGTCGGGTGCGAGGATGAGGTTGCGGGCCCAGTGGTTATAGCCGCCGGGCAGCTTGGCGACGACGACCGGCTTGGCGTCGATCTTCGTCTGACCGGGCGTGAAGGGGACGCGGACGAGCGCGTCGGTATTGCCTATGTAGAGCTGGCCATCGGCCCAGGCCATGCCGCTCGGCGAGTTGAGGCCCGCGATCAGCACGGTCTTCAGCTCGGCCTTGCCGTCGCCGTCGGCGTCGCGCAGCAGGATGATGCGGTTCGGGGAGGGGACGCCGGCGCCCGCACGCTGCATCGCCTTGCCCATCACGAAGCCGGTGATTCCGCCGCCGCCGTTCTTCTCGTCGCGCGGCGGCGAGTTGCTCTCGCTCACCAGCACGTCGTTGTTGGGCAGCACATAGATCCAGCGCGGATGGTTCAGCCCCTCGGCGAAGGCTGCGACCGACAGGCCAGCGCCCGCGGTCGGCTTTTCGCCGGCCTTCCAGCCGACCGCCTTGGCGACGTTCAGCGTCGGGATCAGCGTTTCCCTCGGCTCGCTTATCTCCGGCTTGGCTCCGACCACCTTGGCGAAATCGATCATCGATTTCTCGCGGGTGGCAAGCATATAGACGACCACCAGTGCCGCGATCACGATCGCGATTGGCAGGGCGATCAGCAGCTTCTTCTTGATCGTCACGAGCACCTCTCCGGCGAAAGCTTGTTTCACCCCTATAACGCATTTTGCCGCGAAAGGTCATTCCGGCTTTCACCGGATTGGCCGGACGGCGTCAGTCTTCGCCGCGATCCTCCGCGGCGATCGGCGGGTGGAGCAGCATCCTCCTGACCCGGCGTTCGTCCGAATCGGATATTTCGAGACGCCAGCCGCTGGGATGCTCGATGATCTCGCCCGGCCGCGGCACATAGCCCGCGAGCGCGGAGGCAAGGCCGCCCAATGTCTCGACATCGTCGTCGATGTCGGCGAGGCGCGGGTCGATCAGGCGGGCGACATCCTCGAGTTCGGCACGGGCATCCGCCGACCAGATCGAATCGCCGAGCGGGATCAGCAGATCCTCTTCCTTCTCGTCATGCTCGTCCTCGATGTCGCCGACGATCTCCTCGACGAGATCCTCGATCGTGACGAGGCCGTCGGTGCCGCTATATTCGTTGAGCACGATCGCGAGATGGGTTCGCGTCTCGCGCATCTCGGCGAGCAGATCGATGATCCGCATCGACGAGGGTACGTAGCGCGGCTGGCGGATCAGCCCGGCGAGCGTCTCGGGATGCGGCGCACCGGTCGCGACGATGCGGAACACGTCCTTCACATGGATCATCCCGATCACATGATCGAGATCCTCGCCGAAGACCGGCAGGCGGCTATGCTCGGCCTCGGCGAAGCGGGCGATCAGGTCACTGAAGGCGATCGTCTCGGGCACGGCGACGATCTCGCCGCGCGGCACGCCGATATCGCCGACGGTGCGCTCTCCGAAGTGCAGGATGTTGCGGAGCATCTCGCGTTCGGCGGTGGACAGGTCGTCCCCCTCGCCGTCGTCACCCTCATGCTCCTCGATGACCTCTTCGATCTGGTCGCGCAGGCTGGGCTCATGCTCGGGCGCAAAGAGCGAACGCAAGCCGCGCCACCATCGTCCGCCGCTGTCTGCGGCGCTGCTACTACTGTCGTCGGACATCGTCTTTCTTTGCCGCTCCTTCGCGGGGATTCGCTAACCGATATCCCCGGATCGGTGCAATCCCTCTTTCCGTACGGCGGTTTTCGCCATTTGTCGCGAACGATCATTCCCGACATCGGGCTCGACACCGTTGTTGCGCATATTCAGGCTGTGCATCGCGCGCGGCAGACGGGTCAGGCGGGCTCGATCACGAAGATCTCGCCGTCGAAGTCGATGATGTAGAGATTGTTCGACTGGTCGACGGCGAAGCTGGCGACGTTGTCGATCGCGCCGGCATCGGGGGCGAGGTCGCGGATCGTGAACGCGCCGGCCGCCAGCGTCTGGCCGGGCACCAGCCGCGACAGCGGGACCGACCAGATGTTGCCGTTGACGAAGTCGCCGAAGAAATAGAGCCCGCGCAGCGCTTCGACCGGGCCGCGATAGACATAGCCACCGGTGACGCTGTTGCCCTGGGTCGGGCCGTTGCCATGGCCATATTCGGCGACCGGCAGGGTGAAGCCCGCTTGATCGGCGCCGCCATTATAGGGCTGGCTGCCCTCGCGCAGGTTCCAGCCGAAATTGGCGCCGCCGTCGGTCGGGCGCATCAGGTCGATCTCCTCGACGGCGCCCTGGCCGACATCGCCGATGAGCAGCGCGCCGCTGACCGGGTCGAAGCTGTTGCGAAAAGGATTGCGCAGCCCCAGCGCCCAGACCTCGGGCGCACCGCCCGAAGCCGCGAAGGGATTGCCCGAGGGGATCGCATAGTCGCGGCTCGCGTCGGCGGGAAAGGCGTCGCTGCGCACGTCGATCCGCAGCATCTTGCCGAGCAGCGCGTTGCGGTTCTGGGCGTTGCCGTTCGGGTCGCCGGTGCCGCCGCCGTCGCCGCTCGCGATGTAGAGGAAATCGTCGGCGCCGAAGCCGATCCAGCCGCCATTATGGTTGCTGGCCCCGGGATGCGGGATGGCCAGGATCACGTCGCCCGATGCAGGATCGGCAAGGTCGCGGTTGCCGGCCGCGGTGGTGAAGCGGCGGACTTCGTTGGTGCCCGCGCTGTTGGTTGCATAGATGTAGAAGACGCCGCTGGTCGCAAAATCGGGCGCGGTCGCGAAGCCGAGCAGGCCACGCTCGCCGCTGGTGCCGACCGAGCCCGACAGGTCGAGGAAGGGCTGGGCGGCGATCGCACCCGTCGCGGGATTGAGGATGCGGATACGCCCGCCGCGCTGGACGACGAACAGCCGGCCCGATCCGTCGGGAACGGGGGCTGCGAACAGCGATTCGACGAAACCGGCCGCCACGCGGCGGACGCGGAAGGCGTCGGCGCCGCCGTTGGTGACGGTGACGTTCAGCGACAGCGTCGCGGCCAGGCTGCCGTCTTCGACCCGGATGTCGATCTGATAGACATTGTCGCCATTGGCATCGGCTGGCGCCTCGAAATCGGGGCTGCTGACGAAGCTGAGCGCACCGGCGCTGCTGATCTGGAATGCGGTGCGATCGACGCCGCCCGACAGCGAATAGGTCAGCGCGTTGCCGTCGGGATCGGTCGCGGTCGCGGTGTAGATGGGGCCGTCGCTGTTCTCCGCCACGCTGACGCTGCCGGCCGAGGTGAAGGCGGGCACGCGATTGACGGTGCCGCCGCCGCCGCCGCCGGACAGGCTGTCACCGCTGCCGCCACAGGCGGCCAGCAGCGCCAACAGGGCAAGCGTTCCGGCACGCGCCGGCCATAGGATCGACATTCGGGCTCTCCTTAATTGCGAAGGAGGGCCTCCCCACGCGAAGGCTCGTCCAAAGTCAGGCCGCGCTCAGCTTTCGGTGACGATATAGGGATCGGCGATGCCGAGCGCCGCGAGCGCCGTGCGCTCGAGATCCTCCATCGCCTCTGCCTCGTCATCGGCGATATGGTCGTAGCCGAGCAGATGCAGCGTCCCGTGAACGATCAGGTGAGTGGCATGCTCCGCCGTCGGCACGCCCTTCTCGAGCGCCTCGCGCTCGCACACGCCGCGCGCCAGGATGATGTCGCCGAGCAGCACCTCGCCGTCGTCGCTGTTGTCGAGCCCTTCGATCAGATCGTCCTGGACCATCGGGAAGCTGAGCACGTTGGTCGGCTTGTCCTTCTGGCGGTACTGGCGATTGAGCGCATGGACCTCGTCATCATCGGTCAGCCGGATCGAAACCTCGGCCATATAGGACGCGGTCAGCATCGTGGCATGCGGAGTGATCCGCAAGGCGGCGGTCACGGCCTCCGTCGCGAGCACTTCCCAGTCGGTGCCATCGTCCCAGTCGGGTTCGGCCTGTACGGCAACGTCGATCATGCGTCGTCGGGACCTTCATAAGCTTCGACGATTCGCCCGACGATCGCGTGACGAACGACATCGGCCGAGCCGAACCGGATCGTCGCGATCCCCTCGATTCCCTCGAGCCGGCCGACTGCGTCGGCCAGGCCCGACTTGCCGATATCGGGAAGATCGATCTGACGGGGATCCCCGCAGACGACCATGCGGCTGTTCTGGCCGAAGCGGGTCAGGAACATCTTCATCTGCGCGGGTGTGGTGTTCTGCGCTTCGTCGAGGATGACGAAAGCGTCGCTGAGTGTCCGGCCGCGCATGAAGGCGATCGGCGCGATCTCGATTTCGCCGCTGGCGATGCGGCGCTCGACCTGCTCGGTCGGCAGCATGTCGTAGAGCGCATCGTAGAGTGGGCGGAGATAGGGATCGACCTTCTCCTTCATGTCGCCCGGCAGAAACCCCAGCCGCTCGCCCGCCTCGACGGCGGGGCGCGACAGGATCAGCCGGTCGACGGTGCCCTGGATCAGCTGCTGCACGGCCTGCGCGACGGCCAGATAGGTCTTGCCGGTGCCCGCCGGCCCCAGCGCGAAGATGATGTCGGAGCGGCTGAGCGCTTCCATATATTTGATCTGCGTAGCCGACCGCGGGACGATCGTCTTCTTGCGGGTGCGGATCATCACCTTGGGGATATCGGAAACATCCTTGCGGATGATGCCGTCGAGGGTCGGTTCGGCCGACATGGCGATCACCGCTTCGACGGCGCCGCTGTCGATGTCCTGGCCCTGAACGATCCGATTGTAGAGGCCGGTCAGCACTTCGCGTGCCCGTCCGGCCGCTTCGGCCTCGCCCTCGATCTGGAGCTTGTTTC
Source organism: Pseudomonadota bacterium (assembly GCA_040387595.1). Taxonomy (GTDB): domain Bacteria; phylum Pseudomonadota; class Alphaproteobacteria; order Sphingomonadales; family Sphingomonadaceae; genus Rhizorhabdus. The sequence goes on from JAZKDN010000044.1 coordinate 57,525, forward strand.
CCCTCGCCGCGATATAAACCCCAAGCCGGTTCTCTATCGCCACCAGATTTTGGTCGAACTCGCCGAATAATCGGCCCAGCAGCTGGGGCTTGTCGAAGAGGATCTCTAGCCGGGCGCGATCTCCGGCCTGCGCGGGTACTGGCTTGCGCGACATAAGGAGCGGTGTTTTCCTTTCCCGTATCGAACCCCGGATGAGGCACCCGATACCAACGATCCTACGCGCATTTGGTCCCCTGCGAAGGGGGAAAGCGGTCGGGCGTCATATTTATCCACCGTTGATGTGGCAGTTGGGTGACGCTCGATCGCTCAGCGATCGTCGCCCCGGCGGAGGCCGGGGCCGCTGGAGGCGCTTGCGGGGAGGTTGCCGCCAGAAGCTATGCCGGCCCCGGCCTCCGCCGGGGCGACGACATCGTCAAGCCGCCTGCTGCTCCGCAACGATCACCGCATTCAGGCTGTTCGGTCCGGCCGCGACGATATCCACCGTCACCATCGCGCCGATCGCGGGGCCGTCCTCGACGATCACCGACTGGAGCCAGGGGGACTTGCCGATACGCTGGCCCGGCCGCTTGCCGTCGCGTTCGATCAGAACGTCGCAGCGCCGCCCGACGGCGGCGATGTTGAACGCATGCTGCTGTTCGTTGAGCAGCGCCTGCAACCGCTGCAGCCGCTCGTCCATCACCGCTGGTGCGACCTGGTCGGCCATCGTCGCGGCGGGGGTGCCGGGGCGCGGGCTGTATTTGAAGCTGAAGGCGAAGGCGTGGTTGACCGCGCGGATGACGGCGAGGGTCGCCTGGAAATCCTCTTCTGTTTCGCCGGGGAAGCCGACGATGAAGTCGCCCGAGATGGCGATGTCGGGCCGCACGACACGGACCCGCTCGATCAGTTTCAGATAGCTGGCGGTGTCGTGGCTGCGGTTCATGGCCTTCAGGATGCGATCCGACCCGGCCTGTACCGGCAGATGCAGGAAGGGCATCAGTTTCGCCACGTCGCCATGGGCCGCGATCAGGCCGTCGCTCATGTCGTTGGGATGGCTGGTCGTGTAGCGGATGCGGGCGAGGCCAGGCAACGGATCGAGCGCGCGGATCAGCCCGTCGAGGCCCTGCATCCGGCCGCGGTCGTCCTCGCCGCTCCAGGCGTTGACGTTCTGGCCGAGCAGCGTGATTTCGCGCGCGCCGGCATCGATCAGCGCCTTCGCCTCATCGATGATCGCGCCCCACGGACGGGAAATCTCCGCCCCGCGGGTATACGGCACGACGCAATAGGTGCAGAATTTGTCGCAGCCTTCCTGGACCGTCAGGAAGGCGCTGGGCCCCTGGCGCCGGCGCTTGGGCAGCGCGTCGAACTTGGAGGCGGTCGGCATGTCGGTGTCGAGCGCACGGCGGCCCTCGACGGCGTCGGCCACCAGCTGCGGCAGGTTGTGATAGGCCTGCGGGCCGACGACGATGTCGACGGCGGGCGCGCGGCGGGGAATTTCGGCGCCCTCGGCCTGCGCGACGCAACCGGCGACCGCGATCATCGGACGGGCGCGGTCCTTGCCGGCATTCTTCACGATCCGGCCGATGTCCGAATAAACCTTCTCGGCGGCTCTCTCGCGGATGTGGCAGGTGTTGAGCACGACGAGGTCGGCATCGTCGGCGCTGCCGGCGGCGTGCATGCCCTGCGCCTCGAGCAGTTCGGCCATGCGGGTGCCGTCATAGGCGTTCATCTGGCAGCCGAACGATTTGACGTGGAAGCTCTTGGGCGTGGGGCGCGACATCGCCGCGCCTATAGGCGAAGAGGCGACAAATATAAAGGCCGCGGCCGCGTGGCGGAAATGCGGTTAGAGCGCCAGCGCCGTGGCTATGGCGGACTGCGCCTGGACGGCGAGTGCCTTGCGGTCGTCGGACGGCGCGAGCGGCGGCAGGAAGCGGAGCGTGCAGACCAGCCGGCCCGGCCGCGCCAGCAGCTTGGCCGCATTGGGGCCGAGATCCTCGTCCCCGGTCCAGCAGATGTCGTTCGCGGCCGCGCCATAGTCGATCGCCACCGGCTGGACGGCGATGCCGGGCGGTGGCGGCGCGACCGAGGCGAACAGCGCCGGGCGGAACGGGAACAGCGAAAGGCCGTCGCCGGTCGTACCTTCGGGAAACAGGGTTATCGGGTGGTGGCCGAGCAGCGCCTGGCCGAGCTGGTCGACCTGGCCCTGCGCGGCGCGGCGGCTGGTGCGGTCGATGAAGATCGTTCCGCCGATCCGCGCCAGCATGCCGACCAGCGGCCAGCCATCGACATCGTCCTTGGAGATGAAGAAGGTCGGTGTCGCTCCCCCGAGCGCCAATATATCGGTCCAGCTGACATGGTTGGCGACATAAAGCACGTCGCGGCCGAGGGGCATTCCCTCGATGCGGACCTCAAGGCCCAGCGCCTCGCCGAACCATTGCAGGAAGAAGCGCGGCCAGCCGATCCGCTTGCGGACCGGCCAGGTCAGCGCATAGCCGATCAGGCAGAAAACCAGAACGAACAGCCCGGTGGTGACTCGGGCTATCCTCCGCGACCGCTCCACCCCGCGCTTATTTCGGACGGTTGGCCGAGACGCCGTACAGTTCGAGCCGATGGTCGACCAGGCGGAAGCCCAGCTTCTCGGCGATGCGGCGCTGCAGTTCCTCGAGCTCGCTGTCGACGAACTCGATCACTTCGCCGGTCTCGACGTTGATCAGGTGATCATGATGGGTTTCGGGCGCGGCCTCGTAGCGGGCGCGGCCGTCACCGAAATCATGACGCTCGAGGATGCCGGCGTCCTCGAACAGGCGCACGGTGCGATAGACCGTAGCGATCGAGATGCCCGGATCGATCGTTGCCGCCCGCTGGTGGAGAAGCTCGACGTCGGGATGATCCTCCGCGTCGGACAGGACGCGCGCGATCACGCGCCGCTGTTCGGTGATGCGCAGACCTTTGTCCGCACACAGCTGTTCGATATCGATCTTGCCCGGCATAGGACCGCCTTGTTAGTCGTATTGCATCTGCGAAAACAAGATCGCGGTGGTCCGAAAATGTCCGAGGGAGAGGGAAATCCTGCTCCCCCGGACGGTTTTCACGATTAGCGGGTGCGGCGCTTGGTACCGAGACCGATCTTCTTGGCAAGCGAGCGGCGCTGCTCGGCATAGTTGGGGGCGACCATCGGATAGTCGGCCGGCAGGTTCCACTTGGCGCGATACTGTTCCGGGGTCATCTGATAATGAGTCATCAGGTGGCGCTTGAGCATCTTCAGCTTCTTGCCGTCTTCGAGGCAGACGATGTAGTCGGGCTTGATCGACGAACGGATCGAAACCGCCGGCTCCTGCTTGACTTCCGGCTCGGCGACTTCGTCACCGAGCGACACGAGCGCGTTGTGGACGTTCTGAATCAGCAGCGGAAGATCGGAAACAGCGACACTGTTGTTGCTGACGTGCGCCGAAACGATGTCCGCAGTCAAAGCAATCAACGTCTCGGTGAGGCCATTATTATCCGACATAGTTCAATCCTTGTTCATAGACAGCATAAAGCAGTTTTAGAGTGCCCCCGCACCCACTCAAGCCGCGCGCTCTGCGCCCATTCGGGTTGAATTGCAACTCGTTTCGAGAAAATTGGCTATTGCTGCGAACTCAAGCGGAACAGGACAAGGTCAAAGCGTCGTGAACCTGTCCATCTATACCACGATAATAGTCTGGACGGCGTCCAACCAGACTGAATCCCGCCTTTTTATATAGTTCGATTGCCGGATTATTATGGCGAACCTCGAGATGCAGGCGGGTGCCATTACGGAAACGGAGCAGTTCGAGCGACCGTTCGATGAGCGCCTTCGCCACGCCTTCGCGCCGATGGTCGGGCGCTACCGCCAGCAGCAGAAGCTCCGCCTCGTCTGTGATCAGGCGATTGAAGGCGAAGCCTGCGGGAAGACCGTTCACCCGCGCCAGTGTCAGCCAGGTGCCGGGCATGGTCATCATCGACCTCAGCTGCGCTTCGGTCCATGCCTCGCCATAGCCGGGGTCGAAGGCCGTGTTCATGATCGCCATGACCGGAGCAAGGCCGTCGGCCGCGACCTCTTCCATCTCGGGACCGCTCATGCCGCCGGCTTCGCATCGGCGGCGCGGCCGTAGATCGGGCTGGGTGGCAGCTGGGCGAGGGCGGCGGGAAGCGTGATCGCATCGGCAGCACGCGGCAGCCGATCATGGGCAGTGCCGCTGCCGCGGGCGGCGACGAGCGATTCGGCGCCGGATCCGAAGACGTGGGTATCGATGATCGTCAGTGCCGCCTCGGCCGGGGGCAGCGACGCAAGATCGCTCAGCGGCGCAAGCGGTGCGGTCGCATAGCGCTGCACGAACAACTCGCCGTGTCCGCCGATCAGGGCGACGCCGATCGTCGCCGCGCCCTCTGGGCCGGCCGCCGCCGCGATCGCGGCCATCGACGAATAGCCGTGCACCGGCACGCCCCAGCCGAGCGCCAGGGCGCGGGCGGTGGCGAGGCCGACGCGGACGCCGGTGAAGCTGCCGGGGCCGCAATCGACCAGGATATGATCGGCGCGGCCACCGCCGGGCAATGCCGCGATCATCGGCATCAACCGCTCGGCATGGCCGCGGCCGACCACTTCATGCGTCTCGGCGAGCGTAGCGCCGTCCTCGACCAGGGCCACCGAGCAGGCGGCGGTGGCGGTATCGATCACCAGCACGCGGGACATAGTGCGATCAGGCGACCGTCGTGAACTCCTCGAACGCCGGGCGGGGCAGGCGTTCGAAGATCGTGGCGGGGTCGCCATAGCCAAGCGTCGAGATGAAGTTGGAAGTAATGGTGGTGCCGGCGAAGAACGCCGCATCGACCGCGGCGTTGTCGAAGCCCGACATCGGCCCGGTGTCGAGGCCGACGGCGCGGGCGGCCATGATCAAATAGGCGCCCTGCAGCGAACTGTTGCGCATCGCGGTCGGCGCAGCCATCGCATTGGGCTCGCCATTTTCATCCACGAACCACGACCGGGCGTCCGCCACCGGGAACAGCTTGGGGGCGTGGTCGTAGAAAGCCATGTCCATGCCGATGATTGCGGTCACCGGTGCGTTGCGGACCTTCTCTTCGTTATTGCCCGAAACCAGCTTCGCCAGCTTGTCCTTCGATTCCTGGCTGACGCACCAGACGATGCGCGCAGGGAAGAGGTTGGCGGAGGTCGGGCCGAACTTCATCAGGTCCCAGATCTGGCGGAGCTGGCCTTCGCTGACCGGCTTGTCGATATAGCCATTATAGGACCGCGCCGTGCGGAAGAGCAGGTCGAGCGCCTGTTCGGACAAAGTTTCAGCCATTGATTTCAGTCCCCCTCTTTGAATGTCGTCGCACGCGATCAGGCGGCGGGATCAGGCCGCCCTGACCTCGGTGACTTCCGGCACATAATGTTTCAGCAGGGTCTCGATGCCCTGCTTGAGCGTCGCGGACGAGGATGGGCAGCCCGAGCAGGCGCCCTGCATCGCCAGATAGACGGTGCCGCGCTGGAAGCCGCGATAGACGATGTCGCCGCCGTCGCGCGCGACCGCCGGGCGAACCCGCGTCTCGATCAGGTCCTTGATCTGCGCGACGATGTCGGCATCGGCCGGATCATCGGTGAGGTCGCTGTCGTCGATCGCGATCTCGGCGGCGCTGCCGCCGGTGAACAACGGGGCTTCCGACGAGAAATGATCGAGAAGCACGCTCAGCACCTGCGGCTTGAGCGGCGCCCATTCGACCCCCTCCGCCGCGGTCACCGACACGAAGTCGCGGCCGAAGAACACACCGGTGACGTCCCCGAGCGAAAACAAGGCTTCCGCGAGCGGTGAAACCGAAGCTTCATCGGGATCGGCGAAATCGCGCGTTCCCGTGGTCATGACCTCGCGACCAGGCAGGAATTTGAGAGTCGCCGGATTGGGCGTCGGTTCTGTTTCGATGAGCATGAGCGCCATTTGGGGTGAGATGGCGGGCGGATCAAGGCATTCCTGCTTTACCTCGGCCACGAAGCGCTTGATGAGGGGCGGCGTTTTGTTGGCGGTGGTGCCCGATGTTCATGTGGAAGAACGCCGTCGTATTGATCGGGCTGCTGATGATGGTCAGCTTGCCCGCGACGATGCTCGTCCGGCAACGCTGGGAACGCGGCTATGTCGCGCGGCTCGTGATCGCCGCGGCGCTGATGGCCTGCCTAACGGTCAGTGCGGTGCCGATGCTGGCGACCCAGATCGTCTTTCTGATCATCGTCGCCGCCTGTTTCACCCGGCGGGTGCCGATGGCGGCGACCTATTTCTTCTTTTTCTTCTCGACGCCGGCGGCGGGATCCCTGCTCAAGGTCGCCGGCGCCTATATCTCGCCGCTTACGCCGTTCCTGTCCTTCTCGGGGGCGCTGGTGGCGGGCTATCTGCTCCACCCCGAGCATCATCTGCGCCGGCGTTTTTCGATGAGCGACATCTACATGCTCGCCTTCGTCGTCATCTACTGCGTCTGCATGTCGTTGCGCGACACCCCCACCGGCATCGCCCGGACCTTCGTCACCTATGTCATTCCTTATTTGCTGACCTACCAGATCCTGTCGCGGGTCAGGATCGAACGGCCCGAACTTGTGCTGCGCCTGATGCTGTTCGGCGCAGCGGCAGGGGGACTGCTCTGCATCTTCGAGACGCTGCGGCACTGGCCGCTCTACGCGGGGATCATGGGCATCAAGCAGGATATGTGGACGATCGATTCGCCGCGCCTCTGGCTCGAGCGGGGCGGCATCGCCCGGTCCTACGGCCCCTATTCCCACCCGCTGACCGGCGGCGCCATGCTGGGCATAGCGGCGATCGCGGGCTGGGCGCTGTGGCAGATACGGGGCCGGTCGGGTCCGCTGGGGGTGTTGATGCTGCTCGTCTTCGTCGGCCTGGCATCGACCCTCTCTCGTTCGGGTCTCGTCGCGGTCGCGGTCGGGATCATGACCTTCCAGTTTCTGCGCGGACGCTACCTGCTGGCGGTGCTGATCCCGCTTGCGGGGCTGACCGCGGTCGTGGCCCTGCCGATCCTCGGCGGCGCCGACGCCCAGTTCTCGACCACCTACCGGATGGGCCTGATGATCGGGGTGCCCAAGGCGCTCGGTTCGCATATCTGGATCGGCTATCGCGAGGCGATTCTGCAGGGCATGCTCGATCAGTTCATCCAGGGTCAGGGCATCGTCGATCTCGTCAACGTCTACCTGGGACTGCTGGTCGAAGGCGGGGTCGTGTCGCTGCTGCCCTTCCTGCTGTTCCTCGCGTCGAGCTATCCGCACTATCGGGCGATCCGCCGCCTGCGCCCCGACCGTGAGCAACTGATCTTCGCGCAGGCGCTGATCTCGATCCAGACGGCGCTCGTCGTTTCGCTGGCGCTGCTCAGCAACTGGGTGGCCCCGATGCAGATCAGCTTCATTACCGTGGCGCTGCTGATCGCGCTGCGCACCCAGCTGTCTGCGGCCCGCGTCGCGCAGCAACCCCGGCGCGAGCCGCTGGTGGCGGAAGCGCCCGTCGTTGACGGCGAACGATTGCCCGCGCTGCGATGACCGGCGCGGTGCTCGCCTGGGGACGGTTGCGAAGCCTGGCCGGCGGGCTGATGCGCAACGAGGCGGGCGCGATGCTGTTTGCCTTCACCGCCGCGACGATCGTGCTGCGGCTGGGCGGCAATATCGTCCTTACCCGGCTGCTCGATCCCTATGCCTTCGGCATCGTCGGGGTGATCATCTCGGTGATGATGGTGCTGGCGATGCTGTGGGATATCGGCGTGTTCGATTTCGTGGTCCGCCACAGGAAGGGCGGCGACCCGCATTTCCTCGACGTCGTCTGGACGATCCGGCTGGGGCAGGGGGCGCTCCAGGCGCTGGTGATGCTGGTCGGTGCGCTGCCGATCGCGCTGGCGCTGGAAAAGCCAGAGCTTGCCACGCCGATCGCGATGACCGCGCCGCTGTTCTTCCTCAACGCGCTGTGCCCGATGACTCTGCTGCTGGCGCAGCGCGAGGGCCGGGTGCGGGTGACCTGCGCGATCGAACTGGTCGCGCTCGCGATCCAGATTGCCGTCAACCTTGGCCTGACCTTGCTGATGCCCGACTACCGGGCGCTCGTCATCGGCCTCTATGTCAATGCCGTCGCGCGAATCCTGCTGACCCTCTTCCTGCTCCGCGGCGGATCGAGGCCGGCCTGGGACAAGGGACTTGCGCGCGAGTTCCTGGGCTTCTCGCGCTGGATCATGGCGTCGACCCTGCTCACCCTGCTGATCACCCAGTCGGACAAGATGCTGTTCGCCCGGCTGTTCACCATGGCTGATTTCGGCATCTACATGCTGGCGGTCAATCTCGCGCTCGCGCTGCAGCCGTTCGGCCGCAACTATGTCGAGCGCTATTTCTTCCCGCTGATCTCGCGCACCTGGCACGACACGCCCGACCGGCTCGCCGCGATCTTCTATTCGGCGCGGGCGCGGCTCTACCCGCTGCTGTTCGCCGGCTTCGGTTTCGCGATCGGCTTCGCGCCCTGCCTGTTCGGCCTGTTGTTCGATCATCGCTATGAACATGGCTGGATCTACCTGTCGGTAATGGTCGTGCGCATCGCGCTCGACGTCGACAGCTTCGCCAATATCCAGACAGCGATGGCGATGGGCCGGACCGCTCCGATCCTGCACGGCAACATCATTCGCTTCGGGCTGTTCGTGGTGGCGGTGATCGCGCTGTTCCGGCCGCTCGGCCCGATCGCGCTGCCGGTGGCGCTGGCGATCGCCGAAGTGGGCGCGCTGATCTATTCGATCGCCCTGATGCGCCGGGCCGGGCTGTTCCGGTTGCGCCGCCACGCGGTGTATTATGCGGCCCTGATCGGCGGACTGCTGTCCGGCGCGCTGCTCAGCCATGTCTTCGCCCGCGCGGTCATCGACGACGGTCTCCGGCTCATCGGCTGGTCGTCGATTGCGGGGGGCTGACGCCGCTCAGTCGCGCCGGGTGCGAATCCAGCGCCGCTCCGGCCACAGCGCGGCGGCAAGGTAGATCGGTATCTTCCAGAGAATGTAGACCGGGATCAGCAGCAGCCGTCCGGCGGACAGTTGGGCCCGCCCGAACCGCCACCAGCACAGCAGCAGCAGCGCCACGGTCGCACCGAGCAGCGCCGCCAGGACCACGGCCGGAATCGCCGTCGCGCCGAGAGAGGCGAGCCCGCCGAGCAGAGCCAGCGCGACGGCATCGATCAGCATCAGCAGCGCGAGCGGCGGCACCGACAGGTGCAGGCCGAACCAGACCAGCGGCCAGCGGCCCGACCAGATCAACGACGGCGCGTTCGACAGGGCGGTGCGCAGGAAACCCTGTTCCCACCGCGCGCGCTGCGCGATCGTCGCGGCCCGGCGGGCAGGATCGGACCAGGTCGTGACATCGGCCATGAACGCCGGCGGATGACCGGCCCGCGACAGGGCTATGCCGATCGCCAGATCCTCGACCAGGTCGTCGGTGGCGAGTGGCGCGGCGCTGAACGCGGCCCAGGGAAAGGCGATGCCCGACCCGGTCAGCAGCGCCGGCGCGCCGAGCCGGGCCAGTGCCCGCTGGCGGACGAGATTGCGGACGAGGAAGGCGAAGTTCGACAGCCCGACCATCGCGCCGCGCTCGGGGGCGGGCCGCATCAGATAGGCCGACTGCATCGGCCGGCCGCGGGCGTGGGCGGCCGTCGCCAGCCGGGCGATGCCGTCCCCTTCGACCGTACAATCGGCGTCGACCAGCACCACCACCTCGGGCGGATCGGCGGCGAGATGCTCGCGGGCAAAGGCCAGCGCGAAGCCTTTGCCCCGGCGGCCGGGATCGTGGCGTTCGATGGTGTCGGCCCCCGCGGCGCGGGCGCGGGCGGCGGTGTCGTCGCTGCAATTGTCGGCCACGACCAGCAACGGGGTATCGGGCGGCGCGGCCGCCCTCGCTTCGGCGATGCAAGCGGTGATGGCGGCGGCTTCGTCATGCGCCGGAATGACGACGGCGACGCGGGGTGCTGCTCCCGAAGTCGTGGGCGCGACGAGGCGCCACTGCGCTGCCGCCAGCTCGATCGCCAGCACCGACGTCATGATCGCCGGCACCGCCAGCAGCAGCCAGGCCGCGAGATCGATCACGGCGTCTTATATTCGATGAGCTGCGGCCGCCGTCCGCGCAGGCGATCGTGGTGGTAGCGGATCAGGCCAATCATCTCGGCATATTTGCCCAGCGCCAGGAACAGCGCCAGCGCGATGGCGCGCGACGGGCGATGGCGGCGACTCTCGCGGAGCGCCACGCGAACGATCTGCGCACCGGTCAGCAGCAGCGCCGCCAGCGGCAGGGCGAGCCAGCGCCTGTCGATGGTCGCGGCGAGAAGCAGGCCGGCAATGGCGGCGAGCGGCACGGCCCCGGCCCATACCAGAATGCGGCGACGGTTGCGGGCATAGCCATGGGCCGGTGCAACCCGGTGCAGCGCCGCGAGTTCGGCAAAGGCATGACCCGCCCGTACCGTCCTCCGCCACCATTGTCCGAAACGCCCGATCCCCGCGTCATGGATCGTCATTGGCGCGGCCAGCGCCAGCAGGCGCCAGCCCTTGGCGCGCATGCGCAGCGCGAAATCGGGATCCTCGCCGGCGATCATGCCGGCGCGGTAGACGCCGGTGTCGCGGATCGCCGCTGCCCGGAACAGCACGTCTCCGCCAAAGGCGTCGGCCGGTCCGGCCGGGATCGCCCACTCGACGTCGCTCATCCAGGCATAGATCGACGCGCCGGCATCCTGTTCGCGCCGCCGCCCGAACACTGCGCCCAGTCCGGGATCGCCGTCGAGTGCGGCCTTGCCCGCGGCGATCCAGCCCGGTTCGAGGATGCAGTCGCCGTCGATGACCTGGATATAGGCGATCGTCGGATCGGCGATCAGCCGTTCGATCCCGGCGTTGCGCCCCCGCGCCGCCGAAAAGCCGCCGGCGGCGTCGAGCTCGATCACATCGACGCCCGCCGCGCGGGCGCGATCCGGGCTGCCGTCGCTCGACCCGGAATCGACATAGACGGTGCGAAATCCCGCCAGCGACCGCAGGCAGAGGCCGAGCCGGGCACCCTCGTTTCGGCCGATCACCACCATTGCGACATCGGGGAGGGTCATTGTTTACGCTTTGCCCTATTGATCGTGCCGCTACACCGGTCTGTAATCGGGCGGAAAGGGGCGGCTGGCAAGTGATGGGTTCATGGATGGCACGCTTCGTCACCGCAGCGGCGCTGCTGGTGCTTGCCGCCTGTGGCTCGCCCGAGGAAAAGGCGTCGAAGGCGGCTGCCCGCTATGACGTCTATTATGCGCGCCGCGACTTCTATTCCGCCCGGATCGAGATCAAGCGTGCCATCGCAGCGCAGGATGATGTTCCCGAATATTGGGCCCGGCTGGCGCGGGTCGAGCTGGCGTCGGGGCAATTGCTCGACGCCTATCAGGCCTATGCGCGGCTCATCGAGCTCGATCCTGGGGATAGCGAGGCGATCCAGGCGATGGCCGAGCTCTCCTATTCGGGCGGATACTACAAGGACTCGGAGAAGCTGGCCGACCAGATTCTGGCGAAGCAGCCGAGCTCGCTGCGCATGCTGCTGGTGAAGGGGTCGATCGCAGCAGTGCGCCAGGATGCTCCCGCTGCGCGCGCGATTGCCGAGCGGATGCTGGCGATCGATCCCGGCAACGAAGGGGGCAAGATCCTGCTCGCCCGCGTCATGACCATTGGGCGGGACCGCGACGGCGCGATCGCGCTGCTCGAAAAGGCGGTGGCCGCGGACGGGGAATCGATTCCCAAGCTGATGGCGCTGCTCGATCTCTACAACGGCAAGGACGATTTCCCGAGCACCGCCCGGACCTTCGCGCGGCTGTTCGCGCTGATGCCGCGCGATGTCGATCTGCGTCTCGATTATGCCCGGCTGCTCTACGAACATGGCCGGCCCGATCGCGCGCTCGAGCTGATCGCGCGGCTGACACGGGCCCACCCCGGCGACGCGATGATCCAGCAGCGCATCGTCGATCTGTGGGATTCGGTCGGCAGCGACCGGATCGATGTCGGCCAGGTCCGCCGCTTCGTCGACCAGACCGGCAACGCGACGATGAAGGTCGCGCTCGGCCATCTGCTGCTCGACCAGAAACGCTATGCCGAGGCGGAGGCGGACCTGCGCCCCTTCATCGATACCAAGGACATCACCGCCCCTCGGGTCGAGGCGGACGTGCTCTATGCCGGCGCGCTGTCGGGACTGGGGCGGGGCGGCGAAGCGCTGGCGCTGGTCGATCGCATCCTGCGCTTCGACGAGAACAACCCCCGTGCGCTGCTGATGCGGGTGCGGGTGGAGATGGCCGCGGGTGACCTCGCCGCTGCGCTGCGCGATGCGCAGGTGCTGACGAGCGACAATCCGCGCATCACCGAAGGCCGGGTGGCGCTTGCCGAAATCTATGTGCGGCGGCGCGAAACCGTGCTCGCCGACAATGCCTATGCCAGCGCGATGAAGGATCTGTCCGACGACACCGACATGCTGGAGGCCTATCTCGCCTATCTGCTGCGGACGCGGCGGGAGTCGATGGCGCTCGACATCTCGAAACGCTTCACCCGCGACAATCTGCGGTCGCGCGACGGCTGGCGGGTGCGCGGCGAGCTTTGCATGAAGCTCGGCGACGCAACCTGCACGACCGAGGCGCTGCTGGTGCTCGAGCAATTGCCGGGCGGGATGAAGATTCGCCGGATGCTGGAAGCGAGGGGCGCTCGCGTGATCATACCCGCCGGGTCCAGACTCTCCGCCCAACCCGCGGCGGCGCAGTCGCCGCTGCCGGCTTCGGGTGTCGCTGGGCAAGCAGCCTCGACCTGTGGCAGGACGGGTGCCGCATGTTGAAGCTGATCGAGGGACAGGAACCGCCGACCGAGCTGCGGTCGCGCAAATATCGGTTCACCTCCAATGTGATCGCGACGATCATCCTGGCGGTCGATCTGCTGTGCCTGATCCTCGGCCCGCTGCTGGCGCCGTTCGCCTATGAAATGCTGCTCGGCCCGCAATATTTCATCGAGCAGCACGTCAACGTCGCGGTGCTGGTCGGGGTCAATTTCTTCCTGATCCGGCTGTCGCGGAACAGCTACGCGCATCCGATGGGCCGGGGCGGCGACAGCGACCAGGCGGTGGCGTTCGAATTCCTGCTCGCGGCGATGCTGGTCTTCGTGACGATCTGGCAGCTGGGCCAGGCCAAGCCGTTCTCGACCGGGCTCGGGCTCTGCTATCTGGTGCTCACCGCCGGTCTGCTGTTCGTCAGCCGCTTCGTCGTTCGCAAATTCGTCTGGTATCTGGTGCAGGCGGGCCATATCGGCCAGCGGATCGTCCTCTACGGCGCCGAGCAGGCAACGTCGGAGCGGGTTTTGCGCCTGCTCGATCTCGAACGGCTGCCCTATGTGGCGGTGGTCGGCGTCGCCGACGACCGGACGACGCGGATCGAGCGACAGACACCCTGGACCGTGCCCTTCATCGGCTCGCTCGACGCGTTGGTGTCGCGCATCGCGCGCGGCGACGTCGATATGGTGATCATCGCGCTGCCGATGGTCAGCCAGGCCCGGCTCGACCAGATCACCGAGGCGCTCCAGCGCGTGTCGGTCGACATCTGCCTGATGCCGCGCGAGGCGATGGACCTGACGCAGCAATATTCGATGCGCTTCATCGGATCGCTGCCGCTGTTCGCGCTGTGGCAGCGGCCGATGCGCGACTTCAACCGCATTCTCAAGGCGATCGAGGACCGCTTCCTGGCGATCCTCGGGCTGATCCTGCTGTCGCCGCTGATGCTGCTCACCGCCCTGCTGATCAAGCTCACCAGCCGCGGGCCGGTGCTGTTCCGGCAGCAACGGTTTGGCTTCAACAATGTGAAGATCAGCGTGTTCAAATTCCGGTCGATGTATGTCGACCGGCAGGATCTCAGCGGCGCCGAGCGGACGACGCGCGGCGACAGCCGCGTCACGCCGCTCGGCCGGATCATCCGCCGCTTGTCGATCGACGAACTGCCGCAGCTTTTCAACGTCGTCACCGGCGAGATGTCGATCGTCGGCCCGCGCCCCCACGCGACCGAAATGAAGGTCGGCGACGATTATTATTTCGAGGCGGTGCGCGGCTATGCGGCGCGGCACCGGGTCAAGCCGGGCATCACCGGCCTCGCCCAGGTGCGTGGCCTGCGCGGCGAGATCGCGACGATCGAGCGCGCCAAGCGGCGGGTCGAGTACGACATGTTCTATATCGAGAACTGGTCGCTGATGCTCGACCTGCGCATCATCCTCGAAACCGTCTGGCGCCTGATCTGGGATCGCAACGCCTACTGATCGACCGCCACCGAAGGCTTTACTTCCCCCGCGCGACGCAGGCGCCGCCGTCGGGACCGACCTTGCCGTTGCATGTGCGCACCGCGATCGTCGGTTCCTTCGCCTCCTCCAGCCGCTTGCTGCCGTCCGCCGCGCGCAGAAGGTCGAAGCCGTCATAGAGCTTGCCCGACGCGGTGTAGGTCCGGAAGCGCAGCTGGTCGGCGGCGACGTCGACGATCTGGTAGAGCTCGGTGGCTTCCGCCGTCTTGTCGGGCTGGGTGCGCGCGCGGTCGTTGAGACCGTACATCTTCGACCCGGTCACCGACACCAGATAGACGGGGCCCTGCGCGGCGCCGCCCGCCCGCGCGGCCTTGTTCGCCTCGCGGCCGGGTTCGCCGGTCAGCCGGCTGTAGCAATGGTCGTGCCCCTGCAGGACCAGGTCGACATTGTGCGTATCGAAGATCGGCTTCCATGTCGCCTTCAGCGCGGAGGTGTCGTCGGGCCGGGCGCAGGTGAAGATCGGCTGGTGGAACACGACGACATTCCACTTGGCGGTGCTGGTGGCCAGGGTCCGGTCGAGCCATTGGGTCTGCGCGTCGTTCGCGCCGAGGTCGATCGCAGCAGTGCCGTCGAGGATGATGAAGCGAACGCCCTGATAATCGACATAATAGGTCGTCGCCTTGGCGGGCTCGACGCCATTGGCGGGCAGGGCGAACTGCAGCGGCCAATAAGGGCCCAGCGTCCGGCTCTCGCGGCCGTCGGGCAGGGCCAGATCCAGATATTCATGGTTGCCGGTGGCGGGCAATTGCGGAACGCGCGCGTAATTATAGCCTCCCGCCGCCGTCCACTCGCCCCATTCGTCGTCATGGTCGAGGTCGTCGCGCTGCGCGACCAGATCGCCGGCATGGGTGACGAGGGCGATGTCGCCATGGCTGAACGCCTGGCGGATCACCCGCGACGCATAGGTCAGGATGCCGTTCTGGGTATCGCCCAGATAGAGGAAGCGGAACGGGCGGAAGCCCGATGCGGCGGTGCGGAACTGGTGCCATTCGCTCCAGCCGGCCGCCCCCTTCAGGCGATAGGCATAGACGGTATCGGGCTGGAGACCGGCGAAACGGATCTGGTGATAATTGGCCGGGCCGTTGGCGCTGTCGATCGATCGGGTGGTGCCGGCGACCGCCGTCGCCTTCTCCTCCAGCGTCGGCCCATCGACGGCGATTGCGATCTGCGCCTCCGCTGTGGCCTGCGCCCGGTCGGTCCTGAACGCGACCGCCATGGCGTGCGACGGATCGGCGCCGGGCGTCAGCACGATGCGGTCGGGCAGGGTGCTCGGGGCATAAGGCGTGCCCACCGAACGCGGCATTGCGGGCTGGGCGGGAGGGGCCGCCTGGGCGCCGGTCACGGCCAGCGCGAGGATCAGGCCGATGGACAGCGAGCGGACGGGTTTCATGACGGAGCCTCCTTGTGGAGGGCGCGCTGTGCGGTCCGATCGTGACAGATCGAAGACAAGGGCGGGTCGGACCCCGGCGAAGGCCGGGGTCGACACCGCGTCGTCACCGTTACTTCTTGGCGTCTTCCTTCTTGGCCTGCGAGGCCTTGATCGCCGATTTGTCCGGCTCATAGCCCGGCTGATACTGGATTTCGGCGCTCGATCGCGCGCGGGCGACCTGCGCCTTGCTCTCGGACACCAGTTCCTTGCGGCGAACCATCTCGGCGGCGGCCTGGCGACCGACCGGGGTCGGCGTCGGCGTCTTGTCGCGGCCGACGATGACGCTGGCGACATATTGGCCGTTGGACGGCAGCACGAAGGGCTCGCCCGGCGGCAGTTCGTTGATCACCTTGACGAGCTGCGGGTCGAGGCGGCCGGTGTCGATGACGCCCTTGCCGCGCGACATGCCGAGGCCGAGCTTCTGCACGCCGGCGGCGACGTCGTCGAGCGAGTGGGCATCGCGCAAGGTCAGCAACAGCTTGGGATCCTTCGGCGCCGCGAACTGTATCTGGTCGAGCAGCAGCCGTTCGCGCCCACCGAACTGGGTGGGATTGTCTGCGATATACTGCGTGATGTCGCGATCGTCGGGCATCGGCACGGTCGAGGCGATTTTCTGGCCCAGCATCGTGACGAGGAGATTCTCCTGGAGACGCCGCTCCTGGGTGACGAACTCGGGAGTCTTGTCGAGACCCTGCTCGCGCGCTTTCTGGACGATCAGCTTGCGATCGATCAGCCGCTGCAGCACCTGCTTGCGCAGCGCGTCGCGATTGACGCTGTCCGGGATGCGGGTGCCCTGCAGCTCGGCATTGAGCTCCTGCAGCGAAACTTCCTCGCCATTCACGATGGCGAGAATCTGACCCTTCGGCTCCTTGTGGCAGCCCGAAACCAAAAGGGCCGCGGCAAGCGTACCGGCCAAAAGTGCAGTCTTTGCCTTCACTTCGAATTCCCCCGACGCGTGTGAACCACCGATCGCCATCCTCGTGCTACATGATTGCCAGCCCCGGCGACAAGCCTGTATGGCTCATTGGCTCGCGGGAGGGCGCTTAATTGGAAACAGTTTACGATTGGCTGACCGTAGCGATTTTCGCCGGTCTTGTGGTTCTTTTCCTGCAGCGGTCGACGGCCGATGGCCCGCCGCGCGATTCGATGCTGCAATATCTCGGGGCATCGGCGGGCTGCGCCGTCGCCAATTATTTCGGCAACAAGGCGGTCGGCGGCGGGGGGATCCTCTATCACCTGATCGCGGTGGCGATCATCGTCGCGACGATCGCCTATATCCATATCGCGCTGAGACCGCTCGACAAGACCGGCAGCTGACGCCGGCCGCCGGATCAGCGCGGCTTGACCGGGCCTGTCAGGGTCTGGTCGGCCAGCGCTGGAGCTCCGGCTTCGCCCAGCAGCAGCCGCCGGGCGACCGGTGACAGCGATGCGAAGAACGGATCCAGGAAGCGCTGGAGCGTCAGGATCGCGGTCTTGTCGTCGGGCGCGGCGGTCGAGAAGCGGATCAGCATGCCATCGGGCACCCGGCCCTTCAGATTCTCCTTCGCCACCGCCCAATGCTGCTGCCACCACTGGGTGGGGAAGTCGTTGCCGATTCGCGTCCAGTAGATCAGCTGTTCATGGCGGCTGACGCTGCGCGCGGCGAGATAATGGCCCGGCACGGTGACGCCGTCCCCGGCATCGAGCGGGATGAAGCGCTCTTCCTCGATCGCATAGCCTGCCGCCGGGTAGCAGACCTCGGGCCGGTGCACCTGCAGCATGCCGTCCTGGATGCCGTTATAGGCGAGGAGGAACATCACCGGCAGCTGGGTGGGAGACATATAATAGCGGGTGATCACCGCATTATAGAGCCGGTCGCTCAGCTGGTCGGGCGGCGGCAGCACGAGGCCGCTGCTCGTCTGATATTCCCAGTCGCCGATCGTGAGCGGGAAGAGCGGATTGAGCTTCGCCTCCTTGATCATGCGGAAGGGGATGTCGGGCCGCCGGCTGTTGGCGACGACGCTCGCCCCGGCCATCAGGCCGCCGGCGATCATCGATCGGCGCGAGACGAGGGGCGATGGCCGGGTGTCGTCGGTCATGCCGGTCTCCCCCCGCTGGCTGGCGCGCGTCGTCTGCCCAGGCGGTGGCGGAGCGGCGATGCAAGCGCATCGACGGCGAAGATGCCGAGCACCGAGAAAAGGAACATGGTGATGCCCGAGAAGGTGTGGAGGAAACCCTGCGCCGCCTCGTCGCCCAGATAATAGGTGATGAGGATCAGGGCGAGGACGCGGATGAAATTGGCGAGGATCGCGACCGGTACGATCGCCAGCATCAGCAGCATCGCATAGCGCCAGTTCGCATTGTGCCGGATGTAGACGTAGAACAGGCCTATCGCCGACAGGCTGATCAGCGAGTTGAGCCCGGCGCAGGCCGCGGCGATCAGCAACTGATACTGGCTGATGATGATCATCACTCCCGAACCGGCGATCGGATAGCCGAGTTCGTAGAGCAGGCCGATCGCCGCCTTCGAGATGGCGATCTTCAGCGGCTGGGTGACCATCGCCACCACCGTGTCGGGCGGCGGGAAGATGAACAGCATGTAGATGATCGGAAACCACATCGCGCGCAGCGGCCGCCAGCCGACCAGCCAATAGGCCGTGACCAGCAGCAGTCCGTACATCATGAAGCCTTCGACCTCGATGACGTTGATGATGCGGGCGAGGATATAGAGAGGACCGACCGCCAGATAGCCGAGCGCGGCGATCCTGGTGTCGCCCGGCGCGGCCATCGCGCGGACCTCGTTCCAGCGGCGCCAGAACAACCACAGCGCGGTCGCGAGGACGATGGGACCATGGGCGCCCTGTTCGGTCGTCCAGTTCTGGGTCGCGACGCCGTACATCGTCGGCAACACGATCACCGCGACGCCGAGGGCGAGCATCCAGAAGTGTCGCAGCGACCTGACCAGCGGCATCAGGTCCCTCAGCCCGTAGCGGCCGGAACTGTTCGTCGGCGGCCCTTCCGCGATATCGCCCACTTGTTTGCTCAACGATTTACGCCATCTCAACCATGTTACGGCATTATCTCCGACGGCCGCCTTCGTCGACGAAGCGTGGGCCACTATCGACGTGCCGATAGCGGCCATAGCGGATCGGAGTCTGCGGGAACAGTCGGTAGGACTGCAAGGTTAAGATAGCGTCGCCACCAGGATGTTGCATATGTTTACCACCGGCCTTTTGGACTTGGACGAAAATATGCTATCGGGGCCTACGCGTTTTTCCGCGGGGGAGTTTCGGGGTAGTTCTTCATGTTGAAGGAAGCTGTTGCGTCGAAGGCGGCCAAGCTGCTGATGACTTGCGTATGCCCGGTTGCGGGCACCACCGCTCTTAGCCTGGGTGTTCCCCAGGTTCGCGATGCGGTTCACAAGGCGACTCAGCCACGGCAATATGCCAAGCCGAAGACGCGCGTCCGCGCTGCGGCCGAGGAAGGCATCCAGGTCGCGTCGGCGGAAACGCCGTGCCCGACCGTAACGCCTTTCGCCCTGTCCGATCTGCCCGCGGTCAGCAATGTTCCGATGGAGTCGCCCCCGTTGCAGGTTGCCGAAGCGCCGCCGCCGGACGTCGCGATTCCGCTGACCCCCCGTATTTTCGTGCCGCCGAGCAGCGGCACGCCGCCTGTCGACACGCCGGGCGTGCCCGAGCCGTCGACCTGGGTGCAACTGATGCTGGGCTTCGGCCTCATCGGTGGCGTCGCCCGCGTGACCTATCGTCGCAACGGCACGCAGCCGGATGCGGAGCCGCTGGCGTCCTGATCCGCATAGCCCGACGCTGAATCAGAAAGCCGTTCCGGACTGATTCGGAACGGCTTTTTGCTGGTCGCCGCCGGGCGACCTCGTCGCCCGTCCGGCGCGGTGCCGATGCCCACCCGACCCATCGCCAGGAGCCGCCATGCCGTCTGCCGATCGCCCTGCCACCCGGCTGGCGACCCGCCTTGCCTTCTTCGTCGCGGGTTTCGGTATCGCCTGCTGGGCGCCGCTCGTCCCGTTCGCGAAACAGCGGGTCGCCGTGGACGACGCTCTGTTCGGCCTGCTGCTGCTCTGCATCGGGGTGGGATCGATCGTCGCCATGATCGCGACAAGCCCGTTGAGCGCGCGCCACGGCAGCAAGCCGGTGATCGTCGGCAGCGGGCTGATGGTGGCCGTCATCGTTCCGTTTCTGGCGATCGCGGCCTCGCCGCTCCAGCTGGGGATCGCGCTGTTCCTGTTCGGCGGAGCGCTCGGGTCGCTCGACGTGGCGGCGAACGTGCACGCGGTGGAGGTGGAGCGCGCAGCCGGCGAGCCCTTGATGTCCGGCTTCCATGCGCTCTTCAGCATCGGCGGTTTCGCCGGGGCTGCGCTGATGACGACGGCGCTCTGGATCGAGATGCCGGCGCTCGCAGGCACGGCGATCTGTTCGGTGGTGATGTTGGCGGCGACGCTGCTCGCGTGGCCGCGGCTGCTCGTCGCCACCCGGGTCGAAGACGGGCCCGTCTTCGTCCGCCCGCGCGGCATCGTGTTGCTGCTGTCGGCGCTGACCGCCGCGATCTTCGTGGCCGAGGCGGCTGTTCTCGACTGGGGCGCGCTGCTGATCACGCGCCAGGGGCTGGTCGCGCCGAATCAGGGCGGCATCGGCTATATCCTGTTCGCCATCGCCATGACCTGCGGTCGCCTCGCCGGGGACCGGCTGACGGCGCGGATCGGCGACCGGGCCACCCTGGCGGGTGGGGGTAGCCTCGCCGTCGTCGGTTTCGCCGTTGTGCTGACCGTGCCGGTCGCGGCGCCGGCGCTGGCGGGGTTCGTGCTGATCGGTCTCGGCGCGTCGAACGTCGCGCCCGTGCTGTTCCGTCGCGCGGGCGCGCAGACGGTGATGCCCGCGGCGCTGGCGATCGGTGCCATCACGACGATCGCCTATGCCGGCCTTCTCGTCGGCCCGGCGATCATCGGCGGGGTCGCGCAGCTCGTGGGCCTCAGGTCGGCCTTCTGGCTTCTCGCCGGGCTGGTCGCGCTCGTTCCGCTGGCCGCCCGCGCTGCGACGCGCAGCCGGCCTTGACCGCCCCGGCGGGCGGCGATTCGCTCAGAACGGCGTCTCGCCGATGACGTTGCCGCCTTCGCTGTAGCGGCAGACCAGGAAGTCATCCTCGCGGCCATGCGCCACGGCGCAACCGATGGCGTGCGAGGAGCGCCACATCACCTGCGTGTAGTGCGCGACATTCTCGAGGTCGCCGCTGAGGCTGTTGTTCGGGAAGATCCCCGCCTTGAAGTCCTTCTTCTCGTCGATCCACAGCCCGATCATCTGCTCAGGCCCATAATAGCCGCGGGTGCCGGCCCAGAGGTTCTCGCCCTGCGGGTCGGTCTCGGCGGGATCGTCTTCGCTGTGGACCAGATAGCCGACCCTGGTCAGGTGCTCGGCATAGAGGCGGGCATCGCGCGCCAGCAGCTCGTTCCACGTCAGCGGCGGAATGCCCAGGCTCGCCCGCTCGCGGTTGTGGCCCGCCAGCAACCGCTGCGTGAGGTTGTTGTCGGTGCCGGTCGCGCCCTGCACGAAGGGAGTCGCCAGCGTCAGGGCCAGCGCACCCGCCAGCTTCATCGCTTTTGTCCTACCCCAGCCGAAACGCATGTTGATCCTCCCATCGATCCGATGCGGTCGATCTTAGGGAGGCGGCCTTGCGCGATGGTTGGGGAGATTGGTCAGCGCGATATTCATCACGCTGCGGCGTTATGCTGCAGTGTTTTTGGCGGAAATGCGCGGATTTCGCGTCATGATTGACGCGCTTTTTACCAGTTGCATGAACAGGGGGCGGGGATGGATGGTGGATCTGCGGGCCGGATCCCCCGGCTCGGGACAGGCAAAAGCCTTATCCTCGATTTTACCGCAGCCACCACGTCTTGCACGCCTACCGGACTTTCACCGGTGCATTTCTCTCCCGCGACGAGCCTCGTTATACCGAGTGTCTCCTGCTGACGCAGCGCGTGTTCCTACCGCAACATTTGCCGATGGGAAAGCATCCTTGCGCACCGGACGCCGAAACGGGCTGGTCCGGGCTTTTCTTGCGCCGACTGTTGCATCGACATCACGCTCCGCCGACGGTCGGGACGATAATCTCAGAAGCGGGCATCGCGATAGGCCAGGCTGATATCGCCACCCCAGGCACCGTGATAGAGGTCCAGCAGGTCCTCCGCCGGCGTCTTGCCGCTCGCGACGATCTCGCGCAGCGGCGAGAGGAATCCGCTCTCGTCGTCGCCCGCGTCGTTGAGGCGCGCGCGCGCCTTCAGGCCGCTGGCCGAAATGTCGAGGACGGTCGCCGCCAGGTCCTGGAAACTGCGGCCGCGCGGGCCCTGTGCCTTCAGGCCGAACTTCGGCACCTCGGCGCGAATGCGGTGATGATCCTCGATGGTCCAGTGCTTCACCAGATCCCACGCGGCGTCGAGCGCATCGTCGTCATAGAGCAACCCGACCCAGAAGGCGGGTAGCGCGCAGATGCGGTCATGCGGTCCGCCGTCGGCGCCGCGCATCTCGAGGAAGCTCTTCAGCCGGACCTCGGGGAAGGCGGTCGAAAGATGGTCGGTCCAGTCGGTCAGGGTCGGCTTCTCGCCGGGCAGGACCGAGAGCTCACCCTTCATGAAATCGCGGAAGCTCAGGCCGGCGGCGTCGATATAGCCGTCGCGAAAGGCGAAATACATCGGCACGTCGAGCATATAGTCGGCGTAGCGCTCATAACCGAAGCCGTCCTCGAACACGAAGGGCAGCATGCCCGTGCGGTGCGGATCGGTGTCGGTCCAGATATGGCTGCGATAGCTCAGGAAGCCGTTGGGCTTGCCTTCCAGGAAGGGCGAATTGGCGAACAGCGCGGTCGCCAGCGGCTGCAGCGCCAGGCTGAGCCGGAACTTGCGCACCATGTCCGCCTCGCTCGAATAATCGAGGTTGGTCTGGATCGTGCAGGTGCGCAGCATCATGTCGAGGCCCATCGTGCCGACGCGTGGCATGTGGCGCAGCATGATGTCGTAGCGGCCCTTGGGCATGATCGGCAGTTCGGCGCGGGTCTTGTCGGGCCACAGGCCGAGGCCGAGGAAGCCGATGCCCAGCTTCTCGCCGACCGCCTTCACCTGTTCGAGGTGGCGGCCGGTCTCGGCGCAGGTCTGGTGGAGATTGTCGAGCGGCGCGCCCGAAAGCTCGAACTGGCCGGCGGGCTCCAGGCTGACATTGCCGTCGGGGCCGGCGAGCGCGATGATGTTCTCGCCCTCATAGATCGGTTCCCAGCCATATTGGGTCAGGCCGATCATCAGGGCATGGATGCCGCCCCGTTCTTCATAGGAAGGCGCCCGGTGCGAATCCTCGAAGAACACGAATTTCTCGTGCTCGGTGCCGATCCGCCATCTGTCCTTCGGCTTCTCCCCGTCGATGAAGATCGACAGGAGGTCGTCGCGGGATTCGACCAGGGGTTCTTCGCCTGCTGAGGCCTTGCGCGTGCTCATGGCCGCGCCATAGCGAACCGATCGGTACGTGACTAGTTTGATTATTGCGGAGGCCCGCCTCCGACGCCTGCGCCGACCCAATCCCCGGCGAGGCCCATCCACAGCGCGACCGCCGCCGCCATCGCGGTATCGGCGCGCAGGATACGGGGGCCCAGCGACACTCCGGTCGCCTGCGGCACCGCGCGGATCGCCGCGCGCTCCTCGGGGGTGAAGCCGCCTTCGGGGCCGATCAGGATCGCGGCCGGGCCGGGCTTCACCGCCTGCGTCATCGCGACGCCGCCTTCCTCGTCGGCGAAGATCAGCGCCCGGTCGGCGGGCCAGTCGCGCAGGACCGCGGCCAGCTTCACCGGTTCGTCGAGAATCGGCAGCGCGGTGCGCTCGCACTGTTCGGCCGCCTCGATCATATGCGCGCGCAGCCGATCGAGGTTGAGCCGGTCGACGATGGTGCGCTGGGTGATCACCGGCCGCCACCGCGCGACGCCCAGTTCGCAGGCCTTCTCTGCCACCCAGTCGATCCGGCCCTTCTTGATCGGCGCGGCGACCAGCCAGAGGTCGGGCACCGCCTCGCGTTCGCGCATCCGCTGGTCGATCCGCACCGCGACCGCGCGCTTGCCGACCTGCTCGATCACCGCGCGCCATTCGCCGCTGATATCGTCGAACAGGGCGATCGAATCGCCGACCTTCAGCCGCATCACCGCGGACAGATAATGGGCTTGCCCGCCATCGATCGTCAGCACCAGGCCGGCCGAAAGCGGGGTTTCGATGAACAGTCGGGTCAGGCTGGCGGGTGGCCAGGCGGGTGTTTGGGCCATGGGACTTCCGAAGGCGGGGATTTTCCCTTACCTGCCGCCCATGGCCGACGAAGTCGAGGAAATCGTACCGGACAGCGAGTTGCGGGGAGTGGCCCGGCGCCTTTCGCCGGGGCTGCGTCCCTATTGGTCGCTCGCGCGCTTCGACCGGCCGATCGGCAGCTGGCTGCTGTTCTGGCCCGGCGCATGGGCGATCGCGCTGGCGGGCCGCGCGGTCGAGCGCTGGGATCTGATCCTGTGGTTCGGGCTCGGCGCGGTCGCGATGCGCAGCGCGGGCTGCGTCTATAACGACATCGTCGACCGCGATCTCGACCGGAAGGTGGCCCGCACCGCCGCCCGCCCGCTCGCCAGCGGCACCGTTACGCTCAAGGCGGCGTGGGCCTGGCTCGGCCTGCTCTGCCTCGTCGGCCTGGTCGTGCTCGTCCAGCTCAACCTGGTCGCGGCGATCACCGCTGTCGCCAGCCTCGGCGCTGTCGCCGCCTATCCCTTCATGAAGCGGATCACCTGGTGGCCGCAGGCGTGGCTCGGGCTCGTCTTCTCCTGGGCCGCGCTGGTCGGCTGGCCGGCGGTCACCGGCGGCTTCTCCCCGGTGGTGTGGATGCTCTACGCGGGATCGATCTTCTGGGTGATCGGCTATGACACCATCTATGCGCTGCAGGACATCGAGGACGATGCGCTGGCGGGGGTCAAGTCCTCGGCCCGCGCGCTCGGTTCCCGCGCCCGGATCGGCGTCAGCCTGTTCTACACGATCGCGATCGGTTGCTGGATATCGGCCTTCTGGCTCCTTCGGCCCGAACCGCTGGCCACGCTGGCGCTGGTGCCGATCGGGCTGCATCTCGCCTGGCAGGTGTCGGCGCTGCGGGTCGACGACCCGGTCGATGCGCTCGTCAAATTCCGTTCGAACCGCTTTGCCGGCCTGCTGATGTTCCTCGCCTGCCTCGTCGTCGGAACGACGGCCTGACCACGTTACGCCCTCTCCGCCGGCTTGGGAGAGGGGCAGGCGAGCCAATATACTTTGACCTTCGGGGCCGGCATACCTAAATCGCGCGAATGCTGAGCCTCTCCGAAGCCGAAAGCCGCACCGCCGACCTCGCCGCTGCCGCGCGCAAGGCCGGTGCCGATGCCGCCGACGTGATCTATGTCTGCAACAATTCGACCCAGATCTCGGTGCGCCTCGGCGCGCTCGAGGATGTCGAGCGGTCCGAAGGCGAGGAGATCGGCCTGCGGCTGTTCGTCGGCAGCCGTTCGGCGAGCGTTTCCTCCTCCGATCTCTCGCAGCAGGCGCTCGATGCGCTGGTCGAGCGCGCGGTGGCGATGGCGCGCGAAGCCCCCGAGGACCCCTATTCCGGTCTTGCCCCGGAGGACCGGCTGCTGCGCGGAGCGCTGCCCGATATCGACGGCGACGACGGCGCCGATCCGTCGCCCGCCGATCTGCGCGAACGCGCCGAGGCGGCCGAGGCGGCGGCGCGTGCCGTGACCGGCGTGACGAACAGTGAAGGCGCGGGCGCATCGGCCAGCCGCAGCGTCATCGCGCTGGCGACCAGCACCGGCTTCGCGCGCGGCTATTCGAACAGCGGCTATGGATGCTCGGCCAGCGTGATCGCCGGCGAGGGCGGCGGCATGCAGCGCGACTATGGCTATCATTCGTCGCGGCATCTGGCCGATCTCGAGGATGCCGCGGCGATCGGGACGCGCGCGGGTGAGCGCGCGGTCAAGCGGCTCAACCCCGGCAAGCTCGGCAGCGGCGCAATGCCGGTCGTCTACGATCCGCGCGTCGGATCGGGCCTGCTCGGCCATCTCGCCGGCGCGATCACCGGCTCGGCGATCTCGCGGAGGACCAGCTTCCTGCTCGAAAAACTGGGCGAGCAGATCTTCGCCAAGGGTATCGTCGTGCGCGACGATCCGCTCCGCAAGCGCGGCCTCCGGTCCAAGCCGTTCGACGGCGAGGGGCTGCCGACCGCGGCGCGCGACATCATCGCCGACGGCGTGCTGACCGGCTGGATCATGGACTCGGCCTCGGCCCGCCAGCTCGGGCTGGAGCCGACCGGCCACGCGACGCGCGGCGTCGGCGGCCCTCCGGGGTCCGGGCTGACCAATCTCTATCTCGAGGCCGGGACGCTCTCGCCCGAGGATCTGATCGCCGATATCAAGCTGGGCGTCTTCGTCACCGAGTTGATCGGGCAGGGCGTCAATGGCGTCACCGGCGATTACAGCCGGGGGGCATCGGGCTTCGTGATCCGCGACGGGCAGCTGTGCGAGCCGGTGGCCGAGATCACCGTCGCTGGCAATCTGGTCGATATGTTCCGCGAATTGACGCCGGCGTCGGATCTCCTGTTCCGCCGCGCCGTCGATGTTCCGACGATCCGGATCGAAGGGATGATGGTCGCCGGTGCCTGAAACGCTCCTCGATGCGGTCAGCGCCGTCGCCGCCGAAGTCGGCGCGATGGCGCATGCTTCATGGCGCGGCGATTTCAAGCATTGGGACAAGATCTGCGGCACGCCGGTCTCCGACATCGATCTCGCCGCCGACGCCTTGCTGCGCGAGCGGCTGATGGCGCTTGATCCCGAGGCGGGCTGGCTGTCCGAAGAAACCGTCGACAGCGCCGACCGGCTGAACTGCGTGCGGGTCTGGGTGGTCGATCCGATCGACGGGACCCGCGACTATGTGCGCGGACGCGAAGGCTGGGCGGTGTCGATCGCGCTGGTCGAGGGTGGCCGCCCGATGATCGGCGTGCTTGACGCCCCGGCGCGCGGCGAACATTGGCGCGCGCAGGCCGGCCAGGGCGCGACCCGCAATGGCGCGCCGATCCGGGCATCCTCGCGGCTTACCCTGCCGGGCGCCCGCGTGCCCGCCGACGTGCTGCCGCGCGCCGACGCCGATCTGGTGACGGTCGCGAAACCCAATTCGATCGCCCTGCGCATCGCGATGGTCGCCGCCGGCGAGGCCGACCTGCTGGCGACGCTGCGCTGGGGGCATGAATGGGACATCGCCGCCGCCGCGCTGATCGCGCAGGAGGCGGGCGCCACGGTGACCGACGCGCTCGGCGGGCCGCTGCGCTACAACAGCACCAGGGGCGAACAGTTCGGGGTGCTGGCGACCGCACCGGCCATCCATGCCGACGCGGTCGCGCGCCTGGCCCCCCGCGCCGCGACGGCGATCATCCGCTAGACGGCGGCCGTCAGATCACGCCGGCCTGCATCGACAGCTTCTGGACGACGCCCCGGCTGTTATAGCCCATCCAGGCATCGGCGACCGCGCCGATATCGAGCGCGATGCCGCCGAGATCGCGGATATGATCGCAATAGACCTTGGCCAGCAGCCCGCCCGCGACCAGAAACAGCGCGCCGCGATAGGGCACGGCCAGTTCGCTCAGCAGTCGATCATAGACCAGCGGGAAGTGCAGGCCGCGATCGGCCTTGTCGCGGTCGCGATCGAGGCCGCCCTCGCCGGGGATGTCCCACGAGCGGACCTCGCCGATCGCCAGCCGGTCGCGCATCCGCTCGGCCAGTTCGGGGTGCGGGCCGATCAGTCCGACGAAGTCGCGTCCCTTGAGGAGCCGCGCGTAGAAGGGATCGAGCTCGTTCAGCGTGTAGTTGAACAGCGCGTCGGTGAAACGGCGCTCGCGATTATCGTCGGTCAGGGTGCGGATATGCTGTTCGAGCAGGCCGCAATAGCCCGCCTGGTTGCGATCGTGGATCAGGCGTCCGGCGGAGGCGACACCGAGGAGATCGGCCTTGGCGATCGCCTGGCATGTGCGGGTGGCCAGTGCCCTCAGCCGTTCGGCGGGCACCTCGGCGATGTCCGATCCGAACCAGTTGTGCCAGAGGTGGCGGACGATGATATCGGCTTCGGCGGTGGTGATTCCCGCCGGAAAACTGGGGTCGGCACAGGCCAGGAAGCGCGCTTCGCCGTCCCCGACCCGCACCCAGGAAAAGGGCTCCCTCCGGCGCAATCGCTCCAGGATGAACGTGCCGAGATCTTCGCGGGCGACCCAGGCGGCTGACGCCTCGCGCAGGTGCGCGGCCTGGACCGATTCGTCGCGCGCATTGAGCAGGGCGAGCCGGGCGTTGGTCGCCAGAACCGATAGCTGCGCCGCATCGTCCGGGATCGCCGCGAGGCTGGCGTCCGACGCGACCAAGGATCCGTAGTCGGCGAGGAAATGCCAATCGCGTGCGCCGCGTGCAAAGGCGCGGGCGAAGACCCGGCAAGCCAGCGCGGCCTGGCCGGCATCGCGCAGCCGCCGGCCCGCGGCGACCGTCTCGTCGATAGTGTTGCAGACCAGCCGCGCCGCGGCGTCGACGACCGCGGTCGCGATGGCGGTCATCCCGCCTTCGGCTTCGATCGCGGCGAGTCGGTAGCCGAGCGCCGCGTCGGGCCGCGATCGCAGCATCGCGCCGATCAGCCAGGTCCGCGCTCCGGCGCGGTCCCCGGCGTCGTCGAGCATGGCGGCATAGGCGAGTTGCAGCGGGGCGGGCGGTCCGTCGAGGCGAAGCCCCTCTTCGAGCAGGCCCCGGGCCTCGTCGGTCTCGCCATGGCGGCCGACGATCTCGGCCGCGCGGAGCAGAATCTGGGCGCTGGCTCGTCCCACCGCCGCGGCCCGGCGCGCGGCGGCCAGATCGGGCTCGCCCTCGAGCTCGGCCCATGCCGTCTCGATGGCGAGCAGCGTATCGAGAAACGAAAGCGTGTCCGGAGCGGTGGGCGTCGGCAAGGGCGGGTCCCGATCGTGGCGGTCAGGGCTGTCGTTCAGCCGGTCCGTCCGCCTATCAAGCGCCCGCGCCCCTGTCGACCCGCGCTCCCGTCGACCCGCCGACCGATCGGACCGCTCAGAGGCCGAGCCGGGGGATTTCGATCGCCGGGCAATGATTGACCACCGCCTTCAGGCCGGCGGCCTCGGCGCGTGCGACGCCTTCGTCGTTGAACACGCCGAGCTGGGTCCACACCGCCTTGGCGCCGGCGGCGATCGCATCGTCGATGACGGCGCCCGCGGCGGCCGAGTTGCGGAAGATGTCGACGATGTCGATCGGCTCGCCGATCTCGGCGAGGGTCGCGACCACCGGCTGGTCGTGGATCGTCTGGCCGGCCAGCTGCGGATTGACCGGGATCACCTGATAGCCATGGGCCAGCAGGAAACGCATCACCCCGTAGCTGGGCCGGTCGGGGCGGTCGCTGGCGCCGACCATGGCGATGGTCTTGGCGGAGCGGAGGAGGTCGGCGATATCCTGGTCGGCGGTCAGCGGCATGGTGGAAACTCCTGAAGGGGTCCCCTTAAAATGATGCCGGTTTCGCCGGGTTCAACCAGGCGATGATCCCTGCGGCGAGCGGTGCGAAGACGGCGTCATTCTCCTCGGCCGCGGGCGGACGGCCCGAATCCGAAGCGGTGCGGATATCGATATCGAGCGGCACCCGCCCCAGAAAGGGCAGGTTCATCGACATGGCGGCGGCCTGCGCCCCGCCCTGGCCGAACGGATCGGAGATCTCCCCGCAATGCGGGCAGGCATAGCCGGCCATGTTCTCGACCATGCCGATGATCGGGATGTTCGCCTGGTTGAAGAAGTCGATCGCGCGGGTCGCGTCGATCAGGGCCAGGTCCTGCGGGGTCGAGACGATGACCGCGCCGACCGGCTTGTACTTCTGGACCATGGTCAGCTGGACGTCGCCGGTGCCCGGGGGCAGGTCGATGATCAGCAGGTCGACGTCGCCCCACTCGGCATCGATCAGCTGTCCGAGCGCGTTGCCCGCCATCGGCCCGCGCCACGCGATCGCCTGCCCGGGTTTGACGAGCTGCGCCATCGACAGCATCGGCACGCCGTGCGGCGACATCACCGGGTCCATCTTCTGGCCCTGCGCGGTCGGGCGCATGCCTTCGGTCGACATCAGCCGCGCCTGCGACGGGCCGTAAATATCGGCATCGACCAATCCGACCTTCAGCCCGCTGCGCTTCAGCGCGACGGCGAGATTGGCCGACAGGGTGGATTTTCCGACCCCGCCCTTGCCCGATCCGACGGCGATGATCTTGCGTCCGCGTTTCTCCGCGGTCATCGCGACGCGGACCGTTTCGACCCCCGGCACCGCGATCAGCGCCTGTTTAACGGCGGTTTCCAGCTTGCTGCGGGCGTCGCCCGATAGGCCGGTGACATCGACGACGACGCTGGCCGTGCCGTCATCGAAGCGGGGCGCGGCGGCGCGGCCGCTGGTGATCAGCCCCTTGCCGCTGATGGGATCGGGGACGCCGTCGAGGGCTGCGGGAAGCGAGTCTGTCATGTCCATGGGGCGGGCAAATAAGGCCTTCGCGTGGAAAGAGCACTGTTTTTCCGTCGATCCGCACCTTATAAAGACCTTATGAACGACAGCGATAACAGCGGAACGACGCCGCGGCCGATGCTCAGTGAGGGCGGGCCGTGGGGTGGCGGAGGATCAGGCGGCAGCGGTGGGGGTGGCGATGATGACAACCCCTGGAACCAGCCGCCCCGGGGGCGGGCCGGTCGCGGCCCGACCGGACGGTCGGCGCTCGACGAGTTGATGCGGCGCGGCCGCGCGCGCTTCGGCGGCCGTGGCGGACCCGAGCCGGAGGCAGGCCGTTTCGTCCTGTGGGCGGTCGGCGGCCTGTTCCTGATCTGGATCCTCTGGACCAGCACCCATCAGATCGAGCCGCAGCAGCGCGGGGTCATCACCCGCCTCGGCTCCTATGCCGGCACGCTCGAACCCGGCATGCGCTTCTCCTTCCCGGCGCCGATCGACATCGTGACCAAGATCGACATCGAGGATATCCGGGTGAAGGACATCCCCGAGGGCGGCAAGACCCAGAATCTGATGCTGACCGGTGACCAGAACATCATCGATCTCGCCTATTCGGTGCGCTGGAACATCCGCGATCCCGAACTGTATCTCTACGAACTGGCCGAACCCGACGAGACTGTCGCAGAGGTCGCCGAAAGCGCGATGCGCGCGGAAATCGCCCGGGTCGCCCTGAACGACGCGATGGGCCCGCAGCGCAGCCAGATCGAAGCCCGCGTCCAGCAACGGATGCAGGAGGTTCTCGACAGCTACCGTTCGGGCGTCACCGTGCAGGGCGTCGCGATCAAGCAGGCCGATCCGCCGACCGCGGTGGTCGAGGCGTTCAAGTCGGTCTCCGCCGCGCAGCAGCAGGCCCAGGCCTATCTCAACGAGGCGCGCGCCTATTCGCAGCAGCTCGGTGCCAAGGCCGAGGGTGAGGCCGCGGCGTTCGACAAGGTCTATGCCGAATATAAGCTGGCGCCCGAAGTGACCCGCCGTCGCATGTATTACGAGACGATGGAGCGCGTGCTCGCCAAGACCGACAAGACGATCGTCGAAGCGCCGAACGTCCTGCCCTATCTCCCGCTGCCACCCGCGCAGCCAAAGCCGGCACAACCATAATGAACGTCAGCGACAACATCGCCAGCCGCACCGTGATCGGCTGGGCCATTGCAGCGATCGCCGCGGTGATCCTGTTCAGCAGCATCTTCGCGGTCGTCCCCGAAACCAAGCAGGCGCTCGTCGTCCGCTTCGGCAAGCCCGATACGGTCTATAACGCCTATCGCGCCAACGAGGATTTCGGGAAGACCGGCGCCGGGGTGATGTGGAAGATCCCGTTCATCGACCAGATCATCTGGATCGACAAGCGGGTCCGCGATTTCGACATGGAGCGCCAGTCGGTGCTGTCGACCGACCAGCTCCGGCTCGAGGTCGATGCCTATGCGCGCTACCGGATCGTCGATCCGCTGCGCATGTCGATCACCGCCGGCAGCGAACGGCGCGTAGAGGAGTCGCTTCGCCCGATCCTCGGTTCGTCGCTGCGCAACGAACTGGGCAAGCGGCCGTTCGCGGCGCTGCTCAGTCCCGAGCGTGGCCAGGTGATGGACAATATCCAGACCCGCCTCAACCGGGTCGCGCGGCAATATGGCGCCGAGATCGTCGACGTCCGCATCAAGCGCGCCGATCTTCCCGACGGCACCCCGCTGGATTCGGCGTTCAACCGGATGCGCACCGCGCGCGAGCAGGAGGCGCGGTCGATCCTCGCCGAGGGCCGCAAGCAGGCGCAGATCATCACGGCCGAGGCCGACGCCCAGGCGGCCGGAACCTATGCCGAGAGCTTCAACAAGGACGCCGATTTCTATAATTTCTATCGGGCGATGCAGTCCTATCGGATGACGTTCGGGACCGACGGCACCGAAGCGCCCGGATCGTCGAACCTCATCCTGTCGCCTGGTAACGAATATCTACGCGAATTCCGCGGACGGCGCTAAGTTCACAGGGAACGGCGCCGTTCAACCGGGGTTCAGTGATTGAGCAAGAGACAATAGGCCCGGATATTCGGTAACCGCAGGACAGGAGTTTTAAGGAGTTGGCCAAAGTGCGCTATGCCTATGGGATCACCGCCGCCTTATTGGCTGGCGGTGCGGCTGCCACCCTTACCTTGCAACAGCCGGTCGGCGCGCAGATGGCGCAGAATGCGCCCGGCGCCATCGCCGCCGAGGCCCCGCGCCCCGGCGCGCCGCTGAGCTTCGCCGATCTCGCCGCCAGGCTGCAGCCCGCGGTCGTCAACATCTCCACCACGCAGAAGATTCAGGTCCGCAACGGCGCCAATGCCTTTTCGGGCACGCCGTTCGAGGAGCTGTTCAAGCGGTTCGGCGGCGGCGGTGGTGCGACCGACGAGGGCGGCAAGCCGATCACGCGCGAGGCGACCTCGCTCGGCTCGGGCTTCATCATCTCGGCTGACGGCTATGTCGTCACCAACAACCATGTGATCTCGGCCTCGCCCGAGGGCGGCGGCAACGCGGTGGTCAGCTCGATCACCGTCACTCTGCCCGATCGCAAGGAATATAAGGCGACGATCGTCGGCCGCGACCAGACCTCGGATCTGGCGCTGCTCAAGATCGATGCGAAGAACCTCCCCTTCGTCCAGTTCGGCGATTCGACGCGGACCCGGGTCGGCGACTGGGTCGTCGCGATCGGCAACCCGTTCGGCCTCGGCGGAACGGTGACGGCGGGCATCGTTTCCGCGCTTCACCGCTCGATCGGCATCAACGGCCCTTATGATCGCTATATCCAGACCGATGCCTCGATCAATCAGGGCAATTCGGGCGGCCCGATGTTCGATCTTCAGGGCAATGTCATCGGCATCAACACCGCGATCTTCTCGCCGACCGGCGGCAATGTCGGCATCGGTTTCGCGATCCCGGCCGAGGAAGCCAAGCCGATCATCGACCAGCTCCGCACCGGTCAGCGGGTGCGTCGCGGCTATCTGGGCGTCGGCATCCAGCCGATGACGCAGGATATCGCCAGCAGCCTTGGCCTCGCCAAGGATCGCGGCGAGATCGTCGCGCGGGTCGAGCCCGGCGAAGCGGCGGCCCGTGCCGGCGTCCGCCAGGGCGACGTGATCGTCAAGGTCGACAACCAGGAGATCACCCCCGACAACACCCTGTCCTATATCGTCGGCAAGGCGTCGGTGGGCGCGCGCCTGCCGATCGAGCTGATCCGCGAAGGCCAGCGCAAGACGGTCACGGTGACCCTGGGCGAACGTCCGCCGGAGGATCAGCTCGCCAACACCGACACGCTCGATCAGGATTCGGATGACGGTGCTCCCGGCGCCGCGCAGACGGCCCCCGACCAGTCGACCCGCGCGGCCCTCGGCCTCGGCCTCCAGACGCTCACGCCGGACATCGCGCGGCGTCTGGGCGTCTCGCCGACCTTGCGCGGCGTGGTGATCAGCTATGTCGATCCGTCGAGCGACGCGGCGGCCAACGGCTTCCAGCCGCGCGACATCATCCTGCAGGTCAACAATGTCCCCGTGCCAACCGTTCAGGCGGCTGCGGCACAGATCGTAGCGGCGCAGAAGGCCAAGCGTCCGACCGTGTTGCTGTTCGTCCAGCGCGGCACCAACCCGCCACGCTATGTGGGCGTGCAGCTCAAGAACTGAGTGAGGCGCCGGAGCGGAGGGCAGCCGCCTTCCGCTCCGCCCTCGACCGACGCTGCCGCCTGGGTGTGGCAGCCATAGAAAAGGGGCCGGAAGCTTTCGCTTCCGGCCCCTTTCTTGTGCGTTCCGATCGAAATCAGAAGCGGTAGCTGACCGTCGCCATCACGGTGTGGAAGCCGAACTTGCTGAAGGTCCGCTTGAAATCGGTACCCGAAGCGTTCTGCAGCGTGAATGGGCCGCCGGCGGGGCCGCCCGATGCACGAACGGTGCTGTCGTTGTTCTTCAGCGCGGTGAAGAGATAGAGCGCGCCGACCGAGAACGGACCGACCTTCTGCTCGATGCCGCCACCGTAATTGTAGCCCCAAGCATCCTTGTTGGGGTTGTCGACGGTGAAGGTGTTCACGCCGTTCGAGGTCGAGAAGCTGTTGCGGATCTTGCCGTAAGCGAGACCGCCGGTGCCGTAGACCAGGGTGCCGGTGTTGAACGAGTAGCCAGCGCGTGCGCGGATGGCGCCATCGTTCCGCAGCTTCGCCTGCATCTTGTAGACGGCTGGCGTGGTGCTGAAGGTGGTGACGTTGTCGACCAGGTAGGTCTTGCCATATTCGACGAGGGCACCGACCACGAGGCCGCTGGTGTCGCCGAACTGATAATCGAAGCCGCCATGGATCTTCCACGAGGTTCCGTCACCGTCCTTGGTGCAGCCCGAGGTCGGGGTCGCCGAGGTCGGCGCGCCGCCGCAGCTGCCAGGTGCGAAATTCGCGAACGCGTCGCCGAAGTTGCCGTCGAGATTGCGGTCGAAAGCGACCTGCTCGTCGCCGTCGCGCGGCTGCCAAGCATAGCCAAGCTGACCACCCACGTAGAAGCCCGTCCAGTTGCCCGTGCTCTGCGCCGAAGCGGCGCTGGCACCAAGAGCCGCCAAGGCGATGGCTGCGGTGGTGGAAATGAGAAGTCTCATGATAAAAACCCTTTCTGCTGCCCTTGAAGGCGTAGCGGGAACGGCTCCGACCCGAATTCGATCCGCGTTGCAAGCACCTTTGTCCCGAGTGGTGCAATAATGTCACACCATCTTGCTATTTCCGCTAAATTACTGACAATATTGTTTATTGGCCGAAACCGGCTTCCGCCGCGCGAAACAGCGCTTCCCGGGCTGCGGCGATCAGCGCGCCCGCCTTCGCCTCGCACTCCCGCTGCTCATATTCGGGATGGCTGTCCGCGACGATTCCGGCGCCGGCCTGGACGTGGATCTTGCCGTCCTTGACCACCGCGGTGCGCAGGACGATGCAACTGTCCATCGATCCGTCGGGAGAGAAATAGCCGACGCCGCCGGCATAGGCGCCCCGGCTCTCGGGTTCCAGCTCGGCGATGATCTCGCAGGCGCGCACCTTGGGGGCGCCCGAGACGGTGCCGGCCGGGAAGCCGGCGAACAGCGCGTCGAGGGCATCCTTGGCCGGGTCGAGCCGGCCGACCACGTTCGACACGATGTGCATGACATGGCTGTATTCTTCGACGGTATAGCTGGCGGTGACGGCGACGGTTCCGGCCTGCGCGACGCGGCCGACATCGTTGCGGCCGAGATCGAGCAGCATCAGATGCTCGGCGCGCTCCTTGGGATCGGCGAGCAGGCTTTCGCGGTTGGCGGCATCCTCGGCGGCGGTCTTGCCGCGCGGCCGGGTGCCGGCGATCGGGCGGATCGTCACTTCGCCGTCGCGCGCGCGCACCAGGATTTCCGGCGACGAACCGATCAGCGCGAAGCCGGGCAGGTCGAGGAAGTAGAGGAAGGGCGACGGATTCACCCGCCGCAGAGCGCGGTAAAGATCGATCGGAGGCAAGGGGAAGTCGACCATGAAGCGCTGCGCCAGCACCACCTGGAAGATATCGCCCGCGGCAATATAGTCCTTCGCGCGCAGCACCATCTCGGCATAGCGGCCCGGCGCCATCTGCGGCGTCAGTTCGAGCCCGGCGGGATCGACTTCGCTGTGGCTGCGCGCGGGCAGTGGGCCTGCCAGCATCGCGGCATGCGCCTCGATCCGCTCGGCGGCCTGCGCGACCTTCTGCGCCGGGTCTCCGGCCGTTTCGGGCCACAGCGGCGCAACCAGATAGAGCTGGTCGGCCAGCCGGTCGAAGACCAGGATCAGGGTCGGCCGCGCGAACAGCATGTCGGGCAGGTCGAGCGGATTGGCCGGCGGGCGCGGCAGCGTCTCGACGAGGCCGATCGTCTCATAGGCGAAATAGCCGACGAGGCAGGCCAGCGCGCGCGGCAGGCCGTCGGGCACCGTCATGCGGCAGGAGGTGACCAGCTTGCGCATCGCGGTGAGGGCATCGTCCTCGAGCGGCTCGAACGCGTCGGGATCGATCGCCCAGCGGCGGTTGATCTCGGCCGACGCGCCGCGCGCCCGGAACATCAGGTCGGGCGCGAGGCCCAGCAGCGAGTAACGGCCGCGCACCGCGCCGCCTTCGACCGATTCGAGCAGGAAGTCGCCGCGGCCCGGCCGGATCAGCTTGAGCGCGGCTGCGACCGGCGTGTCGGTGTCGGCGACCTGCGCGCGCCACACCAAGGCGGGCTCGCCGCGCGCCAGAGCATCCAGCGCGGCCTGGTCCTGCGCGAAAGCCATCCCCGCTGTGGCCTATTGTCCGGTCGAGCCGAACTGGCGCTTCGCGGCGGCCAGCGCGTCGGGATAGCGCTTCACGTCGCTGTCCTGGCCGACGGCACGGATGAACTGGTCGCCGAGCTCGGCCTTCGATGCGCGGGCGAGCTCTTCCTGGGTTGCACCGACCAGACCCGGCGCCTTGGCGAGATCGCCCGGGACGACCTGATCGAGCACGGTGACGAACAGCGCCTCGCCGCGCTCGCTCGGGATCAGCCGTGCCTTGCCCTTCTGTAGCGCGAACAGCGCACGCACCGGCTCGGGGATTTGCGCGCCGCTCTGCTGGGCGCGGGCGATGTCGATCTGGCGCGCGCGCGCCGCTTGCGCAGGCGGCAGCTTCGCGCCGCTGTCGGCGATCGCCTTGGCGAGCGGGGTGCCGCGATTGACCGCCGCGACGATCTTGTCGCCGACGGCCTTGGCGCGCTGTGCCGCGCGCTTGACCATGATGTCGCGGACGACAGCCGGGCGAACCTGCGCCAGTGGCAGCGGCGTCGGCGGGATCACCTTGGCGACGCTCGCCAGGGCATATTGCTGGTCGGGGACGATCGCCTCGACGACCGGGCGGTCGTCGGGCGATGCCGCGAAACCGCTCTTGAGCAGTGCGCCCAGTTCGGGTGGGGCCTTCCAGTCCTGACGGTCGATCGGCTGGCCGCTGGCAAGCAGCGCGGGCGTCTCGACGATGCTCAGCTTGTTGTTGGCGGCCACCTCGGCGAAGCTCGATCCGTCCGCGATCGCGTCCTCGACCTTGCCGGCGAGGCTGGACAGCCCCTCCTGCGCCTTCTGCTGGGTCAGCAGCGTCACGATCTCGGGGCGAACCTGCGCGAGCGATTGGGCCGGCGATGCGGTCACGGCATCGACCTTGACGACATACCAGCCGAACGAACCCTTGGCGGGGCCGGCAACGCCGCCCGATGCCGTGGCAAAGGCCTGGTTCGCGACGGCTTCGCCCGACGATCCGCTATAGTCGGCCTTGTTCTGGGCGGTCAGAACCGACGCCTCGAGACCGGCCTTGGCCGCGGCCGCGGCGAGCGGCTGTCCGCCCTTGGCGGCAGCGGCGATGCTGCGCGCCAGCGCTTCGGCGGGCGCGATCACCTGGGTCAGGTTGCGGGTTTCGCGCGCCGCATAGGTCGGCGCGTTCTCGCGATAATAGGCGGCGATCTCGGCTTCGGTCGGTACAGACTGCGCGGCGATCTGCTCGGCGCCGAACAGCGCATAGCGCAGCACGCGGGCCTCGGGCCGGGTGAAGGTGGCGATGCTTGCCTTGTAGGCGGCGGCGATCTCGGCCTCGGTCGGCAGGCGCGGATCGGCGAAGGCGGCGAGCGGAATGATGCCGACCTGGCCGATGCGCTCCTCGAGCAGCAGCGCCGCATAAGGCTGGGCGAAGCGGGCCGGCGTCGGCGCGAGCGCCACCGCCGGGGTCAGGATCTGGTTGCGGATCAGCTCGCCCGCGATGTCGGCGCGCAGTTCGCGCTCACTGATGCGGGCCTGGGCGAGCCGGTTGCGCATCACGCTCTCGTCGAACTGGCCGGTAACGCCGTTGAACGCGGCCATGCCGGCGATCTGCGCGTCGATCAGCCGCTTGCTGATCGCCATGCCCTGCTGCCGGCCCCAGCTTTCCAGCGCGCGGCCGTTGATCAGGCCGTCGGTGACGCCCTCGAAGCCGCCGCCCGCGATGAACGCCTTGTGGTCGAGCGTCGGCTGCTCGCGGCGGACCGCGTCGAACTGGTTCTGGATGCGGCGCAGCAGCTCGGCGGAGCTGACCTTCTGGCCGTCGATCTTGGCGACGGTCGCGCCGTTGCTGGCGCCCCCCGCTGCGCCCGGGCCTTCGACGCCGGTGACGATGAAGGCGATCATGACCAGGGCGAGAAGCCCGAGGACGAACCACGAGGAGAGGGCGCGGCGGAAGAAGGAGATCATCGGGCGTTCCGTCTGAAACCAGAAATAGGTTCGCTGCCATAGAGCCTGATCGTCCGAGGTGAAAGCGCTTTGCGTTCCCCTCGCCGACGGCAAACAGGCTCCTTGCGAAAGTCACAGATGGTTGCGGGACGCGAGCTTGAACCCTAATGCCGGACGCGCAAACAGGAACGAGGATCGAAATGGCATTGCGCAAGCTGGTCGCCGGCAACTGGAAGATGAACGGGTCGCTCGCCAGCCTGGCCGAGCTCGATGCGATCGCTGCGGCCGCCGGGGCGCATGGCGCCGTCGATGTTGCGATCTGCCCGCCCTTTACGCTGATCGCGGCTGCCGTCGCCCGCCAGCCTGGTCTGGCGATCGGCGCGCAGGATTGCCATCCCAAGGCGAAGGGCGCGCACACCGGCTGCGTCAGCGCAGCGATGCTGGTCGAGGCCGGCGCGACGCTGGCCATCGTCGGCCATAGCGAGCGCCGCGCCGACCAGCATGAAACCGACGCCGAGGTGCAGGGCAAGGCGATCGCCGCGATCGCGGCCGGGCTGACCGCGATCGTCTGCGTCGGCGAGACCGAGGCCGACCGCGACGCCGGCCGTGCGGTGGCGGTGGTCGAAGCCCAGCTCGACGGATCGGTCCCGCGCGACGGCAAGGCGGCGACGCTGGTCGTCGCCTATGAGCCGGTCTGGGCGATCGGCACCGGGCGGACCCCATCGACCGCCGACGTTGCCGAGATGCACGCCGCGATTCGCGGCAGGCTCGGCGCGCTGCTCGGAGTCGAGGGCGCGGGCGTGCGGATTCTTTACGGCGGTTCGGTGAAGCCGGACAATGCGCAGGAACTGCTCTCGGTCGCCGATGTCGACGGCGCGCTCGTCGGCGGCGCCAGCCTGACCGCGGCGCAGTTCGTGCCGATCATCGCAGGCGCGGCGGCGGCGATATAGCCGTCGCTCCGGCGGCGGCCGCGATCATGCTGTGGACGACAGGTTGAACCTTCTCCGCTGATCGACTAGATGCGCCAGCATATACGGTATCGAAAGTCGGCAATGCTCTTCACCTTCCTGCTCGTTGTCCACATCATCGTCGCCACGGCGCTCGTCGGGGTCATCCTCGTTCAGCGCTCCGAAGGTGGCGGCCTGGCGTCGGGCGGCAACGCCGGCGGGCTGATGAGCGCGCGCGGCGCCGCCGACTTTCTGACCAGGACGACCTCGGTCCTCGCGGGCATCTTCGTGGTGCTCAGCATCGTGCTGGCGGCGCTGGCCTCGGTCGAGCGCGCACCGAGCACCATCGACACCTCGCTGGTCGGCAAGACCGCGGGCACCGAAAGCGCCCCGGCGCCGGTCAGCAACGATCCGCTGGCCGCAGCCGCGGCCCAGGGCGGCGGCACCGTCTCGAACGGCGTCACGCCGCAATAAATCTTTCCTATTATCGAAGCGGAAAGGCCGCGCCCCCTGCTTCGGGGCGTGGCTCTTTTGCGATCGTCCACAGATTTTTGTCGATTCGAAGGAGTTCCCTACCTTGCCCTTCACCCCTTCGCGCGGCTAAGCCCATATTCCCATGGCACGGTTCATTTTCATCACCGGTGGCGTGGTCTCCTCGCTTGGCAAAGGTCTCATGGCGGCAAGCCTTGCTGCCCTCCTCCAGGCGCGCGGCTACACGGTCCGCATCCGTAAGTTCGATCCCTATCTGAACGTCGATCCGGGGACGATGTCGCCCTATCAGCACGGCGAGGTCTTCGTGACCGACGACGGCGCGGAAACCGATCTCGACCTTGGTCATTACGAACGCTTTACCGGCGTTCCCGGGCGTCAGTCGGACAACATCACCTCGGGCCGAATCTATCAGACGATCATCCAGAAGGAGCGTCGAGGCGACTATCTGGGCGCGACCGTCCAGGTGATTCCCCATGTGACCGACGCGATCAAGGAATTCGCGCGCGCCGACACCGACGACATGGATTTCGTCCTGTGCGAGATCGGCGGCACGGTCGGCGACATCGAATCGCTGCCCTTCATGGAGGCGATCCGCCAGCTGCGGAACGATCTCGGCCGGGGCAATTCGATTTTCGTTCACCTGACGCTGGTGCCGTACATCGCCGCCGCCGGCGAGCTCAAGACGAAGCCCACCCAGCACAGCGTGCGCGATCTCACGGCGCTGGGCATCCAGCCCGACGTTCTGGTCTGTCGCTGCGATCGGCCGCTGCCCGAGGGCGAGCGCGCCAAGATCGCGCTGTTCTGCAACGTCGCCAAGGAATCGGTGATTCCCGCGCTCGACGCCAGCACGATCTACGCCGTGCCGCTGCAATATCATAACGAGGGTCTCGACGAGGCGGTCCTCTCGGCGTTCGGCATCGAACCCGAGGACGAGCCCGAGCTCACCCGCTGGACCGAGATCCTCGATCGGCTCGAAAGCCCCGAGGGCGAGGTCACGATCGGCGTGGTCGGCAAATATGTCGGCCTGCTCGATGCCTATAAGTCGCTGCACGAGGCGCTGGTCCATGGCGGCATCGCCAATCGGGTGAAGGTCAACATCCGCTGGATCGACGCCGAACTGTTCGAGCAGGATGCCGACGGAATCGCCGCTCAGCTCGAGCCGATGCACGCGATCCTCGTGCCCGGCGGATTCGGCGAGCGCGGTTCCGAGGGCAAGATCTCCGCGGTCCGGTTCGCCCGTGAGCGTAAGGTGCCCTATTTCGGCATTTGCCTTGGCATGCAGATGGCCTGCATCGAGGGCGCCCGCAACACCGCCGGCATCGCCGCGGCCTCGACCACCGAGTTCGGCCCGACCAGCGAGCCGGTCGTCGGCCTGATCACCGAATGGATGAGCCAGTCGGGTCGCGAAAAGCGCGAAAGCGGCGGCGACCTGGGCGGCACGATGCGGCTCGGCGCCTATGACGCGAAGCTGTCGGGCAACAGCCATGCGGCGGCAATCTATGGCAGCACCGATATCTCCGAGCGCCATCGCCACCGCTATGAGGTCAACGTCCATTACCGCGAAGCGCTCGAGCGGGGCGGGCTGGTCTTCTCGGG
Organism: Pseudomonadota bacterium; assembly: GCA_040387595.1. GTDB lineage: Bacteria > Pseudomonadota > Alphaproteobacteria > Sphingomonadales > Sphingomonadaceae > Rhizorhabdus. The sequence goes on from JAZKDN010000044.1 coordinate 99,088, forward strand.
CATGTCGCCTGACGGGGAGTTGCCCGAAGTTGTCGAGCGGCCCGATCATCCCTGGTTCGTCGGCGTCCAGTTCCATCCCGAGCTGAAGAGCAAGCCGTTCGAGCCGCACCCGCTGTTCGCCAGCTTCATCGCCGCGGCCGTGCAGCAGAGCCGGCTGGTCTGATTCGGGCATCCCCGGCAAAGGCCGGGGGTGTCGCTACCGTAATCGTGGGCGACGCTCGTCCTGCCAGCGCGCGCCGGCAGGACGACGCCGATGTCTATGTGCTGCGGCGCTCAGCTCGGCAGGCCCGGAATCACCGGATCGGCCGGCGCGCCCGGATCGGGATCGGTCGGCGACGGAACCGGAATGTCGATCGGCGTGTCGGCGGGAATCTCGCCGGGTTCGGGTGGTTGGCTGGCCATGGTGCTTCTCCTCTTGCGAAGAAGAACGCCCGAACCGCGAGACCTATCCCCAGGCCGATCGAAAAGCACGAAAGAGGGGCGCCTGAAACAGCAAACGCCGGGATCGTTTCCGATCCCGGCGCCGCGTGACGATAGTCGCCAACCCCCTTGTGGGCTCTACACCTACCACCCCTTTATGGCGGCGGAGCCTCACTTTTTTCCCCGAACCATGGCCGTTTTCTTGCTCAAGTTCCGTGACACTTCTCCTACAGCCGGGTCGGGTGGTTGTCATTGGCTTTCAAGGTCCGCGGACGCGAAAGACGGAAGGTGTGTTTTCTCGGCAACAGAGTGCCGATCGGTACGGCCCCTCCTTTAAAGCGCGCGAGGCGGTTGCTCCGCGTGCCGGGTCCGCATAGACAGCCGGCAGACCCGTTTCATTGCGAGAAACCCTTTCATGCGCCTGTCCCGCCATTTCCTCCCCGTCATGAAGGAGTCGCCCGCCGACGCCCAGATCGTCAGCCACAAGCTGATGCTGCGCGCCGGGCTG
>JAZKDN010000045.1:0-11764 GCA_040387595.1 Pseudomonadota bacterium
CCTGCCGGGCTTCGGCATCGTCAGCCAGATCATCTCGACCTTCTCGAAGAAGCCCGTGTTCGGCTATCTCGGCATGGCCTACGCCATGGTCGCGATCGGCGTCGTCGGCTTCGTCGTGTGGGCGCACCACATGTTCACCACGGGCATGTCGGTCGATACCAAGATGTACTTCACCGCCGCGACGATGGTCATCGCGGTCCCCACCGGCATCAAGATCTTCTCGTGGGTCGCGACGATGTGGGGCGGCTCGATGAGCTTCAAAACGCCGATGCTGTGGGCGATCGGTTTCGTCCTTCTGTTCACCGTCGGCGGTGTCACGGGCGTCGTTCTCGCCAACGGCGGCGTCGACAACTACATGCACGACACCTATTATGTGGTCGCGCACTTCCACTATGTGCTCTCGCTGGGTGCGGTGTTCTCGCTGTTCGCCGCCTTCTATTACTGGTTCGGCAAGATGTCGGGCCGTATGTACAACGAGTTCCTGGGCCAGGTGCACTTCTGGCTGTTCTTCATCGGCGTGAACGTCCTGTTCTTCCCGATGCACTTCCTCGGCCTCGACGGCATGCCCCGTCGTATCCCGGACTATCCGGATGCCTTCTCGAAGTGGAACTCGCTGGCGACCCACGGCTATGAAATCATGGCCTTCTCGATGATCTTCTTCTTCATCAACATCTTCTGGTCGCTGTTTGCCGGCAAGAAGGCGGAGGGGAATTACTGGGGCGAAGGTGCAACGACGCTCGAATGGACGCTGTCGAGCCCGCCGCCGTACCACCAGTTCGAGCAGCTGCCGCACATCGGTGACGATCACAGCCACTGATCGACGGTACCAATGATGACATGGGCCGCCGCTTCGACGACCTCGTCCGAGCGGCGGTTTCATTAGGAATGCGATGATTGCCATGGCGAGTAAGGCTTACCCTGCTGCAACGGTCGTTTCGGCCGACTGGCGCGATTTCCTCGCGCTGACCAAGCCGCGCGTGCTCACCCTCGTGGTGTTCACCGGCCTGTGCGGCCTGCTCGTGGCGCCGCAGTCGATCCACCCGGTGCTCGGCTTCACCGCCGTGCTGTGCATCGCGCTGGGTGCGGGCGCGGCGGGCGCGCTCAACCAGTGGTATGAAGCCGATCTCGATACGATGATGGCGCGGACGGCGAACCGCCCGCTGCCCGCCGGTCGCATGGACAGGCAGACGGCGCTGCACTTCGGCGTCGGCCTTGGCAGCTTCTCGGTTCTTCTGATGGGCCTGGCGCTCAACGTGCTGGCAGCCGCTATCCTTGCGGTCTCGATCCTCTTCTATGTCGTCGTCTATACCGTCTGGCTCAAGCGCCGGACGCCGCAGAACATCGTCATCGGCGGTGCCGCCGGCGCGTTTCCGGCGCTGATCGGCTGGGCCGCGGCAACAGGGCGCGTCGACATGCTGCCCGTCCTGCTGTTCGCCCTCGTGTTTCTTTGGACGCCGCCGCACTTCTGGGCACTCGCGCTGTTCATCAACTCGGATTATGCCCGCGCTGGCGTGCCGATGATGCCCGCCGTGGTCGGCCAGCGCGCAACGCGTATCCAGGTCCTGCTCTATACCGTGCCGATGGCGATCGCCGCCGTGGCGCCCTGGGCTATGGGCCTGACAGGAGCGATCTACGGTATCGGCGCGAGCCTGCTGTCCGGTATCTTTCTGCTGCTGTCCGCCCAGGTCGGCTTCAGCCGTGAGAGCGATCCCGCGAAGATGAAGCCCGAACGTCGGCTGTTCGCCTTCTCGATCCTCTATCTTTTCGTCATCTTCGGCCTCTTGGTCGCAGACAAGGTGCTGCTGGCATGACATTTACCCCCGAAGAACAGACTGAAATCCGCCGCCGGCAGAAGTCGCGCGCGCTGGTTACCGCACTGATCCTGGGTGGGCTCGTGATCCTGTTCTACGGGATCTCGATTGCGAAGATGCTGTGAACCACGCGCTTCCCCCCCCACAGCAGGACCGGAATCTGCGCGTCGGGATGACGGCGGTCGCGATCGCCTGTGCCATGCTGGCGCTCGGATATGCCGCTGTCCCGCTCTACCGGATGTTCTGCCAGGCGACAGGCTTCGGCGGCACGACGATGCGCAGCGAAACCGGCATCGCGCCGGGCGCGGTGGTCGGCAAGATCATCAACGTCCGGTTCGACGCCAATGTCTCGCCGTCGCTGCCCTGGCGCTTCGTGCCGGAGAAGACCGTTGCCCGCGTGGCTATCGGTGCGCGGCAGATGGCCTTCTTCACGGCGACCAATCTCAGCGATCAGCCGATCACCGGCACCGCGAGCTTCAACGTCACGCCGGAACTGGCAGGCGCATACTTCACCAAGATCCAGTGCTTCTGTTTCACGAGCCAGACATTGAAGCCCGGCGAGACGATTCGCATGCCGGTGATCTACTATGTCGATCCCGCTATCCTGAAGGACAAGGAAGCCGGCGGGTATAACGAAATCACTCTGTCCTACACCTTCTTCCCGGACAAATCCGCTGTGGATTCCGAACGGGCGGGCGGTTAAGGGACTTTTCAACAGACCATCAGGGGCACGGAAAATGGCCGGAGCTAAGAGCCACGATTATCATATCCTACCGCCGAGCATCTGGCCGTTTATCGGTTCGATGTCGGCGCTGGTAATGGCCTCGGGCGGCGTCATGTGGATGCACAAGGCGGCCTTTGGCGGCTATGTCTTTTTCGCCGGACTGCTCGGCGTTCTCTTCACCATGTTCTCGTGGTGGTCGGATGTCATTCGCGAGGCGCATGCCGGCGATCATACCCCGGTCGTGCAACTGCACCTGCGCTACGGCATGATCCTGTTCATCGCGTCGGAAGTGATGTTCTTCGTCGGCTGGTTCTGGGCGTGGTTCGATTTCTCGCTCTTCCCCGTCGCGCTCGACTTCAAGGATGGCGTGTTCACGCTCATTGAGGGCCCGAACAGCATCACCCATGCTCCGGGCATCTGGCCTCCCAAGGGCCTGGAAGTGATCGACGCCTTTCACCTGCCGCTGCTCAACACGCTGCTGCTGCTCTGCTCGGGCACGACGGTGACGTGGGCGCACCATGCGCTGCTGCACGGCGATCGCGACGGCCTGAAGAAGGGCCTGTGGCTGACGATCATTCTCGGTGCGGTCTTCACCAGCGTGCAGGCTTACGAGTATATGCATGCGCCGTTCCCCTTCAAGGGCAGCAACTACGGTGCGGCCTTCTTCATGGCGACCGGCTTCCACGGTTTCCACGTGCTGATCGGTACGATCTTCCTGATCGTCTGCCTCATCCGTACCTATAAGGGCGATTTCACCCCGCAGCAGCATTTCGGTTTCGAAGCTGCCGCATGGTATTGGCATTTCGTCGATGTGGTGTGGCTGTTCCTCTTCGTCGTCGTCTATGTCTGGGGCGGCTGGGGCGCGCCGGTCCACGGCTGACGCCGGGCGACTGCGACCATGATAGGGCGCGGCGGCGGGGAGACCTGCTGCCGCGCCTTTTCTTTTTGTTGGACGGGAAGGATCATCGATGACCGAACAGCCCGTGACGCCGCCCACCCCGATCGAGACCGCGCTGCGCGGCCGTTGTCCGCGCTGTGGTGCGCCCGGGCTGTTCACGAACTTCCTGAGCTTCGCCGATCGCTGCAAAGGCTGCGACCTGGATTATCGCTCGTTCAACGTCGGCGATGGGGCGGCGGCCTTTCTGATCCTGATCGTCGGTGCCGTCGTGAGCCTGCTGGCGATCCTCGTCGAACTCAGATGGTCGCCGCCGCTGATCGTCCATCTCGTCCTGTGGCTTCCGCTGACGCTGCTGCTCACCGTCGGTCTGTTGCGGATCGCCAAGGGCCTGCTGCTCGCGCTCGAATATAAAAACGCCGCCCGCGAGGGCCGGATCGTGAGGCCTGACTGATGCGACGCGTGCCCCTGTTGCCGACGCTGGTCGTCGCCCTCGCCCTCGCGATGATGGTGGCGCTCGGGCTCTGGCAGATTCGGCGCGCCCATTGGAAGGATGCGCTGCTCGCCAGCTATCAGGCGTCGCGCAACGCACCTGATCTTTACGGCATTCCCCCCGGCCTGCAGCCCGATGGAGTCGCCTTCCGCCACGCGCATGTGCTGTGCCGGGTCACGACGACGGCAACCGTCATCGGCGGTACCGACGCTTCGGGGCGGACCGGCTTTCGCAACATCGTCGGCTGCGCGCTGATCGACGGGCGGACGATCATGGCCGATCTCGGACTGAGCGCGATCGACGCCAAGCCGGTACTGCCGCCGATCGGCCAGCCTATCCAGGGCCGGGGCCTGCTCGTGCCGGACGATGTGCTGGCAAAGCGTATGTTCGGTGAGACGCCGGTGGTGCCGCTGCTGCTCGTTCTCGACGGTGGCATGCCGGGCCTGTCGGCCAGCAAACCGCCTTCGATCGAGACCATCCCCAACAACCATATCAGCTACGCGGTGCAGTGGTTCCTGTTCGCCGGGGTCGCGCTGATCATCTACGGCATCGCTCTGTGGAAGCGGAACACCGGCCGGTGAGGCGGTTCGGCGGCGTCGCCGAACTTGACGGCCGTCGGTTCGACATGCTGGTGGTCGGTGCCGGCTTTGCAGGCGCGGTGATGGCGGAGCGCTTTGCCGAAGACGCTGGGCTGGAGGTGCTGGTCGTCGATCGGCGACCGCATGTCGGGGGGAACGCCTTCGACGAGCGTGACGCGGCGGGTATCCTGATCCACCGGTACGGCCCGCACATCTTCCATACCAACGCCGATGAGGTGATCGACTATCTGTCGCGTTTCACCCAATGGCGACCGTATGAACACCGCGTCCTCGCCGATCTCGGTGCGATGCAGGTGCCGATGCCGATCAACCGGACTACGCTGAACCTGCTTTACGACGCCGATCTGGCGGACGAAGCTGCGGCCGAGGCTTTTCTGCAAGCGCGGGCCGAACCGGTAGATCCGATCCGTACGTCGGAGGACGTCGTGGTCTCGCGGGTCGGTCGCGATCTCTACGAGACCTTCTTTCGCGGCTACACCCGTAAGCAATGGGGGCTCGACCCGTCCGAGCTCGACCGCTCGGTGACCGCGCGGGTCCCGGTCCGGACCGACACCGACGACCGCTATTTCACCGATCGCTTCCAGGCGATGCCCGCCGATGGATATACCGCCATGTTCGAGCGCATGCTCGATCATCCGCGCATATCGGTGTTGACCGGGGTGGATTTCGCCGAGGTGCGGGACAGGGCATCGTACAGCCGCCTCGTCTACACCGGGCCGATCGACGAGTATTTCGGCCATGTCCACGGGCGGCTGCCCTATCGGTCGCTGCGATTCCGCCACGAGACGCATGAAATCGAGCGCTTCCAGCCGGTCGGCGTTGTCAACTATCCAGCCGAGGACGTGCCCCATACCCGCATCACCGAGTACAGGCATCTGACCGGGCAGGCGGCACCGCGCACCAGTATCAGCTATGAATATCCCAGCGCCGAAGGCGATCCCTATTATCCGGTGCCCCGGCCCGAGAATCAGGCGCTCTACAAACGTTATGAGGCCATGGCCGACGCCCTGCCCGACGTGATCTTCGTCGGCCGGCTCGCCACTTACCGCTATTATAATATGGACCAGGTGGTGGCGCAGGCGCTGGCCGCCTATCGCCGGGCGGTTCGGTGAGCATCGGATGGCAGGCGGCACGCACCGTCGCCGCACGGCGGGTCGGTGGGTGGTGTGCGGCGATTGGCGCCGGGTTCCGACCGGCGCAGCGGCGCATGCTGCTGATCAGCGACGACCGTGAATATACCAGCGAACAGCAGTTCGCGCCGATCTGGCGGCATCGGTCGCGCCTGCGACATGATCTCGGTCTCGCGGTCGACTGGCTGCCGCTCGATGTTGCGCTCGCTCGAGGCGGTGGCATTCTCGCCGGATATGACAGCGTCGGGCTGAAGCTGTCGTTCCGTCGCCCGCCCGACGAAGCCGTGGCGATCGTCGAGCGTTTTGCGGCGGCGCTGGCGACATCGCGCACGAAGCTCGTCTATTTCGACGGCGACGACGACAGCGGCATTCTGTGGCCACGCCTGCTCGCACTGTGCGATCTCTATGTGAAGAAGCACCGATTCCGCGACCCCGCCGATTATGCGCGGCGCTTCATCGGCAAGAGCAACCTGACCGACCATGTCGCGCGCACCGCCGGCCGGTCCTTCGCAGATGACATCATCCCCCAAGCCGGCGGCGTCGACCCGGCGTTGCTCGACCGGCTATATCTTGGCTGGAACATCGCGCTCGACGACAAGATCGCCGCGCTGGATGCCTATCCGCCAGAGGCCGACCGCAGGATCGACATCTGCAGCCGTGCCTATGCGGCGCCCGACGACTGGCTCTATGGATTGCGTGCGCCGGCCGTTGCGGCGCTGGAAGCGCTGCCTGATGGCTGGTCGGTCGCGGTGCCGCGCGCGCGCGCGCCGCAAGAAGCCTATTATCAGGAGATGCGCACGGCCCGGATCTGCGTCAGCCCCTTCGGCTATGGCGAGCTGTGCTGGCGCGATTTCGAGGCTGTTCTGTCTGGCTGTCTGCTCGTCAAACCCGATATGGGCCATGTTCTCACAGCGCCCGATCTGTTCGTGCCGGGTGAAACCTATATTCCCGTCGCCTGGGACTATGCCGATCTGGAGGCGGTCTGCGCGCCCTTCCTCGCCGATGAGGCCGCGCGCGTCGAGGTCGCCGCGCGCGCGCAACGTCTGCTGATCGACAGTCTTTCCGCCGACTGGTTCAGCGCGCGGATGGCGGAGCTGCTCGCGGCCCTCGACCGGAGCTGAGCGGATTTGCTCGCCGAATCCGCAAATAGCGGTTGCGGCGTGTTCTCCAACGCCCTGCAATCAGGCGTCAGATGACCCGACCGCGCTGGTCCCCCCGTCCGCACGACAGGACGAAGGGCGTATCGCCCTGCGCCGCCATGTACGTAGATTTCGAGATCCAGCCGCGCCACTCGATCGCGAGCAGCGACTGGATCACCGCACCGCCCAGCGTTTCACCGGGGCCGAGCACGATCAGGCAGTCGGGTGCGAACTCGCGCATTGCCACCCGAATCGCTCCGGTGAAATCATAGGTACGGCTGATCTGATGACCGAGCGTATAGGTCCACAGCGCTTCGGGATCGCTCGCATGGGGGCGCCAGATATGGCCGCGGCCGTCGATCAGCGGGACCGTCGGCGACCCGAACCACTCGAGCGGAAGCGTTCGCCGCGCCTGGTCGGAAATGGCATTGAGGAGAGGCGAGTGGAAGGCGGCGTGGTTCTGCAGCCGCATTGGAAAGCCGCCAGGTCCGACCGGAAGCTGCTCGCCGAGCGCCTCGAGCGCCTCATCGCTGCCCGCGAAGACGATCATCCCACCCAGTTCGATCGAAATATGGAGATCGGGGATGGCATCGACCAGCGCCATGAAGCTCTCCCGCCGACCCGGGATAGGCCGCCAGTCCTCGTCGAGCAGCGTGTGGACGATCTGACCCCCCACGCCATCCCGATGCATAAGCGTGCCCATGGCATTGACCAGTTCGAAGCCATGGTCGCCGTCGAGAGCCCCGCCGCAGGCGAGTGCACTGTACCAGCCCATCGAATTGCCGGTGACAGCGACGATGTCGAAGCGGTCCCGGTCGATCGCCAGATAATCGGCATAGGAACAAGCGAAGATCAGCCCGGAGGCATTGTCGCCCCGGCCATGGACGGCCGACGAATAGGCCGATGCCGCGTCGAGTTCGGACAGGGTCGGCTGCCCCAGTTCGGTGCGCTGCCGGTCGAAGCGCTCGATCAGCGCGCGTCGATCGCCGTGGAAGCGATGGAGATAGCCAAGCTCGCTTTTGTTGTAGGTGCCGCGGCCCGGGCAGATCACGACCGCCTTACTCTTCGCCACGGACGGCCTCCAACGCGGCGTCGACGATCGAATCGCGGCTTGGCAGAGTCAATGTCGCGGCGCGGCCCAGCGCGATGAAACTGTCCTCGGCGGCGATCCGGTTGACCGGCAGGCCTGGCGCTCGTTCGGCGAACATCGCCATCAGCGCCTCGCTTTGCGATCCGGTGATGCGGCATTCGTCGACGATCAGGACATGCCGGGCATCGCCGACCTCCGCGAGAATCGCCGCCGGATCGAGCGGTGCAAGCCAGCGCAGATCGACAACGCGGGCATCGACACCGTGGTCGTCCGCCAGGAGCTTCTGCGCCTGGCGCGACAGATAATAGCCATTGGCATAGCTGACGATCGCGAGGTCGGTGCCGTCGCCATGCCGGCCGACCTGACCGATCCGGAGCGGAGCATCGCTGCCGGGGGCTTCATAGATGCTCGTCCATAGCCCATCGCCCTCGGCGTGGAGATCGCGGGTCATGTAGAGTGCGATCGGCTCGACGAAAATCACCACGCGTCGCTCTTCCAGCGCCAGCCGTACGCATTCGCGCAGCATCGCGACGGCGTCGCGGCCGTTGGACGGGCAGGCGATGACAAGGCCGGGGATGTCGCGAAAGACGGCGAGGCTGTTGTCGTTGTGGAAATGGCCGCCGAAGCCCTTCTGATAGCCGAGCCCGGCGATCCGGACGATCATGGGGTTGGCGAATTGGCCGTCGGAGAAGAAGGGCAGGGTGGCCGCTTCGCCGCGCAGCTGATCCTCGGCATTGTGGACATAAGCGAGGAACTGGATCTCGGTGATCGCCAGCATGTCGTTATGGCCGAAGCCGATGCCGAGCCCGAGGATGCTCTGTTCGTCGAGCAGGGTGTTGATCACCCGCGCGGGGCCGAAGCGTTGATGGAGTTTGGCGGTGACGTTGTAGACCCCGCCTTTGGGGCCGACATCTTCGCCTGCGACGACGATCTGGGGCCATGCCAGCATGAGATCGGCGAGTGTCCAACTCAGCAGCCGCGCCATATGCTGCGGCTTGTCCATCTGGGCGCCGTCGCTGCCGAAGGTAGCGGCGCGTCGCTCGGGAGAGGGCAGGTTGGTGGCGGCGATCGTGCGGGCCGGCGGGAGAATGCTGGCCATGACCTGTGCTGGAGTCGTGAGCTTGGGCCGCTGGATCGCGTCTTCGGCGGCGCGGGCGACGATTTCTCCGGCTTCGTCGTAGATAGCGAGGATCTGGTCGGGGCGCAGGAGTCCGAGATCTGCGAGCAGAGCGGCCCCGTGCAGTAGCGGATCGCGGGCATCGCTCTGGGCGATCTCGGTGCGCGCGAGATAGGTCGACTGCACGTCCGATCCGGCATGGCCGTAGAGTCGGGTGCAGCCCATATGCAGGAACACTGGCTTGCGCGCCTGTCGGGCGATGGCGGCCGCCTGCCGCGCCGTGCGCAGCGTATCGAGCAGGTCGAGCCCGTCACAGCTGAGATACGCCAGTGCGGGGCGATTGCGAAAAGAGGCGCCGATCCAACCCGATGGGGTGCGGGTGGAGATGCCGATACCATTGTCCTCGCACGCGAAGACGATCGGCATCGGGATGCCCTGATAGGCGGCCCAGCTTGCGGTGTTGATCGCACCTTGGGTGGTGGAGTGATTCGCCGACGCGTCGCCGAAGCTGCACAGGACGATCGAATCGGGCGCCAGCGGGCGGTCCTGCAGACCAATCTTCGCGGCGATACCGATGCTGAAAGCGGTGCCGACCGCCTTTGGCAGGTGCGAAGCGATCGTGCTGGTCTGCGGCGGGATGTTGAGCGCCCTCGATCCCAGCACCTTGTGGCGTCCACCCGAGATTGGATCATCCGACGACGCCGCGAAGCTTAGCAGCATGTCCCACACCGGGGTCTGGCCGGGGATTTGCTTCGACCGGTGAATCTGGAAGGCTGCGTCGCGATAGTGGAGGAAGGCCATGTCGCCCACGCGCGTGGCGGCGGCGATTGCGGCATTGCCCTCATGGCCCGAGCTTCCGATCGTGTAGAAGCCCTCGCCGCGTGTCTGCAGCTTGCGCGCGATCCGATCGAGCTGGCGACTGACCACCTGCGAATGGAACAGGTCGATCAGCGCGGGCGCCGCGATATCGGCGTCGTCAAGGCCGAGCCGGGATCGTCGTGCGGGCAGTTCGCCCGATTGCAGGGCCGCGCGCAGCGTGTCGTGAATGGTTTCAGCGGCGTCCATGACGGGACCCCCCATGCCGGGCGCGGCGCACTGACGACGTGGTATCGGCGTCATGCTGGCTCATTCGGGCCTTCGCTCTCTTCATGGCCCGCAATCCGGCAGGTCGCCGGCCGCGGCCCCTATCGTTTCACCGCTACCTTCATGGCACAATTATCGACGACAGGCTAAGGCCCGATGGAAAGCGAGAAATGGACCTGGTTTTTCATCGCAGAAAGTTGGTCGCGGCATGTTTGGTTTTTCGGCCTTGCTCGTGCAGGGCATCATGTATTTCGCCCTCATGGGGACCGTCTTCCGGGCCCGCCATAGCATCGGCTTGGGCGTCTTCTTCTGCCTGCTCGGGACGATGCATTTTCTCGAGACCTATCTGGCGGCGACCTTCTTCATCGAACTGCCCTTCGGTCTGATCTCGCCAGGTTCGACGGTGATGTTCACCGGGAAGCTGGCGATGTTTCTGCTGCTCTACATCAAGGAGGATGCCGAGGCGATGCGGCAGCCGATCTATGGGCTGCTGTCCGGCAATGTCCTGATGATCGTGCTCGGCCTGATCCTGCGGCTGTCGAGCAGTCCTGCCAACCTGCCGGGCTACAATCCGGACCTGGGCTTCGTCGATCAGATGGGCCTGCTCATGGTGTGGGGCACAGTGGTGCTCTACATCGACCTGATCGCCATGATCATTCTTTACGAGCGACTCGGCAAGGTCGTTCGCAATAGTTTCCTGCTGATTTTCATCAGCCTGGCGATCGTTCTCAGCTTCGACCAGGCGGCTTTTTGGGCGGGCCTCCATATCCTGACAGGTGTACCCGCGGCCGCCTTTTACGGCGGCTGGATCGCCAAGATCGGCGCGGCGGCTTTCTTCGCAGCGGCGTTGGGTTTCTACCTGCGGTTCGTCGAGCGGTCGACATTACCCGTGCGGGCGCGCGGCGCGATCGATGTGTTCGACCGGCTGACCTATCGGCACCGCTATGAGATTCTCGTCGAGCAGGTGGGCAAGGATGCGCTCACCGGCCTGCAGGATCGCGGCGAATTCGATAGCCAGGGGCCGGTCATGCTGCAGGCGGCAGCGCGCTTCGATCGCCGGATCAGCCTGTTGATGATCGACATCGATCATTTCAAGGCGATCAACGACAGCCATGGGCATGTCGTCGGCGATGGCGTGATTCGCGAGGTGGCGCGTATGATCGCCGAGGAGAAGCGCGAAGGCGACCAGGTCTTTCGGTATGGCGGAGAGGAGTTCGCGCTTCTGTGCACCGAAAGCCCCGATGGCACCGTAGCGCTGGCGGAGAGAGTCAGGGCCGTCGTCGCCGATTCGAAGATATCCGATCTGGGCCATGCGGTGACGATCAGTATCGGCATCGCGACCTTTCCCGCGCGGTCGATCAGTTTCAGGGACTTGCTGATCCGGGCCGACGCCGCGCTCTACGCCGCGAAGATCGGCGGCAGAAACCGTGTCGCCAGCGCGTCCGATCGAGAAGCCCGGTCGGGCCTAGACTCGGAATCTCGCAACTGACAGCGGCACGCCGTCTGCCTGATGGATCGATGAAGATCTGTACGGCGGTGGGGAGCCCGGTCCTGCCGGCGGGCCGTGCGCCCGGAGGAGAAAATGGCGGAGAGGGTGGGATTCGAACCCACGGTACCCTTGCGGGCACAACGGTTTTCGAGACCGCCCCGATCGACCACTCCGGCACCTCTCCGCAGAGGAGC
>JAZKDN010000046.1:0-7209 GCA_040387595.1 Pseudomonadota bacterium
GGATCGGGCGGTTGGGCGGGGGAGCGGGCCGGTACCGCCGTTTCAGCTTCGCTGAAACAGACTCTAGACGAGAATAGGGGCCCGGCGGCAATGCCACCGGGCCCCCTTCGGCCACTCTCCTGCCGAACTCGTGGTTAGAAGAAGAACGAGTAGATGATGTCGACGATCTCGCCGCTGCGAAGATCGACCAGGACGGCGTCGTCATAGTAGCGGACCCAGCGATAGTCGCCGTAGGCAGGCGGCAGACGATAGGACCAGGGATCCGAGATCCAGTAGCTGGAGCTGTAGAAGAACGAGTCCCAACGATAGCCTGGATACCAGCGCTGGTAGCTGTAGCCACGCGGTGCGGCATAGCGGGGCAGGCGATAGATTCCGCGGTTGTGATTGCGATAACTGCGCCAGTCATAGCGGCGATCGTTGCGCCAGTTACTGCTCCACCGGTCATTGCCGCGACCGTCGCGATCGCCCCAGTTCCGGTTGTCGCGATCGCGATTCCAGTTCCGATCGTTACGGTCGTTACGATCCCAGCCACGGGTGTCGCGGTTCACGCCCTGACCGTCGCGATTCCAGTCACGGCGATCGCTGCTCCAGCGCTGGTTGCGGTCATTGCCGCGATCATTGCCGACGCGGTCCCGGTCCCGGTCGCGATTCCTGTCACGGTCGTTACGATCGACACGGTTGCTTGGGTCGATGCGATCGTTCCGGTTGCCACTGCGATCCCAGTTACGCTGCCTGTCGTCGCCATTTCCCGCGACCATACCCGGAACGGGTCGTTCCTGGCCCGGCTGGGGCGTGCCGACGGACGCGCCGCCCCGGTTCCAGGTGCGCTGGGGCTGCGCGGCCGCATCGCCGCTCCGATTTCGATCACGCTGGGGCATGGTTGCAGCGTCGCCGCGGTTCCAACTGCGATCGCCACCGGACGCGCGGCCGCCCGAATCCGCAGCTGCGCTTGCGCGCGGTGGCATGGGAGCAGGCCGCTCGACCGCACGGTTCGCCTGGCGCGCCTGCTGCATCGCCTGGCGCCGGGTCTCGCTATTGCCGTTCATCAGGGCGCCAATGTCCCGGCCGCGGCCCTGGGCCTGCGCAACGGTCGGGAGGATGGTTGCCGCCCCCAGCGCCAGCCCGATCATGGTCCTCGAAAGGTTACGCATCGGAATACTCTCCACGCGGGTGGCACGATGCCGCCCTTGTCCCCCTTATCCGCCATAGCGACTGAGCGGCGGCTGAACTTCATTGTCAGCAAGCAGAAAGAATCGAGGGGTTCACCGGCCCGGCTTTGCATCGAGTGCGGGGACGGCGCGGGCCGCATCGGCGGGGTCGATTCCCGGCGGTGGGGCGGCGGCGATCGTCTCGCTGCCCGCGAGAACGCGGCCGGCACGGCGAATCGCCCGCCGAATGCGCGGATAGGTGCCGCAGCGACAGATGTTGGTCATCGCGGCGTCGATGTCCTCGTCGCTCGGATTGTGATTCTTTTCGAGCAGTGCGGCCGCCGCCATGATCATCCCGGACTGGCAATAACCGCACTGCGGCAGGTTCTCGGCGACCCAGGCCTGCTGGACGGGGTGTCCGCGATCGCGCGAAAGCGCCTCGATCGTGGTCACGAAACTGCCCTCGATCGAACCGATCGGCACCTGACACGATCGCACCGATTGCCCGTCGATATGGACCGTGCAGGCGCCGCAAAGCCCCGCTCCGCAGCCATATTTCGTGCCCGTGAGGTTGGACGCGTCCCGCAGGGCCCACAGCAGCGGGGTGGTGGCGTCCATCCGGTAATGGATCGGCTGGCCGTTGACGGTGAACCTTGTCATGACTCGTCATACCGCGAAGCGGATGGGGGTGCAGCGGAAAAGATTCGTCTAATGCTTGAAGAATCGGAGCTTGGTTGGTAGGGGCGACAGTTCACGGCGCGGAAAGGGTTTTCGCGACGACACGCTGTTTTGCGTTGTAGCTGGAGACACCGTCGGATCGGCGGCGTGGATGGCTCGCTCCGCAAATGACTGGAGAATTGGGTTTTTATGCAGATCATCGTTCGCGACAATAATGTCGATCAGGCTCTCCGCGCGCTTAAGAAGAAGCTGCAGCGCGAGGGCGTGTACCGCGAGATGAAGCTGCGTCGTCATTACGAGAAGCCGTCCGAGAAGCGCGCCCGCGAGCGCGCCGCTGCAATCCGCCGCGCCCGCAAGCTGGAGCGCAAGCGGATGGAGCGCGACGGCGTCCGGTAAGCAATTTCCGGTGTGCCCGTCGCCCGGCCTTCGCCTGGCGACGGTAGTTTCATCACGGTCAGAAAGAGCGACACGCTTATGTCCGAAGTAACCGCCGTTCCCCTTCGTCCGATCACGAAGGGTTCGCTGACCAAGCTCTGGCTCGGTATCGCGGCGGTGGTCGTCATCGGCATTGGCGCGGCCTATGTGGGCACCTCGAAGCAGGTGGCCATGGCGATGACGCCGACCGAGTTCCTCGACAAGAACCGCGGCGGCGATGTCGTCGAGACCCCGTCGGGCCTTCAATATGAAGTCCTGCGCGAAGGCCATGGCCCCAAGGTGACGGCGAACGACATCGCGCTCATTGAATATGAGGGCCGGCTTGCCAATGGCGACGTGTTCGATTCGAGCGCGCGTCATGGCGGTCCGCAGCCGATGCCGCTTCAGGGTATGATCCCGGGCTGGACCGAAGGGCTTCAGCAGATGAACGCGGGTTCCAAATATCGTTTCTGGATGAAGCCCGAACTCGGCTTCGGTCCGGTCGGCGTCCCCGGCAAGATTCCGGGCGACGCGCTGGTGATTTTCGATGTCACGATCCACGAAATCCTGCCTCCGCAGGGTTTCGGCATGGGCGGTGGCGGCGCAATGCCGCCGGGCCATGGCGGCATGTAACCGCGTCGGCATTACGGAATAAGAGAGGATGGGGCCGCAGCGATGCGGCCCCTTTCTTTTGTGTGGGGCGGGGAGAGCCCCGGAGGTCAGGCGTTATCAGCCATCGGCATGCTGAACTTGTTTCGGCATCCACCGGGCGGCGAAGTTGGAACGACGAGATTCGTGTCACGTCGGCCCGCCTGAACCCTCCTCGACCTGGCCGGGCGGCCTGGTGGATCCTGAACCAAGTTCAGGATGACGGGCGATGGCGGCGGGAAAGAATGAGGGCGCTCGTGAGTGCGCCCATCGCGCCATGCGAGGAATGGCGCGCGGCGAGCCGGTCGCCGCGCGCTCCTGGTCTCAGCGGGTCTGTTGCGGGTGAAGGCTGGTGCCGGCCCGGCCGCCGCGCAGCGCGGTGATCCAGCTCAGCGGATTCCACAGCTTGGTGGTGCCGTCGAGCGAGAAGGTGATGAACTCGGCGCGGCCGCCGATATTCTCGAACGGCACGGGGCCGTCGAGGCCGTTGCGATAGGCGGGGACGCGGCTGTCGGCCGACTGGTCGCGATTGTCGCCCATCACGAAGATATGATCCGCCGGGATGGTGATCGCCGGATAATCATCGATTTCCGGCATATAGCCAAGGTCGATCGTGTCGTAGCTGCGCCCGTTGGGCAGCGTCTCGCGGAAGCGCGGCAGCGCGCAGTAGAGCTTGCCATCGGGGCCGGTGATGCGAAAGCGGATCACGTCGGGCTGTTGGCAGGGAACATTGGCATCGACCGGGATCATCGCCGGGGCTTCGGGCGTGCGGCGCACGGGCACGCCGTTCAGGACGACCACGCCGCTGCGCACCTCGAGCCGATCGCCCGGCAGGCCGATGACCCGCTTGATGAAATCGGTATCAGCCTGGGGCGGCTTCAGGATGACGATGTCGCCCCGTTCCGGCAGGCGGCCGAGCAAGCGGCCCTCGATGAACGGCAGGACGTGGAAGCTGGGCGAAACATAGGACCAGCCATAGGGATATTTGGTCACGACGAGGCGATCGCCGGTGATCAGCGTCGGCATCATCGATTCGGACGGAATGTAGAAGGGTTTGGCGATGAAGCTGTGGAAACCGAGGACCGCCAGGATCAGCCAGAAAATCCCCCGCGCTTCGGCCCACCAGTCGGTACCCGGCTTGGGGGCCTTCACCGTCGCCTCGGTCGGCGCGACGGGTGCGTCACTCGCATTGTCCATATCGTTACTCGGCTGATCGCTCACGCGACCCCCTCCTTACAGCGGGCGCGCATACAGGATCACGAACGCCTGCGCCCAGGGATGATCGTCCGTCATCGTCAAATGTACGTCCACCGCGTGGCCCGGCGGGGTCAGCGCGTCAAGCCTTGCCTTGGCGCCGCCGGTCAAAACCAGTGTGGGCGCACCGCTGGGCAGGTTGGCGACGCCGATATCCTTCATGAAGACACCGGCCTTGAAGCCGGTGCCCACCGCCTTGGAGAATGCCTCCTTCGCGGCGAATCGCTTCGCATAGGTCCCGGCGCGGGTGAACGTCCGGCGCTCGGACTTGGCCCGTTCGATGTCGGTGAAGACCCGGTTGACGAAACGCTCGCCGAAGCGGTCGAGCGAATTCTGGATCCGCTCGATATTGCACAGATCCGAGCCAATCCCGATGATCACCGTGCTTCATCCATCAACTGGCGCATGCGGCGAACCACTGGCGCCAGTCCGTCGAAGATCGCTTCGCCGATCAGGAAGTGGCCAATGTTCAGCTCGGCGATCTGCGGAATGGCGGCGATCGGCGTGACATTGTCGAAGGTCAGTCCGTGTCCGGCATGAGGCTCGATCCCGTTCTTGACCGCGAGGGCCGCCGCATCGGCGATCCGGGCGAGCTCGATCGTCAGCGCCTCGCCTTCGCTGTGCGCGTAGCGGCCGGTGTGGAACTCGACCACCGGCACGCCGAGCGATACCGCCGCCTCGATCTGGCGGGGATCGGGCTCGATGAAGAGGCTGACGCGGATGCCGGCGTCGCTGAGGCGGCTGATTAGCGGTTTCAGGTGATTGTGCTGACCAGCGGCGTTGAGCCCACCCTCGGTCGTCACCTCCTCGCGCCGTTCCGGAACGATGCAGGCGGCGTGCGGGCGATGCTTGAGGGCGATCGCCAGCATTTCCTCGGTCGCGGCCATTTCCATGTTGATCGGCAGCGCGATGGTGTCGATCAGCCGGCCGATATCGTCGTCGATGATGTGCCGGCGATCCTCCCGCAGATGCGCCGTGATGCCGTCGGCACCGGCTTCGCTGGCGATCTGGGCGGCGCGCACCGGATCGGGAGCGAGGCCGCCGCGCGCGTTCCGGATGGTGGCGACATGGTCGATATTGACCCCAAGGCGGATCCTGCTCATGCCGCGACCGCCGCGCGACTGCCGGGCTTGATCGCGGGAATCGCCGCCAGCTCTGGCGGGAGCGCGTCGGGCTCGTAGGTCGGCACTTCGAGTCGAATCAGCGGATAGAAGGGCACGCCGAGATCGGCCTTGCCGTTCGAGCGATCGACGAGGGATGCGGCGGCGATGACTTCGCCGCCGGCTTCCTCGACGGCCTTGATGGCTTCGCGCGAGGACAGGCCGGTGGTGACGACGTCCTCCATCAGCAGCACCTTCTGTCCGGGCTCGAGCCGGAATCCGCGGCGCAGATGGAAGATACCGTCGGGGCGCTCGACGAACATCGCGTCGAGCCCGAGGGCGCGGCCCATTTCATGACCGGCGATCACGCCGCCCATTGCCGGCGCGACGACCGCGCCGAGCTGTATCTTCACCTTGTCGGGAATCTTGAAGGCGAGGGCTTCGGCCAGCCGCGCCGCCCGCGAGGGATTCATCAGAACCCGGGCGCATTGCAGATAGCGCGAGCTGCGCAAACCCGAGGACAGGATGAAATGGCCCTCCAGCAGCGCTTCCGCTGCCCGAAATTCGGCGAGTACCTGTTCATCCGTCATCATCTGGATCCCGTTTCATGCTGCCGCTGTGCAGCAGGAGCTCAGATAGAGAGATGATATATTCGCTTCAACCGCTTGCATTCGAAGCCAAGCGGTGCTTGAGGCACGAGCGTGGCGCGCCTATAAGGCGCTCGAATTCGTAGGGCCCGATAACAGGCAGGCGCGGAAACACCGCGCTTACGGGGGTAAGATGAAGACGTTGAAGACAATCATGATGGCGCTCTCGCTGGCGGCCATTCCGTTGGCGGTCCAGGCTCAGGAAGCCGTTCCGGCTGCGACGGCGCCTGCTGTTGCGGCTCCCGCGGCGGCGGACGCTCCGGCTGCGGCTCCGGCCGTATCGGCCTTCGAGCATCGCGCTCCAGAAGCGGATATCGGCCAGCCGATCGCCGGCGGGTTCAAGATTCAGCCGCAGGTCACGAAGCTCGGTGAAGATGCACAGTGGATGCACAACGTGCTGCTGATGCCGATCATCACGATCATCTCGATCTTCGTTCTGCTCCTGCTCGCCTATGTGATGATTCGCTATCGCGCCAAGGCGAACCCGGTCGCGTCGAAGACGTCGCACAACACGCTGATCGAGATCATCTGGACCCTCGCCCCGGTCCTCATCCTGCTCGTGATCGCCGTTCCGTCGATCCGGCTGCTCGCGCATCAATATGCGCAGCCGAAGCCCGATCTGACGATCAAGGTGATCGGCAACCAGTGGTACTGGACCTACCAGTATCCGGATAACGGCGATTTCGAACTCGTTTCGAACATGCTGCCCGACGCCGAAGCCAAGAAGCGCGGCGAGCCCCGCATGCTGGCCGTCGACGAGCGCGTCGTCGTTCCGGTCAATGCGGTGGTGAAGATCATCGTCACCTCGAACGACGTCATCCACAGCTGGGCGGTCCCCGCCTTCTGGACCAAGATGGACGCCGTCCCCGGCCGCCTGAACGAAACCTGGTTCAAGGCCGAGCGCGAAGGCCTCTATTACGGCCAGTGCTCGGAACTGTGCGGCGCCCGTCACGGCTATATGCCGATCGCGGTCGAGGTCGTCTCGAAGGAGAAGTTCGCAGAGTGGATCCGCTCGAAGGGCGGCAAGCTTCCGGGCGAGGCAGCGCCTGCCGCCGCTCCCGAAGCTGCGACCGCCGCTCCGGCGACTGATGCGGCAGTGCCCGGCACCGCCGCGCCGGCCGCGCCCGTCACGTCCCAGCCTGCGACCGCGCAGAACTAAGGCCCGATATCATGAGCGATACCACCGCAACCGCTTCGCACTTCCATGCGCATGATGACCACGGCCATCATGATACCGATCACAAGCCCGCGTTCTTCCAGCGCTGGTTCATGTCCACCAACCACAAGGACATCGGCACCCTCTACCTGATCTTCGCGATC
>JAZKDN010000047.1:0-46344 GCA_040387595.1 Pseudomonadota bacterium
CATCAGCGAGGCGTTCTCGACCGGGTCCCAGAACCACCAGCCGCCCCAGCCGAGCTCATAATAGGCCCAGTAGCTGCCCGCAGTGATCCCGAGCGTCAGCAGGATCCAGGCGCCGAGCACCCAGGGCCGCATCGCCCGCGCAAAGGCCGCGCCGACGTCGCGCGTGATCAGCGCGCCGACCGCGAAGGAGAAGGCGACCGACAGCCCGACATAACCGAGGTAGAGCGTCGGCGGATGGAAGGCGAGGCCGGGGTCCTGCAACAGCGGGTTGAGCCCCTGCCCTTCCGCCGGCGCCGGATCGAGGCGCGCGAAGGGGTTCGAGGCGAACAGCAGGAAGGCATAGAAGCCCAGGCCGATCGCCGCCTGCGCCGCCAGCGTGGCGATCAGCGTGCGCTCGTTAAGCTTGCGCTCGAAGAGCGCAACCGCGCCGCCGGCCACGGCAAGGATGGTGACCCACATCAGCATCGAGCCTTCGTGGTTTCCCCAGGTGCCGGCGAATTTGTAGAGCCATGGCTTGGTCGAGGCATTGTTGGCCGCGACCAGCGCGACCGACAGGTCGACCGTCAGGAAAAGATAGATCAGCACCATGAAGGACATCGCGGCCAGGCCTGCCTGGACGATCGCGATCGGACGCACCGCGGCAAGCAGTTCGATCCGCTGGGTCGCCACGCCCATCCAGCCCAGTGCAAGCTGGAGCGCGGCCAATGCCGCCGCCAGCCAGAGGGCGGCCAATCCTGCCTCGGCGATCACTTCGTCCCCTTCTGCTGGCTGCCGTCAGGCTCCAGGCTCTCCGTCTTGTGCATTTCGCCGGCAATCTGCGGCGGCATGTAGCGCTCGTCATGCTTGGCGAGGATATTGGTCGCGAGGAAACTGCCGTCGGGCTGGAAACTGCCCTCGGCCACCACGCCCGAATCTTCCTTGAACAGGTCCGGCACGATCCCGGTGAAAACCACGGGCACCGTCTCGACATTGTCGGTGACGATGAAGTGGATCGTGACGCCGTCTGCCTGCCGCTGGATCGAGCCCTTCTTGACCATGCCGCCGAGCCGGACCGCGCGGCCCGTCTCGACATGGTCCTTTTTCGCATCGGCCGGCGTATAGAAATACGCCGCCTGGTCCTTGAGCGCGGACATTGCGAGCAGGGCCGCGCCGACGATCGCCACGACCGCGAGCAGCGCCAGGATCAGCCGCTGGTTCTTCGCCTTGAGCGCCATCAATCGCGCCGGTTCAGGGCATCGACCCGCCGCTCGGCCCGGCGCATGCGCAGGAAGCTGGCGACGAGCACCGCCACGGTGCCGCCGATGGTGATCGCATAGGCTGCGACGATGAAAGGCCAGTGGTTCATTCGGATGCCATTCGCTTGAGTCGCGCCTCGACCTTCGTCTCGGCCAGCAACGCCCGCATGCGCATCAACACGATCGCCGCGAACAACAGGGTGAAGCCCAATGTGGTGAGCGGCAGCGGCCACAGGATCGAACCATCGATCTTCGATCCGCCGAGACCGATGCTCTGGCCCTGGTGAAGCGTGCGCCACCATTCGACCGAATAATGGATGATCGGGATATTGGCCGCGCCGACGACGCCGAAGATCGCCGAGATGCGATCGTTGCTGCCGCGCTCGGACCCTGCCGACGACAGCGCGATATAGGCGATATAAAGGAAGAAGAGGATGAGCATCGACGTCAGTCGGCCGTCCCACTCCCACCATGTGCCCCAGGTCGGCCTTCCCCAGATCGACCCCGTCAGCAGGCAGACCGCCGTGAACAATGCCCCGGGGACCGCGACGGCGCGCGCGGCAACGGCGGCGAGGGGATGGCGCCAGATCAACTGCATCAGGCTGGCAACGGCGATGCCGCTCCACCCCGCCATGCCGAGCCAGGCGGCCGGGACATGGACGTACATGATCCGCACGCTTTCGCCCTGCAGATAGTCGGCGGGCGTGATGAACAGACCCGAAACCAGCCCGATCGCGATCAGCAACAGACCCGGCAGACCCAGCCATAGGGTCAGCGGTCGGGCGATCGACAGGAAGCGGGCGGGGTTTGCGAAGATGTGCACGGCGCGTCGGGGAATACGGCCTCACCGCGCCGTTCGCAATGGGCCATGGCTATCCTTGAACCATGGCCCGGACATGCTTGCGCAGCCAGCCGATCGGCCTCATGGCTGGGTCCCATATGGTTGCCTCCCAACCCCGTTCGACCCAGGCGCTGCACGGCATCCTGCTACGATGCCTGGCCATCTTCTTCTTCGCGCTGATGAGCGCCGCCATGAAATGGGCGAGCGAGGGTGGCGCGGGACTGGTCGAGCTCGTCTTCTTCCGCTCGGCCGTCGGCCTGCCGGTAACCGCAGCCTGGCTGGCTATGGGCCCCGGGATCGCCGTGGTCCGCACCCGCCGGCCGGCGTCGCATCTGCTGCGTTCGATGGTCGGCATGCTGTCGCTGACGATGCTCTATCAGGCGTTGATGCTGCTGCCGATCGCCGACGCGGTGACGATCGGCTTCTCGTCGCCGGCCTTCGCAACGCTGCTGTCGGTCCTGATCCTGCACGAAAAGGTCGGGCCGTATCGCTGGGCGGCGGTCCTCATCGGATTCATCGGCGTATTGATCGTCACGCAGCCGTCGGGCACCGGCCTGCCGACGGCGGGAATCGTTTACGCCCTGATCGGCGCGGCCTCGTCGGCCGCCGCGACCATATTGATCCGCGAGATGAGCGGGTCCGAATCCCACGGCGCCATCGTCTTCTGGTTCTTCGTGTCGTCGACGGTGATCAGCGGCGTGGCGATGCTCTTCCACAGCACCGCGCTGCCGCCACTGACCTGGGGCTTGCTGGTGTTCGGCGGCGTCACCGGTGCGGCGGCGCAATTGCTGATGACCCGCGCGCTGCAGGTGGCCCCGGTCTCGGTGGTGGCGCCGTTCGACTACACGCAGATCATCTGGGCGGCGCTGCTCGGCTGGCTGATCTGGTCGACCCTGCCCGGCCCCAGCACTCTGTTCGGCGCTGGGCTGATCGTCGTCAGCGGCCTCACAACCGCATGGCGCGAACATCGTCTCAACAAGAACAGGATCGCGGCGACGCCTCCGATCGAGTGATCTCGATCCGGCGCGACGACGCCGCGATCATGGACTTAGCCTCGTCCGATCAGCCGCATCGCCATACGATCGGCGACGACCGCCGACGGCACGCCGGTCGCCGCGCTTTCCGACCAGATCTGCTCGAGCCGTCCGGGAATCAGCGCGACCCGCTTCTCCACTTCGGCGCGGTCGCCCTGGCCGAGATATTCGAGCGCGACATTGATGATGCCGCCCGCATTGATCACATAATCGGGCGCATAGAGGATGCCGCGCGCATGGATGCGATCGGCATCGGCCGGCGTGGCGAGCTGATTGTTGGCGCCGCCCGCGACGACGCCGACCTGCAAGGCCGCAATCGAACGCTCGTCCAGAACCGCGCCGAGCGCGCACGGGCTCAGCACATCGGCCTGAACCGTCATGATCTCGCTCGACGAGACCGCGACCGCGCCCAGTTCGGCGGCGAGCGCCTTCGCCCGCTCTGCATCGACATCGGCCAGGGTCAGCTTGACGCCATCCTTCGCCAGCAGCCGGGCGAGCCCGCCGCCGACGCTGCCGACACCCTGGACGGCGACATGAACCCCAGCCGGATCGCTCTTGCCCAGCGCGCGGGCGATCGCGGCGCGAACGCCGAGATAGACGCCCTTTGCCGTGGTCGGCCCCGGATCGCCACCGGCATTGCCCGCTGCGACCGGCAGGCCGGACACGTGGCGCGTCTCCTTCGAGATCGCGACCATGTCGGCATCGGTCACGCCGACATCCTCCGCCGTGACATAGCGACCGCCGAGCGAATCGACCGCGCGCCCGAACGCCGCCAGCATCTCCGGCGTCTTGGTGCGCAGCGAATCGGCGAGGATCACGCCTTTGCCGCCGCCCATCGGCAGGCCGGCCATCGCGTTCTTGAAGCTCATTCCGCGCGACAGGCGCAGCACATCGGTGATCGCGTCCGACGGATCGGCATAATGCCAGAAGCGCGTGCCGCCCGCGCCCGGCCCGAGATGCGTCGAATGAAGCGCGATCACCGCCGTAAGGCCGGAGGCGGCGTCACGAAACAGGTGGACGCCCTCATGGTCGTCGAAGTCGGGATAGGTCCAGGGAGCGGTCATGTGCGCCTCGCGTAATTTAATTACCATATCGGGTAATAATATTTTAGGCGAACGATGGCCAGCCCCAATTTGCTGGGGGCTGGCTGGACATGGCTCTGAAGAAAATGGGGCGATCGACGGGGATTGAACCCGCAACCTCCGGTACCACAAGCAGAGCCTCCTAGCCCGGCTCGTTGTTTTTGCAAGGTTTTTCGGCAAAGCGCTTCCCGGCTGATCGGCCGATTTACCGGCAAATCTCGGTCCGCTTGTTCAGGATGAACAGGGGGCACCGGTTTTTTGGTTTGTACGGCGAATCAGTATATCTTTCGCCAGCCCGCGGAGGTCGTCATGGCGAATATCTTTCAGGACTGCGTAGCCGAAAACTGCGAAAACGGATTCGTCACCTATCCAGACGCTAACGTTACGATCGTCGGTGCCAAAGCGATCGGATGCACGACCGGCTTCGAAAGCAAAGATCGCGATCCACAGCTTTTCGCCAAAATCGAGCACGCGATTAGTCAGATCCCGGACCAAGACGTTCGAGATGATTGGCTGGCACGGCTTGCCCAGCTTGGGCGGGATGGTGCTCTTGTCGTGGCCTCCGACACTCGCGCAGCGTTCGTCGGGGCCACGCTCATTGCCTTCGCCCATCGCCTCGGGATCGCAATCTAGCTTCTTTAGAGCCGTGAACCGCAACATAGTGACGGGCGTTATCAAACCCGGTGGGCTTGATTCGACAGAGCCTTTTTACGCTAATCGCGCCCGCAACCACTCATAAATCCATCCAGCTGCGTACCACATCCTTACCGTGTCGAGAGGAGCTACTCGGGCCATGCCAGCGCTTCGGGGCCGTAGGATTGCAGCGCCTCAATCGTCCCTGCCCTGACTTTGCGAGCCCAGTGCGGATCGGCAAGGATCGCGCGGCCGATCGACACAAGGTCGAACTCTTCTCGATCAAGGCGCGCGCGAAGATCATCCAGAGTGGCTGTCGAGGCGGAAGCCGCCGTCGCATAAATGCCGGTCTCACCATATTCGAGCGCCTTCGGGTCCAGCCCGACGCTGCCGCCGCCGATCGTGGGCCGTCCGCTTAACGCCTTGACCCAGCCGGCGAGATTGAGCGTGCTGCCCGGGAACTCCGCGCGCCAGAAACGCCGCTGCGAGCAGTCGAACACGTCGACCCCAGCGTCGACCAGCGGACGAAGCATGGCTTCCAGTTCGTCAGGCGTGTGCGCTAGGCGAGCACCATAGTCGGTCATCTTGAATTGCGAGAAACGGAACAGGATCGCGAATTCCGGGCCAACTTCGGCGCGACAAGCAGCGACAATTTCAGAGGCGAACCTAGCCCGCTCGGTCCCGTATCGATCCTCTCGCTGGTTGGTATGTGACCACAGGAACTGGTCGATCAGGAAACCATGCCCTCCATGGATTTCGATCCCGTCAAAGCCGAGTGCCTGCGCATCTGCTGCGGCACGAGCGAACGATCGGACCACCCCGTCGATCTCGTCGAGCGTCATCGGCACTCCGCGTTGCTCGCTGACTGGTGCCGTGCCGACTTGTGCGCCCTTCATCCACAAGCCCGACGGCGCCATTCCAGCCCATGGCGGGGCTACCGCAGCAAGCCCTTGCAAGCCGGCATGGCTGACCTGTGGAACGATGGCCCCCCCGGTCGCATGAACTTGCTCGACAATCGCGCTCCAGGTCGCGAGCGCCGTGCCGTGGAAATGCGGCTCGTCGTCGTCGAACCCCGCCTGCGGGTGATCGACCGAGCTAGATCCCGCGATGATCAGCCCGGTCTCACCCTCCGCGCGCTTGCGAAAATGGTCAACGTAGCGTGCGTCCGGCTGACCATCTGGTGCCCGGCCCTGGCTCATTGGAGCCATGACGATCCGATTGCGCAAGCGAAGCGACTTTACCGCAAAAGGTTGAAAAAGAGAGTCCATCATTTACCCGCCTGATCGTATCCCGCCTGATCGTATACAGTTGCTTCTTGCCATTCCAAATTGGTCGATCAAACCGATAGACGACTGATCTAAATAGAAGTCTTTTAGCCGGACCGGATGACCGCGAGCATAGACGTCGAGCCCGCCAGCCAGGCACTGCCCGCCCTTCATCGTCCCGTCCGCCCAGAAAGAAAATAAGCGGCGCGCGAAGGTGCCGGTCAATGATCGCCTCCTGCCCTGGCTGGAAGAGGCGCAGGAAGCAGCCCTGACCCCGTTCGTCATCGGATCGGGCGGCGAACGCATCAAGTCGATTCGCAACGGGTTTGAGGCGGCAAGCGAGCGGTCGGGCATCCAGTGCACCCCGCATATGCTCCGGCACAGCGTCGCCGTCTGGATGGCCGAAGCGCGAACGCCGATGGAAGAGATCGCCGCCTATCTCGCCACAAGGACACCCGCATCACGACGGCCGTCTATGCGCGCTTCAACCCGGATTATCTGCGCCGCGCCGCCCGCGCGCTCGACTGGTAAGATCGGTGCGACTGTTCAACTGAACAAGCCGCCACCGGACCAACGACTAGCTAAGTTGTTGAAAAGGTGGGGCGATCGACGGGGATTGAACCCGCAACCTCCGGTACCACAAACCGGCGCTCTAACCAATTGAGCTACGACCGCCACGGACGCCGATGGGCGTCGAGATGGCGCTCCATAAGGAAACGGTCGGTGCGATGCAAGGGTCGCTTGTCGCCCCTAACTCTACTCTTTCATTATTATAAGGTTTGCGTACATCGGTGGAAGCTCCGTAAAGGCCGTGCCGTGCTGTCCCAAAGAACCCGATATGCGATCCGCGCGCTGCTCCACCTGGCCGACCATCATGGCAAAGGTCCGATCCAGCTGTCGGAGATCGCCGAACGCCAGAATATCCCCGCGAAGTTCCTGACGGTCATCCTGTCGGAAATGAAGCGGGCTGGCTTTGTCGAAACGATGCGCGGCAAGGAAGGCGGCTATTGGTTGTCTCGCGCGCCGACGGAAATCACCTATGGCGACATCGTCCGTGCGACGCGCGGTTCGCTGGCGCTGGTGCCCTGCGCGGCCCGGCTCGCCTATGCCCCATGCGATCATTGCGTCGACGAAGCCGAATGCCGTTTGCGCGGCGTGATGTTGTCGGTGCGCGACGAGACCGCCAAAATTCTCGACCAGCTATCGCTTGCGGAATCCATTCCCGTATAGGAAGATAGCTGTGGTCACCGCCGCAACGATCCCCGTTTTCAGCGGCCCGCAGGACAGTGAACCGACGCTGAACAGCTGCGGCGAACCGGTATTTCTGCGCGCTTAAGCCTTCGATTTATGTCGATTTTTCGTTGACGCTCCTTTCAT
The DNA here is from genome assembly GCA_040387595.1 of Pseudomonadota bacterium. GTDB lineage: Bacteria > Pseudomonadota > Alphaproteobacteria > Sphingomonadales > Sphingomonadaceae > Rhizorhabdus. The sequence goes on from JAZKDN010000047.1 coordinate 7,468, forward strand.
CAACGTTATGTCAGCGAGAGGAACGGCGTTCGAGCCGGGCCGATAATAAGCTTTGGGAGCTGCTCGAATGAAGAAGCTGAGCCTCGTTTTCGTTGCTGCCGGCCTGATGGCTCTGGCCGCCTGCAACAAGCAAACTCCGGCCGAGAACGCCGCTGACAACACTTCCGCTGCCCTGGAAAACCAGGCTGACGCGCTTGAGAACGCTGCCGATTACGCCACCAACGAGGCGACCGAGAGCGCTCTTGAGAACGCTGCCGACGCTGCCGACAACGCAGCCGACGCCGTCCAGGACGCGAAGTAATCACCGGCTCCTCCGGGAGCCAGGATTGCTGAAAAAGATGGGCGCTCCCTTTGGGGGGCGCCCATTTTTGTGTTTCGGAAGCGCAGCAGCAGGTCAGCCGTTGATGATCGTGCCGCCGTTCGGGTGAAGCACCTGTCCCGACATATAGCTCGAATCATCGCAGGCCAGGAACAGGAAGGACGGCGCCACCTCATTCGGCTGGCCCGGTCGCCCCATCGGGGTGCTCTCGCCGAAATGGGCAAGCTTCTCCTCGCTCGCACCGCCGCAGGGATTGAGCGGCGTCCAGATCGGCCCCGGCGCGACCGCATTGACGCGAATCCCCTCTCCCACAAGATTCTCCGACAGGGAGCGGGTGAAGGCGGTGATGGCGCCCTTGGTGCTCGAATAGTCGAGCAACTCCTTGCTGCCCTGGTACATAGTCACCGAGGTGCAGTTGATGATCGTAGCCCCCGCCTTCAGGTGCGGGCGTGCCGCCTGGGTCAGGAAGAACATCCCGAAGATGTTGGTCTGAAAGGTGCGGCGCAGCTGATCCTCGCTGATATCGGTGATGTCCTCGTCTGGGTGCTGCTCGCCGGCGTTGTTGACGATGATGTCCAGGCGGCCGAATGTCCCGATCACCTCGGCCACGGCCCTGTTGCAAAAATCCTTGTCGCCGATATCGCCGGCCACCGCGATGGCCTTGCGGCCCTCGCGCTCGACGATCTCCACCGTTTTCCGGGCATCGTCATGCTCGCACAGGTAGAGCACCGCAATGTCGGCGCCCTCGCGGGCATAGAGGGCCGCGACCGCCCGGCCGATGCCACTGTCGGCGCCGGTGATCAGCGCTACCTTTCCTTCCAGCCTGCCTGAGCCACGGTACCGCGGTGTCCAGTCAGGCTTCGGTTCGAGGGTGCTCTCATGCCCCGGAAGGCCATCCTCGTGGATCATCGGCTGCGGCTGATCGGTCATGGTCGTCTCTCCTTTCGCATCCAACGAAAGGCGGACCTGCCGGTTCAGTCCGTTGCGGGGTCGATCCGTGTGGTCAGCCGGTCGCTGATAACGGTCATCGTGAAAATCGGATCGGCGTCGGCCGGCACCTCGCAGACCGCGTCTTCGAAGGCGGCGCGGGTATCGGGGTCTTCGTAGGTCATCTTGTGATCGAAAGCGTAGCGCCAGGTCGCCTCGTCGGGCCATTCGGCATAGCCGACGAAACGGCCGTCCGCATCACGGTGCAGCCGCGATCCATAGCTGCCGTAGATCTCGCGGATCAGCTCGGTGCCGCGGGTCCAGGCCTTGACGAACTGCTCCTCCTTGCCGGGGTGCACCCGCCACCAATAGACCGCGACGAACATTCTCTTTTCTCTCCCATATTCTCACCGCTCCCAGCCCAGACCGGCGCCGTCATCCAGCTCAGATTTCCGGCAACAGCTGATCCGCCGTACCCCAGGCCTTCAGCGACTTCGCCGATGCCCGCTTCAACAGCTTGTCGGTATCTTCGATCGTGAACGCTCCGCCCTTGTCGAACGTATCGAGCTCGTCCCAGCTTACCGGGACAGCCACGGGCGCATGTTCCCGAGCCCGCGCGCTATAAGGCACCACGGCGGTCGCTCCGCGCTGGTTGCGCAGATAGTCGATGAAGATTCGCCCGACCCGCTTGGCCTTCGCCATATTGGCGACGAATCGCTCGGGCTCGGCCTGCGACAGTGCCTCGGCGAAGCGATGGCTAAAGTCCTTGACGGTGGGCCACTCCGCCTCCGGCCGTAACGGCACGACGACATGCACGCCCTTGCCGCCCGACAGCATCGCGAAACTGACCAGGCCGATGTCGGCCAGCATGGCGCGGATATCTTTTGCCGCTGTCTTCACATCGGCGAACTCCAGTCCCTCGTCGGGGTCGAGATCGAAGATCATTCGGTCGGGCTTCTCGATCGCTTCGACCCGCGCACCCCAGCCGTGGAACTCGATCGTTCCCATCTGGACGCAAGCAAGCAGGCCAGCCGCATCCTCGACGTAGAGATAATCCTCGGTGCCGCCATCCTTCTCGCGGATCGGCACCTGGCGAACATGATCGCCGAAGCTGCCGGCATCATGCTTCTGGAAGAAGCACTGCTTGCCGCGCCCCTGCGGACAGCGGACCAGGCTGATCGGACGATGCGCCGCCCAGGGCAGCATCAGCGGGCCGATCGCCTGATAATAGGCCGCGAGGTCGCCCTTGGTCAGCTTGCTCTCGGGAAAGATCACCCGGTCGGGGTTGGTGATGGTCATCAAGGGCTCCTCACCGACGGCGGCTTCGACCGGGACGGACTCTTCGCGCGTCACCTCGGCCGCTGTCTTGTCGGACCGCAGGCCGATGAAGCTCGCATGCCGCAGCACGCCGTCATCGGTAAATTCGGCAAAGGCGATTTCCGCAACCAGGTCCGGCCTGATCCAGTGTGCGCCTCGCGCTTCGGCGCGCGGTACTGCTGCGGCGGGCGTCTTGCGGTCGCGCGCCGCGAATTTGCTCGCGAGCATCTCCATCATATCCTGATCGAATCCCGTCCCAACCTTTCCAGCATAGACCAGTTCGCCATCACGCTGCTGGGCGAGCAGCAGCGATCGGAAGCGCCGGCTGGCCGCACTGCTGCTGCTCCAGCCGATGATGACGAACTCCTGTCGCCGGGTGCATTTGACCTTGAGCCAATTGGACGTCCGGGTGGAGCGATAGGGCGCGTCGGCCTTTTTGGAGATGATGCCTTCCTGCCCTGCCCTGCACATCGCGGCGAACAGCTTCTCGCCCGCGCCGACGACGTGATCGGCGTAGCGAACGACCGGGTCGGCATCGGGTATCAAGCCGGCAAGCCGGGCCTTGCGTTCGACATTGCCGAGCTTCGTCAGGTCCTGCCCGTCTAGGGAAAGGAGGTCGAAGGCGAAGAGGGTGAAACGATCGGCCTCGCCCGCCTTGATCGCTTTCTGAAGCGCAGAGAAACTGGGATTGCCGTCGGCGTCGAGGCTAACGATCTCGCCATCGATCAGAACGGGCGGCAGATCGAGCGCAGCGATCGCCTCGGCAACCGGCGCGAACTTGTCGGTCCAGTCGAGGCCCGAGCGGGTGTATATCTTTACCTTCTCGCCGGCCGCCGCGATCAGCGCGCGATAGCCGTCGAACTTGATCTCGTGGATCCACTGGCTGCCGGTCGGGACATTGTCGACCAGGGTCGCGAGCTGGAGTTTCTCGAAGTCCGGGAGCTTGCCGCTGCCCCGGTGCCGATTGGGGCGACGCTTCACGGCAACGGCATGCTCGTCCGCCTTCGCCATCACCGTGTCGAACGCCTTGCCGCGCTGGCCGGCCAGACTGGTCTCGCCATTCTTGTCGGCAGCGATCTCGGCCATCGTTCGGCCGGTCTTCACGCTGGTCAGTTCGCGGGCGACGAGGTCATCGCTGGCGCCGGCCTCGCCATCGTCGATTTTGCGAAGCAGCCAGTTCTCGCGCTTCTCGCCGGGCTTGCCCTTGATACGGACCAGCAGCCATTCCCCCCTCATCCGCTCGCCATCGAGGGTAAAATGAAGATGGCCCTTTGCCAGGTCCTTCTCGCTCTTTCCCTCGATCGGCGCCCATGTGCCCTTGTCCCACAACATGACGGTGCCGCCGCCATATTCACCCTTGGGAATCGAGCCTTCGAACTCGGCATAGGACAGCGGATGATCCTCGGTACGGACGGCGAGCCGCTTGTCGTCCGGATCGAGGCTGGGACCGCGCGTCACCGCCCAGCTCTTGAGAACGCCGTCCATCTCCAGCCGGAAGTCATAATGGAGGCGGGTCGCATCGTGCTTCTGAACGATGAAGCGATGGCTTCCGGTCTTGCCGACCTTTCCCGCAGGTTCGGGGGTCCGCTTGAAATCGCGCTTGCGATTATAGTCGTCGAGGCTGGACCGGGCCATGGCGTCACGCCCGCTTGCGCGCGGAAGGCTTCGCCGTCGGTTGTTTTGCCGAGGCCTTCGTGGGCGATTTTTCCGCTGGAGCCTTCTTCGCAGCCGGCTTGGCCGCAGGCTTCGAGCGGGCACCGCTGTCGACCGATTTCTTTAGCGCCGCCATCAGGTCGATGACATTGCCCTTCCGAGAGGACGCGGGCTCCTCGACGTCCTCGATGATCTTCTTGCCCTTGGCCTTGCGCTTCTTCTCGATCAGTTCCTTGAGCGCGTCGACATAACGATCGTGGAAATCGCTCGCGTCGAACTTGGCGGTCTTCTTGTTGATGAGCGTCTCGGCGAGATCGAGCAGATCGGGGTCGGGCTTGCTCTCGGGGATGTCGCGGAAATAGCTCTGCGCCTTACGGACCTCGTCGGCATAGCGGAGCGTCTCCAGCACCAGGCCGCGGCCGCACGGCTTCAGGCTCACCATATATTCGCGTCCGCGCATCGCGAGCTGACCCAGCCCGACCTTCTTGGTCCGGCGCAGCGCCTCGCGCAGCACGATGAAGGCCTCCTCCGCGAGTTCGTCGGCGGGGACGACATAATAAGGCTTCTCGAAATAGAGGACGTCGATCTCGTTGGCGTCGACGAACTGGATCAATTCGAGCGTGCGCTTGCTCTCCAGTTTGACCGCATCGATTTCATCCTGCTCGAGCAGGACATAATTGCCCTTCGACACCTCGAATCCCTTGACGATATCGTCGGTGTCGATCGCGCCGACGCCGGGCACGACCTTCTCATATTTGATCCGCTTGCCCGACGGCTCGTGGATCTGGTGAAAGGCGATTTGCGCGCTGCTGTTGGTGGCATTGTAGATCTCGACCGGGATCGAGACGAGCGCGAGACGGATCTGTCCCTGCCAATATGCGCGCGCGGCCATGATGATTCCTCCTACGGAACGGTTCGGCGAGTCAAACCCCCAGCCGCACGAACGTTCCTTCACGGGGAATCAGGGAGCGCTAGACGATCAGCTTCCTCAGTCCCGTGATCGTGTCAGCCTCCTCCGGCGGCTTGTCCTTGCGAATGCGCGCAATCCGCGGAAAGCGCATCGCCACGCCCGACTTGTGGCGCTTGCTGTCATGGATGCTATCGAAGGCCAGTTCGACGACCAGTGTCTTCTCGACCTCGCGCACGGGCCCGAACCGGTTGAGGGTGTGGTTGCGGACGAAGCTGTCGAGCCATTTCAGCTCTTCGTCGGTGAAACCGGAATAGGCCTTCGCGACAGGGAGGAGTTCGCCCTCCTCGGACCAGCAACCAAAGGTATAATCCGAATAAAAGCTCGACCGCTTTCCATGGCCGCGCTGGGCGTACATCATCACGCAGTCGACGCTGAGCGGGTCGCGCTTCCACTTGTACCAGAGGCCGGTGCGTCGCCCGGCGACATAGGGGCTGTCGCGACGCTTGAGCATCACCCCCTCGATCGCGGCATCGCGGGCGCCAGCGCGGGTTTCGCCGAGGTGATCGAAATCGCGGGCGTCGATGACAACCGAGACGTCGAAGCGCTCCGGATCGAGCTGCCCTGCGAAAGCTTCCAGTCGTTTGCGGCGTGCGTCCCACGGCAGTTCGCGCACGTCCTCCTCTCCGTCGATCAGCAGATCGTAGAGCCGGACGAACGCCGGATAGTCGGCCAGCATCTTCGTGGAGACATTCTTGCGGCCCAGCCGCTGCTGCAGCGCGTTGAACGACGCCGCCGATCCGCCATGTTCGGCCGCGCCCTGCGCTTCGCCCCGCACCAGCATCTCACCGTCGAGCACCCCGTCGATCCCTTCGGCAGCGCGGGCGATGTCGGGGAAAGTCGCGGTGATGTCGTCGCCCGCCCGGCTATATAGACGCACCTCCCCGCCGGCACCGACGATCTGCACGCGGATGCCGTCCCACTTCCATTCGGCAGCATAGTCGGCGAGGTCGACCGATCCGTCCTCGAGCGGATGGGCGAGCATGAAGGGGCGGAAGAAAGGCGTTCCGCGCGGATCGGGGCGCTCTCCGCCCTGCCCCCAGACGAACAGTTCGGGATAAGGCGCCTTGAGCGCATGCCACACCTCCTCGACCGCATCGACGTCGAGGTCGAAGGCCTGCGCGAAGCCGGTCTTGGCGAGCCGTGCCGAGATGCCGACGCGCAGGCCGCCGGTCGCCAGCTTGAGCAGCGCGAAGCGGCCGCTCGAATCGAGGTGATCGAGCATGTCGCCGAGCACCGCCGGCGCCTCCGCCCGGCCCAGCCGCATCAACCGCTCGATCACCGCCGCCAGGCTCAGCGAGCCGTCGTCGATCTCGGGGGGCTGGTCGATCCGCTTGGGCCAGATCAGCGCAACCGTCTCGGCCAGGTCGCCGACATAGTCGCGGCTCATCCGAAACAGGATCGGATCGACCCGTTCGTCGACGATCGCATGGATCGCCGCGCTCTTGACGCCCGGCAGGTTGAGGTCGCCGGTCAGCGCGGCCAGCGCCCAGCCGCGATCGGCGTCGGGCGCCTCGCGCATATAATCGGCGATCAGCGCGAGCTTGGCGTTGCGCGAACGGGTGTAGACGAGTCCGTCGAGGAGTTGCGAAAAGGCGCGCATCAGCGGAAATTCCCGTCGCCTTCGAGCAGGGTAATCCTATTGCAACTCGTCATCCCGGACTTGATCCGGGATCCCGCTTCTTCTTCTTCTGTTCCAGCGATAAGGACAGAAAAGCGAGATCCCGGATCAAGTCCGGGATGACGGTCTGGTTGGCCCGGACCTGTACCCATCATCCCTCGTCCTCATCCTCATAGCCGACCAGCGCGAGCGCGCGGGCCTTCATCTGGTGCATGCCGCACCAGTGGACGAGCGCCTCCTCGCGGCCATGGGTCACCCAGATTTCGGATGGGGCCACTTCGCGGATCGTCGCGGTCAGTTCGTCCCAGTCGGCATGGTCGGAGATGACCAGCGGCAGCTCGACATTCTTCTGCCGGGCGCGCTGGCGCACCCGCATCCAGCCCGACGCCATCGCGGTGATCGGATCGGGCAGCCGGCGCGACCAGCGATCGTTGAGCGCCGAGGGGGGCGCAACCACGATCCTGCCGCGCATCTGCTCGGCCGAGGCCGCCGTCGCCGGACGGAGCTCGCCGAGGTCGACCCCGAAATCGCGATAGAGATCGCACATCCGCTCCATCGCGCCGTGGATGTAGATCGGATCGGCGTGGCCATGGGCGCGCAGCTCGGCGATCACCCGTTGCGCCTTGCCCAGCGCATAGGCGCCGACGACGACGCAGCGGTCGGGCGCGGCGTGAAGCGCACCCAGCAAGCGGTCCATCTCCTGGCCGATATCCGGATGGCGGAATACGGGCAGGCCGAAGGTCGCCTCGGTGATGAAGATGTCGCAGGGCACCACTTCGAACGGCGCGCAGGTCGGGTCGGCACGGCGCTTATAGTCGCCAGTGACCACCACCCGCTCGCCGGCATGTTCCAGCAATATCTGCGCGGACCCCAGCACATGGCCCGCCGGCACATAGCTTATGTCCACCCCGCCGATCCGGACGCTTTCCCCATAGGCAACCGGCGTGCCGGCGCTGGTGCCGTAGCGCAGCGCCATGATCGCCAGCGTTTCGGGAGTCGCCCAGCTCATCCCGTGCCCGCCGCGGGCATGATCCGCATGGCCGTGCGTCACCAGCGCGCGATCGACCGGAATCGACGGATCGATCCACGCATCGGCGGGGCGGACATAAATGCCCTTGGGCGATGCTTCGATCCAGGCGGCGCTCATATCTGTGAGACGATATGCGTAGCCAGTGGTTCCATCGCCAGACGCAAAGTGCTGTAAACGACGATATATAGCCTCTTTTTGGTGACAAGACTGTGAGAAGCGCTATTGATGTTACCTATCGTAACATATGGGGGTAGGGCTCCATGAGCTTCTCTATCAAAGTCAACGGCACTGACCGCACCGTGGATGCGGACGAGGATACGCCTCTGTTGTGGGTGATCCGCGACGATCTGGGTCTGACGGGCACGAAATTCGGCTGCGGGGTCGCGATGTGCGGCGCCTGCACCGTTCACATGGACGGCCAACCGATCCGCGCCTGCGCGATGCCGATTTCGGGCGTCTCGGGCGAGATCACCACGATCGAGGCGGTCGAAGGACCCGAGGCCAAGGCGGTGCAGAATGCATGGGTCGCCCATGATGTGCCGCAGTGCGGTTATTGCCAGTCGGGCCAGGTGATGAGCGCGGTCGCGTTGCTGCGCGAGAATCCCAAGCCCAACGATCGGGACATCGACCTCGCCATGAACGGCAATCTTTGCCGCTGCGCGACCTATATTCGTATTCGCGCCGCGATCCATGACGCGGCCAAGACGTTGGCGGAGGCTTGATCATGGGCGCGCACGACACCCGTTTCTCCCGCCGCGACGCGCTGAAGGCCGTCGGCGCCCTCGTCATCGGCGTCTGCCTGCCGATCGGCACCAGCAAGGCGCAGGCGCAGGCCAAGGGCCCGCCGCCGGTCAACCCCAACGCCTTCATCCGGATCGGCGCCGATGACAGCGTGACGGTCATCGTCAAGCATATCGAGTTCGGACAGGGCCCCTATACGGGCCTTGCGACCCTCGCCGCCGAGGAGCTCGACGCCGACTGGGCCCACGTTCGCGCGGAGAGCGCCCCCGCCAATGCCGCGCTCTATTCCAACACCATGCTGGGCGCGCAGCTGACCGGCGGTTCCTCCGCGATCGCCAACAGCTTCGACCAGATGCGCCGTGCCGGCGCGATGGCCCGGGCGATGCTCGTCCAGGCCGCCGCCGCCGAGTGGAAGGTGCCGGCCGGGGAGATCACTGTCGCCAAGGGTATCATCGGCCACAAGGCCAGTGGTCGCTCGTCGGGTTTCGGCAAGTTCGCCGCTGCCGCCGCCAAGCTGCCGGCGCCGAAGCAGGTTGTGCTCAAGGAGGCATCCGCCTTCACCCTGATCGGCAAGGACAGGTCGGGCTTCCGGGTCGACAGCGCGGACAAGTCCACCGGCCGTGCCAAGTTCACCATCGACATGACCGCGCCGAACATGCTGACCGTGCTGGTCGCGCGCAGCCCGCGCTTCGGCGGGACGGTCAAGAGCTTCGATGCCGCCGAGGCGCTGAAGGTAAAGGGTGTGGTCGCGGTCAAGCAGGTCTCGAGCGGCATTGCTGTCTATGCCCGCGGCATGTGGCCGGCGATCAAGGGCCGCAAGGCGCTGCAGGTCGTATGGGACGACAGCAAGGCCGAGATGCGCGGTACCGACGAGATGATCGCCACCTATCTCGAACAGACCCGCAAGCCCGGTCAGGTTCATCGCGAAACCGGCGACGTCACCAAGGCGCTTGCCGCCGCCGGCGACGTGATCGAGGCGGAGTTCGTCTTCCCCTATCTCGCCCACGCCCCGATGGAGCCGCTCGATGGCTTCATGATCTGGGACGGCACCACCGCCCGCGCACGCTTCGGATCGCAGGGCCAGACCCTCGATCAGGGCGCCATCGCTCAGGTGTTCGGCATCCCGATGGAGAAGGTCGAGATCGAAACCCTGATCGCCGGCGGCAGCTTCGGCCGGCGCGCCCAGGCTACCGCGCATCTCGCGGCCGAGCTTGCCGAGGTCGCCAAGGCGATGCCGGTCGGCACCCCGGTCAAGCTGGTCTGGACCCGCGAGGACGATATCCATGGCGGCTATTACCGCCCGCTGTTCGTCCATCGGTTCAAGGGTGCGGTAAAGGACGGCAAGATCGCCGCCTGGTCGAACACGATCATGGGCCAGTCCTTCATGATCGGAACAGCCTTCGAGGCCTTCGCGGTGAAGAATGGCGTCGATGGGATCATGAGCGAGGGAGCCCGCGAGCTGCCCTACGAAATCAACGATTTCCGCTGTGACATGCACATCGCCAAATCGCCGGTGCCGACGCTGTGGTGGCGCTCGGTCGGCCACACCCACACCGGCTATGCCGTCGAGTGCTTCGTCGATCAGCTGCTGGTCGCCGCCGGGCAGGATCCGGTCGCCGGCCGTCTGGCGATGATGGGCAAGGCTCCTCGCGCCGCCGGCGTGTTAAAGGCGGTCGCCGAACTGGCGCAGTGGAAAGGTCCGCAGGCAGCCAACGGCCGGGCGCGGGGCGTCGCCGTCGTTGAAAGCTTCGGCAGCTTCGTCGCCCAGATCGCCGAGGTATCGATGGGCGACAATGGCGAACCCCGCGTTCACAAGGTGTGGGTAGCGGTCGACTGCGGTGTTGCGGTCAACCCCGACATCATTCGCGCCCAGGCCGAGGGCGGGGTCGGCTTCGCCGTCGGCCATGCCCTTTATGCGGAAGTGCCGCTGGTCGAAGGAAAGCCGGCCGTGTCCAATTTCAACGATTATCGCTCGCTGAGGATCAACGAGATGCCCGAAGTCGAAGTGGTGATCGTTCCATCGACCGAAGCGCCGACCGGGATCGGCGAGCCGGGGGTGCCCCCGCTCGCGCCCGCCGTCGCCAACGCCCTGGCGGCACTCGGCCACAAGCGTCCCGCTCGCCTGCCGATGGTGCGCGCATGATCGCCCGTCTCGCCATCGTCGCCGTTCTCGCGGCGCTTGCCGCCACCGGGGCGAGCATCGCCGCCGACAAGGATGTCGCCGCCCCGCCGATGGCGACCAGCCTGCGCCCGCTGGCCGACTTCGCCGGTATCAAGGATCGCAAGGCGCGCTCGCTCGCGCTGTTCGCCGAGGTCGGCAAGGTCATCCAGCATCCCCGCTGCCTGAACTGCCACCCCGCCGGCGAGCGCCCGACCCAGACCGACGCGATGCGGCCGCATATGCCGCTGGTCGTCCGCGGCGACGGCGGCATGGGAGCGACCGGGCTGCGCTGCATGACCTGCCACCACGACAAGAACTTCGATCCGGCGGGCGTGCCGGGCAATCCGAAGTGGCAGCTCGCGCCGGAGGAGATGGCCTGGCAGGGCAAGTCGCTCGGCGCGATCTGTGCGCAGATCAAGGACACGAAGCGCAACGGCGGCAAGTCGATGGCCGAACTCGTCCACCATATGGCGGAGGACGAACTGGTCGGCTGGGGCTGGAACCCGGGCGCCAAGCGCACCCCTGCTCCCGGCACGCAGGCCGAGTTCGGCGCCCTGTTCAAGGCGTGGGCCGATTCGGGGGGCTACTGCCCGGCCTAGGGCAAGCTCAAGGCAGATCACCTGCCGCTCTGCACGGTGTTGTCGACGATCGGCTCAGGCCGGATGCTGATGGGCATCCGGCTCCGCACGATAGGTCGCAAGGTCGGCGCCGACCTTGTCCGTCCGCGCCATCTCCTCGCGCTGACGAGCGGCCGCCTCGTCATAAAGAAAGGGCAGATAGGCATAGCGTCGTCCGCGCGTCACCGGGGTCGCCTCGTGCATCAGCGAGCAGGAGAACACCACCGCACCGCCGGTTGGTGCACGGTAGCGGCGTGACCCGAATTCGGGAAAGACGAGATCGCCGCCTTCGTAATCGTCGGCGTTGAGGTTGATCGTGCAGGCAAAGCGCCGATGGGCGGTCCCGGCCGTCGTATTGTCCCGGTGCGCGCGGAAAAATCCGCCATCCCCGTCGCCGTCGTAACAAGCGATCACATAGCGTTCCATTCGCGTGACGCGAAAATGAAAGGCCCGCTCGATCTGCGGCACCAGGAATCGCGTGATCCGCATCCTTACCTGTTTGCGAAGACTTTCGTCAGCGCCCTCGTCGAGATTATAGTCGCGGCGTCGCTTGAACCGGCCGTCCATGATGCCGACCGTCTTGCCGTTCACCTGTCGCATGAAGCCTGACGGCGTCCCGCCATTGTCCTCGTACAGCGAGATCAGCCGCTGACAGAATGATGGTTCGAATATATTGGGCAGGATAAGAATGGGGGCCGGCATATCCGGCTCCGGTCGGACGAGACGCGCTCTCAGTTCATCGAGCAGCGTCTTGCCGTCGTCGATATCCGCGCGGCCCACGACGCGCAGCATCGGATCGAGCAACAGCCAATGTGCCCTCACGCCGTGGCTGGACAGCGCCCGAAACCGCTTCGCGAGCGCGTGGTCGTAGTCGAGAAACCAGCGTATTCCTGGAAGCGAATGGGCGATCCGGCCTGCGGAGACGTCTTCGGGATCATTGCTGATGCCGAACAGGCAGGCGCGCGTGTCGTCGAACAGGTCGCGTTGCCCCGCGACCTCCGCCAGCGCGGTGACCGCGCTCGGCATCGCGGCGCTGCCGACGAACAGCAGGACGACATGACGGCCCGCGATGCTGTCGAACGAGAATCCCGCTTTGGTGAGGGTGGGCGCCGCGAACCACGGCGCCGGATCCCCAGGGACAAGCAATTCAGCCATAGCGAGAACTATCTTCTCTCAAACCGCATCATCGTCGTCGACGAGGTCTTCGGCGACCGTGTCGACGGCGGCTGGCGCCTCCCCGCCGGTCACGGCGTAGGACATGTCGCCTTCACTCCAATAGGCGACCGAAGCGCCCTCGTGTCGGACAGCGGTCGGTTCGTCGGGGGCGTTGCTGTCGGCCCGCACGGCGAAGATCGAAAGCCGCTGCGCATTGGGCGTGCGCACCATCAACTGCAGAGCCGGGCCTTCCTTGGACGGGAATATCTGGGCGTCGGTGATCACCCACTTATCGGGCAGGCGCGGGACGCGAATATGCGTGTTGCGCTGAACCTCGCCGGCGTCGAAAACCGGTGCCTCGATCTGGGAAGCCATCGTCGCCCGCAACAAGCCGGTGCGATAGGCGGCAACGGCATCGCCCACATAGGCCGGCGGGCTGGCCTGGACGTCCCGTCCGGGCAGCACGACGATCATCAGCAACGCGGCGGCGGCAAGGCCCTGCATCATGCGCCCGCCCCAAAGATTGCGGAAGCTGCGCACCGGGCCTTCGCTCATGCGGGCCGACAGCCGGGCGGCGGCGGCCCGCATGTCCGGCGGCACGTCCTCCAGATCGGCGTCGAGCAGCCGCAGCGAGGTGCGGAGGCGCAGATCTTCCATGAAGACATGCGCGGCATCGGGATTGGCGGCGAGATGGCTCTCCACCTCGAGCCGGCGGCGAAGGTCGAGCTCGCCATCCAGATAGGCCTGGATTTCGGGTTCGGTGACGGGTTCAGGATGCATCCTTGCCTCCTACGATATGCAGGCGCGCCGCTTCGGCGACCTGTGGTTCGCGCAACGCGGCGCGGGCGCGGTGCAGCCGCGACATCACCGTGCCGACCGGCACGCCGAGCGTCGTAGCCGCCTCGTGGTAACTCAGACCCTGAACGCTGATCAGGCTGATGACCGCACGATGCTCTTCAGGCAGAGCCTCGAACCGGATAGATATCTCGCGCAGAAAGACGGCTTGCTCCTGACCGCCATCGGACACCAGCCCCTCGCTCAGCAGGCTGAGCCTGGCATTGCGCCGCTGCTCGCTGCCTTCGCGGCGCTTCTGGTCAATGAAAAGATTGTGGAGAATCGATAGCAGCCAGGACCGCAACGATCGATCCGGGCGATAGGTCGACGCGCGTTCATAGGCGCGCAAAAGCGCCTCCTGGACCAGGTCGTCGGCTGCGATCGCATCCCGCGTCAGCGCCCGGGCATAGCCCCGCAATCGCGGCAACTCGCGTTCGATGTCATGGGGAGTCCAACCGCTCATGCCCCAGATACGCATGGGCGGGGAGAATATTCCAACCTCCGTCCGAGCATTGATACCTTCTGGAACGCGCCCGAGATCGACGTTCATGATTGGCCGATCGCAGCCAATAACGGAGAGGTCGCGACCGGCCATCGGTCGCTGCGATGAAAGAGGGGCCTAGGCGCGCGGCGATTCGCCCGCTATCGGCGGCGCATGACCGAGATCACGCCCGCCATCGTCGCCGAGCACGGCCTGTCCATCGAGGAATATGAGCGCATCCTGCGCGCCCTTGGCCGGGCCCCTAACCTCACCGAACTGGGAATATTCTCGGTGATGTGGTCCGAGCATTGCAGCTACAAGTCGAGCCGCATCCACCTGAAGAAGCTGCCGACCACCGGCCCGCAGGTGATCTGCGGTCCCGGCGAGAATGCCGGCGTCGTCGACATCGGCGACGGCCAGGCAGCGATCTTCAAGATGGAGAGCCACAACCACCCGTCCTACATCGAGCCTTATCAGGGCGCGGCGACCGGCGTCGGCGGCATCCTTCGCGACGTCTTCACGATGGGCGCCCGGCCGATCGCGAACCTGAACGCGCTGCGCTTCGGACGGCCCGATCACCCCAAGATGCGCCACCTGATTTCTGGTGTGGTCCACGGCATCGGCGGCTACGGCAATTGCGTCGGCGTGCCGACCGTCGGCGGCGAAGTGAACTTCCACGGCGCCTATGACGGCAACATCCTCGTCAACGCGATGACGGTGGGCGTCGCCGATACCGACAAGATCTTCTATTCGGCCGCTTCGGGTATTGGCAATCCGATCGTCTATGTCGGCTCCAAGACCGGCCGCGACGGCATCCACGGCGCGACCATGGCCTCGGCCGACTTCTCCGAGGATTCGGAAGAGAAGCGCCCGACCGTCCAGGTCGGCGACCCGTTCACCGAAAAGCTGCTGATCGAGGCCTGCCTCGAACTCATGTCGACCGACGTGATCGTCGCGATCCAGGATATGGGCGCTGCCGGCCTCACCTCGTCCTCGGTCGAAATGGCATCGAAGGGCGGTGTCGGAATCGAGCTCGACATGAATGCCGTGCCCTGCCGCGAAACCGGCATGACTCCCTATGAGATGATGCTGTCCGAATCGCAGGAGCGGATGCTGATGGTCCTCAAGCCGGGCCGCGAAGGCGAGGCCGAGGCGATCTTCCGCAAGTGGGAACTCGATTTCGCCGTCATCGGCACCGTTACCGACACCGGCCGCATGGTTCTCCGCTTCGACGGCGAGGTCGTGTGCGACATTCCGCTTGGCCCGCTGGCTGACGAGGCACCGCTCTACGATCGTCCCTGGGTGCCCACCGCGAAGCGTGCAGCGCTTGGCCCCGTCCCGGCCAAGGGCCCGGTCGGCGAGAATCTGGTCACGCTGATGGGATCGCCCGATCTCGCCAGCCGCCGCTGGATCTGGGAGCAGTATGACCACATGGTCGGCGCCGATACGCTCCAGCGTCCGGGCGGGGACGCGGCCGTCGTCCGCGTCCATGGCACGAAGAAGGGCATCGCGATCAGCACCGATTGCACGCCGCGCTATGTGTTCGCGGATCCGATCGAAGGCGGCGCGCAGGCGATCGCCGAATGCTGGCGCAACATCACCGCAGTCGGCGCCAAGCCGCTCGCGACCACCGACTGCATGAATTTCGGCAACCCGCAGCGGCCCGAGATCATGGGCCAGTTCGTCGGCGCGATCGAGGGCATGGCGAAGGCCTGCAAGGCACTCGACTTCCCGATCGTGTCGGGCAACGTCAGCCTCTACAACGAAACCAAAAACGACGACGGCACCGGCAGTGCAATCCTGCCGACCCCGGCGATCGGCGGCATTGGCCTGCTGGCCGACATCGACGACATGGCGACGATCGCGTTCAAGGCGGCCGGCGAACATATCGTCCTGATCGGCGAGAATGGCGACCATCTCGGCCAGTCGCTGTGGCTGCGCACTATCGCCGGCCGCGAAGACGGCCCGCCCCCGCCGGTCGACCTCGAACTGGAGAAGCGCAACGGCGATTTCGTCCGCGATCTGATCCTGGGCGGCCGGGTCACGGCGGTCCATGACGTGTCCGACGGCGGCCTGCTGGTCGCGATTGCGGAAATGGCACTGGCCGGCGGTATCGGCGCCAAGGTCGAAGAGCTCGATCATGCCCGCGCCTTTGGCGAAGATCAGGCCCGCTATGTCGTGACGACCGCCAATTCCGATGCGATCCTGGCCGCCGCGCTCACCGCCGGCGTAACCGCCCGCCGTCTCGGCACTACGGGTGGCGAGACCATCGCCGGGGTACCGCTGGCGAAGCTGCGCGAGGCGCATGAGGGATTCTTCCCCGCATTGATGGCCTGAGGATCGATGGCCTGAGGATCAAATCCTCCCTGGCGCATAGCGATAGGGGGGATTCTTAGGCAGCGGCGTTGCGCACCAGCCGCTGTGGCGCCATCTGCTCGGCTGCGATCGGGTCGTCGAAGGCCACGCCGAACCGATCCTCGCCGGCCCATCGCACGACACCCGGAACAGGAATGCCGTCGCTCAGATCGAGCGTCACCGGCTCGCCGGGGCGGAACGGCGTCGCACTTTCGATCATGGCGCCGGTGCGCGAAAGATTGCGGACCCGGGCCGGCTCCACGCCCCGCGCGCTGTGGATCGTCACCGACCGCAGCACGGCCACCCGGGGGTCGCGCGTGACCAGCAGCCCGGGCATGGCAAGCTTGACCGCGCCGGCCACCCGCGCCCGCGCCTCGTCCGACGACATCGGCCTGCCGAAGATATAGCCCTGAATATGGCTGCAGCCGAGCGAGCGGATCAACGCCAGTTCGTCAGGCGTTTCGGCACCCTCGGCGGTCGTTTCCATGTCCAGGCTATCGGCGAGCGCGACGATCGCGCGGATGATCGCCGCATTGCGATTGCCGGGCACGGCGGCGCCGCGCACGAAACTCTGGTCGATCTTGATCTTGTTGAACGGCGCCTTCTTCAGATAGCCGAGCGACGAGTAGCCGGTACCGAAATCGTCCAGCGCGAAGCGCACCCCGATGGCCTTGAGCCGTGCGAACATCGTATCGGTCGCGGCATCGTCGTTGAGGAACACGCCCTCGGTGATTTCCAGTTCCAGCCGGTGCGGCGGCAGCTGCGCGGCGGCCAGCGCCGACATGACGATGCCGGGCAACGAGGGATTGGCAAACTGGATTGGCGAGATATTGACAGCGACCCGAACGGGATCGGGCCAGTTCGCCGCCTCTAGGCAGGCCGTTCGCAACACCCATTCGCCGATCTGCGGGATCAGCCCGATCTCTTCGGCCACGGGAATGAAGTCAGAGGGCGAGATCGGCCCCCGCGTAGGATGGTTCCAGCGAACGAGCGCCTCGAAACCGACGATCGCCTCGCTCTGCGCATCGACGACGGGCTGATAGGCCATGTGCAGCCCGCTCTCGTTCATCACGCCGCGCAGGTCCATCTCGAGCAGGCGTCTGTCCTTCGCGCTGGCATGCATTTCGGGCTCATAAAACCGGTGCACGCCCTTGCCGTCGGCCTTGGCGGCGTACAGCGCGAGATCGGCATTGCGCACCAGCGCATCGGCTGTTGCGCCGTCCACGGGGGCGATGGCGATACCGATGGAAGCGCCGATCGAGACATGCGAGCCGTCGATCAGATAGGGCTTCGATACTTCGTGAATGATCGCGGTGGCGAGAGTCGTGAGCCGGTTGGGCTCGGCTATGCCGGGCAGGACAACGTTGAACTCGTCTCCGCCGAGACGCCCGACCTGCCCGTCCTGCTGAACGATCCGTTGCAGCCGCTCCGCCACCTGGCGCAGCAAACCGTCGCCCACCGGATGGCCCAACGTATCGTTGACCGTCTTGAAACGGTCGAGGTCGAGCATGAACAGCGCCGCCTTCTTCGGCCGACCGGCGATGTCGCGCAGCGACTCGTCCAGGGTCCGCCGCATCAGAATGCGGTTCGGCAGCCCGGTCAGCGAATCATAGCTGGCCAGACGCTTCACTTCGGCCTCAGATCGACGCATCTCGGTCAGATCCGTCCCGCTACCGCGAAATCCCAGAAAATTGCCATATTCATCAAAGGCGGGGCGACCGGACAGCGACCACCAGCGGACATCATGGCCACCCGCCGCGCGAACGGCGATCTCCGCGAAAGCGAGGCGGGTAGACAGATGGAAGCCAAGCGTTCGCTCGCCGTCGCCGGTTCCGCTGCCATCGCCTGCTTCGTGCAGAACAAGGCCGGTCATCGCCGTCCCCAGCAGGCGATCGACGCTGAGATCGAGCGCCGCCGCGATCTGCGGCGAGATATAGGTGAGCGCCCCGCGCTCGTCGGTTTCCCAGAACCAGCCTCGACCGCTTTCTTCGAACTCGCTCAGCAGCAGCGACGCCTTCAGCGCGGCCGCGGCATTGACCAGCCAGCGACGCGAGGCGATATAACTGCGCTCGGATATCCCGCCGAGCATGACGACCGCGATGCCGAGCAGCGGCAACAACATTACCAGGGCCGCCCACTGACCGAGCACCAAGGTGGTCGCGATCGACAACGAAAGCCACAGCGCCAGTGCCGCCGTGGGCACCGGGGCGAAGACCAGCGTGGTGATGACGAGCAGCGCGCAATGCGCGATAACGGCCAGAGACCAGTAGGGCGCCGTCATATGTTCGGACGATGCGACCAGCCAGACCGACCAGGCGATTCCCTGAACGAGACCGAACAGCGCGACGATAGCATGCATCAGTTCCGGTGACGTCACGCTCGTCGAACCGCGGCGCGCGATCACGCGTATGGTCCCGCCGGTTGCGACCATGACCAGCAAGGGCAGCATGATCATCCAGAAGTCCGCGCTGCCGATGACCGGGCGGGATAGCAGCCATAGGCCGCTTGCCACGACGAGGTCGGCAATCAGCAACAGGAGCAGCGCATCGGTCGCCATGCGCACCCGGTTGGCGACCGAATGCTGGTCATGCGCACCACCGCGCGGGAATAGCCCACGCAGGAAACGCACGCCTTTCGACTCGATGTCGCCCTGCCCCTCGATGGCAAAAGCCGATCTTCCGCGCACCCGCCGCATCGGGCGATCCTCCTCGATCTCGCGCCGGCCAAGGGAGCATACCCATCGCCGCCGAGTCGAGGCTTAACTCAAGCTGCTTAATTTCGTTTGAACTTCGCCGTCGATCACGCTGGCGCGCAACAGCCAGCGTCGGTCGCCTTCCAGACCCAGCGCGGTCAGGACGCCGCTGCGATAGGCGCCCGTATCGATTCCCATCCGATTCGGCTGGATATCGGGATCGGTCGTTATCGAATGGCCATGGACGATGAAGGCGCCGTGATCGCCCTTATGATCGAGGAACTCATGCCGTATCCAGCGCATATCGCCCGGATCCTGCTCCTCCAGCGGCACGCCCGGCCGGACACCGGCATGGACCAGAACATAATCCCCGAAGCGGATCGCATCGGGAAGATTGTCCAGAAACTGGCGATGCCGTTCGGGGATGTAGCGCAGCAGCGTCTCGGCCGGGGGAAGCTCCTCCCCCAGGGTCGCAACCGGCACGCCGTAGCTGGCCAGCGTCTCATAGCCACCGAACTTCAGCCAGAGATTCTGGCTTTGGTCGTCTTTCGGGTCGAGCGCGCGCAGCATCGCTTCCTCATGATTGCCCATGAGGACATGGAAGGTCGCGAATCCGGGCAGTCCGCTGATCGCATATTCCAGGGTTTCCGCCGAATATGGGCCGCGATCGACCAGATCGCCGAGCAGGACGACATGGTTGTCCGCCTCCGATCGTGCGGCGATATCGTCACGAATATGCGCCAGCAGCGGCAGCAGCAGATCGAGCCGCCCGTGAATATCGCCGACCGCATAGACGCGCTGTCCCGCCGTCACCTGCGGCCGATGGACTTCGGCCCGCCGTGCGGTCAGCGTGTTCATGCGCTGCCGCCATCCCCGGTCACCGCCTTGTTCAGATCCTGGTTGGTTCAAAGCAACATCTCCAACCGGGCGAATATGGCGCTCCACCGGCCGATTGGCAATGCGAGTCCGCAGAGCGGCAAGCAAGGGTTAAGCTTAGCAAGGCGATAGCGGCGACCCATTACCATCGCCTTTATAATCTACGTGGTTGAAACAATGTCGTTGTGCAGCCATAGAGCAGCCAATCTACCATGACCGTGAACACACCCATTCAGTCTCCATCCCAGCTTCAGGATCGTTCGTTGCTGCGCTCCATCGCGGTGCGCGCCGTTCGTTGGTGGAAAGAAATGCGCACCGGGGGACGGCGGGACGAAGTTCCCGTTCCCCTCCAGCCCTTTTCCTTCTGGGCCGGACAGGCCAGTGCATTGTCGGACGAGGGCGGCACCGATCCCAGCCTGGTGCCGGGCTATGCGTTTCATACGGACTATGTCCCGTCGACCGGGGGTCGTCTCCGCTACCATGTGCGGCTGCCCGGCCTGACCGGGACGCGTGGGCAGTTGATCATCAACATCAACGGCCTCACCGAACTTGGCGAGCCGCTGACCCCCAAGGTGCTGTCCCTGCCGGTCGACAAGCTCGTCGCCGATGGTGGCGAAATCGAGGTGACGAAGTTCGCGTCCGCCGGCCACAGCTATGCGATCATGGGTACGTTGAGCCATGACGCCGATGCCCATGCCGAGCGGGTCGAGATCCATCTGACCGGCGGCGACAGCAGCGACGCTTTGGCAGCACGGCTGGAGGCAGCCCGCCGCGAGTTCCTGTCCGCGCCGGGTACCGGTGCGCTCAAGAAGACGGTCGTGCGCCGCCGTGCAACGCTGGTCCACCCGATTTCCCAGATGTGCACCGCATCACAGATGGCCGAACCCATCTACGCGGAATGGTGCCAGCGCATGGGAAGCGCGCCGACCCGTCATCGCAAGCAATGGGAATTCGTCTTCATTCTCCGCGCGCTCGAATATTACGGAGCGCTGCGCCCCGGATTGCGCGGGCTTGGCTTCGGCGTCGGCATCGAGCCGCTGTCCTCGATCTTCGCCGCAGCCGGCTGCCATGTGGTCGCGACCGACCTGGCCGCCGACGACGATCGGGCACAGGTGTGGAACGATACCGACCAGCTCGGCTCCAACCTGCGGCAGATTCATAATCCGCAACTGTGCGACGAGGCCAGTTTCTTCGAGCGCGTCACCTACCGACCCGTCGATATGAACGCGATCCCGGCGGACCTGGTCGATTTCGACTTCACCTGGTCGTCGTGCGCCTATGAGCATCTCGGGTCGATCGACGCCGGCCTGGCCTTCTTCGAAAATTCGCTGAAGTGCCTGAACCCGGGTGGGATCGCGGTTCATACGACCGAACTGAACCTCAGCTCGAACAACTCGACGCTCGAAAAGGGCGGTACGGTGATCTTCCGCCGCCGCGACTTCGAATCGCTCGCGGAGCGGCTGATCGCGCAAGGCCATGACGTGATCCCGATCACCTTCGACAGCGGCGATACCGATCTCGACCGTTTCATCGACCTGCCGCCCTATTCCAGCGATACGCACCTCAAGCTGCAATTGCTGCGCTGGGTTGCGACTTCGTTCGGCATGATCGTCAGAAAAAAGAGCTGATCGCCAAGGCAACCAATGATCGGCTCCGTCGTTAGGACGCAGCCCCGCAATCCATTTTGGTGCAATGCCGCATTTGCTATTGCAACAAATGCAAGCCTGTATATTTTTGCGGCACGCGTGGGGCCAGGGAGACGAGCGTGATAACACACGACATCCGGTCCGAGACGACCGCCAAGCAATTGTTGGAACGCGGCCGGGAGGTCCTCCGAGCCGAAATCGACGCCCTCATCCAGCTCGAAGCCTATCTCGACGATAGTTTTGCCGTCGCGGTTCGCATGCTCGAAGCGACCAAGGGGCGCATCGTCGTGACCGGCATGGGCAAATCCGGCCACATGGCCAGGAAGATCGCGGCCACCTTCGCCGCAACGGGTTCTCCCGCCATTTTCCTGCATCCCGCAGAAGCGGCGCATGGCGATCTGGGGATGGTACAGCATGGCGACACGCTGATCGTGCTGTCCAATTCAGGTTCGACGCCGGAACTCAGCCCGGTGATGCAACATTGTCGCGCGCTGCGCATCCGCATCATCGGAATCGCTTCGCGGATCGATTCGCCGGTCATGCAGGCAGCAGATGTGCGCCTTCTCATGCCGCAAGTTCCCGAGGCCTGCCCCAGCAATATCGCGCCGACGACATCGACGGCCATGATGCTTGCTCTTGGCGATGCGCTGGCGATGGCGCTGATGGATCTGCGCGGCGTCGCTCGTGATAATCTAAAGCAGCTTCACCCCGGCGGGGCGATCGGCCTGCGCCTGATGGCCGTACGCGAAATGATGCACGGCGGCGCGAGCCTGCCGCTGGTCAGCCGCGATACGCCGATGCGCGAAGTGATCATGATCATGACCTCGATGGGCTTCGGCGCGGCGGGCGTGGTCGATGATGACGGTCGCCTGATCGGGGTGATTACCGATGGCGATCTGCGTCGCCATATCGGCGAACTGGGCGACGGCGTTGCGGCCGACGTGATGACCCGCAATCCCAAGACGGTCCCTCAGGACATTCTTGCCGAAGATGCGTTGATGATCATGAACGACTGCAAGATCACCACTGTCTTCGTCATGGACAATGATCGTCCCGACACCCCGGCCGGAATCGTCCATATCCACGATTTCGTGCGATACGGCCTGAGCTGATTCTCTCGCCGGCATGATCGACGTCGCGGTTATCATCCCCGCGCGCTACCAGTCGTCGCGCTATCCCGCAAAGCCACTGGCACCGCTGGTCGGCGCGACCGGGCTCGCGAAATCGCTGGTCCGGCGCAGCTGGGAATGTGCGACCGCGATCGCCGATCCCGCCTCGGTCTGGATCGCCACCGATGACGATCGCATCGCCGATGCTGTGCGGGCTTTCGGCGGCCAGGTGGTCATGACCGCCGAGAGTTGCGCCAATGGCACGGAGCGCTGTGCCGATGCGATCACACGGCTGGGGATCGACCCGAAGGTGGTCGTCAATCTGCAGGGCGACGCACCATTGACCCCGGGCCACGTCGTGACAGCGCTGGTCGAGGCGCTCGGCGATATGCCCGATGTCGCGATGACGACACCGGCGATCCGCTGCGCCCGCAGCACCTATGCGCATCTGGTCGAGGACCAGGCTCATGGCCGGGTCGGTGGAACCACCGTCGTGTTCGGCGCGAATCGGCGGGCCCTCTATTTCTCGAAACGGGTGATCCCGCATTTGCCACCCGAAGCGGCCGCCCGGCCTTTTCCCCCGGTCCACCTCCATCTCGGCGTCTATGCCTATCGCTCCGATGCGCTGCGACGCTATGTCGATGCGGGCATGTCCGAACTGGAGCAGCTAGAGGGCCTGGAGCAGTTGAGGTTTCTGGCAGGCGGTATTCCGGTTGGGGTCGTTCCCTTCGATCCCATCGGCTGGGACGCGATCGAGCTCAACAACCCCACCGATGTCGGTCCCATCGAAGCCATCCTCAAAGCTCGCGGGATCGAATAAGACAACCGCATGACCGGTACGATCCTGCGCAACATCCTGGCGCCCTGGTGGGCTATGCAGTTGCTGACCGGCGCCAAGTCCTTTCTCGACAACCCGCTGATCGGATCCGAGGATCTCAACCGTCGCGGCCTGCACGGTTGGCGGGTGGCGAAAGCGCGGCAGCTCGCCGAACGTCGCCGCGCGCGGTTGGCCGACCGGATCGATCCCGAAGACCGGCAGGCGTTCGATCGCGACGGCTTCGTCGTCAAGCACGACTTCCTGCCGGCCACGGTCTTCGCCGCGCTGCGCGACGGATTGCTCGACTGGGCCGGACCGGCGCGCGAGATGGTGCAGGGCGACACCGTCACCCGGCGATATGCCGTCGATCCCGAACTGGTCCGCTCGGTACCTGCGATGACCGCGTTTTTGCGCGATCACCGCTGGCAGGGGCTGGCGCGCTATGTCGCCAGCTTCGATGTCGAACCGCTCCTGTACGTCCAGTCGATCCTCAGCCAGCGCCATGATGCGCCGCCGGACCCTCAAATCCGGCTCCACGCCGATACCTTCCATCCGACCATGAAGGCCTGGCTGTTCCTCGAGGATGTCGGTCCCGACGACGGCCCGTTTCGCTATGTCCCGGGATCTCATCGCCTGACCCCGGAACGGCTGGAATGGGAAAAGAAGCGGAGCCTGCTGGTCTCGCGGCAGGGGGA
Organism: Pseudomonadota bacterium; assembly: GCA_040387595.1. Classification (GTDB taxonomy): domain Bacteria; phylum Pseudomonadota; class Alphaproteobacteria; order Sphingomonadales; family Sphingomonadaceae; genus Rhizorhabdus. The sequence continues at coordinate 31,481 of JAZKDN010000047.1, forward strand.
CTACCTGTCGGCGCGCGGGTCCTTCCGGGTGGAGGAGGAGGAACTCGCCGACCTCGGGCTGCCACCAGCCAGGGCCTTCGCGGTTCCAGCCAACACGCTTGTCGTCGCCGATACCTATGGCTTTCATGCCCGCACCGGCAGTGTCCGACCGAGCACGCGAATCGAGCTCTTCGCCTATAGCCGCCGTAACCCGTTCCTGCCGTTCACCGGATTCGATCCATGGAGCCTGCCCGGCATCGCCGAACGCCGCGTCCCGCTGTTGTGGCTGACCCATGACATCTATCGCCGGTGGATCGGCCAGCCCTGGGCCAAGGCCGGCCGGAAGAAGCCCGGCGATGACTAGCCATCCGCGCTCGGCCATTGCCGCGCCTTCGTTTCGATCCTAAGGGGCGACGATGGAAGCCTCCGTTTCGGACACCGTCCGCGAACTCGATCCGTTCGGGTTCATGATAGGGCATGGCAGTGCGATCCGTCCGTTGGGCGGCGAGCAGCGCAGCCCCGATCCGCGCTATGTCCTGCACACGCCCTATGTCGAGTTCCGGCCGGGCCGTGTTCTGTTCACCATTCACTTCGACCAGCTCAAGGCGTCGATCGGCGAACTGCGGGTCAACATCAACGCCTTCATCCCAGGCAGCGGTCGCGACGCGATTCTGGTGACATCTGCCCGTATCCAGCTCGCCGACAGCGCCGCCGTGGCACGCGGCATGGCGATTTCGTTCATGAGCGTTGCCGGTGCGACCTACGCGGCCTTCGGTTATTGCAGCGAGGCCACCGATGCGCGTGCCGCCGGGATCTCGATCCGGGCCGAACAGATCGAAACCAACGACGAGGCAGGCCAGCAGCCGCTGCTTCCCACCCATTTCGGCGGCACGGCGCTCGAGACTCCGGCACGGCTGGTCAGCGAGGCGGCGCCGAGCTTCGCCGATCCGGCCTCACAGCCGATGACCCAATCGCAGTTGGGCGAAGAAGCTTTCGGCCTGTGGGCATCGCGCCTGTCGCCCCGCCCCACGACGCCAGAGGGACAATGGCGGCTCGCCTTCCTCGCCCAGGTACTCGATCGCTACGGCATGCTGCGCTCGGGCGCGCGCGGTATCGGCTGGGGCGACGAGAGCGTGGCGATTGCGCCCATCCTGTCCGCCGCCCAATGCGAAGCGGTTCTGGCCGTCCCGCCGATCGGACCCGACAACAGCAGCATCGCGTGGAATGCACTGGCCTGCACGGCGCTCGATGCGCCCGCAGGGCCTGATGGTTCGCGCCCCGGCATGATCGTATCGCTGGTTGATCAGCCCGCGGATCAGCGCGGCTTCGACTTTCTCTGGTCGATCGGCATGGCCGAACAGGGCTATGCTGCCGGCGGCACCGCAAATCTGCTAGGCGAGCTGATGACAGTGCTGCGCCCGGGCGGTTATGCCGTGCATCTGTTCGATCTGGCGACCACGGCCGGCGGCCCCGGCCTGCCACGGTCGGAGATCGAGCGCCTGTCGGTTACTCTGCTTTCGCGCGGCTTTTCGGTCGCGCAGCTCCATTTCGGCGATGCCGTCGGACAAGGCGAAAGCGTTCCCTTCGCCATGGTCCTGTCCAAGGATTGATAGCGATCGCTCGGCGCTCCGCTGATTGAGCGGTTTTCGCCGGGGGGGATTTCGGTCTAAGCACGGACCATGAGCCTTGAATCGGTCCGCGCCTTCTTCGCGATCCACGCCCCGGATGTCCCCATCATCGAGCAGAACGCCAGCACGGCCACGGTCGCGGAAGCCGCCGAGACGCTGGGCGTCCTTCCCGGCCAGATCGCCAAGACATTGTCTGTGCGGGTAGGCGATGCGGTGATGCTGATCGTCGCCCGCGGCGACGCGCGGCTCGACAACCGCAAGACGAAGGACGCTCTGGGCGGTCGCCCCCGGATGCTGGGCGCCGAGGAGGTCGAGGCGCTGACCGGGCATCCAGTCGGCGGCATTTGTCCCTTCGGGCTGGCCACGCCACTGCCGATCTATTGCGACCTGTCCCTGAAGGATTTCGACATCGTCTATCCGGCGGCGGGCTCGCGAACCGCGTCGGTCAGGCTTGCCCCGGATCGGCTGGTCGAACTGACCGGCGCGCGATGGATCGACGTCTGTCAGCCACCGGCGTGATGCAGCGCATCAAAAAGGGCCGGCGGAGCATAGCTCGCACCGACCCTTGAACGTCATGAAATGCTGATCAGGCCTTGCAGCTCTGCGCAGGCTTGCCCGGCGCGGCGATCTCGACCTGCGGGCCGTCGCTGCTGACCGAATAGCCTTCTGCGGTGTAGGGCTTACCTGCCTCCGCAGTGGTCAGCGAGGTGCCGGGTCCGGTCTTCTCGGTCTTGTACAGCGCCGTGTTATTGCTCAGGAAATCGACGTAAACGAGGCTTCCATCCTTGCAGCGATAGGTCCGGCTGGCGGTCACCATAGGCGGCAGTTCGACCGGAGCGGCGGCGTTCAGCGCGGCCGCATCGGGATCGGTGTCGCTCGACGTAACCGTTTCAGGCTTGCCACAGGCGGTCAGGAAAAGGGCCGAGCCAAGCACGGCGGCGGTGATGAGACGGGTTTGGGTTTGCATAGCGTGCGTGTCTTGGAGTCCTTGTGTGCAGTGCGTCAAGTAGAGGCTGCCGATGAAGGGCGTATGAACATGCGATTTTCGGTCAATCATGGCGGGAATCGGCTAGTGGCCCGAAAAACTTGCGCAACTCGATCCATTTTTCCCGCTTTTCGGCCAGCGGGCGGGTGAAGGCAGGGCTGCTCGACGGCAGGTCGACCAGGACGATTCCGGGTGGTGTGCCGATCAACTTTCGACCGATTCGCGCCGCCGTGCCGCCGTTGAAGCCGATCACGTGCAAGGCGGGCAGGCCTGACACCAACGCGGCAAGATCGTTCGGCCGATGATCGCGGATCGCACCATCCAGGCTGCCGCTGCGCTCGGCATCGGCAACCACGTCCCACAGGCCGACACCCGCCGCGCGCAGCCGGTCGAGCCGCTCCTCATAGTCCAGCCCGTGGAGCGTCTCGTCGCCGATCACCGCTCCCGTAAGCTTCCAGAACTGGTTCTGCGGGTGCGCATAATAGCGCACCGCCCGCAGCGACGCCTCACCCGGCAGGCTCCCGAGCAGCAACAAGCGGGTGTCGGCGGAAACCATCGGGGGGAAGCTGGCTTTGCGGATCGCTGGATCGGTCATGACCGAAAACAAGCAGCACAGTCCGCCGCCAAAGAGAAGCTATGTTGGCAACCGGAACGCTGCTCGGCTAGGTTAAGCCATATGGCACATGACATGATAGCGCCCAACGCGCTCGCCCTGATCGGCAATACGCCCCTCGTCAGATTGAACGGTCCTAGCGAAGCGACCGGTTGCGAGATCCTCGCCAAGTGCGAATTCATGAATCCCGGCGGCTCGGTGAAGGACCGCGCCGCGCTGGCGATCATCACCGATGCCGAGGAACGCGGACTGATCGCGCCCGGCGGCATCATCGTCGAAGGCACGGCCGGCAACACAGGCATCGGACTCGCGTTGGTGGGCAATGCGCGCGGTTATCGCACCATCATCGTGATGACCGACACCCAAAGCCAGGAAAAGCAGGACACGCTGCGCGCGCTGGGCGCCGAACTGGTCCTGGTTGCGCCGACGGCCTATTCGAACCCCGCCCATTATGTGCACACCTCGCGCCGGATCGCCGAGGAAACGCCGGGCGCGCTGTGGGCCAACCAGTTCGACAACACCGCCAATCGCCTGGCCCATATCCGCACCACCGCACCGGAGATATGGGCGCAGACCGGTGGCAGGATCGACGGATTCACCTGTGCCGTCGGCACCGGCGGCACGCTGGCGGGCGTCGGCCTCGGCCTCAAGGCGTTCAACGACGATATCGTTATCGGCCTGACCGATCCGCATGGCGCGGCGCTGTACAACTATTTCGCCAATGGCGAGTTGCGGGCCGAAGGCTCGAGCGTCGCGGAAGGAATCGGCCAGAGCCGGATCACCGCCAACCTCGACGGGGCGCCCGTGGACACCCAGTTCAGGATTTCCGACGAGCAGGGGCTGGAACAGGCCTATGCGCTGCTCGGCAGCGAGGGCCTATGCGTCGGCCTGTCGTCAGGTATCAACGTCGCGGGTGCCATCGCGCTTGCGAAGGAATTGGGGCCCGGCAAAACGATCGTGACCATTTTATGCGATTCGGGGATGCGCTACCTGTCATCGCTCTTCAATCCGGTGTGGCTCGAATCCAAGGGCCTGCCGGTTCCCGCGCTGCTGCGGCGCTGAACGAGAGCGGGCGACGCCCGCCCGTCCCTTCATCCGTCGGTCGCCCGCCCTGGCGCGGACATATTGCCGATTGACCTCGGCACGAGGCTGGCGGACATTGGAGGCTATGGGGATTAACGCCTGATGCAGCGCGTGCGGATCGGTATCACCGGCCTGGCCGTCGTCTTCCTGGTCGTCCTGCTGGCAGCAGCCGTGGTCGGCTTCCGCTCGAAGGACAAGATCGACGAGTCGAATCTTGTCGCCGGGGACGGGAACAGCAGCAGCGAGGCGCCCCCCGCCGACCCCCTCGCCGAACTGGGCGTCGCGCCTGGCGGCACAACGGGTGAGAGCAGCTCGACTCAGGACAACGAACCCAAGCGCTGAGTCCGGCTTAAGTCCTTACGGGACCGTGCCGAACCAACCGTTCCGACGGTGCGTACGGCGCTTGCCCCACACCCTTCACCACAACTTCTGAACAGACTTATCCACAGGGCCGCTCACCGGCCCCGTGCCCGGATTCCTGCGCTTCCGCAGGTCTGGGAACCACCCACTGCGTTCGCTACTTTCCCGTGAATCCACAAGCTGAACCATGAAAAACCATAAAGTGGCAGAAATATCCTTTGAAATGGCACCCCAACCCAAGTACATCGCAATGGTGAAATGGGGTGGGGAGTATCGCTTGGCGTATTGACGCCTCCCGCCGGTCCGAAAGGACGGCGCGGTTCCAGCGGTGCTCTCCTCGTTTAGAATTGGGGTGCGTCGGTGTCGGCGGGTGGTGCGGTCTTCAATGACGTTCATTTGAACGGCGTAGACCTGAAAGGGCGCGTATCGCTCCCGGCTGCCTTCCGTCAGACAATCGATATCCGTTCGGGGGCGCCCAAGGTGGCGACCGGCCTCGGCCGCACTCTGCGCATGACATTCAACGCAGCTCTGAAATGCATCGAGGTCAGCGACGGCCTGCAGATCGCCGAGACCGAAGAGCAGATGAACGCCCATGCCGCCCGCGTTTCCGAACAGACTGGCGAGCTTGTCGGCGATGTGCTCGACCGGCTGGAGGCCGAGACCTTCCCCCAGATGAAGGACGTCAATTTCGACACGGCGGGCCGGATGGTCCTGCCCGATCGGCTGCGCGCCAAGGCGCAGATCGGAAATGACGCCTTCTTCGTCGGCCGTGGCCGGCGTTTCCGCATCTGGAGTCCCGATGTGCTCCGCGATGCGGCCGGCGGGGAATCCGGTGACGTCATCGAGGAAATGGAAGAGCTTCTCGCCAGGCGGAAGGAGCGCACATGACTCCCTCCGCGCCCCATATTCCCGTTCTTATCGACGAAGTCATCGCTGGCCTCGCTCCCGCGACCGATGAAACCCATGTCGATGGCACGTTCGGCGCCGGCGGCTATACCCGCGCCCTGCTACAGGCGGGCGTGCGGGTCTATGCGTTCGACCGCGATCCCGATGCGATCGCCGAAGGCCGCGCCCTCGAAAGCGAGCATGGCGGCCAGTTGATTCTCGTACCCGACCGTTTCTCCCGCATGGCCGAAGCGCTGAGCGAGCGCGGTGTCGATCAGGTCGACGGCGTGACACTCGACATCGGCGTGTCGTCAATGCAGATCGACCGCGCCGACCGCGGCTTTTCCTTCCAGTCCGACGGCCCGCTGGACATGCGGATGGAAAAGAGCGGCATGACCGCCGCCGACTTCGTCAACACCGCCGACGAAGCCGAAATCGCCGATGTCCTGCACGAACTGGGCGAGGAGCCCCGCGCCCGCCGCGTCGCCCGCGCCATCGTCTATGCGCGGCCGATTACCCGGACGTCGGAACTGGCCGAAGTCGTCCGCCGTGCGCTGGGCTATCGGCCGCATGAGAAGAAGGATCCGGCGACCCGAACCTTCCAGGCGATCCGTATCCACCTGAACGCCGAGCTCGACGAGCTCGAGCAGGGCCTCGCCGCCGCCGAGCGTGTGCTGCGCCCGGGTGGACGGCTGGCGATCGTCTCCTTCCATTCGATCGAGGACCGGATCGTGAAGCGCTTCCTGCGCGAACGCAGCGGCGCGACGCCGGCCGGTTCCCGTCACCTTCCAGATGCGCGCGCCGGGGGGCCGCGTCCCAGCTTCGAGGCCGTCGCCAAACCCGTTCGCGCGGGTGAGGCGGAACTGGCCCGAAACCCCCGGTCCCGTTCGGCAACGCTCCGCGTCGCCCGGCGGACCGAAGCAGCGCCGTGGGGCATCGTCCCCAAGAAGGAAGGACGTCAGGGATGATCACGACCCGCTTCAAGGATGTGGTCTGGACAGGCGGCATTTGTGTCGCCGCCCTCTCCTTCTACATGGTCTCGCAGACGGTCGCCGCGAAGCGGGCCGAGCTGACCAGCGTCGAGCGCAAGATCGTCGCCACCCAGCAGGACATCCGCGAGCTGCGGACCGAGATCGACACGCGTGGCGGCCTCGCCCAGATCGAGAAGTGGAACCAGACGGTCTATGGCCTTCAGGCCCCGGGGCCCGAGCAGTTCGTGACCACTTCGGTCCGGCTGGTTGCGCTGACCCAGCCGCAGGGCCTGCCGCTCGATCCCGCGATCGTCGCGAGCCATGGCGCGCTCAACAAGGTCAGCTACACGCAGATCGACGAGAACGGGCTCGACGCTCCGCGGGCTCGCGCCGTCGCCGCCCCGGCCCAGATCCAGCCTCCGCAGCCCACGTTGCACCAGGCCAATTATGTCCAGCCGACTCCGTCGGCACTGGCCCCGCAGGGCGCCTCGCCCGTGCGGGAAGTCGCAGAGCGCAAGCTGATACGCGCGGTCCGGCTCGATGATAATTTCCTGGATGGCCTGGCGGAGGAGACGCCCGCCCGCGCCCGCAAGGGGAAGCAATGAACGCGATCGCCGCCGGGCTCGCCCAGCAGCGCGACCGCGCCCTCGTGAAGACCAACGACAATGTCCGCGTCGCCCATTACCGGCTGATCGTGTTGATGCTGCTGTTCGCACTGATGATCGGTGTGATCGCCGTGCGGCTGCTGTACCTGGCGGTGTTCGACGCCCCTGATCGCCGCCCGATCGTCGCGAGCATCGGCTCGCGTGCCGACATCACCGATCGCAACGGCATCGTCCTGGCGGCGACGATCAAGGGCATCAGCCTTGCCATTCGTCCGCCCCGGGTGATCGGCGACAAGGAAAAGCTGGCGACCGAACTTGCCCGGCTTTTTCCCACCCGTACCGTCGAACAATATCGCCGCATCCTCAACGGGAAGCGCAAGTTCGTCTATCTCGAGCGCGGGGCGACCCCGGCCAAGATCCACGCCGTCCGCCTGCTCGGCGAGCCGGCGATAGAAGAAGTCTCCGAACCCAAGCGCTTCTATCCGCAAGGTACGATGGCCAGCCAAGTCATCGGCTATATGGACATCGGCGGCGTGCCGGTGAGCGGTATGGAGGCCTATCTCGACAAGAGGCTGACCAGCGCTGCCAATGGCGGCCAGCCTGCGGCGCTGTCGATCGACAGCCGGGTACAGGCTGCCCTCGAAAGCGCTATCCGCACCTCGGCCGAGAAATATTTCGCGGTCGGCGGCGCGGGCGTCGTGCTCGATGTCCATACCGGCGAAGTGCTCGCCATGGCGTCGCTGCCCGTGTTCAACTCGAACGCGCCGGGCCTGATCCCGGTCGGCACCGACCCGCTGCGTCCCGACGCGCGCTACAATCGCGCGATCAGCTCGGTCTACGAACTCGGATCGACCTTCAAGGTGCTGACGATGGCCAATGCCATCGAACAGGGCGTGATCACCGATTTCGGCAAGCGGTACGATGCGACGGCGCCGATCCAGGTAGGCGGCTTCCGGATCAGGGACGACCATCCGGAGAATCGCTGGATGTCGGTGCCCGACATCCTGATCCACTCGTCGAACATCGGAACCGCCCGCATTTCCGAGGAACTCGGGCCGGAACGCACCAAGGCCTTCTTTCGCAAGCTCGGCTTCGATCGCGCCGCCGATCTCGAGCTCGGTGCGCGTGGCAAGCCACTGTGGCCCGGCTATTGGGCGCGCACGACCGTGATGACGGTCGCCTATGGCCATGGCATCGCGGTCAGCCAGCTCCATCTGGCCAATGCCTATGCGGCCGTGGTCAATGGCGGCATCATGCGCCCGGCGACGATGCTCAAACGCCAGCCCGGACAGGTGCCGCAGGGGAAGCGCGTGATCTCGGAACAGACCAGCTACCGCGTCCGCCAGCTGATGCGGCTCGTCGTCAAGGAGGGCACAGGCCGGGGAACAGATATTCCGGGCCTGCGGGTCGGCGGGAAGACCGGCACCGCCGAGAAGAACCTCAACGGCCGCTACATCCACAACAGCCTCGTCACCACGTTCGCCGCGGCTTTCCCGATGGACGCGCCGCGCTATGTCGTCGTGGTGACCATGGACGAGCCGAAGGGCATCCCCGAAACCTACGGCTTCCGCACCGCGGCGTGGAACGCCCTGCCGGCAGTGAAGGCGGTGATTTCGCGGGTCGGCCCGCTGCTCGGCGTCATCCCCGACCCCAGCAAGGACATCGATGTCTCCGACATGATGCCGTTCGTCTATAAGCCGGAAGCAAAGGAGAAGGGCGTCCATGCGATTGACTGACCTTCTGGCCGACATTGTGCCCGAAGGCGGCGACGCGCGCGTCACCGGCTTCGCCATCGACAACCGCAAGGTCGCGCCGGGCACGATCTTCGGCGCGTTCAAGGGCAGCCGCTTCAACGGCGAGGATTTCATCGCGCAGGCGATCGCCGATGGCGCGGTCGCGATCGTTTCCGCGCCCGGCGTCTCCGTGACCGGCGCGCTGCACCTGACCGATGCCGAGCCGCGGCGCCTGTTCGCGCAGCTGGCGGCGCGCTTCTTCGCGCCCTTCCCCGACAACACCGTCGCCGTCACCGGCACCAACGGCAAGACCTCGACCGTCGAGCTGACGCGTCAGCTGTGGCGAATGGCGGGCTTCCACGCAGCGTCGATCGGTACGCTGGGCGTCACCACCGCCGACGAACAGGTTTCGACGGGCCTGACCACGCCCGACATCGTCACCTTCCTGTCAAACATGGCCGGGCTTCGAAAGGAAGGCGTGACCCACGCCGCCTTCGAAGCATCGAGCCATGGCCTGTCGCAATACCGCACTGAAGGCTTGCCGGTGCGCGCCGCCGCCTTCACCAATCTGAGCCGCGATCACCTCGATTATCACGGCACGATGGAAGAGTATTTTGCGGCGAAGTTGCGCCTGTTCACCGATGTGGTGGACCAGGACGGCGCTGTCGTCGTCTGGGCCGACGACCCGAAATCGGCCGATGTCATCGCCGCTGTAAAGACGCGTGGCGTGAAGGTGCTCAGCGTAGGCAGCTCCGGCGAAACGCTTCGCCTGGTCGAGCGCATTCCGACCGCGCTCGGCCAGACTCTCAAACTGATAGTCGACGGCAAGCCGTGCGACGTGAAGCTGCCGCTGATCGGCGCCTATCAAGCCGCCAATGCGCTGGTTGCCGCGGGCCTGGTCATCGCCACCGGCGGCCATGCCGACGTGACCCTGGCCAATCTGCAGCGGGTCGCGCCGGTCCGCGGCCGCCTCGAACGCGCCGCGATCAGTCGGACGGGTGCTCCGATCTACGTCGATTATGCGCACACGCCCGACGGGCTGGACGCCGCCATTCAGGCGCTGCGCCCGCACGCCAACGGGCGGCTGATCACCGTGTTCGGCGCGGGCGGCGACCGTGACACCGGCAAGCGCCCCCTGATGGGCGAAGTCGCGACCCGGTTGTCCGACAGCATCATCGTGACCGATGACAATCCCCGCAGCGAAGATCCGGCGGCGATCCGTCGCGACGTCATGGCCGGCGCGCCGGGCGCGATCGAGATCGGCGGCCGGCGCGAGGCGATCGCCGCCGCCATCGCCCAGGCCGAGTCCGGCGACATCGTACTCATCGCCGGCAAAGGCCATGAGCAAGGCCAGATCATCGGCGCGGGGGACCAGATGCGGGTCCTGCCCTTCGACGATGTCACCGTCGCCCGGGAGTGCGCGGCATGACGACCCCGCTCTGGACCGCCTTCGATATCGCCGCCGCGACCGATGGCGAAGTGCACGGCGATTTTCGCGCCGACGGCGTCGCATTCGATTCGCGCGAAATCGGGACCGGCGACCTGTTCATCGCGCTGAAGGGCGAAACGACCGACGGCCACCGCTTCCTCGACAAGGCCTTTGCCTCCGGGGCGGCGGGCGCGATCGTATCGGACGCCTGCAACGGCCCGCACGTCCGCGTCGCCGACACCGTCGCCGCGCTCGATGCGCTCGGTGCGGCATCGCGCGCACGGATGGCCGGCAAGGTCATCGGCGTGACCGGATCGGTCGGCAAGACCGGTACGAAGGAGGCGCTCTTCGCCTGCCTCGACCGCGCCCTGCCCGGCCGGGTCCACCGGTCGGTCAAAAGCTACAACAACCATACCGGTGTGCCGCTGAGCCTCGCCCGGATGCCGGCCGACACCGCCATCGGCGTATTCGAAATGGGCATGAACCACTCCGGCGAACTGGCGGCGCTTACGCGCCTCGTTCGCCCGCATGTAGCGATAGTCACCGCGATTGCGCCTGCACATAGCGCCTATTTCGCGAGCGAAGCCGACATCGCCGACGCCAAGGGAGAAATCTTCGCAGGTCTCGAACCCGGCGGCACCGCGATCATCCCCTATGACAGCCCGCATCGCGATCGGCTGATCGCCGCCGCCAGACCGCATGCCGATCGGATCCTGACCTTCGGGCTCGATCGCGCTGCCGACATCCATGCGCAGGACGTCATCCCGCTCGACAAGGGCACGCTGGTCTCGCTCGTCCTGCCCGATGCCGAAGTCACCTTCACCATCGCCCCGCCGGGTGACCATTGGGTGTCGAACGCGATGGCGGTGATCGCGGCGGTCTGGGCGATCGGAGGCGATCTCGCCGCGGCGGGACTGGCCTTTGCGGAGATGGAGGGGCTTCCCGGACGTGGGCAGCGTACACATGTCGCCGTCGGGTCGGGTGAAGCGCTGCTGATCGACGAAAGCTACAATGCCAACCCCGCCTCGATGGCGGCGACGATCAAGTCGTTGGGCGAACAGAAGGCCGACCGTAGGATCGCGATCCTCGGCGAGATGCGTGAACTGGGGAGCGGATCGGCTGGCTACCACGCCGGTCTCGCCGCGCCCTTGCGCGACGCCAGGGTGGATTTCGCACTGCTCGTCGGATCGGAGATGGCGGCGCTCGCGAACGCTCTTGAGGGCCGCATGGAAATCGCGCATGTGGCCGACGCCGGGGCGGCCATCGAGTCGATCGATGCCATCATAGCGCCCGGCGACGCCATATTGATCAAGGGATCTAACGCGATCGGTCTTTCGCGCCTTGTCGAGCATCTGCGCTCGCGGGGCGAAGCCGGCGAAAGGACGACATGCTCTACCTGTTAGCCGAACAGCTCGGGTTCCCGGGCGTGCTCAACCTCATCCGTTACATCACCTTCCGCGCAGGCGCGGCGGCGATGACGGCGCTGTTCATCGGCCTGATCATCGGCCCGCGCTTCATCGGCTGGCTCCGCGTCCGCCAAGGCAAGGGACAGCCGATCCGCGCCGACGGTCCGCAGACGCACCTGTTGAAGGTCGGCACGCCGACGATGGGCGGGCTGCTGATCCTCATCTCGGTGATGGTGTCGCTGCTGCTGTGGATGGACCTGAACAACCGCTATGTCTGGGCCTGCATCGGCGTGACCCTCGGCTTCGGCCTGATCGGCTTCCTCGACGACTATGACAAGGTCAAGAAGCGCAGCCATCACGGCGTGTCGGGCAAGGTCCGTCTCCTCGGCGAGTTCGTGATCGCCGGTCTTGCCAGCTGGCTGATCGTATCGGGCAACGGCACCGAACTTTATGTGCCCTTCTACAACGGCCCGGTGATCGACCTCGGTCCCTTCTATGTCGTCTTCGCGGCCTTCGTGATCGTCGCCTTCGGCAATGCGGTCAACCTGACCGACGGTCTCGATGGCCTCGCCATCATGCCGGTGGTGATCGCCAGCCTCGCCTTCTTCGTCATCGCCTATCTCGTCGGCAACGCGAAGTTCGCCCAATATCTGGGCATTCCGCATGTTCCGGGCGCTGGCGACCTGACGATTTTGACCGCGGCCATCATCGGCGGCGGGCTCGCCTTCCTGTGGTTCAACGCGCCTCCGGCCGCCGTATTCATGGGTGACACGGGCAGCCTCGCCCTCGGCGGTGCGCTCGGCGTTATCTCGGTCGTCGCACATCATGAAATCGTGCTGGCGATCGTCGGCGGCCTGTTCGTGATGGAGACGATCTCGGTGATCCTGCAGGTCTTCTTCTACAAGCGAACCGGGCGGCGCATCTTCCGCATGGCGCCGATCCACCACCATTTCGAACAGCTCGGCTGGAGCGAGCCGACCGTGGTGATCCGCTTCTGGATCATCTCCTTCGTCCTCGCGCTCGCCGGCCTCGCGACGCTGAAGCTGCGGTGATCACGAGCCCCGCCTTCGCCCACAAGCATTATGCCGTCCTCGGCCTCGCACGCTCGGGGCTGGCGACGGTCGAGGCGCTGCTTGCCTCGGGCGCGAAGGTGACGGCGTGGGATACGAATGAGGCTGCGCGGACAGCTCTCCTCCAGCGTCATCCCGGCGAAGGCCGGGATCGCCACGAAGCGGAGGATGCGACTGCCACTGGCGGCTCCGGCCTCCGCCGGAGCGACGATCTGATTCTGGCCGACCCGATCGAAATTGACCTGACCGGCTTTGCCGGCGTCGTCGTCTCGCCGGGCGTGCCGCTGAACAAGCATCCGATCGCCAGCCATGCCGCCAGCTTCGGCGTGCCGGTGATCAGCGACATCGAGCTGTTCGCCCAGGCCCGCCCGTCCCTGCCACCGCATAAGGTCGTCGGCATCACCGGCACCAACGGCAAGTCGACCACGACCGCGCTGATCAAGCATATCCTGGAGACGGCGGGCGTGCCGACCCTGATGGGCGGCAATATCGGACTGCCGATCCTCGGCCGCGATCCGCTTGCCGAAGGCGGCGTCTATGTCCTCGAACTGTCGAGCTACCAGATCGACATCACGCAAAGCCTCGACTGCGACGTCGCGGTGCTGACCAACATCACCCCCGACCATCTCGACCGCTACGACGGTTTCGCCGGCTATGCGGCGAGCAAGGAACGGCTGTTCGCGATGCAGTCGCCCGGCCATGCCGCCATCATCGCCGTCGAGGACGAACCGAGCCGCGCGATCGCAAGCCGCCATGCCGGCACGATCGGCGTCCGTTCGACCGACGTTCATGGCCAGGACGACTGGCCAGCGTTGCAAGGCCCCCATAACGCCCAGAATGCCGTCATCGCCATTCAGGTCGCCCGCGCGCTCGACATCCCCGAAGGGGCGATCGACAAGGGCCTCGTCACCTATCCCGGCCTGCCCCATCGCATGCAGCGTGTCGCCGAAAAGGCCGGCATCCTGTTCGTCAACGACAGCAAGGCGACCAATGCCACGGCGACCGCGCCTGCGCTCGGCGCCTATCCGAAGATCCACTGGATCCTCGGCGGCGTACCCAAGACCGACGATCTCGACGATTGCGCGCCCTATTTCGACCATGTCGTCGCCGGCTACACGATCGGCGATGCGGGCCCGATGTACGCCCGCATCCTGCGCGACGCCGGCAAGCCGGTCACCGAGAGCAAGACGCTCGACCAGGCCGTCGCCGATGCCGCCGCCGCCGCCCGGCCGGGCGAGGTGGTGATGCTGTCGCCCGCCTGCGCATCGTTCGACCAGTTCAGCGATTATGAGGCACGAGGCGACGCTTTCCGTCGCGCGGTGGAGGGGCTTCGGCTATGAACGTCTCCGTGTCCTTCGACTCGTCCGTGCCGTCTCCATCCCCTCCCTCGCCCTTCAAGCGCTCGCGGTTCGGACGCGGCAAGCGCACGCCCATCGCGCGCTGGTTCTGGGAGATCGACCGCGTCCTCCTTCTCTTGGTGACGATCCTGATCGGCGTCGGCCTGATCGCGGTCGCCGCCGCCTCGCCCGCGGCCGGCGTGCGATACTCGGGCGCCGGCGTCACCGTCGCGGCCCGCCACTATTTCTGGATGCAGCTCGGCTGGACGATCATCGCGGTACCGGTGATGCTCAGCGTTTCCGCCCTGCCGATGCAGCTGGCGCGCCGCGCGGCGCTGATCGGCGGGCTGATCTTCCTGACGCTGCTCGCGCTGGTCCCCGTCTTGGGCAGCACTGCCAACGGCGCGACCCGCTGGATCTCGATCGGCCCGGCGAAGATCCAGCCGTCCGAATTTCTGAAGCCGATGTTCGCCGTCGGCATGGCGTGGCTGTTCTCGCTGCGCGCCCGCAATCCCGGCCTGCCCTTCGCGCTGATCTCGGTCGTTCCGATGCTCGCCATCGCGGCCTTGCTGATGAAGCAGCCCGACTTCGGCCAGACCGTGATCTTCGTGTCGGTCTGGGTCGTGCTGCTGATGCTGTCGGGCGCCTCGCTCAAGCTGCTGGGCATGCTCGGCGCAGGCGGCCTCGCGGCGATCGTCGCGGCCTATCTCTTCTATTCGGTGGCGACCGAGCGCATCAACAAATTCCTGTTCAAGGAAGGCGACACCTATCAGGTCGACC
>JAZKDN010000048.1:0-44164 GCA_040387595.1 Pseudomonadota bacterium
ACTTCCACGAATATAAGGTCGCGGTGAAGGCGTCGGACATCTTCCTCGCGGTGTCCGCCTATATGCAGCTCGCCGAAGCGGTCGATTGTCCGCTGCACCTGGGCATTACCGAGGCGGGCGGCCTGATCGGCGGCACCGTCAAATCGGCGATCGGCATGGGCAATCTGCTGTGGGCCGGCATCGGCGACACGATCCGCGTCTCGCTCTCGGCCGAGCCCGAAGAGGAGATTCGCGTCGGCTTCGAGATGCTGAAGGCGCTCGGTATCCGCAACCGCGGCGTCCGCGTCGTGTCCTGCCCCAGCTGCGCGCGGCAGGGCTTCGACGTGATCCGCACCGTCGAAACGCTCGAGGAACGGCTCCAGCATATCCGCGTCCCGCTGTCGCTGTCGGTGCTCGGCTGCGTCGTCAACGGTCCGGGCGAAGCGCGCGAGACCGATATCGGTCTGACCGGCGGGGGCAACGGCAAGCATATGGTCTATCTGTCGGGCGTCACCGATCACACCATCCAGGACGCCGACATGGTCGAGCATATCGTCAAGCTGGTCGAGGCGAAGGCGGCCGAGATCGAGGCGATCGAAGCGGCGCAGGCGCAAGCGGCGGAATGACGCCCGGCCTTCGCCGGAGCGACGTCTTCGGATGAAACAGACCCCGGTGGCGGTCGCCTTTGCGGTCGCCTGTCTCGGCATCGCCGCATTCTCGACGATGGACGCGGTGGTCAAGGGCCTCGTCCTGGCGATCGGCACCTACAACACGCTGCTGTGGCGAAGCTTCGCCGGCATCGTGGTGAGCGGTGGCCCCTGGCTGGCGCGGCGATCGGCCTGGCCCTCGCGACCGGCGATGAAGCTGCATGTCGAGCGGGGCGTGGTGTCGGCGGTGATGTCGATGCTGTTCTTCTGGGGGCTGGCGCGTACGCCGATCGCCCAGGCGGTCGCGCTGACCTTCATCGCGCCGCTGATCGCGCAGGGGCTGGCGGTGCTGCTGCTCAAGGAGCGGATGAAGAAGGGCGCGCTGATCGGCTCGTTCCTCGCATTCGGCGGCGTGCTGGTGATCCTGAGCGGGCAGGCCGCGGCGAAGATGGGGCCCGAAGCATTCCACGGCGCGATCGCGGTGCTGCTGTCGGCGATCTGCTACGCCTACAACATCATTCTGATGCGGCGGCAGGCGCAGCTGGCCGATGCCTATGAAGTCACCTTCTTTCAAAGCCTGGTGGTGGCGATCAGCTTCGCGCTGGTGATGCCCTGGTTCGCCGAGCTGCCGCCCATCGAACACGCGCCGATGATCATCGTCGCCGCGATCCTCGCCACCTTCTCGCTGGCGATGCGGGGCTGGGCCTATGCCCGCGCCGAGGCGAGCTATCTCGCCCCGGTCGAGTTCACCGCTTTCATCTGGGGCAGCCTCTGGGGCTTCCTCATCTTCGACGAGCATGTCGGCCTCGCCACCCTGGCCGGCGCCGCACTGATCGTCGCCGGCTGCTGGATCGCGGCGCGCGCGCCCGATCTCGAAAGGGAGCTGATACCATGACGACGACGATCCGCCGCGCCCGCCCGGGCGACGAGCATGATATCCTGCGGCTGATCCGGGCGCTCGCCGCCTATGAGCGCGAGCCGGACGCGGTGGAGGCGACGCCCGAGGGGCTGGCCGAACGGCTGTTCGGTGCCGATCCGCGGGTCTTCGCTCATGTCGCTGAGCTGGATGGTCGGGTCGTCGGCATGGCGGTGTGGTTCCTCAACTTCTCGACCTGGACCGGCCGCCACGGCATCTATCTCGAGGACCTGTTCGTCGACCCCGACGTGCGCGGCGGCGGCGTCGCCCGCGCGCTGTTCGCGGCGCTGGGGCAGGCGGCGAAGGACCATGACTGCGCCCGGATCGACTGGGGCGTGCTGGGGTGGAACGAGCTGGCGAAAAGCTTCTACCGCAAGCTCGGCGCGCGGCAGATGGACGGCTGGGAACCGTGGCGGATCGACGGCGACGCGCTGGAGGCCCTGAAAGGCGGCGCTCCCGTCACACAGCCTTGAAGGTCACCACCAACACGTCGCGATAGGCCGGCGCAGCACGCTCGACGGGCACGATCGGCGTGACGGCGTGGAACAGGCGGTGATCATCGACCAGCACGGTGTCGAACGGCGTCGCAAGACAGAAGGCGCCGATTTCCGCACGGTCGAGGTCGTGGATCCTGGTCACGCCTTCTTCGACGTTCCGGCGGGCGATCAACATGACGAGCACCCAGTCGACGCCGTCGCGGTGCAGACCTTCGGGCGTCGGCAGGCCGGCCCCCTCCGCACCCGCCTCGATGCGGAACTGGTGGACCTCGACATGCCATTCGGCAGGGCGGGGCTCCGACAGGCGGGGGTGTGACAGGGGCGTGAACACGCTGTCGGCGAAAGCGATCACCGCCCGCAATGTCGCCCCGTCCCCGATGGCGGGCTCGACCGGCTCGAACCAGCGCTCGATGCCGCCGTTGAGGATATTATAGTCGCGGCTCTGAAAATGCGGCTGGTGCGGCTTGCGGACGATCCCGGCCGGGCTGACGCCAAAGGCGGCATGGCGGCGGCGGCGATAGCGCCCGCCATCGGCCATGAACCGGTCGTCGCCGAGCCGATCCCAGCTGCGCGCGAAGTCGGCGAACCCGTCGGTCGCCGCCGTCGGGAGCTGAGCGCGCATCTCCGCCGCGTCGATAAGGACGAAGCCATCGCGGGCCAATCTCTGCGGGGCTGTCACGGGGGCGGTCCTGTCGGTGAGCGGGCGGGTGTTGGCGAGGTGGGGCTTAGCTGCCCAATATGTTGATCGTGAAGGCCAGCACGCCGATGTTGAACACGAAGGCGGCGAAACAGTGGAGGATCACCACGCGGCGGATCGCCCGGCCACTGATCTCGACGTCCGATGTCTGGAAGGTCATCCCAAGGGTGAAGGCGAAATAGATGAAGTCCCAATAGTCGGGGTCGCCGTCACCCGGAAAAGCGAGGCCTGCGCTGTCCTGTCCCTGCGTGTCGCGGGTGTAGAAGAGATGGGCGTAGTGCAGCGCATAGACCATGTTGCTGAACAGCCAGGCGATCAGCAGCGTGCCGATGACCAGGACGACCGTCGCGGGGGTCGAGGCCGACCGCGCGGCGAGTTCCTCCGCGATCGCGACCAGGATCACGCTACACACCGTGCCGGTGAGGGCGAGCAGGGTCACGCGGTTGGCGTCGTTGCGTTCGGCGGAGTCGCGCATCGCATCGGGCGCGCGGCCGAGCAGCGGCAGGCAGGACAGCAGGAAGACGCCCGCGCCGACGTCGAAGCCGATCATGGCCGCGCGCGACCATCCCGTCGAGTGAAAGGCGAAGGCGAAGCCCGCAATGCCGAGCGCCGTGGCGGCAAGGAAGCGGGGCGGCGCGAGGCGGTGGCCGAGAGCGAGCGAAACTGCCATGCGCTCCCCTCTAGCCGAAGCCGGGCGGTCTCGCCATGGGCGCTCTAGCCCCGTTGGGGAGACGCCCGTCGTGTCAGCGCACGGCGCCGGGACCGGCGATGTTCGCCTCGTGCTGGACGAGCTCGACGATGTCGTCGATCATCGGTTCGCAGCCCGGAAACTGGCCGAGATAGTGCATCGTCCAGTTGCAGCCGGTCGGGCTTTCGCTTGCGGTCGGCTTGGGCATCGGAGCGATCACCGCCGCATCGCTGGACCGCAGCCCCGGATGCGCGTCGATTCGCTCCTGGACCCGCCGCCGGATCTCCTCGCCCGACACCATTTCGCGATCGGGGCCGCCGCCGCCGTGGATGGGATCGCTGGTAAAGGACCGGGTGTCGTCGCCCATCGTCAGGCTCCTTGGCTGTTCGGCAGGTAAAGCGCGTCGGTGCAAGGCTTGGTTCCCTTGCACGGGCCCACGCCGAATCGCGCGCCAGTGCCGGCGCATCATGCTATGCTTCGGGAGAGACGCACTCGCCGCGCTGTGATCGAGACAACAGCGCTGGACCATCCGGCCGGCTAAGGTTGGAAGGAGATGATTTCGTCTTGCCTGGGGGCAACCGGGCGCTCCTTCATCCTGCAGGCGACAATCTGCGGGGGACGGGGGCATGACAGGGGTTTGATATGATCGAACGATCGATGCGTCTTGCGGTGCTGGCTCTGGTCACGGTCATCACGGCCATGCCGATCGCGGCACAGGCGGCCGACACCCCCGCCATCAAGGCTTACAAGCGCGATCCGCTGCCGATCTACGACGATGCCGGCACCAGGCTGCGCGACGTTCCCGTGGCGTCGATGCCGGCGGTGGGATCGGCCGAAGCGAAGGTCCTCGCCGCCAAGGCCGGGTTCGTCGGCGTCCAGCTCGACGGCAAGCTCGCCTGGCTGCGGCTGTCGACGGTCGATTATGTCGGCGATCTGGCGGCGGTCAAATGCGACGCCACCGCGATGAGCTTCGCCAAGATGGAAGAAGACGGCTTGCAGCAGTCGCTGGGGCTGGGCTGCGGCGGAGGGAAATAGCGAAGGAAGGAGTCCGGGGGGACAACAGGGAAGGTTTTGTGATGCGAAACAGCTTGATCCTGGCGACGGTGGCGCTTGCGCTCGGCGCCGCCCCGATGGCCGATGCCGCCCCGAAGAAGAAGCGCGCCGCGCCCGCCAGGGTCGCCGCGACGCCGGCCGAACCGGTGGCGCCGCCGCTGCCCGATGCGCCCTATGTCCCGCTGACCACCTGCCCGGTCGCGCCGACCGGATCGCTGATCGCGGCGAAGAAGATCGACAAGAAGGCGCGCGGCAAATTCTCGATCGACAAGGCGCCCTATATCTCGACGCTCGATGCGGGCGACCTGTGCGTCGCCAACACCAGGATGCGCACCGGGGTGGGGGAGGCTGCCGGGTCGATGGGGCTGTCGGCGCAGGTGATGAACACCCGATCGGCGCGCATGGACCTGGTCGACATCCCGGCGTTCGAACGCGAGTTGCGGCCGGTGCTGGAGGGTTTCGCGAAAGCCTGGCCCTATGCCCCGCTCGAGCGCACCCCCAAGCTGCTGTTCCGCGCCGACGAGGCCTATCAGGGGCAGGCGCTGCCCGACAACACGATCGTCGTGTCGATGGGGCTGCTGGAGGCCGCGCAGTCGGATTCCGAACTGTTGTTCGTCCTGGCGCACGAATATGCCCATCTGCTGCTCGGCCATTTCGCCAAGTCCGAGACGATCGCAGGCGCGCGTGGCGCGACGCAGGCGGTGTCGGTCGCCTGGTCGGCGGGCAGCGCCTTCACCGCGATGAAGAAGAGCGGCGGGACCGCCTCGCTGGCAACGATGCAGACCGGCCTGGATGCCGGGGCACGCCGCGCCGCGCCGGTGGCGGAGGCGCTGCGCTTCGCGGTCGACGACATCTTCGCGACCTCGTGGAACCGCGATCAGGAAAATCAGGCCGATGCTCTCGCGGTCGACCTGCTGATCCGCAGCAACATGACGATCGACAGCTACGCCAATGTCTTCGAACGGCTGCAGAAGGCGTTCGAGGCGCAGAAGGCCTCCTACGACAAGCGCAAGGTGGCGGCCGATGCGGCGCAGGCCAGCATGAGCGAGACGATGAAGAGTTTCGCGGCCAGCAATGTCTCGACCCTCGCGGCTGGCGGGAGCGGGCAGGGTTTCGGATCGAGCCTGTTCAAGGCGGCGGGCGGGGCGCTGGTCGCCAATCTCGGCAACATCACCCGGGCGATGGGCGGCGACACCCATCTTCCGCCCGAGGAACGGCGCAAGGGGCTCGCCGCCTATTTCCAGGCGGGGTATCCCACCGCCGATCCGCCGATCGACACCGGCGCGCTGCTCGGCCGGATCAAGGGCAAGCCCGACTTTGCGCGCGCGGTGACGATGCGCAACGCCTATCTCAAGGCGCGGGGCAGCTACTTCGCGCAGGATTATGCGGGCGCCTCGGCGCAGCTTCGGTCGCTGGGCGCGGGCAGCCGGACCGCCCCGACCTTCGTCAACTATGTCGCCGGGCTCGCCGCGCGCGACCAGGGCAATGTCACCCAGGCCGCGGGCTTCTTCCAGGCGGCACGGACCGGCACCGGCGTGCAGAATCTCCAGCTCTACGAGACCTACACCGAGATGGAGATCGGCGCGGGGGATCTCAACGACGGCAATATCCTGCTCACCGAAGGCAAGACCCGCTTCAAGGACCCCGACCATTTTAAGAGCATCGAGATCAAGCGCGACCTCGCCGCCGGCGACATGGCAAGCGCGCAGATGGTCTATAACGCCTGCATGACGCTCAAGGGCCGCGAGTATATCACCGATCGCTGCAAGGCGGCGATGCCGCAGGCGGCGGGCGCTCAACCGACGAACCCGCTCGGCATCAAACTGCCCTTCGGCGGATGAGGGGCAGAGAGGGGAGCGTCGCTCCGGCGGAGGCCGGAGCCGGTAGAAGATTGGCGCAAGGGTTCCGCTTTCTTCGTGGCGGCCCCGGCCTCCGCCGGGGCGACGCATGGGGCATGGTGCTGGCGCTGCCTCTCTGTTGGGCCACTCCGCTCTCCGCCGCCGAACCCGATGCCGCGCGGCTCGCGACGATCGAGGCGCAGATCGGCAGCGCCACTGCCGAGCGGCGCTGGAACGACGCGATCGTGCTGGGCCGCGAGGCGCTGGCGATCGAGGAGGCGACGAAGGGCCCCGATCATCCCGAGGTGGGCGGCACCGTGTCGCTGATCGCCGGATGGCAGGTGCGACAGGGCAAGCCCGCCGAGGCGACCGCGCTCTATCGCCGTGCGCTGGCGATCTTCACCGCGAAGCTCGGCCCCGATCATGCGCTGAGCGAGCAGGCCGCGTCGAACCTCGCCGCCAATCTCCAGGCGCTGGGTCGCGATGACGAGGCGGAAAGCCTCTACCGCGCCGCGCTCGATCGGGCACGGGCGAAGGCGGGGGAGGAGAGCCGGGCGACCGGCCTCGCCTATAATAATCTGGCCTATGCGCTGGGCCGGCAGGGGCGCTTCACCGAGGCGCGCGATCTTTACGCCAAGGCGCTCGGCATCGCGCTGCGCTGGGAACCCGAGGATCTCGATCTCGCGCTGATCGAGGGCAATGTCGCCGCCAATCTCGATGCGCTGGGCCGGTCGATCGAGGCCGAACCGCTCTACCGCCAGTCGCTCGCGGTGCGCATCGCCGAACTGGGGGGCGACGATCCGGCGGTCGCGACCAGCTACAACAATCTGGGTTTCAACCTCGACGGGCAGGGCCGCCATGCCGATGCCGCGCCGGCCTATCAGCGCGCCCTGCGCATCCGCGCCGCGCTCGATCCCGATGGGCTGGCGGCGGCGACCAGCTACAACAATGCCGCGCACAACCTGAACCGGCAGGGCGATCATGCCGGCGCCGCGCCGCTCTATGCGAAGGCGCTCGCCATCTGGCAGGCGACCTATGGCGGGGATCATCCGGTCACCGCGATCGGCCTGTCTAATTTCGCGGTCAATCTGGAGCGGCGGGGCAGGGCAAGCGAGGCGCAGCCGCTGTTCGAACGGGCGCTGGCGATCCGTCTGAAGGTCCTGCGCGCGGGCCATCCCGACATCGCCACGGCGCGGTTGCGGCTCGGTCATGCGCTTGCGGCGCAGACGCGGTTCGATGCGGCGCTTCCCTATTATGAGGAGGGCGTCGCGGCCCGGCGGCTGGCGTTCGGCGCCGATCATCCCGCCCTGGCCGAAGCGCTGACCGATCTTGCCGAGCTCTATCTGGCGCTCGGCCGTCCCGCCGATGCGGTGGCAGCCGCGCGGGAAGCGGCCGGGATCGTGCGTCGTCGCCGTGCCGGGCGGATCGGCGATGCCCGGGAGGGCGACGGCGTGCAGCAGGCGACGGCGCGTGCGCAGAGCGCCGATGCCAGCCGCTTCGATCCGTTGGCGGGGGCCTTCGCAACCCTGATCAAGGCCGACTGGGCCGAGGCCGCGCGGTCGCCGCGCCAGGCCGCGGCGCTGCGGGCCGAAGCCTTTCTTGCCGCGCAGGACCTGTCGGTGTCCGCCGCGGCGCGCAGCATGGCGCGGACCGCCGCCCGCACCGCCGCCGGCGAAGGGCCGCTCGGCGCCCTGGTCCGTCGCCAGCAGACATTGTCGGATCAGGCTGCCGAACTCGACGCGCAGCTCCTGCGCCAGCTGATCGCAGGCGATAGCCTGCGGATCGCGCGGACCCGCGCCCTGATGGCCGATACCGCGCGCGATCTTGCCCGGGCCGATGGCCAGCTCGCCCGCGGCTTCCCCTCCTATGTGCGGCTGATCGGTGCGCAGAGCGTGGCGCTCGATGCGGCGCGGGCCCGGCTCGGCAAGCAGGATGGCCTGTTGCTGATCGTCGTCGCGGGCGAGGATCTCTACAGTTTCGCCATCGGACCCAAGCAGGCCGCCTGGTCACGCCGCGAGCGCGCCGCCGCCCCGGTCGCAGCGACGGTCCGGCGGCTGCGCTGCCAGGTCGATCCCAAGGGATGCGGAGATGCCGCACCGGGCTGGCCGGCGTTCGGGCTGGCGGAGGCCTATGGTCTCTACCGCGATCTGATCGTGCCGGTCGAGCCCGCGCTGGCCGCGAGCCGCAGCCTCTTCGTGGTGACCGGCGGGGCGCTGGCCGAACTGCCGCTGGGGCTGCTGCCGACAGCGCCCCCGGGTACAGGCGATGGCGACGTGGCGCTGCAGAGCACGGCGTGGCTTGGCGATCGCTACGCCGTCACCGTGCTGCCGGCGGTGTCGGTGCTGCGCATCCCGAAGGGGGCAGCGCCCGTGGCTGCCGACGACGCCGCGGCGCGGTTCGTCGGCTATGGCGCACCGAATTTCATCGGGACTGCGGGGACCGGCCGGACGATCGACGATTTCCTGCGCATCCCGCAGCCGGTCGATCGGGCGGGGCAGGGGCTCGCCGATCCCTCGGCCTTGCGGGAATTGAGTCCCTTGCCCGGAACCGAGGTCGAGCTGAAGGCGATGGCCGCGATCCTGAGCGTCGCGCCCGAGGGCCTCCATCTCGGCACCGCCGCGACCGAGGCATCGGTGCGGAGCGATCCCGCGATCGTCACGGCGCGGATCATCGCCTTCGCCACCCATGGCATCCTGCCGGGCGAGATCGGCGGACTGCGCGAGCCGGGCCTCGCCTTCACCCCGCCCGACACCGGATCGCGCGAGGATGACGGGCTGCTCGCGGCGTCGGAGGTGGCGGGCATGCGCCTGTCGGCGGACTGGGTGATCCTGTCCGCCTGCAACACAGCGACGGCGGACGGCACACCCGGTGCCGACAGCCTGTCGAGCCTTGGCCGTGCCTTCCTTTACGCGGGGGCGGGATCGCTGCTCGCCAGCCGCTGGCGGGTCGCCGACGATGCGACGGCGGCGCTGACCGTCGAGACCCTGGTCGCGCGCAAGGCCGGGCTCAGCCGGTCGCGGGCGCTGCAACGCGCGATGCGGACGGTGCGCACCGGCCGGCGTGCCGACGGATCGGCGCTGCCCGGCTGGTCGCCGGTCTGGGCGCATCCGGCCGCCTGGGCGCCGTTCACGGTCATCGGTTCGGACGACGGCTGACGGCGCTCAGGTCGACCGTTTTCAGTCGTGGGGGCGTAGCCCCGTGTTGAGCTTCTCGACGACTTCGCCGAGCGGTTCGGTCACGGTGACGCTGCGGCCCTCGCCGAAGCGGATCCGGGTGCCGTCGTTGACCTGCGAGATGAAGGTCACCTGATTGGCGTTGATCGCGGTTTCGACCCGATCGGTGCCGACGAACATGACGAGCATGTCTTCCTCTCCTTCATTCTTTGGAAGGTGAGGATAGCGCCGGATATCATCCCGGCAAGCTCAGAAAAGCTTGGTCTTGCAGCCACGGGCCTGGTGGACGCCGCGCAGGAAGCCGCGACGGGCAAAACCGGCCTCGATCGCGCGTTCCAGGCGGCGCTGCGCCGGGGCGGCGCCGGTCACCTCGCGGACGAGGCCGCGGAAGGGAATGATCGAGTTGACGATGGTCTTGCCGCCGGCCTCCGCCAGCTTGCCGGCCCGGTTTTCCTTCTTGACCTCACCCGGCGAAAAGTCGGGCCCCATGACGTCGCTGAGCTCGTGAAAGGCCTTGGACAGGTCGCGGCAGGTGCGGATGCCCTTCAATCCGTAGGGTGCGGCGTTGGCCGCCTGCAGCGGAAGCGGAATTTCGGTCTTCGATACGCCGACGTCGCGGGCCGGCTGGGTGGCGATGCGCCCGGCGCCCTTCCCTATCGACTGCACCCGGTCTTCTTCCTGTGGCGACTGGCTGTTGGCGGGCTGGCTGTTGTTGCCGGCGGCCAGCGCCGCACCGGACAGCAATGCGAGAAGGGCGATCGTGACGGCGGACTTGATCATGGCACTTTCCTAGCGGCGGCGAATGCGGGAAGACTAGCGCGATATTTCGCTTGGGGGAGCCCGGAGAATGGCCATGCGCCGCATTTGTTCCATCGTCGGCCTTGCACTGTTCGTCGCAGCGCCCGCCTGGGCCGAGACCAGCTATGTGTGGGCAGGCCGTCTGATCGACAGCGAAAAGGGGGTGGTGCTGACGGATCGGCTGATCCGGATCGACGATGGGCGGGTCACCGCCGTCACGCCCTATGCCCCGCCGCCGCCCGGCGCCGCGCTGGTCGACTGGTCCGCCTATAGCGTGTTGCCGGGGCTGATCGACATGCACACCCACATTGCCGACTGGGGGCAGACCAGCAACGTCGCCGAACCACTTCTGCACAGCCAGCAGGAAATCGCCTATGTCGGCGCGCGCCACGCCCGCGAGACGCTGCGCGCGGGCTTCACCACTGTCCACGACGTCGGCTGCTTTCGCGCCTTCACCGACGTGGCGCTGCGCGATGCGATTGACCGGGGCGATGTCGAGGGACCCCGAATGAGCGTGGTCGGGGCCTATATCACCGTGCCGGGCGGCGGCGGCGCGGTCACCGGCTTCGCGCCCGACGTGCAGGTTCCCGCGGACATGCGTGTCGGCGTCGTCACCGATGCGAAGGACGTGCGGCTTAAGGTGAACCAGTTGTTCCAGCGCGGGGTCGACTCGATCAAGCTGATCGCGACCGGCGCGGTGCTGGCCGAGGGGACCGAGCCCGGCGTTCAGGAACTGAGCGAGGAGGAGATGCGCGCGGCGGTCGAGACGGCCAGTGCCAATGGCGGCTGGGTGACAGCGCACGCGCATGGCGCAGCGGGTATCAAGGCGGCGATTCGCGCCGGGGTGCGCGCGATCGAACATGCCTCGCTGATCGACGACGAGGGGATCGCGCTCGCCAAAGCGAAGGGCGTGTTCCTCGACATGGATATCTACAATGGCGACTATATCGAGGAGGTCGGCACCAAGGAGGGCTGGCCAGCCGGCTATCTGCGCAAGAATCGCGAGACGACCGACGCCCAGCGCGACGGCTTCCGCAAGGCGCTGAAGGCCGGCGTGAAGATCAGCTACGGCACCGATGCCGGCGTCTATCCGCATGGCCTCAACGCCCGCCAGTTCGCATATATGGTCCGCTACGGGATGACGCCGATGCAGGCGATCCAGGCGGCGACGGTGACGGCGGCCGACCTGCTCGGCTGGTCGAAGGACGTCGGCGCGGTGGCGCCCGGCCATTATGCCGACATGGTCGCGGTCAAGGCCGATCCGATTGCCGACATCGCCGCGCTCGAACGGGTCGATCATGTGATGAAGGGCGGGGTGCTGGTCCGCTGACGCGGTTGCGCCGGGCCTGACCGGCACGGCGTCGCCCCGGCGGAGGCCGGGGCCGCTACGAGGAGCGCGCCACGGTCGCCGCAGGAGCCTCTGGCGGCTCCGGCCTCCGCCGGAGCGACGCGTGTCAGTCAGGGGGCACGACGCGGCGTCATGACGTGCAGGAGCTCCAGTGCTCGCGGCATATCCGCCGGGAGCGACGCCTGCCGGCTTACGCCGCCGCGTCGCGTTCGCGGACGAGGTCGAGCGCGACGTCGACGATCATGTCCTCCTGACCGCCGACCATCTTGCGGCGGCCGAGCTCGACCAGGATCGTGCGGGTGTCGAGGCCATAATCCTCCGCCGCCTTTTCGGCATGGCGCAGGAAGCTCGAATAGACCCCGGCATAGCCGAGCGCGAGCGTCTCGCGGTCGACTCGGACGGGGCGATCCTGCAGCGGGCGGACGAGATCCTCGGCGGCGTCCATCAGGCTCATCACGTCGCAGCCATGGTTCCAGCCCTTGCGGTCGGCGGCGGCGACGAACACTTCGAGCGGGGCATTGCCCGCGCCTGCGCCCATGCCAGCGAGGCTGGCATCGATGCGCACCGCGCCTTCCTGCGCCGCGACGATCGAGTTGGCGACGCCGAGCGACAGATTGTGGTGGGCGTGCATGCCGCGCTGGGTCTCGGGCTTGAGCACCCGGTCATAGGCGCGGAAGCGATCGCGCACGCCGTCCATGTCGAGCGCGCCGCCGCTGTCGGTGACATAGACGCAGTGCGCGCCGTAGCTTTCCATCAGCACCGCCTGCTGCGCCAGCGCGTCGGCCTCGATCATGTGGCTCATCATCAGGAAGCCCGACACGTCCATGCCGAGGTCGCGGGCGATACCGATATGCTGCTTCGAGACGTCGGCCTCGGTGCAATGCGTCGCGACGCGGACCGAGCGGACGCCGAGATCATAAGCGCGGCGCAGTTCCTCGACCGTGCCGAGCCCGGGCAGGATCAGGGTGGTGAGCACCGACTTGGTGAGCACTTCGGCCACGGCCTCGAGCCATTCCCAGTCGGTGTGCGCGCCGAAGCCATAGTTGAAGCTGGTGCCCGACAGGCCGTCGCCGTGGGCGACCTCGATCGCGTCGACCCCGGCCTGGTCGAGCGCCTTGGCGATCGCCTGCACATGGTCGAGGCCGTACATATGGCGGATGGCGTGCATGCCGTCGCGCAGGGTGACGTCCTGGATATACAGCTTCTGGCTGTTCACGTCGAAGCTCATGCCGCAGCCCTCCGATCGAGGATTCGCTTCGCCATCAACTCGCCGGTCGCCTTGGCGGCGGCGGTCATGATGTCGAGATTGCCCGAATAGCTGGGCAGATAATCGCCCGCGCCCTCGACCTCGAGATAGACCGAGGTCTTGACGCCGGTGAACTCGCCGCGGCCGGGGATCTTCAGCTTGTTGTTGTCGCCGTAGCGCTCGAACTGGACCTCCTGCTTCAGCCGGTAGCCGGGGACGTAGCTCTGGACCTTCGCCACCATCGCCTTGACCGAGGCGCGGATCGTCTCCTCGTCGGCGCCTTCGGACAGGGTGAAGACCGTGTCGCGCATGATCATCGGCGGCTCGGCGGGGTTGAGGATGATGATCGCCTTGCCCTTGGTCGCGCCGCCGACCTTCTCGATCGCCGACGCGGTGGTGCGGGTGAACTCGTCGATATTGGCGCGGGTGCCGGGGCCGGCCGATCGCGACGAGACCGAGGCGACGATCTCGGCATAATGGACCTTCGCCACCTGCGAGACGGCGGCGACGATCGGGATCGTCGCCTGGCCGCCGCACGTCACCATGTTGACGTTGGTCGCCTCCAGATTCTCATCCATATTGACCGGCGGGATGGTGAAGGGGCCGATCGCGGCCGGGGTCAGGTCGACCACCAGCTTGCCGTCGGCGCGCAGCGCCTCGTCGTGGACCTTGTGGGCGTAGGCCGATGTCGCGTCGAAGACGATGCCGATGTCGGCATAGCCGGGCAGGGCGCGCAGCCCTTCCAGCCCGTCATGGGTGGTGGTGACGCCGCGTTCGCGCGCCATCGCCAGCCCTTCGGAGGCGGCGTCGATGCCGACGACCGCGACCAGCTCCATATTCTGCGGATATTTGATCATCTTGATCATCAGGTCGGTGCCGATATTGCCCGATCCGATGATCGCGGCCTTGATCTTGTCGCTCATGCGGATGCTCCATAGCTGAAGGTGCAGGCGCCCAGCCCGCCGATGCGGGTGACCACCGTGTCGCCGGGCGTCATCGTGACCATCGGGCCAAGTGCGCCGGACAAGAGAATGTCGCCGGCCCGCAGCGGCTCGCCGCGCGACGCGAGCGCGCGGGAGAGCCAGCGGACGGCGTTGAGGGGATGGCCGAGACAGGCCGCGCCCGCCCCGAGCGAAACGATCGCGCCGTTGATCTCCAGCACCATGCCGCAGGTGTAGAGATCGAGTCCGGCGAGCGGCTTGCGCTCTTTCCCCAGCACGAAGAAGGCCGAGGAGCCGTTGTCGGCGACGGTGTCGGCGAAGCTGATCTTCCAGTCGGCGATACGGCTGTCGACGATCTCGATCGCGGCCGTCGCATGGTCGATCGAGGCGGCGATCTCGTCGACCGAGGCTTCGGGATCGGTGATGTCGCGGCCCAGGATGAAGGCGATCTCGGCCTCCGCCTTGGGCTGGATCGCGCGGGCGGGATCGAGAAAACCGCCGTCGGCGATCTCCATGTCCGCGAACAGCGCGCCGAAATCGGGCTGGTCGACGCCGAGTTGCGCCTGCACGGCCTTCGCGGTCAGGCCGATCTTGCGGCCGACGAGGCGCCGACCTTCGCCGATCCAGTGGGCGGTGTTGATCGCCTGCACCCGGTAGGCGCCGTCGATGTCGGTGGGGTCGAGCGCGTCGCGCATGGGCGCGATCGGGCCGGTCGAATAGGCATCGCGCAGCCGGCGAGCCGTCGGGTTCAGATCCTTCTCCATGATGGGGAAGCTACGGTCATGGGCCGGTCGGGGTCAAATCGTCCTTGCGCTCTCTTCCCGCAATGTGGGAAATTGCGCTCATGTCCAAGATCGGCACCGCGGTTCCCCGCACCCTGACCAAGTCGCTGATCCTGTTGGAGCGGATCATCGACGACGATCGGGGCCTGTCGCTGTCGGCGCTGGCGGCCGAACTGGGAATGTCCTCGTCGAGCGCGCACCGGCTGGCGGTGGGATTCGAGAAGAGCGGCTTCCTGCTCCGCGTCGGGCGCGGCCATTACGTCGCGGGGCCGGTGCTGTTGCGGCTGGCGGGCGGGCGGCGCGACTGGGGCAGTTTTGCCGCGCGGGTCAGCCGGCCGATCCTCAGCCGGCTCTCGCGGCAGACGGGCAGGACCGTCCACCTCGGCGTGTTCGAGGAGAATATGGTCACCTATCTGCTCAAGATCGGCGACCGCAAGGGCCAGATCGTCTCGCGCGAGGGGATGCAGCTGGAGGCCTATTGCTCGGGGATCGGCAAGGTGCTGCTGTCGCATCTGCCCGCGCATCAGCGCGACGCCTATCTCGCCACCGGGCCGTTCGTCGGGCTGACCCCGACGACGATCACCTCGGCGGCGGCGCTGCGGAGCGAGCTCGATGCGGTGCGGGTGCAGGGCTATGCGATCGACGACGAGGAGCTGGTCCCCGGCCTCATCTGCATCGCCGCGCCGATCGCCCGCGCGGGCGACGTCGTCGCGGCGGTGTCGATGATCGTCACGCAGGACGGCGGCCCCTGTACGCCGACCGACTTGCTCCCGCCGATGCGCCGCGCGATCGGCGAGATCGAGGCGCGCTTGTTTCCCTATAGCGACGAGGCGGATCAGGCGGCGGCCTGACGGATGCCCTGAAACCCTCCGTTCGTCCCGAGCGAAGTCGAGGGACGTTGGCGGGCGGGAACGTGTCTCGACTTCGCTCGACACGAACGGCTGAATGCTGGCGTAGCGTTCGATCCTGGTTGGACGCGCTCTATCCGAGAACCGCGACGCTGCGCAGGATCAGGCGGACCAGATCGGCCTGCCGCCCGACGCCGACCTTGCCGAGGATCGCCTTGCAATAGGTGCGGACGGTGCTTTCCTTCAGGTCGAGGCGCTCGGCCGCCTGCGCCAGGCTGTAGCCCATGGCGAGGAGCGTCGCGAGCTGCGCCTCGGCCGGGGTCAGGTCGAAGATCTTGGTAACGAGCCGCTCGATCGGGCGCTCGCTGGTGTCGCCGGCGAAGTGGAGGATGACGGCGGGGCTGGCGTCGCTGACATAGGGGGTCGGCGATGCGATGCCGCGCACCAGCAGGCCGAGATGCTCGTCGGCCGATGAGCGGATCTTCATCCCTTCGGCGAAGCGGCCGGCCTCGCCCGTCCGCCAGGCATCGATCGCCTGCGCCACGAGCGCCTGGAACGCGGCATTGTCGCCGCGATCGGGAATGACGACCTTCTGGTCGACGACGATCAGGTCGCCGCTCTCGGCCAGCCGCTGCGCCGCGCCGTTCATGCGGACGATGCGGCCGGTGCCCGACAGGATCAGGGTGGCGATGGTCAGCCGGTCGAGCGTGTCGGCCAGCGCGTGCAGCTCCGATCCGTCGCGCTGGATGCGCGAGTAAAGGGTCAGCGCCTGTTCGAGATGCGGCCGCAGCCGCGCGAGCATCTGCTTGTCGCGCTCGTCGAAATCGCCGCGGCTCTCGTCGTTGACCAGGCCGACATTGCATTCCCAGCCGCCGGGTTCGGAGATGTACATGCCCAGCGCATATTCGAGGCCGTAGGGCTTGAGCACGCGGCGGTAGAACTCATTCTCGTGCAGCATCTCGCGCGGCATGATCTCGTCGAGCGTGTGGATGTCGCCGGGCTTGGCCAGCGCATTGCGCAGCGGATCGAGATGCCCCAGCCGGGCATGGGCGAGGCGGGCCTCGTCGGCATCGCCCGATGCCAGCGCGGGCCTGTGCCCCCAGACCAGCAGCGGCGGACGGCCGCGCCCGCTCAGGCGCAGGGTCATGCCCGCGCTGAGGCACCCCATGCGCTGCTCGAGCTTGCCGAGGAACGATTGCCACGGCGTCTCTTCCAGGGGCCCCTGGTAGATCAGCCCGATCAGTTCGTCGGCCTCGGCTATATCATGTTCGGTCGTCATCTCGTCCTTCACGCCAGGCGTCACCATGGGCATGAGGGCCGGGCTTTGGCAATCGCCGGCGGACGGATCGGACGGCGCGGTCAGGAGGCGGCGAGGTCGAGGAAGGCGGGCCGTTCGCCGCCGCCGTGTACGGCGATCCGCGCACCGCTGACATAGGCGGCGGCGGGCGAGGCGAGGAACAGCACCGTGCCGGCGATGTCGGCGCCGAGCGCCATGCGCTTCAGCGGCAGCATCGCGTTGATCCGGGCGATGCCCTCGGGGCCGCCATAATGGTCGGCGTCGCCGGTCCCGGTGTCGAGCAGGCCGACGATGATCGCGTTGACCCGGATCTGCGGCCCCCATTCCATCGCGAGCGATTCGGTCAGGCTCAGCAGTCCGGCCTTGGCCGCGCCGTAGGCGGCGGTGCCGGGCGAGGGGCGGGCGCCCGCGACGCTGGCGATGTTGACGATCGATCCGCCCCCGGCCTGCGCCGCCATGATCGGATGGCAGGCGCGCGCCATGTGGAGGGGGCCGGTCAGGTTGAGCGCGATGATCGCCTCGCTGAAGCGGGGCGAGGCTTCGGCCGCGGCGACAGGCGGCGATCCGCCGGCATTGTTGACGAGCAGGTCGATTCGCCCGGTCCGCGCCACCACGCGCTCGACCAGCGCGGTCACCTCATCGGGCTTGCGGACGTCGCACGCCTCGAAGAAGGCGGTGCGGTCGCCATGGCTGGGAAGCGTCTCGGGTTCGCGGCGTCCGCAGATCGCCACTGTCCAGCCTTCGGCCAGCAGCGCCTCGCTGATCGCCCGACCCAATCCCTTGCCGCCGCCGGTAACCAGGGCCACCCTATTCTCGTTTGCCACGCGTTCGCTCTCCCTTGCGTCCATCTTAGGCGCAGGCCGCCGCGCAGAAACCCCCAAATGGTGATCTTTGGGTGATGGTTCCACTGGCGTCGGAGCGGGCCGGTACAGAGGTTTCAGCTTCGCTGAAACAGAATCGAGGCCAGCGTTCGAGGAATGTGATCGCTCCCCCCCTCAAATGGTGATGGGCGGGGTTTGCCGGCCTCCCTAGGTTCGCTCTCAACTAGGAAGCAGGAGATGGGGCTTGGATAAGCAGAACGTGGACGCGGCCGGGCTTGCGCCCGTCGTGGACGGACTGTTCGCGATGGGTGAGGACGGGCTGGCGCTGCTCGGTTCGCGCTGCACCGCCTGCGGCACCTATTATTTCCCGAAGCTCGCGACGTTCTGCCGCAACCCCGATTGCGACAGCGACAGCTTCGAACAGGTTCCGCTGTCGCGGACCGGTACGCTCTGGTCGTTCACCGACTCCTGCTACACCCCGCCCGCGCCCTTCGTCGCGGCGGATCCGTTCATTCCCTATGCGATCGCCGCGGTCGAACTCGATCGCGAGAAGATGATCGTGCTTGGCCAGGTCGTCGACGGCGTCGGCGTCAAGGATCTGCGCGCGGGCATGACGATGGAACTGGTCATCGGTACCCTGCTCGACACCGGCGAAGCGGGAATCAAATCGACCTGGCAATGGCGCCCCGTCGCGGGAGACGCACGATGAGCGAAGTCGCAATCCTCGGCGTCGGCATGCACCCCTGGGGCAAATGGGGCCGCAATTTCGTCGAATATGGCGTCGCCGCCGCGCGCGATGCGCTGGCCGATGCCGGCGTGGCGTGGCGTGATGTCGGCTTCGTCTCGGGTGGTGCGACGATGCGCTGCGGCTATCCCGGCTATGTCGCGGGCGCGACCTTCGCCCAGGCGCTCGGCTGGCAGGGGGCGGAGGTCAACACCAGCTACGCCGCCTGCGCATCGGGGTCGCAGGCGCTGGCCGCCGCGCGTGCCAAGATCCTGTCCGGTCAGGTCGATGTCGCGCTGGTCATCGGCGCCGACACCACCCCCAAGGGCTTCCTGGCCCCGGCCAAGGGCGAACGCCCCGACGATCCCGACTGGCTGCGCTTCCGGGTTGGCATCACCAACCCGACCTATTTCGCGCTCTATGCGCGCCGCCGGATGGAAATCTACGGCGACACGCAGGACGATTTCGCGCGGGTGAAGGTGAAGAATGCCGAACATGGCTTCACCAATCCCAAGGCGCGCTACCGCAAGAAGTTCACGATGGAGGATGTCGCGGCCTCGGCGATGGTCGCCGATCCGCTGCGCCTGATGGATGTCTGCGCGACGTCCGACGGTGGCGCGGCTCTGATCATTTCCAGCCTCGATTACGCCCGGCGGATCGGCAAGGGCGACGCCCCGCGCATCGCCGCGATCTCGACCGTCACGCCGACCTTCGCTTCGGCCGTGATCGAGATGCCCGATCTCGCCACCGACAGCGCGGTCGCGGTTCCGGCCAAGAGCTTCCGCGCGGCGCTTCCGGCGAAGGCCTATGCCGAGGCGGGTATCGGCCCCGAGGATATCGACGTCGCCGAGGTCTATGACCTTTCCACCGCGCTCGAACTCGACTGGATCGAGGATCTGCAGCTGTGCGCGCGCGGCGAGGCGGCGGGTCTGCTGCGCGACGGCGCGACCCGCATCGGCGGCCGCATGCCGATCAATCCCTCGGGCGGTCTTGCCTGTTTCGGCGAGGCGGTGCCCGCCCAGGCGCTGGCGCAGGTCTGCGAACTGACCTGGCAGCTGCGCGGCCAGAGCGGCGACCGTCAGATCGAGGGTGCGAAGGTCGGCATCACCGCCAACCAGGGCCTGTTCGGCCATGGCTCCTCGGTGATCGTGAAGCGCTGATGGGCGACCCGCTCCAGACACCGCTGACCGAGAAGCTCGGCTGTCGGCTCCCCATCGTCCAGACGGCGATGGGCTGGGTCGCCGAACCGCCGCTGGTCGCCGCGTCCTGCGAAGCCGGGGCGTTCGGCTTCCTCGGCGCCGCGGTGATGACGCCCGGCGAGGCGGCGGCCAAGATCGCCGATGTGCGGCGGCTCACGAGCAAGCCATTCGGCGTCAATTTCCACATGTTCCAGCCGGGGGCCGCGGCGATCGTCGATGCGATCATCGCCAATGCCGATCAGGTGCGTGCGGTCAGTTTCGGGCGTGGGCCCGACGCGAAGATGATCGGCCGCTTCCGTGACGCCGGCATCATCTGCATGCCGACCGTGGGTGCGGTGAAGCACGCCCAGAAGATGGTCCAGCTCGGCTGCGACATGATCACGGTGCAGGGCGGCGAGGGCGGCGGCCATACCGGTGCTGTCGCGACGACCGTGCTGCTGCCGCAGGTGCTCGACGCGGTGTCGGTGCCGGTCGTCGCCGCTGGCGGTTTCGCCGACGGTCGTGGCCTGGTGGCGGCGCTGGCGTACGGCGCGGCCGGGATCGCGATGGGCACCCGCTTCCTGATGACGCAGGAAAGCCCGGTGCCCGACAGCGCCAAGGCGCTCTACCTGAAGGCCGGGACCGACGATGTCGTCGTCACCCGCAAGATCGACGGCATGCCGCAGCGCATGGTCCGCACCCCGGTGCTCGACCGCATCGAGCGGTCGGGCACGATCGGCATGTGGATGCGCGCGCTCGAGGGCGGCCTGGCGATGAAGCGGCGCACCGGCGCGGGCTGGCTGGAATTGCTGAAGTCGGCGCGCGCCATGGCGTCGCACGGCGATGGCGGGCTGGTCGGATCGATGATGGCGGCCGCCGCGCCGACCCTGATCCAGAAGGCGGTGGTCGACGGCGACGTCGACCATGGCCTGCTCGCCACCGGCCTCGTCGCCGGTCGCATCGATGTTTTGCCGAGCTGTGCCGAACTGCTCGACCGGATCGAGGGCGAGGCGCGCGCGCGCCTCAAAGCCCTGGCCGGCGGCTGAGGAGAGACTATGCCGATCCGTACCGAAATCCGCGACCGCATCGGGGAGATCATCTTCGATCATCCCCCGGTCAACGCGTTCGACAGCGCCATGTGGAACGAGATGCCGTCGATCGTCCGAACCATCGGCAGCGATCCGTCGGTCCATGTCGTGCTGATCCGCGCCGAGGGGCGCGGCTTCTGCGGCGGCGTCGACATCAAGGAGATGCAGGCGCATCCCGACCGCATCGGCGTGCTCAACCGCGGCAATTACCTGACCTTCAAGGCGGTCCGCGAATGCGAGGTTCCGGTCGTCACCGCCGTCCATAATTTCGTGATCGGCGGCGGCATCGGCATCTGCGGCGCATCGGACACGATCATCGCCGCCGACAACGCCTATTTCTCGCTGCCTGAGATCGATCGCGGCGCGATGGGCGGCGCCAGCCATCTGTCGCGCATGCTGCCGCTCCACAAGGTGCGCGCGGCCTTCTTCACCGGCGGCACGATCCCGGCGGCCGAAGCGCACCGGCTGGGCGGGGTCGAGATGGTCGTGCCCGCGGATCGGCTGGTCGAGGAGGCGCGGGCCTTTTGCGCGATCATCGCCTCGAAGAGCCGCAAGGCGCTGACCATCGCCAAGGAGGCGCTGAACGGCATCGAGCCGCGCGACGTCGACCATGGCTATCGCTTCGAACAGGGCTTCACCTTCGAAATGTACATGCACGAAGACAGCCAGAAGTCGCGCGACGCCTTCGTCGAGACCGGCGGGGCGGCGAAATTCTGATGGATATCGCCTACACCCCCGAACAGGAGGCGTTCCGCGCCGAGGTCCGCAGCTGGATGGAGGCCAATGTGCCCGCCGCCCCGCTCGTCACGCTCGAGCGCGAGGATGGCTATCACCAGCATGTCGCCTGGGAGCGCAAGCTCGCCGAGGGCAATTGGGGCATGGTCACCTGGCCCGAGGCCTATGGCGGCCGCGGGCTCGACCTGATCCAGTGGCTGATCTTCGAGGAAGAATATTACCGGGCGAAGGCGCCGCTGCGCGCCAACCAGAACGGCATCTTCCTGCTCGGCCCGACGATCATGGAATATGGCACCGACGAGCAGAAGGCCCGCTTCCTGACGCCGATGGCGAAGGGCGAGGTGATCTGGGCGCAGGCCTGGTCCGAGCCTAATGCCGGATCGGACATGGCCGCGATCAAGACCAAGGCCGTCCGCGACGGCGATCATTATGTGATCAGCGGCCAGAAGACCTGGTCCTCGCGCGCCAGCTTCGCCGACTGGGGCTTCGGCCTGTTCCGCACCGATCCCGAATCGAAGCGCCACAAGGGCCTCAGCTTCATCCTGTTCGACCTCGATTCGCCGGGCATCACCCGCCGGCCGATCCGCCAGTTCCACGGCGATCCCGGCTTCGCCGAACTGTTCTTCGACGAGGTCCGCGTGCCGGTCGAGAACCGCATCGCCGCCGAGGGCGAGGGCTGGAACGTGGCGATGGCCACCGCCGGCTTCGAACGCGGCCTGATGCTGCGCAGCCCCGCGCGGTTCCAGGCGGCCGCCGCCCGGCTCGTCGCGCTGTTCCGCGAATATGAGGATCGCGCCTCGCCCGCCGCGCGCGAGCAGGTGATGGCGGCGTGGATGGGGACGCAGGCCTATGCCTACAACACCTATGCCGTCGCCTCGAAGATCATGGCCGGCGGCCATATCGGCGCCGAGGCCAGCCTGAACAAGATCTTCTGGTCGGAACTCGACCGGGCGATGCACCGCACCGCGATGCAGCTGCTCGGCGCCACCGCCGAACTTCGCCATCTCGCCGGCGACAGGGCCAATGACTGGCTCGAAGGCTATATCTTCTCGCTCGCCGGGCCGATCTACGCCGGGTCGAACGAGATCCAACGCAACATCATCGCCGAGCGTCTGCTCGGCCTGCCGAGATAGCGCCATGGATTTTCGCATCACAGAGGACCGGGCCAGCCTGGTCGACAGCGTCCGCGACTATCTCGCGGGCGTCCACGGCGTCGAGCGCCTCCGCGCGCTGGACGCCAGCGAGACGGGCCGCTCCGGCGAGCTGCGGCAGGGCCTGACCGACATGGGCCTGCGCGGGCTGCTCGTGCCCGAGGATCAGGGCGGGCTCGGCCTGTCGCTGGTCGATGCGGCGCTGATCGCGATCGAACTCGGCCGCGCCGCGGTCGCCGAACCGATGGTCGACGAGGCGTTCGCCGCGGTCCCCCTGCTGGTCGCGGCGGGCGGGCAGGAGGATCTTCTGGCCGCCATCGTCACCGGCGAGGCGCGGATCGCGCTCCAGCATCCGGCCAATGGCTGGGTCGCCGATCTCGCGGGCTCGACCCACCTGATCGCCGATCGCGACGGCCGCCTGTTGCTGGGCGCCGCCCCCGCGCAGGCCGATCCGCTCGACAGCGCCGATCCGTTGCGCCGTCTCTATGCCCCGGTCGCGGCGTCGGGCACCGACATCGGCGCTTCGTCCGCGCTGTTCGACCATGCCGCCCTGTTCGCCGCCGCCCAGGGCGTCGGCCTGGCCGATGCGATGCTCGCGCAGGCGAC
The DNA here is from genome assembly GCA_040387595.1 of Pseudomonadota bacterium. Classification (GTDB taxonomy): domain Bacteria; phylum Pseudomonadota; class Alphaproteobacteria; order Sphingomonadales; family Sphingomonadaceae; genus Rhizorhabdus. Next base: position 23,052 of record JAZKDN010000048.1, read on the forward strand.
CGACTATGCCAAGATGCGCACCCAGTTCGGCCAGCCGATCGGCGCTTTCCAGGCGGTCAAGCATCACCTCGCCACGGCGGTGGTGGCGATCGAGTTCGCCAAGCCCGTGATCCTGCGCGCGGCGCTCGCGCTCGAACAGGGGCTGGCCAGCGCGCCGGTCCATGTCAGCCACGCCAAGATTGCCGCGGGCGACCTCGCCTGGTCGGTCGGCGAGGCCGCGATCCAGATCCACGGCGCGATGGGCTACACCTATGAGGTCGATCTCCACTTCTGGATGAAGCGCGCCTGGGCGCTCGCCGGGGCCTGGGGCGATCGTGCCTTCCACCTTGCCCGCATCGACGCGGCCGTGATCGGCGGGACCCTGCCGATCGGCCCCGCGCACAGCTTTGCTTGAGGATTAGAGATGGCCGAAGCCTATATCATCGACGCGGTCCGCACCCCGGTAGGGCGCAAGAAGGGCGGTCTGGCCGGCATCCACAGCGCCGATCTGGGCGGTCATGTGCTGAGCGAGCTGATGCGGCGCACGAAGATCGATCCGGGTCTGGTCGAGGACGTGATCTTCGGCTGCTGCGACACGATCGGCAGCCAGGCGGGCGATATCGCGCGCAGCTGCTGGGTGGTCGCGGGCCTGCCCGAGCATGTCCCCGGCGTGACGATCGACCGGCAATGCGGATCGGCCCAGCAGGCGGTCCATTTTGCGGCGCAGGGCGTGATGAGCGGCACCCAGGACCTCGTCGTCGCGGGCGGCGTCCAGAACATGAACGCCATTCCCATCTCGGCGGCGATGTGGGCGGGGCAGGCCTACGGCTTCCCCGATCCCTTCTCGACCTCGCCGGGCTGGAAGGCGCGCTATGGCGACCAGGAGGTCAGCCAGTTCCGCTCGGCCGAGATGATCGCCCACAAATGGGACATCAGCCGCGAAGACATGGAGCGCTTCGCGCTGGCCAGCCATCAGCGGGCGATCCACGCCCGCGAGCAGGGCTGGTTCGACCGCGAGATCGTGGCTTTGGGCGATGTCGTCCATGACGAGACCCCGCGCGAAACCTCGCTGGAGAAGATGGCGTCGCTCAAGCCGCTGATCGAAGGCGGATCGATCACCGCCGGGATATCGAGCCAGACGGCGGACGGATCGGCCGCGCTGCTGATCGCCTCGGAAAAGGCGGTGAAGGATCATGGCCTGAAGCCCCGCGCGCGCATCCATCATCTGTCGGTGCGCGCCGATGATCCGGTGTGGATGTTGACCGCGCCAATCGCCGCGACCCGCCATGCGCTGGCGAAGACCGGGCTGCGGATCGAGGATATCGACCTGTTCGAATGCAACGAGGCGTTCGCCAGTGTCGTGCTCGCCTGGATGAAGGAACTGGGCATCCCGCACGACCGGGTCAACGTCAACGGCGGCGCGATCGCGCTCGGCCATCCGCTCGGCGCGACCGGCGCGCGGATCATGACGACGATGCTGTCGGAGCTCGAACGGCGCGGCGGCCGCTATGCGCTGCAGACGATGTGCGAAGGTGGCGGACAGGCCAATGTCACCATCATCGAGCGGCTCTGACATGGCCTGCTACGCCTTCGAGGGGCTGCGGCCCGTGGTGGACCCGACGAGCTTCGTCCACCCGGCCGCGAATCTCGTCGGCGACGTGATCGTCGGTCCAGGTTGCTACATCGCGGCGGGCGCGAGCCTGCGCGGCGACTTCGGCCGGGTGATCGTCGAGGGCGACAGCAGCGTGCAGGAAAGCTGCGTCCTCCACACCTCGTCGGTCAGCGACTGCATCATCGGCCGCGGCTCCACCCTCGGGCATGGCGCGATCGTCCATGGCGCGCGGTTGGGGGAGAACGTCCTTGTCGGCATGCGCGCGATCGTCCTCGACGAAGCCGAGATCGGCGATGAATCGCTGATCCGGGCGGGCGCGATCGTGAAGTCCGACATGCGCGCGCCGCCGCGCAGTTTCCTGTCGGGCGATCCCGCCACCATCCGCCGCACCCTCGCCCCCGGCGAGATCGGCTGGAAGGCCGACGGCGCGAGCGAATATCAACTGCTGGCACGCCGCAGCCTCGACGGGCTCGTGCCTTGCGAGCCGCTCGATGCGCCCGAGCCCGACCGCGCGCGGACGAAGTCCGGCGCGATTCCGGTGCGGCTGCGCGAAAAACAACCTCAGGGAGAAATTTGACCATGGCCGGTATCTGCCAGGATCGCACCGTAATCATCACCGGCGCCGCGGGCGGCCTCGGCAAATGCTATGCGCTCGCCTTCGGGCTGGCCGGCGCGAACGTCGTCGTCAACGACATCGGCACCAGCCTGCAGGGCGAGGGGCGCGACACGTCCGCCGCCGATGCGGTGGTCGAGGAGATCCGCGCCGCGGGCGGCAAGGCCGTCGCCAGCTATGAGGACATCACCGACTGGGACGCCGCCGGCCGCATCGTCCGCACCGCGATCGACAGCTTCGGTGGGCTCGATGTGGTTGTGAACAACGCGGGCATCGTCCGCGACCGGATGTTCGTGTCGGCCACGCTCGACGAATGGGATGCGACGATACACGTCCATCTGCGCGGCCATTTCTGCATCAGCCGCCACGCGGTCGATTACTGGCGCGCGCAGCAGAAGGCGGGCACCCCCGTCGACGCGCGGATCATCAACACCACCAGCAATGCCGGCCTCCAGGGATCGGTGGCGCAGTCGGCCTATTCGACCGCGAAGGGCGGCATCGCCGCGCTGACCCTGGTGCAGGCGGCCGAGTTGGCGCGCTACGGGATCACCGCCAATGCGCTGGCCCCGGCCGCGCGCACCCGCATGACCGAAGGCGCCTTCGCCGAGAAGATGGCCAAGGTCGAGGAAGGCTTCGACGTCCAGGATCCCAACAATATCGCGCCGACCGTGGTGTGGCTGGGATCGACCCAGTCGAGCCATGTCACCGGCTGCGTGTTCGAGCTCGAGGGCGGCCGCATCACGATCGAGGACGGCTGGGACCTCGGCCCGACGGTCGAGAAGCAGGAACGCTGGGACCCGGCCGATGTCGGGGAGGCCGTCGCGGGCCTGCTCGCCATGCGCAAGCCGCCACGCAAGGTGTGGGGCAGCTGATCGGCCATGCAGTTTAGCTTCTCCGACGAACAGGCGATGATCGCCGAGACCGTCCGGTCCTTCTTCGCCGAACAGGCGACGAGCGAGCGGACGCGCAAGGCGATGGAAACCGCGCACGGCCATGACGCCGAGCTGTGGCGCTCGGCGTCGCAAGAACTGGGCCTCGTCGGCCTCGCCCTGCCCGAGGCGCATGGCGGCAGCGGGCTCGGCCAGGTCGAATCGGCGATCGTCGCAGAGGCGGCGGGCTATCAGGTCGCGGCGCTTCCATTGCTGGCAAGTGCGCTGGCTGCGCGCGCCTTGCTCGCCGGGGGCTCCGACGCACAGCAGTCCGAATGGCTGCCGAAGCTCGCGTCAGGTGAGGCGATCGGCAGCTATGCCGAGGGTGGCCGGATCGAAGGCGGAAAGCTGCACGGACGGATCGACCATGTTCCCCACGGCGCGGTCGCCGACCTTTTCGTCATCGCAGCGGAGGGCGGCGTTGTTCTGCTGTTGCGCGATGCGGCTGTCGTCACGCCCTGCACCTCGATGGACCAGACCCGGCCATACGCCAGCGTCGTAGCCGACGGCGTTGCCGTCGATCTGCTGGCCGATGGCCCCGCCGCGATCGACGCGGCGACTCGCGCGGGCTGGATCGCGCTCGCCGCCGATGCCCTGGGCGGCGCGCAGGCCTGCCTCGACCGCACCGTCGCCTATGCCAAGGAACGCGTCCAGTTCGGCCGGGTGATCGGCAGCTTCCAGGCGGTCAAGCATCGGCTGGCCGACATGATGGTCGAGATCGAACAGGTTCGCTCGGCGGTCTACTGGGCCGCCTGTGCCGCCGACGAGGATGCGCCGGACGCCCTGCTCGCGGCGCATGCCGCCAAGGCGATCGCCGCCGACACCTATCGTTTCTGCGCGGGCAACATGATCCAGCTTCACGGCGGCATCGGCTTCACCTGGGAGCATGACGCCCATCTCTTCTTCAAGCGGGCCCAGTCCGACTCGACCCTGCTCGGCACCCCCGACTGGCACCGCGAGCGGATCGCGGTGCTGATCGATCTGGATGAGGCGGCCTGATGCGACTTGGTTTCTCCCCCGAGGAAGAGGCGTTCCGCGCCGAGGCCGCATCCTGGCTCGAGGCCGAGCTGGCGGGGCCCTTCGCCGATCTGCGCGGCATCACCAGCCTGACCGCCGCGCCCGAGCGGCGCCGGCAATGGGAGCAGCGCCTGGGCGAGGCGCGGTGGGGCTGCATCGGCTGGCCCGAAGCCTATGGCGGCCGCGACGCGACGCTCGCCCAGCAGGTGATCTTCGCCGAGGAATATGCCCGCGCAGGTGCGCCGCCCCGGCTCAACCATATCGGCGTCGAACTCACGGGCCCGACGATCCTGGCCTATGGCACCGACGCCCAGAAGGCGGAGCTGCTGCCGAAGATCGCCAGCGGCGAGCATATCTGGTGCCAGGGCTATTCCGAACCCAATGCCGGTTCCGACCTCGCCAATGTCCGCACCCGCGCCTGGCGCGAGGGCGATGCGGAGGCGGGCGACTGGCTGATCGAGGGCCAGAAGGTCTGGACCAGCCTCGCGCAGTTCAGCGACTGGATTTTCGTCGTCGCGCGGACCGAGCCCGGATCGAAGGGCCCCAAGGGCCTGAGCTTCCTGCTCGTGCCGATGGACCAGCCCGGCGTCACCGTCCGTCCGATCCAGCAGATCACCGGCGATGCCGAGTTCAACGAGACCTTCTTCGACGGTGCGCGCACGGCGTCGGCCAACATCCTCGGCGCGCCGGGCAAGGGCTGGCATGTTGCGATGGCGCTGCTCGGCTTCGAGCGCGGCGTCTCGACCCTCGCCCAGCAAATGGGCTTCCGCAACGAGCTGGACGAGGTGATCCACGCCGCCAGGGCGAACGGCAAGGCGCGCGATCCGTTGATCCGGCAGCGCATCGCGAAGGCCGAGATCGGCCTGCGGCTGATGCGCTACGGCGCGCTGCGGATGCTGAGCGGAGATAGCGGCGGCGCGGTCGAGGCGGCGGCGCTGACCTACAAGATCCAGTGGGCGACCTGGCGGCGCAGCCTGGGCGAGCTGGCGATCGACGTGCTGGGCATCGACGGCGAGCTGGCCGAGGGCGACGACTATGCCTTCAACAGCCTGTCGACGCTCTTCCTCTACAGCCGCGCCGACACCATCTATGGCGGCACCAATCAGATTCAGCGCAACCTCATCGCCGAGCGCGCGCTCGGCCTGCCGCGCGAGCCGCGCGGCGACATCGGATAGGAGAGACAAGAGTGGCGCGACCCGCACCCGATTACCCCAAGGCCTCGAACATGATGGCCGGCAAGACGATGCTGATCACCGCCGCCGCCGGCAGCGGCATCGGCGGATCGCTGGCGCAGCGCGCGGCCGAGGAAGGCGCGACGCTGATGCTGTCCGACATGCATGAGCGGCGGCTGGGCGAGACCGCCGATCGCATCGCCGCGCTCGGCTTCGCGCGGCCGGCGACCTTTGCCTGCGACGTAACGCAGGAGGATCAGGTCCAGGCGCTCGTCGCGGCGGGCATCGCGCAGCTCGGCCACATCGACATTCTGGTCAACAATGCCGGGCTGGGCGGCAATGCGGCCGTCGTCGACATGACGGACGACCAGTGGCTGCGCGTCATCGATGTGACGTTGAACAGCGTGTTCCGCATGACCCGTGCGATCCTGCCGCACATGTACGAGCGGCAGGTGGGGGCGATCGTCAACAATGCCTCGGTGCTCGGCTGGCGCGCGCAGAAGCTGCAGTCGCATTATGCCGCCGCCAAGGCCGGGGTGATGGCCTTCACCCGCTGCGCGGCGCTCGAGGCGGCGGACCACGGCGTGCGCATCAACGCCGTCGCGCCGAGCCTGGCGATGCACCCCGCGCTCAGCAAGGTGACCCCGCCCGGCCTGCTCGAGGAGCTGGTCGGCAAGGAGGCCTTCGGTCGCGCGGCCGAGCCGTGGGAGATCGCCAACGTCATGCTGTTCCTGGCATCGGACCTGTCGTCCTACATGACGGGCGAGATCCTCTCGGTGTCGAGCCAGCAGGCATGAGCACGCTCGTCATCGACACGCCGTCCGCCCTGCTCGGCCGCGAGGGGACGCAGCTGGAGCCGACCGACTGGCTCACCATCGATCAGGCGCGGGTCGACCTGTTCGCCGAGGCGACTGGGGATCATCAGTGGATCCATGTCGATCCGGTGCGCGCCGCCGACGGCCCGTTCGGCGGCACCATCGCCCATGGCTATCTGACGATGAGCCTCGTCAACATCTTCCTGCCGCAGATGCTCGACGTCCGCGGTCTCGCGATGGGCGTCAATGTCGGCGCCGATCGGCTGCGGTTCCTGAATCCGGTGCATGTCGGCAAGCGGGTGCGCGGCTCGGGCGAGATCGTCGCGGTCCAGGAGATCAAGGGCGCGATCCAGAGCACCGTCCGCATCACCGTCGAGATCGAGGGCGAAACCAAGCCCGCCTGCGTCATCGACACGATCAGCCGCTATTATCCGGAGGCCACCCAAAATGCGTGAAGCCGTCATCGTTTCCACCGCGCGTACCCCGATCGGCAAGGCCTTTCGCGGCGCGTACAACGACACCGAAGCCCCCGTGCTGGGCGGCCATGTCATCCGCGAAGTCGTCCGCCGCGCCGGGATCGACCCGGCGATGGTCGAGGACGTCATCATGGGCTGCGCCGCGCAGCAGGGCACCCAGGGCTACAACCTCGCCAAGTTGTCCGCGGCCGTCGCCGGCTTGCCCGACAGCGTCGCGGGGATGACGGTCGACCGGCAATGCTCGTCGGGGATGATGGCGATCGCCATCGCCGCGCGGCAGATCATGTTCGACGGGATGGACGTCGCGATCGGCGCCGGCACCGAGTCGATCAGCCTGACCCAGAACAAGCACAAGAACGCCTATCGCGCCCGCTCCAAGGCGGTGATCGCGGCATCGCCGCACATGTACATGCCGATGATCGAGACGGCGGAGATCGTCTCCAGCCGCTACGGCATCAGCCGCGAGGCGCAGGACGAATATTCGCTGTCGAGCCAGCATCGCACCGCCGCGGCGCAGGCCGAAGGGCGCTTCGCCGACGAGATCGTGCCGCTCACCACCGAGATGGCAGTGACCGACAAGGCGACCGGCGAGACCAGCATGCGCACCGTCACGCTCGACCGCGACGAGGGCGTGCGCGGCGAGACCACGCTCGAAGGGCTGTCGTCGCTGAAGCCGGTCTTCGCCGGCGGCGAGGTGATCCCCGAGGGCAAGTTCATCACCGCCGGCAACAGCAGCCAGCTGTCCGACGGCGCCGCCGCCTGCCTGCTGATGGAGGCCGGCCTCGCGGCGAAGCTCGGCCTCAAGCCGCTCGGCGCGCTGCGCGGCATGGCGGTTGCGGGCTGCGGTCCCGAGGAGATGGGCATCGGCCCGGTCTTCGCGGTGCCAAAGCTGCTCGAACGCAATGGCCTGACGGTCGACGACATCGATCTGTGGGAGCTCAACGAAGCCTTCGCCTGCCAGGTCCTCTATTGCCGCGACACGCTCGGCATTCCGCAGGAGCGGCTGAACGTCGATGGCGGCGCGATCGCGATGGGCCATCCCTTCGGCATGTCGGGCGCGCGCCTGACCGGCCATGCCCTGCTCGAAGGCCGGCGGCGCGGGCTCAAGCGTGCGGTCGTCACCATGTGCATCGGCGGCGGCATGGGCGCTGCGGGGCTGTTCGAAATCTTCTGAGCCCCACGTTATGACATAAAAGGAGAGGCGGGCGATGACGGTGAGGCAATCAGCGGATCGACCGGAAGAGCAGGGCCGGCCGGGGCCGTTGGCGATCGTCGCGATGCTGTCGGGCGCCTGCACGGTCGGCCTCGTCTTCACCGTGCTCCCGCCGATCCTTCATCCGCTCGCCGCCCATCTCGGCGGCGGCAGCGATGCGGTCTTCGGTGTCCAGATGATGGCGGCGATGCCCGGCCTCGGCCTGGTGCTGGGCGGCGTGGCGAGCAGCTGGACGATCGACCGCATCGGCGCGCGGGCGCTGCTCGTCCACGCCCTGCTCGTCTATATGATCGCAGGTTCGGCCGGGCTGTATCTCGACGGTCTGGGCGGCCTGAGCGTCAGCCGCTTCGTGCTGGGGATCGCCGCGGCGTGCATCGCGACTGCCTCCAACACGCTGATCGGCCATTTCTTCGAGGGCGCCGCGCGCGGACGGATGATCTCGGCGATGACGGTGACCGGCAGTCTGTTGTCGGTCGTGGCGATGCTGGCGAGCGGCGAGATTGCCGAAGCGGTGGGATGGCGGGCGTCGTTCGCGCTCTACATCGCGATTCCCCTGACCGTCTGGCTCGCCGCGCTGTTCGGGCTTCCGCGCGCGATGATCGGCGGTGGCGAGGCGGCCGACGGCAGCAAGGGCAGCATCGCCGCGGTGTTCCGCGGCCTGTGGCCCTATTATCTGATGATCACCAGCCTCTACGTGGTGCTGATGATGACGAGCACTCAGGTCTCGTTCCTGCTTGCCGACCATGGCATGGTCCGTCCGGCAGTCCAGGCGCGCGTGCTGGGAACGGGCGGCGCCTTTCTGGTGGTCGGGGCCATCCTCTACGCCTGGGTCCAGGCGCGGTTCGGCGCGAACGCGGCCTTCCGGCTCGGTCTGTTGGCCCTCGGCATCGGCATCATCGGCTTCGGCCTGGCGCATGACCCGGTCACCGCCTCGATCGCGGCGGCGCTGAAGGGGCTGGCGAGCGGGCTGCTCAATTCGGGCTTCGTCCACATGGTCATGAACCGCGCCGAGGCGCACCAGCGCGGCCGCGCGATGGGCCTGATGACCAGCGCGATGTTCCTGGGCGACTTCATCAACCCGGTGGTGGTCCATCCGATCAAGCAACTGCTGGGCCTGCCCGCGGCCTTTCATATCCTGGGCAGCCTGGTGCTGGCGGGGCTGCTCTGGTCGTTGATCAGGCGGGACGTATCGCCGCGACCGGCAGCGGCCGGACCGGCGTAGGAGGCGCACGATGAAACCCTTTCGCATCGGCGATGTCGAGATCGGCCGGCTGGTCGAACTGGACGGCATGTCCTTCCCGGCCGACCTGATCTTTCCCGGGATCGACCCGGCGGCGATAGCGCGCGGACGCGAATGGCTCGACGAGCGTTTCCTGATGCGCGACGCCGACCAGCTGATGTGGAGTTTTCACAGCTATGTGATCCGGTCGGGCGGCTGCAACATCCTGATCGACACCTGCCACGGCAACGACAAGCAGCGCCACGCTCCGATCGATTATTGCCACGAGTGGCAGACCGATTATCTCGGCAATCTCGCGCGGATGGGGTTGCGGCCCGAGGATATCGACATCGTCCTGTGCACCCATCTTCACTTCGATCATTTCGGCTGGAACACCCGCCTCGACAATGGTCGCTGGGTGCCGACCTTTCCCAATGCCCGCTATCTGATGACCCGGCTGGATTATGAGCGTTTCGAGCAGATGCCGGCCGACGATCCCGAAAGCGCGATCGGCCGCCCGGCCTTCCAGGACAGCGTCCTGCCGGTGATGGCGGCGGGGCAGGCCGATCTCATCGAAACCGATCATGTCGTCGAATGCGATCTGGCCGCGGGCATCTGGCTGGAGGGCGCGCCGGGCCATACCGTCGGATCGGCGCTGATCCATGTCCGCAACGCGCATGGCCATGCGGTGTTCTGCGGCGATGCGATTCATCACCCGGTCCAGGCGGAGGATCTGTCGATCCACATCGCCGGAGAATATGACAGCGCGATGAGCCAGCGGACCCGCCATGACCTGCTCGCGCGCTATTGCGATACCGACACGCTGCTGTTGCCTGCGCATTTCGCCTCGCCTTCGGCGGCGCGGGTGATCGCCCCGAAGGGGGCGTTCCGATTCCGGTTCGACGAGGGCTGAGGCGGTTCCGGTCTGTCCCGCACCGGCGTTGCTGCCGCCTGGCTTGACGGCGCGGCCGCCATTCCTGTGGGAACTACCTATGGAGCGAGCGCGGCCGCCCGCCTAGCGTTCGTCCCCAGGGCGCATGTGCGGCCGACGCGGGCGAAGGTTTCGGCGATGCGACTGCTCACAAGCCCCTCCCCTGAAGGGGAGGGGTGAACTGGTACGAACGGCACGGCACGGCCGCGAAGGACGAATATGACGATGACGGGCCTCCCATCCAATCGCGAACACCATCTCGTCTCGCGCATCGGCTGGCTTCGCGCGGCGGTGCTCGGCGCGAACGACGGCATCGTCTCGACCGCGAGCCTGATCATCGGCGTGGCGGCCGCCGCCGGTAAGCCGGCAGACATATTGGTAGCGGGCGCTGCCGGCCTCGTCGCCGGCGCCATGTCGATGGCCGCGGGCGAATATGTCTCGGTCAGCTCCCAGGCGGATACCGAGCGCGCCGACCTTGCGCGTGAGCGCGGCGAACTGGCGGGCAATGTCGAGGCAGAGGTGCAGGAACTCGCCGGCATCTACATGAAGCGCGGCGTCGACCCGACGACCGCCGACGCCGTCGCGCGCCAGTTGATGGCGAAGGACGCGCTCGGCGCCCATGCCCATGACGAACTCGGCATTTCGGAAATGACGACCGCGCGCCCGATTCAGGCCGCGCTGACATCGGCCGCGACCTTCACCGCCGGGGCCGCGTTGCCGCTGGCGATCGTGATCGTCGCGCCCGGCAGCTGGCTGCTTATGAGCGAAGCGGTCGCCTCGCTGCTGTTTCTGGCGCTGCTGGGCGGAATCGGGGCGCGGGCGGGCGGAGCTCCGGTGTGGGTCGCAACCCTGCGCGTCACATTCTGGGGTTCGCTCGCGATGGCGCTTACCGCCGGCATCGGGCTGATCGTCGGGACCGCCGTTTGACGCGAACAGCCCGTCTGTGTCGAGCCCATCGCCGCTCCCTTCGCAGCGGCTCCACCGACGCCGGCCAACACCGAAGGGCCGGGCGTGACGATGGTTGAGGACATTCGACCAGCGGGGCTGACCGCCGATGCCGCGCGCGCGATCCTGGCGACGGACGGGCCCAACGAACTGCCCCGGGCCGGGCAACGGTCCATCGTGCGCATCGCGATCGAGGTCCTGCGCGAGCCGATGCTGGCGCTGTTGCTCGCCGGTGGGGTGGCCTATCTGCTGCTCGGCGACCTCACCGAGGCGCTGATCCTGCTTGGCTTCGCGAGCTTTTCCGTTGCGGTCACCGTGATCCAGGAAACCCGCACCGAGCACGTTCTGGAGGCGTTGCGCGACCTGTCGGCGCCGCGGGCACTCGTCATTCGCGGCGGCGCGCGCGTTCGCGTCGCCGGGCGCGAGGTGGTGCGCGACGATCTGCTCGTGCTCGAACAGGGCGATCGCATCGCCGCTGACGCCGTGCTGGTCGCGGCGGCCGATCTTCAGACCGACGAATCGCTGCTGACAGGGGAATCCTTGCCGGTCGGCAAGGCCGTGGCGAATCGGGATGTGGCGGAGGAGACGCGGCGCGCCGGCGGAGAGGGCCAGCCCTACGTCTATTCCGGCTCGCTGGTGACCCGCGGGAACGGCATTGCCAGGGTGTATGCGACCGGACCGCGTAGCGAAATAGGCCGGATCGGCCAGTCGCTCGCGACCCTGGACACCGAAGCGCCGCGCCTGCGCCGAGAAACGATGCGGATCGTCACCTGGTGTGGGATCGGCGGCGGGGCCGTCGCCTTGCTGGTCGTCTTGCTGTTCGGACTGCTGCGCGGCGGCTGGATCGAGGCGGTGCTGGCCGGCATCGCGATCGGCATGTCGATGCTGCCCGAGGAGTTCCCCGTCGTCCTGACGGTGTTCCTGGCGATGGGTGCGTGGCGCATCGGCAAGGTCGGCGTGCTTACCCGGAGCGCCGCGGCGATCGAGACGCTCGGATCGGCGACCGTGCTGTGCACCGACAAGACGGGGACGCTGACCGAAAACCGCATGTCGGTCGCCGAACTCTGGCTGCCATCGGGCAAGATGCATATCATCGGCGCCGATGGGGTCCCCGAAGTCTTTCATGGCCTGATCGAGACGGCGGCGCTGGCCAGTGCCGCCGAGCCGACCGATCCGATGGAGATCGCGCTCCACGGCGCCCACAAGGCGGTCCCGGGAGCCACAACATCGTCCGGTGCGCTGGCGCATGCTTATGCGTTACGGCCGGACCTGCTGGCGATGTCGAACATCTGGGATGATGGCGATGCGTTGACCCTGTCCGCAAAGGGCGCCCCGGAGGCCATTGCGAGCCTGTGCCGTCTGGCTGCGCCCGACCGTGCGGCGATGACCGCCGCGGTCGACGCGATGGCTGCGCGCGGCGTTCGCGTCCTCGGCGTCGCGACCGCCATCCCCCATGATCGGAACTGGGCCGAGACGCAGAGTGATTATGCCTATGCGTTGACCGGGCTGGTCGGATTGGCCGACCCGATCCGCGCGAGCGTGCCGACCGCCGTCGCTGAATGCCGCAGCGCCGGTATTCGCGTCGTGATGATCACCGGCGACTATGCCGCGACCGCACGATCGATCGCGACCCAGGCCGGAATCGCCGATGGCGATGTGCTGACGGGCGCGGACCTGAACGCGCTCGACGATGCCGAGCTTGCCGAGCGGCTGAAGACCGTCACCGTATTCGCCCGGATCATGCCGGAACAGAAGCTGCGCATCGTCCAGGCGTTCAAGGCCGATGGGGAGATCGTCGCGATGACCGGCGACGGCGTCAACGACGCGCCCTCGCTCAAGGCGGCCCATATCGGCGTCGCCATGGGCAAGCGCGGCACCGATGTCGCGCGCGAGGCGTCCGCCATGGTCCTGCTCGACGATGATTTCGGATCGATCGTTCAGTCGGTCCGGCTGGGGCGGCGGATCTACGACAATATCCGCAAGGCGATGGCCTTCATCTTCGCGGTCCATGTGCCGATTGCGGGGCTTGCCCTGCTGCCGCTGTTCTTCGGGCTGCCGATCCTGTTTGGACCGATCCATATCGCGTTGCTCGAAATGGTGATCGACCCGGTCTGCGCCCTGGTGTTCGAAGCCGAGCGCGAGGAGGAGGACATCATGCGCCGCCACCCGCGCGATCCCGCCGAGGCTCTGTTTTCGTTGCCGATGATCGTGTGGAGCGTCTTCCAAGGCGGTGTCGCCCTTGCAATGCTGGCCACGGTCTTCTTCGTCGAGACATGGGCGGGAATGCCCGAGATGGAGCTTCGTGCGCTAACCTTCTTTGCGCTGATCGCCGAGATCGTCGCGCTGATCCTGGTCAACCGGTCGTTCAGCGCGTCGCTGGGTGAGGCGTTTACCCGGCACAATGCTGCGCTGCGTTATGTCGCCGCAGCGATCACGGCGGTGACCGCGTTGATCCTGTTTCTGCCGCAGGCGCAGGCTCTGCTGAAGTTCGGTTCGATCGGCTGGAGCGACATGGCGCTCGCGATCGGCCTGGGCGTCATGCTTCTTGTGCTGCTCGAATGCTGCAAGCCCCTCGTCCGGCGACTCACAAGCCGGCCATCGCCCAATCCCGCACGCCGACCGCCCGCGGCGGAATGCCCGCGCTCATCGCGATAGACCGCACGCCAGCGCTTTTTCGATCGTCCCGCACTCAGCCGGAGCCGTCTATCCAATCAGCAGTCCAGGCTTCTTCTCGATCCGGACTTGCCGTCAACACGCCATTCCGAATAACGGCCCCTGGCCGCTCACGCACCCGGCCTTGGCCGCCAATTCCGCCTGCTCCGTCGTTTCCAGCCCGTCCGCGATAACAGATATCGACAGGTGGTCGGCGCATTGCACGGCCGCTTCGACGATCGCCAGATCGCCAGCATCTGTCGTGATGTTGCGGATTATCGACGGATCGATCTTCACCATATGGATGGGAAATTCCCGGAGATGGTTGAGCGAGGCATGGCCCCGCCCAAAACCGTCCACTATGATCTTCACGCCTGCTTCGGCGAGGCGGGACAATATGGGCTCGACAATGGCGGCATCCTGGTCGGCGAAGACGTCCTCCGCCACTTCGAGTTCGATGCAGGCTGGAGACACGGCATCCTGCTCGACACAGTTCAGAAGCTTCTCGGAGAAGCTTGGGCACAGAATATCCTGCGACGTCGCCTTGATCGCTACGGGCAGCGCGACGCCATGTTTTTGATTGTACCGCAGATCCGAGAGGATTTTGTCGAGCAATATACCGCTGCGAAGGGCGGACTGGTCGGGGCCTTCGAACGCGGCTTCCAGGATGTCGGTGGTTACGGAGGAATCTGCGGGGATACGCCAGCCCGGCACGGACTGATGGCCGATGACCTGCCCGGTGTGGAGATCGACCTTTGGCTGATAGCGGGGCTGGATCCAGTCATCGACAACCGCGTCACGAACGACCTCCGCCTCGGACGACTGACGCTCCAGCACCTGTCGAATTCTGCCATTGAAACATTGGACATGGCCCGATCCGCAATCCTTGGCGACATCCAGTGCGCTGTCCGCATATCGAAGGAGGTCGGCCGTCGAGGTCCCGTGCTCGGGAAATAGAGCCAAGCCCGCGCTGACCCCACAATCGATCATTTTCTCCCCATATTGGAAGGGGGTGCAAACGCGCGCCAGTAGGGAAGACACGACATCTGTCGCATCCTCGCCTCGCGGCAGTTCGGCAAGGACAACTGCGAATTCGTTGCCGCCCAGCCGCGTCGCGATGTTGTCGCCGCCGATATGCTCATCGAGCCGCCCGGCAAAGGCTTTCAACAAGGCATCGCCGCACGCCGGCCCGAAGCTGTCGTTGACCTGCTTCAGCTGGTCGATGCTGAACATCGCGATCGCCATCGAGCGGCCTTCGGTTTGCGATGTTTCGATCTGCTGATGGAAAAGCTCTCCGAACAGGCGGCGGTTGGGCAGGCCGGTGAGTTCGTCGTGCGTCGTCAGCCAGCGCAGCCTTTTCGTGGCGACACGGCGCGCGGTGGCGTCGGACAAGGTCAGAACCAGATGTTGCCCGGCATCATCGCCTGCTGGACTCAGCGAAACGACCGCATCCCACCACCGCTCCGACCCCATGACGGTGGGGCAATATCCGGTGAACCGGCCGATGGCGCCTGAGCGGGCGGACTGGAGCGCGAGCGAAACGCGCGGTTGCATGTCCGCGGGCCACAAGGCTTCCCAGGAGCGATCGATCAACATCTCGGCGCTAGCGAGCTCCAGAGCCCTCGTCGCATTTTGGTTGATCCACTGCACACGCCCGTTGAGATCGAGCAGGACGATGCAGTCCCGGTTGTCGTCCATCATATCGATCTGGCTTACCTCGGACGAAGAGATACCGGTCTCGCCAGGCATGAGTAAGTCGGACCTCACCATGGCGGCAATATCAGCGAACGCCATGTCTTTCCTCTGGCTTGGAAGGGAGTGCATCGTCGGACCCCGCCTGGACATATCGAAATAGCTGAGCGGCGATACCGGATAGCATCGACCTTCCCTTCAGCCACGATAGACTCGGGGTTCGGCTTTTCATCCTGTGGATAATACCGCCTGCGGGATTTGCGGCATCGGGCCAAAGGCGCGGCGCGATCTCGAAGCATGCTCCTCGGCGACGGATTTCGCTTTCAGAGGCTGGTAAGGCCCGCAGCGAAGGCCGTCCGCAATGCGTCGGAGAGCGACTTTGCGCCCAGGCGATCCATCATATTGGCGCGGTGCATCTCGACAGTGCGGACGCTCAGGTCCAGCTCGAACGCGAGAACCTTGTTGGACCGGCCACCGATCAGCCCGCGCAGCACGTCGGTCTCGCGGGGGGTCAGCCGCTCGATGAGCAGCTTCGCATCCGCTCGTTCGTCGAACAGGCGGGACTGCTCCCCGAGCTGGGACAATGTTCGGTTGAGAACCTCGAGCAAGATATTCTCCTCGAACGGCTTTTCGAGAAAATCGCTCACACCCAGCTTCATCGCGGCGACCGCCGTCTGGACGTCGCCATGTCCCGTCATGACGATGACGGGGAATTTCGCGACATACTTGTCGAGCAACTCGATCACCTGGAGCCCATCGAGATCGGGCATGCGAATGTCCAGCAGAACGCAACCGGGCGTCAAAACAGACAGGTTGTCGAGGAAGTCGCGGCCTGTCGAAAACACCTGTGGCGCCAATCCGACAGTCTTGAGGAAAAAGGCTATCGATTGACCCACGGCGAGGTCGTCGTCGACAATGTATACAGCCTTGGTGTCCGCCATATCACCCTCTCTCCCGTTCCCATATTTCAGGGCTTTTTCGTCCATTGGATAGTTGGTTTCGCGGATGGAACGCGACCACCGATGGTCGCGGGGTTCTTCTCTTCGATTACGGTATTTTCCGCAGGTTGTTAGGTAGGTAGTTTTACGCAAGTCAGTCCGCACTGACTGCCTGCTGCGATGAAATTCACCAAGGGAGGGGATGTTCGGTGTCATCGCATATCATTGTGTATGCAAGCAGGAGTTTGATCCCGCCTGCTTATGCAGCGAACCAGATTGAGAATATCGTCACCAAAGCCCGTGACAAGAACGCCTTCTTAGGGGTGACGGGCGCTCTGATCTACAGTGAGAAGCACTTCGCTCAAGTCCTTGAAGGCGAGAAATCCAGGCTCGATTGGCTTATGAAGAGCATAAGCCATGATCCGCGACACACGGAAATCGTGCTCCTTCGAGACGCGCCCATCGCACGGCGGCGGTTCGATCGATGGACCTTAGGATATTCGGGCCCATCGGTGTACGTGGATCAGATCATCCTCCGTTCCATTTCCGAGAGCGACCGCGCGTCGGGTCGTGGGCTCATCGAGCTCATACGCTTGATGGAGGAGTTCGCGTCGGTCCGTAGTCGCTAATCGCCGGCCTGATCGGAAGCTGGCCCGGTGCAGGCGGTCGGTATGCGGGACGTGTTGCGAGATTGACTCCAAGTGTCGGACGGCCGCAAGATACATGCGTTTCGCGTTACTGATGCAACGCGCTGATGATCACAATCAGGCCATGTTGTCCGTGCGATTGTAAGGAAAGGGGAGGAGAGGTGGGGGGACTCGTCATCGCGCCGACCGACCCGGATGCGCCGAGTATCATGTCGATCCTCGTCAAAGCAGACAGTCGGATAGCGGGCAGCGATATATCGCCATTACCGGTCCATGAGCCGGCTTCCCCCATCTTTCGCATGAACCGGCATTCGAACCGATATCGGTCGCCCGCGATGCCGGCGTCTTCTACTGGGCAAATGGCATTGCTTTGATATGCACAAGGCGGATAATCCCACATCTGACGATCTGCTGGCGCTTATTCAGGACGCGGGTCAGGTGGGCATCTTCCAGTGGCTGGTGCCGACGGGAACGGTAAGTGTCTCGGAAAAATTCCTGGCCCTCCATGGACCGGAAGACTTTGACGGCCGCTTCGAAAGCTGGCTGGCCTGCCTCGATCGTGACGATCGGCACCGCATCGTACGCATGATCGACGCCGCCTTTGCCCAGGCAAAGAGGGAAATCCACGTCGAGTTCCGGATGACCACCCTGCCTGGTGGTGCGCCAAGATGGATGGAGGGACGTTACCGCATCTTCTATGATGCCGATGGTTCTCCGTCTCGCGTAGCGGGCGTCAACATCGACATTACCGGTCTGAAGCAGGCGTCTGCGGAGCCACACCCTTTCGCGGATATGTTCGAGGAATCTGCAAGGGGCCATCTTCGCGCGGAGGGGCCAATTCCCGACGAGACTTCGACCCTGGAAATCCTCAACCGGATGGGCGCCGCGATAGCGGGCGAACTCGATCTGGAGCGTCTCGTCCAGCTGGTCACCGATGCCGGCGTCGAGCTTTCGGGCGCGAAATTCGGCGCTTTCTTCTACAGTATCCTCGACAGCGATGGCGTCGGCTACATGCTCTACGCACTGTCGGGCGCCTCCCGGTCCGATTTTGAGAAATTCGATCTGCCGCGGCCGACGGCGATATTCCAGCCCACTCTCGCCGGTGCGGGGCCGGTCCGATCGGACGACATCACCAAAGATCCTCGATACGGCAAGCAAGCTCCCCATCGCGGTATGCCGGAAGGCCATCTGCCCGTGCGAAGCTATCTCGCGGTGTCGGTCATCAGCCGCTCTGGCGATGTGATCGGCGGCCTGTTCTTTGGCCATCCCGATCCTGATCGCTTTACCGAGCGGCACGAGCGTCTCGTGAACGGGATCGCCGCGCAGGCAGCCGTCAGCATCGACAATTCCCGTCTCTACCAGGCGGTGCAAAAGGAGACGGCCAAATTGAAGGAGCTGTCGATCGAGCGTGAAGCGGCGCTCGATCGGATGAAGGAGAGCGAAGAACTCTACCGCTTCACGGTGGAATTGAACTCTCTGATCCCCTGGACGGCCGATCCGACGGGATTGGTGCTGAATGCCGGTGCGGAGTGGTTCGCGACGACGGGCTTTACCCTGGCGGAAACACTGGGAGACGGCTGGAGCCATGCGCTCCATCCTGAAGACCAGATGGCCGTATTGCCGCGCTGGCATGCCCTCGCCAAGGCGGGCGAGGAACTCGATATCGACTACAGGCTCCGGCAAGTGGATGGAACCTACCGGTGGTGCAAGGCGCGCGCAGCCCCCCGTCTTGGCAGCGATGGCGCGGTTCTCCGATATTATGGGACGATCGCCGATATCAACGAACGCCGCGAAGCGGGCGAACGACTGAAGAAAATTCAATCGGAACTGATCCACGTTTCGCGGCTGAGTGCGATGGACGCGATGGCATCGACCCTGGCCCATGAACTCAACCAGCCGCTGACCTCCATTGCGAATTATCTGCGCGGGTGCGTCAGGATGATAGCGAGCCTGGAAGGAGATGCGGTCCCGGATATCGTCTACGGGCTGACCGAGGCCGACAAGAGCGCGGTTCGAGCAGGCAAGATCATGAAAAGCCTGCGTGAAATGGCGACACAGGGAAACCTCGCGAGAAAAAGCGAAGACTTGCCGGACCTCATCGAGCAGGCTTGCGGGATCGCGCTGGTCGATGCCCGTACGCTGGGCATCAGACTTCGGTTGGATCTCGCATCCGAGGCGCGGACAGTGATGGTCGATCGCGTACAGATCCAACAGGTTCTGATCAATTTGTTGCGGAACGCGGTCGAGGCGCTGCGAACCATGCCCGGCAGCGAGATCGTGGTCAGCACCCAGCCCCTGTCCGACCGCTTCTGCGAGGTGATGGTAAGGGATAACGGCCCGGGGCTGGCGCCGGAAATCAAGGACCGCCTCTTCTCGGCGTTCAACAGTACGAAGACGGACGGTATGGGCATCGGGCTTTCGATCAGCAGGACGATCATAGAATCCCATGGCGGCGATATCTGGGCGGATAGCCGAACCGGAGAAGGCACCGCCTTTCATCTGACCTTGCCGATAACGGAATAACATCCGAATCTCCTCGGTGGGGAGTCGGCTCTGCGGGCGAAAGTATCTCGCCTGCGCAGCGGGCTGGCACCGCCGTTTCAGCCTCGCGGAAACAGCATCTCTGCCGTCGAGCGCTCGCCCGCCGGGCAAGCATCTGATCCTACAGTATTACCACTACAGCGAACTCCACA
Source organism: Pseudomonadota bacterium (assembly GCA_040387595.1). Classification (GTDB taxonomy): domain Bacteria; phylum Pseudomonadota; class Alphaproteobacteria; order Sphingomonadales; family Sphingomonadaceae; genus Rhizorhabdus. The sequence goes on from JAZKDN010000048.1 coordinate 42,595, forward strand.
GCTTGAGAGGTCATCCCCGCTTCGTGTTGGTGGCGTTCAGCGACAACCAACTGAACCGGGGATGATCATGAGCGCGAACGTCATTGATCTCACTGCTGCACACGAATGGACGCGTGCCGTGTCCGGAGCAACGCCGGGTCCTGAACCGGAGTGCGCAGACATGCTGCGGTCCGGCATCGGCGGGATGACCGAACTTATCACGGAGCTGATGCGCGCCGCGCGCAGCCAGGGGCTCCCGCCGGGCTCGAGCATTCAAATCGAGTTGGCGCTGCGAGGACGTCGGACGACCCTCGAATAGCAGCACCCAATTTCTACGAGCGATGCCGTTGCTGTTCCGAAACACTAGCATCGAGTAAGAATCATGGCTGTTCGATCCATGTCGAAGGGCGGCGTGATCTGTGCCCTCGCCCACATGCTCCTGCACGTCACTGCCACGGCCTTGCTGCTATCCCGCAGCGTCGCCGCAGACGCGGTGATCCTGAATGCCGCAAGCGGCTCGATCGGCGTTGCGATCATCCATGAGAATTATGATGACCGGTTTGCAGGTGTGGGCCGGATCGAATGTACCGACTCCCAAAGGCGAGGTGTCAATCTTGTAGCCACAGGCTGGGTTGTGGGCAGTGCGGATACGGTGGTGACAGCCGCCCATATCCTTTTCCGCGCCCCGGCAGCTGGTGGCGCTCCCACAAGAGCTATCGCCCCCAGCCAGTGCGCCTTCCTGTTATATGATCGCGATCAAAATATCCGAAATCGGATCCGAATTCGCTATGCCGTCTCCCCTTGGGCAGAAAGCCGATTTCGTGGCGACAGCTCCTATGACGTGGCGGTGCTCAAATTGGAGAGCGCGGTCAGAGTAGAGAAAATCCCCGCAGTCAAAGTGGCGATGCCGGTTGGAAGGCCATCGATCAATCTCATCGCTTTCCATTCCGGATTTCGCGATACGCAGTGCGCCTGGATCACCCGTGGCCGGCAGCAGGCATTTCCCGCCGCCCAGCAGCGTTACGATGCGTCGGAACTGCGTATTACCAGCGCGACGCGGCTGTTCGCGACGTCAGCCGATTCCACGGCGGGTTCGTCGGGTGGGATGTATTATGATGAGCGGCTCGGTGCCGCGGTAGGCCTGCATCTGGGCGTGGTGTGCGATCAGGCCCAGCCCCGTTACGATCCGAATGTCTGTTTCAACTACGGATTGCGCTTCGACCGAGAGATTGTGGCGATGGTTGACATGGTCGTTCGTGACCAGTTGCCGAACAATCAGCTCCTGGTTCGCGACAACAGTGCGCCGCGCCTTGTTCTGGCCAGCCGGATTTCAACGACGATCCGGTGACGATACACCGTTGCTGAACATCAGGCTCCATTGCCGGCCCGACTGTCTCTGGCCGACGGCCTTGCAGCGGACCCGGCAGCTGTCGTCGAAGCATGAAGCCGGTCGGTACAATCCGCACCAAAGCCGACCACCATCCGAAACGAGTCAATCTTGTGATTTCGGATTACGGGTTTTATCCAGAACCCTGGAAAACTGGAGCGGGCGAAGGGATTCGAACCCTCGACCCCAACCTTGGCAAGGTTG
>JAZKDN010000049.1:0-12397 GCA_040387595.1 Pseudomonadota bacterium
CCTTCGACATGATCGTCTCGGCATCGTCGGTCAGGTTGATGCGGCTCATGTCCGACGGATCGGACTTGGACATTTTCGCCGTGCCGTCGCGCAGGCTCATCACCCGTGCCGCCGGTCCGCCGATGACGGGCTCGGGCAGGGTGAACAGCTCGACGTTGAAATCGGTGTTGAACTTGGTCGCGATGTCGCGGGCCAACTCCAGATGCTGCTTCTGGTCCTCGCCCACCGGGACATGGGTGGTCTGGTAGAGCAGCACGTCGGCCGCCTGCAGCACCGGATAGGCATAGAGCCCGATCGACGCGCCTTCGCGATTCTTGCCCGATTTTTCCTTGAACTGGGTCATCCGGTTCAACCAGCCGATGCGGGCCGTCCCGTTGAGCAACCAGCACAGCTCGGCATGCGCGGGCACGTCGCGCTGGCGAAACAGGATCGCCTTGTCCGGGTCGATCCCGCAGGCCACCAATGCGGCCGCCATCTCGCGGATGTTCGCGGTCAGCTTGCCGGGTTCGTTATACACGGTGATGGCGTGCAGATCGGCGAGGAAGAACAGGCACTCGCCCTCCTCCTGCATCTGCACCCAGCGCCGAATCGCACCGAGATAATTGCCGAGGTGCAGGTTGCCGGTGGGCTGAATGCCCGAGACTGTGCGCTTGTGTGTCATAGTGGCGCGGCTTTTGGGGCTGGGCGACGGGGAGGTCAAGCCGCGGCTGCCGCAAGCATTCCGGAAGCGTTATGATTTGCGGTCGGATGGAGGGTGAAGATGCAGCGAGCGATTGCCAAACAGCAAATATCGGAATGGCCATCATGGCCTTGTTCGGCGCTGCTTTTGGGAGCGATACCTGCGAGGTGTCTACTGAAAGGCTTAGCGTTTGCGCCGGAACTGGGCCTTCAGCGTTGCTGCGGAATAGGCGCCTAACCCGAACACCAGCCCGAAATAGACGATCATCGCCGATACGATCATGACGCCCAGCGCGGCGATCCGTTCGATCAGGCTACGGCCGGTCCACGGATCGATCCACGGGTTGAGAAAGAACAGCAGCACCGCCATTGCCAGCGTGGCGGCGATCAGCCGGATGCCGGTGCGGCGCAGCCGGTCGTCGACCGCGAAATGATCGCGGCGGCGCAGCGTGACGTAGAGCAGGATCGCGTTGACCCAGGCCGAGATCGCCGTCGACAGTGCCAGGCCGACATGGGCGAGATGCCAGATCAGGACGAGATTGAGGACGAGGTTCACCAGCATCGCGACAAGGGCGATGCGGACCGGGGTCTTCGTGTCGGCGCGGGCATAGAAGCCCGGCGTCAGCACCTTGATCAGCACATAGGCGGGCAGGCCGAGCGAAAAGGCGGCGAGCGCGCGGGCGGTGTCGATCGTGTCGATCGCGGTGAAGACGCCGTGCTGAAGCAGCGCGCGAATCAGCGGAGTCGCCGACACCATCAGCGCGGCGGTGGCCGGCAGGGTCAGCAGCAGTACCAGCTCGATCGCCCGGTTCTGCGTGTCCATAGCCGCCTTCGCATCGCCGCCGCCGAGCTGGCGCGACAGGCTGGGCAGCATCGCGGTGCCGACGCCGATGCCGATCAGGCCCAGCGGCAACTGGTTCAGCCGATCGGCATAATAAAGATAGGACACCGATCCTTCGGGCAGGAAGCGCGCCGCCAGCGTGGTCGAGATCAGCAGATTGAACTGCACCGCGCCCGCGCCGATCGCAGCCGGGCCGATCAGCGCCAGCAGCGTCTTCACTTCAGGCGTGAGCCGGGGAAGGCGGATCCGCAGCCGCACGCCGACCTGCCAGCAGGCCAGGACCAGCCAGCCGAGCTGCAGCACTCCCGACACGGTGACGGCGATCGCCTGGGTCCGGGCGGTTTCGACGTCGCTATGGCCACGGAAGAACAGCAGGCCGGCGATCAGGCAGATGTTGAGCAGGATCGGCGCGGCGGCGTTGACCCAGAAGCGATTGAGCGAATTGAGGATGCCGCCGAGCAGCGACACCAGCGAGATCAGCATCAGATAGGGAAAGGTGATCCGCGTATATTGTGTCGCCAGCGCGATTTTTTCGGGGCCCCCGTCGGGAAAGCCGCCGGTCATCGCCCAGACGATCGGCCCCGCCGCCAGCATCATTATGACGGTGAACAGGATCAGGAAGGGCAGCAGAACCGAGAGCACGTCCTCGGCGAAGCGCAGCGCGATGGTCAGACCGTTGCCCGGTTCGCGGGCTTCCGCTTCGCCGACGGTGCGGTTGAACATTGGCACGAAGGCGGCGGCGAAGGCCCCTTCGGCGAACAGCGCGCGAAACAGGTTGGGCAGCCGCCAGGCGATCAGGAAGGCGTCCGACGCGAAGCCGGCGCCGACGAAGCGCGCCATCAGCATGTCGCGCAGGAAGCCGAGCACCCGGCTGATCAGGGTCAGCCCGCCGATCGTGGCGCTCGCGCGGATGAGGCTCATGCGGTGAACCATCGTCCGTCAACCCGGCGTTGGCCGGGCTGACGAGACGATAGAGGCCTCAGGCTTCGCCTGCCGGCTGCGACTCGGCCAGCGCTGCCTGCTGTTCCGCCTGCTGCATGTACAGCGCGCCAAAGTCGATCGGCTCGAGCACCAGCGAGGGGAAGTTGCCGTCGCGAATCGCATCGGCGACGACGCGGCGCGCGAACGGGAAAAGCAGGCGGGGCGCCTCGGCGAGCAGGAACGGCGGAAGATGCTCTTCGGGCACGTTGCGGATGCCGAAGATGCCGGCATAGACGAGGTCGACGACATAGGCGGTCAGGTCGCCCTGCGTTGCCTTGATCTCGATCTTGAGCGCGACTTCGTAGACGTCGTCGCCGGCCTGCTGCGATCCGATGTTGAACTGGACGTCGATCTTCGGCTGTTCCGGGGCCTGGTAGATGCCGGGCGCGCTCGGATTCTCGAACGACATGTCCTTCACATATTGGGCGATCAGCGCGACCTGCGGCAGATGGTCTTCGCCGTTGGTCAGCGTGTCGGGGGCGCCCGTCTCTTCACTCATCCTGTGTCTTTCCATCGAATGTGGGAGCCGGGGGCACGGCCTTCCGACCGCGTCCGGCAATGCGCCACGCGCCTAGCAGGCGGCGCCGGGCGGAGCAATGCCGGGCTTCCTTCGCGGCGACAGGACCCTCGACCGCGGCAGGGAACCTCTGGCTCGGCCGGGAGTCATTTGAATCTTGCCGTCATTGTCCCTATGTTGGACGCTCGGCAGCGTTTGGAGGCCCGGTGACTACAGTTGTAATACTTGCGATGGTATTTATCTTTGTCGCGTTCCGGCTCTGGAGCGTGCTGGGCCGTCGCACCGGACATGAGCAGACGATCGCGCGTCCCGCGGAGGCCGCGCCCACGCCCATCGGCGCGGGCCGCTCGCTGCCCGATAACGCTGCGCCCGTCGCGCCGGCACGTCCGGCCGTGGTCGAGCAGCGGGCCGAGGCTGGCGTTCGCGCCATCCAGGCCGCCGACGGCAGCTTCGATCCCGCGCAGTTTCTCGAAGGCGCCCGGTCGGCCTATCGCATGATCCTCGAGGCCTATTGGCGCGGGGATGAGGATATGCTCCGCCGTCTGACCGACGATGATGTTTACGAATCCTTCTCGACCGCGATCACCGATCGCAAGGCCGCCGGCGAAGTCCTCGACAACCGGCTTGTGACGATCGAAACCGCCGTTATCGAACAAGCGACCATGGCGGCGCAGGTTGCCAGGGTCACCGTTCGCTTCGACGCCGACATCGCCGCCGTCACGCGTGACGGCGATGGCAACGTCATTGCCGGCTCGCTGACCGATGCCGTTCCGACGCACGACGTCTGGACGTTCAGCCGAAACACGCGGTCCGACGACCCGAACTGGACTCTGGTCGAAACTGACGAGGCGGCGTGATTCGCCGTCTTTGCGCAGGGCTCGCCGGTGCGGCGATGCTCTCGGCCTGTACCGTCGTCCCGACCCCCGACATCGCGCGGCATCGGCCACCGGTCGATCAACCGGTGCGACCGGAGCCGACGTCCTCGGTAACCCCACCGGGATCGGCAGCCAAGCCGACGACGGCCGCGCAGAGCGGCGTTCGACCCGGTCCGGCCTTCACCAGCTTCGCGATCAACGCCGACGCGGCGCGTGCGGCCCTCACCGCCTTCCGCCTGTCTTGCCCAGGTCTCCAGCGCCGGTCCGACCAGAGCGGTCTGACCCAGTCAGGCGACTGGTCGCAGGCGTGCGCGCAGGCCAAGGGCTGGCCCGACGGCGATGCGGCGAATTTCTTCTCCCGACAGCTCGTGCCCGTGCAGATCGGCGACGGCCGGGCTTATGCAACGGGGTATTATGAGCCCGAAATCGCCGGGTCCCGCACCCCGCAGCCTGGCTTCGACGTGCCCGTCTACAAGCGCCCACCCGACCTGATCGAAGGTGATCTCGGCGACTTCTATCCCGACATGAAGGGCAAGAAGATTCGCGGCAAGGTGCAGGGCGGCAAGTTCATCCCTTATCCCGACCGCGGCCAGATCGAGGACGGCGCTCTCAGGGGCCGCGGGCTCGAAATCGGCTGGGCCGCTGACGCGGTCGAGTTCTTCTTTCTCCAGGTCCAGGGATCGGGGCGTCTGCGCCAGCCCGACGGATCGGTCGTCCGGATCGGCTATGACGGCCAGAACGGCCGCGAATATGTCGGCATCGGCAAGCTCATGCGCGACCGTGGGTTGCTCGGTCCGGGTCAACTCTCGATGCAGGGCGTGATGGCCTGGCTGCGCGCCAACCCGGCCGAGGGCGACAAGATCATGCGCGAGAACAAGAGCTTCGTCTTCTTCCGCGAACTGACCGGCGCGGGACCGATCGGAGCGATGAACGTCGCCGTCACCGGTCGCGTGAGCGTTGCCGCCGATCCCGCCTTCGTGCCGCTCGGCGCGCCGGTGATCCTGCAACTCGACCGGACCGAGGCCAATGGACTTTGGGTCGCGCAGGATACTGGCGGCGCCATCAAGGGTGCAAATCGCTTCGACACTTTCTGGGGCGCAGGCGATCAGGCGCGGACGATCGCCGGCGGCATGAGCGGGCGGGGCCAGGCCTGGCTGCTGATCCCGCAGGTCGCGGCGGCGCGGCTGGCGGGGCAACGTGACGCGGCGGCTCGATCCTGAGGAGAGCGCGCTCTGGCAGCGCGTAACCTCGACCGTCCGGCCCATTGCCCGCAGGACAGCCAAATCACCATCGGTCACGGCCGGCACGGACGGTGGGTCCGCCAGCGCGCCCGCCCCCGTGGGAAAGAAGCCGAAGGGCCGCGTGCCTCCCCTGCGCGTTCCGGCCGCGACCCCGATCACGCAGCAAAAGCCGCTGGGAGAGACGCTCGACGGCGGCTGGGACCGTCGGCTGCGGCGCGGCACCACCCAGCCCGACTGGACGATCGACCTGCACGGTCACACCCTGAGCAGCGCACAGAGCCTGCTCGACCGGGTGCTCGACCAGGCTGTGGCCGAGGGCGTCCGCGTTCTCCTGCTGATCACCGGGAAGCCGCCGCGCGATGACGACCGCGGTTATGACGGCCGCCCGCGCCGGGGGCTGATCCGCGCGTCGATCGACAGCTGGCTGCACAGCTCGCGCCATGCGAGCCGCATCGCTGCCGTCCGCAACGCCCATCCTCGCCATGGCGGGGCGGGTGCGCTCTATCTGATTCTGCGCCGCAACCGGGACGATTGAGCTGTGCGCGACGGCGAGGCACGGAAACGGCTCGTCGTCCAAGCGCCGATAAATCCTGATGTCCTGAGAACCGCTTTGATCTAATGTGCGACCATTGGTTATCCGTAACGAATGGCAGGCATCATGAACCGATCCGTAGAGCGCGGCGGTGGCGCGCGGCCGATCAGGATTTGCTTCTGGTTCAATGCGCAGCGTCATCAGCTGCTGCACGGCATTGCGACGGCAGCGGCGCTGTCGCGGCAGGAAGGCTATGAGGTGACCGTCGCCTCGCCATCGGCCGACCACATCCACTATGCGGAGCGGCTCGCCAGCAAGCTGGGTGGGGAAAAGCTCCGCTACGTGGTGCCGAAGTCTCCGGTCATGGATCGGGCATGGCGTCATTTCGGCGGGTCGGTTCCACCCAAGCTGCTGTCGCTGATGCTGGCGGCACCGTGGTTGAATCGCTTCGACGCCATCGCCATTCCCGAGCGCACCTCGCTGATCCTCCGCAAGATGGGCGTGACCCGCCCGGAGTTCATCCATCTCGACCATGGCGCAGGTGACCGGGCGATCGGCTTCGATCGCAGGATCAGGCTGTTCGATTTCGTGCTGATGGCGGGTGACAAGCATCGCGACCGGCTCTTGCGCGAAGGGCTTATCCGCCCAGGGGCATATGCGGTTGTCGGCTATCCGAAGTTCGAGGCGGCCGATGCCGCCCGCGATGCGGAGTGGAATCCGTTTCCCGGCGATGATCGGCCGGTCGTCCTGTATAACCCGCATTTCTCGACCCTCGGATCATGGCAGACCCTGGGGGAGGCGGTGCTGGAGGCCTTCGCGGCGCAGGATCGCTATAATCTGATCGTGGCGCCGCATGTGCGCCTGCTCGATGGCGATGCGGCGCGGGCGCGGTGGCAGGGCCTGATCGATCGCTATGCCGACCATCCGAGAATATTGATCGATCCGGGCAGCGATCGGTCGATCGACATGAGCTACACGAGCCGGGCGGACATCTATCTCGGCGATGTGAGCAGCCAGGTTTACGAGTTCCTGCGCGCAAGCCGGCCGTGCCTGTTCCTCAACGCCAACCACCTGGAGTGGAGCGAGGACGAGAATTATTTGCACTGGCATTTCGGTCCGGTGCTCGACGATTGTGCGGCGCTCATCGCGGCTGTCGATGATGCGGTGCGGTCGCACCCGTTCTATGCCGCTCGTCAGCGCGCGGGTTTCGTCGCGACATTCTCCGACGAAGACACGCCGGCCTCGATCCGTGCCGCGACAGCCATAGCGACCCATCTCCGGTCGGCAAGGAGCCGCCCGTGGCGCCGTACCAGCAGCCGTCGGCCCGAACATGCGCCGTCGGTGGGCGAGAGGGTCCGTTGCGCTATCCGCAAGCTGGCGGTCGTCGCGCCGGCGGTGGTGGGCGGATGGCTGCTCCACGATTTTACCCAGCCGACCCCGATCGCCGCTGCGCCCGACAGCTTCGTCGACGAGGCGGTCGCATCGCATGAAATCCTGTTGTTGCGCGATGTCATGCGATCGCAGCCGGAAACGCGCGATTTCGAACCGAAGGAAATCCAGGCGGCGACCGGAATCCAGATTCCGAAGCTGCCGGCGAACTGGACGGTCTTGGACGTGCAGATCTTCCCGTCCGACATTGGCCCGAGTGTTCAGCTGATGATCGAGACGGCCGGGCATGGCCGCTTCACCATGGCGGCGATGCGGCGCGTCGACACGCCCGCAGAAGGAAAACCACTGCTCGACCGGCGGAAGGGGGAGAGGATCGCCTTCTGGGAAGAAAATGGCTTCGCCTATGCGCTGGTCGGCCAGGAATCGGCCGCGAGCCTGCTGCAACTGGCGTCACAGGTCGCCGAAGAAAGCTGATCGACCAAGGAATGGCCGCGTCGTCTCCAGACGACACGGCCTCCTTGGTCTTGGGTCAGCAGGACCAATAGCGGGGGCTTCGGCGGTTGGTCACACACGCGCCCCGTCGTTCAGTTGGTTGACGTGCGGGCCGACTGGTTCTGCCCCTTCGCGGCCTTCTTCACCTCACCCTTGCCCATTGCGGAGACGAGGACGTTGCCCGAGCCGTTGAAATTGGCGGCGGGGAGCGTCGCGACGGTGTCACCGACCTGCATCACCACCGACTGAACCGCGCCGCTCGCGGTGGAGCGGACGTTCTGCACCGTGCCGATCACCCGGCCGCGCGCATCCTGCACCATCATGCCGGGGGCTACATCGAAGCTGCCGGCGGCGTTGGCGGCGCTGCTCCCCGCCAAGGCGAGCTGGCCCAGGCTGGCCGAGCCATTGCCGGCGAGGCTGCCCGACGCGGTGCCATTGGCCGACGAGGCGGCACCTGAAGCCGCGCCTGCGGCACTGCCGGCCAGCGAGGTCGCCTGACCAGCGGTCGAGCGCGTTGTCGAGGAAACGCCACCGACCGCGCCGCGTACGGCATCGGTGCCGACGAGTTGCGCGTCCGCGCGTCCGCTCGCCGAGCCGGTTGCGCCGGTGGCCACGCCGTTGACGGTCGAACCGAGATTGCCGGTGGCCGCGCCGTTGCCTGAGACCTTGCCGCTGCGGCGGTCGATCTTGCCATTGCCGCTGGCCGAAGCTGCGCTGTTGGCGGTGCCGGTCACGTCCGAACCGAGCCGACCGGTGCTGCCGCCGAGGCTTCCGGCGCCGCCGAGGGTGCCGCCGGCCAGTCCGCCGATGCCACCGAGGCCACCGCCAAGTCCGCCGCCGAGACCGCCACCACCGCCCAGGAGCTGGGCCGAGGCGGGAGCAGCCATGATCGCCAGCGCGGTGATCGCACTTGTGAGGAAAAACCTGTTCATCGCTCTCATCCTATTCAGCGGGCGGCATTATGTGCCGCTCGATGAGGCAACGGGGGGACATGGCGGTTTCATCCCGACCTTCGAAGAAAATTTAATTCCAGAGATTTTTCAGCGTGTTGCGCAATCGCCGCAGATGACACCTCGTCCGGTGAGGCGGTTCTTTCCGCGCGCTTCGCCGGACAGCAGGGCTATCGCGCGGCCTCTGGCCAGCCTTCCCGATGCGGACAGACGGGCCAATCGCCCGGCGACGAAGGGTGCGGCATAGGACGTCCCGCGCACCCTGGCCGTTCCCCCCGCTGCGGTCGCCGCGATCAGGTCGGCGCCGGGGGCGGCGAAGTCGAGATGGCGTGCCCTGCCGGCTTCGATCAAAGGTCGGCCGCGCGCGTCGATGCCTGTGATCGCGATGACCTGCGGATAGGAGGCGGGGAAGGCGGGCGGCGCCGCCGCACCGTCATTGCCGACCGCCGCGACCATCAACACGCCGCGTCGCTCAGCGGCAGCGACCGCACGCGCGAGCAGCGGATTGTCCGGCCCGGCGAGGCTGATGTTGACCACCGCGACAGCATTGGCTGTCAGCCAGCCCAGTGCCCGGGCGATGGCGAGAGCATTGCCGCCTCGTGGATCGTGCCCGAAAACATCGGCGACGAACAACCGGCTTTGCGGAGAAACGCCGCGCACCGCGCCGCGCCCGACCAGAATCGACGCGATGGCAGTGCCGTGGTTACCGGGCATCGGCGCACCCGCCGCGAAACCGCGCTGTACGATCCCGGCGGGGAGGGCGGGGTGCGCCGCTACGCCGCTGTCGATCAGGCCGATCGGCGCGCCGGGGCCGATGGCGGCCGATGCCGCTGCGCCGCCGCCGGGGCCTGCCGCTGCGCCGCTGGGCTGGTAGAGCGGGTTGGATTGAATCGCAGTGCCCGTTGCGAGCTTGCGCAACAGGCGTTCGGCGCGGGCGAGCGACATGGCTTCGGGGGTGCGCAAGCGGGCCGTGCTGATGTCGAGACCTTCGATCGTCTCCTGATCTATCACGGTGAAGCCCGCTGAGATCGCCATCTCTAACGCCTGGGGGCTGCCATCGATCAGGATCAACTCGCCTTTCACCGCGGGATCGCCGCGTGCGTCGAGCTCCAGCGTCTCCGGGTTGCGGCGGACGAGATCGCGAAGCCGTTCGATCCGCTGCCGCGCCAGACGATCGATGCGGCCACCGGTGCGCTCGACCGTGTCGGACAGCGTATTGCCGACACTCTCGCCCAGCCGGCCGATCCCCTGGCTCGCCTGCCCGATCGCACCGCCGACATGGGGCAGCAATTGCGCCGCTGCGCCGCCGGCGATCGCGACCAGTGCGGTGAGGGCCACCATCATCCTGCCGATGCGCATCGGGATCGACTTCCTTTCAAGGCCGTTATGATCGAACGGATATCAACATATACGGTTGCATGGGATGAAACGCGCGGTGCGATCCGTTTCATCCATAAGGCGGCCGACTGGGCGGATCGCAGGAAGGATCAGGCGGTTGACCGAGTTCGAACGTGCCCTGCTCGATCTGCTGCCCCGGTTGCGACGCTTCGCGCGTGCCCTCACGCTCGATCACGCCGATGCCGACGATCTCTGCCAGACTGCGCTCGAACGCGCGCTGAAGGCGGAGTCGTCGTGGGAAAAGGGCAGCAGACTGGATTCATGGATGTACCGGATCATACGCAATTGCTGGATCGACGAGGTCCGCGCCCGCAAGCGCCGTTCCGAAACCTTCGTGGCCGAGGAGGCCGGCGCCTCGGTGGGCCATGCCGACGATCGGCGGATCGAAGCGAGGGTCGAACTGGGCAATGTCGATCGCGCCATGGCGGAACTGCCGCCCGAGCAGCGCGAGGTGATCGCGCTGATCCTGGTCGAAGGGCTCGCTTATAAGGAAGCCGCCGAACTGCTCGACCTGCCGATGGGAACGGTCACGTCGCGGCTGGTGCGCGGCCGTCAGGCTCTGATGGAGATGCTGGGAGAAGCCGCATGACCGACGATCAGATCATCGCCTATGTCGACGGCGAACTCGGGCCGATCGACGCGCTGCGCTTTGAGCGGGCGATGGCCGCCGATGCGTCGTTGGCCGATGCGGTCCGGCGGCACCGTGCGCTGCGTGCGCGGATCGGCGGCCATTTTGCGCCTGTCGTGGAGGAGCCCGTGCCGGCGCGGCTGGCGGCGATGCTGAACCCGTCGGCCAATGTCGTCGCGTTTCCGCCCAGGACGCGCCGCTGGTTCGATTCGGGGCGGCGCTATGCGGCGATCGCCGCGACCCTCGTGATCGGGCTGGTCGTGGGGCAGATGCTCCCGCACGGCTCGGCGGGGCCGGTCGGCGAACGCAACGGCGTCCTGGTTGCACGGGGTGCGCTGGCGGATGCGCTTGACGGCGAACTCGCCTCGATGCCCAGGGCTGGAGGCTATCGGATGGGTGTGAGCTTCGTCAGCCGCGACAGACATTATTGTCGGACGTTCAGTGGACCTGCGGGGGCTGGGCTGGGCTGTCGCGGATCGGAAGGCTGGACGCTCGAACGCTTCGTCGCCGGCGACGGGGCGGCGGGACGGGGAGCCTATCGCCAGGCGGGGAGCGCCTCGGCCGAAATTCTCGGCGCAGCGCAGGACATGATGGCGGGCGATCCGCTCGACGCGGCGGAGGAGCGTCGTGCGCGCGATGGCGGCTGGCGGGCTCCCTGAACGGCGGCTGACAAAATGGGGCGTCGTTCATTGCAACACTGAAATATGCCGGCAAGGAACAAGGCGGAGAGCGGCGGCACCTTACCTCCCGCGCAAGGACACCGCGCATGCCGCTCCAGCAGGCTCGCATTGAACAGCCGAAAAGGATCGAGCATTTCAAGGCCAGCGCCATTGGCTGCGAAAATGGTCGCCATTCGGCGATCGGCTCGAGCAAGATCGAGATCGATGGCGTCATCCACGCCATCTGCCGCCACTGCGGTTGCGAACTGATGCGCCTCGGCGCATCGCGACGCTGGTTCAGGACCGGACAGATGGGCGGTTAGGCTTCTGTTCCAATTGTTTCCACGGAAGAACAGATGCTTCAAATATTATCCCAGTAGTGTCGAATGGCGGATTGCGGTAATCCGCGCCAACCATTTTCACGACGAGGCGGCAATGACCGGGATGATCGACAAGGCAGGGCTGAAGGTTGCGGACACGCTGGTCCGCTTCATCGAGGATCAGGCGCTACCCGGCACCGGGCTGACCGTCGACGGCTTCTGGTCGGGCGTCTCCGCAATCTTCGCGCGCTTTGCGCCCTTGAACCGCGCCCTGCTGGCGAAACGCGACGATCTCCAGGCAAAGATCGACGCCTGGCAACAGGAGCGCGCGGGCAAGCCCGTCGACCTCGACGCCTATAAGGCCTTTCTGTCGGACATCGGCTATCTCGTTCCCGAACCCGCGCCGTTCACGGTGGGCACGGCCAATGTCGACGCCGAACTCGCGACGATGGCTGGGCCGCAGCTCGTCGTCCCGATCCTCAACGCACGCTTCCTCCTCAATGCCGCCAATGCGCGCTGGGGCAGCCTCTACGACGCGCTTTACGGCACCGATGCCATTCCGGGCACGGCGGCGGGCAAGGGCTATGACCCTGCGCGCGGAGCGCAGGTGATCGCCTGGGCCAAGGACTTCCTCGACATGGCCGTGCCGCTGGCCTCGGGTTCCTGGACCAGTTGGGACGGCGGCGATCTTGCGCTCGCCGATCCGGCACAGCTGGTCGGCCGCGCCGGCGACAATCTGCTGTTCAAGCATAATGGCCTGCACATCGAGGTGGTGATCGACCCCAGCCATCCCATCGGCAAGGACGACCCGGCCGGTATGTCCGACGTCATCCTCGAATCCGCGCTGACGACGATCTGCGATCTCGAGGATTCGGTCGCGGCGGTCGATGCCGAGG
>JAZKDN010000050.1:0-48228 GCA_040387595.1 Pseudomonadota bacterium
GCGGCGAAGGCGTTGCCCATGACGATCGTGAACAGCGCCATGCCGAGCGCATAGGCCAGCACCGCGCCGAACAGGCTGCCCTCGGGGATCAGCTGGCCCATCAGTCCGCCGACCACATCGCCGACCCCGGCCAGCGCGAACACCGCGCCGAGGCTGGCGAGCATTTGCGGGAGGGCTGCGGCCCAGCCGACCCCGTCCATCAGCCGGCGCCCCTCGTCGAACGGCGTCATCGCGCGTGGCCGCAGCCAGAGATAGAGGATCGCCAGCGCGAACAGCACGCCGAGCATCAGCGCGACGAGGGTCGCCTGCTTCGTGTCTACGAGGGCGGGCATCTGCTTGAAGATCAGCGTGCCGGCCAGCGCGGTCGCCGGGATCACCAGCGCGGGGAGGAACAGCCGGTTGCGCCGGACATCGGCTTCGGCGGCGCGTTCGGCGGCGGATGTTGTGACCGCTTCGCCGCGCCCCATCCGCCCCAGCCCGGCGATGGCGACGAGGCCGAGCACGAGGACGCCGTTGCCGAGATCGCCGAGCAGGTCGCCCGCGAGCAGGCTCAGCGCGATCAGCGCGTAGAAGGCGGCGTTGCCGATCCGCTTCGCATTGCCGCGGTCGCGCAGCGCCGATCCGGCGAAGGCGAGGAAGATCAGCCCGGCAAAGGGATAGACCAGGTTCAGCCCGATCATCGCCGGTTCTTCCGCCGATCGAACAGCATCAGCCGCACGCCGTGGATGACGAAGGCCGCGATCGCGGTGGGGATCGCCCAGACCGACAGGTGGAAAGGCTCGATCGAGATGCCATAGCCCTCGAGCACGCCCTTCATCAGCAGGATCGAGCCGATCGCGATGAAGATGTCCTCGCCGAAGAACAGCCCGATATTGTCGGTCGCGGCGGCCATCGCGGCGGCCTCCTCGTCGCGCTCTTCGCCGCCGCTCTGCTGTTGCGCCGCCGCTTCGGCCATCGGCGCGACCAGCGGGCGGACGGTCTGCGGATGGCCCGCGACCGAGACGAGGCCGAGCGCGGCGGTGATCTGGCGGAACAGCAGATAGCCGAGCAGCAGCCGCCCGACGGTGAACCCGCGCAGACCGGCGATCAGCGCGCGGGCGCGCTCCTGCAGGCCGTGGCGTTCGAGCAGGCCGATCACCGGCAGCACCATGTAGATCACGGTCACATAGCGGTTGTCGTTGAACGCCTTGCCGAAGGCGGCGAGCAGATCGACCGGGCCGATCCCGGCCGCCAGCCCGGTGGCGAGCGCCGAGACGAGCACGACGAGCAGCGGATTGAAGCGCAGCAGGAAGCCCGCGACGATGATCAGGATGCCGGACAGGACGAGCATCAGGCGATCGCTCTCAATCCGTCATGCCAGCGGAGGCTGGCATCTCGTGAGCAGCGCAGCGTGCCAGCCTCGCGAGACCCCAGCCTGCGCTGGGGTGACGGTGTGAGGCGAGGAAAAGCCAAGTGCTCCTGCTCTTCATAGCGTCAGCGATACCGCCACCTCGTCGCCGGCGCCGATGCCCTCGCGCTTTCGCACGGCGGCCTTGATCGGCAGGATATAACCGCCGCTGTCGCGGTGCGGGAAGATCGAGGTGCGCCAGGTCGTCGTGCCGATCCGCGCCTCGACCGGGATCGATCCGAAGCCGCCGGTGCGGCCGAGCGCGGCAAAGCGGATCTCGGCGGAGGTCTGCCCGTCGATGGTCAGGAAATGCCAGGCCATCGCCCGCTCCTTGCCGGCCGATGTCCAGAGCCACAACGTGGCGGTCAGATCGAACGTCTCTGCACCGGTCATGGCGCCAGAGTGGCGCGGGCGCGCGCGGAGATCAATGGAGCGATGCGCGGGGCCGTCCTCGAGCGACGGCCCCGGCCCTGGCCTACCAGCTGTAGCGCAGCGAACCGACGACGGTGCGGGCGGCGCCGAAATAGCAGCTGTTGCTGAATGGGCAGGCGGTGACGTGCCGCTTGTCGAACAGATTGGACGCGTTGACCGCGAGCGCGAACCCCTCGAGCGAGGGCGAAGCGCGGCCGAGATCATAGCCGAGCATGGCGTCGACCAAGGTGAAGCTCTTGGTCTTGAAAAGCTGATAGGTGGTCACGCCGTTGATGACGGAATAGACGGTCGACCCGAACGAACCACCGACATAGCGGGCGCCAGCGCCGATCGACAGTCCGCTGAGCGGACCGGCGATGGTGCCGCTCTTTCCGAAATCATAGGACAGGAAGGTAGAGCCGATCCATTTTGGCGCGCCGAGAAGCCGCGTGCCCGTGGTCGTCGGCGTGCCGCTGTTGGTCGGCGTGCCGGGCACAGCCGGGACACCCTGAGTGACGATGACGTCGGTGTAGCTGAGTGCAGTGATTACATCGAAGCCGGGCACGATCTCGCCGCGGCCCTCCAGTTCGAACCCGCGTGTGCGAGTCTCGCCGATCTGGATCTGTGAATTGGTGGGGATACCGCCGGTGCCGGCGAGCGGATCGCCGACCGGCACCTTCTGCCGACGCAGATCGTAGACCGAGGCGGTTAAGATCGCATTGGTGCCACGCGGCTGGAATTTGATCCCCGCTTCATACTGGCGGCCGGTCACCGGCACAAAGGGGACGCCCAGATAGGTAGCGCCCGCTTGCGGTTCGAACGCTTCCGAAAAGCTGAAATAGGGCGAGACGCCGAAGTCGAACTCGTAGAGTGCGCCCAACCGCATCGTGAAGGCGGTCTGGTCGAGCCGGGTGATCGCGCTGTTCTTCTTGTTGAGGCTGGTCTGCTCATACCAGTCATAGCGGCCGCTGGCGATCAGTTGCAGCCGGCCGATGGTGATCTGGTCCTGGATATAGATGCCGACCTGGTCGCGCTTGCTATAGCCGTTGATATAGGCTGCCGACAGCTGGGTCAGGTCGAAGGTCGGCAGCGTGCCGCCATAGACGGGTGCGAACAGGTTGAGGTTCGGGATGCTGGTCAACGGATTGGCGGTAACGCCTGTGTTGAACTGCTGCAGATTCTCACCGGTGATGTGCTGATAATCGAGGCCCACCAGGATGTTGTGGCTCAGCGGGCCGGTGTCGAACTTGGCATTGAGGCTGGTATCGAGCGTCAGCGTGTCGAAATCCTCGTCGGCGCCGCCGCCGCCGCGGATGATCGTCGAAAAGTCGCTGTTGCGATTGACGCCGGTGCCGGTCGTCGCAAATCCGGCGACGTAGAGCTGGCGGTAGCTGAGCTTGTTGTTCTGGAACCGGAAGTTCGAGCGGATGGCGAGATGCTCGTTGAATTCGTGCCGGAACAGCGCCTCTATAGATTTCGCCTTGTGGTCGTAGCGCTCATAGCCGGGATCGCCGGTGTTGATGTCGCGCGGCAACTGCCCGTTCGGGTTGGCCAGCACCGAACCGACAGCCGGCACGCCTGAATAGCCGCCGCCGCTGGGCGACCGTTGATAGGCGGCGATCAGGGTGATGCTGGTCGCGTCGTCGGGCGCGAAGGTCAGCATCGGGCTGACATGATAGCGTTCGGAGAAGGTGCCTTCGGTCAGGCCGTCGCCCTTCTGCCATCCGCCGACGACGCGGGCGAGCAGCTTGCCTTCGGAATCGAGCGGCAGATTGACGTCGCCCACCGCCCGCAGCGTGGCGTAATTGCCCGCCTGAAACTCGAAGCGCCCCGATGGCGTCGCTTCGGGCATCTTGCTGCTCAGGTTGACGAGGCCTCCCGGCGGCGAATTGCCGTAGAGCACCGAAGCCGGACCTTTGATCACATCGATATGGTCGATGCGGTTGAAGTCGATCTGCGGCGTCGAATAGGGGCCCGCGAGCAATCGCATCCCGTCGAGATAGACGCCCGGCGCGAAGCCGCGCAGGATGAGCTGGTCGTAGCGGGTGACCATGCCGCCGCGCTGGTTCGGCGAGACGCCGGCGACATAGCTGAGCGCCTGGTTGATCGACAGCGCGTTGCGGCGGGTCAGTTCTTCGGTGTCGATGATGGTGATGGTCTGCGGGGTCTTCATCAGCGGCGTATCGGTCTTCGTGCCGACCCCCGTCTGGCGCTCCTTCAGACCCGTGACGATGATCTGATCGCTGGCGCTGTCCGCGTCGGCGGCGTCCTCTGCCGAGGCGGCGGTCGACATGACGGTGGAAAGCGCCGTCGCAGCGAGCAATATCGCGGTACGGGCGAGACGCGAGATCGGCGATGAAGACGGCAAAATGGTCACGAAAATGTCCCCGCAGTTTATGTTGATAATGATTCGCAGTTGCCGTTAAAGACGTCGTTCATCTTTCGCAATCGCAAAACGGAATCGTCTTGAGCAAAACGACATCGAATCCGCGGCAAAAGCGGTCTGGAGTAGCGCTGGCGGTGCGGTGCTTCTCCGCGGTGGTCGGCGGCTACGCCGCCGCCGCCGGCCTTGCCTCCCTGCTCGCGCGCCTGCTGCCGATCGACCGGGTCGAGGCGACGCTCTGGGGCATGCTCGCCGCGTTCGTCTTTTACGCGGCCCTCGGCCTGTGGGCCTTCCACGAGCCGCGGCTGTCGCGTGTGACCGGGGTCATCTGGGGTATCGCGCTGCTGTCGGGCGCCATGCTCTTCGCCCTGGGGGTGCGGCCATGAAGGGCGGTGGCCTTCGCCAGTCGATGGCGTGGATTCACACCTGGCTCGGGTTGCTCGCCGGCTGGCTGCTGTTCGCGATGTTCCTGACCGGCACCGCCAGCTATTTCCGGCCCGAGATCACCCGCTGGATGCAGCCCGAGCTGCGCCCGGTGGCGGCTCCGCCCGCGCAGGCGGCCGCATCGGCCGTCCGCTGGCTGCAGGCGAACGGCGCGCATGACGAGCAGTGGACGATCTTCCTGCCCGACGACCGCACCACCGCCACCCGCATCTTCCAGCGCGCCCGTCCCCCCGCCGACGGCAGCAAGCCGCCGCGCAAGCCCGAAGTCCGGCTGGACCCGGCCTCCGGCCAGCCGATTGCGGCGCGCGACACGAAGGGCGGCGAGCATTTCTACCGCTTTCATTTCCAGCTGCAGCTGCCCCATCCCTGGGGGCGCTGGCTGGCCGGACTGGCGGCGCTGTTCATGCTGGGTGCGATCGTCTCGGGGGTGATCACCCACCGCCGCATCTTCGCCGACTTCTTCACGTTGCGCTGGAACAAGGGGCAGCGCAGCTGGCTCGACGCGCACAATGCCAGCGCGGTGCTGGCGCTGCCCTTCCATGCGATGATCACCTATACCGGGCTGATCACGCTTATCGTCATGTACATGCCCTGGCCGATCGCCGCGAACTACAGTTCGCCGTCGGCCTTTTCCGATAGCCTCTCCGGCATCGAGGACGCGGGCAAGGCTACCGGCCAGCCGGGCCGCCTAGTCGCGGTCGCGCCGCTGGTCGCCAGGGCGCAGGGCGAATGGGGCGGGCGCGCGGCGCAGATCGTCATCCGCAATCCCGACGACAGTGCATCGACCGTGACGGTGCGCCGAACCTCGGCCGACACGCTCAACGCGCGGGGTGCGTTCGTGACCTATGGCGGGATCGACGGCCGCCGCATCGCCGGATCGTCGGCGGCGGGCCCGGCCGCACAGACTGCGGGCGTCATGCTGGGCCTGCACCTCGGCCATTTCGCGGGCCCGGCGCTGCGCTGGGTCTATTTCCTGCTCGGTCTGACCGGTGCGGCGATGGTCGCGACCGGACTGCTACTGTGGACGTCGAAGCGGCTGACGATCGGGGAAAGGCCGGCGCTCGGCTATCGCATCGTCGAGCGGCTCAACATCGGTGTCGTCGCCTGCCTGCCGGCGGGCATGGCGGCGTTCCTGCTGGCCAACCGGTTGCTGCCCGCGGACCTGGCGGGGCGGGCGGCGATCGAGGTGGCGACGATGTTCTGGGTCTGGTTCGGGCTGGCGGCGCTGCAACTGGCGCGCCCTGTGCGCCGCGCCTGGATCGAGACGCTGACGATCGCGGCGCTGGCCTTTGCCGCGGTGCCGCTCGTCAATGCCGCCACCACCGATCGCGGCTTGCTGCGGTCGGCCATCGATGGAGACGGGCTGTTCGTCGCCTTCGACATCGTCATGCTGTCTGCGGCCGCGCTGCTCGGCTTCGCGGCGCGCAAGGCCCACGCCCATGTCGGCGTCGCCAAGACGCGCGCGGTGCGGCGTCGACGGCGGGGGCAGGCCGCGCAGGAGCTTGCCGATGCCGCTTGAAACCGCCCTGCTCGGCTATGCGGGGCTCGCCCTGTTCGCTGCCGTGCGCGGGCGCACCCCGCACCGCCGGGTCGAGCCGCCCTTCCTGACCAGCCGGCCGGCGATGCGGATCGTCGGCATTGTCCTGCTGTCGCTGTCGCTGGTCACCGCCTTCACCCGTTATGGCCCCTATCAGGGCATGGTGGCGTGGCTCGGCCTGCTCTCGCTGTCGGGCATCGCGCTGGTGCTGCTGCTGTCGTGGTGGCGCGTCGGCGCCGTCGCGATGTGGCTGCCGGCGGCGATCGTGGGGCTGTCGCTGGCGCTGGTGAAGGCGGTCACAGCAGCCTGATCAGCAACCCGGCCAGCGCACAGCCACCGAGCAGGGAGAAGATGCCGAGCTTGAGGCGCAGCAGGGCGGCAAGCGCCGCCACCGACAGCAGGATCGCCGCCGGGTCGGCAGAAGAGAGAGCCGGCCGGGGCAGATGCAACGGACCGAAGCGGACCTCTTCCACGACGCCGAACCAATAATGCAGTGCGAACCACAGGGCGAGGTTCAGGATCACGCCCACCACGGCCGCGGTAATGGCCGACAGCGCCGCGGCAAGCGCGCGGTTGGAGCGGAGGCGCTCGACGAAGGGAGCGCCGGCGAAGATCCACAGGAAGCAGGGGACGAAGGTTACCCAGGTCGTCAGCAGACCGCCCAGCGTTCCCGCCAGCAGCGGCGACAATCCGCCGGGATGCCGATAGGCGCCGAGGAAGCCGACATATTGGGTGACCATGATCAGCGGCCCGGGCGTGCTTTCGGCGAGGCCCAGCCCGTCGAGCATCTCCGCCGGTGTCAGCCAGTGATGCTGATCGACCGCCGCCTGCCCGACCCAGGCGAGCACGGCATAGGCGCCCCCGAAGGTCAGCATCGCCATCTTCGAGAAGAAGGTCGCGATCGTCGAAAAGCTGGTGCCAGGCATCAGCAGCACGACCAGCGCTACCGGGATCAGCCACGCAGCCAGCAGCGCCAGCGGCACGGCCAGCGCGCGTGAGAGCGACTGATGCGCATGATCGGGGATCTCGATGCCCAGCGCGCTGTCCTCATCGCGCAGCGAACCGGGCTTGGCATGGCCATGGCCGCCGCCGCCGAAGCCCGGCAGGTTGGCGCGACCGGCGAACCAGCCGACCAGCCCGGCCGTAAGGATGACGACCGGGAAGGGGATCTTGAACAAGAACAGGAGGAGGAAGGCGATGGCGGCGATGGCGATCCGGGCCGGATGGCCGAGCGCGCGGCTGCCGATACGGACCACCGCCTGGAACACGATCGCGACCACCGCCGCCTTCAGTCCGAAGAACAGCGCCGCGACCGGGCCGGTCTGGCCGATCAGCACATAGGCCCAGGACAGGGCCATGATCGCCAGCGCGCCGGGCAGCACGAACAGGATCCCGGCCACCATCCCGCCCTTCACGCGGTGGAGCAGCCAGCCGATATAGATGGCGAGCTGCTGCGCCTCGGGACCAGGCAGCAGCATGCAGAAGTTCAGTGCGTGGAGGAAACGCTCCTCGCCGATCCACTTCTTCTCCTCGACGAGGATGCGGTGCATCACCGCGATCTGTCCGGCGGGGCCGCCGAAGCTGAGCAGGGCGATCCGCACCCAGACGCGGACCGCCTCGCCGAAGCCGATGCCATGGCCGGGCGAAGCGCCGGCGGCTTGCTGTTCGACGCCGTTCATGCCGCGTCTCCCGCATAGCTGTCGTAGAGATCGTTGAAGATCGCGGTGGCGCGGGCGATGCGTTGCTCGTCGGGACGGCCGGGACTGCACAGCCCCTTGAGCAGCAGCAGGATGCCCGGCGTTTCCGGGCGGCCGAACTTGTCGTCCTTCAGGTCGATGTCGTGGACGATCTCGGCGATCGCCGTCAGCGCCGCGTCGCGGTCGAGACCCGCGCGGGCGATCAGCACCTCGAGCGAGCAACTGTCCCCTTCATGCCCGATCTCGCCTTCGAACATGTCGAAGCGCAGTTCGCCGGGCTGTGGCCGATAGCCCTGCGCCGGCACGAATTTGAAGCGGGCGTCGGGATCGATGAAACGCCGGATCGCCCAGGCACAGGCGAGGCGGTCGACGAACAGATGCTCGCGCGTCACCCAGACCCGCCCGACGAGATCGCTGTCGTCGTGCCCATCGCGTGCGCCGGCCCCGCCGCGGATGCGCTCTTCGAGGTGGAGCAGCAATTTCTCCGCCGGCGCGCGGCGACGGGCGGCGAAGAAGTCGATCGCCCGCTGTGCGTCGAACCGCCGGCGCAGCCGGGTGACGGCGCCGGCAGGGACGACCGCCTCCGCGAGCAGCACCTGCGCTTCGTCGGTCAGCACGGCATAGGCCTCGTCGCGGGCAGCGTTGAACTGCGCCTCCACCTCCTCGTCGCGCAGCCCGTCGATCAGCCGGGCCTCGCACACCGCCGCTTCGCCGCCGCCCTTTGCGATCTCGGCGACGAGCCAGTGGAAATCCTCGCGCGCCTCCTCGCCGATCGGCAGGACATAGGCCGAAGCGCGCACCGGGACCGCGCCGATCGTCTGGAGGCGGCGCCAGATCTTCGTGCGCAGATAGGCCGGTTGTGACGGCAGCTGATAGAACAGAACCAGCCAGCGGCACGGATCGGCAAGCGGGCGAGCGGCAATATTCATGATATATCCATCATGCAGAATCGATTACATTGATACGAGTATATCATATTTGTTGGCGGCGAAAGGGCCTCGCGCGGCCAGCCATGGACATTCTGCGGCGGACGTTCTAGCGGCGCGCCATGGTCAACGGGATCGACAGGGGGCAGTGGCGCGACAGGATCGCGCTGGCGTTCGTTGCCGCCGCGTTGCTCATGCGCCTGCTGGTGCCCGCCGGCTGGATGCCCGCCGCCGAGCGCGGCCTAGCGATCACGCTCTGCACCGGCGCCGGCGCGCAGCAGGCCTGGATCGACGAGAAGGGCAATCTCCACCAGGGCAAGCAGCCCGGCGAAGGCCAGGCCGACCACCCGTGCGTGTTCGGCGGTTTCGCTGCACTGCTCGACGTCTCGCCGTTCGGCGATGCGCTCGCCGGGATCGCCCCGCTCGCGGTCGCGCTGCCGCCGCTCGCTCTGACCGCCGTCGCGATCGGGCGCGGGCTTGCCGCCCCGCCGCCGCCGTCTACCGGACCACCCGCACGCCCTTGATTCCGTAGCAAGCCGTCCGCCCCGAAGCGGATGGCGCAACGTTCATGGGCGGCCCGCGATCGGGCGCGCCCGATCAAGGCCATTTCCATGATTCATCTGTCCCGTTTCGCCCGAAGCGCTTCGGCGCTCGCCCTGTCGCTATCATTGTTGCCCGGCGCCGCTTTTGCCGACGAGATCGCCGACGACCGCGCCACGATCGTCGTCACCGCCCAGAATGTTACCGACGCGGCCCGCAAGGAGGTCGAGAAGCGGCCCGGCGGCATCGATGTCGTCGAGGCATCGGCCTTTGCCGACAAGGTCGCGGTCAACCTGCGCGACGCGCTGGCCTTCTCCCCCGGCGTCTACGCCCAGCCGCGGTTCGGGCAGGAGGTTCGCCTGTCGATCCGGGGATCGGGGATCAGCCGCGGCTTCCACATGCGCGGGCTGACGCTGTTGCAGGACGGCATCCCGATCAACCTTGCCGACGACAATGGCGACTTTCAGGAGCTCGATCCGCAGGTCTTCGAGCGGATCGAGGTCTATCGCGGCGCCAACGCGCTGCGCCTCGGCGGATCGACCCTCGGCGGCGCGATCAACGCGGTCACCCCGACCGGTCGCACCGCCCCCCGCTTCGAGCTCCGCGTCGATGGCGGCAGCTACGGCACGGTGCGGACCAAGGCGGCGGCCGCCTTCGCCGACGAGCGGGGCGACGGCTATGTTGCGCTGACCACCGACCGATCGGACGGCGACCGCGACCATGCGAAGCGCGATTCGATCCGCTTCAACGGCAATGTCGGCCTGCGCCTGACCGACCGGATCGAAACCCGCTTCTACGCGACGATCAGCCAGATCGATCAGGATCTGCCCGGATCGCTGACCCTGGGGCAGGCGCAGTCCACCCCGAAACTGTCGCTGCCGGCCAATATCGCGGGCGACCAGGCGCGCGACATCGATTCGATCCGGCTGCAGAACCGTACGACGGTCGAGCTTGGCAGCGGCCGGCTGAGCTTCGGCGGCTTCTTCAACGCCAAGAAGCTGTTCCACCCGATCTTCCAGGTGATCGACCAGAACAGCACCGATTATGGCGCCTTCGCCAGCCTCGATCTGGCCGGCGAACTGGGCGCCCTGCCCTGGGAACTGACCTTGGGCAGCCAGGCGCGCTTCGGCACGGTCGCGGCGAAGCAGTTCGTCAACGTGGCGGGACGCCGCGGCGCGCTGACCGCCAATGTCCGGCAGACCGCGCAGACGATCAACAGCTATGGCGAGCTGCGGCTGACGCCGGTCGAGCGGCTGACCCTGATCGCCGGGGGCATCTACACCCATGGCGAGCGCAAGATCCTCAACCGCCTCGCGCCGCTGCGCAGCGGCGAGGCCGATTTCGACGCCTTTGCGCCGAAGATCGGTATCCTCTACGCGCCGTCCGAAGCGGTGCAGATTTTCGCCAATGTCAGCCGGTCGGTCGAGCTGCCCGGCTATAACGAGCTGAGCCAGACGCCGAACACCGGCCTGCCCGGGTTCACGGCGGTCGGCCCGCAAAAGGCGTGGACCTACGAGATCGGCACGCGCGGGCGGCATGGCATCGCCGCCTGGGACATCAGCCTCTACCGCGCCGAGTTGAAGGGCGAGATGCTGCAGTTCGCGGTGAGCCCGATCATCCCGGCAGCGACCTTCAACGCCGACCGGACCCGCCATCAGGGGATCGAGGCAGGGCTCACGCTCGACCTTGGCCCGTTGCTGCGGCTGCGGCAGGTCTATCAGTATAACGACTTCGCCTTCCGCGACGACGCCACCTATGGCGACAATCGCCTACCGGTGATCCCCAAGCATCAGTATCGCGCCGAGCTGCGGATCGGCTTCGAGGGGCTCAACCTGACCCCCACCGTCGAATGGGTGCCGCGCGGCGCCTGGGCCGACTATTTCAACACGCAGCGCGCCCCCGGCTACACGATGTTCGGCCTCGGCGCAGAGGCGCGCGTCGCACCCGGCGTCACGCTGTTTCTCGATGCCCGCAACCTGACGGGGAAGAAGGGCGTCGGCGATATCAGCGCGGTCACCCGCTATGTTCAGGATAATCCGCTCATATCCGGCGACAGCAGCAGCGTCGCTTTCTACCCGATCGAGCGCCGCGCCGTTTATGGCGGCCTGCGCGCCACCTTCTGATCGATGCCCGGGGCAGCCGTCGGGCTGTCCCGGGCCCTGCCGGAGACCATGCATGATCAAGTTTTTTCCCGTGGCGACGGCGCTGTGCGCCGCCTTGCTCGCAGCCCCGCTCGCGGCCGCGCCGCTGCGGATCGATACCCCGTGGCTGCGCGAGACCCTGCCCGCTGCGAAGACCGCTGCGGGCTATGCCCTGATCCTCAACACCGGCGGGCGAGACGACCGGTTGCTGGGTGGCGCCTCGGCGGTCGCCGAGCATATCGGGGTCCACAGCATGACGATGGATGGCGGCATCATGCGGATGCGGGCCGTTACCAGCGGCCTGCCCATTCCCGCGGGCGGTTCGGCAGCGCTGCGCCCGGGCAGCTATCACCTGATGCTGATCGGGCTGAAGCGCCCGCTGCAGCGCGGCGAAACGGTCGAGATCCGCCTGCGCTTCGCCCGCGCGGGCGATGTGCCCGTCACCTTCCGCGTCGAGGCGATCGATTTCCAGCCGGCGGGAGGCGCCAGATGAGCGCCGATTGGCAGCGCGACGATGCCGGCGCCTTCGGCGGCGCGTTCGGCTGACCGCCGAATGCCTACGCTGGCGCCGCAGGCGGTTCGCCCGTAGAGACAGGGCATGTCCGATCGCCCCGTCATCCTCGTCGCGCAGCCGCATCTCGGCCTGATCCTTCCCCTGCTGCGCGAACGCTATGACGTCCTCGCCCTGTGGGAGGAGGAAGACCGCCGACGCCTCGCCGAGGCGACCGCGATCGTCATGGCCGGGGAGTTCGCGCTCCCCGCCGACCTGATCGACCGGATGCCGAAGCTGGGCCTCATCGCCTGCTTCACGGTCGGCTATGACGGCGTCGACGTGGCCGCCGTCCGCGCGCGCGGCGTGCAGGTGAGCCATGCCCATGACGCCAATCACGAGGATGTCGCCGATCACGCGATCGGCATGATCATCGCCCAGCGCCGCCGCATCCTCGACGGCGACCGGATGCTGCGCGCGGGCGAATGGAAGCCCGGCGCAAAGATGATCACCCGCTCGCTGGAGGCCGCACGGATCGGCATCGTCGGTTTGGGCAGCATCGGCGCCGCCGTCGCCCGCCGCGCCGACGTCATGCGGATGGACGTGCGCTGGTGGGGGCCGAACCCGAAACCCGCCGTCGCCTGGCAGCGCATGGACGATCTCACCGAACTGGCGGCGTGGAGCGACATCCTGGTCGTCGCGGCGCGCGCGCATGCCGATAACGCAAAGATGATCTCGCGGGCCGTGATCGAGGCGCTCGGCCCCGACGGGCTGCTCGTCAACGTCGCGCGCGGACAGGTGGTCGACGAGGATGCGCTGATCGCCGCGCTGCGCGATGGCCGGGTCGGCGCCGCCGCGCTCGACGTGTTCGCGCAGGAACCGACCCCGGCCGATCGCTGGGCCGACGTGCCCAACACCGTGCTCACCCCGCACACGGGCGGCGCGACCGACGCCGCCGTGACGCGGATGAAGGAAATGCTGCTCGCCAACCTCGCCGCCTTCCACGCGGGCGAGCCGCTCACGACACCGGTCGCGTGACCATCGTCGAGGCCGAAGACACGCTCGACGGCCTGCGCGCGATCATCGTCGACCGGGAACCCGAGCTGGCGGCGGCGGAGTTCCGGCTGATCGACAGCGGTTGGGACAGCGTTGCGATCGACGTCGACGACCAGCTGATCTTCAAATTCCCACGCGATGCGGACGGCGAGGAGCAACTCGTCGTCGAGGCGCAGCTGCTGGATCTGGTGCGCGGTCATGTGACGATGGCCGTACCCGTGCTGGAGATCCGCCGCACGCCGCGCCTCTATTCGCGCCATATCAAATTGCCCGGCGATCATCTCCTGCCCGAGGATTATGCGCGCCTCGACGCGGCGCAGCGCGATCGGCTGGCGCGCGATCTCGCCCTCTTCTTCGCCGAGCTCCATGCCATAGCGATCGACAGCGCGCGTCTCGCGGGGGCGGAGTCGTGGGAAGCCTGGCCGGATGCCAACGCCATCCGCGACGGCATTCGTCCCTGGCTCGACCCGGCGCTGTTCGCGGTCGCCGAGCGGACGCTCGACGCCTGGGCCGCGCTGCCGCCCGACCCGCACGGCGACGTCTTCGGTTTCTTCGACGGCCATGGCATGAACATGGCCTTCGACCACGAAGCCGGGCGGCTGAACGGCATCTACGACTTCGGCGATGCCAGCCTAGGCCCGCTGCACCAGGAGTTCATCCATGGCAGCATCACGTCGCCCGATCTGACCGCCCGGGTGATCGACGCCTATGAGGCGATCACCGGCCTAGCGATCTGCCGCCGCACGGTCGACCTGCATGAGGGCATGATGCGGCTGGCCGAACTCGCCGAAGACGGCGAGGGACATATGTATTCGTCGATGATCCGCGACAGCACGACCCGCTGGCTCGACGCGCGGCGGTAACGGCTGAGGTCGCCGCGATCGGGTGGCAACTTGTTTCTAAGCCATGATCAGGAGAGCGCAGTCCAGCCGCTCAGCAGAGCAGCGTGCCGCCACACGCACGAGATGCCAGCCTGCGCTGGCATGACGAAATGGGGGAACGGGTGCAGTGGCATCTAACGCCCCGACAGCAAGTCCTTATATTCGTCGCGCAGCAGCGTCTTCTGGACTTTGCCCATCGTGTTCTTGGGCAGCGCATCGACGAACAGGATGGCGCGCGGCTGCTTGTAGCGGGCGAGGGTGTCGGCGAGGCCGGCCGTAATCGCATCGGCATCGACGAAATCCCTGTCGCGCGGGACGATCACCGCGACCGGTGCTTCGCCCAGCTCGCGGTGCGGCACCGCGATCACCGCCGATTCGTGCACCTGCGGCAGTTCGTCGAGTGCGGTCTCCACTTCGGCCGGATAGACATTATAGCCGCCCGAGATGATCAGGTCCTTGGCACGGCCGACCAGCGCGACATAGCCGCGTTCGTCGATCAGGCCGAGGTCGCCCGAGACGAACCAGCCGTCGCGGAACTCGGCGGCGGTCTTTTCGGGCATGCGCCAATAGCCCTGGAAGACGTTCGGCCCCGCGATCTCGACCACGCCGACCGCGCCCTGCGGCATGTCCGCGCCCGTTTCGGGATCGGCGATGCGGATCGACACGCCCGGCAAGGGGAGGCCGACCGTCCCGGCAATCCGCTGCCCATCATAGGGGTTGGAGATGTTCATGTTGGTTTCGGTCATGCCGTAGCGCTCGAGAATGGCGTGGCCGCTGCGCTCGCGGAACTCGCGGTGGATGTCGGCCGACAGCGAGGCCGACCCCGACACGAACAGCCGCATGTGCCGCACGAGGTCGCTGGTAAAGCCGGGCTCGTCGAGCAGCCGGATGTAGAAGGTCGGCACCCCCATCATCGTCGTCGCGCGCGGCAGCTGGCGCAGCACCTCGGCCGCATCGAACTTCGGCAGGAAGATCATCGACGCGCCGGCCGCGAGGATCGTGTTGGTGCCGACGAACAGGCCGTGGGTGTGGAAGATCGGCAGCGCGTGGAGCAGCACGTCGTCGCCGGTGAACGCCCAGGCCTCGCGCAGGGTGAAGGCATTCGAGCCGAGATTGTCGTGGCTCAGCATCGCCCCCTTGGAGCGCCCCGTCGTGCCCGAGGTGTAGAGGATCGCGGCGAGATCATTGTCGTTCCGCGCGACATCGTCAAACCGATCGGGCTGTCCGGCCAGCAATGCGGCGATGCTGCCGCCGCCGTCGGCGCCCAGCGTCTCGACCCGGGGCACGCCCGCCTCCCGCGCCAGCGGCTCGATCGCCGGCAAGGCAGCCGGATCGCAGATGAACAGCGCAGGCTCGGCATCGCGCAGGAAATAGTCGAGCTCGCCCGCGGTATAGGCGGTGTTGAGCGGGAGGAAGATCGCGCCGGCCCGCAGTGCCCCCAGGTACAGCATCAGCATGTCGATGCTCTTTTCGGCCTGCACCGCCACCCGGTCGCCAATGCCCACCCCCGCACCGCGCAGCAGATGGGCGAAGGCCGCCGATCGCCGGTCGACATCGCCATAGCTGACGGTCTGGCCGTCGAGCAGGTGGGCGAAGGGGGTTTCGGGAGCCGGGAAGCCGGCGGCGAGGCGCGAATAGAGATTGCTCATCAGCGCGGCTTAGCGGATGCGCGCAGCGCGCGCTATTTGGTGTTGAAGAGCCTGTTCCTTATCCCGTCATGCTGAAACAAGTTCAGCATGACGGCGGAAATTGGCGCTCGGATAGCGCGGCAGCCGCCCGTCCCAGCGCGACCCGCATGACCAGCGATGCCACGGCCGTCGCGATCGCTGCGGCCATCGCCCCCATTGTCGGCAATAGGGCGATCAGCAGCACCCCCAGCAGCGCCACCCCGGCTACCCTGATCGCCAGCACCACGCCCGCGCGGCCCTGGGCGATCAGCAGCGGTTCGAGCGCGAAGCCCGACAGGTCGATCGCGACGCCCAGCGCCAAGACGACGAGCATGTCGCGCGTGAAGCCATATGCGGGGCCCGCAAGCAGGTCGATCAGCAGCCCGCCCGCCGCCAGCGCAACGACGATCACCGCCAGCGAGAGGCCGACCGCGTAGCGCGACACCCGCGCGATGACATGGTCGAGCGTGGCCCGGTCGGCGCTGGCATGGAGCCGCGCCAGCTCGGGATAGAGAACCCGTGCGGCGATCTGGATCGGCTTGGCGAGCGCGCGGGCGATCTTGCTGGCGATGCGGAAGCCGCCCGCCGCCGCCGCGCCGACGGCACCGCCGATCGCCAGGGTCGCCAGCTGTTCACCGAGCAGGCCGACCGTGCCCGCCGCGGTGGTGGTGAGGGTGAAGCGCCAGATGCCGCGATTCTCGCGCTGGGCGATCGACGCGCAGCGCGGGCCGATCGCGAGCGGGAGACCAGTCCATGCCAGCGCCGCCACCCATGTCGCGGCATGTTGCAGCAGCGCCGCGGCCGCCCAGGCGATCAGGAACAGTCCGACCCCGCCATCGGTCGTCCAGGCGAGGACCGCCCCCGCCAGCCGAACCAGCGGACCGACCGCCTGGCAGTAGGCGGTCAGATCGAAGCGATCGACAAGGCGCAGCATACCGGTCGGGGTCGCCCCGATCGACAACAGCAGGGCGACCCCGAACCAGGCGGCGCGCTGGCGCTCGATCATGTCCCAGTCGAGCCAGCCCGCCGCGAGCGCCACCCCCGCCCCGGCGACCGCCGCACCGAGCAGCGCCCCACCGATGTCGAAAAGGGTGCTGAGCCCGAGCAGGCGGCCCAGCCGGTCGCGGCGGCCCGAGGCGATGTGGATCGTGCCGTAGCGGATCACGGTCTGCCATGACTGGAACTGCGCGATATTGGCGATCATCTGGCCATAAGCGAGGACGAGGGTGAACTCGCCGAAACGCCCGGGGCCAAGCGTGCGAGCAGCAAGCCCGAGATAGAGCAGGCTCGCGACCGCCTGGAAACCACGCCCGCCGAGCAGCCACGCAAGGTTGCGCCCCATCCGCGCGAAAACGGCACCGCCCTGATGGGCGGCAATGGCCGCGGTCATGCCGCCGCCCGCGCCGGCCCGTCCATCTCGGCCATCACCGCCTCGATCAGCTCGAGATAGGCGGCGCCCGGCAGGCCATAATCGCAGGCGCGGTCACCGGGCCTGACGGCATCGCCCGACAGCTGGGCGAGGATCGCGCGCGCCAGTTCGTTGCCGTCCTCGCCACCGACGAGCAGGCCGTGCCGGCCGTCTTCGAGCACCTGCGCTGCGTCCCCGGCGAGGCGCGAGGCAATCACCGGGACGCCGACCGCCATCGCCTCCAGCAACGCCACCGACGATCCCTCCCAGCGCGACGGCAGCACGAACACGCCTGCCCGCGCCGCCCAGGCGAAGACGTTGGCGCTTTCGCCCGCGAGCAGGACGTCCTCGCCCAATCCAGCCTGCACGGCGCGTTGGCGGAGCTGGTCCTGTTCTTCGACGGTGCCGCCACCGAGGATGACGAGGCGCAGCCGGCGATCGGTGCGGGCCAGGCCGACCGCTTCGATCAGCAGGTCGAAATTCTTTTGCGGACGGAGCCGGCCGATGCCGAGCACGACCGGCACAGCCTCTTCCAGCCAGGGATGCGGCGAGGGTGCCAGCGCCAGCGCGCGCGCCTGATCGACATCGACCCCGCTCGCGATCTCGACGGCATGGCCGCGCGCGATCGCGCGCGCCAGCATCGGCGCCCGGCGCAGCGACGCGCCGACGATCGCGATCCGCGCCGCATCGGCGATCAGCCGCTCCATCCAGTGCACGCGCAGCGCCCCGCGCAGGCCGTCCCCACGCATCACCTCGTTGCTGATGCGGTAGATGCGCCGCATATGGCCGAGCCCGCGGCAGGCGATGTGCGGGGTCGCATGGCCGAGATTGCCCATCGACAGGATCACGCCCGGCGGCTGGCGCCGCAGCCAGCGGCGCAGCGGCAGCGCGGCGGTGATCCGCGATGCGGCGGGGCTCGGCGCATCCTTCAGCACTTCGAGGCGGTAGCGGCCCTGCCCCGCCGCCTCGCGAAAGAAGCCTTCGCCATGACCGGCGACGAGGGTCGTGTCATGATGCTCGGCGCAATGATCGGCGAGCATCATGGCGTCGCGGACGACGCCGCTCGATCGCAGATCGTGAACATAGATGATGATAGTGCCCATGACGTCCCGGTCCGACCCGAAAGCGTCACGCTAACCGACATATATGACGATCCCGCGAGATGCGCCTGATGGGGGACCGGGATGGCTGGCTATGACAGGCTCTATTATCTGCGGAAGGCGTGGCCGCTCTTTCCGGGCATCGTCCGTCCGATCGCCGCACCCTTTCTGGCGCCGCATTATGAAAGCCGCCGGGCCGGACGCGGGCCGCTGCGCGCCGCGCTCGACGCTGTCATCGGCCTCGGCTTCCATCTCTGGATTCCCTGGCGCGCGGCGACGGTGCAGCGGCGCTTCGGTTTCGACGACGCCTGGCGCCGCCGTGCCATCACCATCGCCCGCGCCCGCTTCGTCGATCCCAACGACATCGCGCTGTTCCGCATCGAGCGGCCCGACGACCTCGACCGCTATGTCCGCCGCTTCGAGGATGCCGCGATCAACAAGCGGATCAATCCGCTCGGCTGGACGTCCGGCTGCGCGCTGACCGACAAGCGCCGCTTCGCCGAGCGCTGCCGCGCGGCCGGCCTGCCCTGCCCCGAAACCGTCGCGACGGTGATCGACGGCACGATCGCAGTGCTGGCCGATCCCGCCGACCGGCCGCTGGTCGTCAAGCCGATCCGCGGCGAGGGCGGCGACGGCCTGCATCTGCTCGGACCCGTCGCCGACGGCCCGGCGCTCGCCGCGCGGCTGCGCGACGTGACGCAGGACTGCCTCGTCCAGCCGCTGATCGTCGTCCATCCGGCGCTGGCCGATATCGCGCTGGGCGCGCTGCCGACGGTGCGGATCGTCACCATGCTCGACGAGGCGGGCATGCCCGAACTGGTCAGCGCGACGTTCCGCTGCGCCGCCGATCCGTGCGCGCGCGTCGATAATATGAAAGCCGGCGGATTGATCGTTCCGGTCGCGCTGGAGGATGGCCGGCTGGGCCGCGCCTGTTTCGGCTATGGCGGCGTCGATCATGACATCCACCCCGCATCGGGTGCGCAGATCGCCGGCCGCACCTTGCCCGACTGGGCCGGGGCGGCGGCGCTCGTCACCCGCGCCCATGCCGGGGTCTTTGCTGATTATATCCTGATCGGCTGGGATGTCGCCTTCACCGCCGACGGGCCGATCCTGATCGAGGGTAATGGCAAGCCCGGCGTGCTGATGCCGCAGCGCGCCGCGCGGCGCGGGCTGGGCGAGGGTCGCTATGGCGCCCTGCTGGCACACCATCTCGCAACCAAATCGTAGCGGCGCCGTCACATCCTCCCCGTAAACTGACGGCGGCTCAGGGCGGACAGCGTGATCGGGAGGATCGTCGCGCCCAGCATGGGTCTGGAGAACCGGAATGACACGCATCGCGGCGCCTCGTGCGCTTTCCGCGGCGGCCAAACGCGCCCTGAGGATCATGCTGATCGCCAAGCATGTCCATTGGGAGGGCGGCCTCCACCCCACCGACGGCACCCATGCCACCTATCACCGCGAAATGCGCGCGGTGCTGGAGGAGATCGGCGTCGATCTCCATCTCGCCGACAGTTACGAGGCGCTGTTCGGCACCCCGGATGTCGACTTCGTCTTCCCGCTGCTCAACCGGGGCGGCTTCCTCAATTCCGAAATGCTGTTGCCGCTGCTCTGCGAGCGGCGCGGCATCCCCTATCTCGGCGCCAGCCCGATCCTGCGCGGCCTGTCCGACGACAAGCATCTGTCGAAGCGGGTCGCCGTCGCGCGCGGCATCCCGACCGCCCCCTGGTTGCTGTTCCGCCGCGGCGGCCCGATCGACCTGTCGCAGCTGCCGCCGGCCGCCAAGCATGTCGTCAAGCCGAACGCTTCTTCGGCCAGCTGGGGCATCAGCGCCGCCTATGATCATGAGGATATCCGCGCCGCCGTCGCCCGGCTGCACAAGGAAGGCCATGATGCGATCGTCGAGCCGTTCATCCCGGGCCACGACATCGAGGTGCCGGTGATCACGCTGGACGGCCAGCCGTTCATCCTGCCGGTGCAGATCGTCGAGCAGAACGACCCGACCTATCTGCGCACCTATCTCGAAAAGCGGAACCTGATCGACGACCAGGCCTATGCGATCCGGCCGCTCGACGACGACCGGCTGCGGATGGAAGCCGCGCGGCAGTCGATCGAGATCATGAAGGAGTTCGTACCCTTCGACTATGGACGCTTCGAGTTCCGCCTGAACGCGGGAACCGGCGAGCTGAGCTTCATGGAGGTCAACCTCAACTGCAATCTCTGGTCGAAGAAGACGATCGCGATGGCGGCGGTGCAGATCGGCTGGAGCCATGCCGAGCTGGTCGAGACGATCCTGGCCGAGAGCCTCGACCGCCGTGGCCTGCTCGACCGCCACACAGAGAGGATGCCCGACCGTGTTGCGGCCTGACCCGGGCTTCACCGCGATCATTCTGTCGGCGCAGCGCGCCGGGCAGGTCGATCCGCTTGCCCAGGCGCATGGGCTGTCGCACAAATGCCTGGTGCCGGTCGGCGGCGCGCCGCTGATCGCGCATGTCGCCGTCGCGCTGGCCGCTACGCCCGGATGCCGCCGCATCATCGTCGTGGTCGAACCAGCGATGTTCGCGGGACTGCGCATCTTGCTGGACGACGGCCCCCCGCCGGTCGACTTCGTGGCGGCCGCCGACAATCTTGCCGATAGCGTCTTCGCCGCCACCGACGGGGTCGACGGACCGATCATCGTCACCACCGCCGACAATGTCCTGCTGCGCGCGGATGCGGTGCAGTCGATGGTGAAGACGCTCGGCCAGGGTGCCGATGTCGCGATCGCCATGGCGACCCGCGACGCCGTGCTGGCCGCGCATCCCGAAGGGCAACGCCGCTTCTACCGGTTCAGCGATGCCCACTATTCCAACTGCAATCTCTATGCCTTCAACGGCCGGCAGGCGATCGCGGCAGCGGAAAGCTTCCGCAGCGGCGGCCAGTTCGCGAAGAAGCCGATGCGGCTGGTCGCGGCGGTCGGGTTGGTCAATGTCGCGCTGATGCTGCTCGGCCGCCTGTCACTGGCCGGCGCGCTGGCCCGGCTGTCGCGGCGGCTGGGGCTGCGGATCGAGCCGGTCGTGCTGGCCGACGGTTCCTGCGCGATCGATGTCGACAACGACCGCACCTGGCGGGTTGCCTCGGCCCTGCTGGAACGACGGCAGCAAGGCGAAGGCCCTGCCGTCCGCGCGGAGACTCGGGTGGTCGACGCAGTCTCCGCCTGATCCCGCCCCCTTCAGGCGCCGATGTGGTTGGCGATCGGCACGAGCAGATTGCGCAGCAGCACCGGCATGGTGCGCGCGAACGGTAGCGGCGTGGCCGGCGACAGCGGCAGGACCAGTGCCTCTTCCGGCGTGCCCAGGGCGAAGCGCGCCGCCTCACGCCCGGCGAGGATGCCGAGGGTAAGGCCCGCACCATTGCACCCTGTCACCGCGATCAGGCCGTCTTCGCCCTGAATCAACCGGGGCAGGCCATCGGGGGTCAGCGCCACCTGTCCCCAGGACAGGCTTTCGAACGGCGGGACAGTCCAGTCCGGGAAGGCGCGCGCCAGCCGCCGGCGGGCGGGATGCGGCGCGGTGCGGATATCGGTGTTCAGCCCGTTCATCAGGAAGCTGACGACCAGACGTCCGTCGGCGGTGACCGCCGGGGAGAACACCGCCTTGTCGTCCATGTCGGCGACCGGTCCGCCCTGCGGGAGCAGTCCCGCCGCCCGATCGGGCAAGGGCGCGGTCGCCGCGATCGCGACGGGCGCCGCATAAACGGTGCGGGCCAGCGCGGGCCAGGCCGGGAGGCCGGCACTGCCCGTCGCGACGATCACCTGTCGCGCGACGACGCTGCCGCGATCGGTGCTCGCCTCCCAATGGCCGCCGATCTGCCGCAGTGCGGTCACCCGGCTGCGGCTGTAGATGGCGCCCCCGAGGCGCGCCGCGGCGGACGCCATGCCATCGACCAGTCTTGCCGGATTGACGATGCCGCCGTCGATCCAGCGAAAGCCGCCGACATAGCGATCCGACCCGACGAGGCCACGCAGATCGTCCCGGCCGAGCCGCTCGGGCCTGCCGCCATAGGCCGCCCATTGCGCGACGAAGGCCGCGCCCGCCGCAAGACTTGCCTCGGTGCGGTGCACCCCGATAAAGCCTTCCCGCGCCTCGGCGTCGATGCCGAGCGCCGCGATCCGGTCGAACAGCCAGCGTCCCGACGCCGCGACCCGCCGGTTGAGCCGGCCGCCCCGGTCCGCCCCCAGGGCCTGCACGACGAGATCGGGCGTGCGCCGCGCGCCGTACATGAAGGGCGCGACCTGCCCTGCGCTTGCCGCCGAAGCGCTGTCGCCGATCTCCCCGGCGTCGAGCACCACCACCGACCGCCCCCCCTCGACCAGATCGAGCGCAGCGGCCAGGCCCGCGAAGCCCGCCCCTATCACCAGCACATCGGCGCTGACCGAGCCGTCCAGCGGCGTGGGTCGGATGGTCGGCGGGGACGCGGTCCAGACCCGCCCGATCGGCTTCATGGCGGCATGCCCCTTCACAATTGCGCGGTCAGTTCGATCTCGACCATGCAATCGGCGAAGGCAAGGCGGCGAACCTCGACCGCGGTGGTGGCGGGGTGCCAGCCGGCATAGGCGGTCATCCGCACCCCGTTCGCGGCGATGAAGGCATCCATGTCGGTGACATAGATCGTCTCGCGCACCACATTGCCGAGCGTGGCGCCGAAGGCGGCCAGCGTTTCGCCGATCGCGGCGTAGACCGTCGCGATCTGCCCGCCCATATCGCCGGCATGGACCGGCGCGAAATCGGCATCGAGGCTGAGCGTGCCGGCGATGTGCAGCGTGTCTCCGCTCCGCACCGCCTGGGCATAGCCGAACGCCTTTTCCCCCTCCGGCCGCAAATGAAAGCCTTGCGCGACCATCAGAAACGCACCCGCAATTCGGCGCCGAAGGTCCGCCCGAAATCGGGCTGGACCGCATCGGTGCCCAACGGCACCAGCGCCACCGAGAAGATGTAGCGCGAGAAGGCCGAGGTCGCGTAACGACGCTTGAGCAGGTTGCGCCCGAAGACGGTCACGCCCCAGCGATCGCCCTCCAGCCCGATCTGCCCGTCGAGCAGCCCGAAGGACTTCTGGTACAGAAAGAGGTCGGGGTTGGTCGGCAATTGGAAGTCCTGGAAAGATTCGCGTCCGGTCAGCTTGTAGTCGGCCCGCAACTGCAGGGTTAAGTCGTCTTTTAGGTGGATGCGGTACCCGGTTCCCAGGTTGAGGGTGTATTTCGGCGCGTTGGGAAGCTGCTGCCCGACATAGGCATTGGTGATGCCGTCGAAGTCGTGAATCTTGGCATCGATATAGCCGAAGGCGAGGTTGAGGTCCCACTGACGGGTCGGCCGGGCCACCACGTCGAACTCGAACCCCTTGATCCGCGCCTCGCGCGCGTTGAGCGAGCCCTGCCCGAAGGTCGCCGGATCGAGCTGAAAGATCTGGGGGTTGAGATGCTGGGTGTAGAAGGCCGCGATATTCGCTCGCACGCGCCGATCGAACAGGCTGGTCCGCAGACCGAGCTCATAGTTCTTCGACACTTCGGGCGACACCACGCGCGGGAAGCCGGGCCCGGCCGAGACCGGGTTGAACGCGCCGCTCTTGAAGCCCTGCGAATAGGTTCCGTAGAGGGTCAGGTCGTCGGTCGGGCTGTAGGCGAGGCTGACCTTCGGCTGCAGCCGCGAGAAGACATCCTTGTCGATGGTCGTCGCGAGCCGATCGTTCTGGCGGCCGTCGATCGAATCGTAGCGCAGCGCGGCGGTCAGCTCGATCTGGCTGCTCAGGTCGTAGTTGAGCTGTCCGAACAGCGAATATTGGCTGAGCCGGCTGCCATAGTCGGCCAGCGTCGTCGTGAGCACGCCGGCCGAGGTGAAGCCGCCGCCCGGAGCGAAGCAGGCCCCGGCGAACAGGCAGAGATCGAGCGTGACGACATTGCGGATGTCACGGGTCGTGCGCTGATAATAGGCGCCGAGAATGTAGCGCAGCGGTTGCGCGTCGGCCGAGGTGAGCCGCACTTCCTGGCTGAGCCCCTTGGTCCGGCGGACCTGGTTGGTGTCCGGCACCAGCGGGAAGGGCGAGACCTCGATATCCTCGCGGAAGTCGACCTTGATGTCGTCATAGGCGGTGATCGAAGTGAGCGTACCGATCGCGGTATCGAGATTGATCATCATCGACAGGTCGGTCACCTTGCGCTTCGTGCTCGACGGCCCGTCATAATTGGGATTGCGGCGTGCGATGCTCTCGGTGATCTCGCCGCCGGTGGTGCCCAGCACGTCGAAGCCGCTGAAATAGACCGAACCGGCGGTCTCGTCATACCAGGACGCGCGCAGATCGACCTCGAGCGTCTCGGTCGGTTGCAGGATCAGGCGGCCGCGAATGCGGAACTGCTCCTGCGGATTGGCGGGCTTGCCGGTGAAGTCGTTCTTTATCGTGCCATCGCCGTTGCGATAGAGCAGGCTCACCCGCGCCAGGATCTTGTCCTCGACGATCGCGCCGCCGATCGCGCCGAACGCACGGAAGATGTCGCCGCTTTCGTAGCCCAGCTCGGCCTTGCCCTGCAGCGCGTTGGTCGGGCGCGGCGTGGTGATGTTGATCGCGCCGGCAATCGCGCCCTTGCCGTAGAGCGCGCCCTGCGGCCCCTTCAGCACTTCCAGCCGCTCGACGTCGCTCAGGTCCATGGTGAAGGCGTCGGCGTCGGGCAGGATCACGCCGTCGACCGAGAAGGCGACCGCCGCCGCCTGGTTACGGTTCGAACCGAGGCCGCGGATCGAGATATTGTTGGTCGCGGCGTCCTGGTCGGCGGTGATGTTGACGTTGGGCGTCAGTTGCAGGAAGTCGCCGATCGCGTCGAGCCGGCGCTCTTCGATCATCGCCGGCGAAAAGGCGGTGATGGTGTCAGGCACCTTCTGCAGATTTTCCTCGCGGCGGCGGGCGGTCACGACGATCGTGCCGATCTCGCCATTGTCCCCGACCCGCGTGCCGGCGGCGCTCTGCGCGGCCAGCGGCGCCGGCAGCGCCAGAGCCGCGGTGGATGCCATCAGCAAGATGGCGATGTGCGTGCGATGTCCCTGTGTGTTCATGTCGAATTCCCCCCTCGACGTGGTTGGTGCGCCTTCGCGCGTGATCAGATCAGATGGTCCGGAAGCGGCGCGTCCTCGCGCTCGTTTTCCCAGATGGCGTTGAGGATCATCCAGCGGCCGCCCTCGCGGACCAGATGGGCGAAGGTCACGCCGCGCCGGGCGACCCCGTCGATCGTGGCGACGAAGCTGCTGCGCACGCTGGCGACATTGCCATAGCCGTCGACGGCATGGCCCAGCTCGATCTCGCTGAAGGTGGCGATCGCGCCCGAGCGGCGCTGCTCGTCCATCCCGGCGATGAAGGCGTCGAGCGGGATCGGCGCGGCGGTGCCGCTCCCCATCGGCACCAGCAATGCCCGGGGATGACAGCATTGCCGGAATCGATCCCAGTCGGGCGCGGTGTCCGCATCCCAGCCCACCGCGCCATAAAGGCGGGGGCACAATGCGCCGATCTCGGCGATGTCGTCTTCGGTCAACAGGCTCATGTCCGTCCCTCACTGATGTCCGTTTTCAAGGCCGCTTCAGCTGATGAAGTCGGCGGATGGATGCGCGCGCGGATGGGCGCGCAGATAGTCGAAGAAGCGGGCCAGCGTCCGATCGCTGCGGGTCAGCGTGCCCGGCCTGAACCGGGCCCGTTCGACGATCGGCAGGTCCTCGGTCGCGATGCCGACCTCGAGGTCGTACATCGCGTCGAGGAACGCGCGCGTGCCT
Organism: Pseudomonadota bacterium; assembly: GCA_040387595.1. Lineage (GTDB taxonomy): Bacteria > Pseudomonadota > Alphaproteobacteria > Sphingomonadales > Sphingomonadaceae > Rhizorhabdus. The sequence continues at coordinate 25,853 of JAZKDN010000050.1, forward strand.
TCGGGATCGGCGGGATCGTCCTCGACCGCCACCGCGAAGAAGAGATGCGAGCGCCCCGGCCGCGGCAGGCCCATCGGCGCGACGAAGCCGAACCAGCGGCCATCATATTCGCCATGCTGCCAGTAGATGCTGGTGCCGTAGATGCCGACCGCGAACCCGATCGGCGTGCCGTCGCGCATCTTGCCCTGAAAGTGGTAGTTCATCGAATGGGTGGTCCATTCGACATCCTTGTGCGGCTCCCCGGAATCGAAGCTGATCCCATGGACGACCCGAATATGCTGCATATCGGGCGTGTTGCAGCAGATCACCCAGGGATCGACCGGCATCTCGATGTCCCACTCGCCGATCTTCCAGACGAGGCCTTCGGGGGGCTTGGGAAAATCGGGCAGGTCGAACAGCGGTTCGGTGCCGTTGAAGGCGAAGACGCAGCCATATTTCTCGACCGTCGGAAAGGCGAAGAGCTTCGCGGTCGGCGGCACCGGATCGCCGGATTCGGTCGCCACGCATTTGCCGTCGGGGCCGTAGCGCCAGAAATGGAAGGGGCAGCGCACGGTGCCGTCGACCATCTCCCCCGTGCAGAGATCGGCCCCCATGTGCGGGCAATAAGCGCTCATCACCCGCGCCCTGCCGTCCGGGTCGCGGATCGCGATGACCCGCCCGCCGAGAAAATCGAACCCGCGCACCTCGCCCGCCACGAGATCGGCCGACAGGCACAGCGGAAACCAGCTTTGCGTGAACAGCCCGTCCTGCCCTTCATGGAGGAGAGGAGGCGTTCGACGCGACACAACAGGCTCGGCTACGGCTTTCATCAATATTCCTACGAATCCATCAACTGATGCGAATTATGTCTACGATTCGATTACAGAGTCAAATTTTATGTGATGCATTCGTAATCATATTGACTTCTACCGTTGGATTCCGCAGAGATTGAGCACCAAATCCTCGTAAGGCACAAAAGGCGCTCCCCTTGGCTCCAGGCAGAAAGATTCGCATGGCCGGAAATTCAGAAGCGCCGAAGCGCAGCCGCTCTCCCAAGGAGATGGGGGACGACGGCTCGCCGGAAGGGATCGAGCTCAACAAACAGATCATCGCCCTGCTCCAGCAGGACGGACGCATGCCCTATTCGGCGATCGCGACGCAGGTCGGCGTGTCGGAGGGCACGGTGCGCAACCGCGTGCGGCAGCTGCTCGACGACAATATCATCACGATCCAGGCGGAGGCCCTGCCCGCTGCGCTGGGCTATGAGTTCAACGGACTGACCTTCGTCAAGGTCGCCTCCGGCTGCGCGATCGACGACGTCGCCAAACGCCTCGCGGCCATTCCCGAGGTCTATTATCTGATCATGGTGATGGGTCGCTTCGACCTGAGCGTCGCGACATATCACAAGTCGCAGGACGACTATCGCGCCTTCCTGACCGAACAATTCTACGGCCAGCCCGACATCGCCGGGATCGAGAACAGCCTGGTCCTGAAGGTCCACAAGATGAAGCTGCAATGGGATCTGAACGGCTGAAGCACCGCATCGACAGGGGGAGACTGCACATGGTTGTCAATGAACGCGCATCGAGGATCGCCGCCCCGGCCGCGACGGTCTGGCCGCTCGTGTCCACCGCCGAGGGCCAGCGCCTGTCGGGGCGCGGCTTCGTCGGAAGCATGGAGTTCGACGGCGAGGGGCTGGGCATGGTCCGGCGGATGCGGACCGAGGGCCATTGGGGCGACGGCGTGGTCGTCGAACGCTGCGATCATTTCGACGATCTCGCCATGGAAATGACGTACCGCATCATCGACACAGGCGGGATCGTGCCCTTCGCCGACTATCGCGGCGCGGCCAAGGTGATCCCCGCCGGCGACAGCGCCTGCATCCTGCTGCTGACGTCGACCTTCGTCCCGGTCGACATGAGCGAGGACGAAGCCAAGCGGCTGTCGGAGATGAACTTCGCGCTGTTCTTCGACAATGTGAAGGCGGTCGCCGAAGCCGCCTGATGCCGATCCTCGCCACGCCGGTGGGCAACAGCTTCGCCCATGTCAGCTATCTCGCCTGGTGCGCCGAGACGGGCGATGCGGCGGCGATCGATCCCTATCATGTCGACCTGACATTGGAGACGGCGCGGGCCCATGGCCTGCGCATCACCCATATCGTCAACACCCATGAGCATTGGGACCATGCCGGGCGCAACGCGCCGCTGGCCGCCGCGACCGGCGCGGCGGTGCTCGCGCCCAAGGCGGCGGCCGGGGTGATCGAGACAATCGACGGGATGCTGACCGATGGCGACGCGATCGCGATCGGCACCGGCTGCACCCTGCGCGTGCTCGAAACGCCCGGCCACACGATGACCCATATCAGCCTGCTCGACGAGACCGCGGACGAGCCCGCGCTGTTGTGCGGCGATACGCTGTTCGGTGCGGGGGTCGGCAATGTCGGCTATGGCGGCCACGGCCCGACGCTGTTCGCGACGATCGATCGGCTGCGCGCCACGCTCGATCCTCGCACCCGGCTCTATCCGGGGCACGACTATCTCGCGCGCAACCTCGCCTTCACGCTGCACCACGAACCCGGCAACGGCGCGGCGCGGGCGCTGCTCGAACAGGCTCGCGAAGGTGGCCGCTTCACCACCATGGCCGAAGAGGAAGAGATCAACCTGTTCTTCCGGATCGACCAACCGATGGTCCGAGACGCCTTCGGCGAGACCGAGCGCGAAGCCCGTTTCCTCGCGATCCGCCATGCCCGCGACCGATGGTAAGCCTCCACCCGTTTGGACCAGGGCGCTACTCGGATAGCGCGTTGAGCGGATGCCGATCCTCCGACATCGTCAGAGTATGATGCCGTCCGAGATCATAGCCCTGAGCACAGCCCTGCCCCAATGGCAGGATATTCGCAGCCACCGGATCTTCACCTCGATCGTCCGCGATCCGCTGCCGGGACCGCTCCATTTCGGCCCCGACGGACCGCCCGGCAACGAGACCGCAGTCCACACCGAGGCTGTGCTCGCTACCCCCGCCGGCCATTACCCCTATTGGGCCGAACGTTTCGGCCTGCCCGCCTATGCCTGGGCTTGGTGCTGACGTGCTGCGCCCGCCGCCCGCGCGGTCGTCCGGCTGACCCGACTGGCCTGACCGCCAGCCGTTCAGGCCGGGGCGTCCCGGCCATGGACCATCCGGTAGAGCGCCGGCAGCACGAGCAGGGTCAGGATCGTCGAGGAGATGATCCCGCCGATCACCACCGTGGCGAGCGGCCGCTGCACCTCCGATCCGATGCCGACGTTGAGCGCCATCGGCACGAAGCCGAGCGAGGCGACCAGCGCGGTCATCAGCACCGGCCGCAGCCGGGTGAGCGCGCCTTCGCGGATCGCGTCCTCCAGCGCACGCCCCTCGCCGCGCAACTGGCGGATGAAGCTGAGCATCACCACGCCGTTGAGGACCGCGACCCCCGACAGCGCGATGAAGCCGACCCCGGCCGAGATCGAGAAGGGAATGCCGAAGAGCAGCAGCGCCGCGACCCCGCCGGTCAAGGCCAGCGGGACGCCCGAGAAAACGATGGCCGCATCGCGCAGCGATCCGAACAGCGCGAACAGCAAGGCGAAGATCAGCAGCATCGTCAGCGGCACGACGATCTTCAGCCGCGCCGATGCCGAGCGGAGCTGTTCGAAGGTGCCGCCATAATCGACCCAATAGCCGGACGGCAGGTTCGCCCCGGCCGCGACCTTCGCCTGCACCTCGGCGATGAACGAACCGAGATCGCGATCGCGGACGTTGACCGTCACCACCGCACGGCGCTTGCCATTCTCGCGGCTGATCTGGTTCGGTCCGGTCGTCTCGCCGATCGTCGCGACCTCCGACAGCGGCACGCTGCCGCGAATCCCGGCGCCGCCGTCGGGCAGAGGCACCGGCAGCCGATCGAGGATCGACCGATCCTGCCGCATCGCTTCCGGCAGGCGCACGACGATGTCGAAGCGGCGATCGCCCTCGAACATCTGCCCCGCCTCCGCACCCGCCGTCGCGGCCGACACCACCGCCTGCACATCGGCGACGTTGATGCCGAGCTGGCTCAACCGCTGCCGGTCGGGCACGATCTCGACGAAGGGAAGGCCGCTGACCTGCTCGGCCTGAACGTCCTGCGCGCCGGGGATGCGCGCGACGATCCCCACCACCCGCTCCGCCGCCGCCGCCAGTTCGCCGAGATCGTCGCCGACGATCTTGATCGCGACGTCGGAACGAACGCCGGCGATCAGCTCGTTGAAGCGCATCTGGATCGGCTGGATGAACTCGTAGCGCGAACCGGGCACGTCGCGCTCGATCGCGGCGTTCATCTCGGCGACCAGATCGGCCTTGCGCTTGCGCGGGTCCGGCCACTGGTCGCGCGGCTTCATCATCACGAAGGTGTCGGCGACGCTGGGCGGCATCGGGTCGGTCGCGACTTCGGCGGTGCCGATCTTGGCGAACACCTCCGCCACTTCGGGGAAGCGCTTCAGCCGCTTCTCGAGCGCCGACTGCATCTCGACCGCCTGGGTCAGGCTGGTGCCGGGGATGCGCAACGCATGCAGCGCGATGTCGCCTTCGTCGAGATTCGGGATGAACTCCGACCCGAGCTGGGTCGCGGCGAGCCCGCCGATCGCGACCAGCGCGACCGCACCCGCGACCACCGCCTTGCGCGCGCCGACCGCCCAGTCGATCAACGGCGCATAGCGCCGCCGGGCGGCGCCGACGATCCGGCTCTCCTTCTCCTCGACCCGGCCGGTGACGAAGCTTGCCACCGCCGCCGGGACCAGGGTCAGCGACAGCATCGCTGCCGCGGTCAGCGCCAGCACGACGGTGATCGCCATCGGGTGGAAGGTCTTCCCCTCGACCCCGGTCAGCGCGAAGATCGGCAGATAGACGATGGTGATGATCGCGATGCCGAACAGGCTGGGCTTCACCACCTCCGCCGAGGCTTCGGCGGTCAGGCGAAAGCGCTCCTCCCGATCGAGCAGGCGACCGAGCCGATGCTGCTCCTCGCCGAAACGGCGCAGGCAATTCTCGACGATGATCACTGCGCCGTCGACGATCAGCCCGAAATCGAGCGCGCCGAGGCTCATCAGATTGCCCGACAGCCCGCCCGTCACCATCCCGGTGATGGTCATCAGGAAGGTGACCGGGATGACCGCCGCCGTGATCAGCGCCGCGCGGATATTGCCGAGCAGGAGGAACAGGATGACGACGACCAGCAACGCGCCTTCGGCCAGGTTCTTCTCGACGGTGCGGACCGTCGCCTCGACCAGTTTCGAGCGGTCATAGACCGTGACCGCGCGAACGCCGGGCGGCAGCGCGCGGTTGATCTGCTCGAGCCGCTCGGCGACCGCGACGCTGACCTCGCGCGCATTCTCGCCGACCAGCATGAAGATGGTGCCGAGCACGACTTCACGACCGTCCTTGGTCGCTGCGCCCTGCCGGACCTCCGACCCGATCGAGACATCGGCGACGTCGGCGACCCGCACCGGCGTGCCGCCGCGATGGGCGACGATGATGGCGGCCAGGTCGCGCCCGCTCGTCGCCTGCCCCGGCACCCGGATCACCAGCTGCGATCCCGCCCGCTCGATATAGCCGGCGCCGACATTGGCGTTGTTGAGCTCGATCGCGCGGGTGAGATCGGCGACGGTCAGGCCGAGGCCCGACAGCCGGGCCGGGATCGGCGCGATCACATATTGCTTGCGATAGCCGCCGATCGAATTGACCTCGGTGACGCCGGGCACGTTGCGCAGCTGCGGACGGACGATCCAGTCGTGCAGCGTGCGCAGGTCCTGCGCGGTGTAGCGTTCGCCATCGGACCTCACCGCCTCCGGCTTCGCCTCGATCGTGTACATGAAGATCTCGCCGAGGCCGGTGGCGATCGGCCCCATCGCGGGCTCGGCGCCCGTCGGCAGACTCTCCCGCGCACCCTGCAGCCGTTCGTTGACGAGCTGCCGGGCGAAATAGATGTCGGTGCCGTCACGGAAGGCGACCGTGACCTGGCTCAGCCCGGATCGCGATACCGAGCGTGTATAATCAAGCCCCGGCAGTCCCGCGAGCGCGGTTTCGATCGGGTAGGTGATGCGCTGCTCGGCTTCGAGCGGCGAGAAGCCGGGCGCGGCGGTATTCACCTGCACCTGGACGTTGGTGATGTCGGGCACGGCGTCGATCTTGAGCCGCGTGAAATTGTAGAGGCCGAGGACGGACAGCAGCAACGCCGCCGCCAGGACCGTCCAGCGCTGTCGGATCGACAGCCGGATGATGCGTTCGAGCATGGCGTCGTTCCTCGATGGTCGTGGCTCAGTGATCATGGCTGGCACCCGACTTCTCGATGTCCGCCTTGATCACGTAACTGCCCTTGGCGACATAGGGCTGGCCGGGCTTGATGCCGGCCTTGACCTCGGTCCATTCGGGGCCGCGCGCGCCGATATCGAGCATCCGCACCTCATAGCTGTCGCGCACCTTGGCGAAGACCACGGTGAAGTCGCGAAAGCCCTGCAGCGCCTCGGTCCGGACGGCGAGCGGCACCGATCGCCGGTCGACGGTGACGATCCCCTTCACGGTCATGCCGGGCCGCCAGAAGCCGTCGGCATTGGCGAGCGCCGCCCGCGCAACGAGCGCGCCGGTCAGCGGATCAGCCACCGGACGGAAATCGCGAATCGACGAGGCGACCGAGCGGCGGCCCTCGATCAGACCGAGTTGCACCGCCTGCCCCGGCCGGACCCGCTCCATATCGCGCGGGAAGACCGCGAAGGTCGCGGTGGTGCGCGACGGATCGGCGATCGTGAACAGCGGTTCGCCACCGGCGACATGGCCGACATTGGTGGTGCGTTCGGTGATCACCCCGCCGATCGGCGCGGACACCACATAGACCTGCATGCTTTCGCTGCTTTCGACCCGCGCGAGCCATTGCCCGGCGCGCACCCGGTCACCGACATTGGCGTTCACCGCGACGACACGGCCGGGGAATTTGGCGCCGACCTCGGCCGTGCCCGCCGGATCGAGTTCGACCCGGCCGACCAGTTCCACCGTCTCGGCGATCTCGGCGGGCCCGGCCTGCTCGACCGTCATGCCGGCCGCGCGGGCGGCGGCGGCGGGGATCGTCACCCGACCCTCATAGGAGGCATAGTTCCACCGATGGGTGCGGCCGCCCTCGCGCGCCATCACCGTCACGTCGAAGCTGTGCGGCTCGGCCACGCGACCAGCGCCGCGCAGATAGTCCTCCTCCGGCGAGAAAGCGAAGCGGGTGACCTCGCCATCAAGCCGGCGCAACATGACCGTCAACCCGACCTCGGCCGGCGGGACCGGCTTGTCGTCGCGATAGGCATAGATGCGGAACTCAGGCGGCACGCCGTCCTCGAAGATCGTGACCTCGACCGCGAAATCGCCGTCGCGCAGCAGGCGGCCATTATGCGGCCCGCGTTCGAACGCCTCCTCGGCCGCGCCTTCGGCGGCTTCGGGCGCGGGCTTGCCGCAGGCGACAAGCAGCAATGGCAGGAGAAAGGCCGCGGCCAGCGCGGCGGGGAAACGGGACATTAGCGTGCCTCCTCGGCGATCCGGGTAAAGCGGCCGGTCAATCGATCGAGATCGACCCTGGCCTCATGATAGCGGCGCGCGGCATCGATCATGCGGGCGCGCGCATCGGTCAGCGCGCTCTGCGCTACCGACACATCGGCGAAACTGAAGAAGCCGCGGCTATATCCGAACCGGACCTCGGTCAGCGTCCGATCGGCGACGGGCAGGATCTCGTCACGGGTTGCCTCGGCCTCGTGTCGCGCTTCCTCGACCTTCTCCTCGGCGAGCATGATGTCGCGCTCGCGGTTGAAGCGTTCGAAGGCGAGGTCGGCATCGGCTCGGCGCCGTTCGGCTTCTGCCTCGGAGATGCGCGCCTGGGCGAGCCGCCGCCCGCCGATCGGGATCGACACGCCCGCCACGAAGCCCAGGTTGCCGGTGCGCAGGTAGCGCGGCCCCGCCGACAGCGTCGGATCGCGGACGGCATTGGCGCGCTCCAGGTCGATCGCAGCCCCCGCCCGACGCCCTTTCGCCTCCGCGACGGCCAGGTCGGCCCCCGACGGACGCACCGGCCCGGCCGGTGGGGCGAAATCGAGAAAGGTTTCGGCCGACACCGTCCAGCGTTCGGGGGCATCTCCCCAATAGGCGGTCAAACGGCGCAGCGCCGCTTCGCTGGCATGTTCGGCGAGGGCGAGATCGACCTTCGCCTGCGCCATGGCGGTGCGGGCGCGCGTACCGGCGAAGACCGGATCGCGCGCGGAGGCCACCCGACGTCGAACGTTGCGTTCCAGCGCTTCGGCCACCGCCAATCGCTGCCGCGCCGGCTCGAGCGCGGCCTGGGTGGCCTGCACCTCGACATAGCCGCGCTGGACGGCGGCGATGATGTCGAGCCGCGCCACCAGCGCCTGCGCGCGGGCAAGATCGATATTGCGATCGACGACGGTGACCCGCGCCTCCCGCTTGCCGCCCCGCTCGATCCGCTGGCTGTAGCTGCCGGTGACCTGGAACTGATCGTAAAGATCGCGCGACGGCGGGCCGAAATTCTCCGCCGTCACGTCGATGCTGGGAGGGGGCCGCAGACCGGCGGCGGTGCGCGTGGCCGACAACGCCTCGACCCGCGCCGTGGCGGACGCGGTCTGCGGTGTCACCGCGAGGGCGCGCCGCAGCGCGTCGTCCAAAGTCAGCGGCTGGCTCTGCGCCTGCGCCACCGACGACAGGCAGGCGCCCAGAATGAGCGCCGCCCGCAAGGGAATATACATGAATAATCTCCTGATCCTCGATCTGCGGCGCACGCTCAGGCGGCGCCGGACGGCGGAGGATCAGGCGGCGGGCGGCTCGGGGAGCGGCTTCAGGGTCGCCGAACGCAGCCACGCATCGTTGCGCGGAAGCTGGCGACCCTTTTCCAGGATCGGCGGATCGAAGCGCAGGCCACCATCGGGAACGCAGGCGGCGATCAGATGGGCGTGATGCGCGACGGCCGGCGGCGCCTTTTCGGTCGGGCTGTCGGTCGAAGCGATGGCCGCATCGGCATGCAAATCGGCAAGCTCGCCCATCGCTTCGGCATGATGCTCGAACGCGCCCATGCTGTGGGCACTGTCACCGGCATGCGGCGCGGCGCTGCCCATCGTCCCATGCGAGATGAGGACGATCATCATGAGCAAGACCGAGACAAGCCGCCGCATGGCTAAACCGCCTAGCATCGAGCGACGTCACCCGCAACGATCGCGGCCTGCTCTCTGCTGATGGCCACGAACGCCTTCGGAAAAAATAATCACTTTCCGCGGAACTTCGGACGTCGCGAAGAGTTTCCCAAACGACCGTTCTAACCCCCTTGAATAGTCAGGAGAGGATGGCGAGCCCCACCTTTGGGTTGGAGGCTCGCCGCCACCCCCTTCCAAGATCCGAAATCAGCCGGGCTTCAGCCCTTTTTCGCAGGCAGGCTCTTGCGCTTCGTGCTGGCGAAATCCTGGAGCTGCTTCTCGGTCATCGAATCCGTCATCTGCTTCGATGCGCCCTTGAGCTTCGGTTTCGGTGTTTCGCCGCGCTTGGCGGACAGCGCGGCGCCCGCCGCTTTCTGTCGTGCTTTCGATGTGGCCGACATGGCATCACTCCTCGCATCTCCTCATCCTCCAACGCTCGATCCCCATCGATATGCCCGGAGGAGGACCAATGGGGTCCCTCACACGGCGGAACGAGAACACGCTTTGGCCCCGGAGGGTCGCTCGTGCGTTGATGTTCCGGAAACAGGAGATTGTCATGACCGACCTCAGCCAGATCAAAGAGCATATGGACATCATCGGCGCCGACGGCGTCCACGTCGGCACGGTCGACAAGGTCGATGGCGACCGGATCAAGATGACCAAGGCCGACAGCGGCTCGCACAGCGACCATCATCATTATGTATCGATCGGGCTCGTCGCCGGAATCGAAGGCGACAAGGTCCGCCTGTCGGCCAATGCGGCGAACGCCGCGCTGCTCGAAGAGGAAAAGGACGGCGCGGCGCTGGCCGACAAGAACTGAGCTCACAGCTTCGCTGAACGGAAGCGCGCCGGCCATGTGCCGGCGCGTTTTCCGTATCGACTATTGTCGGTAGCGTATGATCTTGAACCGCGCGCCCGGCGTCACCGCCGCATCGCCGTTCAGCGCGGTGAACAGCGCGCGGCCGTTGCGATCGGCGATCTTCGCGGACAGCGTTTCGGCACTGTCGCCCGCGCCCGCCGTCACCACCTGAACGACGCGCGGCCGCAGGCTCGCCAGGTCCGCCGCACCGAGCAGGCGGAAGGACGCGAACAACCGGTCGACCGCCGTGCGGCTTTGCCCGGCCGGCAGCGCGATCACGAAATGGAAAGCGCGCCCGCCGCCGCCGTCATAGGCTGCGACGAGCAGTTCGGCGCTGCCGTCCTCGCCCTGTATGCGCACCGGCAGGATCACCGCCGGCAGGCCATTGATCGACTCGCTTTGCGCTACGCCGATCTGCGCCGGCGTGTCGCCGAGAAGCTCGCCAATCAGGCCCCGCGCATAGCCGTTCAGATCGCCGCCGCGCAGATCGCCGCCACCGAACTCGCCGCGAATGTCGTCTGGACCGACGATCGCGATCGCCTGTGGGCTGTTGGTGAGGGTGAAGCCTTCGGGCGCTTCGAAACCGATCTTCATCACCGGATGGGAAAAGCGGCGGCCCAGCACGAATCCCTGTTCGGGATCGTCGCCGAAGAGCAGCCCGTCGACCTCCGCGAGATAGGCGTCCTTCTTGTCCGGCAGCGCATTTTCGGCAACGCCGGTCTGCTGTGCGGTGTCGATCGCCCGCTCGACCCGGTTGCCGGTCAGCGGGTGGCTGCTCGCCCATTCGGGAAGGCCGCGCGCGGAATCGCGGCCGCCGGTTTCCTTGAGGAAGCGCTCCTGCCGGCCGAGCGCCCCCAGCATGTCGGCGGCGGCATAGGGATCGTAGCCGGCGTTTTTCAGATAGCGGATGCCGAGATCGTCGGCCTCATATTCCTGCTCGCGCGAATAGCGCAGGCCGAAGAAGCCCGCAGCCTGGCCGGCCAGCCGGGTCAGCCGTTCGGATCCGGTGAGGCTGACCGCGACCACGCCCAGCATGGTCCACAACGACCGCTTCTGCTGCCGCGCGCTGTGGCGGGCGACGATGTGGCCGACCTCATGCCCGAGCACCGAGACGAGTTCGGCTTCGCTGGTGACGATCGCCATCAGCCCACGCGTCACATAGATGTAGCAGCCCGGCACCGCGAAGGCGTTGACGACGTCGCTGTTGACGAGGGTGAAGCGGCATTGCCCCTCCAATCCCGCCGCGTTAGCGACCGTCGCGCCGAGGCGCTGCACATAGGCATTGTCCTCGCCCGCATATTCGCCGCCCAGACTGGCGAGGAGTTGCGGGTGCTGTTCGGCGCCGATCGCCCGGTCGCCCTCGCTGATTTCGGGGGGGCCGTTCTCGGGCGGCGGCTCCCCGCAACCGGCCAGGGCGAGGCTGGTGGCGAGGATCATGCCGAGGGTGCGGTAGCGGTTACGTCGGAGAGCTGGGGTCATCACCCGCTCAATGCACGAGACCGCCGATCGCTCCCTCGCCACCGCTTCTCTGGGGCTTGGAACGGAACCTCATCGCCGGATATTGCGTTGAGCCCACCGAGGGGCTCATCCACGGGCGTCGATTTACAGTGAACGTGTGGCTTTCGGGGCGCGCGGGGGGAATGATGCGTGTCGACGATCGGACTGTTCGAGCAGGCGGGCGAAACCGGGGCGCTTCTCGCCAGCTTCGACTGGGCGGCAACATCGATCGGACCCATCGAAACCTGGCCGCTGACCATGCGCGGCACCCTGTCCTTCATGCTGCGCTCGCATGTTCCGATCGTCTCGCTGTGGGGCCCGGACGGCGTGATGATCTATAACGACGCCTATTCGCGCTTTGCCGGCGCCCGGCATCCGGAGATTTTCGGCGTCAATGTGCTCGATGCCTGGCCCGAGGTCGCCGACCTGAATGCCCATGTCATGGCCGAAGTGGTCGGCCATGGCCGGACGCTCAGCTACAAGGACCAGTTGCTGGTCCTGTACCGCCACGGCGTAGCGGAGACGCTGTACACCGATCTCGACTATTCGCCCGTTCCCGACGACGACGGCCACCCTTTCGGCGTGATGGCGATCGTCGTCGAAACGACCGAGCGGGTGCTCGCCCGGCGCTGGGTCGACAATGAGCGGCAGCGGCTCACCGCTATGTTCGAACAGGCACCGGGCTTCATCGCCATGCTCGCCGGGCCCGAGCACCGGTTCGAATTCGCCAATCCCCATTATCGGCTGATCGTCGGCAATCGTCCGCTGATCGGCCTGACCGTTGCCGAGGCGCTCCCCGATGCGGTGGAGCAGGGCTATCTCGAATGTCTCGACACGGTCTACGAGACCGGCGAGGCGTTCGTCGCGACAGCGGCGCGCTACGACGTCCAGGCCGAGGCCGGCGGCCCGATCGTCGAGCGCTATCTCGATTTCGTCTATCAGCCGCTGCGCGACGTCGAGGGCCGGGTGATGGGGATCTTCGTCGACGGCATCGACGTCACCGCGCGGGTCCAGTCCGAGATCCAGGTTCGCGAGGCCGAGGCGCAGCTACGCCGCGCACAGGAGGCCGGCGGCATCGGCCTGTTCACGATCGACATCGCCACCAACAGAATTCGCGCGACTCCGGAATTCTGTCGGATTTTCGGCATCACGCTGGTCGGGGATATCGACGCCAGCCAGGTCGAGGCGCTCATCCACCCCGACGATATCGACGTCATCTCGAACCGGGGCCGGCGCCTCACCGGCAGGGCGGCAGTCGACGTCGAATATCGCATCGTCCGGCCCGACACCGGCGAAATCCGCCTGATCGCGCGCAAGGGCGAATATGAGCGCGATGCCGACGGTATGCCGATCCGGCTGACCGGCATCGTCCAGGACATCACCGAGCGGCGCGCGATCCAGCGCGCCCTCCGCCAGTCGGAGGCCGATTTCGCGGCGCTCGCCCAGGCGATGCCGAACCAGGTCTGGACCGCGCGGGCCGATGGCATGCTCGACTGGTTCAACGACCGGACCTACCGTTTCTCGGGGGCAGCGGACGGCGCTCTCGACGGGCAGGGCTGGACCAGCATCGTCCATCCCGATGACCTGCCCGCGGCGGGGCAGCGCTGGGCGGAAGCGCTCGACACCCAGAAGGATTACGAGATCGAGTTCCGACTGCGCGGCGCAGACGGCGATTATCGCTGGCATCTCAGCCGCGCGACCCCGCTCCGCGATGCCGACGGCCAGGTTTCGCGCTGGATCGGCACCAACACCGATATTCATGAGCAGAAGCTCGCCGAAGTGGCCAACCTGCGCGACCGCAACCGCCTCTGGGCAATGAGCCAGGACCTCATGCTGGTTTGCACACTCGACGGGACCGTCACGGCGATCAATCCGTCGACCTCGAGGCTGCTCGGCTGGACCGAGGAGGAAATGATCGGCGCGGATCTCACGGGGTTCATCCATCCCGAAGACCGTGAACAGACGGCGAGCCAACTGCGGACGCTCGCGCTCGGCGCGACCACGCTCGCCTTCGAAAATCGCTATCGCACCAAGGCCGGGGATTACCGTCTGCTCGACTGGACCGCCGTCCCGCACGAAGACCGCATTCACGGCGTCGCTCGCGACATCACCGAGGTGCGCGCGATCGAGGACGCGCTGCGCCAGAGCCAGAAGATGGAAGCGGTCGGCCAGCTGACCGGCGGGATCGCCCATGACTTCAACAACCTGTTGCAAGGCATCACCGGCAGCCTCGACATGCTGCAGGCCCGGATCAAGCAGGGTCGCCTCGGCGAACTCGACCGCTTCGTGACGGGGGCGATGACGTCCGCGAACCGCGCGTCCGCGCTCACCCATCGCCTGCTCGCCTTTTCCCGCCGCCAACCGCTCGATCCCCGGCCGGTTCGGGCCAATCCGCTGATGGGATCGATGGAGGATCTGCTCCGCCGGACCCTGGGCGAGAATGTCGATCTCGAGCTGGTGCTGGCGGGCGGGCTATGGCTGACCCGCTGCGATCCCAACCAGCTCGAGAGCGCGATCCTCAACCTCGCGATCAACGCCCGCGATGCGATGCCCCAGGGCGGCAAGCTGGTGATCGAAACCTGCAACGCGCATCTGGACAGCGTCTATGCGGCGCGCGACCGCGACGTGAAGCCCGGACAATATATCTGCATCTGCGTGACCGATACCGGCACCGGGATGACCGCAGATACGATCAAGCGCGCCTTCGAACCCTTCTTCACCACCAAACCGATCGGCCAGGGTACCGGGCTGGGGCTCTCGATGATCTACGGCTTCGCGCGGCAGTCCGAGGGCTATGCGCGGATCTATTCCGAGGAAGGCCAGGGCACGACCGTCAAACTCTATCTTCCACGTTTCCGGGGGGCGGCCGATGACGGCGAGCAAGCGCACACCGATCTGATCGGCGCGCCGGGCAGCGATGTCGGCGAGACGGTACTGGTGGTCGAGGACGAGGCCGTGGTTCGGGGGCTCATCGTCGAGGTGCTCGACGAGCTCGGCTACAAGGCCATCGAAGCCGCCGATGGCCCCAAGGGCCTCGAGATCCTTCAGTCGAAGCGGCGGATCGACCTGCTCGTCACCGACATCGGCCTGCCCGGTCTCAACGGGCGCCAGGTCGCCGATGCCGGCCGGCTGCTGCGTCCCGGGCTGAAGGTGCTGTTCATGACCGGCTATGCCGAAAATGCCGCCTTCGCCTCGGGCTTCCTCGAACCGGGTATGGCGATGATCACCAAGCCCTTCGCGATGGACGTTTTCGCCAACCGCATCCGCACGATCATCGAAGGCGACGGGCACGATTGAAGGCCCGGCCTGGCGCAGCGCTATGCGGCGGGCGCGAAGATGCTCAATGGGGTCTCGCGGCCCCGGACGGCGATCCGATCGACCTCGCGCAGCTTGCAACCGACCGGCAGACGAGCGGCCGTTTCCTCTCCCATCAGCAGCGGGACGCCATAGGTATCGCAAAGCCCTTCGAGCCGCGACGCCACGTTCACCGCATCGCCCAGAACCGAATAGTCGAAGCGGTAGGTCGATCCCATATTCCCGACGACGCAGAAACCGGAGTTGACGCCGATGCCGACCCGGATGTGCGGCAGTGTCGGGTCCTGCGCCTGGAGGTCCGCGTCGATCCGGGGCATGACCTCGGCAATGGCCATCGCCGCCTCATAGCCGCGCAGCGCATGGCGGCGCTCGTCGAGCGGCGCGTTCCAGAACGCCATGATGCAATCGCCCATGAACTTGTCGATCGTCCCGCCATGGCTGAGGACGATGTCCGACATCGGCGTCAGGATAGCATTGATCATCTGCGTCAGACGTTGCGGATTGTCCTTCATCCCCTCGGCGATCGCCGAGAAACCGCGGATGTCGGCAAACAGGATCGTCATGTCGCGGGTTTCGCCGCCGAGATTAAGCAGGTCGGGATTGGCAATGAGCCGTTCGACGATGAGCGGCGAGACATAGCGGCCGAACGCACCGATGATCTCGCGCCGGCGGCGCTGCTCCAGGGCGAAATCGAACCCCGCCAACACCAGCGCTGTGCCCAGCAGCGCCATGGTCGCCGGGACCGGGGATAGCCACAGGCGGCCCTCGGCCAACAGCAGCAGGCTCAGGAGATACAGCGTGCCGAGCGCGACGAAGACGAGAACTGCCTGAACCAGCGGCAATCGCGCGCCGGTCACGACCCAGGCGATGACGCCGGCCAGCAATGCGACGGCGATCGTAAGCGCGCGGCCGGCCGGCGCGATCTCGAGACCATGGACGAGATTGTCGAAGATCGTCGCCTGGACTTCGACGCCCGGCGTGCGGACCCCGGTCGCGGCCGACCATGACGTCTCGTAGCTATCCGCGCCCTGTGCGCCGATCGACGGCGCGGTCTGGAGCGCATAGCCGATGATGACCGTCCGGCCCTTAAATATGCCGGGCGGGAGAAAGCGCTCCGGATCGAGCGCCTGATAGTAGGATACGCGCGGATAGCTGCCAGCCGGGCCCAGATATTGGATCATGCGCTCCCCTTTGGCCGGCGCTTTGCCGGCAAGGCGGGCGGCGAAGCCATCGGGATAGCGCGGCATGCCGCGGATGACGCCGTCGCCATCCATCGCCAGGCTGGCGATGCCCAGACGCGCGCCCTGTGCCAGAAACTGCGGCAGCGGTTCGGTGCGGATCACCGCCGAACCCTGGGGAGTCTCGGTGATGCTCTCGTCGGCGGCAAACAGGATGTCGCGGGCGGCAACGGCGGACAGCGCCCCATCGGCCTCGGCGGTGCTCGGTTCGGCGAAGACGACATCGAATGCGATCGCCTTGGCGCCGGCCCGGCGCAGGCTTTCGATAAGCTGCGCATGCAGGTCGCGGGGCCATGGCCATTGCTGCCCGATCGCCGAGAAGCTCGGTTCGTCGACCGCGACGATGATCGCGCCCGGCGTCTCCGGCGTTCGCGCGCCGGTCGTCGACAGCGTGTCGAACACCTGCCCGCTCAGCCGGTCGGCGACGGACGTCGTGCCCAGCGCCGCCATGGCGACGATCGTGGCCACCGCCAGCAGCCGCCGGCCATGGCGGCGGAGCGCGGTTAGAAGCGCCATGCCAGCGATGCCGCGACGATCCGCCCCTGGGCCTGCCGCTGGGTGCTTTCGGTCGCGAAGATATTCTCGATGTTCAGCTTCGCCTCGACGCTCTTGTCGAGAGGCTCCCACAGGATGCTGACATCGCTGACGAAACCGGCCCGGCGGCGATTTCGCGCGAAGTCCCGCTGGGCCGACGCCCATGTCTCGCGCAGCTGGATGCGGATGCGGGACACATGCGACCAGGCGATCGTGCCCTGCGCCAGGTGGCGCGGCACGAAGGGCAGCGCGCGGGGCGAAAAGGCCGCGCCGCTTTGCTGGGCGCCGCGGCCGTCGGTCCAGATATAGTTGGCCGCCAGCCCGATATTGTGGCCGGGCAGGATGTTGATCGCACCGCGAATCCGATCGAGCCTCGCGCCGGCGAAGCTCGCCTCGCCGGTGCCGAGCGCGGTCGACAGCAGCAGCGCGTCGAAGCTTTGCCGCTGATAATCGATGCTGGTGAAGACGCGGGGATCCCATTCGGCATCCCACTGCGCGACGATGCTATCATAGCGGCCGCCGTAGAAGGCCGGGGTTATCGCCGGCCGCAGCCCGATCGCGTTGGTCGGCGCGAAGGTAAACGGCGCGTCGCTCGATGTCTGGCGGAAATAGCCGCCCCTGATCCATTGGTCTCTTAGCGGCGACCAGCTCGCGCTGACCCGGTAGTCGGCCGTGGTCCGCGAGATGGGCGTCAGCGTGGCGATCGGTACGAAGCGCGGCCCGGACGATCGATAGCGGGAATGGACGCCCGCCAGTTGCCCCTGGACGATGAACGCGCCGTAAGGCGACCAGCGGGCGTCGAGATAGGCGCGCTGCTGGCGGAATCTCGAGCGGCTGGCGGTCGCGAGCTGCGACTGCCCGGCGGGCGTCAAGCCGAGATGGCCGGCCCGCGACCAGGTCGCCTCTATCCCCGTCTGCAGGTCGACCCTGCCGATGCCGCGCATGTAGCTGGCATTGGCGAACCAGAAGCGGTTCGCCTGGTCGAAGCCGGTGCCAGGCGAGGCCGCTGCCGCGCGGTCAAGGCTGTCGGCGCTGCGGTCGCCATGGCCGAAGCCGATCGTCGCGGCTTCGCGCTGCGCGAAATTGTGGGTCCAGAAGCCCAGCGCAAGAAGGTCATGCCGGTCGGTGCGGACCTGCCGGGGCAGGATATCGAAATCATTGTCGGCCTTCTCGTAGTTCACGAAGCCAACGAGATTGTCGGACGGCCCGACCGAGGCGCCGAGCCAGCCCCGCAGGAAAGTGCTTTGCAGTTCGTCGGCGCCGACTCCGCCGCCGCGCTGCTGACGCTCCCGATATCCGGCCGTCACGCTGTAAGCGAGCGGCACCGGCGCATGGGCCAGCCCGTCGAGCGTCAGGAAGGCGATCGGCCGGTTCTGGAGGCGGGTGCGGGTGAAGCCGATATTGGCCGAGGCTTCGGTGAAGGCTTCGTCCGAAAATTGCACGCTGCGCTTCGGATAGGTCACCGCCAGCGGATCGAGCGCCAGCCCCTGCATGAAGCTCGACAGCTGGTTGAGGTCGCGGCCACGATCGGGATCGAAGCCGACCGGTTCGAGCTGATTGCCGACATAGGGATCGACCTGAAAGTTGAGGCCCTGGTCGAAATAGCTCGACGGGGTGAAGCTGTCGAAGACGCGGTCGCCATAATAGCGCGCCCACTCCTCCATCCGAATGAACCGGAAGGCCTGCGACAGGTAGCTGCCGGTGGTGCGGTTCTCCGACAGGGTGGTATAGACACCTCCTCGCGCAGCGAAGCGGCCGAGCGCGTCGCGCGCGGCGGCGACCGCGCCGTCGGCATCATAGCGGTGGATGGCGATCGCGGTGCGCGCCAGCGGGGTCAGCGGACTTTGCGGATCGAGCCTGTCGGCGGCATCCAGCTGCTGCAGGGCGGCGCCGACATCGCCGAGCCGGTAATCCATCTCCGCCAGCTGGACCAGCGCAGGCGCATATCCGGGATTGTCGGACGACGCCGCGAGCATGTCGTCGCGCGCCGCATCGGGTTCGCCGGTCTGGATATGATATTGGCCGAGCACGGTGCGGACGATCGACAGCGTCGGATCGAGCGCCATCGCGCGGTCGATCGCCGCCTTCGCCCGCGCGACCCGGTTCTGCCGGAGATAGGCCGAGGCCAGTCGCGCATGCAGCGAGGGATTGAGCGGATCGCGCACGACCGCGGCCTCCAGCGTGGCGACGGCTTCCTTGACGGCGGAACGCTCGAGATAGATGTCGCTCAATATCTCGTAGCTCTGCCCGCGCGCCGGATCGGCGCGGACGGCCGCCCGCGCGTCGTCGAGCGCGGCCCAGGGCTGTCCCCGGTAGCGGGCGTTCACCTCGGCCCGCAATGCGAGCGCCGTGCCGTTGCCGGGATCGCGCGCGAGGGCCGTGTCGATCGCACTGGCGGCGCGGCCGCCGTCCCCGAGGAGCAGGGCGATGCGCGCATCGAGCAACCGCAGCGCCACATGATCGGGAAAGCGACTCTCGCCCTGAACGACGGTCGCCGTGGCACCCTCCAGATCGCCGGCATAGGCCAGCCAGAACCCGCGGGCGACATAGGAGGACGGCTCGCTTTCGACCAGCGAGGGCGGATTGCTCGGCTCACCCGTCAGCGCCAGTGCCAGTTCGCCGCCGAAGCGGGCAACGATGCGGTCCTGTTCGGACCCATCGCGATCGGCCTGTCGATAGAGGTCGCGCGCTTCGGCCCATCGGCCCTCGCGGATCAGCGCGTTGGCGCGCGTGATGCGGCGATCGTCGCTGGGCAACAGGTCAAGCCCATCCTCGAGACGGACGAAATACAGGATCTGTTCGCGGCCCACCGGATCGGCCAGCACCACGCGGGTCGGCGCCTTGCCGCGCTCGGCCACGCCCGCCTGGCCGGTGACGACATCGATCGCCCCCTGATCGTTGGCGAGATTCACCTTGCCGTCGAACACCTGGAGCGAGGTCCTGTCGTCACTGACGCTCAATGCCCATTCGGTGCCGCGGATCGCTGCCGTCGCGGATGGCGTCTCGATCGAGAGATTGGCGCCGTTGCGCGGCGCCCGCGCCCACAGCCGGCCGCTCTGGAGCGCCACCGCCGAAGGACTGCCGGCGCTGACGGCCTTGACGACGAGCACCGTGTTCCGGCCCAGGCGCATCTGCGTCCGATCGGCGAACACGATGGCGAGCGTACCATTGGCATTGGTGCGGAGAATATCGCCGGCCTTGAGCCTTTGGCTCGGCTCGGCGGGACGCCACTGCTGTTCGGGCACCAGGCTGGCATTTTCGCCGCCCTTGGCTGCGGTGATCGTCCCGGAAAAGGGGCCGCTCCGCGCAAGGGGCGCGGATTTCGCCGACGAAGCGACCGCTAACGCCGAAACAAAGAGAGTCCCCAGACCCCGCATGCAACTCTCCCCCGCTACGCCCCTGTACAGTCGCGTCATTACGTAACGAAATTCATGGGTGAGACAAATCTTCTGACTGACGGGGCGGTGGAAGCGCAGATGCGGCACGCGAAGATCGAGGTTCGTCCAGTTGGAGGCGATGCCAGAATAGCCCGAGCGTTCAGGGCATAGGCGCGGATCTCCCGAGAGCCCGGAAATAGGGCGTCAGTCAGCTGTACGAGCCAGCAGAGCCGACGATTGCATCGGCTGCGGGTAGCCGGGTTTGCGCTGGATCTTCGCTCTTGAACGCGTTTATCCCCGCGCGGAGGACCGAGCGGGGTTATGCGAGTGAGTGGGTTCTGTGAGTGTGTGGTGTGTTGGTTGCGGGGACAGGATTTGAACCTGTGACCTTCAGGTTATGAGCCTGACGAGCTACCGGGCTGCTCCACCCCGCGACACTGTAGAGAGCTGGGCCAGAGCTGATAAGATCGGAGCCTGAGGGCTCCGCAAGGCCGAACGGCCGTCGCGGTATTGCCGCGGAAGCCAAGGCAGCGGAGCTGCCGCCGGCGCTTGAGGCCTAATGAACATTGTGAATGGTTTTTTATATGCACGGACTGCAAAGCCTGGCGACGACCTACTCTTCCACCGCTTAAGCGCTAGTACCATCGGCGCAGTCTGGTTTCACGGCCGAGTTCGGGATGGGATCGGGTGGGTCACAGACGCTATGGCCACCAAGCTATGGAGGCCGTGCATATAAGTTCTAGAAACCGTGCGGTATTTTTTTGATGCTGAGAGATATTCCGCCATCAGCATTGCTGTTGATGGTGGGGCTCTCAAGCGCGAATAGAGCAATTAGTATCGGTTAGCTCCATGCGTTACCGCACTTCCACATCCGATCTATCAAGGTCGTGGTCTTCGACCGCTCTAAGATATCTTATCTTGAGGGAGGCTTCCCGCTTAGATGCTTTCAGCGGTTATCCCGTCCATACATAGCTACCCTGCTGCGCTCCTGGCGGAACGACAGGTCCACCAGAGGTATGTTCATCCCGGTCCTCTCGTACTAGGGACAACTCCTCTCAAGTATCGACGCCCACGGCAGATAGGGACCAAACTGTCTCGCGACGTTCTGAACCCAGCTCACGTACCACTTTAATTGGCGAACAGCCAAACCCTTGGGACCTGCTCCAGCCCCAGGATGTGATGAGCCGACATCGAGGTGCCAAACAACCCCGTCGATATGAGCTCTTGGGGGTTATCAGCCTGTTATCCCCGGCGTACCTTTTATCCGTTGAGCGATGGCCCTTCCACGAGGGACCACCGGATCACTATGACCGACTTTCGTCTCTGCTCGACTTGTCAGTCTCGCAGTCAGGCAGGCTTATGCCATTGCACTCTAACAGACGGTTTCCAACCGGCCTGAGCCTACCATCGCGCGCCTCCGTTACTCTTTAGGAGGCGACCGCCCCAGTCAAACTACCCGCCACAGAGGGTCCCTGATCCAGTTTCATGGATCGAGGTTAGACATCAGAAAACAACAGGGTGGTATTTCACCTATGGCTCCACATCAGCTGGCGCCGATGCTTCAAAGCCTCCCACCTATGCTACACAGTTCTTTCCTAATGCCACTCTGAAGCTGCAGTAAAGGTGCACGGGGTCTTTCCGTCTAACCGCGGGTACTCCGCATCTTCACGGAGAATTCAATTTCGCTGAGCATGTGCTGGAGACAGTGGGGAAGTCGTTACGCCATTCGTGCAGGTCGGAACTTACCCGACAAGGAATTTCGCTACCTTAGGACCGTTATAGTTACGGCCGCCGTTTACCTGGGCTTCATTTCGGAGCTTGCACCCCTCCACTTAACCTTCAGGCACCGGGCAGGCGTCAGACCCTATACGTCGTCTTGAAGCCGACTTAGCAGAGCCCTGTGTTTTTGCTAAACAGTCGCTACCCCCTGGCCTGTGCCCCCCATGAGAGCTTGCGCTTACATGGGGCCTCCTTCTTCCGAAGGTACGGAGGCAATTTGCCGAGTTCCTTCAGTACACTTCTCTCAAGCGCCTTGGTATACTCTACCTGACCACCTGTGTCGGTTTCGGGTACGGTCTATACGGTGGGGCTATTTCCTGGAACCTCTTCAAAGCCACTCCAATCCAATAAGGAGTGACAACACACGAGATCCGTCACACACCACCAGGCCCACGAATATTAACGTGGTTCCCATCGACTACCCCCTTCGGGCTCGTCTTAGGGGCCGGCTCACCCTGCGCGGATTAGCCTTGCGCAGGAACCCTTGGTCTTTCGGCGACAGGGCATCTCACCCTGTTTATCGCTACTCATGTCTGCATTCGCACTTCCGATACCTCCACGACCCATTACCAGATCGCTTCAC
>JAZKDN010000051.1:0-30500 GCA_040387595.1 Pseudomonadota bacterium
CAGATGCACCGCTCGCCGGGCGTCCTGTTCGACCATGACCGCGGCAAGACCCACGCGTCGGGCAAATATCTGTTCGCCGCGCGCGTCATTCCGTATCGCGGCTCGTGGCTCGACTTCGAGTTCGACGCCAAGGACATCGTCAACGTCCGCATCGATCGCAAGCGCAAGCTGCCGGTCACGTCGCTGCTGCGCGCCCTGGGCGATGCCGTCGTCGAAGTGACCCCCGAGCAGGGCACGTTCGCAGTCGGCGACCTGGTCGCCGTCACCGGCGTCACCTATCCTGTCACCGTCAAGGCGGTCGCCGGCAACCTGGTGACCCTGACCGATCCGACCGGCGCGATCGTCGTCGGCGGCGTGATCCAGACCGCCGAGGGCGAGAAGCACGGCCGCATCGCCCGCATCCGCATGCAGGGCATGTCGAGCGAGGACATCCTCAGATATTTCTACCGCACCCAGGCCTATGAGCGCGGCGAGAATGGCTGGAAGGTCCCGTTCGTGGCCGAGAACTGGCGTGGCCAGAAGCCGCCGTTCGACGTCGTCAACGCCGACACCGGCGAAGTCGCCTTCCCGGCGGGCAGCAAGATCAGCCCGCGTGCCGCCAACAAGGCCGGCAAGGACGGCCTGCAGACGCTACTCATCCCGACCGACCAGATCTTCGGCCGCTATTCGGCCTATGACCTGATCGACGAGGCGACCGGCCGCATCTACATCGAGGCCGGCGACGAAGTGACGCCGGAAAATCTCGAAGTGCTCGACAAGTCCGGTCTCGACCGGGTCGAGCTGCTCGACATCGACCATGTCTCGACCGGTCCGTGGATCCGCAACACCCTCAAGGCCGACAAGGTCGAGGAACGCGACCATGCGCTGAGCGAAATCTATCGCGTCATGCGCCCCGGCGAGCCGCCGACGAAGGAAACCGCGGAATCGCTGTTCGCGGGCCTGTTCTTCGACTCCGAGCGCTATGACCTCTCGGCCGTCGGCCGCGTGAAGCTCAACATGCGCCTCGAGCTCGATGCCGAGGACTCGATCACGACGCTGCGCGCCGAGGACATCCTCGCGGTGGTCAAGACGCTGGTCGACCTGAAGGACGGCAAGGGCGAGATCGACGACATCGACAATCTCGGCAACCGCCGCGTGCGTTCGGTGGGCGAGCTGCTCGAGAACCAGTACCGCGTCGGCCTGCTCCGCATGGAGCGCGCCGTGAAGGAGCGCATGTCGTCGGTCGACGTGTCGACGGCGATGCCGAACGACCTGATCAACGCCAAGCCCGCGGTCGCCGCGGTGCGCGAATTCTTCGGCTCCTCGCAGCTGTCGCAGTTCATGGATCAGACCAACCCGCTCTCCGAAGTGACGCACAAGCGTCGCGTCTCGGCGCTTGGCCCAGGCGGTCTGACGCGCGAGCGCGCGGGCTTCGAAGTCCGCGACGTTCACCCGACCCATTATGGCCGCATCTGCCCGATCGAAACGCCGGAAGGCCCGAACATCGGCCTGATCAACTCGCTCGCGAGCTTCAGCCGGGTCAACAAGTACGGCTTCATCGAGACGCCGTACCGCAAGATCATCGAGCACAAGGTCACCAACGACGTCGTCTATCTGTCGGCGATGGAAGAGGCCAAGCACACCATCGCGCAGGCGAACGCCGAGCTCGATGGCGAAGGCCGCTTCGTCGAGGACCTGGTGTCGGCCCGCGAGGCCGGCGAGTTCCTGATGGCGCCGCGCGATCACATCACCCTGATGGACGTCAGCCCCAAGCAGCTCGTCTCGGTCGCGGCATCGCTCATTCCGTTCCTGGAAAACGATGACGCCAACCGCGCACTGATGGGATCGAACATGCAGCGCCAGGCGGTGCCGCTCGTCCGCGCCGAGGCGCCGTTCGTCGGCACCGGCATGGAAGAAACGGTCGCCCGCGATTCGGGCGCCGCGATCGGCGCACGCCGGTCGGGCATCGTCGACCAGGTCGACGCGACCCGCATCGTGATCCGCGCCACGGGTTCGGTCGACGCCGGCAAGTCGGGCGTCGACATCTACACGCTGATGAAGTTCCAGCGCTCGAACCAGTCGACCTGCATCAACCAGCGTCCGCTGGTGAAGGTGGGCGAGGTGATCAACGCCGGCGACATCATCGCCGACGGCCCGTCGACCGAGTTCGGCGAGCTGGCGCTGGGCCGCAACGTCCTCGTCGCGTTCATGCCGTGGAACGGCTACAACTACGAGGATTCGATCCTGATCTCCGAGCGGATCGTGAAGGACGACGTCTTCACCTCGATCCACATCGACGAGTTCGAGGTGATGGCCCGCGACACCAAGCTCGGGCCGGAAGACATCACCCGCGACATCCCGAACGTCGGCGAGGAAGCCCTGCGCAACCTCGACGAGGCGGGCATCGTCTACATCGGGGCCGAGGTCGAGCCGGGCGACATCCTGTGCGGCAAGATCACGCCGAAGGGCGAAAGCCCGATGACGCCGGAAGAAAAGCTCCTCCGCGCCATCTTCGGCGAGAAGGCCTCCGACGTTCGTGACACCTCGCTGCGCCTGCCGCCGGGCGTCTCGGGCACCGTCGTCGACGTGCGCGTGTTCAATCGCCACGGCATCGACAAGGACGAGCGCGCGATGGCGATCGAGCGCGAGGAAATCGACCGCCTGACCAAGGATCGCGAAGACGAACGCGCCATCCTCAACCGCGCCAACTATGCGCGGCTGAAGGAAATGCTGCTCGGCCAGATCGCGACCTCGGCGCCGAAGGGCATCAAGAAGGGCTCCGAAATCGACGAAGCCCTGCTCGAGGAAGTCGAGAAGCGCGAATGGTGGAAGTTCGCCGTTCAGGACGACGCGCAGCAGGCCGATCTCGAAGCGGTCAAGGCTCAGTATGACGAGGCCGTCGGCCTCATCGTCAAGAAGTTCGAAGACCGGGTCGAGAAGCTGCAGCGCGGCGACGAGCTGCCCCCGGGCGTGCTCAAGATGGTCAAGGTGTTCGTCGCGGTGAAGCGCAAGCTGCAGCCGGGCGACAAGATGGCCGGCCGCCACGGCAACAAGGGTGTGATCAGCCGCATCCTGCCGCAGGAAGACATGCCGTTCCTCGAGGACGGCACCCCGGTCGACATCGTCCTCAACCCGCTGGGCGTGCCGAGCCGCATGAACGTCGGCCAGATCTTCGAGACCCATCTTGGCTGGGCCGCACGCGGCCTGGGCAAGCAGATCACCGAAGCGCTGGAAGGCTGGCGTGAGGCGAACCCCGACGCCAAGGGCGGCGCGATGCCGTCGCCCGTCGTCGACCGGCTCAAGATCGTCTATGGCGAGCAGTATCACGCCGAGATCGACAGCCTGACCGGCGATCAGGTCGTCGAGATGGCCAAGGTGCTGAAGAACGGCGTGCCGATGGCAACGCCAGTGTTCGACGGCGCCCGCGAGGCCGACGTCGCCGAGATGCTCCGCCGTGCCGATCTCGACGAGAGCGGCCAGGTCGAGCTGTTCGACGGCCGCACCGGCGATCAGTTCGATCGCAAGGTGACCGTGGGCTATATCTACATGCTCAAGCTGCACCATCTCGTCGACGACAAGATCCACGCGCGTTCGATCGGGCCGTACAGCCTCGTCACCCAGCAGCCGCTGGGCGGTAAGGCGCAGTTCGGTGGCCAGCGCTTCGGCGAGATGGAGGTCTGGGCGCTCCAGGCCTACGGCGCCGCGTACACGCTGCAGGAAATGCTGACGGTGAAGTCGGACGACGTCGTCGGCCGCACCAAGGTCTACGAGGCGATCGTCAAGGGCGACGACACCTTCGAGGCCGGCATTCCCGAGAGCTTCAACGTGCTCGTCAAGGAAATGCGGTCGCTGGGCCTCAACGTCGAACTCTCTTCGATCGAAGAGACGACCGACGACGACGGTCTGGCAGCCGCCGCGGAGTAAGATAATCGGAGCCCTCTCCCGCCTTCGCGGGAGAGGGTTGGGTGAGGGTCTTCTTCCTGAACGAGGAAGACCCTCACCTCCCACCGCGAGGCGGCGGGCCCCTCCTCTCCCGCGAAGGCGGGAGAGGGTTCAGATTTCTAGGAAGGGTTCGAACCCATGAACGAACTGACCAATTTCGCCAATCCGGTCGCGAAGGCAGAAACCTTCGACCAGATTCAGATCGGCATCGCCAGCCCGGAGCGGATCCGCAGCTGGTCCTTCGGTGAGATCAAGAAGCCGGAAACGATCAACTATCGCACGTTCAAGCCCGAGCGTGACGGCCTGTTCTGCGCGCGCATCTTCGGTCCGATCAAGGATTACGAGTGCCTGTGCGGCAAGTACAAGCGCATGAAGTACAAGGGCATCGTCTGCGAGAAGTGCGGTGTCGAAGTCACGGTGTCGAAGGTTCGCCGCGAGCGGATGGGCCATATCGAGCTCGCCGCCCCGGTCGCGCACATCTGGTTCCTGAAGTCGCTGCCGTCGCGCATCGGCCTGCTGCTCGACATGCAGCTCAAGCAGCTCGAGCGCGTGCTGTACTTCGAGAGCTACATCGTCATCGAGCCGGGCCTGACCCCGCTCGAGAAATATCAGCTCCTCAACGAGGATGAGCTGCTCGAAGCACAGGACGAATATGGCGAAGACGCCTTCTCGGCCGGCATCGGCGCCGAGGCGGTCCGCCGCATGCTCGAGGAACTCGACCTCGAAGGCGAGAAGGAAGAGCTCCTCAAGGAGCTCGCCGAGACCAAGTCCGAACTGAAGCCCAAGAAGATCATCAAGCGGCTCAAGGTCGTCGAGAGCTTCCTGGAATCGGGCAACCGTCCCGAGTGGATGATCCTCGAAGTGATCCCGGTCATCCCGCCGGATCTTCGCCCGCTGGTCCCGCTCGACGGCGGCCGCTTCGCGACCTCGGATCTCAACGATCTGTATCGCCGCGTGATCAACCGCAACAACCGCCTCAAGCGGCTGATGGAGCTGCGCGCGCCGGACATCATCGTCCGCAACGAAAAGCGCATGCTGCAGGAAGCCGTCGACGCCCTGTTCGACAACGGCCGCCGCGGCCGCGTCATCACCGGCGCCAACAAGCGTCCGCTGAAGTCGCTGTCCGACATGCTCAAGGGCAAGCAGGGCCGCTTCCGCCAGAATCTGCTCGGCAAGCGCGTCGACTATTCGGGCCGTTCGGTGATCGTGACCGGTCCCGAACTCAAGCTGCACCAGTGCGGCCTGCCGAAGAAGATGGCGCTCGAGCTGTTCAAGCCGTTCATCTACGCCCGCCTGGACGCCAAGGGTCTCTCGATGACCCTGAAGCAGGCCAAGAAGTGGGTCGAGAAGGAGCGCAAGGAAGTCTGGGACATCCTCGACGAGGTGATCCGCGAGCATCCGGTGCTGCTGAACCGCGCGCCGACGCTTCACCGTCTCGGCATCCAGGCGTTCGAGCCTGTGCTGATCGAGGGCAAGGCGATCCAGCTTCACCCGCTGGTCTGCTCGGCGTTCAACGCCGACTTCGACGGCGATCAGATGGCCGTGCACGTTCCGCTGTCGCTCGAAGCGCAGCTCGAAGCGCGCGTCCTGATGATGTCGACCAACAACATCCTGTCGCCCGCGAACGGCAAGCCGATCATCGTGCCGTCGCAGGACATGGTGCTGGGTCTCTATTATCTGTCGATGCTCAAGGAAAACGAGCCGGGCGAAGGCTCGCTGATCTCGGACATGCAGGAAGTCCACCAGGCGCTCGCCGCCAAGGCGGTGACCCTGCACACCAAGATCATCAGCCGCGTCCCGCAGACCGACGAGGCCGGCAATCAGTATATGATGCGCGTCGAGACGACGCCGGGCCGCATGCTGCTCGGCGAGACGCTGCCGAAGAGCCACAAGGTTCCGTTCGACACCGTCAACCGCCTGCTGACCAAGAAGGAGATCGGCGACGTCATCGACATCGTCTATCGCCACACCGGCCAGAAGGAGACGGTGCTGTTCGCCGATGCGATCATGGCGCTGGGCTTCCGCCACGCATTCCAGGCCGGCATCTCGTTCGGCAAGGACGACATGATCATCCCCGACGCGAAGATCCCGCTGGTCGACGAGACCAAGGCGCTCGTGAAGGACTTCGAGCAGCAGTATCAGGACGGCCTGATCACGCAGCAGGAGAAGTACAACAAGGTGATCGACGCCTGGTCGCGTTGCGGCGACCGCGTGGCGGCCGAGATGATGAAGGAAATCTCGACGGTCAAGAAGGGCCCCGACGGCCGCGAACTGCCGATCAACGCGATCTACATGATGGCGCACTCCGGTGCCCGTGGTAGCGCCGCGCAGATCAAGCAGCTCGCCGGCATGCGCGGCCTGATGGCCAAGCCGTCGGGCGAGATCATCGAGACCCCGATCATCTCGAACTTCAAGGAAGGCCTGACCGTCCTTGAATATTTCAACTCCACCCACGGCGCCCGCAAGGGTCTGGCCGACACCGCGCTCAAGACGGCGAACTCGGGCTACCTGACCCGCCGTCTGGTCGACGTGTCGCAGGATTGCGTCGTCGTCGAAGTCGATTGCGGCACCGACCGTGCGCTCGACATGAAGGCGATCGTTCAGGGCGGCGCGACCATCGCTTCGCTCGGCGAGCGCATTCTCGGTCGCACGACCGCGGAAGACATCGTCGACAGCAAGAACAACGAGGTCCTCATCCCCGAGGGCACGCTGCTCGACGAAGCCATGGTCGCCGAAATCGAGGCGATCGGCACCCAGGGCGTCAAGATCCGCAGCCCGCTGGTCTGCGAATCGAAGGGCGGCGTCTGCGCGGCCTGCTACGGCCGTGACCTTGCCCGCGGTACCCCGGTGAACATCGGCGAAGCCGTCGGCGTCATCGCGGCGCAGTCGATCGGCGAGCCGGGCACCCAGCTGACGATGCGGACCTTCCACATCGGCGGGGCGGCGCAGATCAACGAGCAGTCGAACCTGGAATCGGTGGCCGACGGCACGATCGAATATCGTGAACTCCGCACGATCACCGATCCGCGTGGCCGTCACGTCTCGCTGAGCCGTTCGGGCGAAGTCGCCATCATCGACAGCGAGGGCCGCGAGCGCGCGACCCATCGCCTGCCTTATGGTGCGCATCTGCTGCTCGACGACGGGTCGAAGGTGACCAAGGGCGATCGCATCGCCGAATGGGATCCGTTCACCATGCCGGTGATCACCGAGACCGGCGGCGTCATCAAGTATCAGGACCTGATCGACAACCATACGCTCACCGAGCAGACCGATGAAGCCACCGGCATCAGCCAGAAGGTCGTCATCGAGTATCGGACCACGGCCCGGAAGGAAGACCTCCGTCCGCGCCTGACGCTGCTCGACGACAATTCGGGCGAAACCGCGCGCTACATGCTGGCGCCGGGTGCGATGCTCTCGGTCGAGGACGGCCAGACGGTGAAGGCCGGCGAGGTTCTCGCCCGCGTCAGCCGCGAGTCGGCCAAGACCCGCGACATCACCGGCGGTCTGCCGCGCGTCGCCGAGCTGTTCGAAGCGCGCAAGCCCAAGGAAAACGCGATCATCGCGAAGGTCTCGGGCCGCGTCGAGTTCGGCAAGGACTACAAGGCCAAGCGCAAGATCATCATCCGTCCGGACGATGGTGCGGATGCGGTCGAGTATCTGGTGCCGAAGTCGAAGGTCATCGACGTGCAAGAAGGCGACTACGTCAAGCGCGGCGACAACCTGATCGGCGGCTCGCCCGATCCGCACGATATTCTCGAGGTGCTCGGCATCGAGCCGCTCGCGGAATATCTCGTGTCGGAAATCCAGGAGGTCTATCGCCTCCAGGGCGTGAAGATCAACGACAAGCACATCGAAACGATCGTTCGTCAGATGCTGCAGAAGGTCGAGATCACCGACGGCGGCGACACCACCCTGCTCCCCGGCGAACAGGTCGATCGCGAGGAAATGGACGAGATCAACGTCAAGGCCGACGCCGAGAACCGCGCGATCGCCCATGGCAAGCCCGTGCTGCTCGGCATCACCAAGGCTTCGCTCCAGACGCGGTCGTTCATCTCGGCAGCGTCGTTCCAGGAAACCACGCGCGTCCTCACCGACGCGTCGGTCCAGGGCAAGATCGACACGCTGAACGGCCTCAAGGAAAACGTCATCGTCGGCCGCCTGATCCCGGCGGGTACCGGTGCAGGCATGAGCCGCCTGCGCGTCACCGCCAGCAGCCGCGATGCCGCGCTCCGCGCGCAGCAGCGCAACTGGCAGGAATCGCTGATCGCACCGCAGAGCGCCGCTGAAGAGCGTGCCGCCGAGCTGCGCCAGCCGGTCGAAGCCGATACCGGCGACGATCCCCTCGCGGCGGTGGTGGGCGAAACCCACGGCACCGATGCCGATGCGGGCGATTATCTGAACAAGGAGTGATCGCGGCCTGACAAGGCCCCGATCATCGGGAACCAGAAACCCCGCCGGTGCGAGCCGGCGGGGTTTTCTGTTGGGGCGGGGCGCGGCTGACGTTGTCCTCCGCTGCTGGCGCGGGGCGGGATCGCGTTTTCATGCGATGCCAGCTGGCGCGCGCGCGACGATTGGGGGACTGGGGGCGACTCCCCCTCCCTGTCCGTCATTCCCGCGGAGGCGGGAATCCATTTGGGGGCGGTTCCTGAAGCAACGGGGGTTCGCTCCCGCGGCCCGGTGGATTCCCGCCTTCGCGGGAATGACGGCTTGGGGGGCGGGGGCGCCTGCCTTGTATGTGGTGCCGCTTTGGTGGGGGTGGCTCGCACGCCTTCGCTACTCGCACAACGTCACCAACGCAGGTCGGCATTTGCGAGGGGTCGGTCCGCAGCTCCTGAGACGCCAGCCGGCGCCGGCGCGACGATCGGGGGACTGGAGACGGCTCCCCATCCCTGCCCGTCATTCCCGCGAAGGCGGGAATCCATTTGGGGGCGGTTCCTGAAGCAACGGGGGTTCGCTCCTGCGGCGTGGTGGATTCCCGCCTGCGCGGGAATGACGGCTTGGGGGCGGATGCGCCTGCCTTGTGGGTGGTGCTGCTGTGGGGGGTGCCTCGTACTGCTTTCGAGCTGCTCGCATAACGTCAGCAGCGCAGGTTGGCATTTGCGAGGTGTCGGTCCGCCACTCCTGAGAAGCCGGCCGGCGCCGGCATGACGATCGGGTCTTGGAGACGACTCCCCCTCCCTGCCCGTCATTCCCGCGAAGGCGGGAATCCACTTGGCGGCGGTTTCTGAAGCAACGGGGGGGGCGCTCCCGCGGCCCGGTGGATTCCCGCCTTCGCGGGAATGACGGCTTGGAGGGCGCGCGCGCCTGGCTTGTGGGTGGTGCCGCTGTGGGGGGTGCCTCGTACTGCTTTCGAGCTGCTCGCATAACGTCAGCAGCGCAGGTTGGCATTTGCGAGGTGTCGGTCCGCCACTCCTGAGAAGCCGGCCGGCGCCGGCATGACGATCGGGCCTTGGAGACGACTCCCCCGTCCCTGACCGTCATTCCCGCGGAGGCGGGAATCCACTTGGCGGCGGTTTCTGAAGCAATGGGGGTTCGCTCCGGCGGCGCGATGGATTCCCGCCTTCGCGGGAATGACGGACAGGGGGGCGGGGGCGCCTGCCTTGTATGTGGTACCGCTTTGGTGGGGGGTGGCTCACATCGGTTACCTCGTGCCGCATTATGGCTGCCCGCATGACGTCGGCGCAGGTTGGCCTCCGCGAGGGTCGGTGCGCGGCTCTCCCGTGACGCCAGCCGGCGACGGCGCGACGATCCGGGGCTTGGAGACGGCTCCCCATCCCTGCCCGTCATTCGCGCGCAGGCGGGAATCCATTTGGCGGCGGTTCCTGAAGCAACGGTGCTTCGCTCCTGCGGCCCGATGGATTCCCGCCTGCGCGGGAATGACGGCTTGGGGGGCGGGGCGCCTGCCTTGTATGTGGTGCCGCTTTGGTGGGGGGTCGCTCACATGGGTTACCTCGTGCCGCTTTATGGCTGCCCTTATGACGTCAGCGCAGGTTGGCCTCCGCGAGGGTCGGTGCTCGGCTCTCCCATGACGCCAGCCGGCGACGGCGCGACGATCCCGGGCTGGGGGCCACTCCCCCGTCCCTGACCGTCATTCCCGCGGAGGCGGGAATCCATTTGGCGGCGGTTCCTGAAGCAACGGGGGTTCGCTCCCGCGGCCCGATGGATTCCCACCTTCGCGGGAATGACGGCTTGGGGGCGGGGGCGCCTGCCTTGTCGGTGTGTCGCTGTGTGGGGTGGCGTGTTCCTGGCCTTCGAACTGCTCACACAGCGTCACCGGCGCAGGTCGGCTGTTGCGGGCGTGTGGACAATAGAAGGGCGGTGTCGAGGACCGGGACTGTCGCATTTCGCTTATCGACTGGGATTCTCAAGACGAGCGCTTAAATCGATTTTATTCTTCGAGAACGTCATAAAAGTGTAACAACAAAATTCTTCCGAATTCCGCCAATTCTGTCATCATGATGCAACAAACAAGCATTTCGAATCGGAGGGTTGCCATGAAGTACCAGTTTCTCGTCGGCGCGGCTCTGGCCATTGCGGCCCCGGCATTTGCCCAGCCCACGGCAGTGGCGGATCCTTACGGCGCGTCGTCGATCTCGCAGGGTCGCTACGGCACGATCGAGCGCAAGCTCGAAGCCGCTTTCCAGAAGGGCGATCGTTCGCCGGAAGTTCTGCTGAACCTCGCCGCCATCCGGCTCGGCGAAAAGCGCGGCGCCGAAGCCCGCGACCTCTACAAGGCGGTCCTCGACCAGCCCAACACCGACATGGCGACGCTGAGCGGCACCGCGATGTCGCACGAGCTGGCCCAGCGCGGCATGGCCGGCGCGATGGCGATGATCGACTGATCCCAGCCCCAGCGGCTTTTCGAAAGGCCCGTCGGAGCGATCCGGCGGGCCTTTTGCCGTTCATGCGGGCCTTCGCATCCGGCGGAAAGACCGGAGCAACACCCGATCGAGCAGCACGACGACCAGCACCGATGCGCCGAACAGCGGGAGTAGGATCGCGAGCAGCGCCAGCGCGGCGAGCGGCCAGCGCGGTTGCGGGCCCGTCGCCGCGGGCGGTGCGCCGAGGGTTCCGGCGGGGCGACGGCGCAGCCACATCACCGCCCCCAACAAGCTGAGCGCAAACAGCGACAGCGCGGTCAGAACGCCGACGATCTGGTTGGCGACGCCGAACAGCTGCCCCTCGTGCCAGGCGATGCCCGTGTTGACGACGCGATCGACGACATGGAGATCGGCAAAGCCGCTGCGGCCGGTTTCGACTCCACTCGCCGCATCATAGCTGACGCGGCGGTTCAGCCAGCGATTCTGCGCCTCGGACTTGACCATCCAGTCCGGGCCGTTCGGCGGGCCGAAGCGCTGTGGCGCGCCGGGCGGAATGATCGCGACCGGAAACGCCATATGCTCGGCCTCCGCACGGGCGACGAAGGCGGACAGCGGCAGCGTGGGTGCGACGGCGGGGGCGGGCTGCGCCATCATCGCCGCATGGTCATGCCCGCCATGCTCGACGGCCGGGCCGACCTTCCAGTCTTGCGGCCCCTTCACCCAGCCGAGCTCTCCGCGCGCCCAGGCGAAGGCACCACCCCAGACGCCCGCCCAGGGCAGGCCGCTGGCCAGCGTGACCAGCACGAGCCCCGCGATCCAGAAGCCGGTGACGCGGTGAAAATCCTTGAGCAGCGGGCGCCCGCGAAGCGAGAGGCGCGGCCAGAATGTGCCGGCAGCGCGGAAGGGCCGTGGCCACCAGAGGTACAGCCCGGTCAGCATCATCACGATCGTCCAACTCGCCGCGAGTTCGACCAGCCAGTCCCCCCATTGGCCGAGGAGCAGCGTGCCATGGATATGCGAGACGATCTCCGAAAGGCGGGTGCCGGGAATGATCGACCCGACCACCGCCCCACGGGGCGAGACATAGACGTCGCGCTGTTCGCCATCGGTCAGGATGAGGTGGATCATGGCGGCGTCGCCGCGGTCGCGGGGCAGCCGGTAAGAGGTGAAGCGCGCGCCGGGATGGGCGGCGATCGCCGCCGCCAGCTGCCGATCCGGACCGACGGCGCCGGTCACCGGCAGCCCCTGCCAGGCGCGCTCTTCCCACCGATCGGTCTGCGGCTTGAACAGATAGATCGCGCCGGTCACCGACAGGATCAGGATGAAGGGCAACACGAACAGGCCGGCGTAAAGATGCCAGCGCCAGATCGTGCGGTACAGCGCGCCGGCGGGCGCAGCGGGCGGAGTGTTCACGGAGATGTCCCTTCTGGACATGCGGCGAGCCGTCGGGATGGCGTGCCGCGTCACGGTCTGATTGGTCATGGGTTCGCTCGTCGCGGCGCATCGCGCGGCGATCGTGGCGAGGACGGATCAGACGAGCGCCGGAGGGCCCCGGAGCGGCGGCCGCAGAAAGGCCGGCGCGCTATGGTGCAGGCGTGGGACCGTTCGCACGCCCTGCGCCAGGACGAACATGATCGCCACGGCGAGGAGGACGGGATCGGCGGCCGGAAGCGCGAATCCGGTCAGGCCCGAAAAGGCGCACGGCGGATCAGCCGCATCGTTCCGCTGCTCGCCCCCCGACCCCTGATCCGCCTTCGGCAGAGCCATGGTCATCTGCACCGGGCCCTGGCCCGTGCACAGGCTGATGACGATGTGGCCCTGCGACAGCGACGGCATGACGCCAGCGGGCCACAGGGCCCGAATCGCCAACACCAGCGCCAACAGGACGAACGCGAGGCGGCGATGATCGCTGAGAAGGCGGCGAACGGCGTGCACCCGGGCGCCTTAGATGCGATGGCCCAGGCTGTCATGCGCAAATCGCCGCGCGGAACCGTCACATAAGCGGGCCATTATCGTCGCATGCGCGCCTGGCTGATCGTCAACCCGTCCTCGGGATCCGTGCCCGGGGATCATGGCATGGCCGCCGTTGCGGCGGAGGCCGGGATCGCGATCGTCGCGACCACGGTCTTTCCCGACGCCCCCCTCCCCACGCCGGATGCGCTGAGCGCCGCCGGGGCCGAGCTGCTGATCCTGTTCGCGGGCGACGGGACGATCAACGCGGCGGCCTCGGGGCTCGACGGCTGGGCGGGGCCGGTGCTGATCCTGCCCGGCGGAACGATGAACATGCTCGCGCGCGACCTGCACGGCGCGGCGAGCCCGGCGGAGATCCTGGCGGCGGCGGGGACGGGGGCGGGGACGCGGCCCCTCCCGCCCCGCATCCCCCTGCCCTTCGTCGCGGCGGGCGAGCACCGCGCCTATGTCGCCCTGATCGCGGGGCCGCCCTCGGTCTGGGCGCGGGCGCGCGAGGCGATCCGCAAGGGGCGCCTGTCGGCCGCGTGGCGCGCGACCCGGCTCGCGTGGGCGCGCAGCTTCGCGGGCGGCGTGCGGCTGCGCGGGGCGCGGCGCGACCGCCGCCACCGCGCGGTGACGATCATGCCCCGGCCGGGCGGCCTGGAGGTCGCCGCGATCGACATCGACGGCTGGCTGCAGGCGGCGCGGCTGGGGATCGAATGGCTGGGCGGCGACTGGCGCGCCTCGCCGCATATCGGCCTGTCGCACCGCGATCAGGCCGTGCTGGAGGGCGGGCGATCGATCCATTTGCTGTTCGATGGCGAGGCGGTGAAGCTTCCGGCGCCGGTGCGCGTTACCCATGGCATGACCAGATTGACCTTCATCCGAACCCTGCCCCCCGCCGCCGATGCGGAGGAGGGCGCGTGACAACGCGGCTGTTCCATGTCAGCGATCTTCACTTCGGCTGTGCGGACGAGGAAGCGCTCGCCTGGTTCGCGGGCGCCGTCGCCGCCGAGCGGCCCGATGCGGTGGCGGTGACCGGCGACCTGACGATGCGCGCCCGCCATAGCGAGTTCGAGGCGGCGGCGCAGTGGCTTGCGGCGCTGGGCGTGCCGCTGACGATCGAGCCGGGCAATCACGACCTGCCGTGGAACCCGCTGGTGCGCCTGGTGCGGCCCTATCGCCGCTTCCGGCACCTGGAGCGCCATCTGGAGCGTCCGATCGACCTGCCGGGGGTGCATATCGTCCCGCTCAAGACGACCGCCCGCGCGCAGCTGCGCCGCAACTGGTCGTGGGGTGTCGTCGGCCGCGCGAGCCTCGGGGCGGCGCTCGACAGGCTGGGGGACAAGCCGCAGGGCGGAGTCGCGATCATCGCGGCGCATCATCCGCTGGTCGATCGCGACGATATCCGGTCGCGGGGGCGCACGCTGGGCGGCGCGCGGGCGCTGAGCCGGCTCGCCGCCGCCGGGGCCGACATCGTGCTGAGCGGGCATGTCCACGACCCGTTCGATGCGGTGATCGATGCCGGCGGACGGCCGATCCGCGTGATCGGGGCAGGAACGCTGTCGCACCGCACGCGCGCCTCGCGGCCCTCGTTCAACATGCTGACGATCGAGAACGGCAAGACCGTGATGGTCACGCGGGTGATGGAGTAGCGGAGCAATCCCCGGAGGCGGCCGCTCAGGCCTTCTGGCCGGTTTCCCGGCCCCAGTGCGTGCCGTCATAGGCGGTGACGCCGGTGGGGCCGCGCTTGCCGCTGGCCAGCGCGCGTTCGGCGCTGAGCAGCAGCCGCTCGAGGTCGGCGCCCTGCTGGATGTCGACCGCATAGCCGATATTGGCGGAGATGATGATGTCGTCGCCGGCCACCGCATAGCTCTTGTCGAGCGTCGCGACGATCTGATGCGCGAAGCCCTCGGCCTCGGCCGCATCGATCATGCCGGGCTGGATGATGACGAAATCGTCGCCGTTGAGATGGATGACCAGATTGTCGCCGCGCACCACCCGGCGCAGGCGCTGCGCGATCGCCCTGAGCAGCGCGTCGCCGGCCATATGGCCGTACATCCTGTTGACGGGATCGAGCTGGTTGATGTCGAGGCAATGAACCGCGATCATCTCCGACTCGTCGGACCGGGCGATCAGCTGCTCGAACCGCTCGCGCAGCACGAGACGGTTGGGCAGGCCGGTGAGGTCGTCCTGCCGCGCCAGCGTCTCCATCAGGCGGCGCATCGAGATCTGCCCCGAAATCTCGCGGTAGCGCTGGATCATCGATATCACCCCGCCGGTCAGGAACAGCGCGGTCAGCACCGCCGCGCCCCAGTTCGCGCCGCCGGGCACGAACAGCGCGGTCACGATCATCGGCACGATCGCGATGACGATCGCGGTGATGCTGATCCACAGCCGCAGCGCGACCGTGGCCGCGACCCCGGAACCATAGCCGTAGACGAGCGCGACCAGCGGCACGTGGAGATCGCCGCCGACGGTCGCATAGCCGCGCGCCGCAAAGGCACCGAACGCGACCGCGAAGGCGATATAGGCGATGCCGAAGCTACGCTCGATCGCGCGCGTGACGTTGATCCCTACCCCCGGCGCCAGCGCGCGGCGACGCAGGCCGAACAGCACGAACAGGCGGATCGAGGAGGTGATCAGGCCGAGCCCGTAGAAGAGCAGCAGCAGAGCGTCGTCGGTGTGCGACACCAGATAGGCGCCGGTGCCGGCGAAGCACAAAGTCATGATCAGGGCCGGGACGGTGTGACCGAACAGCGACTGGACGAGTTCGATATAGGTGCCCTCGGGCAAGCGTTCCCTGCCGTACCGGACCGCGCGGCGACGGCCTCTGATCAGGGCACGCAATACATTCAACCAAAATTCCTTCCGCGCCATATGCGACGACCGATACCAGCCTGGCTGATAGCAGAATCCGCCGCACAGGGATATCGGCCAAGTGTCTCATTTGTCGGCAATTGGCTTAAGAAAGACTGAAGCCTGCGATGAGCCGCGCTCCGTCCTGGAAGCGGGCGCGCCCGGCCCGGTTCGGCAGCCACGGATCAGGCCGCGCCGCCGATGCTCATCCTGCGATAATCCCAACGAAAATGGGCTCCCGAAGGAGCCCATTTATATCCGCTAAGCCATTGAATAATGGCGCGAGTGACGGGGCTCGAACCCGCGACCTCCGGCGTGACAGGCCGGCGCTCTAACCAACTGAGCTACACCCGCGAACTTTGTCGGTGGAGGGGGCACCTAGTGGAGCCCTGCCCACCTGTCAACACAGGTCGACATCATTTTCCGAGCTCGGGCGATAATGGCGCAT
Source organism: Pseudomonadota bacterium (assembly GCA_040387595.1). GTDB lineage: Bacteria > Pseudomonadota > Alphaproteobacteria > Sphingomonadales > Sphingomonadaceae > Rhizorhabdus. The sequence goes on from JAZKDN010000051.1 coordinate 16,000, forward strand.
CTTCATCCTGATGCGTGTTGGTGAAGGTGCCTTCCGCGAACAGGAATCCGGCGATGTCCGGCCAGCCGGCGGCATCGAGGATCGTCTTGAGGATGATCAGCAGCGGCACCGCCAGCAGCGCCCCCGCCGTGCCCCACACCCAGCTCCAGAAACTGAGCGCGACGAGAATCAGCAGCGGGTTGATCGTCAGCCGCCGGCCGACCAGCATCGGCGTCAGCACGTTCGCCTCGACCAGATGTACCGCGACGAACAGCAGCGCCGGCACCAGCGCATAGCCGAGATCGGAAAAGGTCATCAGCCCACCGACCGCGAGCAGGCCCGCGGCGACGATCGGCCCGAAATAGGGGACATAGTTGAAGATCGCGACGAGGCCGCCCCACATGATCGGGCTGGGCATGCCCGCGAACCAGAGCATGATCGACACCAGGATGCCCATGCCGATGTTGACCGCGGTGATCGTCGCCAGATAGGCCGAGGTGCGGTCGACCATCTCCTGGATCACGCGTGCGGTGGTCATCGCGCTCGAGAAGCTGCCGCGGCTGGTGATCGTGCGCCGGCGCATCCGCGTCCAGCTCGACAGGAAGAAATAGACGACCAGGGTGGCGAAGACGAGCTGGACCAGCGCGTGCGGCGCCGAGCTGGCGACATAGTCGAACAGCGAGTTCGGCGCCTCGACCGTCACCGTCCGGCCGCGCGCGCTGTTGCGCAGCAGCGCGCCCATCGTCTCGTCGACGAATCGCTCGAACGAGGAATAGATGTCGATCAGCGGCGAGAGATTCTTGCGGATGAGCTGGATCCGCGACGGCAGGCGCGCGAACCATTCGGTCGCCGGGATGATCACCGAGGCGATCGCGGCATTGGCGAGGCCGAGGAAGATCAGCACGCACATCAGCGACGCCAGCGGCGACGGCAGGCCGCGCCGCTCGAGCCATTCGAGCAACGGCACCATCGCCACCGCGATGACCAGCGCGATCGTGATCGGCAGAAAGAACTCGGATCCGGAGCGCAGCGCGAACGGAATGGCGAGAATGATGCCCGCGCCGGCGGTCAGCGCCAGCCAGGCGAGCAGCCGATCGCGGCGATAGGCCATCTCCGCCTGGCCGGCCATCGAGTCGCGCAACACGTCGACGACCGGCTGCGAATCCTTCGCGACCGACAGCTCCTGACCGTCGACTCCGTCCTCCCGCATCGATTCGCTCCGCCTCTCCGCCACCCGAAATTCCGATTACCGCGCCGCCGGGGACATGTCGTCAGCAGAGTGATTCTCGTCGCCACCACCGCACGGGAATTATTACGACAACACAACAGCTTCATGGCAAAGATATGGCCGGTTGCGTTAGCAGTTGCACAAAACCACCATATGTAGGGGTTCCTCAACCCATCTCGGTGATGAAACGATTCATCGTGCATTTGTTGACTCTGAACGGCCTCCCGGCCATTGGGCCCTCAATTCGGTCGTCCCGGGGGCACGACACAGTAGCTGCCTCCCTGCCGACAAGACGTGAAAGACCATCTCGCCCTCGTTGTTTTGAGGTTCTGGGCGAGCATGGGCTCTTGCGCATTGCATGGAGTACTGAATGTCCGCGAAACTGGCTCAACATCCGCTCATACTGGCTGCGATGCTGATCGTTGCCGCTACGGGCGCTATGGGCATAGCGGCCATCCCGGCGTCGCAACCGACGCTCGCCTACGAAGTTACCCCCCAGCTCATCGCCGACGATGTCGTGGTCGATGACGGGATCGACCAGGTCCTCTTCAAGGAGGCGGTCGCCACCAGCAAAGTCGATCGGCAGCTCGAGTGCATGGCCAAGGTCGTGCTGCACGAAGCCGCCAACCAGCCGCGCAGCGGTCAGCTTGCCGTGGCGCAGCTGATCATGAACCGCGTCGGCCAGAACCGTTTCGGCGAGAATGTCTGCGACGTGGTCAACCAGCCCGGACAGTTCTTCCGCACCGCGTCGTACAATCCGCCGCGCAATGGCGATCGCTGGGCCACCGCGGTCGAGGTTTCCCGCCAGGCGATGGCCGGTCATGGCGACCAGGTCGTTCCCGGCGCCGTCTTCTATCATTCGGCGCATTCGTCGCCGAACCGCTTCTTCCGGACGCGCGAGCGCCTGACCATGGTCGGCGACCACGTCTTCTACCGTTAAACGAACGAACCGACATCAGATCGGAGAGGGTGCGGAGGGCCTGGCGGAAACGCCGGGCCCTTTGCTTGTCCGGCCGTTGACGTGGGTCAACTTCGGATTAACTATTCAATCCCAAGCTCGAACCGAGTTCGGGGCAGGATGTGACCATGTCCAACCGCAGTTATGCAAACGTTCGCGTACCATTGGCAGCAGCCCTTGGGTATTTTCTGGTCGCGGCGACAACGATCCACCTCACCAGCAATGGCCGCGATGTCGCGCCGGTCTGGCCTGCCGACGCGATCGTGCTGGCCATGCTCCTGTCCACGCCGCGCAGACAATGGATCGCCATTCTTGCAGCAGGCTGGCTGGGAAATATTCTCGCTAACGGAACGGTGCGCGGCTGGGAGCCGGGTATCAGCCTCTACGGCGCGATTAACATGGCCCAGACGTTTCTTGCCGCCTTCCTGCTGCAAAAGGCCGCTTCGGGCGATAAATTGCTCGAGGATACGCGATCGGCCATATATTTCCTGCTGCTCGCGGGCTTGCTCGCGCCTTTATGCGGCGCCGCTGCGGGTTCGCTCGCTTCGATGATCAACTATGGCCAGCCCTTCGGCTCCTCGTTCGTGCGGTGGTTCGCCAGCAACTCGCTCGGCATGCTCATCGTCACGCCCTTCCTCAAAGCTCTGCTCGATGGGCGTTTCTCGGCAGAAATCAGCAACCGGACGGGGCGACAGAAGCTGGAAGCGACCGCGCTGTTCGCCGGGCATGTCGGCGTCACCATCTTCGCGTTCAGCCAGATGGGCCTGCCTCTGCTCTTCGTTCCCGTTCTATCGCTTATCCTGATTACGATTCGGCTGGGGCGGCTCGGCACCAATCCGGGCGTCATTGCGATCGCCCTGATCGGCGCGATCAGCGCTTATCATTCGGATGGCCCGATTGCGTTGATCCAACAGGATGCCACATTCAAGGCCATCTTCTTCCAGGCCTATCTCGGTGCGATTCTCTGCACGGTCCTTCCCGTGGCGGCGTCGATCGCAGCCCGGTCCGAAGCCCTGGCGCGGGTCGCCGAGCGGGAGGGAACACTCCGCCTGATCATGGGTCAGTCGTCCGACGGCATCCTGAGCTTCGATCGACATGATATGTGTCGCTGGGCCGACGGTCGCCTCGAAAAGCTGGTCGGCTTTCGTCCCCAGGATCTGCTGGCGCGCCCGGCAGCGGACATATCACGCCTGATCGGCGGAGATGCGCTTGCCGGCATCGTGTCACAGCTGGAGCAGCCGGACGTACAGCATGCTTCGGTCGAGTTCGTTCCCGCACGCCGGCCGCAGCTCCACCTGGAAGCCTCGTTCGCGCTGCTGATCCAGGACGGCGAGCGTGTCGGAGGCGTCCTGACCCTCAGGGACGTATCCGCTCGCAACGCCAGAGAAGCCGCCACTATGCGGATGGCGGAGATCGACGACCTCACCGGCGTGTTCAATCGCAAGGGCTTTCGCGCCCAGATGGCGTATGCTGTGCAGGACGAACCGCGCGCCGTTTCCCTGGCGTTGATCGATGTCGACAACTTCAAACTCTTCAACGACAATTTCGGTCATGCGACGGGCGATCAGGTGCTGAATGCGGTCGCTCTTCGCCTGAACGCCGAAAGCGGAGACGAGAGCATCGTCGGGCGGCTGGGCGGCGACGAGTTCGCGATCCTTTTTCGCTGCGATCTCCCAACGGCGCATGCGAAGTGCGAAGATATCGCGCGGGCTTTCAGAGTTGCGCCCGTCGTCGATGCGAACGATCTCAAGCTCATGACCTCGATCAGCTGCGGTGTCGCGCAACTGAGGGCCGGCATGTCGCGCGGTCAGCTCTTCGACGCCGCCGATGCGGCCCTCTATGAAGCCAAGCGCGCGGGACGCGACGGCGTCCGCGCAGCAACCTGACGATAGCGCCTTTGCTTGTACGCCGCCCGCCATTAAGCGGACGCAATGTCCCGCACCACCCGCGCCACCCAGGTCCTGACCCAGGCGAAGGTCGCCCACAGCGTCCACCTCTACGACTATGATCCCGGCGGCGAACGGGTCGGCCTGCAGGCCGCCGAGGCGCTGGGCGAGCCTGCGTCGCGGGTGCTCAAGACGCTGATGATCGAGATCGACGGCAAGCCCGCCTGCGCGGTGATCCCGTCCGACCGCGAACTGTCGATGAAGAAGGCCGCCGCCGCGCTGGGCGCCAAGTCGGCAGCGATGATGAAGCCCGCCGACGCCGAGCGGATCACCGGCTATCATGTCGGCGGGATCAGCCCGTTCGGCCAGAAGAAGCGGGTTCCCGTCGCGATCGAGGCGGCGGCGATGGCCGAGGCGCTGGTCTATATCAACGGCGGCCAGCGCGGGCTCCAGGTGCGGCTGGCGCCCGGCGACGCGGCGAAAGCCCTGGGGGCGGTCGTGGCGGCGCTGGTGGCCGAGTAAGCCGGCCCGTCCGCGGCCGTGCGCCCTGACAGCGGTCAGGCGCGTTGGAGCGGAAAGTTTCGGGACATGCTTGTGCACGCCCGTCCCTCATATCGGAGCATGATCATGGCTGGAACTGCATTGGTGGTCGGCGCGAGCGGCATCGTCGGGAGTGCGACCGCGGACCTCCTCCTGAGCGACGGGTGGACGGTGCACGCCCTCTCCCGCCGGCCTTCGGACCAGGACGGCGTTCGCCCGGTTGCTGTCGATCTTCAGGACAGGGCCGCGACGGCGGCCGCGCTGGCGGATATCCGGCCGGACGCCGTGTTCATCACGACCTGGCTGCGGCAGGACAGCGAGGCGGAGAATATCCGCGTCAATGCCGCCATGGTCCGCAACCTGCTCGACGCGCTCCGGCCCGGCGAGGCCCCCCGGCATGTCGCCCTGGTGACGGGGCTCAAACATTATCTCGGGCCGTTCGAGGCCTATGGCAAAGGCAGCCTGCCGCAGACTCCGTTCCGCGAGGAACAGGGGCGTCTCGACGTCGAGAATTTCTATTATGCGCAGGAAGACGAATTGTTCGCTGCCGCCGGGCGCGACGGCTTCTCGTGGAGCGTCCACCGGCCGCACACCGTCATCGGCATGGCGGTGGGGAACGCCATGAACATGGGCACCACGCTGGCCGCCTATGCGACGGTCTGCCGCGAGACCGGACGTCCGTTCCGCTTCCCCGGATCGGCCGCGCAGTGGAACGGGCTGACCGACATGACCGACGCGCGCCTGCTGGCGCGCCACCTGCTCTGGGCCGCGACGACGCCCGAAGCGCGCAACGAGGCGTTCAACGTTGTCAACGGCGACATCTTCCGGTGGAGCTGGATGTGGGGACGCATCGCCCAGTGGTTTGGCCTGGAGCCGGCGGGCTTCGACGGATCGCTTCAGCCGCTGGAAACGCAGATGGCGCAGGACGCCCCGCTATGGCGTGCCATCGCAGAGCGCGAAGGGCTGGCGGAGCCGGATCTGACGCGGCTTTCGTCGCCGTGGCACACCGACGCCGATCTCGGTCGCCCGATCGAGGTCGTCACCGACATGAGCAAGAGCCGCAAGCTCGGCTTCACCGCGTATCAGGCGACCGACGACGCCTTCTTCGACCTGTTCGCGCGCCTGCGGGCGGCACGGCTCATCCCCTGAGCTTCGTCGGCATGGACGCGGGCCATTGCGACCGGACCGGGGAAGGCTCATGTTCGCCGCGCAACCGGGAACCCGCCCGACCCTCCGGGCGAATGGGCGGTTCGGCGGGGAAAGTGGACCATGGCTGACAGCGAACAGAAGGCGTCGGCGACTCCCGGCAAGCGGGCGCCGCGCCCGTCCGCCCAGAAGGGCGTCGCCGTGACGCGCAAGACGGTCGCGACCGGAGCGTCGGCGACCGGCGCCGTCGCGACGGGGGCATCGGCCACCGGGGCCGCCAGCATCGGCGCGATCGCGCTGATGTCCGCGGCGATCGGGGCGCTGGCGGTCGGGGCGATCGCGGTCGGGGCCATCGCCGTCGGCCGGCTCCGCATCGGCCAGGCCCGGATCGGCAAGCTGCGCATCGACGAGCTCGAAGTGGGCCGGCTGGTCTATCGCGACGATGGCGCGCCGCCGCCCGAGCAAGCCGAGTAGCGAGGCGCGTTCCTGGTACGAAAAACGTCATCCCGGACTCGATCCGGGATCCCGCTTTTTGGGCCGTTCAAGGGGAAGAAGCTGGATCCCGGATCAAGTCCGGGATGACGAAGTTCATGTGCGATGGCCCTCTCCCCAAGTGGGAGAGGTGTTATTGGGTGCCGGCGGGGGCTTCTTCGCCGAAGCGCTTCGCCTGGAGATCCTTCCACGCGGCATGGAGCGCATCGCGCGGGGCGGCGAGGCCGGTGGAGGCCATCGCATCCTTCCAGCCGGTCGCCGCTTCGGACGCCTCGAGCTGTTGCTGGCTGACCGGCTTCTCGTCGACCCAGGCGGCGAGCGTTCCGGCGTTGGCGAAGAGCAGGACGATCGCCGCGACCGCGATCGTCACCGTCGTCCAGGCGAGCGGATCGCCGCGCTCATAGGGTTCGCCCGGCAGGTCGACCGGGGAGGCCAGTTCATGATCCTTCAGCTCGCGTGCCATCGCCCGGTCTCCGTCAGAACTGGTAGTAGATGAAGGGCGCGACGCCCTCGTAGCGCATCGCGTCGATCAGGATGATCGTCGCGGCGACCAGAAGGCCCAGCAGCGGCGCCGGCAGGGCGCGCAGCCTGAGCGCGATGCCCTGCGCCAGCAGCGGCGGGGTGAAGTGGAAGGCCATGCCGAGCAGCATCAGCGCCGCCAGCAGCGGCGTCGTCATGCCGTTGCTCCAGTCGCCGCCGAACAGCCCGCCGAGGAAGGCGATCGCGCCGTCGAAGCTGTCGGCGCGGAAGAAGATCCAGCCGAGCGTGACGATGTGGAAGGTGACGAAGATCGCCAGCAGCTTGGGGAGGCCCGGCAGCCCCGCCTTGCGCCACAGCGTCTCGATCACCTGGACGCCGCCGTGGAGGCCGCCCCAGATCAGGAAGGTCCATTTCGCGCCGTGCCAGAAGCCGCCGAGCAGCATCGTGAGCATGATGTTGCGGCACTGCATCGCGAGCCCGCCCTTGTTGCCGCCCAGCCCGATATAGAGATAGTCGCGCAGCCAGCTCGACAGGCTGATGTGCCAGCGCCGCCAGAAATCCTGGAGCGATTGCGCCCGGTACGGCTGGTTGAAATTGCGCGGGAAGCGGTAGCCGAACAGCGCGGCGATGCCGATCGCCATGTCGCTATAGGCGGAGAAGTCGCAGTAGATCTGGACGGCATAGCCATAGGCGGCGAGCAGCAGATCGAGGCTCGAATGCGCCGAGGGGTCGAAGAACACCGGATCGACCAGGTTGACCGACAGTTCGGAGGCGACGACCGCCTTCTTGAACAGGCCCCAGACGATCAGCAACAGCCCCATCGCCACCATGTCGCGGTTGAGCCGGGGGCTCTTTTCGAACTGCGGCAGCAGATCCGCGCCGCGCACGATCGGCCCCGCGACGAGGTGCGGGAAGAAGGACATGAGCAGGGTGATGTCGAGCAGCGACGCCGCGCGCAGCCGGCCGCGATAGACGTCGATCAGATAGGACATGCCCTGGAAGGTGAAGAAGGACACGCCGATCGGCAGCACGATTTCCAGCAGCGGGAGATCGCGCGCCATCCCCCAGCCGGCGAGCAGCGCGCCGAGCTGTTCGAGGAAGAAATCATAATATTTGAAGAAGCCGAGGATGCCGAGATTGGCGATCACGCCGACCGTGACGATCGCCTTCTGCGCGCCCCGCGATCGCGCCTCATAGATCAGCCGCGCCGATCCCCAGTTGAGGAAAGCCGATGCGATCAGCAGCGCGACGAAGCGCCAGTCCCAGGCGCCGTAGAACACCCAGCTGGCGACGAGCAGAAGGATCTTGCGCCATTCGTTGCTGGCCGACACCGCCCAGATGAGGACGAAGACGACGAGGAAGAACAGTCCGAAGTCGAGCGTCGGGAACAGCATTTAGCGAGCAGTTTCTTCTGGCCCTCTCCCGCACGCGGGAGAGGGTTGGGTGAGGGTCCGAGCGTAGCGAGGATCTCCGCTGGTCAGCGGCGCCGGCGCGGGGCGAAGGAAGAAGACCCTCACCCCAGCCCTCTCCCGCGTGCGGGAGAGGGAGCGAAGCGCAGCCCTCACCAGCGCCACCCGGCGCCGGCGGCGGCGTCGAGGTCGGTCTGGAGGCGGTTGGCGATCTCCTGGCCGCCGGCGCTGTTGAAATGGACATAGTCGGGCCGCATCCGGGTCGGCTGGAGCTTGACCCAGCTGACGGCGGTGCAGCGCCCGCCCATCCGCGCTTCCCAATCCCAGAAGCCCAGGCGCAGCTGATGCGCGACCCGGCGCTGAACCTCGCGAACGACCTTGAGGCCGGGGGGCGGGAAGAGCGGCTTGGCGGTGATCGCCCAGCCGGTGCGCGGCGCGGCGGTCGTGGTGGCGGGCGCTTGCAGCAGCGGCGCGGTCGGCTTGGCGACCGCCGCCTGCTCGCCGAGCGCTTCGAGCACGTCGTCGATCGCGTCGCCGGTGCGGGGCGGCGTGGCCTGGGCGGTGGTTTCGGCGAGCGGCGGCAAGGTCACCGGCTCGATGCAGGGCGCGGGGGTCACCGTCGGCGCATTGTTGAGCATCTCGGGACGCCGGCTGAGCGCATCGGGCGCGCCGAGCAACAGGATAGGGACGCGGCCGGCGAGCCGGCGGACGCGGCCGATCTGGGTGCGCAGCGCGATCTCATATTCCTGCGGATTGACCCGCGGCGAGAAGCCTTCGTTGGTGCCGAAGGCGAGCACGATCAGGTCGGGATCGTAGCTGCGCAGCTCCTCCGCCACGACGGCGTCGTCGTTGCGGCTGAAATGGATGAACTGCGAGCCGACCACGCCGACATTGGACAGCGCCACCCCGCCCGCGTCGCGGAAGGTGGCCCAGCTGGTGATCGTCACCGGCCCGCCCTCGGTCACCACCGACACCGCCGGCTGCAGGCGATCGAAGCGCAGCTCCTTGCACTCGGGACGCGTGATCAGCGACCCGAGCTCCATCCGCTCGGTCTCGCCGCCGACGCTGATCGCCAGCGTGCCCGCGCCCGGCTCGGCGGTCGCGCAGATCACGAAGCGGTTGAAGGTCTCCATCGCCGACGCCGTCAGACCGATCCGTGCACCCTCCATGGTCGAGGTGATGCTGAAGCCCGACAGCCCGCGGGCACCGCGTGGGTTCTGCGAGCCGGGGCCGAAGATCGAGGAAACGGTCCAGCCGCCGGTCATCTCGACCCTGACGCCGCGCGGGTTATAACCCTGGAACGGCCTGCCGGGCGGCATCACGCCGCGACCGCCGCTGCCGTAGCGGGCCTGCAGCATGTCGCGCCACGCCCCGGTGATCGAATCGCCCGCCGTATGGCTGTCGCCGATCTGGAGGATGTGGACCGGCTTGCCGCCACTGCCCCGCGCCGCGGCGAGCTTGTCGAAATAGGGCTTGAGCACCGCATAGTCGCACAGCCCGCCCGCGCAGTCGGCGGTGACGACCGGCCCCGACGCGGCGGCCGCGGCGGCGAGCATGAGCGGGCCGATCATCGCGGCTCGCCGTCGGGCCGGGGCGGATCGTCGCGCAGATCGGGCGGAAGGAGATCGGCCGGAGCGCCCCTGGCGGGCGGCAGCGCGACCTCGGGCGGCGGCGTCTTGCCGGGCTTGTCGGCTTTGGTGTCGCCCTTGGCCGGTTTGGCGGGCTTGCCGGTTTCGGGAAGATCGGCGAGCGGGTCCTCGAGCCGCGGGACGGGCTTCGGCACCGTCCTGACCGGCGGCGGGACGACCAGCGGGGCGGGCGCCACCGTCGGCGGCGGCGGCGCGCCGTTGCCGGCCTGGCCGCGCGCCTGATCGACATAGGAGCGGATGCGACCGGACAGTCCGCGGGTGATGCGGATATAGCCGTTCATCGACATGTGGATGCCGTCATTGGCGCGCGTCAGCTGCGGCTTGCCGGTCTTCGGATCGGGCAGATAGGCGGCGTAGCGCCCTTCCCCGTCGACGCTGTACGGCGCGGTGTCGATGAAGGGGACGCCGAGCTTGGCCATGAGGTCGCGGTAGAAGGCGTTCATGCGGACGACGTCGGCATCATAGGCCGCCTCGCGCATCTTCGGCAGCCCGACCCAATATACGATCGCCCCCTGCCCGCGCAGCATGGCGACATAGGAGGTGACGCGGCGCGCGATCGCCGCCTTCCAGTTGGGGGTCAGCAGCGCATAGACATGGCCGCCATCGGCCACACCCATCATGTCGTTGGCGCCGAAGGAGATCACCGCGACATCGACCGGCGCCGACGCGAGCCGGCCGCGATCATGCTCTTCCAGGTTGAGCGTCTTGTAGCGGGTGAAGCCGGTGGCCTGCTGGCTGTACTTGATGACCTGATAGCCCGCCTTGCGGCTGAGCTGGTTGTACAGCGCGGACCATATGCCGTCGCCGAAGCTGTCGCCGAACACGCCGATCCGCACCGGACGGCCCGCCGCGATCGCATTGACGATGCCGGGCTGGATCGCGCGGGTTTCGGCGACGACGGGCGGCTGGGGCAGCTCGCCCGGCTTCGTGACCGGCGGCTTTTCACCGGGGGCGGTGCCGACGACGGTGCCGGGAACGCCGGCATCCGCGCCCGCAGCCGCCAGTTCGGTGCCCGCCGGAACGGGCAGCTCGACCTGTTGCTTGACCCCGAAGGCATAGCCGATCGCGGCACCCGCCGCGACGCCCAGGAACAAAATCGCCGTCCGATCGACCAGAAACAGCGCCGTCCTCATCGATCCACCCGCACACACTCCCGAAACGAACCGACGCGGCTGGAAGAAGTCAGCGGAACGCGATTGCTGCGGACGTCCTTAATATGGCGCGCGCGGGCATGTCGAGCCGCTTCGGACGGTCCGGCGCGGGTGGATCACGGCTGGGCAGATTGATGTGCCGGTTCCGGAAGCGACGTCGCCCCGGCGGAGGCCGGGGCCGTCAGAGGGGCTTGCCGGACGCTGGTTGCCCCAATCGTGGCGGCCCCGGCCTCCGCCGGGGCGACGCGGGAGCGCAAGGCCTTTGCGGCATGCCCCATGGCCTGACTGTGCCGCCCAGTGGATCCTGAAACGCGTTCAGGATGACGGTTTGGGGTAAGCCGTCACAGCTTCGCCGGCTGTGCCCCGAACAGGTTGCGGCGGCGCTCCTCGTCGCTCGGCTCGGGCAGGTCCTTGAACCGGTCGGGTATCGCATAGGCGCGGATCGTTGCGGGCCGGGCGGCGATGGCGTCGAACCAGCGCTTCAGGTTCGGGAAGTCGGCCAGGTCCTGGCCCTGCCGCTCATACGGGACGATCCAGGGATAGCTCGCCATGTCGGCGATCGAATAGTCGTCGCCGGCGACGAAGGCGCGATCGGCGAGCCGCTTGTCGAGCACGCCGTAGAGCCGCGCGGTCTCGTTGACATAGCGGTCGATCGCATAGGGGATCTTCTCGGGCGCATAGCCGCTGAAATGATGGTTCTGCCCGGCCATCGGACCGAGGCCGCCCATCTGCCAGAACAGCCATTGCAGCACTTCGGCGCGGCCATGCAGGTCCGACGGGATGAATTTTCCGGTCTTCTCGGCGAGATAGAGGAGGATCGCCCCCGATTCGAACAGCGAGACCGGCGCGCCGCCGCCCTGCGGATCGGTATCGACGATCGCCGGCATGCGGTTGTTGGGGGAAATCTTCAGGAAATCGGGGGCGAACTGATCGCCCTTGCCGATGTTGATCGGGTGGATGCCGTAGTCGAGCCCCGCTTCCTCGAGAAAGAGAGTGACCTTGTGGCCGTTCGGGGTGGCCCAGTAATAGAGTTCGATCATGGCATCCTCGGGGTGGCGCTGAGGATGTTACAGATCGGTACGTCAGGTGATGGAGTCAAGGGCTAAAGTCCTCTCCCCTTGGGGGTGAGGGCATAGGATTGGGAGAGGACGATGCGCGCGCAACTCGAGCGTGCCCTCACCCTTCCCACAGCTTCGCGGCGGGCCCCTTCCCTCTCCCCAAATGGGAGAGGGAAATTTACGCCCGCGCCCGCGCTTCGACGACCTGTTCGAGGATCGTCAGCGGCAGCGCGCCTTCGAGCAGGACCTGGTGGAACTGGCGGAGGTCGAACTTCGCGCCCTGGATTTTCTTGGCGGCCTCGCGCGCCTTGACCCAGCTCATATGGCCGACCTTGTAGCTGCACGCCTGGCCCGGCCAGATACAGTAGCGATCGATCTCGCGCTGGGTCCGCGGGCGGGCGAAGCCGCTGGCGTTGACCATATAGTCGGTCGCCTGCTCGCGGCTCCAGCGCTTGAAGTGAATTCCGGTGTCGGTCGCGAGGCGGACCGCGCGGAACAGGAAGCTCTGGAGGAAGCCGGCGCGGCCGAGCGGGTCCTTGTCGTAAACGCCCATCTCGTCGGCGAGCTGCTCGGCATAGAGCGCCCAGCCTTCGACATAGGCGCCGAACGGCGCGATCTTGCGCAGCATCGGCAGGTCCGTCGCCTCCTGGGCAAGGCTGATCTGGAGGTGATGGCCGGGGGTGCCCTCATGATAGGTCAGGCTGGGCAGGCCGTAGCGCGGCCAGTCGGCGGTATCCTTGAGGTTGATATAGTAGATCGCGCCGCGCGAACCATCGAGCGCGGCCGAGTTGTAATAGCCGTTCGCCGCGCCGTCCTGGATGAAGGCGGGCACCCGCTTCACTTCGAGCGCCGCCTTGGGCAGGGTCGCGAAGGCCTGCGGCAGCTTCGCGTCCATCGCCTTCACGACGCCGTTGATATAGTCGATCAGCTCGGCCCGGCCCTCGTCGGTGTTGGCGAAGAGCTGCTTGGGATCGTTGTTGAGCGCGGTCAGCCGCTCGCCGACGGTGCCCTTGGTCATGCCCTCCTTCTTGAGGATGGCATCGATCTGGCTGCTGATCTCGGCGACCTGCTCGAGACCCATCTGGTGGACCTGCTCGGGCGTGTAGGTCGAGGTCGTCGCGTTCATCAGCGCATCGGCATAATATTCGTCGCCCTTCGGCAGGCGCCAGACACCCGCATCATGGCTGGCTGCCTTGCGCAGCCCGGTCACGAGCGAAATCTGCCGATCGAGCGCCGGGAACACCTCGCTTGCGACGATCTTCTCGGCGTCGGCGCCCCAGTTGCCGGCGATGGCCTTCTCGCCGGTGCGGCGGACGATCGATTCGACCAGCACCGTCTTCGCGGCGGGCTGGTCGCGCAGCGAGCGCAGCTGGCTCAGGGCGAGGTCGAGGCAGAAATCGGGCGCGAAGGCGCCGAAGCGGACGTCGGCCTGCTGCGACCGGGTGCTTTCGTCGAGGACGCGGGCGAACTCGCGCAGGCGGGCGACATAGGCATCGGCGTCGGCCTTCGTTTCGATCGCATGCTGCGAGTCGAGGAAGTCGGGAATCGACGCATAGGGGCCGCTCAGCTGGCTGATCGCATAAGGCACATAATAGCCGGTGGTGCTGCCGAACTGATATTTCGAGCCGCCCTTGGTCCGCTGCTCGTACATGTAGACGACTACGTCGTAGTTGAGCTGCGCGGTGGGCGACAGGGCGGCGCGGTCGAGCTTGTGGAGCTGGGCCAGCGAAGCCTTGTCCTCGGCCAGCGACCTCGCCTGATCGGCCTTGGTATAGCTGTCGAGCCGGCTCTTGCGGGCGGCGTTGGCGCCCTTGTCGAGGCCGAGGCCGGTCGCCATTTCGGGGCTGTCATCGACCTGGCGTTCGAACAGGCCCTCGACGAGCGCCGCGAGCTGCTTGTCGGCCGGGGTCCCGGCGGCGGCGGCTTCGGCGAGGCGCGGCAGCATGCCAGCGAGCAGGGCGGCACCGGCCGAGCCGAGGAATTGACGTCTATCCATGAAAAATCTCTCCCAGAGCGGGTTTATGGCCGGGACAGTATCGGGGGATTCGCCCGAGGCAAGACTGTATTATCCTGAAGATACACTCTTGGTCTTGCCTCAGGCGCCGGCGGTCGCATCCGCGACCTTGGCTATCCTCGCATAAGCTCGGGCGGCCGTTCGGCCTTGCGGAGCCTGACGGCTCCGATGCAGGTCTCGTGCTGGGAGCTTGGGGTGGGGCGAGGTTCGCGCGACTCTCCTGACACCCCGGCCTCCGCCGGGGTGACGGCAAGAGAGAGGATGAGCCCGGCGTCGGAGCCCGACGAGGGCTCCGCAAGCGCGAACGCGCGCCCGAGTTAATGCGAGGAGCCAAGCAGGACGGATGTCCTGCGCCCGGCGCCTGAGGCCACTTCAATGAAGTGGGGAGCTTCTGTTGCCCGGTGCTCCCCGTACCGCTGGATTCCGCTTCTGTTGCCCGGTGCGGACCGAACCGCGCTAAGCCTTAGTAACTTTGTCCGTGAGGACTAGGTTACGCGGCGATCGCGAGTGC
>JAZKDN010000052.1:0-34324 GCA_040387595.1 Pseudomonadota bacterium
GGGCGCCGATCAGCCGGGCGACGCTGTGCTTCTCCATGAACTCGGACATGTCGATCCGGACCATTGCCGCCGAATCGTCGAACAGGAACTCGGCGAGCGCCTTGGTCAGTTCGGTCTTGCCCACCCCGGTCGGCCCGAGGAAGAGGAAGCTGCCCAAGGGTCGGTTGGGATCCTGCAGACCCGCACGGCTGCGGCGCACGGCGCGCGCGACGGCTTCGACCGCGTCCTTCTGGCCGATCACCCGCTTGCCGAGCTCGGTCTCCATCGCCAGCAGCTTCTCGCGTTCGCCCTCGAGCATCCGCTCGACCGGGATGCCGGTCCAGCGGCCGACGACGCCAGCGATATCCTCGGCGGTCACCTCCTCGCGCAGCATCGCGCCGGCCGTCGCGCCCTCCGCCTCGCTGAGCTCGCGTTCGAGCTTCGGGATCACGCCGTAGCTCAGCTCGCCCGCGCGGCCGAGATCGCCCCGGCGCTGGGCCTGGTCGAGCTCGAGTCGCGCCGCGTCGAGCTGTTCCTTGAGCTTGGCCTCGGCGTTGATCTTGTCCTTCTCGCCCTGCCAGCGCTGGGTGAGCTCGGCGGACTGTTCCTCCAGCTCGACCAGATCGGCCTCGAGCGTGTCGAGGCGGTCCTTCGAGGCCGCGTCGGTCTCCCTCTTCAGCGCCTCGCGCTCGATCTTGAGCTGGATGATCCGGCGATCGAGATTCTCGATCTCCTCGGGCTTGGACTCGACCTCCATCCGCAGCCGCGACGCGGCCTCGTCCATCAGGTCGATCGCCTTGTCGGGCAGGAAGCGGTCGGTGATGTAGCGGTTGCTCAGGGTCGCCGCCGCGACGATCGCGCCGTCGGTGATCCGCACGCCGTGGTGCAGCTCATATTTCTCCTTGAGCCCGCGCAGGATCGAGATCGTGTCCTCGACCGTCGGCTCGCCGACGAACACCGGCTGGAACCGCCGCTGCAACGCCGGGTCCTTCTCGACATATTTGCGATATTCGTCGAGCGTGGTCGCGCCGATGCAGTGCAGCTCGCCCCGCGCCAGCGCCGGCTTGAGCAGATTGCCGGCGTCCATCGCGCCTTCGGATTTGCCCGCGCCGATCAGGGTGTGCATCTCGTCGATGAACAGGACGATATGGCCTTCGGCGGCCTTCACTTCATCGAGCACGCCCTTGAGCCGCTCCTCGAACTCGCCGCGATATTTGGCGCCCGCGATCAGGCTGCCCATGTCGAGCGCCATCACCTTGCGGTCCTTCAGACCGTCGGGGACGTCGCCATTGGCGATTCGCAGCGCGAGGCCTTCGGCGATCGCGGTCTTGCCGACGCCGGGCTCGCCGATGAGGACGGGATTGTTCTTGGTCCGGCGCGCGAGCACCTGGATCGTGCGGCGGATCTCCTCGTCGCGGCCGATCACCGGGTCGAGCTTGCCGTCGCGCGCCGCCTGGGTGAGATCGCGGGCGAACTTCTTGAGCGCGTCATAGCGATCCTCGGCCCCCGCCGTATCGGCGGCCCGGCCGCCCCGCAGCTGGTTGATCGCGGCGTTGAGCGCTTCGGCGCGAACATTCGCCTCGGCCAGCGCCTTGCCCGCCGCGGTCGTGCTCGACAGGGTCAGCGCCAGCAGCATCCGCTCGACGGTGACATAGGAGTCGCCCGCCTTCTGCGCGATCTGCTCGGCCTGGTCGAGAACGCGGGCAAGGTCGTTGTCGAGCCCCGGCGTCTGCTGCGCGCCGCTGCCCGACACTGCCGGCATCTTCGCCAGCGCCGCATCGGTCGCGCGCATCGCCACCGCGGCGTCGCCGCCCGCGGCCTTGATCAGCCCGGACGCCATGCCCTGCTCGTCCTCGAGCAGCGCCTTGAGCAAGTGCTCGGGTGCGATCCGCTGATGGTTGTTGCGGATCGCAACGGTCTGCGCCGACTGAAGGAAACCCTTGGCGCGGTCAGTGAATTTCTCGAGGTTCATATCTGATCCCTGTCTGCTACGCCTCGCGATATGGTGTGGCTTTTGTGCAACACAAGTGTCTCTCGAACAGCTTTCAGAACCAGTCGGCGAGCGCGGCATGGACGATGGCTGGCGTTATCTCCGGCCCGCCCTGGCCGGGGTCGATCTCGAAAAAGGCGGCCCGACCGACGATTCGCGGCGTCCCCACATAGGCCTCGATCCCGTGATAGCGCGGCCGCCCAACATAATCGTCACACATAATCGTGACGGCGTGCCCGCCTTCGCGTGCGCGCCGGACCGCCTCGAGCATGCAGGACAAGCGAAAGCGGCCGTCGGCGAGGATGAAATCGGGGAAATGGTCGAGCACCGCGTAGGGCGCCTGCACATAGCGGGACCACCGCTTCATGCGGCGCGGGGTCGGCGTGTTGAAGAAGGGGCGGCACAATCCCACGATCAGGCCGATGTTCGGCATCGCGAAGCGGACAGGGGCATCGGCGGGCAGCATTCTGCGGACCGCGCGGGCGAAATAGCGATCTCCCTCGACCGCCACGGTGGGCACCCCGGCCTGCGCGGCGCACAAGGTCGACGAGCCGCTTCCATATTCGAGATAGGACCGGCTTTGCGAAAGCCGATCCCGGAACGCCTGCTCGGCACCGGCGAAATAGATGTCGGGCGACACCGTGAAGCCGGTGACCCGCTGGAGGTAGAGAAATTGCGCGAGGGTTTCCCACCGGGCCGAAATAAGGGGCATCACCGCTCCTGCTGCTGATCGCGGCGATATAAGCGCACTCTTTCCGGGCATGCCAGCGATCGTGCGAGCGGGACATCCCCTGTTCAGCGTATTACATGGATATTGCACCCGCCGCGTCAGCGACTAGACTGACACCATCCCCCCTTCGAAAGCTCCTTCATGCGCCGTACCCTGTTTCGCCCGATCGCCGCGCTGCTGCTCGCGACCGCGCTCTCGGCTCCGTCCTTCGCCGCCGCCACCGAACCGGCCTCGGTCGCCGCGCTCGTGAAGGCGGTCGACATTCCCTATGACAGCTTCACGCTCGACAACGGCTTGCGCGTGATCATCCACACCGACCGCAAGGCGCCCGTCGTCGCGGTGTCGGTCTGGTATCATATCGGATCGAAGGACGAGCCCAAGGGCAAGACCGGCTTCGCCCATCTGTTCGAGCATCTGATGTTCAACGGATCGGAAAATGCGAACGAGGATTTCTTCAAGCCGCTCGAATCGGTCGGCGCGACCGACCTGAACGGGACGACCTGGTTCGACCGCACCAATTATTTCGAGACGGTGCCGACCGGCGCGCTCGACATGGCGCTGTTCCTCGAATCGGATCGCATGGGCCACCTGCTCGGCGCGATCGACAAGACCAAGCTCGATAACCAGCGCGGCGTCGTCCAGAACGAGAAGCGCCAGGGCGACAACGAACCCTATGGTCTCGTCGAATATGCGCAGCTTGCAGCCCTGCTGCCCGACGGTCACCCCTATCGCCACTCGACGATCGGATCGATGGCCGATCTCGACGCCGCCAGCCTCGACGATGTGAAGAGCTGGTTCCGGACCCATTACGGCCCGAACAACGCCGTGCTGGTGCTGGCCGGCGACATCGATACCGCGACCGCGAAGACGAAGGTGCAGAAGTGGTTCGGCGACATCGCACGCGGGCCCGAGACCGCGCGCATCGACGTGCCGGTGCCGACGTTGAAGGCGCCGGTCGACCAGGTGATGAAGGACCGGGTCGCGCAAACCCGCATCTATCGCAACTGGGTCGTTCCCGGGCTCAACGATCCCGACCTGATCCCGCTCGACCTCGGCCTGAACGTGCTGGGCGGGCTCGCCTCGTCGCGGCTCGACAACGCGCTGGTCCGCAAGGCGAAGACCGCCGTCTCGGTCACCGCCAGCGTGCAGGAGTTCGAGAAGATCTCGATCGTCGAGGTCACCGCCGACGTGAAGCCCGGCGTCGACCCGAAGGTCGTCGCCAAGCAGCTCGACACGCTGATCGCCGAGTTCGTGAAGAACGGCCCGACCGCCGATGAGGTCAAGCGCGCCGCGACCAAGCAGGTCGCGGGCGAGATCGCCGGGCTCGAAACGGTCGGCGGCATGGCCGGCAAGGCCGTGACCCTGGCCGAGGGCGCGGTCTATTCGGGCGACCCGGAGAAGTACAAGAAGGACCTTGCCGCGACCGCGGCGGCGACCCCCGCCAGCATCAAGGCGGCCCTCCAGAAATGGCTGACCCGCCCCGCCTTCCGCCTGGTCGTCGAACCCGGCGAGCGTACCGCCTCCGACATGGCGGCGTCCGGCGGCAGCGCCGTGGCCGGAAGCGAGGGCATGAGCCCGCGCTATTATCGCAGCCCGAAATTCGAGGGGGGCGCCGCTGCGCCCGCCATCTCCCAGACCTTCAGGCCAACCGCCGCGGTCGACCGTTCCTCGCCGCCGCCGGTCGAGGATATCAAGGACCTGACCTTCCCGAACGTCGAGCGCGCCACCCTGTCGAACGGCATCCAGGTGGTGTTCGCGCGGCGCACGACGGTGCCGACGGTGCGTGTCTCGATTGCCTTCGACGCCGGTAATGCCGCCGATCCCAAGGCCAAGCTGGGCACCCAGGGCCTGATGCTGTCGCTGCTCGACGAAGGCGCGGGCAAGCTCGATTCGATCGGTATCGCCGAGGCGCAGGAACGGCTCGGCGCGCAGATCGCATCGTCGGCGTCGATGGACCGCACCAATGTGTCGATGTTCGCGCTGAAGGCCAATCTCGCGCCGTCGCTCGACCTGCTCGCCGACATCGTCCAGCGGCCGACCTTCGCGCCGCCGGAGATCGAGCGGTTGCGCGGCCAGATCCTCGCCGGCATCGCCGCCGAGAATTCGCAACCGCGCGGCATCGCCCGCCGTATCCTGCCGACCCTGCTCTACGGCACGCTTCACCCTTATGGCGTACCGATGTCGGGCAGCGGCACCGAAGAGGGCGTGAAGGCCGTCTCGCGCGCCGATCTCCTCGCCTTCCACCAGGGCTGGATCCGGCCGGACAACGCCAAGATCTTCGTGACCGGCGACACCACGCTCGACGAACTCACGCCGCTGCTCGAGGCCCGCTTCGGCGCCTGGGCTCAGCCGGCGGCGCCCAAGGGCGAGAAGCTGTTCCGGATGGACCGCATGGCGCGCCCGGCGCGGATCGTGCTGATCGATCGCCCGCAGAGCCCCCAGAGCTATATCATGGCCGGCCAGCTCCTGCCGACCAAGGGGCTCGACGATCCGCTGACCCTGATCGCCGCCAACGAAGTGATCGGCGGCAGCTTCCTGTCGCGGCTCAACATGGATCTGCGCGAGAGCAAAGGCTGGGCCTACGGCGCCTTCACCCAGGCGCAGATGCTGCGCGACACCATGCCCTTCTACGTCATCGCCCCGGTGCAGAGCGACAAGACCGGCGCCTCGATCACGGCGGCGCTGGCCGACATGAAGGACTTCCTCGCCACCAAGGGCGTCGACGCGGAAGAGCGCGAGCGCACCATCAACGGCCAGATCCGGTCGCTGCCGGGATCGTTCGAAACCTCGGGCGACCTGCTCGGCGCGCTCGTCCAGATCGACACGCTCAAGCGCCCCGACGATTATTACGAGAAGCTGCCCGCGCGTTACCGCGCGATGACCGCCGCCCAGATGGACGAGGCCGCCCGCGCCGCGATCCGCCCGGACGCGCTGATCTGGGTGGTCGTCGGCGACGCCGCCAAGGTCGAGCCGCAGCTCAAGGACATCGGCCTGCCGGTCGAGCGCATGACGGTGGGCAAATGACCACCGAGATCTGGGATTGCGTCACCCGCGCGCCGTTCGGCGAACAGACGTCGGTGTTCACCATCGTCCGCGACGGCGACCGCTTCACCGGCAGCAATGTCGCCGATATCGGCGAACTGCCGGTGCTCGATGGCCGGATCGAGGGCGACAAGCTGATCTGGAAGATGCCGACGACGAAGCCGATGCCGATGACGCTGGTGGGCAAGGCGGTGGTCGAGGGCGACCGGATGACCGGCACCATCACGATCGGCCTGTTCGGCAAGGCGGAGATGTCAGGCACGCGCCGGGGCTGACCCGGTCGCGATGAGGGAGGTGGACGATGGGCGTTCTCGGGTTCGGCGGCTTCTTCTTTCGCGCGGTGGACCCGGACGGGCTGGCGGCATGGTATCGCGAGCATCTCGGCGTCGGCGCCGGATGCACGGCCGAGGGCGCGGGTGAGCCGTCCGACTGGTTCTGGACGGCGAACGGCGGGCCTATGGTCTTCCAGCCGTTCAAGGCCACGACCGATTATTTCCCGGCCGACAAGCAGTTCATGCTCAACCTGCGCGTCTCGGGCCTCGACGCGATGATCGCGACGCTCGGCGCTGCCGGGATCGCCGTCGAGACGCGGGCCGAATGGGACACCCCCGAAACCGGGCGCTTCGCACGCATCCATGATCCCGAGGGGCATGCGATCGAGCTGTGGGAGCCGCCGGCGGGTTGATGCGGATGACCGGCACCAACCGCGCCGCCCACGCCGCCGTGGCGCTTTTCGCCGCGACCGGGCTTGCGCTGCATTTCGTGGTGGTGCTCGGACATGCCGGTGAGGTCGCGGTGCGCACCCTGCGCTTCTTCAGCTATTTCACCATCCTCACCAATCTGCTGATCCTGGTGAGCGCACTGGCCATGGTGCTGGCAAAGGGCCCGCTGGCGGCGATCGTCGGCCGGCCGGGCTGGCGCACGGCGGTGACGTCGAACATCATCGTCGTCGCGTTGATCTACCATGTCCTGCTGCGGGACATCGTCCTGCCGGGCGCGATGGGATGGTGGGCGAATATGCTCGTCCACCAGCTGGTGCCGGTGGCGTGGACGCTCTGCTGGCTGGCTTTCCCGCCGCATGGCGGGATCGACCGGATCGCACCGCTGCGCTGGTTGCTCTATCCGCTCTTCTACGGGGCCTGGACGTTGCTCCACGGCGCGGTCGCGGGATGGTATCCCTATCCGTTCATGGACGTGGCGGCCTTCGGCTATCCGACGGTGCTGCAGAACCTGGCGGTGGTCGCGCTGCTGTTCGCGGCGCTCGGCTATGCGCTGCGCTGGGCCGACGCGCGGCTGGCGTACAGAAAGAGCGACTGACGGTGAGATCCCGGCTCTCGCCGGGATACCATCATCGATAGCCGCCGGCGCTTATTTCGGCGCCAGCACCATCAGCATCTGTCGGCCTTCCATGCGTGGAAACTGCTCGACCTTGGCTTCTTCGATCATATCGGCCTGGACACGCTGAAGCACCTGCATGCCCAGTTGGCCATGCGCGAGTTCGCGACCACGGAAACGCAGGGTCACCTTGACCTTGTCGCCCTCGCCGATGAACTCGTGGATCTTCTTCATCTTGGTGTCATAGTCGTGGTCGTCGATGTTCGGACGCATCTTGATCTCTTTGATCTCCTGCGTCTTCTGCGACTTGCGGGCAAGATTGGCCTTTTTCTGGGCCTCATACTTGAACTTGCCGACATCGAGGAACTTGCAGACGGGCGGATCGGCGTTGGGCGATACCTCGACCAGATCGAGGCCGGCCGCCTGGGCCTGCTCCATCGCTTCGCGCGTATACATCACGCCCAGATTCTCGCCCTCTTCATCAATCACTCGGACCTTGGCCGACTGGATGAACTCATTGTAGCGAGGGCCGTTGAGCGGCATCGGCGGCTGCCCCAGGGGGCGGCGCATCATCGGGGGACGTATAGCAGAATCTCCTATGGTGGTCTGAGAGGCGCGATATAAGCCTTAACGCAGCAATTTGGAAGATGGCCGCGCACATGGCGACAAAGCTTTGTCGCGCCCTGTGTCCGGGGTGCGTCAGTTCAGGCCGACACCGCCCGTCGGGACAGTGTCGTCAACCGTGTCGAGGCCCGAGATCATTGGCTTCCCCGACGGTCGCAGCCGCGATCAGGGTGGCGAGGCCGAGCCCTGCGGCCACGACCTCGCGCCTGTTCGGGACGCCCGACGGCGTCACGCCCGCAGGTCGGGCGGAGTCGCCTCCGCCACCAGCGCGGCAATCGCCTCGTCGATGGTCAGCACGGTCTGCGCCTGTTCGCCCAGGCGGCGGATCGCGACGGTGCCCTCCTCGGCCTCGCGCTTGCCGACGACGAGCAGCGCGGGAACCTTGGCGAGCGAATGCTCGCGCACCTTGTAGTTGATCTTCTCGTTGCGCAGGTCGCTCTCCACCCGCAGCCCGGCGGCGACGAGCTTGGCCTCGACCTCACGCGCATAGTCGTCGGCGTCGGAGACGATCGTCGCCACCACCGCCTGAACCGGCGCCAGCCACATCGGGAAGCGGCCGGCATGATGCTCGATCAATATGCCAATGAAGCGCTCGAACGTGCCGAGGATCGCGCGGTGGAGCATCACCGGCCGGTGCCGCTCGCCATCCTCGCCGACATAGGAAGCGTCGAGGCGATCGGGCAGCACGCGATCCGACTGGATCGTGCCGACCTGCCAGGTACGGCCGATCGCGTCGGTCAGGTGGAACTCCAGCTTGGGAGCGTAGAAGGCGCCTTCGCCGGGCAGCTCCTCGAACTTGCCCTTGATCGCGTCGCTGAGCTGGGAGGAGAGGACCGCCTCGCGCAGTTCGCCCTCGGCCTTGGTCCACATCTCGTCCGAGCCGAAGCGTTTTTCAGGGCGCAGCGCGAGCTTGACCGCATAATCCTCGAACCCGAGATCGCGATAGACGCTGTCGAGCAGGTCGCAGAAGGCGCGGACTTCCTCGATCAGCTGATCCTCGCGGACGAAGATGTGGGCGTCGTCCTGGGTGAACTGGCGGACGCGCATGATGCCGTGCAGCGCGCCGTGCGGCTCGTTGCGGTGGCAGCAGCCGAACTCGGCCATGCGGATCGGCAGGTCGCGGTAGCTCTTGATCCCCTGCTTGAAGATCAGGATGTGCGCCGGGCAGTTCATCGGCTTGAGCGCCATCAGGTCGCCCTCGCCGGTCAGGACCGGTCCGTCCTCCTCGGTGTTCGGCACCTCGTCGGGGACGACGAACATATTCTCGCGATATTTGCCCCAGTGGCCCGACTGTTCCCACTGGCGCGCGTCCATCAGCTGCGGTGTCTTCACCTCGGCATAGTCGGCGGCGTCGAGCTTGCGGCGCATATAGGCCTCGAGCACCCGCCACAGGCGGAAGCCCTTCGGGTGCCAGAACACCGACCCCTGCGCTTCGGACTGGAGGTGGAACAGGTCCATCTCCTGCGCCAGCTTGCGATGGTCGCGCTTGGCGGCCTCCTCGAGCCGGGTCATGTGCGCATCGAGCTGCTTCTTGTTCAGCCAGCCGGTGCCGTAGATGCGGCTGAGCATCGCGTTGTTCTGGTCGCCGCGCCAATAGGCGCCCGACACGCGGGTCAGCTTGAACGCCTGCGGATCGAGCTTGCCGGTCGCGGGCAGATGCGGACCGCGGCACATGTCGAGCCAGTCGTCGCCCGACCAGTAAACGGTCAGCGGCTCGTCGCCCGGCAGTTCGGCGGCCCATTCGGCCTTGAAGCTCTCGCCCTGCTGCTTCCAGCGCGAGACGAGCTGTTCGCGGCTCCACTCCTCACGGCGCAGCGGCTTGTTGGCGGCGATGAGCCGGCGCATCTCCGCCTCGATCGCGGGCAGGTCGTCGTCGGTGAACGCCCCGCGGCCGGCGGCCGGGGCGAAGTCGTAATAGAAGCCGTCGTCGGTCGAAGGGCCGAAGGTGATCTGCGTCCCCGGAAACAGGCTCTGGACCGCCTCGGCGAGGATGTGGGCGTAATCATGCCGCGCGAGTTCGAGCGCATCGGCCTCGTCGCGCGCCGTCACCAGCGCCAGGGTGGAATCCTTCTCCAGCGGGCGATCGAGGTCGCGCAGCTCGCCGTCGACCCGCGCGGCGAGCGCGGCCTTGGCAAGTCCGGGACCGATCGCGGCGGCGATCTCGCCGGGAGTAGTGCCCGTCTTCACTTCGCGCACCGAGCCGTCGGGAAGCGTGATGGTGAGAAGATCGGACATGGGAAGGATGGATTCCTCAAGGTTTGCGGAGCGCGGCTTATGCCCGCGAAGGGGGTTGCGGGGCAAGCGTTGCGAGCAGGCCGTGTTTTGCCCGGCGGACCGGCCCGCTTCGCGTCACTTCGGATCGATCTGCGCTTGACGCGATCCCCCCGGCATAGTGGAAGCGAGCGGGGTTATCGGGGGGTAACGATATGGCACATGATCAAGCGGGCAGCGCGTTCCGCTTCCACGGCAATTGGCGCGAGTTCGCGCCGATCGCGCTGACCAATCTGCTGCTGATCATCGTCACGCTGGGCATCTACCGCTTCTGGGCGAAGACGCGTGAGCGCCGCTATCTATGGAGCCGCACCGACTTCATCGGCGATCCGCTCGAATGGACCGGCACGGGGCAGGAGCTGTTCATCGGCTTCGTGATGGCGCTGCTCCTGTTCGGCGTGCCGCTGGTGGCGATCCAGTTCGTCGCGCAGGGCATGATCATGCGCGGCCATCTCGGCTTCGCGAAGATTCTGGGCTTCCTGTTCACCGGGGCGCTGCTCTACGTCATCGGCGTCGCTCGTTTCCGGGCGTTGCGCTACCGGCTCAGCCGTACGCTGTGGCACGGCATCCGCGGCGGCAGCGACGAGAAGGGCCTCGGCTATGGCTGGTCCTATCTCTGGAAATCGGTGGTCGGCGGTTTCTTCTTCGGCCTGATGCTGCCCTGGTCGATGATCGATCTGTGGAATCAGCGCTGGAACGACATGAGCTTCGGTTCGCACAGCTTCGCTGCCGGGGCCGAGCATGGGCCGCTGCTGAAGCGACTGCTGCTCTGCTATGGCGCCATCATCCTGTTCGTCCTGCTGCTCGTTGCGCTTGCGGCGGTCAGCACGCCGCTGGGCGCCACGGCCATCGTGGTGCTGATGATGATCGGCATCACCCTCATGCTGTTCGGTTTCTTCACCATTTATTATGCGCTGTTCCTGCGGCTGGCGATCGGCGGCCTGTCGCTCAACCGGATCGATTTCCGCTTCACCGCGCGGTCTTTCGACATCGTCCGACTGATCATCGGCGATCTCGCGCTGCTCGTCGGCACGCTGGGGCTCGGCTTCGTTTTCCTGAGCTATCGGCATTGGTCCTTCTTCATCCGGCATATGGACGCAAGCGGCGAGATCGACCTCGCCGCTTTGGCCCAGTCGCTGACCGAGGCGCCGCGCCAGGGCGAGGGACTGCTCGATGCATTCGATGTCGGAGCCTTCTGACCCGATAGCGCAGGGCGTGCCGGCCTGGCTCTACGACGGCCAGTCCGCCCTCCGCCATGCGGTGACGGTCGCGATCGCGGGCGACATGCTCTTGATCGACGGCTTTGCGCCGACGCCGGTCGACGCGCTGCGGCGGATCGATACGCGCGGGCTGCAATTCGCCCGCGAGGATATACCGGGATGGCGGCTCGGCTTCGATGTCGAGCCGCCGGGACCGATCCTGCGGCAGCTCCCGGCCGCTGGGCGCTATGGCGGTCCGATCGACCGGCTCGGCCTGTGGGCGGCGGCGGCGATCGCGCTGTGCCTGTCGGCGCTGGCCGTCTTCGGCATGATCCAGGGGCTCGACCTGCTCGTACGGATCATACCCTATAGCTGGGAACAGCGGCTGGGCGACACGATCAGCGGCGACTTCGGCACCTATGCCTGCCGCGCGCCGACCGGTCAGAAGGCGCTCGACGACCTCGCAAAGCGCCTGTCGCCCTCGGGCCGGCCTATGCGGGTGGGGGTGGTCAACATCCCCATCGTCAACGCCGTCGCCCTGCCCGGCGGGCGCATCCTGATCTTCCGCGGGCTGATCGCCGAGGCGGCGTCGCCCGACGAGGTGGCGGGGGTGCTGGCGCATGAAATCGGCCATGTGGAGCATCGCCACGTGCTGGTGTCGCTGCTGCGCCGCTTCGGCATCGGCCTGCTGATCGGTTCGGGCGGCAGCGCGGCGGACTATGGCCAGGCGTTGATCGAAGCGCGCTACAGCCGGGCGGCGGAGAGCGAGGCCGACGAGTATTCGGTCGAGCAACTGGTGAAGGCCGGGATCAGCCCCGCGCCGACCGCGAAGCTGTTCGAACGACTCGGCAAGCAGGAGGCAGCATTGCCCAAAATCTTCGTCTATGGGGCGAGCCACCCGCCGTCGGCAGATCGCAAGACGTTGTTCGACGGTGCGGCGAAGCGGGTGCTGCAGCCGCGCCCGTCACTGACCCCGGCAGCATGGGATGCGGTGCGCGCGATGTGCGGCAAGCCGACGCCCAAGGGCGACTTCGAGCTTCGGTTCTGATTGCGCTCAGAGTAAAGCGGCGGCCATGACCGCCTTCCTCACCCGCCCCGACAAGCCCGCCCTCGCCTATCGCTATCGCCCCGGCCGCGGGCCGACGATCGTCTTCCTGCCAGGGTACCGATCGGACATGGAGGGCGAGAAGGCGACCGCGATCGATGCCTGGGCCGGGCGCGAGGGGCGGGCGATGCTGCGGCTCGATTATGCCGGCTGCGGCGCCAGCGAGGGCGACTTCGAGGATTTCACCCTCGCCGACTGGCGCGACGATGTGCTGGACATGATCGCTGCCTTCGCCGCGACCGGGCCGCTGGTTCTGGTCGGGTCGTCTATGGGCGGCTGGCTGGCGCTGCTCGTCGCGCTCGCCTTGCCGGATCGGGTGCAGGCGATCGTCGGCATCGCCGCCGCGCCCGACTTCACCGACTGGGGCTTTTCCGAGGATGTCGTCGCCCTTCTCCGCAGCGAGGGGCGGATCGCGGAGCCGAGCGACTATTCGGACGATCCCTATGTCACCACGCTCCGTTTCTGGGAATCGGGTCAGGCGAACCTGCTGCTCGCCGATGCCGCGAAGGGCGGGATCGCTTTCGACGGGGCGGTGCGGCTGCTCCACGGCGAGCGTGACGATAGCGTGCCGGTGTCGATCGCGCTGCGGCTCAGCCGCGCGCTCCGTTCAGGCGATGTGCAGACGGTGCTGATCAAGGAAGGCGACCACCGCCTGTCGCGGCCGGGCGACATCACCCTGTTGATCGCCACGGTCGCCCAGCTGATGGAGCCCTGATGTTCACCTTCCTCGTTGCCGCCGCTGCCGCCGCCGCGACTCCGGCCCCGACCCCGACAACTCCGGCCCCGACAGCGCCGCCCAGCCAGGCCGAGCACAGCGCGCGCGGGCAGAAATGCGCCGCACTCGCGGACAGAAATCCAACCGCCGCCATCGACGAGGCACGCGCCTGGGGCATCGCCGGGGGCGGAATGGCCGCGCGCCAGTGCCTCGGCATCGCGCAGGCGTCGCTCGAACAATGGCCGACCGCGATGACGACCTTCGAGAGCGCCGCCAAGGATGCCCAGATCGCGATGGACCCGATGGCGGTCATTCTCTGGATGCAGGCGGGCAATGCCGCGCTGGCCGGCGACGAACCGGCGCGGGCGCGGACGTCGTTCGATCGCGCGCTGGCGCTGACCGGCCTGTCCGACGAGATGAAGGGCGAGGTCCACCTCGATCGCGCCCGCGCCGGTGTCGCGCTCAACGACCTGCCGGGCGCAAAGGGCGATCTCGACGAGGCGGTGAAGCTGGTCCCGCGCGACGCGCTCGGCTGGCTGCTGCGCGCCAATCTCGCGCGCCGGATGAAGGACATGCCGCTCGCCTTCAGCTCCATCCGCCAGGCGGCGTCGCTGTCGCCCAGCGATCCCTCGGTCAGCTACGAGGCCGGCAACATCGCCGCCGCGGCCGGGAACATGGAAGACGCGAAGGCGGCGTGGACGAAGGCGGCGCAGCTGGCGCCTGCCAGCAATGCGGGCCAGGCCGCAGCGCTGGCGTTGAAGGGTGGGGATGACACCTCTCCTCGATGACGCCATCCAGCGGGGGTGATGCATAGGCCTTCGTCATGCTGAACTCGTTTCAGCATCCACCCGCAGGCTTGAGACTAGCCTGTAGGATTGTGTCGGGATCTCTGCGCGCCAGCGGCAGGTTCGTCCAGGTGGCGTGATGGATCCTGAAACGAGTTCAGGATGACGGTCTCCCTGTCGCCGACCAACCGTCTACAGCGTCCGCGGGCGGGGCGAGCAATCGTCCCAAAGATCGCGTCCGGGCATATGTCCGCACCCTTTGCATAACCGGGAGGAGCCCATCTCGGGCATATGCCTTCGTCCTGCTGAACGCGTTTCAGCATCCACCAGCAGGCTTGAGACGAGCCTGTAGGATATTGTCGGGACCTCTGCGCGCCATCGGCAGGTTCGTCCAAGTGGCTTGATGGATCCTGAAACGCGTTCAGGATGACGGTGCCCGGACCCTTTGCATAGCCGCCGGCGAGCCCTAGATAGGGCCGATGAAATATCTTCACACCATGATCCGCGTCTCCGATCCGCAAGAGACGATCCGCTTCTTCGAACTGTTGGGCCTGCGGGAAATCGACCGCATGGAGAACGAGGCGGGGCGCTTCACCCTGATCTTTCTCGCCGCGCCCGGCGACGAATCGGCGCAGGTCGAGCTTACCCATAATTGGGACGAGGCGGGCTATGGCGAGGGCCGCAATTTCGGCCATCTCGCCTACCGGGTCGAGAATATCTACGAAAGCTGCCAGCGGCTGATGGACGGCGGGGTGACGATCAACCGGCCGCCGCGCGACGGGCACATGGCCTTCGTCCGTTCGCCCGACAATATCTCGGTCGAACTGCTGCAGGAGGGCGAGCGTCTCGCCCCAGCCGAGCCCTGGGCATCGATGCCGAACACGGGCAAATGGTAAGATGACGATCGAGATCGTCCGCATCCCGGTGCTCGACGACAATTATGTGTGGCTGCTGCACGAGCCGCTGTCGGGCGAGACGGTCGTGGTCGATCCGGCGGTGGCCGAACCGGTGCTGGCCGAGGCCGACCGGCGTGGCTGGACGATCGGCCAGATCTGGAACACCCATTGGCATGGCGACCATATCGGCGGCAATGCGGCCATCCAGGCCGCGACCGGCGCGACGGTGAGCGCGCCCGCGGCCGAGGCGGCGAAGATTCCGACGCTCGACGTGGCGCTGCGCGAGGGCGACACGGTCCGGATCGGCGCGATCGAGGGACGGGTGATGGAGGTGCCCGCGCACACCGCCGGCCATATCGCCATCCACTTGCCCACCGAGGAGACGGTGTTCGTCGGCGATACCCTGTTCGCGATGGGCTGTGGACGGCTGTTCGAGGGCACGCCCCAACAGATGTTCGCGAACATGGCGCGGCTGGCCGAACTGCCCGACGACACCCGCGTCTATTGCGCGCATGAATATACCCAGTCGAACGGGCGCTATGCGCTGGTCGCCGAGCCAGACAACGGCGCGATCCGCGAGCGGATGGAACGGGTCGACGCCGCCCGCGCCCAGGGAGTGCCGACCGTGCCGACCACGATCGGTCTCGAACGCGCGACCAATCCGTTCATGCGCGCCCACAGCGCCGAAGAGCTGGCCCGTCGCCGCGCGGCGAAGGATGTGTTCCGCAGCTGATTCGGGGTATAGTCGGTCAACAAGGAGAGTCGCCATGCCTCGAGCCCGTTCGCTCCTCCCGTTGCTTGCGTTGCCGTTGCTGCTCGCCGCGTCCGATGCGCCGGCACCGCTGTCGGACAAGGCGCTGAAGGAGCTCGCGGGTCGTACGGCGGGCGCGCCGGTGTCCTGCCTGCCGCTGCGCAGCATCCGCTCGACCCGCATCGTCGACGAAACCGCGATCATCTACAAGGAGTCGCCCCGGCGCTGGTACGTCAACCAGCCCGACCGCGGCCGCTGCACCCTGCTACGGCCGAACCGGGTGCTGATCACCCGGGGAACGACGAGCCAGCTGTGCGGCAACGACCTGGTGACGATCGCCGAGCAGGTCGCACCGATCACCTATGGCGCGTGCGGATTGAGCGAGTTCGTGCCCTATACGAAGTAAGGGAGAATCGTCGCTCCGGCGGAGGCCGGAGCCGCACGAGGTTGTAGCGGCCCCGACCTCCGCCAGGGCGATGCCCGAAGCCTAGCCCGGATCGCGCTGGTTGAAGATCGACCAGCCGGTGGCGACCGCCAGCCGCTCGAGGGCCAGCGAACCGAGGGTCGAATTGCCGCGCTCGTTGAGCCCCGGGGACCAGACGGCGATCGAGGCGAGGCCGGGCACGACGCACAGGATGCCGCCGCCGACCCCGGACTTACCGGGAATGCCGACCCGGAAGGCGAACTCGCCCGATCCGTCATAATGGCCGCACAGCATCATCAGCGCATTGATGCGCCGGGCACGCATTGGCGAGACGATGTTGAAGCCGGTGTCGGGATGCTGCCCCTCATGCATCAGAAAGCGGCCCGCACGGGCGAGCTGGTGGCAGTTCATCGCCAGCGCGCACTGGTGGAAATAGACGCCCAGCACCTGCTCGACCGGATGATGGATATTGCCGAAGCTGCGCATGTAATTGGTGAGGGCGGCGTTGCGAAAGCCGGTGTCGGCCTCGCCCTTCGCGACCTCGTCATCGATCGCGATGCTGTCGTCGCCGGCGAGATCGCGGACGAAGCGCAGGATCTCTCCGATCGCTTCCCTCGGCTCGTGGCCGGCCAGCACCACGTCGGACACGACGATCGCCCCGGCGTTGATGAACGGGTTGCGCGGGATGCCATGCTCGGCCTCGAGCTGGACGATCGAGTTGAAGGCGTTGCCCGACGGCTCGCGCCCGACCCGCTGCCACAGCGAATCGCCGATCTTGCCGAGCGCGATGGTCAGCGCGAACACCTTCGACACCGACTGGATCGAAAAGGACATGTCGGCATCGCCGCCCGCGAACATACGGCCGTCATGGGTGGCGATGGCGATGCCGAAATGCTTCGGATCGACGCGGGCGAGGCCGGGAATATAGTCGGCGACCTTGCCGCGATCCTCGCGCTCCATCATCTCCGCGGTGATGCGGTCGACGATCGCCTGGAGGTCGGGAGCGGCGGTTACCGGCATATCCGTCGCTCCCCCTCTATTGTCGGATGTCTTCGGGGATCAGACCCGCATCGGCATGAGGACGTACAGCGCGGGCGCCTTGTCATTCTCGCGGATCAGGGTCGGCGCGGCGGCGTCGGCGAGGTGGACCTCGACCGTGTCGCCGTCGATCTGGCCGAGGATGTCGAGCAGATAGCGGGCGTTGAAGCCGATTTCGAAGCCGGTCGAGTCATAGTCGCCCGAGACTTCCTCGGCGGCGGTGCCGTTTTCAGGGCTCGTCACCGACAGGGTGATCTTGTCCTTTTCGAGCGCCATCTTGACCGCACGGGTCTTTTCCGAGGCGATGGTGGCGACGCGGTCGACGCCCTCCATGAAGCTCTTCGGATCAATCCTGAGCAGCTTGTCGTTCGCGGTCGGGATCACCCGGTTATAGTCGGGGAAGGTGCCGTCGATCAGCTTGGACGTCAGCACCGCGGTGCCCAGGCCGAAGCGGATCTTGGTCGACGACATGGTGATGTCGACCGAACCGTCGACTTCGTCGAGCAGCTTGCGCAGTTCGCCCACGCATTTGCGCGGGATGATGATGTCGGGCATGCCCTCGGCGCCGTCGGGACGCGCGATGGTGACGCGGGCGAGGCGGTGACCGTCGGTCGCCGCGGCCTTCAGCACCGGCGTACCTTCATCCTGCACATGGAAGAAGATGCCGTTCAGATAATAGCGCGTCTCTTCGGTCGAGATGGCGAAGCGCGTCTTGTCGATCAGCTGCTTGAGCGTCTCGGCTGGCAGTTCGAACTTCGTCGGCAACTCGCCCTCGGCGATCATCGGGAAGTCGTCCTTGGGCAAGGTCTGCAGGTTGAAGCGGGCGCGGCCCGCCACGATCTGCATCTTGCCGTCGGCGGCCGCCAGCTGGACCTGAGATCCCTCGGGCAGCTTGCGGGCGATGTCGAACAGCGTGTGCGCCGACACCGTGGTCGCACCCGGTTGCTCGACGGTCGCGGCGACGGCCTCGACGATCTGCAGATCGAGATCGGTCGCCATGAGGCGCAGCGTGCCCTCGGCGGTCGCTTCGATCAGCACGTTGGAGAGAATCGGAATCGTGTTCCGACGTTCGACGACCGACTGGACGTGACCCAGGCTCTTCAGAAGTGTCGCGCGTTCGATCGTTGCCTTCATGGATTGCCCCGGCATCCCCAGAAACTAAGTGGAGCATGGTTATAGCGCGGCTTTGCGGCCCCGCCAGCCCAAAGCGTCAAAAGCTGGGGATAATTCACGGGCTTCGCCGGATCGCACGGCATATCCCCGCTTTCCCTTCCGCCGGGGGGACGGAAGGGAGCGGGACAGAAGAAAAGGGCCCGGCGTCCCGCGGCCGAGCCCTTTCCTCAGATCAACGCTGTCGCGCGATCAGAAGCGCATGCCGAAGCCGGCGACGACCTGATGGCGCGCGAAGCCCTGCTCATAGTTCGAGTAGCGATACTCGGTCTTGACGAAGCTGTTCGGGCTCAGCGCATATTCCGCGCCGGCGCCGACGCGGAAGCCGTCGAGATTGGTCTTGGCGAGGGTGAGCTGGCCGCTGCCGTCGTCGCCGGTCAGCTTGGCGCGGGCATTGGTATAGCCGCCCTTCGCATAGAGCAGCGTGCTGCCGCCGATGACGGTGCCGACGCGACCGCCGACATAGAGGTCACGGCCTGCCTTGGCGCAGAAGCGCGGATCGGCGACGGTGCTGGAACCGGCGCACTGCTTGACGCCGGAATCGGAGGCTTCGGCCTCGATGCCGACCAGGCCCATGCCGGTCTGGAAATCATAGCCGGCGCCGATACCATAGGTGACGCCGTCATCATGACCGTTGTTCTGGACGCGATCCCAGCCCACGAGGCCTTCGACGCGGGCGCCGGTGAACGGGGCCTTGTCCTGGGCGAGGACGGGGGTTGCTGCGCTTGCCGCGAGGAGGGCGGCGACAACGATGCTACGCATAGTGTAACTCCATTCATTAACTTCGTCCCCCGATGTGTCGGGGACGTGGGAGGCCTAGTGCACGAAGCCGGCGGGCGTTGCATGAACGCCAGATAAACAACGGAAATTGTGGCATTTTTGCTACAGGTCTTTGATCAGGGGCTTGACAGTTGAGGGCGCGGATTTGCTGGTTGATTGCCGTCCCGATGATCGTTTCGGCGGCACCCCCCGGACGGTCGGCGCTGGGAATTTTTTCTGGCTGGGGGGCGTTTCGGGACGTCCGGCCGGCCCGATGCTTCGCAATCGCCGCGCCCGAGCGGCGCGGATCGGGCCCGTGGCGCAGCTTCGCGTCGGTCGCGATCTGGCCGCGACAGAAGATCAACGGCCAGGTCCACTTCCGCCTGCGCGAGCCGCGCCAGCCCAATACCCCCATCCGCCTGATCTTCGGTGACCGCAGTTTCGCGCTGTCGGCGGCGAGCGTAGACGCCTGGGCTCCCGGCCCCCGCGCCGACGCCGCGATCATCGCAACGATGCGCAGCGGCACCTCGATGCGCATCGCCTGGGTGTCGAAGGAGGGGCGCAACCGATCGGACGGCTATCTGCTAAAGGGCGTCGCGACCGCGATCGACGCCGCGGCGCTGGGCTGCGCGGGGCGAGAGTAGCCCTTTCTGCTCCTTCTCCCGCAAGCGGGAGAAGGTCGGGATGAGGGTCTTCTGTCTTCTTCCTGTCCGCGAACCGCCGTGAGGAAAGAAGAAGACCCTCACCCCAACCCTCTCCCATGAAAATGGGAGAGGGAGACAGGGTTCATTCCCGCATCGCCTCCGCCGCCAGGGCATCGGCCTCGATCAGCAGCACGTCGTCGGCCAGCCCCTGCGCCACCGTCTCGCGGCCGATCAGGACCAGCACCGGCACGGCGAGCGGGGAGACGCGGTCGAGCGTCACATGGACGAGGCGATCGGCGGCGCGCTCGATCAGCGCGCCGAGGCGGCCGACATCGGTCATCTTCGCGCGGGCATCGGCCCAGGCGGCGTCGAGGAGCAGGTGATCGGGCTCGTAGCGGCGCAGCACGTCGTAGATCAGGTCGGTCGAGAAGGTGACCTGCCGTCCCGACTTCTTCTTGCCGGGATGCTGGCGCTCGACGAGGCCGCCGATCACCGCGACCTCGCGGAAGGCGCGCTTGAGCAGCGCCGATCCCTCGACCCAGTCGACGAACTCCTCCTCCAGGATCTCCGACGAGAACAGGCTGGCGGGGTCGGTGACCGGCTCGATCGAGTAGCAGGCGAGCGCATAGTCGCTGGCGACGAAGCCGAGCGGAGACAGGCCCTGGCTCTCCATCCGCCGGGTCAGCAGCATGCCGAGCGACTGGTGCGCGTTCCAGCCCTCGAAGCTGTAAAGCACCATATAATGGCGGTTTCCGTGCGGGAAGGTCTCGACCAGCAATTCGTCGGGCGCGGGCAGCCGCGATCGGCGACCCTGCATCTCCAGCCATTCGCGGACGTCATCGGGAAAGCGCGGCCATTCCGACGGATCGTGCAGGAAATTGCGAACCCGCTCGGCGAGATGAGTCGAGATCGGCATGCGCGCACCGCCATAGGTCGGGATGCGCGCGGGCTTCGAGGTGGCGCGGACGACCAGGTCGGTGAGGTCGATCTTCTGCACCTCGAGCGCCAGCCCCATGAAGAAGAAGCAGTCGCCGGGCGACAGGCTGGTGCCGAAGCCTTCCTCGACCTTGCCCAGGCTGCGGCCGTTCTTGAAGCGGACGTCGAGCATCGGCGCCTCGACGATGATGCCGGCGTTCAGCCGGTGCTGGGCGGCGAAGCTGGGATGGGTCAGCCGCCACCGCCCGTCGGGATCGCGGGTCAGGCGGCGGAATTTCTCGTAGGCCTTCAGCGCATAGCCGCCGTTGGCGATATAGGCGAGGACCCGCTCGACCTGTTCGGCCGACAGCGTCGCATAAGGCGCGGCGCGGTTGATTTCGGCGAGGAGCTCCTCGGTCAGGAACGGGCCGGCGCAGGCGATCGCCATGACATGCTGGGCCAGCACGTCGATGCTGCCGGCGCGGAACGGATCATTGTCGAGCTCGCCCGCCTCGATCGCGTCGAGCGCGGCGCGGCCCTCGAGATATTCGAAACGGTTGCCGGGGACGAGCACCGCCTCGCTCGGCTCGTCGAGCCGGTGGTTGGCGCGGCCGATTCGCTGCAGCAAGCGCGAAGCGCCCTTGGGCGCACCCATCTGGATGACCATGTCGACATTGCCCCAGTCGACGCCGAGATCGAGACTGGCGGTCGCGACCAGCGCGCGCAGCCGTCCTTCGGCCATCGCGCCCTCGACCTTGCGGCGCGCCTCCTTGCTGAGCGAGCCATGGTGGATACCGATCGGCAGCCCCATCGCATTGACCATCCACAGGTCCTGGAAGATCAGCTCGGCCAGGCTGCGGGTGTTGCAGAAGACGATCGTCGTCCTGTGGGTCTCGATCTCGGCCATCACCTGCTCGGCGGCATAGCGCCCCGAATGGCCGGCCCAGGGAATGCGCCCCTGCGGGATCAATATGTCGATCCGCGGCGGCGCGCCGGGATCGCCCAGCACCAGCGCGACCGCTTCATAGTCGCCGTCGCCCGACAGCCAGCCGCGATAGGCATCGACATCGGCGACCGTCGCCGACAGCGCCACCCGGCGCATCTCGGGCGCGAGGCTTTCGAGGCGGGCGATCGACAGCGACAGCAGGTCGCCGCGCTTGGTGGTGGCGAAGGCGTGGACCTCGTCGATCACGATGGTCTTCAGGCCGGCGAACAGCGTCGCGCTCTCGGGGTAGGAGAGGAGCAGGCTCAAGGATTCCGGGGTGGTCAACAGGATCTGCGGCGGCTTCACCCGCTGGCGCGCCTTGCGATCGGACGGAGTGTCGCCGGTGCGGGTCTCGACCTTGATGTCGATCCCCATCTCCTCGATCGGCGTCAGCAAATTGCGCTGGACGTCGACCGCAAGCGCCTTGAGCGGCGAGACATAGAGGGTGTGGAGCCCGTCCTGCGGATTTTCGATCAGGTCGACGAGGGTGGGCAGGAAACCGGCGAGGGTCTTGCCCGAGCCGGTCGGCGCCACCAGCAGGGCACTGCGCCCGGCGCGGGCGGCGGCGAGCATCTCGAGCTGGTGCCGGCGCGGCGCCCAGCCCCGGGCGGCGAACCAGCCGGTGAGGGGCGCGGGGAGGTCAGCCATGGTCGTACGCTTCCCACGTCGCCCCGGCGGAGGCCGATAGGGTGAGTGGGAAGGGTGCGCTCACCATATTTACGTCATTCCCGCGAAAGCGGGAATCCACGGAAACGGGACGCTGTTTGCCGGGCGGTGCCGCCGTCCATGGATTCCCGCTTTCGCGGGAATGACAGGAAAGCAGTGGTCAATGTCCCGCCTGTGGCCCGCGCGCCAGCCCCGACGCGGCAAGCTGGTCGTCGATCTGGGCGAGCAGGCGGTCGAGGCCGGCCTGGTCCTTCGCCTCGGCACGGGCGACGAGGACGTCCTGGGTGTTCGACGCGCGCAGCAGCCACCAGCCGTCGGCGGTGTTGACCCGTGCGCCATCGGTGCGGTTGACCTCGGCGCCGGACGCCTCGAGCCGATCGAGCACTTCGTCGATCACCGCGAACTTGCGGCTTTCGTCGACCTGGAAGCGCAGCTCCGGCGTGTTCATCAGCACCGGCATCTTGTCCTTCAGCGCCGTCAGCGATCCGCCGAGCTCGCTGATCGCCTCGATCAGGCGGACCGCCGAATAGAGCGCGTCGTCGAACCCGTACCAGCGATGCTTGAAGAAGATATGCCCCGACATCTCGCCCGCGAGCGGGCTGTCGGTCTCGGCCATCTTGACCTTGATCAGGCTGTGGCCGGTCTTCCACATGCACGGTACGCCGCCCAACTCGGCGACCCGGTCGAACAGCGCCTGGCTGGCCTTCACATCGGCGATGATCGTGCCGCCGGGCACGGCCTTCAGCACCGGTTCGGCGAGGATCGAGAGGATCTGGTCGCCCCAGATCACCCGGCCCCGCCCGTCGATCGCGCCGATCCGGTCGGCGTCGCCGTCGAAGGCGATGCCGAAGTCGAGATTCTTCTCGGCCACCAGCGCCTTGAGGTCGGCGAGGTTCTTTTCCTCGGTCGGATCGGGATGATGGTGCGGGAAGCGGCCGTCGATCTCGGCATAGAGGACATGATGTTCGCCGGGCAGGCGCTTCACCAGCTTTTCGAGGATACGGCCGCCGGAGCCATTGCCGTTGTCCCAGCCGATCCGGAACGCCGAGCCCGAAAAGTCCTGCACCAGCCGGTCGACATAGAGATCCTCGATATCGGCGTCGGTGACGGTGCCTTCGCCCTCGTCCCAGTCGCCATCTGCCGCCATGCGGCCGAGCGACTGGATGCTATCGGCGAAGAAGGGCTTGTGGTGGAGCACCATCTTGAAGCCGTTATAATCGGCGGGATTGTGGCTGCCGGTGATCTGGATGCCGCCGTCGACCTCCAGGGTCGCCTCGGCGAAATAGAGCATCGGGGTGGGGCCGAGGCCGATGCGGACGACGTCGACGCCGCTCTCGACGAGACCGCGGATCAGTTCGTCGCGCAGCGCTTCGGACGAGACGCGCCCGTCCCAGCTGACCGCGACCCGCGTCCCGCCCTCGCGGCGGACATGGGTCGCGAAGCCGCGGCCGATCGCATAGGCGTCGGCCGGCCCCAGCGTCTTCCCCACAATTCCGCGGATGTCATATTCGCGCAGCGAGGTCGGGTCGAAACGATGGGTCAAGGGGCAACCTCCTTGGAGATGGGATAGCGCGGGCGCCGGACGGCGAGCGCAGAACAAGATTAGCGGGTCTGAAGTTCCGCCAGCAAGATATCGCGCGCCGCATTGACCCGTCCGGCAAGCTCGGCCGAGCCGCCCTGGTCGGGATGCACCTTCGCGACGAGGCGGCGGTGGGCGGCGCGGATAGCGTCGACATCGGCGCCCGGGGCGACGCCAAGGACGCGGCGGGCCTCGTCCATGTCCATCTGCGGCGGCGGCGACGCCGACGGCGCGGCGGGCGCCGAAGCGGGCTGCATGAACAGCCAGATCGCCGGCAGGAACATCGGCAGCGCGACCATCCACGCGCCCTTGGTGAACAGAAGCAGGCCGGCGATCGCCGACCCCGCCGCCATGAGCTGCTGGCGGCTGAGGCCACGTCCCCAGAACCACCAGGCGGCAGCCGCCGCCGCCAGCAGGAACAGGATCACCCGGCAACCGCCGGCGTGGGCGTCGGGCTGGGGGCCTGGCTGGACGCCTGGCTTGTCGGCTGATGCTGCGGCCATTGTGACAGGGCCAGGCCCGACACCATCTCGCGCAGTTCCTGCCGCGCGGCGACATGGCCGATGCCGGCGTCGCTGCCGATCGCCTTCATGTCGAGCAGGGTCAGGCCCTTGGGAAACAGTTCGCGGTAGATGACGCGCTCGGACAGGCCCGGGATGACGCGAAAGCCGACCCGCTTGGCCAGGTCCTGCATCGCCTCGGCGACCCGGCGCATGTTGCGCGCCTCGAGATGCTGGAGGCGGTTGCGCAGCAGCACCCAGTCGACCGTGCCGCCGTCGATCCGGCCCCGCGCCTTGCGCGCTTCCCACACCAGTTCGGCGTAGAAGCTGGGGCGCTGGATCTTGAACGTCTCGGGATCGACCTGGCCGATCAGGTCGAGATCGACGAAGCTGTCGTTGATCGGGGTGACGAGCGTGTCGGCGCGGACGATCGCAGCACGGGCATGTT
Organism: Pseudomonadota bacterium; assembly: GCA_040387595.1. GTDB lineage: Bacteria > Pseudomonadota > Alphaproteobacteria > Sphingomonadales > Sphingomonadaceae > Rhizorhabdus. Next base: position 24,551 of record JAZKDN010000052.1, read on the forward strand.
CGTCGTCGCGGCCCGGCGTATCGATGACGACGACGTCGTGATCGGCCGCGAACGCATCGATCAGGTCGTCGAGCCGGTGCCCCTTGCCCGCGTCGAAGGTCTCGAAGCTGGGCGTCGGCAGCGCCATGCCGGTCCGCTTCGCGGTCGCCAGCCGGTTTTCCAGATAGCGCGCCAGCGTCCGCTGCCGCGTGTCGAGATCGATCGCCGCGACCCGGCGGCCGGCGCAGGCCAGTGCGACCGCGACATGGACCGAGGTCGTCGATTTTCCGGATCCGCCTTTTTCATTGGCGAAGGTGATCAAATGAGCGTTCGGCAAACTATATTCCCTTCACCGCACCGCGCTTGATCCCGCAGGCGGGCTTGTCCAAGGAGCGTCTCGTTAAACGGGGTTTATAGTTGGTGCAAATCGTTCGGAATATAGAGGATCTCCGCGAGGAGGTCGCAAAGTTGAGGATAAGTGGCGCGTCGGTCGCCCTCGTCCCGACGATGGGAGCTCTGCACGCGGGTCATATCGCCCTGGTCGACGCCGCGCGCAGCCGCGGATGCCAGGTCGTCACGTCGATCTTCGTCAACCCGACCCAGTTCGCCCCGACCGAGGATCTCGACGCCTATCCGCGCCGCGAGGCCGCCGATGTCGCGCTGCTCGACGCCGCCGGCGTCGCGCTGGTCTGGGCGCCCGACGTCGCGACGATGTATCCCGATGGCTTTGCGACCAGCATCGCGGTCGGCGGGGTCAGCGAGCGCTGGGACGGCGCCGCCCGGCCCGGCCATTTCGCCGGCGTCGCCACCGTCGTCACCAAGCTGTTCCAGCAGGTGAAGCCCGACATCGCCTTTTTCGGCGAGAAGGATTTCCAGCAGCTAGCGGTGATCCGCCGCTTCGTCGCCGATCTCGACATCGATATCGAGATCGTCGGCGTTCCCACCCAGCGCGAGGACGACGGCGTCGCCCTGTCGTCGCGCAATGCCTATCTCAGCCCCGACGAGCGGGTGACGGCGCGCACCCTTCCCCGCGCGCTTGGCGAGGCGGCGGCGGCGATCGGTCGCGGGGGTGACGTCGCGGCGGCGCTCGCGGCGGCGACCGCCCGCCTCGCCGACGCCGGCTTCGATCCGATCGACTATGTCGCGCTGGTCGATGCCGCGACGCTCGAGCCGCTCGAACGGCTCGACGGCCCGGCCCGGCTGATCGCGGCCGCAAAGCTCGGCCGCACCCGACTGATCGACAATCTGGCGGTCGAACCGACCGCCTGAGTCCTTTGTCCGACTGGTCCGTCACCCCAGCGAAGGCTGGGGTCTCGGGAGAGAAGCGGCCACCCACTCTCCCGAGATGCCAGCCTGCGCTAGCATGACGATATGGGCTGGGCGTCTAGTTTAAGGTTATCCCCACCGTGCCGTTAACCTCATCGGGGAACGGCACGGCGCGACACAGCTTGCCACCGCTCCCCGGGGAAACAGTGGAGCGGGCCATGGGTCACAGTCTCAAGACGCATCAATTCCTGACCGAAGCGCGCCTGCGGGACGCGAAAGCGGGGGACATCGACGCCTGCTTCCAGCTCGGCGTCTCCTACTCGGCAGGCGCCGACGGCTGCCCGCTCGATCTGATCGCCGCGCACAAATGGTTCAATATCGCCGCGGTCGGCGGGAACCTGCGCGCCGCCGAATGCCGCACCGAGATCGCCGAGGAAATGACCGCGCGCGAAGTTCTCGAGGCCCAGCGCCAGGCGCGCGCGATGCTCGGCTTCGGGAATCGTCTGGCGGCTTGAAGCCCCTCTCCCTTCAGGGGAGAGGGAGGGGCCCATTGCGCCAGCAATGGGAGGGTGAGGGCACGGCGCCATGATCCGGCGCACCCCTTTGCCCACCGCGTGCCCTCACCCACCACCGCTTCGCGGCGGTCCCCCCTCTCCCCTGCAGGGAGAGGGCTTTTTCATTCCTTCTTGAACGGCGTATAGTCGCCCAGTCCCTCGATGTTCGCCTCGACCGCCTGGCGCTCATGCTCCAGATAGTCGGCGACCGCCCGGCGGAAGCCCTCATGCGGGATATAATGCGCCGACCAGGTCGCAACCGGCTCATAGCCGCGCGCCAGCTTGTGTTCGCCCTGCGCGCCGGCCTCGACGCGGGCCAGGCCGCGTTCGATCGCGGCGTCGATCGCCTGATAATAGCAGAGCTCGAAATGGAGGAAGGGCACCTCCTCGGTGCAGCCCCAATAGCGGCCGTAGAGCGTATCGCCGCCGATCATGTTGAGCGCGCCGGCGATCGGCCGGCCGTCGCGCAGCGCCAGCATCAGCAGCACCTTGTCCGCCATCCGCTCGCCCAGCAGCGAGAAGAAGGCGCGCGTCAGATAGGGCCGCCCCCATTTGCGCGCACCGGTGTCCTGGTAGAAATGCCAGAAGGCGTCCCAATGGTCTTCGGTGATCGCATCGCCGGTCAGGTGGACGATCTCCAGCCCCTCGACCGCGGCGGCGCGCTCCTTGCGGATCGCCTTGCGCTTGCGCGACGCGAGCGCACCGAGGAAGTCGTCGAAACAGCCATAGCCGCGATTCGCCCAGTGGAACTGGCGATCGGTGCGGATCAGCCAGCCCGCCGCCTCGAACATCGGGATCTGGTCGGGGGCGACGAAGGTGGCGTGGGCGGAGGACAGGCCGTGCTGCTCGACCAGCGCCTCGGCCGCCGCGATCAGCGCGGGGGCGAGCGACGCGTCGCGCAGCAGCATTCGGGGGCCCGGCACCGGGCTGAACGGCACCGCGATCTGCAGCTTGGGATAATAATCCCCGCCGGCGCGCTGCCAGGCATCGGCCCAGGCATGATCGAACACATATTCGCCCTGGCTGTGGCTCTTGGCATAGGCCGGCAGGATCGCGGCGGGACGCCCGTCCGCGCCGTCGATCGCGATCGGGATCGGCTGCCAGCCGGTGCGCGGGATCGCGCTGCCCGATTGCTCGAGCGCCGACAGAAAGTCATGCGAGACGAATGGATTGTCGCTGCCGGCGCAAGCGTCCCATTCGGCGCGATCGAAACTGGCAACCCCCTCCCCCGTGCGGGCGGTCACCATCCGGGGGCCTCGAAGATGATCTGGTCGGCAGCGTCGGCCGCGGTCGCCTGCTGCTCGGCCGAGGCCACCGTCCAGGCAAGCACCGGGATGCCGCGCCGGCGCTGGCGCTGGGCGAAGCGGTTGGGCAGGTCGTCGATGTCGATCGCCAGAAATTCGGGCTTGGCGCGCCACATCGCCTTCATCTGTTCGGACCCACTGTCCTTGGCGTAGAGACTGTTGTCAGACAGCATCAGCCCGCGGGTGATGCGGCTGCCGTGCGAGGAGAACCAGCGCGGGACTTCCGGGTGCAGCGACATCACCGCCGCCTCGCCGCGATAGCCTTCGATCGCATGACGGACGGCGACGCACAGCTGCGAGACATGGCCCTCGATCGTCTTGAGCTCGACCAGCACCGGGGTGCGGCCGGCGACGATGCCCAATATTTCCTTGAGCAGCGGAATGCTCTCGTCACTGCCGCGCAGGCGAGCCTGGGCGAGATGCGCGCCCGACAGGTGGCGAACCTGGCCCGGTTCGCCGGTCATCCGTTCGATCGTCGGATCGGCGATGACATAGGCGAGCCCGTCGAGGCTGAACTGGACATCGACCTTGACGCCATATCCCATCGCCACGGCGGCCTCGACCGCGGCGCGGCTGTTCTCGGGATGACGCAGGCCGTGCAGCCCCCGGTTGGCGAAGGGCGTCCGGGTCAGGAACCCGACGCGCCGGGCGTCGGGAACCGGAAATTTCCAGCGATCAAAGAGGCCGAACAGCGACAATGGCATCGACCTCCACGGCGGCGCCGAGCGGCAGCACCGGCACGCCGACCGCGCTGCGGGCGTGGCGGCCCGCGTCGCCGAACACCGCCTGCATCAGTTCCGAAGCGCCGTTGGCGACCTTGGGCTGGTCGGTGAAATCCGCCGTCGAGGAAATGAAGGCGCCCAGCTTGACGATGCGCTCGACCCGCGAGAGATCGCCGCCCAGCGCGGCCTTGATCTGTGCGATCAGCATGATGCCGCAGCGCTTCGCCGCCGCGGCGCCGTCTTCCAGCGTCACGTCCTGGCCGAGCCGGCCGGTGATCAGGCTGCCATCCTCGCGAAATGGCAGCTGTCCCGAGACATGGAGCAGGCCATTCACCTCGACCGCCGGCACATAGGCGGCGACAGGGGCGGCGGGGGCGGGGAGAGTGATGCCGAGTTCGGCGATACGCGCGTCGATAGTCATGGCGTTTATGTCCTGCAGTCCCTGTCGAGCGTCAAGCGCACTGTTAACGAAGAGGAAGCTGGTCCACCGACCCGGCATCCCGAAGGACGCCCCGTCAGGCGAAGCGCGAAATGATCCAGGGCAGCGCCTCGGCCCAGTCGTCGATGCGGGCATGGGCGTGCGGCGCGGCCTCGCGGTGGCGGGCGACCTTCGGCTCGGCGACCATGTGGAGGCGCCACACGTCGGGGGCGTGGCGCGCGACCGACATATGGTGATGCTCCAGATCGTCGACGAACACCGTCGCCGACGGCTGATATTCGGCGACGAGATCGGCGACCGGCCGGCCCTTGCCGCCCTGGTTGCACTGGACCCTATGGCGGATGCCGACCGCTTCGAGCTGCGCGACCCGCCCGGCGTGAAACTGGTCGGTCAGGTTGGTGAGCACGACGATGTCGGCCAGCTCGGCGATCGTCGCCAGCGCGCGCTCGGCGTGCGGGACCAGCGTCTGGCGGTGCATCTCGGTGGTGAAGAAGGCATCGAGCAGCGGGCCGATATGCTCTTCCTCGACGGTGCTGCTGTCGATGCGGCGGGTCAGCGCCGAGGCGAAGTCGGGCCGCTCCAGCGCGAAGTCGATCGCATGCGCCTCGTCCAGCCATTCACCGAACGGGGTGACCATGTGGAACAGCACTTCGTCGCAGTCGGTGATCAGCAACGGCCGGCCGGTTTTTGCCTTCATGGTCACTGAAGCGCCTCCCGAGCGCGGATGAGGTCGGTGGGGGTGACGCCGATCGCCTCGGCGCAGGCGATGAGGTCGGGCTCGTGACTCGCGAGGAAATCGAGCAGCGCGCCGAGAATCGCCGGATCGGTGGCGCCGGCGCGCAGGATCTCCGGGGTCAGCCCGGTCAGGTCGAGCAGGCGCTGCGCTCGCGCCGGGGTTTCCAGCGTCCAGACAAGGGCGTTCAGCCCGGTGACCAGGGGGGCATCGTCATGGGCGCCCCGCGAATTTGCGGGGATAGTATCCTCGGAGGGCATGACTTAGGCTCAAAGCTCGGTTAGGTGTTGTTGCCGTGGCGAAAAAAGTCCTGATTGTCGAGGATAATGAGCTGAACCTTCGGCTCTTCCGAGACCTGCTCGAAGCGCATGGCGCCGAGGTCAGAACCGTGCGCGACGCGCGCGAGGCGCTCGACGCGATTCGCCTGTTCCTGCCCCAGCTCGTGATCATGGACATCCAGCTTCCGCATATCAGCGGCGTCGAACTGATTCGCATGATGAAGGCGGACCCGCTGCTCGCCGCGATCCCGGTGATGGCGGTGACCGCCTATGCCGGAAAGGGCGACGAGGGCCGGGTGCGCGAGGCCGGAGCCGATGCCTATGTCTCGAAGCCGATATCGGTGTCGCGCTTCGTCGTCGCGGTCGAGAGCCTCGCCGGGCCGCTCGGCGGCGGGTTCGCAAGGGCGGGTTAGGCTTGGAGCAGGCCATGCCGGCCTATCCCCACCTTCGTCATTCCCGCGCAGGCGGGAATCCACCGGCGAACATAGTCCGAATCAAGAGAGAGTCGACCCGGCGGCCAAGTGGATTCCCGCCTTCGCGGGAATGACGACGGTGGGTGGGCTGCTGCACCATCACAAGGGTGCGTCGGGACATTCATGTCCCGCAAGGCCGAACGGCCGCCCGAGCTTATGCGAGGAAGCCAAGCGAGGCGGATGCCTCGCGCCCGGCGCCTGAGGGCAATCAAATCTCAAACGAAAACACCCGCCTGGAGGCGGGTGTCTTTGCAAGCCGATCATAAGGCCGCGGGCCGAAGCCCACGCGGCGCTTACTTGATCTTGGCTTCCTTGAAGTCGACATGCTTGCGCACGACCGGGTCGTACTTGCGGAAGCTGAGCTTCTCGGTCTGGGTGCGCGGGTTCTTCTTCGTGACGTAGAAGAAACCGGTGTCAGCGCTGCTGACGAGCTTGATCTTGACGGTGGTCGGCTTTGCCATGACCCGAAACCCTTGCTTCTGTAAAAAAATATAGCGGCGTCGCGCGCCGCTGTTCGGATGGGGCCCATAAGGGGGGTTGGGTGCCGGAGTCAAGGATGCTGTGGAAAACCCGTATCGATCCGGTGATCGAATCGGTCGATGTCAGCAACCGACGATTTTCATGCGACGAACACGCCACCTTTTGCCAATCTACTCGTTAGAGAGCCGAATCGAAGAAGGAATAGCTGACACATGGCCAAGAAACCAAAGCCCGCACTCGCGACCCCCACCGATCTGCAGAGCAACAGCGCGATGAGCGTCGCCGATGCGCTGAACGGCATCCTGGCGGACAGCTTCGCGCTCTACTTCAAGACCAAGAATTTCCACTGGCACGTCTCGGGTCCGCATTTCCGCGACTATCACCTGATGCTGGACGATCAGGCCGCGCAGATTCTCGCGACCACCGACGTGATCGCCGAGCGGGTCCGCAAGACCGGCAACGTCACGCTGCGCTCGGTCGGCGACATCTCGCGTCGTCAGTCGATCAAGGACAATGACGCCGATTTCGTCAGCGCGCCCGACATGCTGAAGGAACTGCGCGACGACAATCTGGCCCTCGTCGCCAAGCTGCGCGAAGCGAAGGACATCGTCGACGACGCCAAGGACAACGCCACCAGCGGCATCCTCGACGAGTGGACCGACCAGGCCGAAGAGCGCGCCTGGTTCCTGTTCGAGACCGCGCGCAACGCTTGATTCTACCTTCTGCGTTCTGCCTTCTTCCTCTCCCGCGAAGGCGGGAGAGGCGAGACGTGGGCAAAATTTGACCTTCCTCGTCGCTCCCTCTACCCCAGCCTCGTCATCCGGGGAGTAGCCGGCCGTCCCTCGGGGCGGAAACCGCGTCAACATACTTGGGGGAGACCCCATGGCGCGATCAGGGTCCGAAGGATCTTGGCAAGACCGATGACACCGCACTCTCGTCCAGCCGGGCGGGGGGTGCCGGTGTCGTCCGTCAACTGCCTGCCCGGCCCGGAATATCGCATGGACATCATTCTTGCCTCTACCCTGCTCGTCGCCTTCGCCGAAATCGGCGACAAGACGATGCTGCTCGCGATCATCCTCGCCGCGCGCTTCCGGGCGCCCTGGCCGATCATCGGCGGGATCTTCGCCGCCACCATCGTCAACCATGCGCTGGCCGCCTGGGCCGGATCGGCGATCTCTGGGCTGCTCGACGGTACCTGGTTCCGACTCGCGGTCGCACTCGGCTTCCTCGCCATGGCGGCGTGGATCCTGGTCCCCGACAAGCTCGACGAGGACGACGCGGCCGACAAGCCCGCGCGCTACGGCGTCTTCCTGACCACGACGATCGCCTTCTTCATGGCCGAGATGGGCGACAAGACCCAGATCGCCACCGTCGCGCTGGGCGCGCGCTACCATGCGATCGAGCTGGTCGCGATCGGCACCACCCTCGGCATGATGATCGCCAATGTCCCCGCCGTCTTCCTGGGCGAGCGGATCACCCGGATCGTGCCGATGAAGGCGATGCGGATCGGGGCGGCGATCATCTTCGCGATTCTCGGCGTGCTGGCGATTCGCGACCTGCTGTGACCTTGCGTCGCCCCGGCGGAGGCCGGGGCCGCCACGGGTTTTCGAGAAAAGCTGGCCGCGCAATCTCCAACGGCCCCGGCCTCCGCCGGGGCGACGAGGACCATATGGCCCGGCATCCGTTGTCAGCCGGGCGGCGCTGTTCTATGGCCCGCGCGCAATGACCGAGCAGATCATCATCGCCGTGCCGAAGGGGCGCATCCTGAAGGAAGTGCTGCCGCTGTTCGCCGCGCAGGGCATCGTGCCCGAGCCGGCGTTCGGCGACGAGGACAGCCGCCTGCTGCGCTTCGCCACCAACCGGCCCGACGTCGGCCTCATCCGGGTCCGCGCCTTCGACGTCGCCACCTTCGTCGCACATGGCGCGGCGCAGTTGGGGATCGTCGGCTCCGACGTGCTGATGGAGTTCGATTATTCGGAGCTTTACGCGCCGGTCGACCTGAACATCGGCCATTGCCGCATCTCGGTCGCCGAGCCGGTGGCGATGGCCGAGCGCGACGATCCGCGCGAGTGGAGCCATGTCCGCGTCGCGACCAAATATCCCAACATCACCCGCCGCCATTTCGAGGCGCGCGGCGTCCAGGCCGAATGCGTCAAGCTCAACGGCGCGATGGAGATCGCACCGGTGCTGGGCCTATCGAGCCGGATCGTCGATCTCGTCTCGACCGGCAGCACGCTCAAGGCCAACGGCCTGGCCGAGGTCGAGAAGATCGCCGACATCTCGTCGCGGCTGATCGTCAACCGCGCCGCCTTCAAGACCCGCGCGGCCGAGATCGTGCCGCTGATCGAGGGTTTCCGCCGGGCTGTCGGAGGCAGGAATGCCGCTTCGGCTTGATAGCGGCGATCCCGGCTTCCCGGCCGCCTTCACCGCGCTGGTCGATGGCCGGCGCGAAGCCGACGCGGATGTGTCGCGCGATGTGAGCGCGATCGTCGCGGCGGTGCGCGCGACCGGTGACGCGGCGCTCGCCGACTATACCCGCCGATTCGACCGCCATGATCTCGACGCGTCGGGCTGGCGGATCGGGCGCGCCGAATGCGACGCCGCGCTGGCGGGCCTCGATCCCGACCTGCGCGCCGCGCTCGATCTCGCCGCCGAGCGCATCCGGATATATCATGCCGAACAGCGCCCGGCCGACAGCATGCGCACCGACGATGCCGGCGTCCGGATGGGCGCGCGCTGGGGCGCGGTCGAGGCGGCGGGACTCTATGTGCCCGGCGGCCGTGCGGCCTATCCCTCCTCGGTGCTGATGAACGCGATTCCCGCCAAAGTGGCCGGCGTCGATCGCCTCGTGATGGTGACGCCGACCCCCGACGGCGTGATCAACCCACTGGTGCTGGCGGCCGCCGCGCTGGCCGGGGTCGATGAAGTCTGGCGGATCGGCGGCGCGCAGGCGATCGCCGCGCTCGCTTACGGCACCGACCGGATTCGCCCGGTCGACGTCATCGTCGGGCCCGGCAACGCCTGGGTCGCCGAGGCCAAGCGGCAGCTCTACGGCGTGGTCGGAATCGACATGGTCGCCGGCCCGTCCGAGATCGTCGTGGTCGCCGATGGCGACAACGACCCGGCGTGGATCGCCGCGGACCTGCTCAGCCAGGCCGAGCATGACCCGACGAGCCAGTCGATCCTGTTCACCGACGACGCGGCCTTCGCCGATGCCGTCGCCGCCGCGGTCGAGGTACAGCTGGGCCAGCTCAAGACCGGCGCGACCGCACGGGCGAGCTGGGACGCCAATGGCGCGATCATCACCGTCGCCAGCCTCGACGAGGTCCCTGCGCTGAGCGACCGGCTCGCGCCCGAACATCTCGAGCTGGCCGTCGCCGATCCGCAGGCGCTGTTCGATCGGGTGCGCCACGCCGGATCGGTCTTCCTCGGCCGCTACGCGCCCGAAGCGGTCGGCGATTATGTCGCGGGGCCCAACCATGTATTGCCGACCGGGCGCCGGGCGCGTTTCGCCTCGGGCCTGTCGGTGCTCGATTTCATGAAGCG
>JAZKDN010000053.1:0-23178 GCA_040387595.1 Pseudomonadota bacterium
TTGCTAAGATTTGCTCGCTCTCCTGCTGCGATCGAATGCGCTGCTCCGCCTGCTGCCTCATTGTAAGAGCCTGGAGTTGCACCGCGTCGTTCTGGATATGGGCATTTTCCACCCCGACACGGGCTTGGATATCCATCACGTCCTTTGCGTCCGACGCGGTGTCCAGCGACGAACGCAGTTCCTCGAGACCCGTCGTTCTCTGGGCGGTGACGCCATATGCTGCCTCGGCAATGGCCGCGTCGCGCGCCGCCATGTCGCCATTGCGAGAAATGGCATCGCGGTTCGAGCGCTCGAAAGCGGTGGCGTCCGGGCGAAGCTCGGGAAGCTCGACACGGTTACTGCTGCGGATCCGGTCTGCGGCCGTGCCAAGGCTGCCGAGCCCCGTCGTGTTAGAGGACATGAGGCGCTGAATGTCCCGTGCCTCGCTCGGCAAGAGGTGGCGAACGGCGTCGGTGTTCAGGGAAGAGGCAATCTGATTGACGTTCGTCAGCTTGTTGACGCTGTTGAACATGTCGGTGGCTTGGGAAATTTGCTGCTTCCCCTGTTCGATCATCGATAGGGTGTTCTTCACCGTCGAGAGGGTCTGCAGAAACGTGCTGGAATCATAGACCGGGATGCCCTGCGCGAAGGCCGGCACGGAGATCGCCAATCCGCCGACAATCGCGAGCGCTCGTATTGCTTTCATGACCTTATCCTTTCCTGTCTGTGGTGGCGCGGCGGCGCTCGTGAAAGACGGGCAGCCAGTGGCTGGGATTGTCGCCATGTTCGCGGCGAACCTGATCGAGGATTCCGACGGTTTCGGTGGTGCCCGAGAGGACGGCCAGCTCGTCGGACAGACCGCCGAGATCGAGTTCCACCACGATGGAATCGTGACCCTGCTTGACCAGAAACCGCCGGCTTTCGGGGATTAGATCGTTTCTGATGAGCTTGAACTCGGCGCGGGTGAGGCCGAGTCCATCGATATAATCAACCTCTCGGCCGTGGGGGTTGGGCAAGAGGATCTTAGTGGCGACCTGCTCCATGATGCTGTGCGAGATGTCCGATCGCAGAGCGTCAGCCGGGCTTTGCGTCCCGAACACCAGAAAGGCATTCTGCTTCCGGTAGGTCTTCAGGCCGTCCTGCGCGAAGGCGCGGAAGGCATCATCGCCCAGCGCCTTCCAGAACTCGTCGATGTCGATTACGAGGCGACGGCCATCGAGCAGGGCATCGATCCGGTGGAACATATACATCATCAGCGGCGTGCGGATCTCGGGATTGTCGAGGAAATCCGTCATGTCGAAACCGATGAACCGGGCCTCGAGGGTCAACTCGTCCCGGTCATTGTCGAACACCCAGCCAAGTGCGCCGCCGCGCGACCATTTCTCAAGCCGCGCGCCGATCCCTTCCGGATCGCGCTGTCCGAGCAATTGACGAAGCGCCAGAATGGACCGCTCCTCCGGGGGAAGGCGTCCGATCGAGAGGATACCCTCGTCGATCATCCGCTCCTGCGTGACGCCGAGCTGGATGCCTGAGGGGGTCACCAGATGCCGGATCAACCTGCCGAGGAAGACGATGTTGCCTGGAGTCTGCTCAAGCGCGCGGAGCGGCGCAAACCCGGTCGGCACGCCGTTGCGCAGCGCCAGATACGTGCCACCGGATGACCGCACATAGATCTCGGCCCCTCGGTCCTTGTCGATGAAGATCTGCTGCGCGCCGGTTTTCTCGAGCTGCGCCATCAGGAAATTCTGGACGACGGTCTTGCCGCCGCCCGACGGGCCGATGATCAGCGTGTGGCCAAGATCGTTCACATGGAAGTTGAAATAGAAGGGAGACTGGGCTGCGGTCTTCATCAACGCGATCGCGGCGCCCCAGTGATTGCCATCGGGCTTGCCGGCAGGGAAAGTGTGGAACGGCGAGAGCGCGGCAAAATTGCGTGACGTGATCGCCGCTGGCCGCGCACGCCACGCGAAGTTTCCGGGAAGCTGCGACCAGAAGGCGGCCTCCAGCGCCGGACCCTCCCGAGCGGCTACCAGACCCGCGTCGGCAAGGGCGGCGCGTGCGGTCGAGAGATTTTCGGCCAGGCGCTTTTGATTTTCACCGAAAACCGCGAGCGAGAAATGATGTTCGCCCAGGACGAACCGATTGCTCTGCAGATCGTCGGCCGCGTCGGCCAGCTCAAGCGCCTGGCTTGCAGCGGCATCCTCGGTCGAGGCCATCTGGTTCTGGCGACGGCGCAAGCGCTCCGAGGCCCGCGCTTTGCCCATGAACGCGAAGGACTGCGTTACGACGAATGCGAAATCTTGGCTGAGAAGCGCGTTCATCTGGCCCGGTCGCGTCATCGCCGGATATTCGCGGATGCCGAACAGGCCGACGAACCGGCTCGTGTCATGCGCCCGCACCTCGACTGTCTCGCGGCCGAAGATCACCCGTTCCCCATAAATGGCGGAACCGAGGTGGCCGCGGACCAGCGGCACCCTGCCGGCGCGGCCCATCATCACCAGTTCGAGCACCTCGAGCGGCTGCGAAAACATCAGGCCATTGTGCTCGTACAGGTGCAGGCGTCGGGGCCGGCAGCGTGCGAGGAGCTTCTCGATGTCGCGCGCCTTATCCTCGAAGCGCGCAAGCTCGTCCTCGTCGACTTCGGCCCCCTCCTTGCGCGCCGATGCCAGACGTCGAAGGAGCACGCCGGTACGATCAGCCGATCCAACGGACGGGCGCATGATGAGCGTCAGGTAGAGCTCGTTCACGAACATCCGCTTGGCGGTCACCCGCGCGCGGTATTTTGCATCGAGATCGGCCGCAAAGGCCGAGCGAAACTCGCCTTCGGGATAGTCCGTGATCGGCCGGCGGACGATATGCGTCCAGATCGCCAGACGGTCGTCGGCGATATTGCGCAACGTGCCGTTGAGCTTTTCGTGCCAGTCGTTGAGATGGATTGGGTCGGCGGTCTCGAATGCAAGGCCGTCGAGCTTGAACATCATCATGAGGTCGCGCCCGTCGAGCGCAATGATGTTGTCGTCGATATGGCGCGCATAGGGGAGATAGCGCGCGGGGTCGGCCTCGTTCTTGAGGATCCGCCACGGCGTCCGGGCGGCAGCGCCGCCCAACGAGCTGGCCCGGCTAGCCATGCGCAAAGCCGCGGCGTTTCGCTCCATCGATCGGCAGGGGCGAGTAGGAGCTACCGCCCCACCATCCCCTGTTGCGGCAGCGTGCCTTTGTCGTTGTCCAGAGCCACAAGAGGCGGAAGGCGTTTGCGTCGTGCCGCACGATCAGCCGGGCTATGGCCAGAAAGGCCCCGGCTAGCGCAAAAGCGTAAAGCGGGTTGCCGGTGACGATGAGCGTCAGGCAAGCCGCCAGCGCGATCGGCAGCGACGCTTCGATCGGAACGCCCAACCACATTGTCGGCCGGGTCACGGCCAGGAAGAGCGTTTCTTCCTTAAGCTTTTCGTCGTCCATCCCAGCGCACTCACGCGCCGCCAGTGATGGTATCGACGATCCACTGCGCGCTGAACACGATGAAGATGCCGACGATGACGGTGACCAGGAGCCCCAGGCTCGCCCGCCCGGTGAAGAACATGAAACCCACGATGACGACGGCGATCACTGCGATCGTTTTCGCAAAAGTGCCGGTCAGCCAAGTCTTGATGTTCTCGGCCATCGAGGTGACGCCGTCGGCCGCTTGAGCATGGGCCGGATCGGTGAGCAGGAGCGACACCGCAATGACCGCGACAAAGAGTGCCAGATACTGCGCAAAAGCGCGCCGGCGCGGCGTCAACCATATCTTGGAATTGGTCGCTAAGGCAGTCATTCGGCTTGTCCTTTCGGTGAACTGTTGGATGCTCCCCCAAAGACCATCAATGATGCCGTCTGCGCCCTCGCAGTGGTGTCCCATGCCTCTTGGAAGCGCGGCGAGCGAACACCCGCCGAAGGCAGCGTAACTGTGGGTTCCGGCGTCACTAGCGCGGGCAAAGCGGCGGGTTCTGGCATCGCTCGACGCCTGATCGCTGGCACGACAACACTCGACGACGCATAGACGCGGCCGACGTAGCCATTTCCAAACCCGCGGGAACGACTGCCCGTGTTGTACATCGACATGGCGGTCGCGATGGCCGCCTCTGTAGAAGGGCTGGAGCGCGCGACGCTCAGATAGTTGGAAGCCAGCACGCGTGCGGCTGCGGCGAGATTGTGGCAGGGATCGAAGGCGTCCTCGACCGACAAGCCAAGCCACCTAAGATTTGCGCTGTTGATTTGCCCCAGACCAAGATCGATGTTGTAGCCGCGGGCGATCAGCGATCGACCAACTGCGGCGGCCGACACCCGATCGCCGGGATTGGGTGCGGCAACGCCCTTCGCATTTACGCCGATGGCGTAGGGGTTGAAATGACTCTCGGTGTGGACGACCGACACAAGCGTTTCGACCGCAACCGATGGTGCGCATTGCTGCGCCAGTCCGACCACGGTTGCGAGCTCGAGGATCACTGTGGTGTGGTCCCGGGTTCGCTGGGAGACACTGGCAAGCTTTCAATATTCGCAAGCGAATAGGATTGCTGCCGCCCGTCGGTGAACGTCATCACCACCCGGCGCCGCGAAGCGGAATCGCGATCATAGACCTTGGTCTTCGCAACGCCGCCACCGGAGCAGCCGGGGAATGAACCGCCCAATGCCAGACGCTCCCAGAGCTTCACCATAGGCGGCACGCAGGCGGGGTACTGGGTCGCACCGCCCGGGTTCGAGAGGCAAAGCAAAACCTGGCAGCCCAGATCGTTGGCGGACGCAGGAGCCGCCTGGGCGAACATCGCCACGATCGGAACGGCAAGGGCAAGGCGCAGGCGCCGCATCTGATTTCTCCGCTTTTCAGCGCCGCTGCATTAAAAATGCGCCGACCACTCTCCGTTGAAAATCACCTCTCTTTTGAACCCGGTGCGGCAATTTCGGGCAATCCCCCCACAAGGGGGGAGCGGAGGTGCAAGGTCGTGCAAGACGGCAGGAATGCAGGGCGGCGTTGATCGCCAGCCATCCCTTGAGCCTCAAGTCGGAGAGACCTGAAGCGCCTATTCGCTATTGTGGGGGGCGACGCTGCTAGACGAGCGCGTCGATGTTCAGATGTCCGTCTCGGACAGCGCGAAGCACAAGCTGGGTCCGGCGACGCACGCCATACCGCCGGCGCGCACCTTCGACATATTCATGGACAGTGTCGCGGCTCAGACCCAGAATCTGTCCGATCTCCCAGTCGCTCTTGCCCTGTGCCACCAGATCAATGCAGTCGATCTGGCGCGGGCTGAGCGCTATCGGGATGTTTGCCAGTTCATCGGGACCGAGAAGGGCTCGAGCCTGGTCGAACGCAACCGTGCCAATCAATCGGGCAGAGAGAAGGTCCGGGCTTGAGATCGTCTCATCGCCTTGCCGCGCTACTGTAAACATCGCGTCAGGCTCATCGCGCATCCGGATGGGCATAGTAAACCCAGATGCCAGTCCATGTCCGCGACCCCGTTCAAGGATCGAAAGCTGGCGGGCATTGGGCGCGATATAATCGCCGATTTGATCCCAGGTGAGGCCGGAGACGGTTTTGACGCAAGCGGCGTGAACCGGATCCTCAAGATAGAGTCGTGACTCCATAATTTCCTCGATCCAGCGCACTGGATAGGTGGTTATCAGCAGGGCTTTCCGAGTGGTTCGCTTCAAGTCGACATTGTGCACCAATGCGAACCAGCGGAACCCGAACTGGCGAACAATATCATCGAGCAAGGATTTGATCTGATCGAGCGTCGCCGCCTGCCGGCATTCGGCTTCGAATGCGGTGATATCGCCCAAGCGGCCAGCATCTTCAAGACTGCTCATAGTGCGAATGATTCGCATTTCGATAGCGGTTTCGTCCAGTCACCGTTCGGCGAAGCCATTGAAAAACAAGACCGGATGCGTCCTGCGGGCAGCTCCCCGCAACAAATGCACAGGTCGTCCTAGCCTGGAGCTGCCCGGTGCGATGATGAAAGGGCGCGCGTGACACTTTACCTTCGGGCAAAGTGTCACAGCCGACAAAATGATGAAGCCACCGGCCAAATGGGATTCACTTCACCCCCCATATGTGCTTGATTCAATCCTGTTATGTTGCACGCTCCGGTCATCGGCGACAGCCACCAGCAACTGGATATGCCGTCCTTGTTGGAGATGCTTGCGCGGTCCTCGTCTCGGCCGCGCTATGCCTTCATGGTGCTCAACCTGATTGCCCAAGTTTCCCGTTCCGACGGCAGCGCCGGGCCGTTGGTAGCCAAAGGCGGCGGTCTCATTCCCTTGCGTGACTGGCTTTGCGATGCGTTGACGCCAATGGGGCAGCGCGACCCCCGGCGCGTAGCCCTGGAAGAGCGGATACGCAGCGATCTGGCAATGTCCGGCGCGTTGCCGATGGATGAGGGTCAGGCCACGGCTATGGTCGAAGACGCCATCCGTGAGCAGGTACGGGCTTCGGGCAAGACGAATGTGAGCCGGGCGGTGTCGGAGTTGGTGCGCGCTGGCTTGCTCAAGCGTCATTATCAAGGCTATTGCGTCGATCACCATAATCGCGGTGCGCAGCGCCAAGCCGTTTATATTTTGGCAGGGTGCGCCCGCGGTCTGATTGGCGGCAGACAAGAACAGCCAAGAGCGGTTCCACGCCAGGCTGAACTCGTGTTCTGATAGCCCCGGAATTGGAAGAATTTAACATAACTATTATTATCAAACTTAGAAGCCGCTGGCAGTTCGCTTGTGATTTCGGTGCGGCCTGAGCGAAATTTCCGTCACGTTTGACGAGCCGCTGAGCGATCGATCTCGCGATTTACAGTCACGCCGCTTGCGTTGCCGTATCGCGGTACGTGAGCAGACGCAGCGCATTGACGACGACGAGAAGCGTCGAGCCTTCGTGCATCGCGACCGCCGGACCGATACCGAGGCCAAGGATCGTTGCTGGCACAAGGAACGCGACTACACCGAGGCTGACAAAAACATTCTGCCGGATGATGCCGCGTGTGTGGCGGCTCAAGCCCACCGCGAACGGGAGATGGGCCAGATCGTCGGCCATCAGCGCGACGTCGGCCGTTTCCAACGCGACATCCGAACCAGCGGCACCCATCGCGATTCCGACGGTCGCGGATGCCATCGCCGGCGCGTCATTGACGCCATCGCCGACCATTGCGACTTTGTCCTCGCCGGCGAGCTTCTTGATCGCGGCGACCTTGTCCTCCGGCATCAGATCGCCCCATGCCTCGTCGAGACCGACATCCTTGGCGACGGCGTCGGCGACCTTCTGGTGATCGCCCGAGATCATAATCATCCGGGTGATCCCCATCTCGCGCAGGCGCTTGAGGGCGACCTTGGCCGCCTCGCGCGGCGTGTCCATCAGCCCGATCGCGCCGATGTCCCGATCGCCCTTGCGCACGACCATCGTGGTGCGCCCGCCTTCGCGCAGGGTCGCGATCGCGTCCATTGCAGCCGCGTTCAGCGTGGGGATGCCCTCCAGGCCGAACATCTCGGCTTTGCCGATCCACACGGTTTCACCGTCGACGGTCGCAGTGACACCGCGACCGGTCAGGCTCTTGAGGTCGGTCGCGTTCGGCAGGCCACGGCCGCCCAAGCGCTCGCGTCCATCCTTGACGATCGCCTGCGCCAGCGGGTGATCGCTCAAGGCTTCGACCGCGACGGCGAGCGTCAACAGATCTTCCTCGCTCGCGCCGTCCACCGGCACGACATCGGTGATGCGCGGGCGGCCTTCCGTAAGGGTGCCCGTTTTGTCGAACGCGATCGCCTTCAATGAACCGAGGTTTTCGAGCGGAGCACCGCCCTTCACCAGCACGCCGCCGCGTGCCGCGCGCGCAACGCCTGAAAGCACCGCGCTGGGGGTCGCGATGGCGAGCGCACAGGGACTGGCGGCGACCAGAACCGCCATCGCCCGATAGAAGCTGTCGCGAAATGGCTCGTCGATCACGACCCACGCGAACAGGAGGATGAACGAGAGGGCCAGCACAGCCGGCACGAAGACGCGTTCGAACCGATCGGTAAAGCGCTGGGTGGGGGACTTTTGCGTCTCGGCCTCGCTGACCATCTTCACGACCTTGGCAAGCGCGCTCTCGTTGGAACGCCGCGTAACCTCGATCTCGATCGCGGCGCCGCCGTTGATCGTGCCAGCGAAGACCCGCGAAGTCGCCTCGACCGCATCGGGCTTCGCACGGGCGGCCCCGACATCGGCAACCGGCTCCTTGTCGACCGGGATGCTCTCGCCGGTAACGGGGGCCTGATTGATCGCGCTCGAACCCTTGATGACGAAGCCGTCGGCAGGCAGGCGCTCGTTGGGGCGCACAATTACCACATCACCGATTACCAGCTCCTCGACGGCAAGCTCCATGGTCTGCCCGTCGCGGCGCACCGTCGCCTTGTCCGGCGCGAGTTCGGCCAGCGCTTCTATGGCGCGCTTGGCGCGCCCCATCGCATAATGCTCAAGTGCATGGCCCAGGCTGAACAGGAACAGCAGGAGCGCGCCTTCCGCCCAAGCACCCAGCGCTGCGGCGCCTGCGGCTGCGACGAGCATCAACGTATCGATCTCGAATTTCCTGAGCTTCAGGTTGTCGATCGCCTCGCGCAGCGTGAAGAAGCCGCCAAAAAGATAGGCGCCCACATAGAAAGCGGTCGGCATCCACTCGGGCGCGCCCGCGACCAGCTTCTCGACCGCAAAGCCGATCGCCAGCAATGCGCCGCACACCAGCGCAAAGATCAGTTCAGTATTGGGGCCAAGAAAATTGGCGTGCGCGTGATCGTGTCCATCTCCCGGTCCATGCTTTTCGGCCCCTTCGGCGTGTCCGCCGTGACCGTGTCCGGCATGGTCGGAACCAGCCTGCTTTCCCGGCTTGACCTTGAGCTTGCCGAGCGCGGCGAGGATAGCGGTCTCGTCGATGCGCTCCTTGTCATATTCGACACGGACACTGCCCGAGGCGCTGGCGTCGGCCTGCAGCACGCCGGGAACCCGGCACAGGGTTTCGCTGACGGTGCGGGCGCGTCGTTCGTGGCCTATACCCTCGACCTGCCACGTCGCATGGCCATATCGTCCGCTAATCTCGGCGCCGGCTGCACGCACCATTTCGCGCACGCGCGACATCGGCAGCGTAGCGTTGTCGAAATGGATGCATAGCTTTGCGGCGGTCTCGCCATCGGCGGGAAGAACATGCGCCTGCTCGACGCCGGGCTTTGCTTTAAGTGTCGAGACAAGGCGGCC
The DNA here is from genome assembly GCA_040387595.1 of Pseudomonadota bacterium. Taxonomy (GTDB): domain Bacteria; phylum Pseudomonadota; class Alphaproteobacteria; order Sphingomonadales; family Sphingomonadaceae; genus Rhizorhabdus. Next base: position 9,215 of record JAZKDN010000053.1, read on the forward strand.
AACGCAAGTATCGGCCGCATCAGGGACCTGCGGCAGCAGGACAGGAATATCGAGTTCGAGCTTGTCGGTCATCGCATCTTCTCCGCGCTGATTTTTTCTTCTGCGCGAGCATCGCGCAGGATTTCCATGCCGCCCTTGACCGCGATCAGTGCGGTAGCCACGCCGACGAGTAGATCGGGCCAATTCGCCCCCAGCCACAACACCAATGCCCCGGCGATCAGGATGCCGCCGTTGGAGATGAAGTCATTGAAACTGAAGGTGGTGGCGGCGCGAAGGTTCACGTCCTTCTGCTTTAGCCGCTGGAGCATCCGCAGGCAGACATAGTTCACGACCGCCGCAACCGCCGACATCATCATCATCGTGGGTCCGATCGGCTCGCTGCCCTGGATATACCGGCGTCCGACATCGAGGAGAATGCCACCTGCGAAGATCAGCAGCATCACGCCCGATGCGCTCGCCGCCCGTGTTTTCCACGTTTGTCCGCGGCTCAATGCGATGAGGCTGAAGGCGTAAACGGCCGTATCGGAAAGATTGTCGACACCATTGGCGATCAGCGCGCTGGAATCGCCGAGCAGGCCGGTAGCGAAGAAGCCGATGGCGATCACTGCGTTGAGCAGTAGCACTACCCATAACGTCCGGCGCTCATCGGGCGCCTTACGAGCCGACGACCTCATGCCATGATCTCCTCGATCAGCAGGAGCGCGAGAAAGCCGACGAAAAACATGGCGCTGATCAGCGGCGAGTCCGGCTTTTCGTGGGCCTCGACCAGCAGTTCCTCGGTCACGAGGTAAAGCAGCGCCATGAGCCCGAAACTCAGGAACCCGGTGATCCATACCGGCGTCAACAACGCAACTGGCTGTGCGAACAGCGCGCCGATGGGCAACAGCAACGCCAGCGCGCAGGTCAGGCCGATCGCCTTGGCCTTGCGATAAGTGCCGGCAAGGTCGTTGGTGAGGGTCAGTGCAAGGAACAGCACCTCAAGCGTCAATGCGACGGCGAGCAGCGTGCCCGCCTTCTCGCCGGCGATAAAAGCGAGACCCAGGACCAGACCGTCGATGGCAAGGTCGAGTCCTATCGCCGCGAGAAGGGCGACGGGTCCCTTGAAGCGGCTTTCCGCTGCCTTCAGGCTCAGCATGACGGCGACGCCGAGTGCGCCGCCGATCAGCGTCGCGCTCGGAGAGCCACCGTGCTTCACCAGCGGCAGGATTTCCGTGGCAGCGGCTGCGAACACGACGCCGGCTGCCAGATGCTGCATGGCCGCGACCAGCTTCTCGCCGGGGGACCGCCAACCGGCAAGGATGGCCCCAAACAGAATCGCGACCATCGGGATGAGTGAGAATTTGAGAGCGGCCATCGTCAACGCTCCACGATGATGTCTGGAGTGGTCATAGGCTCGTGGCCTTCGTGCACACGATGGTTGGCTGTTCGGCATCCTCGATCCTGATCTCGTTACCCGAGAAGGTAGCGCTGGCCGTATCGCCGACATACTGGAGGCCCTGCGCGGGGGCGGTCAGCACAAGAGGTGCCGCATCCGCAGCCCGCCGAATTTCAAGGGTCAATCCCTCATCCTTGAAGTCGATGAGAAGCGTGCGCTTGTCGTCGCACCGATACGGATGGCGGCCAGAAGTGCCGCTTGCGTCCGCGCTATCATTCGCGTGGATTTCCTGTTCCGTCGGCGGCTTGGTCGTCGGCTGCTCCGAACATGCAACCAATGCCATTGCGCCCGCGACGATGCCGACCGTCCTTGAACGAAGCGATGTCATGATGGCCTCCGGTTGCTTCTGAAGCCGTTCCGAGGCGGCAAGGTCCGCCCCTTCGCGCTTGGTTGAGCCGCCAAGCGCCGCAGGTATCGTTCCAGGCCAGCGTCCGAGCGGACGAGACTGACCTGGATCGTGCCCCGCATCATCGCTGCCAGGGGAACGCCAAGGAGCCCGGTAAAGTGCAGGCTATGCCGCACGCGTGTCCCCGTTGCCTCCATCTCCAGAGTGTAAGTCTCCTCGAACAGGAGGAGCTTGGGAACACCGGCGGTCCAGGCAAACATGCGGGGTTTGTCGATGCAGATGATGTCCGCCTTGGCGGTTATTTCCTTGTCGAGCTTGCCGATGCGGAAAATGTAAGCGGCCTCGCCGCCCTGAACCGCAGTGCCGGAAAGCTGAATGAAGGGCTTCCACCGCGCATGACCGGCAAAGTCGGTAAGAACCGACCAGATGCGCAGCGGCGATGCCTTGAGGCTCGTCACATTTTCGATCACTGACACCTCATGCCTCCTTCCTGGGCGTGGTGGGGGAGGACGAATCCTTGCCCTCCCCTGTCCGATCATGTGTGCTGCGGCAGCGACGCTGCCTCGTCTCGCTCGTCATCCTTCGCCGCTTGCTGCCCGAAACGCGCGTAGAGCGTCGGCAGCACGAACAGCGTCAGCAAGGTTGCGGAGATGAGACCGCCGATGACGACGGTGGCGAGCGGCTTTTGCACTTCCGCGCCGGCCCCGTTCGCGAACGCCATCGGCACGAAACCGAGGCTGGCGACCAAGGCCGTCATCACGACGGGACGAAGCCGCTGGATCGCCCCCGTCCGCGCAGCTTCCGCCCGGTCCATGCCGGACCGGATCAGGTCCTGCACCGAACTGACCATGACGAGGCCGTTAAGGACCGCGATGCCCGACAGCGCGATGAACCCGACCGCTGCAGAGATCGAGAAGTCCATGCCCCGGGCAAACAGAAGCAGTACGCCGCCCACCAAGGCGAACGGCACGCCGGTGAACACGATCGCGGCATCACGTGCCGATCCCAATGCCCCATAGAGCAGCATCAGGATCAAGATGAAGCAGGCCGGGATCACGAGCTGAAGCCGCTGGCTGGCGGACTCAAGATTTTCAAATTGCCCGCCCCATTCAAGATAGCTGCCAGCGGGCAAGCGCACGTTCTGCCCGACGGCCGCCTGTGCGTCCGCCACCACGCTGCCGACGTCACGTCCACGCACGTTCGCCTGCACGACGACGCGGCGCTTGCCGTTCTCGCGACTGATCTGGTTCGGCCCATCGACGACGCCGATACTGGCGACGCTGGACAGCGGCACATAGCCGCCCCCGGCAATCGGCACCTGCACCTGTTCGAGCTGGCGCAGATCGGCGCGCTGCGCGTCCGACAAGCGGATGACCACCGGGAACCGGCGATCACCCTCGAAGATCATGCCGGACTCGCGGCCGCCGACGGTGGCGGTGATCGTGTCCTGCACGTCCTGCGCGGTGACGCCGACCCGCGCCATCGCGTCGCGATTGACGCGAATATCGAGCATCGGCAGACCTGTGGTCTGCTCGACCTTCACGTCCGCCGCCCCTTGCGTCTTGCGCAGAACGCCGGCGATCTGTTCGGCGGTGCGGTTCATGGCAACGAAGTCGTCGCCAAACACCTTGACCGCGATGTCGCCGCGCACGCCGGCAATCAGCTCGTTGAACCGCATCTGGATCGGCTGCGTGATCTCGTAGGCGTTGCCAGGAATCTTGCCGAGCAGGCCTTCCAGTCGCTCGACCAATTCCTCCTTGGCTAGCTTGGGATCAGGCCATTCATCGCGGGGCTTGAGGATGACGAACATATCGGTCGCGTTGGGCGGCATCGGGTCCGATGCCAGCTCGGCCGTGCCTGTCTTGGAAAAGACGAAGCGCACCTCGGGCTGCTTGGCGACAATACGCTCGATCGGCACCTGCATGGCCTGGCTCTGTTGGACCGATGTCGCCGGGATACGCAGCGCCTGGATGAGCAGATCGCCCTCATCGAGCTGGGGCAGGAAGACTTGCCCCAGCGTAGTGAAGGCCAGCGCCGCCGCGACGAGGCTCACAACGCTTGCGCCGATCGTGAGCGACGGGCGCTTCATGGCCTTTTCGAGACCCGGTTCGTAACGGGCTTTGAGCCATGAGATGATGCGCCCATCCTTCTCCTCGACCCGCTTGGACAGCCAGATGGCAATCGCCGCCGGCACGAAAGTCAGCGACAAGGCAAAGGCGAAAAGCAGGGCGATGATGACCGTCAGCGCCATTGGCACGAACGTCTTGCCCTCCACGCCCGTGAGCGTGAGCAGCGGGACATAGACAAGGATGATGATTGCCTGCCCGTAGACCGAGGGCCGGATCATCTCGCGCGCCGCCGTGGCAACGGCTTCAAGGCGCTCCTTCATGCTGAGCAGTCGGCCTTCATGGTGCTGTTGCTCCGCGAGGCGGCGCAGCGCGTTCTCGACGATGATGACAGCGCCATCGACGATGAGACCAAAGTCGAGCGCGCCCAGGCTCATCAGATTTGCCGAGACACCCAGACGCAGCATGCCGAACCCGGTGAGCATCATTGTCACCGGAATCACCGCCGCCGCAATGAGCGCGGCGCGGAAATTGCCGAGCAGAAGGAACAGCACGACGATGACGAGCAACGCGCCTTCGGAGAGGTTCTTGGCGACCGTCTTGATCGTCGAATTGACCAGCGCGGTCCGGTCCAGAACGGGTTGCACCACGACATCAGGCGGCAGCGAGGCGTTGATCTCCTTCAGCCGATCAGCGACCGCCGTCGCCACGTTGCGGCTGTTCTCGCCAATCCGCATGATCGCGGTGCCCACGACCACTTCGGTGCCGTTCTCCGAGGCCGAGCCCATGCGGATCGCCTGGCCGGTGCGAACGGTGGCAACCTGGTCAAGGGTGATCGGCACCCCTTCGCGGGTTGCTATGACGGTGCGCGACAGTTCGGCCGCGTTGCGCACCAGAGCGTCGGAGCGGACCGCCAGACCCTCGCCGTTGCGGTTGACGAAGCCGCCGCCCACGCTGGTGTTGTTCTTCTCGAGTGCGGTGCCAAGATCGGTGAGCGTGATGTTCAGGGAAGCGAGCTTCTGGACGTCGGGGACGACCAGATACTGCTTGGCATAGCCACCGATGGAGTCGACGCCGGCAAGACCCGGCGTGTTCTTCAAAAGCGGCGTGACGATCCAATCCTGCGCGGTGCGCAGATAGGTTGCCTTGTCTTCCTCGCTCGTCAGCCGTTCGCCTTCCGGCGTGATGTAGCTGCCGTCGGGCTGCTGACCAGGCTCACCGGGACGGTGCCTGTCATCCTGCCGATGGTCGAGACGGACGGTCCACATATAGACCTCGCCCAGTCCGGTCGCGATCGGTCCCATTTCGGGGTTCACGCCGTCGGGCAGGTTTTCCGCGACGCCCGCCAAGCGCTCGCCCACCTGTTGGCGGGCGAAATAGATATCGGTGGACTCGTCGAAGACCGCCGTTATCTGCGCGAACCCATTGCGGCTGAGCGAGCGCGTGTTTTCAAGGCCGGGAATGCCCGCAAGCGCGGTTTCGATCGGAAACGAAACCTGCTTCTCGACCAGTTCGGGCGAGAGCGCCGAGGCGCGGACATTGATCTGGACCTGGTTGTTGGTGATGTCCGGCACCGCGTCGATCGGGAGCCGGTAGAGTGAATAGGCACCGATTGCGGTGGCGACGGCGGTGAGAAGCAGGACGAGCCAGCGCTTCTCGACCGCCCATGTGACGATACGGGCGATCATGGCATCAATCCTCGTGCGCCGCTTCGCCCTTGCCGAGTTCGGCCTTGAGCGTGAAGCTGCCGGTAGTGGCGATCTGTTCGCGGCCGGTGAGACCAGAGCGGACGATGACTGTGTCGCCGGCAGCGTCGCCCAGCGTGACCGGGGTCGCCTGGAACCCCTTGGCCGTGCGGACAAAGACCACCGATTTGCCTTCGACGGTCTGAATGGCCGTCGTCGGCACGCGTACCGCAGAGCTTCCGGCATTGCCGCTCAGCTGCACCGCGGCAGTGACGGGTTCGCCGACACGCCACTGCGCGCCGCGATTGTCGAGCGTCGCGATAACCGGCACTTGCCGGGTCTGGGGATCAAGCGCGGGCGAGACGAAGGTTATGCGCGCGCTGGTCTGCCTGCCCGGCGCCGTTACCGTCACCACGTTCCCGGGTTTGACCCTGCCGGCGTCTTCGGGCTTGAGGTTCAGCGCCAGCGATACCCGGCCAAGATTGGCGATACGGTACAGTTCCGCGTCGGCTGTAACCGTCTGGCCCAGCACGACCGGACGCGAGATGATCTGGCCGGCGATCGGAGCTGTGATGCCGAGGCGGTTGAGGCCCCCCCCGCCCCCGCCCCCGCCGCCGCCGCCGCCGCCGCCGCCGCCGCCAGCGGCCGAGACCTGACTTTGGGCCTGGCGATAGGCAATCCTTGCTTCGGTCGCAGCCGTTCGCGCCGCAATCAGGTCCTGTTCGGGCGACACGCGCTGCGCGAACAGGCGCTGTTCGCGTGCGAGGTTGGAATTGGCGAGTGCAAGCCTGGCGCGCGACGCTTCCACCTCTCCCTTGAGCTGTGCCGCTTCCCTGCTTTCGATGACCGCGATGGTTTCCCCCCTGCTGACCGACTGGCCCAGATTGCGGGTCAATGAAACGACGCGGCCTCCGATCGCGGCCGAAACGACCTGCGTCCCTTGCGGATCACCCTCGATAGTTGCGGGCAGTTCGATCGTACCGGCTCCGCCTGTCATCGGGCGCGCGATCTGGACCCCGGCGGCCGTGATCTGGTCGGGCGTGAGCGTCACGGCCCCTTCGTCGGCATGCGCTTCTTTATCGCCGCCCTCGTCGGCATTGGCAGATGCTTCATTGGTTGCAGCAGCATCGCCGCCTTCGGAGCTACCGCCGCAAGCGGAGAGCAGCAAGGCGAGGCCAAGCGGCATCGCGCCGCCCATAAGGATGGTCTTCATCGGTCGGTATCCCCCGAAATCGTGGTTGCCGTCGCGGGGGCGGTCAACCGCTCCAGTTGCGCGCGTGCATTTTGATAATTGGCGAGTGCGTCGATCGCGGCGACGCGCGTCTCGGCAAGAGTGCGTTCGGCCTCCAGCAGGTCGAGCTGGCCGAACTTGCCTTCGCGGTAGCCGATCCGGGCGATCCTGGCGGCTTCCTGTGCCGCTTCCAGCGCCGGTCCGGCTGCAGCGCGGGCGGTCGTCGCCGCGTTTGCGGCCTCCGCCTGCGCGTTCGTGATCGCCTGCTCGACATCGAGGGCGGTAACACGCCGTAAGGCTTCCGCTTGGCTTCGCTGCGCGCTCGCCTGCGCGATGGCCGCGCGGCCATTGTTGAACAGCGGGATCGGAATCGAGATCGAAAATACCGCAGCGGTGTCGTTGGACGCTTCGAGCCGCCTTAGAGCCGGGCCGACGTTGAGGTCCGGCACCCGGTTCGCCCGCGCCAGCCTCACGCCGGCATCGGCGACGGCTAGATCGGCGTCGGCGGCGGCGAGCGCCAAAGTGTTTGCCGCCGGCGGCGTCTCGACGGGACCAAAGGTCAGCGCCGGGAGCTGATCGAGAAGCGCGGCATCGAGCATCCCGTCGATAGGTCGTCCAATCCGCCGTGCCAGGTTCGTGCGCGCTGCTTCGGCCAGCCGTGTCAGCCGTTCCACATTGGCATCGGCGTTGATCCTCGTGACATCGGCGCGCTGCTGTTCGAGCGGCGAGGCCCGTCCCGCCTGAACCCGCACACCCGCGCCGCGCAGCACTTCGGCGGCAATGCGCGCTTGATCGCGCGCTGTTGCGAGCCGGCGTTCGGCCGCAACCGTATCTATATAGAGCTGCGTCACTTGCAGACGAATGTCGCTCGCGGTGATCGCTGCCTGAAGTTCGGCACGCGAAAGCTGGGCGCTGGCAACGGCGACGCGGGCACCGCGCTTACCGCCCAGCTCGATCGGGATCGCAACACCGACGGTCGTCTCGGCACTTTGCAGACCCTTGTATGGGCCAGAGCCGGCAACATTCTCGACCTGGCCCTGCAGGACGGGATTTGGCCGTAGCCCAGCGATCGTCCGCTCGGCCTGAGCCGCTTCGATCGCTGCTGCAGCTGCGTCAACAGCAGGTGCCGAGCCGCCCGCAGCCAGCACAGCCTGTTCTAAGGTATAGACGCCGAGCGGTTGCGCGGCCGCGGTAGCCGGCTCCGTCTGCGCCTGCGCGATCGCCGCGCAGGACGTTACGGCCAATAAGGCCGCGATGACACGATGCATGGATAAAGAACTCCTGACGAACCTTGAGAACCCACCGGTCGATGCCGGAGGAAGCTAGGGAGTCGTCAGGCTTGGGGAGGGCGTAGCGCCGGGTCGGCCGCTGCGGTGGCCAGAACTATCGCCCGGCTCGGCCGCATGATTGATCCAGCCAAAGCCTGCCCAAAGGACTCGGCCTCCGCCAGCGGAGCCGCGACATGATGACCATGGCAACTGCCATGATGGTGGGGGTAGCCCTTGTCACCATCGGCGGGCACTTGGTCGCCATCGCCCTCGGTGTGGCCGATTTCAGCGGCGCTATTGGCATCAATACAAACGATCGGCTCCATCGCGTGCGAGACCGATCCGACCCCAAGGGTCAGGAACACGGCCAAACAGGCGAAAAGGATCGTCAGTCGATGCATCTATCTGCTCTTTAACAACTATAGGCTCGTGGAGGCCAGCGAATGTTGTGCCGAACCTTCATTTGGCGGTTTCGGGCGCAGTTCTGAACGGGCCTGACTGATGATTTGCAGGCCGCCCCAGATACCTAGGCCCGCCATGATTAGGGCAACAGCGAGATCCGGCCAAGCCGTGCCCGTACCAACGACACCGGCGGCAGCGAGCAAGACCGCAAGATTGCCGATTGCGTCGTTGCGCGAGCAGATCCAGACTGAGCGCATGTTGGCGTCGCCACTGCGGTAGCGATAGAGCATGAGCGCAACGCTGCCATTCGCGATCAGCGCGATCACGCCGACGATTCCCATCGTCTCGGCCTGCGGCACGCCGCGGCCCAGCGCCGCAAGCACCGTCGTGACGAGGACATAAAGGCCGAAGGCGAGGATCGTGCCGCCCTTGAGCAGCGCGGCACGCGACCGCCAGCCAAGCGCCAGACCCGCGACCCCGAGGCTGATGGCATAATTTGCAGAATCGCCGAGGAAATCGAGCGCGTCCGCCTGTAGCGATCGCGACCCCGAAGCGATGCCGGCGACAATCTCGCCCAGAAACATCGCCAGATTGATCGCGAGCGCGATCCAGAGCATGCGGCGCCAGCGCGGATCCGGCGTCGGCGGTACGTCGGACTGGCAGCTGTTACAGACCATGATCATCTACTCGAACAAGCATCATGGACTCTCTATGCACCCTCTAGCTACTAGAGGGTCAAGGCAAATCATCGTGGTTGTCCCCGGCTGCATCAGCCGACCGCCACAGCGGCACGGCGCCGGTTGAGGAGGAAGCCACCAAGCACCGCGATGAGCATCAGGAGCTGCGCGCCCATTGACTGCAAGGTCGGGAAGATACCGAGCATGGAGACGCGGACGCCGCCGCCAAGCGGCGCGATGTCTATGATGCCGGCTTCCTGTAGCGCCGACACGCCCTTGCCGGCGAGGACGATGGTAAGGATCGCCATCAACCACGCGCTGTAGGCGAAGAATTTCGCGATCGGCAGGTCGCGGCTGTAGCGCAGCATGGCCCAGGCGAGAAGTCCGAGCAGCAGCGATAGCCGGTTGATGCCGAAGCTGAGCGTAAAGACGAGGGCGAGTGGTGCGAAGACCGCGATCCATCCGAGCAACGTCGGAGCGCCGCTCGCCGTGAAAAATACGGCACGCACGCCAGTGCTGTTGACAACGAACAAGGCGACGATCCCGGTCAACAATAGACCGCTGGCCATGTAGTTGTAGACCGCGAGCATATATGCTCGCAGTCCCGCATGAAAGGCGGCCGCAGGCCCCTTCGGGATTGCGCGAGCAGCAAGCGGCGATGTGGTCGGTTTCAACGGATCTGCCATGGCCAGTGCTCTTTCTCGGTGTGGCGATTGCGTGTTCCAGTCAGCTCGGCGATGCGACCGATCAAAAGGTCGCGGCCGGCAGGAATTTCATTGTTGATCCGCGCTTGCGTCACGCGTCGCACCGAACAGGCGCGCAAGGTGGGGCACAAACGGTGGAACGGTCTTTGTGTAGCGACGATAAGCATCGCCAAATTCGGCGAGCGCCTCACGCTCTTCGGCCCGTGCCAGACGCAAATACATGACGACAAGTACTGGAAACATCGCCAGCGTGAGGATGGTCGGCCACTGCAGCAAGAAGCCGACCATCACCAATACGAACCCATCATACTGTGGGTGGCGAACCAAGCCATAGATTCCGGTGGTAGCGAGCTTATGCCGGCGCTGGCTTTCATGAAGCGCCGTCCATCCAACGGCGATCAGCCAGAAGCCGGCGCCGATCAGCACGAAGCTGGCAATGTGGAACAGCCCGAAATGAGGGTTGATGCGCCAGCCAAACATCATCTCGAGGAGGTGGCCGGCGTCGTGGCTCCACCAGTTGACGCCGGGGAAGTGGGACTGGAGCCATCCTGAAAGCACGAAAATCGTTAGCGGGAACCCATACATCTCGGCGAAGAGGGCGACGATGAACGCGCTGAACGCTCCGAAACTGCGCCAGTCGCGCTTGGTTGCCGGCTTGAAGAAGCTGAATGCGAACAGGATGAACACGGCTGCGTTGACCAGCGCGAGCCCCCACAGGCCGTAGCCGTAATCGATATGCGTCATCGCGGCTCTCCCTCGGCGCGCTCATTGAGATTGGCCAGCGGGGCGCGGCCGGTCTCCTGGTCATGAGCATGCTGATGACCGCCATGACCATTATGCATGAACAGGTGCATGAGCGGACAAGCGAGAAGAATCAGGTAGGGGAGCAGGCCAAAAAAGTGCGCGGTGTGCTCAGTGATCAGGAAGAAGCCGGCAACGAGCAGAAATCCGATCAGGACGAACGTCCCGCGCCGGCGTATCTGATGGTCATGATCGTTCATACCGCTCTCTTCTGGTCAATGCCCGACGAGCATAGATCCCGGTCCAGAAGGCGCGGTATAAGTAGACACCGCAGCGGACCGCGCGGGCGGCGGTGCTCCCTGCGGTTCAGCCCTGCCCGCCCAGCGTAGTCCGCCTTTTCATCGAAGCCAGGGCGGCTCCGCGTTACCTGCGGTCTTTGCGTATAGTTTCTAGCGTCTCGGACCAGGAAATCTGCACGGCACTAGATAATCGCGGGAGGCAGCCAGAATTCATGCACAAGCGAAAGAAGAAACACAGGTCCCGCGCCCATTTGGGGGCGACCGTGCTCGAGCGCGAGGCAAAGATCGACCTTGCGGAGCGTCCTGCCGACGGTCTCGGCATCGCCTTCCTCGGCGCATCGGAGACCGTCACGGGCTCGCGTTACCTGGTGGATGACGGCGAGACGCAGGTCGTCATCGATTCCGGCCTGTTCCAGGGGCCTAGGGACCTGCGCCGCCTCAACTGGGCGCCCATTCCGCCCGAGGTCGCCGACGTCGACCTGGTGCTGCTGACCCATGCGCATCTCGATCATTCCGGCGCTCTGCCGCGCATGGCGCGTCTCGGCTGGGATGGAACCGTTCTCAGCACACGGGCCACCGAAGCCTTGTGCGAACTTCTTCTGCCGGACAGCGGACACCTCCAGGAGAAGGACGCCGAGTTTGCCAATCGCCACGGCTTTTCACGGCACCAACCCGCGCTGCCTCTCTACACCCAGGCCGACGCGCGCATGGCGCTGCAGCTGTTCCGAACGGTCGAGTTCGGAGCGTGGCACGCAATCGCCGACGGTATCAAGGCGCGCTATCACCGCGCCGGCCATATTCTCGGCGCCGCATCGATCGAGATCGACTGGAACGGTCGCACGATCCTCTTCTCCGGCGATGTCGGACGTTATGGCGACGCAGTCATGAAGGATCCCGAGCTGCCTGAGCGGGCAGATTACGTCGTCGTGGAATCAACCTATGGAGATCGCCGGCACGAGCAGGTCGATCCGGCAAGGGTGCTGGGTGATCATATCGAACGATGCGTCAGGCGCGGCGGAACTGTCGTCATCCCAGCCTTCGCGGTCGGGCGCGCCCAGTCGCTGCTGTTTCACCTGTCCCGCCTGCGCGCTGACGGACGCCTGCGGGACATTCCCATCTATCTCGACAGCCCGATGGCGATCAATGCGAGCGGGCTGATGTGCGACTTCATGGGGGAGCACCGGCTGAGTCGCGCGGAGTGCGAAACTGCCTGTGGGGTGGCGCATTATGTACGGGAGGTCGAGGAGTCCAAGGAGCTGACCGCCAATGCCGCCCCCAAGGTCATCATTTCGGCAAGCGGCATGGCGACCGGCGGCCGCGTTCTCCATCATCTCAAGCGCTTCGCACCCGATGGGAAGAACCTCATCCTCTTTTCGGGGTTCCAGGCGGCGGGGACACGCGGCGCGGCGATAATCGGCGGGGCCCGGACGATCAAGATCCACGGCGAATATATCCCGGTCGCGGCCGAGGTCGCGAACCTCACCATGCTCTCGGCCCACGCCGACAGCGACGAGCTCATGCGGTGGCTCGGCGCGCTGCACGAGGGGCCACGACACGTCTATGTCACTCACGGCGAGCCGACCGGCGCGCATGTGCTGGCGAAGCGCATCTCGGAAGAACTGAACTGGTCGTGCAGCGTGCCGGCATTAGGAAGCTGGGGCCTGCTCGCGTGAGAGCTTCTGCAATCGAGGAGGCCGATTCGGAGCCCGTCGCGACGACGCTGCGGGCGCGCCGCCTCGGCCTGACCGCAGCCGGCAACGACCTCGTTGCAGTCATGCGCCACGACTGCCCGGTCTGCCGATCCGAAGGCCTCGCCTCGCGGGCGCAAGTCAGCCTCCGTGCCGGCGACAACGAAGTGGTGGTTTCCTTGCTGCACAGCTCGGGCGATGCTCCTGCGCCCGGGGAAATAGGCCTGTCCGAGACAGCGTGGCATCGGCTCGGTGTCCGTGACGACGATCTGGTCGAGATCACGCACGCCCAGCCGCTCGCCTCGCTCAGCGACGTACGCCGTCGCATCTACGGGAACCGGCTTGGCAAAGAGGCCTTCTCCGCGATCATCAGCGACATCACCGAGCGTCGGTACAGCGATGTCCATCTCGCAGCCTTCGTGACGGCCTGTTCGGCAGTGCCGCTCGATCAGGATGAAACCATCGGGCTCACCAGGGCCATGGTTGATGTCGGTGAGCGGCTGAGCTGGCCCGGCGCGGTCATCGTCGACAAGCATAGTGTCGGCGGATTGCCGGGAAATCGCACGACGCCGATCGTCGTCTCGATCATGGCCGCTGAAGGCTTGATCATGCCCAAGACATCCTCGCGGGCGATCACCTCGCCGGCCGGCACCGCCGACACGATGGAAGTACTGGCACCCGTCGACCTCGACGTCCCCGCGATCCGCCGGGTGGTCGAACGCGAAGGCGGGTGTATCGTGTGGGGCGGCGCCGTCCGGCTGAGTCCGGCCGACGATGTGATCATCGGAGTCGAACGGGTGCTCGACATCGATGCGGTCGGCCAGATGGTGGCCTCGGTTCTCTCCAAGAAGATCGCCGCCGGCGCGACCCATCTCGTGATCGACATCCCGGTCGGTCCGACTGCCAAGGTGCGCAGCGCCGATGCGGCCGACACACTCTCAACGGCGCTGACGTCGGTCGCCGAAGCCTTTGGCTTGCGTACCCGCGTAATGTGCGGCTCAGGCGCCGAGCCGATTGGCCGCGGCATCGGCCCGGCGCTCGAAGCTCAGGATATACTGGCCGTGCTTCAAGGCGAACCCGGCGCGGAGGATCTCGCGCAGCGCGCATGCGAACTCGCCGGAGGCCTCTTCGAGTTGGCGGGGGCAACACCAGCCGGCGGAGGGTTCGCGCGGGCGCTGGAAAGTCTCGAAAGCGGCCGTGCCTGGGCGAAATTCCAACGCATCTGCGAAGCTCAGGGCGGCATGCGCGCACCCCCGGTTGCCCCATTTCAGCAGGATATGATCGCGCCTTATACCGGCCGGCTCGTCAGCATCGACAACCGCAAGCTCGCGACCGTCGCAAAGCTCGCCGGCGCCCCGATGGCCAAAGCTGTGGATCGGCGTGCAAAAAGGACCCCGTTAGCGGGGTGATCGGCGTCTAAAA
>JAZKDN010000054.1:0-16593 GCA_040387595.1 Pseudomonadota bacterium
GTCGTTGAGCTGGATATATTGCCAGATGTCGAGCTCGGTCCAGTTGCTGATCGGGAAGATGCGGATGCTCTCGCCCTTGTTCTTCTTGGCGTTGTAGAGGTTCCACAGCTCGGGCCGCTGGTTCTTCGGGTCCCAGCGGTGATTGGCCGACCGGAAGCTGAACACGCGCTCCTTGGCGCGGCTCTTCTCCTCGTCGCGCCGCGCGCCACCGAAGGCCGCGTCGAAGCCATATTTGTCGAGCGCCTGCTTCAGCCCCTCGGTCTTCCACATGTCGGTGTGGAGCGCACCGTGGTCGAACGGGTTGATGCCCCGCTCCGCGGCTTCCGGATTTTGATAGACGAGCAGCTCCATGCCGCTCTCCTTGGCCATACGATCGCGCAGATCGTACATCGCCTTGAACTTCCAGGTCGTGTCGACGTGGAGCAGCGGGAAGGGCGGCGGCGAGGGGTAGAAGGCCTTGCGCGCCAGATGCAGCATGACCGCCGAATCCTTGCCCACCGAATAGAGCATCACCGGCTTCTCGCACTCGGCGACCACCTCGCGGAGGATGTGGATGCTCTCGGCTTCGAGTCGTTCGAGATGGGTCAATGTTCTGGGATTGGAGGCCATCGGCGGATCCTCTGTGATTGTCGTTGATCGCCCTTCTACAGGGCTGACATTCCCTCGAACCTCCCATATGGGAGGTATATGGCCCTGACCCGCACCGACGAGACCGAATTGCTGACGGCGCTGCACGAAGGGCTGCACGAAACACCGCGCTGGCACACGTTCCTGGAGCGGCTGCGGCGGCGAACCCGATCGGACTACGCCTCGTTGATCTTCGCGCAGGGCCGCGCCCCGATCCACCGCGCAACTCAGGTCCATGCCGGCCGCGACGTCCGCGCCAAGGCGCATGAGTTCGAGGAACTCGCCCAGCTCGATCCGATTCCCTATGAGCGGCTGCGTCCCGGCCGCGTCTATTCGCCCGAGGACCTGATCGACCCGAGCGATCCGCGCCACGACCGCTTTCGTGAGCAATATCTCACCCGCATCGGCGTCAGCCATGGCCGCTTCATGCGCGTCACCGAGCCGAGCGGCGCGAGCGCCTGGGCGATCCTGCTGCGCGACCGGGAGAATTTCACCGCCGGCGAAAGCGCGGTGCTCGGCGCGCTCGAACCGCATATCGCCATCGCGCTGCGCAATTTCGCGGCGCTGGAACGCGAGCGATTGCGCGCCAATGTCGGCGAGGACGTGCTGCGCCGCGCCGGCCTCGGCTGGGCGATGCTCGGCAGCGACGGCGCCGTCCAGGCCGCCTCGTCGTCCACCGGCCCGCTGTTGACCGCGACCGGCGCGCGCATCGCCGCGGGCTCTGTCGAGGCCGAGCGGCGCCTCACGCGGCTGGCCGAGCAATTCACCCTCGACCCCCGGATGGCCCCGCAGGTCATTCCTCTCGACGATGACGACGACAATGCCGTGATCGCCCTCCCGATCCCCGAGCAGCCGCTTGCCGCGCTCAACATGCCCGCTTACACCGCGGTGCTGCACCTGCCGCGCTCGCTCGACGACCGCCATGGCCGCTTGCTCGCCAGTCGTTACGGCCTGTCCGCCAGCGAGGCGCAGCTCGCCCTCGCCCTGGCCCGCGGCCGCACGATCGCGGAAGCCGCCGGCACGCTGCACCTGACCCTGGAAACCGCGCGCAACTATTCGAAGCGGCTCTACGCCAAGACCGGCACGCATGGTCAGGCCGATCTGGTGCGCATCGTCCTGGACAGCGTCGCCTTGCTGGGGTGACGATATAGCCCCTCCAGGCAGGGCTACCACACATCAACGTCGTCATCCCGGACTTGATCCGGGATCCCGCTTTTCTTGGCCGCATAAGAGGAAGAAGCGGGATCCCGGATCAAGTCCGGGATGACGTTTTCCTTTGAATGGGCGGCGGGTCAAACCGGCTCGCGCGCGTCCGTCGCCTGTGTCGTCCGCACCGCCGCCGCAGCCCCCATCCCCGCCTGTCGGCCGAAGAAGGTGCAGTCGGCCAGGCTCATCCCCGAGCTGTAGCCATGGCCCCAACGCGGCAGGCCCGAGGTCGCCCGGCCCGCGGCGAACAGGCCCCGCACAGGCTCGCCCGCGCGGTCGAGCACTTCGCCGCCGGGCAGGGTCGAAAGCCCGCCGAGCGTGAAGAAGGAGAAATAGCTGGTCGCGAAGTTGAGTTCGAGCGCGGCGAAGGGCCCTTCGTCGAGCACCTTCAGCCACTGCGGCGCCTTGTGCCAGACCGGATCATGCCCCTCGGCGGCATAGCGATTGAAGGTCCGCACCGTCGCGCTCAGCGTATCCTCGGGCAGTCCCAGCTCGCGCTCGACCTCTTCCCAGGTCTCGCCGACCGCGGCGATGTCGATCTGCGCCAGCTCGATCGGCCGGGCGAAGATCGCATTGTCGACCAGCAGGTAGACCTTGTCGCCGGGCTGGTCGATCATCGTCCGGCTGACCCGGCCGTGATAGCAATCCTCGTTGATGAAACGCTGACCGTTGCGGTTGACGAAGATGCCCTTCACCAGGCTTTCGGGCATGATCCACGGACAGGTCGTGAAGAACTGGTCCATGTGGATCGCGTCGCCGCCGGCGCCCATTCCCATCAATATGCCCGAGCCGTTGTCGTTTTCGCCGATCGGGTTGTTCAGCCGGAGCGCCTCGGGCGCATAGCGGCGGATCATGTCCTGGTTCATGCAGAAGCCGCCGCTGCAGATCACCGTCGCGCGGGACCGCACGAAATGGTCGCGATTGTCGATGCGGACGACGAGGCCGACCACCGCCGCGCCGTCGGCGACCAGCGACACGACCCGCGCGTCGGTCCGCACATCGACGCCCGCTTCGCGCACATTGCGCTCGAGGATGTCGACCAGTTTGCGGCCGCCGCCCCAGCCTTCATACTGAATGACATGCCCGCGCGGTGCGGGCTTGGCGGTCTCGTGGAACGGCCAGGCCTCTTCGCTGCCCGACCAGATCAGCGTGTCGTCGGTCGCGGGCTCGATGATCTTGCCCGGCACGAAGGTGCCCTTGTACGGAACGCCCTGCGCCTTGAGCCACTCGAAATGCGCGAGGCTCTGGCTGGCGTAGAGGTCGCATTTGGTGGCGTCCGCATCGGGGCCGCCGGCCAGCTTGAGATAGGCTGCCAGCGCCTCGGGCGTGTCGGTGAAGCCGGCGTCGCGCTGCACGTCGCTGCCGCCGCCGATATAGATTTCGCCGCCCGACAGCGCCGATGCGCCGCCACTGCCCGATCCCATTTCGAACAGCGTCACGCGGGCGCCGCCGCGCGCCGCTTCGAGCGCCGCGCAGGCCCCCGATGCGCCGAAGCCGATGACGGCGACGTCGGTCTCGATATCCCAGCCGGGCACCTCCGCAACCGGCAGCGGACGATGGAGCGAATATCCGGTCATGCGATTACCCCGTCCCGCCGCGCGGGTTCAGTCACGAAGGAAGGCCAGCGTGTAGCGGTTGAACTCTTCCGATCGCTCGACCTGCACCCAGTGGCCGACCTTGTTGAAGGTCATGAAACGGGCATCGGGACAGGCGTCGAGGAAGCGCTGCGCGCCCGAGGCGGGGCAGAAATCGTCCTGCAGCCCCCAGAAGCCGAGCAGCGGCATGGTCAATTCGCCCAGCCGCGGCGCGAGGTTCGGGGTGCGCATCCGCGCCAGCACGTCCTTCGACTGGGTCCGCGCGACCGCATAGCGCTCGGCGACCAGCTCGTCGTTGATCGACGAGGCGTCGTAGACGAGGTTGGTGATGAGCGCCTTCTGGTCGGCGACCGAGAATTCGGGGCTGCCGAAGCTCGACTTCATCTTGGCGATGCCCGGCATCGCGAAATAGACCGGCAGTTCCTCGATGCAGCCGGGCGCCATCATCACCAGCTTCTCGACGAAGCCGGGATGATCGAACGCCGCCTGCATCGCGATGCCGCCGCCCAGTGAGTTGCCGATCAGGATGGCCGAGGTCACGCCCGCCTGGGTCAGCGCCTCGTACACCGTGTCGGTGAACAGCTGGAGCGTATAGTCGATGCCCTCGGGCTTCGACGAGGCGCCATAGCCGATCAGGTCGGGCAGCAGCACCCGGTAGCCCGCCGCGACGAACGCCGGAGCGTTCGAGCGGAAGTTGGACGTGCCCGACGCGCCCGGCCCGCTGCCGTGCAGGAAGACGACCGCCGGGCCTTCGCCCGCTTCGGCCATGCTGATCTCGTAGCCGCCCGCGACCTTATAGGTCGTGCGTGCATAATCCTTCGTCATATCCCCTCCGTCTTCTTTTTTTGGGCCGTTCAGAGGAACAGGAAGGACGGCGCCTCGCCATTGAGGGTCGCCACCACGTCCGCGGCCATATTATTGGGATCGTTGGCGACATGCGCCCGCGCCGCGCTGATATCGAGCCAGGGCTGGATGATCGGGCTGGACATGTAGATCGCCCGGCCGCCGAGCAGCGGCATCAGGTCGTTCACCAGCTCCGCGCAACGGCGCACCACCGTCGAGGACTGGTAACGGTTGAGAGCGCGCTCCGACATGTCGAGCGGCTGGCCGCGTTCGGCCTTCGCCATCATCGCGTCGAAGCTGGCGGCGAGCGTCGCCTCCATCTCGAGCAGCTGGGCATGCGCCTTGGCGATCGCGGCCATCAGGATCGGATCGGTCTTCGACGCCTTGCCGGTGTTGGTCGAAACGCGATCGTTCGCGATCTTGACCGCCGCCTTGATCGCGGCGCGGGTGCCACCGAGCGCCGCCGACGACACCGATCGCACGAAGATCTGCGCCCAGGGAAGGTTGAACAACGGACCGTCATTCTCCTTCTGGCCGGGATTGGTGCACAGGAAACCGTCGGCCGCACGATGGGTGCGGTAATCGGGCACGAAGGCGCGCTCGATCACGACGTCGTGGCTGCCGGTGCCCTGCAGGCCGAACGTGTCCCAGGTCTGGTCGATCCGGTAATCGGCGCGCGGCACCAGGAAGGTGCGCATGTCGGGCGCCTCGCCCTCCGCCTTGGGCGGGACAAGCGCGCCGAGCAGCACCCAGTCGCAATGCTGCGAGCCCGAGGAGAAGCCCCAGCGGCCCGACAGATAGAAGCCGCCATCGGCATGCTCGACCTTGCCGACCGGCTGATAGGAGGAGGAGACGAGCACGTTGTCGTCCTTGCCCCATACATCGATCTGCGCCTGATCGTGGAACAGGCCCAGCTCATAGGGGTGGCAGCCGACGACGCCGTAAACCCAGCCGGTCGACATGCAGCCTTCGGCGATCAGCTTGAGCACGTCGAAGAAGACGTTGGGGTTCATCTCATAGCCGCCCCAGCGCCTCGGCTGGAGAATGCGGAAGAAGCCCGCTTCCTTCATTTCGGCGATCGTCTCGTCGGGAATCTTGTGGTCCGCGGTCGCGCGCTTGGCGCGGGCCTGCAGGGTCGGGATCATCGCCCGTGCGCGTTCGATCAGCTCTTCCGCGCTCGGGGTCGTGATTTCGCTTTTGAAAACCGTCGCCATCATAGCCTTCCTGACCAACCTCTCCCGATCTGACCGATCATCAGATTCGTAATCAGAATTATCTATTTCTACGCAAAGCGTCAACTATTCCGAATAAGTATTGCGATTGCCGATCTAGCATCGCAGACGCACCCATGTTACGCATATCCGTCATGACCGGCCAAAGACCGGCATTTTACGTAACGGGAGGGGTAGAAATGAAACGCGTGCTTCTGCTGGCCGCCGCCTCTTTGGCAGCCGTCGCCACCGCCGGAACCGGCACCGCTTTCGCGCAGACCGACAGTGCGGACAACCCCGACGGCGTCCCCGATATCGTCGTCACGGCGACCCGCATGGGCGAAACCAGGCTCCAATCGACGCCGATCGCGGTCACCGTCCTGGGCGGCGACCAGCTCGATGCGCGCGGCGTCCGCGACGTGCAGGACCTGAAGGCTTATGTGCCGTCGCTCCAGGTCTCGGACCTGTCGGGCTATACCCAGTTGTTCATCCGCGGCATCGGATCGAACATCGTCTTCATCGGATCGGATCCGAGCACGACGATCCACAGCGACGGCATCTATCTCGCCCGCCCGCTGAGCTACCTCACCGACTTCCTCGACGTCGAGCGGGTCGAGGTTCTGCGCGGGCCGCAGGGCACGCTCTATGGCCGCAACTCGGTCGGCGGGACGATCAACGTCGTCTCGCGCAAGCCGTCCGATACGCTGACCGCGCAGGCGCAGGTGGGCTACGGCACCTACGACCGCTACGCGGCGCAGGGCTATCTGTCGGGGCCGATCGCGGGCGACGTGCGCGCCAGCCTCGCGGTCGACTATTCGGGCCACGACGCCTTCCGCAAGAACATCTCGACTGGCAACGATGCCGAGGATCTCAAGTCGCGCGGCGTGCGCGGGCAGGTGCTGGTGCCGATCGGCGCCGGGGGCGAATGGACGATCCGCGCCGACTGGTCGCGACAGTCGGGGGCGATGGGCGCCTATCCCAAGCTGATCCGCCCGACCGGCAATCCGGCCGACGACGCGATCCTCGGCGATCCCGACAAGGTGTCGATGAACCGCGACAATCATACCGTGCTGAAGAATTACGGCGCGTCGAGCGATCTTCTGCTGCCGCTCTCCGACGCGATCAAGCTGCGCTCGCTGACCGGCTACCGCCTGTTTCGAGGATCGATCGATGCCGATGCCGACGCCAGCTCGATCGACATATTGCGCAACCTGATCGCGCCGATCCGGCAGAATCAGTTCAGCCAGGAGCTGACCCTGCTCGGCGACACCGGTCCGCTGAACTGGGTGGTCGGGGCCTATTATTTCGACGAGCGCAACCGCGAGCCGCTGACCCTGACGCTGTTTCCGTTCGGCGCCTCGCATATCCAGCGCCCGCTGCTGAAGGCGCGCTCGATCGCCGGCTTCGCCCAGGGCGAGTATAAGCTGTCCGACCAGCTCTCCTTCGTCGCAGGCCTGCGCTACACCCGCGAGCGCAAGAGCTATGCGATCAACGACTATTTCACCGCCTCGACCGATACCGATCCGGGCGTCGCCGAACAGGGCTTCGTGCTGGCGGGCATTCCCGGCCTGCCCGACCCTTTCACGGTCGACGCCCGCCGCCATGACGACGCCTTCACACCCAAATTCGGAATCAACTTCCAGCCGAGCGACGAGATCCTGGTTTATGCGTCGGCGACGCGCGGCTTCAAGAGCGGCGGCTTCGACTATGGCAGCAACAACGCGGCCGACGCATCGGCAGGCTATGGCCCGGAAAAACTCTGGTCCTATGAGCTGGGGCTGAAGAGCGACTGGTTCGACCGGCGGCTGCGGGTCAACCTGACCGGATTCTATTACGACTATACCGACCTGCAGGTGCAGAGCTACGTCCAGGTCGGCGCATCCTTCGGCGCGCGCACCCAGAACGCCGCGACCGCGCGGGTGAAGGGGATCGAGGCGGAGATCGTCGCCAAGCCGGTCCGGGCGATCGAGCTGACCGCCAATGTCGCCTGGCTCGATGCCGAATATCGCCGCTATCCCAACGCCTTCGTCAGCTCCTTCGGATCGTTCGACGCATCGGGCAAGCGGCTGAACAATGCGCCGCGCTGGTCGGCAACCTTCGGCGCCGCCTATGTCTTCGATCTCGCCGAGTCGGGCCGCCTGTCGATCGGTGCCGACGCGCACGTCCAGAGCACGATCTACTTCACCGCCGCCAATGACGGGGTCGGCGCGGTCACCGGCTATGCCGAGCAGCAGAAGGGCTATGGCATCGTCAACGCCCGGATCGGCTGGACCAGCCCCGACGATCGCTGGAAGGCGCAACTGATCGCGACCAACCTGTTCGACCGCAATTATATCGTCGGCACCGCCAACTACACCGCCGCCATCGCCGCCCGCCAGGGACGACCGCGCGAGGTGCTCGGCCAGATCAGCTACGCACTCCGGTGAACGCGCCCTTCCCCCTCGCCGCCCGGCTCGACGTCGCGGTCGAGCAGCCGCTCGTCATCGACGATGCCGACGGCTTCGCCTGGGACGAGACGGCGGACCTCGTCGTCGTCGGCCTCGGCGGGGCGGGTGTCGCGGCGGCGCTCGAGGGACTCGAGCGCGGCCTCTCGGTCGTCGCGGTCGATCGCTACGCCTGCGGCGGTTCGACGGCGGCCAATGGCGGCGTCTTCTATGCGGGCGGCGGCACCGCGATCCAGCGCGAAGCGGGCGAGGAGGACAGCCCCGAGGAGATGCTCAAATATCTCCGCATCGAGGCCGGCAAAGTGGTATCCGACGCCACCCTGCGCCGCTTCGTCGCGGAAAGCCCCGAGACCGTCGACTGGATCCTGAAGCATGGCGGCAAGCTGGCCTCGAGCATCTGGCGCGAGAAATGCTCCTATCCGCCGCTCGATCGCTTCCTCTATCATCCCGACAACTCTCTGGTCGCCAGCTACCGCGCCCGCGCCCGCCCCGCCGCGCGCGGCCACCGCGCCTTCGGCCGCGACGGCAAGAAGGCCTGGGGCCTTGGCAAGTTCATCTCCGGCCCGATGACAGACTCCGCGCTGCGCCTGGGCCTGCGCTTCCATCGCTACAGCGAAGCGCGCCAGCTCGTGCAGGACCGCGACGGCCGGGTGGTCGGGGTCCGCATCCTCTCGCTGGCCGACGGCTCGCCCGAGGCGAAGCGCTTCGCCCGCTATATCGCGCGCGCCAACACGCTGCTTGCGGCGCTGCCGCCCAGCATCCCGCTCGCCTCGATCACCATCGGCCTGGGCAATCACTATCTCCGCAAGGCGGGCGAAATCGAGGCGAAAGCCCGCACGTCCCGGCTGATCCGCGCGCGCGAGGGGGTGGTGCTGAGCGCCGGCGGCTTCATCATGAACCCCAAGATGGTCGGCCATTTCGCGCCGGCCTATGCCAGCGGCATGCCCAACGGCACGCTCGGCGACCAGGGCTCGGGCATCCTGCTCGGCATGAGCGCGGGTGGATCGACCGCGCTGATGGACAAGGTCAGCGCCTGGCGCTTCATCAATCCCCCCAAGGCCTGGGCCCAGGCGATCGCCGTCAGCCGCGAAGGAACGCGCTTCGTCGACGAGACCGTCTACGGCGCGACGCTGGGCGAGCATATCGTCGATCATCATGGCGGCGTCGCCTGGCTGATCTACGACCAGGCGCTGCGCGACACGGCGTTCCGACAGGCGCGCGACAAGCGGCTGGTGCCGTTCCAGCGCGACGTGACCCTGATCAACCTGCTGTTCAACGCGCGCAAGGCGAAGACGATCGCGGGGCTCGCGAGGAAGATCGGCGTCGATCCCGCTGGCCTCGCGCATACGATTGCGCAGTATAACGCGGCCGCGCACGGCTCGGCGGCGGACCTGTTCGGCAAGGAGCCGGAGGACATGCGACCGATCGAGACCGGCCCTTTCTATGCGATGGACATCTCGATCGACAGCCGCTTCCTGCCGCTGCCGGTGATCACCTTCGGCGGCCTGCGGGTGGCCGAGGAGAGCGGCCAGGTCCTCGATTCCGGCGGCAAGCCGATCGCCGGCCTCTATGCCGCGGGGCGGACCGCGGTCGGGCTTGCCTCGCAAACCTATGTCAGCGGGCTATCGTTCGCCGACTGTTTTTTCTCGGGCCGCCGTGCCGCGCGTCATGCGGCCAGAGCCAATTTCTGACGGACAAAGGAGCAAGCGCATGAGCAAAGACAATCGCAAGGTGGCCGTGGTCACGGGCTCCAGCCGCGGCGCCGGCGCCGGCATCGCCCGCGCGCTGGGCGCGGCCGGCTATGCCGTCTACGTCACCGGCCGCACCGTCGAGGAGGGGGTCGCTGCGCTGCCGGGCACGATCGGCGCCACCGCCAAGGCGATCGACGAGCTGGGCGGACGCGGCGTGCCGGTCGCGGTCGATCATCGTGACGACGCGGCGGTCAAGGCGCTGTTCGACCGCATCGAGCGCGACGAGGGCCGGCTCGACATCCTCGTCAACAACGCCGCGATCATCGACGATGCGCTGATCCAGCCGGGCGGCTTCTGGGAACGGCCGTTGAGCCTGGTCGATATCCTCGATGTCGGCCTGCGTTCGGGCTATGTCGCCAGCTTCTACGCGGCCCCGCTGATGATCCGCACCGGCGGCGGCGTGATCGCCTTCACCTCGTCCTTCGGCTCGGCCTGCTACATGCATGGCCCGGCTTACGGCGCGCAGAAGGCCGGCGTCGACAAATTCGCCGCCGACATGGGCGTCGACCTGCGCGAGCATGACGTCTCCGCCGTCTCGATCTGGATGGGCCCGCTCAAGACCGAACGGACCGACAAGGCGATCGCCGAACGCCCCGACCAATATGAGGCGATCATGGCCAATGCCGAGACGCCCGAGTTCACCGGCAAGCTGGTCGCTGCGATCCACGGATCGGCCGATCGGATGGAGATGTCGGGCCAGACCTTCATCGGCGCCGAACTCGGCGAACGCTTCGCGATTCAGGATGCCGAGGGCAAGCAGCCCCCGTCTTTCCGGGCGATGCTCGGCGAGCCGCGCCTTCCACACCCAGCAATCGTTCGCTAAGGAGTGAGGCTAGGCGGGCCGGCCGACCGCGTGCGGCGCCCGGCAGCCCAATAGGGATTGGCTTGTGGCAACGAAGAAACCGAAGAAAATCAACGGCGAAGAACCCTCATCGGCCCGAAGCCCCGCCCCGCCCCACGCGGTGCTCGAACCGATCGACGAAAAGATCATTGCTGCCCTTCGCCAGTCCGGCCGGATCGCCAACCGCGATCTGGCCCGCCTGATCGACGTCAACGAGGCGACGGTGCGGACCCGGCTGCGCAAGCTGGAGGCCACCAACGCGGTGCGCGTCGTCGCGATGCGCGACATCACCGCAATGGGTTTCAACGCCATCGCCGCCGTCGGCGTCCAGGTGAAGGGCCGCTCCGCCAATGATGTCGGCGCCGACCTCGCCAAGATCGAGAACGTCATCACCGTCAACGTGACGATCGGCATGTACGATCTCGAGGCGCAGGTGGTCGCGAACGACATCGAGGAACTCGACCGGCTGCTGACCGACGTCATCGCGCACATCGAGGGGGTCGAGCGGCTGTTCCCCGGCCTGTCGATGAAGATCCTGAAATATAATCCCGAATGGGCCCCGCTATGACCCGCATCCCGCTCGACGAGCTCGACCAGAAGATCATCGACCGGCTGAGCCGCGACGCGCGGGTCAGCAACCGCGAGATCGGCCGCGAGTTCGGCCTGACCGAAGGCACGATCCGCTCGCGCCTGAAACGGCTGCTCGACAACAAGGTGATCCGCGTCGCCGCGGTGACCAACGCCAACCGGCTGAAAAACCCGTTCCTCGCCTATCTGTGGATCGAGGCCGATACTGCCGGCGACATCCAGGCGCTGGCCGAACGCCTCGCCTCGCTGCCCGAGATCACCTTCGTCTCGACGATGCTCGGCCGCGCCGACGTGCTGGCGATGACCCTGGTCGAAAACGGCAGCCAGCTCACCGACTTCCTGCACCAGACGATCGACAAGATCCCCGGCGTGCGGCGGGTGCGCTACAGCCTCGGCCAGAACTTCATCAAGCACGACTTCCGCTACTGCGTTCTGGTCAACTGAGCACGGGGGACACGCTCCCGCTGCTCTCCATGATCCTTCCCGGGAAAACGCACTGCTCCGGGATTTTCTTTTTTCGTCTTTCCCGTGAAAGCGGGAATCCATGGACGGCGGAACGTCCAGCAAAGACGGCTCGCTTCCGTCGATTCCCGCTTTCGCGGGAAAGACGTGAAGGGTTGGGGATGCACTACACGAAAGCGGGAATGCCAAGGGGCTGGGACAGGCTCTCCCGCGCCAGCCCCTCCCACATCAAAGCGCGCTGATCTTCTCCTCGACCAGGAACATCCGCGTGCCCGACCGGTCGAGGAAATTCTCCTCGTCGGCGGCGATCCGCGCGCCGATCTCGGGATCAGCCACCCGCGCCATCGCCCGGTCATAGGTCGCCCGGTCGGTGAACCACAGCTCGGTCACGACGTCGAAGTCGAACGGCGCGGCGCCGTCATTGACATAGGCGCCCTCGAAATCGGGAAAGCTGCGGCGATATTCGACGATGCCCGGCAGCAGCGACTGGATCAGCGGAACGTGCCGCGTCTCGTAATAGTCGATGAAGGCTTCGCGGCTGATGTCCGCGCGACGGCGCAGCAATGCGATCGATTTTACCTGGCTCATGCGTCGGCTCCCCGTTTCAGCAGATCGAAGAAGGCATAGGACGGGTCGCCCGGACCCGGCTTGCCGATATAGGCCCCTTCCAGGAAGGGGTGGTTCAGGTCGACGATCGACGGGCTGTGGATGTTGGCCCAATCGGCGACGATCGCGCGGTGCGCGAACTTCCAGCGGCCGTCGCGCCGCTCGTACTTGTCGAAATAGCGGCCGCCGACCAGCACGTCGAACGGGCCGTCGGGTCCCTTCACCCGGTGCAATGCGAGCAGATAGACCTCGCCCTCGGCCCGGTCGCCGTCGATCGCCAGGTTGATGGTGGTGACATTGTGGTGGAGGATCTCCATCGCCGCCTGGATCTCGGGCAGCTTGTCGATGAAGTCCATCGCCGGCCCCTTCGACATATGGCCATGCTCGTCGATCGCGTCCTCATGATAGAGGCTGCGCATCTTCACATGGTCGTGCCGGTCGGCGGCGTTGCAATAGGCGGCGATGAGCGACCGGATTTCCTCGCGGTCGATCAGGTCCTGGACCTTCGCGGGATCGGGCGTCATGCGGCACCCCGCTGCGCCAGCATATGCGCCGTGAGGCCCGGTGCCGGATCGGTATAGACCCGTTCATAGACCCGGTCATATTCGCTGTGTGCGATCAGCCAGCGGCCGTCCCGCTTGACGTAGCGGTCATGGTAGATCGCCGCGCCGACCGTGGTCTTGTTGCCCTCGGCCAGGTTGAGCGCATAGTCGAGCAGGGTCCAGGTGCCGGTCGCGGTCTCGTCGTCGAGCACGTCGATCACCGGCATGTGGACGGTGTGCGATCCGACGAAGCGCGGATTGAACATGCCGCGCAGCGCCTCGACGATCCCGTCGCGCCCGGTCAGCTGGAAATGATAGCTGCCGCCGCGATAGTCGATCGACGCGTCCTCGGTGAAGAGCGTGACGACGGTGTCCATGTCGGCGGTGTCGATGGCGCGCGAATAGCTGTATTTGAGCCGGCGGATCAGCTCGATATCCTCAAGCCGCAGGCTCATGCCGCCGCCGTCCGCGATGCGTGGATCGCTTCGGCCCGTGCCTTCAGCGCCAGCGCGCTGTCGTCGAACGCCCGCTTCACCCAAGGGCCGCAGAAGCGCATCACATGGATGCCGTTGTCCCCGAAAAAGGCGTCGGTCGACCAGTAGCGGCAGCGATCGGGCCCGATCGCCTCGATGATCTGGTCACGGCGGGCGGGATAAGGCCAGATCGGATTGTCGAGCAATTCCCACGAGATCAGCCGATTGGGGATCTTCGCGCAGATATATTCGACGTTCGGCGCAGTCTGCCCCGGCATCGTATAGTTGAGCAGGGTCATGTTGATCGGATCGCCGATCTCCAGCGTCGAATCCGCGCCGATGCAGAAGGGATTCCACCGGCCGTAATTGGGCAGGTCGGTCAGCACCTCCCACACCACCGAGGCCGGGGCATCGATCGTCACCGTCTCCGACCGGACGGTCGTGTCGGCCGGATAGTCGGGCAGGTTCAGTTCGTCGCTCACGCATCGTCTCCTTGTCGTTCTGTTCGCCCGGTCTCAGCCCAGCGTCTTCATCTCATATTGCCGCATCGGGATGCAGTCGCAGCCCTTGGCGCCGATGAAATGGGCGCAGCTGTCGAGCATCGCCTTTTCGTTCGCGACGAGCTTCGCCGGATCGCCGGACGCGGCATAATAGAGTTCCTTGTCCTGGATCGCGGCGATCGGGAAACATTCCTCGACGATCGCGGCATAGGGCGCGGCGATCTCGGTGACCGGCCGCACCACCAGGTTCTGGATATATTCGAAGTTGTTCTGCGTCACGATCGCGACGTCGGTGTGGCGGTCCTGCCAGTTGCGGCGCCAGGTCTCATGATCGAGCGTGTCGGGCTTCTCGATGAACACGACCTGCGAGAAGCCCTCGGTCGGCTGGCCCGGCGGATGCGCGCTGTTGGGAAGCGGGGTGGATTCGGCGACCAGCCAGCCCTCGATCCGCGACGCGACCGTGCCGAGCGCCGCCTCGATCGGCGCGCGCGCCGGGGGATAGGCGGTGTCGACCCAGATCTGCACCGCTGCCTCCATCTGCGGCTGGGTGACGACGAACACCGGGTTGCTCCCGGTGGGCAGGCTGTCGTCGCGCACATTGATGCGCAGCGCGCGGACATGCGGCGCGATCGCCTCGGCCACCGCGCCGAGCAGCGCGGCGTTGAACGAGTCGCGCGTCTGTCCCTCGTCGCGCCACAGTGCGTAGATCAGTTTTTCCATTCAATCCTCCAGCTGGCGGAGGAACGCCGTGAGCGCGGCGCCTAGCGCCTCACCCTGTTCCTCCTGCACGAAATGTCCTGCCCCCGCGATCCGCACATGCGGCGCCCGCGCGGCGCCGGGAATGCGGGCGCGGAACACCCCCTCCCACGGCGCGGTCGAGGGATCGGCATCGCTGAATGCGGTCGCGAAGGGCCGCTCGAACCGCTCGAGCACGTCCCAGGCGGCGCGGTTCTCGACGATGCCGGGGCTCTCGGGGTCGGCCGGGATCAGGGTGGTGATCGCAAGGGCCGCCGCCTTGTAGCGGGCATCGGGAAAGGGGGCGTCATAGGCCGCCAGTATCTCGGGCGCGGGCCGCTCGACACAGGTCGCGGCGACGATCTCGCCGATCGCCAGGTCGTCGCTGGTCCGGCACAGCTCGATCCACGGGCGGACGATCGGGCCCGGCCAGTCGTCGATCCCGCGCGGCGGTGGCTCGACATTGGGGAGCAGCGTGTTGGTCGCGAACACGCCGATGAAGCGGTCGGGCATCTCGGCCAGCAGTCGCAGCCCGATCGGACCGCCCCAGTCCTGGACGACCAGCACGATGCGATCGAGATCGAGCCGCTCGATGAACTGGCGCATCCAGCCGACGAAGCGGTCATAGCTGAACACGCCGCGATCGGCGGGCTTGTCGGAGCGTCCGAAGCCGATGTGATCGGGCGCGACCGCGCGCCAGCCGGTGGCCGCGACGGGGCCGATCATCTTGCGATAGAGGAAACTCCAGCTCGGCTCGCCGTGCAGCATCAGCACGGTGCCATGCGTCGCCTGCCCCTCATCGACATAATGCATGCGCAGCGGGCCAAGACCGGCATCCTCGACCGCGAGATAATGCGGCGCGAAGGGGAATCCGGGCAGCCCGACAAAGCGTTCATCCGGCGTGCGCAGGATCTCCGACACGCTCATCCTCTCATTTCCTTTGCGGAACCTTATCGCTATCACTTTACGCATTGAGCATTTTCAATTGCAAGCCATTCACGCTTCGCGCATCCTTTGCACCAATGTCACCGCAAAAAGCGCGACAAGAAAGGATGAGGGATGCTGCCGCTTCAGGAAATCTCCGACCGACTCGAGATTCAGGATCTCATCGCGCGCTATGCGCATGCGATCGACGATCAGGACTGGGATGCGCTCGACCGCGTGTTCACCCCCGACGCGGTGATCGACTATACCGATCTGGGCGGCGCGAAGGGCAGCCGGGCCGAGACCAAGGCCTATCTGGCGCAGGCCATGCCGACCTTCTCCGCCTTCCAGCATCTGTCGACCACGACCAAGCTGGACATCACCGGCGACACCGCCAAGGCGCGCACCATCCTGTTCAACCCGATGGTGATGCAGCATGAGGGCGAGGAGCGCGTCTTCTTCATCGGCCTGTGGTATTGCGACGATCTCGTTCGCACCGCCGACGGCTGGCGCATCGCCCACCGCCGCGAGCAGAAATGCTGGTCGTTCAACGCACCGCCCGGAATGCTTCCATGAGCGATCCGACGCTCAAGACGATCGGCTTCATGCCGCGTCGGGCGGACATCACCCGTGATGCCTTTCGCAGCTATTACGAGACGAATCACGCGCCGCTCGCGGTGCCGCTGTTCCCCTTCCGGCGCTACCGCCGCAACCATATCGCCGACGCGACGGTCGAGCCGGGCTTCGACTGCATTTCGGAGTTCTGGGTCGGCTCGCTGAACGAAATCGGATCGCTGATGGCGGGTGCGGTCGGCGAGACGATGCGCACCGACGAGCGCAACTTCCTCGACCAGCCCCGCATCCTCGCGGTCCTCGCCGATCCGGTCGCCACGGGCAGCGACACGGCACGGACGATGGCACTGCTGCGATCGGACGGTGGCGATCCGGCGGCGCTTACCGCGGCGGCGCAGGCGGCGGGCGCGGGGCTCGACCTGCTATCCCCGCTCGACGAGCGCCCGGCGCCGTTCGATGCGATCCTGCGTTACGATGGGGCGATGCCCGCGCTTCCACCCGGCTGGACCGCTGCCCTGACACTGACGGTCGATGCGCACGAGACCGATCCGACGACGCTGAAGGGTTGAACAAACATCTGAGCTCCCCTCCTCAAGAGAGGGCTATCGCACCAATGCGTCATCCCGGACTTGATCCGGGTGTGGATTCACATTTGAAGTGCAACGGGTTGAA
>JAZKDN010000055.1:0-13852 GCA_040387595.1 Pseudomonadota bacterium
ACGACATCCTCGTCACCCAGCTCGACAGCCGCCACATGCCCTGCAACTTCGTCGAACTGATGCCGAGGCTGCTGGAGAAATAGGACATACTCCCCTGCAAAACGCAGCCTCTTGCATATTAACAGCGTCATCCCGGGCTTGACCCGGGATCCCGCTTCTTCCCTCCTGCACAGTCAAGAACAGCTGGATCCCGGATCAAGTCCGGGATGACGAAGTTGATATCCGATAACCCTCCCAACACAGAAAACGTCATCCCGGACTTGATCCGGGATCCAGCTTCTTCCCTTCGAACGATCCAATAAATCACGACGGTTTTCCGGCCATGATCGCGCTCTTATCTCTACGCATTGGCGCATCCGCTTCCCCTGTACTTGCGGGGAAGCAAAAACAACCTAAGCCAGCTTCAGCCCCTCCTTATTGACCGCGCCTGTCAGCGCCGCATTCTCGTCCTCGGTCAGCAGCCCGCGCAGCTTGGGGAAGATCTTCTCCTCCTCCTCGCGCATATGCGCCTCGAGCATCGCGCGGAAATCGCCGAGCTTGGACAGGAACAGCGGATGCTTGGTCGGCATGTTGCCGAGCTCGAACAGATATTGCTTCACATAGCCATGGTCGCTGTTGAGCCGGTCGGCCTCGGCGACCTGCCCATGGGTGCGCAGCGTCGCATAGACGGCGTTTTCTTCCTCCAGCGCATGCTTGGCCAGCGCATGGCCGATCTGCGTGAGCAGGAGCGAGCGCCGCGTCGTCTGCTGGTCTTCGGTGGCCTGGATCTGGTCGAACAGCTTGAGCACCGCCTGATGCTCGGCCGCCAGCGCATCGTCCCATTCTCCCGCCAGCATCGTCGGCGCCTGGACGAAGATCTTGCGGACGGCGTTTGCCGCCAGCCCGACGGTCAGCCCGGCCGCCGCACCGATCGCAAAGCTGCGCGTGGTCTTTTCTTCCAACATGCCGTGTCTCCTGTGGGTCCGGGGATTTGCTGGTCAGAACGATCCAGACCCGCCCGGGTTGCCAAGCCGCCCTCCTGACGCCGCACGTTCGAACCAGACGGCCGGATCGGGTTGAGGTGAATCCTGCCGCCACTCATTACCGTCACCCCGGGCTCGACCCGGGGTCCCGCTTCCTTTCCAGCCCAACCACAAGCCTCACTTCACGCGCATCGAGCGCGGAAACCGGCGTGACACCTTACGGCACGCCAAACTGAGACGGCGCAAAGCGGGACCCCGGGTCACGCCCGGGGTGACGACATATCTGGAAGATCCGCCCGCCCTAAAACAACGCCATCTGGTCGGTCGGCACCCGGAACAGATCGGTGCGCAGCTCGAACCGCTCCGCGTTCAACCCATGTTTGCGGCAGGCCCGCTTGAACCGCGCATGCAGCGCGGCGGCATAGGCGCCCTGCGGCCGGAAGCGGTCGAAGAAATTGGGGTCGTTGTCCTTGCCGCCGCGCATGGCGGCGATCATCGCCATCACCTTGGCGGCGCGGTCCGGATAATGGATCGCCAGCCATTCGCGCATCAGCGGCGCCACCTCGTGCGGCAGGCGCACGACGATCGAGAAGGCCGACCGCGCGCCCGCCTCGGCCCCGGCCGCGACGATCGCCTCGATCTCATGGTCGTTGATCGCGGGCACGATTGGCGAGACGCTGATCGAGGTCGGCACCCCGGCCTTCGCCAGTGCCGCGATCGCCGCGATGCGCTGGCGCGGCGCCGAGGCGCGCGGCTCCATCCGCCGGGCAAGCTCCGGGTCCAGCGTCGTCACCGACATCATCACCGAGGCGAGCCCCTTCGCAGCCATCGGCGCGAGCAGGTCGATGTCGCGGACGATCCGCGCCGACTTGGTCGTGATCACCAGCGGATGGTCGTGCTCGGCCAGCACCTCGATCACCCCGCGCGTGATCCGCATCTGCTGCTCGATCGGCTGATAGGGATCGGTGTTCGTCCCCATCGCCATCGGCGTGCACTGATAGCCGCGCTTCGCCAGTTCCTTGCGCAGCAGCACCGCCGCATCGGGTTTCGCGAACAGCTTCGTCTCGAAGTCCAGCCCCGGCGACAGGTTCTGATAGGCGTGGGTCGGTCGCGCGAAGCAATAGATGCAGCCATGTTCGCAGCCGCGATAGGCGTTGATCGAACGGTCGAACGGAATGTCGGGCGATCGGTTGCGGGTGATGATCGTCTTCGCCTTCTCGATCGTAACCTCGGTCCGGCGCGGCGTGCCCTCCCCGTCGATCCCCTCGCGCTCGTCGAGCCAGTCGCCATCATCCTCGCGGCCGCGGTCGTCGAACCGCGCGCTCAGCCGCGTGCTGGCGGCGCCGCGCCCCTTCACCGGCGGGGGCAAGATCGGTGGCGAGTCGCTCATCGACAGAACATAACAGGAACATGATGCCATGCAAGCTTGTCGCCGCGCCGCTTTCGGCTAGGATCGCCGCCAGGAGAGACAACCATGGCCGTGCTCGAGCATTGCAACATCCGCACCTTCGACCTCGCGGCGACGGTGCGCTTCTATGAGGACGTGATCGGCCTGCGCGCAGGGCCCGTGCCCGGCGGCAACGGCCGCGGCGCCTGGCTCTACGACGACAACGACATCCCTGTCGTCCACGTCATCGCGCTCGACCCCGACCAGCGCGAACAGGGCCTCGCCGAAATCCGCAACCGCCTCGGCGACCTCGCCGGCCCGCTCGATCTCGCCAGCATGAAGGGCACCGGCGTCATCGACCATGTCGCCTTCCGCTGCGAAGGCTATGCCGCGATGGTCGAGCGCCTCGACGCCCGCGGCCTCACCTACCGCGCCTTCGATATCCCCAGCTACAAGCTGCGGCAGATCTTCGTGAACGACCCGAGCGACGTGACCCTGGAGCTCAATTTCCGCGAATAGGAGCCACTTCCGAGCCGTCGCCCCCCCTATCGTCACCCCGGGCTCGACCCGGGGTCCCGCTTCTTTCGGCGCCATGCCAATGTATCGATCATCGACCGCCACTCCGGATTCCCGCGCTCCATCAGCGCGCCGCCAGCGTTTGACGCGCTCTCCCGGGCAATGGCATCGATGATGGCCCGCACTGCAGCCCAATGGTGAGAAATCGGGACCCCGGGTCAAGCCCGGGGTGACAGAATGAAGCTGGCCTGATTTTCAGCGAGCAGACCGCCGCTTCCTTCGGATCGCCCCCCCTATCGTCACCCCGGGCTCGACCCGGGGTCCCGCTTCTTTCTTCTGCCCGACTGCCGCACAGATTCTGCCCGGGCGATCACCGGCTTTCCACCCGATCCTGGCCCACCCTTCAAGCCCGCCGTCCGCTCAGCTCTCCGCCGGCTCCGCCGCCGCATTCCCGTCCCCGATCAGCCCGCCGGCCTTGCGCCGGTTCCCCACCCAGTCGACGATCGAGCGCCCGGTGGCGTTGAGCAGCGGGTGGGTGCGCGAATTGCGCATCCAGCCGGGCCGGTCCGAGGTCGCGCCGTAGAGCGTGTCGTAGCCGAGGTTGATCAGCAGATAGCCCAAGGTGACGATGATCAGCCCCTTGAGCGCCCCGAAGCCGAAGCCCAGCACCCGGTCGAGCGGCCCCAGCACCGAGCCCCGCATCCGCTGGCCCAGCATGCCGGCGATCAGCTTGCCGCCCGCATAGACGATCAGGAAAACCAGCGCGAAGGCCAGCACGCTCGCGCCGCTCGGGTTGCCGACGATGGGGACGAGCAGCTTGGTCGCGGGGCCGTGGAACAGCTTGAGCGCCAGGATCGCCGCGATCCACGAGCCCAGCGAGATCACCTCGGTCACGAAGCCCCGCATCACGCCGAGCAGCGCGCCGCCGAAGATCGCCAGCAGCACGATGATGTCCAAGGCCGTCAATCCCGTCATGACGGGTTAGCTACCGGCGGCCGAGGATATGGTCAACGAGCGCGCCGAGGCTCGAGAAATTCTCCTGGCGGATCCCGGCCGTCTTGCCGTCCTTCGCCGCCGGGCCCCAGGCCTTGGTGAAGCCCAGCTTGGCAGCCTCCTTCAGCCGCAGGCTGCCATGCGCGACCGGGCGGATCTCGCCCGACAGCGACAGTTCGCCGAACGCGATGCAGTCGGTCGGCACCGGCCGCTCCGACAGCGCCGACACCAGCGCCGCCGCCACCGCGACGTCGGCGGCGGGATCGGACACCCGGTAGCCGCCCGAGATGTTGAGATAGACTTCGGCGGTCGAAAAGCTCAGCCCGCAGCGCGCCTCGAGCACCGCGAGGATCATCGCCAGCCGCCCCGCGTCCCAGCCGACCACCGCGCGCCTGGGCGTCGCCCCGCTCTGCAACCGCACGATCAGCGCCTGGATCTCGACCAGCACCGGCCGCGTGCCCTCGATCGCCGGGAAGACCGTCGCCCCGCTCATCTCCTCGCCGCGCGCGGTCAGGAACAGCGTGCTGGGATTGGCGACCTCGTCCAGCCCGGCCTCGGCCATCGCGAACACGCCGATCTCGTCGGTGCCGCCGAAGCGGTTCTTCACCGCGCGCAGGATGCGATACTGATGGCTGCGCTCGCCCTCGAAGCTCAGCACGGTGTCGACCATATGCTCGAGCACGCGCGGGCCAGCGATCGATCCGTCCTTGGTGACATGGCCGACCAGCACCAGCGCGGTACCGCGTTCCTTGGCGAAGCGGATCAGTTCCTGCGCCGAGGCCCGCACCTGGCTGACCGTGCCCGGCGCGCCCTCGATCAGGTCGCTGTGCATCGTCTGGATCGAATCGATCACCAGCAGCGCCGGCGGTGCCTGTTCGAGCGTCGTCAGGATGTCGCGCACCGACGTCGCCGAGGCGAGCTTGACCGGCGCCTGCCCCAGGCCCAGCCGCCGCGCGCGCAACCGCACCTGGTCGCAGGCTTCCTCGCCCGAGATATAGGCGACCGGCTGCCCCGCCATCGCCATGCGCGCCGCCGCCTGCAGCAGCAGCGTCGACTTGCCGATGCCGGGATCGCCCCCGATCAGGGTCGCCGATCCGGGCACCAGCCCGCCGCCCAGCGCGCGGTCGAACTCGGCGATGGTCGTCGTCCAGCGCTTCGGCAGCGGAATGTCCGAATCGAGGTCGACCAGCGTGATCGCACGGCCGCCGGTGCGCAGGTTATGCTTGGCGGCGAAAACGGTGACGTTGGCCGTTTCCTCGACCATCGTGTTCCACTCGCTGCAGTCGGCGCACTGCCCCTGCCACTGCGTGGCGACGCCGCCGCAGGCCTGACAGACATAGCGTTTCTGCGGCTTGGCCATGGATCCCTTATACCCTGTTGATCATCGAACAAAAGGGGTACATGATGCCGCCTGCCATGACAAGCGATCCTCTCGAACAAAAGGCGCGCGCGCGCCTCGCCGAACTGCTCACCCGGCCGCCCGAGCGGATCGAGGACAAGACGGTCGCGGCCAACCGCCGCATCTGGCACCGCGCCAGCGAGCAGGAACGCCGCCGCCTGCTCAAGGATTGCGGCTGGCTCTGAAGAAGGGCCCGCCCCCATCCGTCACCCCAGCGAAGGCTGGGGTCTCAGGAGAGACGCGCACCGCCCGGCCTACATGCCGTCATGCTGAACTTGTTTCAGCATCCACCGGGCCACAAGCCGCGCGGTGCGAAAGGATGCGTGGATCCTGAAACAAGTTCAGGATGACGAAGCAAGTGGAACGCGACGTCGCGGCCCTCCCTTGGCATCGTGCGGCGAATGTGGGACATCGCCCGTCATGCGGGAGAAGGAACTGCGGCTCGCGCTGGTCTGCTACGGCGGAGTCAGCCTCGCCGTCTACATGCACGGAATCACCAAGGAGCTGTGGCGCCTCGCCCGCGCCAGCCGCGCCTTTCACGACGGGGCGCCGCCGTCGTCGGGCAGCGAGGCGATCTACCGCGGCCTGCTCGAACAGATCGAAAGCGAGAAAGGCGTCCGCATCCGGGTGCTGATCGACGTCATCGCCGGCGCCAGCGCGGGCGGGCTCAACGGCGTCTTCCTCGGCCATGCGATCTCGACCGGCCAGTCGCTCGAGCCGCTGACGAAGCTGTGGCTCGAAAAGGCCGATGTCGAGGTCCTGCTCGATCCCGACGCGCGCCCGCTGCGCTGGTTCACCAAGCTGTGGGCGCTGCCCTTCGCCTGGATGATCGCGCGCAGGCGCGGCGGCACCGTCGAGCGCACCGTGTCGCAGGAAACCCGCGCCGAGGTCCGCCGCAAACTGTCGGGCTTCGTGCGCGCGCGCTGGTTCCACCCGCCCTTCGGCGGCGTGACCTTTACCAACCTGATCCTCGACGCCTTCGACGCGATGGCCACCGGACCGATCGGGCCGCCGCTGCTGCCCGATCGCCAGCCGCTCGACGTCTCGGTCACCGTCACCGATTTCCACGGCTATGATCAGCGGCTGCGGCTGCACAGTCCCGCGGCGGCGGAGGAGCGCGACCATCGGCTGACGATCGGCTTCACCGATCGCGGCATCGACGCGCGGCGGCTGGCCGATCCGATCGAGCTGACCTTCGCCGGCCGCGCCACCGCCAGCTTCCCCGGCGCCTTCCCGCCGTTCAACGTCGCCGAGATGGACAAGGTGCTCAA
This sequence comes from Pseudomonadota bacterium, assembly GCA_040387595.1. Lineage (GTDB taxonomy): Bacteria > Pseudomonadota > Alphaproteobacteria > Sphingomonadales > Sphingomonadaceae > Rhizorhabdus. The sequence goes on from JAZKDN010000055.1 coordinate 6,529, forward strand.
GGCGCGCACCCGCGACTGGCCCGGCCGCGAGGCCTTCCTCCAGCGCATCTTCCCGAGTGCCGCGGCCAGCGGCAGCCCCGAGGATCTGGTGCTGATCGACGGATCGGTCCTCGCCAACGCGCCCTTCCGTCCGGCGATCGATGCACTGCGCAACCGCCCGGCCCGGCGCGAGGTCGACCGGCGCTTTCTCTATCTCGATCCCACCGCGAACATAAAGGCCCCGCCCGAGCGGCACAGCGACGGCATCGTCCGCCTGCCCGGCTTCTTCGCGACGATCTTCGGCGCGATGTCGACCATCCCGCGCGAGCAGCCGATCCGCGACAATCTGGAGATGATCGACCAGCGCTCCGCCCGCATCGCCCAGACCAAGCGGATCATCGACGCGATCCGGGGCGAGGTCGACGGCGCGATCGAGGCGGCGATGGGCCGCAAGCTCATGCTCTACCGCCCGAATCCCGAGCGGCTCGGCAGCTGGCGGGCAAGCGCGCACGAACAGGCCGCGCGGCAGGCGGGTTTCACCTATGCCGGCTATGGCCAGCTCAAGCTCGCCATCATCGCCGAGGAGCTCGCCTCGACCATTGCGCTGATCGGCGGCAACGACGACAGCGTCTTCCGCCAGACCGTCCGCGCCGACCTCGCCGTCCATATGCGGGCGCTCGGCTTCGAGGAGCCCGATGCGCTGAGGGGCGGCAACACCAGCGAGGTCCTGCTCGATTTCCTGCGCCAGCACGACCTGGGCTTCCGCATCCGCCGGCTGCGCTTCCTGGCCGATCGCCTGACCGAGATCGAGACCGGCAATGGCGGCAGCGGCGAAGCCGCGCTGCAGGCGGCGCGCGACGCGATCTACGGATCGCTGGCGCCGTTCCTGAACCTGCAGATGCGCGACCATTATGAGCGGCCCGTCGCCGCCGCCGCGCAGCGTTTCGCCGAGGATCCCGCAACCGCGCTCGCCAGCATCGCCGCGACGCGCAATCTCGCGGGTCTCGATAGCGAGACCGACCAGGCGATCGCCGCCGTGCTGCCGCTGCTGTCCAAACCCGACCGGCGCAGCCTGCTGCTCGGCTATCTCGGCTTCAGCTTCTTCGACCTCGCCACCCTGTCGCTGATGCGGTTGCAGGGGACGCAGGAATTCCACGCGATCCAGGTCGATCGCATCTCCCCCGACGATTGCGCGTCGATCCGCACCGGTGGTGCGGCCGCGACCCTGAAGGGCATCGAGTTCAACCTGTTCGGCGCCTTCTTCAGCCGCGCTTACCGCGAGAACGACTATCTCTGGGGCCGCCTGCACGGCGCCGAGCGGATGATCGACGTCGTCGTCTCGACCATCCCGAAGGGCGAGACGATCGCCGAAGAGGACGTCGCCTCGGTCAAGCGAACCCTGTTCCGCGCGATCCTCGAGGAAGAACGCGGCCGGCTGGCCACGATCCCCGACCAGATCGAGACGATCGCGCGCGAGATCGGCTGAGCCGCGCGCTTGCGCCGCCGCTTCGAGTCTTTACGCAGCCTTGGCGTCGAGCGGAACGTCGAGCGTGTAGACAAGGCCGGTAGGGTTGTACGCCAGCTCCACCTGGCCGTTCAGCTGCACGCCGAGCGACGTCATCATCCGCGTGCCGAAGCTGCTGCGCGTCGGCTGGACGACCAGTGGCCCGCCGGTCTCCGTCCATGCGAAATGGAGGCGCCCGGCGTCCGATCGCCAGCCGATATGGACCTTGCCCTCCGGAACGGACAAGGCGCCGAATTTGGTCGTGTTCGTGCAGAGCTCGTTGAGCGTCATGGCGAATGCGATCACCGAGCTCGACGTGATCCGGATATCATCGCCGGAAATCGTGAACCGGCCATTGCCCTGGTCGAAGGGCTCGATGGCGCTGCGGACGATACTGTCGATCGTGGCCTTTTCCCAGCTCACCCGCGTCAGCAGGTCATGCGCCCGCGCAAGGGCGGCGAGCCGGCCGTCGATCGCGGCGCTGGCATGCGGCATGCTGGTGGCGGTCCGCAGGCTCTGATGCGTGATCGCACCGACGGTCGCGAGCATGTTCTTGATCCTGTGGTGCAGTTCCGCGTGGATCAACTGCTGCAACTTGTCCGCGGCCTCGCGTTCCTCGGCGTCGATCCCCGACTGGACGAGAAGGGCAGTGGCATCGATCCCGGCCTGCTCCAGCGCCAGCTTCAGCGCGTCATTCTCGGTCTCCAGCGCGGCCTGCAACGGCCGGTTCTCGTCGATGATCAGTTGCTGTTTCTCGGTATCGAGCACCGTCTTCAGCAGCAAAGCCTTGGCGTCGAGGCCCGCCTGTTGGAGCTGGTCGCGAAGATCCTTGTTTTCCTTGGTCAGCGGATCGTCGGCCGGGATCAGCAGTGGCATCACCTTGAGCGCACCCTTTCCGACCATTTCCTGCAACTGGACGACCATCTGGGCGATCTCGAGCGGCTTCTTGAAGAACCGGCTGTCGCTGGGCTTGTCGGCATCGGTGACGACGATCTGCCCGGACACCAATATGATCTTGATGTGCGGCCAGCGGCTATGCACCGCATGAGCCAATTTGAGCCCGTCTATGCTGCCCGGCATCTGAATATCGGTGAACAGCAGCGATATGTCGTTGCGCGATTCCAGGATCTTGATCGCCTCATCGGCGCTCACGGCCTGGATCGATACGAATCCGGCATCCTCGACGATATCGACGGCGCGCATCCGCAAGACCATCTCATCCTCGACGACAAGGACGATCGGCACCGGGCTATCTGACTTCATCTCTAATTCCTTGACGGCGGCCGACCATCTTCGCCTTTGACGAAGGATATCGTCGCGGGACCCCGCAGAATTGCTGCAACCCGAGGCGAAAGACTGCCCGGTCGTAACGCAATCGATGCGTGATGTCAGAGACATTCGCGCCGAGGCGTCGGCGGCGGAACGATCTGCCCAAAGTGAAGTGCTGGCGAGGCTTATCGCATACGGACTTCGTCACCCCGGAACCTGATGCGGGAGTTCCTGTGCCCCCTGCCCCGGGGCACCGGCTAGAACGGAAAAGCGGCCTGGATGGCGATGATCGCCGCGACGCAGGTGATGAGGTTCAACGGTAGTCCCACCCGGACGAAGTCCATGTAGCGATAGCCCGCCATCTGATAGACGATCACGTTGGTCTGATAGCCGAACGGCGTCGCGAATGCGGCGCTCGCGGCCATCATCACGGCGACCAGGAAGGGGCGCGGGCTGACCGCCAGGCTTTCGGCGAGCGCCACCGCGATCGGTGTCAGCAGCACGGCGACGGTGGCGTTGGACAGCAGCTCGGTCAGCACCATGGTCACGAGATAGAGGACGATCAGCGCCACCAGCGGGCTGAGCCCATCGACGCTCGCGATCAGCAGACGCGACGCTTCGGCGGCGAGGCCGCTCTGCTCCATGCCGATGCCGATCACGACCATCCCCGCGATCAGGATCAGGATCTGGGGCCGCAGGCCCGAATAGGCCTGGTCGGCGCTGATCACCCGCAGCAGGATCAGCAGCACGGCGCCGGCAAAGGCGGTCGCCGCGATCGGCGCGACATTCAACGCCGCGAGCGCGATCGCACCGATGAACACCGCCACCGCGATGCTCGCCTTCAGCGGCTGCAGGGGGCGCGGCTCGGCGAACAGGCTGGCGTCGCCGATCTGCGCACTATGCACCTCCTGCGGATCGATCGCGCGCTGTTCCTCGGGTTCGCGCTCCTTGCCCAGCATCCTGCCGCTCACCAGCAGCAGGTAAAGCCCGCCGGCAATCGCCACCGGCAGGCCCACCGGCGTGATCTCGAACAACCCGAAGCGCGGCTGTCCCGCGACCCGCGCCATATCGTCGACCAGCAAATTGGTCGATGTGCCGATCAGCGTGCAGCAGCCGGCCAGGACGGTGACATAGGACAGCGGCATCAGATAGCGCTTGGGCGATTGCCCCAGTGCGGTCGCCACGTCGCGGATGACGGGCGCGCCGAGCACGACGATCGGGGTGGAGTTCAGGAAACAGGACAGGCCGCCGATCATCGTCAGCAACAGCCAGATGCCCTTGGTCCCCATGCGCCGGCACATGCCGACGCCCAGGGCGATCGCCCGGTCGAGCAGTCCGGTAAGCTCGAGCGCGTAGGCGATGACGAAAAGCGAGGCGAGCGCCATGATCGCCGGGCTTGCGAAGGCGGCCTGCACCTCGACCGGGCGAACGACGCCCGACATCAGAAGGATCGCCGCGCCCGTCAGCGCAACGACGTCCGCGCGCACCTTGTCCCAGATCAGCGCCGCGACCACGGCCACGAGCACGAGCAAAGTCAGAACCTGGTCGACCGTCATCGATCCTGACTCGACGGACCCGGCAGCGGAGTCAACGCGAGAAGTATCAAAACATGTTTCCGGGCTGTGATGCGGCGAATTTCTTTGCTAGAAAATCGGCATGCGAGAGCCGAGCCCTCGAACGAGCCGCCTGGCGATAGCGGGCGGCCTCATCGCCGCCATCGCCCTTGTCGGAGCGGGCTTCGTGGCCGGACGCGGCTCGGCGCCAGCCGCCCAAGCGCCCGCGCCGCGGCCCGCACCCGCGACCGTGCGTCCGCCTGACCCGGCCCCCGACGCCCCGGCCATGCTCGACCGAGCCGCCCTGCTCGATATCGCGGCCCAGGCGGCCGACGACGTTGCGGCGAACGCCCCGCTGCGCCCGGCGGTCGCCGCGGCCGGCGGACGACGCTTCGATCTGGTGCTGCCGTTCGGGTGCGCTGCGGCCGAAGCGCTGGAGAGCCCCGGCGCGATGCGCTGGAGTTTCGATCCGAAAACCACCACGCTGCGGATCGCGGTCGATCCCATCCTGTGGCGCGGGTCGGAGTGGACCGGCGAGGACAGTGCGGACGGCGGACCGGGGCTTCGCGGCTTCTGGATCGCCAGGCCCTGGTCCACGGCCACGACCTGCGTCGCGCGTCGGACGCCCGGGCCCGATCCCCAGGCGGCACCGCTCGATCCTCCGGCTCCGACCCTCGCCATCGCTCGGCTCGTCGAAGGCGGCGAGGTCGGAAAGGTTCGGGGCTATGAGGTCGTCCAACGCCTGGCGGCGACCGATTTCGATCCCGCACAGGGGTTTCGCCTGCGGATCACGGGCCGGTTGAGCTCCGTGGACGAAGGCGGCCCGGTAAGATGCCTGCAGCCTGACGGCGCGGAGCGGCGCCCCGTCTGCGTCATCACCGCGACATTCTCCGAAATACGGATCGAAAATCCGAAAAACTCCGCCGTCCTTGGCAGCTGGCCGATCACCGATGCGGCCCGCGCCTCCGATGGCGCCGGCGGGGCCGGTTCGGCGGCGGCGCCGCGCTAAAGCAGCGGGAAGCTGACCCGCTGCTTTCCAGGCAGCTTTGCGCCGCTCATTCCGGGTATCAGATGATCGGTCGGCACGAAATCGAACGCCGCGCAGTGCTCCGTCGGCGGCAACGGCTCCCGCGCGCTCCCGACACCGGCACAGACGACACCAGCAACCTTTCGCACCGGCCGAAACGACCGGCATCTTGACCGCGCCCGACGGGTGGGGGACAAGCGGGCCATGCATTTTCTGAAGACATTGTTCTGGGTGGTCCTCGCGGTGAGCGCGGTGATCTTCTCGCTGCGCAACTGGATCCCGGTGCCGATTAACCTCTGGGCGGGGATGACCGCCGACGTGAAGCTGCCCGTTCTCCTGCTGATCGGCGGCGCAACAGGCTTCCTCCCGACCTATGCTGTCCACCGCGCCAGAGTGTGGCGGCTGCATCGCCGGATCGACACGCTCGAGCGCCAGACGCTGGCGGCGCAGCCTGCGCCCGCGACGCCCGAGCCTGTGACGCCGACGGTCGTCGCCCCGGTGCCGACCGGAGTCATCGAATGACCCGCAGCCCTATCTATGTCGCTATCGACACGCCCGACATCGCCCGCGCCAGGGACATTGCCGCGCGCGTCCGCAACCATGTCGGCGGGATCAAGCTGGGCCTCGAATTCTTCTCGGCGCACGGCCAGGCCGGGGTGCGGGAAATGGCGGCGCTCGACCTGCCGATCTTCCTCGACCTGAAGCTCCACGACATCCCCAACACCGTCGCCAAGGCGGTGCAGGCGCTCAACGGCCTGAAGCCCGCGATCCTGACGGTCCATGCGGCCGGCGGGCTGGCGATGATGGAGGACGCCAAGGCGGCGGCTCCGCTCGGCACCAGGGTCGTCGCCGTGACCGTGCTCACCAGCCTCGACGGCAATGATCTCGAGTCGATCGGCGTCGCGCCCGACACCCATGCCCAGGTCGAACGGCTCACCCTGCTGGCGAAACAGGCCGGGCTCGACGGCGTGGTCTGCTCGGGCAACGAGGTGAAGGCCGCCAAGAAGCTCTGGCCGAACGGCTTCTTCGTCGTCCCCGGCATTCGCCCGGCCGACGGCAAGGCCCATGGCGACCAGAAGCGGGTGATGACCCCGCGCCAGGCGCTCGACCAGGGGGCGTCGATCCTTGTCATAGGCCGGCCGATCACTCAGGCCGAAGACCCCGACCAGGCCGCCCGCGCGATCGAGGCGACGCTCTGAGCGACCCGGCTCCGACCGGCCCGCCGGTCGACGAGACTGGCCTGCTCCTGCGCGAAGGCGGGGGCTTCGTGCTCAAGCGCGACCTCGGTGGATTTTACCGCCTGGAGTTGAAGCGCACGCCGGTCGATCTGGTCGAAAAGCGGGTCCGCATTCAGGGGACGCTGACCGCTCCCGATCATGTCGAGGCCGACGGGGTCCAGCCCGCTTAGGCTGGCCAGTTTTCTAAAAACAATGGATATTCAGATCGTTATCCCCCACCCCATCACTTTATCTACCATAATGATAGATTTTCTTTCTTCTCTTCCGACTTAGTAGAGATAAAACGCCGTCGACAGTTCGGTTCGCCCAGCGGGGACCGGTCGACAGGCGTAAATCCTACAGGGGGACATCATGAAGAAACTGCTTCTGGCGACCGCGGCTCTGGCCGCCCTCACCTCTCCGCTCCACGCGCAGGAAGCGCCGCCTCCGGTCGACGCCGCCGCCCAGGGCTCCGATCTGGAATCGCCCCGCGCCAACAGCGAGATCATCGTCACCGCACGCCGCCGTCAGGAAACCGCGCAGGAAGTGCCGCTGGCGATCTCGGTGGTCGGCTCCAACCAGATTGAGAGCACCGGCAACTTCAACATCCTCAAGCTCCAGCAGCTCGCCCCTTCGCTGCAGGTCTATTCGTCGAACCCGCGCAACACCTCGGTCAACATCCGCGGCCTGGGCGTTCCGTTCGGCCTGACCAGCGACGGTTTCGAACAGGGCGTCGGCATCTATGTCGACGACGTCTATAATTCGCGCGTCGCCG
>JAZKDN010000056.1:0-38212 GCA_040387595.1 Pseudomonadota bacterium
CGACGCTCGCCTTGAGTTCGGCGACGATGCCGTCGAACGGGGCGAGCATCGCCTGTTCCATCTTCATCGCCTCGAGCACGAGCAGCTTCTGGCCCTTGGTGACGGCATCGCCCTCGGCGACGTCGACTGCATGACCGGCCTGTTGCTGGGCGAACGGGTGCCCGACGATGCCCGCATCTTGGTGCTCGGCGCGGGCGGCGAGCTGGAGCTGACGGCGCTGGCGGGGGCGCACCCGGGCTGGAGCTTCTTCGGGGTCGATCCCGCGCCGGCGATGCGCTTTCTGCATGAGTGGGGAGAGTGCGTCGCGCTCGTCCGTTGAGATGCCAGCCTTCGCTGGCATGACGGGTCAGGCACGGGCAGGCGACCGAGGGAGTCTCGCCAGATCGTCGCCCCGGCGGAGGCCGGGGCCGCTGGAGGCGAGCGCGGCAAGGTTCAGGCAAAGACCGTGGCGGCCCCGGCCTCCGCCGGGGCGACGGTTTTTGGCGGAGCCTTCACTCCCCCGCCTTCTCCACCCGCACCAGCACCGCGCCTTCGCTGACCTGGCCGCCGACGCTCGCCTTGAGTTCGGCGACGATGCCGTCGAACGGGGCGAGCATCGCCTGCTCCATCTTCATCGCCTCGAGCACGAGCAGCTTCTGGCCCTTGGTGACGCTATCGCCTTCGGCCACCTCGACCGCGATGACCTTGCCGGGCATCGGTGCGAGCAGCGAACCGTCGGAGACTGCGCCGCCGCCGCCCGCATGGTCGGCCCGGGGCGATCCGATCGGCCAGGCCTCGCCGTCGAGGAACAACAGCGTTTCGCCCGCGACCGTGCGGACCTTGCCGTCGGCGCTGCTGTCGTCGAGCGACACCAAATGGCCATGGCCGGCGATTTCGACGGCGATCCGTTGCTCGGCTGCGGCGTTGGTGCGGAAGCCCGCGAGCGCGCTCCAGGCGCTGTCGGTGACAGCGGGGAGCAGGGCGCGGGCGGCGGCCTGCTGCACCTGGGCCGACGGCTCGGTGCCAGGCACCAGCCGCTCGGCGTGGCGCTCGATGAAGCCGGTATCGATATGGCCGGCGACGAAATCGGGATCGGAGGCCGCGCGCGCCAGGAAGGCGGCGTTGGTGCGCACCGGCCAGACCTCGACCCTGCTCGCCGCCGCCGCGAGCTTGGCGGCCGCCGCCGGGCGGCTGGGCGCCGCGACGATCAGCTTGGCGATCATCGGGTCGTAATAGGGCGACACTTCGCCGCCCTCCTCGACGCCGCTGTCGACCCGGATGCCGCGCGGCAGGCGCAGGCGGGTCAGCGGGCCGGTCGAGGGCAGGAAGCCGTTCGACGGATTTTCGGCATAGAGCCGCGCCTCCATCGCCCAGCCGTTGATCGCCAGCTGGTCCTGCCGCTTGGGCAGCGGTTCGCCCGATGCGACGCGCAGCTGCCATTCGACCAGGTCCTGGCCGGTGATCGCCTCGGTCACCGGATGCTCGACCTGCAGCCGGGTGTTCATCTCCATGAACCAGATGCGATCGGGGCGCAGGCCTTCGGAGGCGTCGGCGATGAACTCGATCGTCCCCGCGCCGACATAATGGACAGCCTTGGCGGCCTTGACCGCGGCGTCGCAGACGGCGGCGCGGGTGGCTTCGTCCATGCCGGGGGCGGGGGCTTCCTCGATCACCTTCTGGTGGCGGCGCTGCAGCGAGCAGTCGCGCTCGAACAGGTGGACGACATTGCCGTGCCGGTCGCCGAACACCTGCACCTCGATGTGGCGCGGGCCGAGGATATATTTCTCGATCAGGACGCGGTCGTCGCCGAACGACGATGCCGCCTCGCGCTGGCAGGAGAGCAGCGCGTCGATGAAATCCTCGCTGCGATCGACCTTGCGCATCCCCTTGCCGCCGCCGCCGGCGACCGCCTTGATCAGCACCGGATAGCCGATCGCGTCGGCCTCGGCGCGCAGATGCGCGGGGTCCTGATCCTCGCCCATATAGCCGGGGGTGACGGGCACGCCGGCTGCTACCATCAGTTTCTTGGCGGCGTCCTTGAGGCCCATCGCGCGGATCGAATGCGGCGGCGCGCCGACCCAGACGATCCCGGCCGCCTCGACGGCCTCGGCGAACTCGGCATTTTCGGACAGGAAGCCATAGCCGGGGTGGATCGCCTCGGCGCCGGTCGCCTTCGCCGCGTTGAGGATCTTCGCCTGCACCAGATAGGATTCGCGGGCCGGGGCCGGGCCGATGCACACGGCCTCGTCCGCCTCGCGCACGAACGGCATGGCGGCGTCGACGTCCGAATGGACCGCGATGGTGCGGATCCCCATCTTCCGCGCGGTGCGGATGATGCGGCGGGCGATCTCGCCCCGATTGGCGATGAGGAGCGAGCGGATCATGCGGAAACTCCGTTGCGCTTTCCAAAGGGCGTCATGCCAGCGAAGGCTGGCATCTCGGGAGATGGGGTATCGCCCTTGCCGCCCGAGACCCCAGCCTGCGCTGGGGTGACGGATGGGGCCGGGACGGAGATATCCAGACCCCGGAGCCCGTCATGCTGAACGTGTTTCAGCATCCACCAGGCCACGGGAGCCGGTCCGCGCTGATGGTTGGATCCTGAACCAAGTTCAGGATGACGATCGAGGAGGATAGCTCTCCCCCTGAATGCTAGCGTCGCCATCGTCACATCCGGAACAGGCCGAACTGCGCGCGATCGGGGATCGGTGCGTTCAGCGTGGTGGACAAAGCGAGGCCGAGGACGTCGCGAGTCTGGGCGGGGTCGATGATGCCGTCGTCCCACATCCGCGCGGTCGCGTAATAGGGGTTGCCCTCATCCTCGTATTTCTGGCGGATCGGCGCCTTGAAGGCCTCGGCCTCCTCGGGGGTCCAGCTGTCGGCGTCGCGGTGGACGGTGGCCAGCACTGAGGCCGCCTGCTCGCCGCCCATCACGCTGATCCGCGCATTGGGCCAGGTGAACAGGAAGCGCGGCTGATAGGCGCGGCCGCACATGCCGTAATTGCCGGCGCCGAAGCTGCCGCCGATCAGCACGGTGATCTTGGGAACGCTCGCGGTCGCCACCGCCGTCACCAGCTTGGCGCCGTTCTTGGCGATGCCCTCGGCCTCGTATTTGCCGCCGACCATGAAGCCCGAGATGTTCTGCAGGAACAGCAGGGGCACGCGGCGTTGGCAGGCGAGCTCGATGAAATGCGCGCCCTTCAGCGCGCTTTCGGAGAAGAGCACGCCGTTATTGGCGAGGATCGCGACCGGCTGGCCCCAGATATGCGCAAAGCCGCAGACCAGCGTGGTGCCGTAGAGCGGCTTGAACGCGTGGAACTCCGAACCGTCGACGATCCGCGCGATCACTTCGTGCACGTCATAGGGCGCGCGCACGTCCTGCGGGACGATACCGTAGATCTCGGCCGGGTCGAAGGCAGGCGCGCGCGGCTCGGCGCGGTTGACGGTGGCGGGGGTCGGCGGCTGCAGGGTCGCGACGATGTCGCGGACGATCAGCAGCGCATGCTCGTCATTCTCGGCGAGATGATCGACGACGCCCGACTTGCGGGCGTGCAGGTCGCCGCCGCCGAGGTCCTCGGCGGTGATGACCTCGCCGGTCGCGGCCTTCACCAGCGGCGGGCCGGCCAGGAAGATCGTCCCCTGGTTGCGGACGATCACTGACTCGTCGGACATGGCGGGGACATAGGCGCCGCCGGCGGTGCAGCTGCCCATCACGCAGGCGATCTGGGGAATGCCCTCGGCCGACATCTGCGCCTGGTTGAAGAAGATCCGGCCGAAATGGTCGCGATCGGGGAAGACCTCGGCCTGGTGCGGCAGGTTGGCGCCGCCGCTGTCGACCAGATAGATGCAGGGAAGCTTGTTCTCGCGGGCGATCTCCTGCGCGCGCAGATGCTTCTTCACCGTCATCGGGAAATAGGCGCCGCCCTTCACCGTCGGGTCATTGGCGACGATCATGCAGTGGCGGCCCTGCACGCTGCCGATCCCGGCGATGACGCCGGCGCCGGCCGGGCCGCCATCCTTGTCGTACATGCCGTTGGCGGCGAGCTGGCCGATCTCGAGGAAGGGCGAGCCCGGATCGAGCAGCCGGTGCACCCGGTCGCGCGGCAGCAGCTTGCCACGCGCGACGTGGCGTTCGCGGTGCGCCTCCGACCCGCCGAGCGCGGCGGCGGCGACCCGGTCGCGCAGTTCGTCGGCCAGAGCGCGGTTATGCGCGGCGTTGGCGGCGAAGCCGTCCGAGGCGGGATCGGCGAGCGAGGAGAGGCGCGTCAAAGCCCCTCTCCCTTCAGGGCAGAGGGAGGGGCCGATTGCGCGAGCAATGGGAGGATGAGGGCACGGTGGAGATGGGAACGGACCGCGTCGAACAGGCGTCGCTTGCCCTCACCCTCCCAAGCTTTCAGCTTGGGCCCCTCCCTCTCCCCAAGTGGGAGAGGGGTATTTAGGATTGCCGTCATGCGCCGATCACTTCGCGGCCGATCAGCATGCGGCGGATCTCGTTGGTGCCCGCGCCGATGTCGAGCAACTTGGCGTCGCGCATGTAGCGCTCGACCGGCCAGTCCTTCGTATAGCCCGCGCCGCCCAGCGCCTGGACGGCTTCGTTGGCGACCTTCACCGCATTCTCGCTGGCGAGCAGGATCGCGCCGGCCGCGTCGAAGCGGGTCGTGCGCCCGGCGTCGCAGTTGCGCGCGACCGCATAGACATAGGCGCGCGCCGAATTGAGCGCGACATACATGTCGGCGATCTTGGCCTGCATCAGCTGGAAGGCGCCGATCGGCTGGCCGAACTGCTTGCGCTCGCGGACATAGGGCAGGACGGTGTCGAGGCAGGCCTGCATGATGCCCAGCTGGATGCCGGCGAGCACGGTGCGCTCATAGTCGAGGCCCGACATCAGCACGCCGACGCCGCCGCCGACCGGACCCATCACATTCTCCTCGGGAACCTCGCAGTCCTCGAATACCAGTTCGGCGGTCGGCGAGCCGCGCATGCCGACCTTGTCGATCTTCTGCCCGATCGAGAAACCCTTCATGTCCTTTTCGATGATGAAGGTGGAGATGGCGCGCGAGGCCTTCTCGTCGCCGCCGCCGGTCTTGGCATAGACCACCAGCGTGTCGGCATAGGTGGCGTTGGTGATCCAGAACTTGGTGCCGTTCAGGACGTAGCGATCGCCCTTCTTCTCGGCCTTCAGCTTCATCGACACGACGTCCGATCCAGCGCCCGCCTCGGACATCGCCAGGCTGCCGACATGCTCGCCCGAGATCAGCTTGGGGAGATATTTTGCCTTCTGCTCGGCATTGCCCCAGCGGCGAAGCTGGTTGACGCACAGGTTCGAATGCGCGCCGTAGCTCAGCCCGATCGAGGCCGAGGCGCGGGCGATTTCCTCCTGCGCGACGACATGTTCGAGATAACCGAGGCCCAGGCCGCCATCGGCTTCGTCGACGGTGATGCCGTGGAGGCCGAGCGCGCCCATTTCGGGCCAGAGTTCGCGCGGAAACCAGTCGTCGGCGTCGATCTTCGCCGCCAGCGGCGCAATGCGGTCGGCGGCGAAGCGCGCCGTCGTGTCGCGGATCGCATCCGCCATTTCGCCGAGTGCGAAGTCGAAATCTGCCATTGCCTGCCTCTCCAGAACGCTGTCGCGCCCTTGTAATCCAGGTGCGATCATAAGAAAAATTGAAAGAGATGCGGGAACATCATAGACCGCATCTATGATCGATCGCTACCTGCTCCGCTATTTCCTGGCCGTCATCGACCAGGGCAATTTCTCAAAAGCCGCGGCGTCCTGCCATGTTTCGCAGCCTACGCTGTCGGCGGGAATCGCCAAGCTCGAAACGCTGTTGGGGCGGCCCTTGTTCATTCGCACCAACCGGCGGGTCGAGCTGACGGCGGCGGCAGTACAGATGGCCGGCCATGCTCGCCGCATCGAGGCGGAGTTCGCCGCGGCCGAACGGTCGGTGCTCGAGGCGGCGGCGCCCGCGACCTTGCGGCTCGGCATCCTCGGATCGATCCCGGCGGCGTGGATCGAGGATTATGTCGGGCGGTTGGCCGGGGCCGGCGGCGGCGAGCGGGTCGAGCTGATCGAGGGGCGCGAACGCGAGCTGACCGAGCGGCTGACCCGCGGCGGACTCGACGCGGCGCTGACCATCCTGCGCGCCGACGGGCGCTTTCCGGCCGAGCGGCTGTTCACCGAAGGCTATTCGCTGGCGATGGCCGCGACCCATCCCCTGGCGGGGCGCGACGTGATCGACGGCGCGGAACTGGGCGGGGAGCCGATGATCGTCCGCCGTCACTGCGAATTGCTGTCGGACACCAGCCGCCATTTCACCGCGCGCGGCGTCCGCCCCTTCTTCCCCGCCCGCGTCACCAGCGACGACCGGGCGTTGCGGCTGGTGCGCGCGGGGCTCGGCGTCACGGTCATGCCCGACAGCTTCCAGGCGTCCGGCGTGGTGCGCCCCCGCCTGGCAGATTTCGCCTTCACGCGCGAGATCGGCTTGCTGTTCGGACCGCAGGCGGATCGCGGCCTGGCCGAGCGCCCGGCGCTGCGCTTGCTGATCGACATGATCGAAAGCCGGTCGGCCGATGGATTCCTGCGCCGCCCGGTGTAGGATCGCCGCCATCGGCCGCGTCCTCGTCATGCAGGCCGGTTAAGGCCGCAGCGAAAAGCAGAGGAGACGGATCATGCCCTATGTCGACGGATTCATCCTGGCGGTGTCGAAAGACAAGCTCGACGCGTACAAGGCCCTGGCCGAAAAGGCGCGTGACGTCTGGATGGGCTATGGCGCGCTGTCCTATGTCGAGGCGGTCGGCGACGACGTGCCGGTCGGCGAACTGACGAGCTTCCCGCGCGCCGTGCAGTTGAAGGACGACGAGGTCGTGATCTTCTCCTGGATCACCTACGAGTCGCGCGAGGCGCGTGACAGCATCATGAAGAAGGTGATGGAGGATCCGCTCATGAAGCCCGACATGGAGAATATGCCCTTCGACGGGAAGCGCATGATCTATGGCGGCTTCACCACCATCGTCGAGAATTGAGGAGAGGGACATGGCGTTCGAGGGAAGCTGTCATTGCGGCAAGGTCGCCTATACGGTCGATGCCGATCCGCCGCAGCAGGCAATGGCGTGCAACTGCTCGCATTGCCGCCGCAAGGGCTTCCTTCTCGCCTTCTTCCCGGCCGCGCAGTTCACGCTGGAGCGGGGGGAAGACGATCTGAAGAGCTATCTCTTCTACAAGCATAATATCGAGCACCGGTTCTGCACGACCTGCGGCACCCAGGCCTTTGCGATCGGCAATATGCCCGACGGCAGCGCGATGGCCGCGGTCAACCTGCGCTGCGTGCCGGGGATCGATGTCGATGCGCTGGAAATCCAGAAGGTCGACGGAGCCAGCTTCTGATGGCGGGAACGATCTACACGGGCGTCGGCGGCTGGACCTATGAGCCGTGGCGCGACAATTTCTATCCCAAGGGCCTCGCCCACGCCCGCGAGCTCGAATATGCCGGGCAGCATCTGACCGGGATCGAGATCAACGGCACCTATTACGGCACCCAGAAGCGCGAGACCTGGCAGAAATGGGCGGCGGCGGTGCCCGACGACTTCGTCTTCACCGCGAAGGCATCGCGCTTCTGCACCAACCGCAAGGTGCTGGCGGAAGCCGGGCCCTCGATCGCCAAATTCCTCGACCAGGGGATTGCGGAGCTGGGCCCCAAGCTCGGGCCGATCCTGTGGCAGTTCATGGGCACCAAGAAGTTCGAGCGCGACGATTTCGCCGCCTTTGTCGATCTGCTGCCTGAGGAGCAGGAGGGCGTAACACTCCGCCATGCGCTCGAGGTGCGGCACGACAGCTTCGTCTGCCCCGAGTTCGTAGACCTCGCGCGCAACCGCGGCTGCGCGATCGTCTTCGCCGACCATGAAGACTATCCGATGATCGCCGACCTGACCGCGCCCTTCGTCTATGCCCGGCTGCAGCAGACCCGCGCCGAGGAGCCGACCGGCTATGGCGCGGTGGACCTCGACCGATGGGCGGGCGTCGCGCGGGACTGGGCGGCGGGCAAGGCGCCGGACGGCCTGCGCTATGCCGGCGAACCGACCGGCGGCAAGGCGGCGGCGCGCGACGTGTTCCTGTTTTTCATCTCCGGAGCCAAGGAGCGCAATCCGGCCGCGGCGCAGGCGTTGATCGAGCTGTTGGGGTAGGGGCGACCCGAAATGTCATCCCGTGAATGCGGGAAAGGACCACCCATCCTCCCTGCTCCGTTCATGTCGAGCGACGTCGAGACACGGTCTCCTCCGGCCAACGTCCCTCGATGTCGCTCGGGACGAACGGAGGGGCGGGTCCGGTCAGGCCGCTTCGGTCGCCCGCGCCATCCCGAACGCTTCGGCGACCATTTCATAGGAGCGGCGGCGCTTCGCATGGTCGGGCATGATGTTGACGAGCATCATCTCCTGCGCCTTGTACAGCTCGGCGACCGCCTCGATCTCGGCGCGAACCTCCCGGCCGTTGCCGAGGAGGAGCCGCCGGTCGCGGCGGGTGGCGCCCGGGTTGGCGGCGGTCCAGGCGCGGGCCGTCTCGACGGAAGGGATACGGATCGTCTCGCCGCGCAGCAGATGCGCGAACATCATCGCGAAGGGCAGGGTCAGGTCCTCGGCCTCGGCGCGGTCCTCGGCAGCAATCGTCCAGCAGGCGACCATCACATGCGGCTCGGCCGACCAGCGCGAGGGGCGAAAGGCGCGGCGATAGACGTCGGCCAGCGGCAACGCCTGCGGATTGATGAAGTCGGCGATGCAATAAGGCAGGCCCAGCTCGCCCGCCCATCGGGCGCTGTCGGACGACGAGCCGAGCATCCACGGATCGGGCGATCCCTGCGTTCCGTCGGGCAGCGTGCCGCCGAGCGAGGCGAAGGGATGGTCGGCCGGCAGGCTATCCGACAGATAGCCGAGCAGTTCGTTGACGCTCTGGGGAAAATCGTCCGACGGGATGCGGCGCGAGCGGTCGCGCTGCAGCGCATAGGCGGCGCGCTGGTCCGATCCGGGGGCGCGGCCGAGGCCGAGGTCGATCCGCCCCGGGGCGATCGCGCCGAGCAGGCGGAAGGTCTCGGCGATCTTGAAGGGGGAGAAATGGGGCAGCATGATCCCGCCCGATCCGACCCGGATCCGTTCGGTCGCCAGCGCCACCGGGCCGATCAGCACTTCGGGGGCGACGCCGACGATGCTCTGCGAGGCATGATGCTCGGCCAGCCAGTAACGGTCATAGCCGAGCGCGTCGCAGGTCCGCGCGAGATCGAGGGTGTTGCAGACCGTCTCCGCCGCGTCGCTGCCTTCGGCGACGGGAGACTGGTCGAGAACCGACAGGCGGAAGGGCGCGGGGCTGGTCATGGCAAGGATGTAGGGCGTCCCTTCCCATTAACAATCGCCCCGGCGGAGGCCGGGGCCGCTAGAGGTTCGTGCCGCAAGCCGGTCGCAAAGTTCGTGGCGGCCCCGGCCTCCGCCGGGGCGACGCACGCCGATAGGCGTCAGCGCTTCGCGTTCAGCGCCTTGACCGCGTTCATCGTGCCGGTGACATGGCCCGCGACGCCAAGTTCCGAATGGACGAAGGCGACGGTGCCGTTCGGGGCGATGACGTAGGAGGTGCGGTTGGTGCGCCCGGTGACGTTCGGGATCAGCCCGGCTTCGAGCGCGACGTCATAGCCCTTGATCATCGCCGGGGTGGCGACGCCGACCGCGAATTTGTTGCGGCATTCCTGGACCGAGAATTTGTTGAGCTTCTCGATCGGATCGGCGGCCATGCCGACCACGGTCGCGCCCATCTTGGCGAAGTCGTCGGTCGCCTCGGCGAACTCATGCGCCTCGACGGTGCAGCCCTTGGTAAAGGCCGCCGGGAAGAAATAGAGGACGACCGGGCCCTTCTTCAGCGCCTTGGCGAGCGAGAAGGCGAAATCCTTGCCGCCCAGCGAGGCGCGGGTGTCGAACAGCGGCGCCTTGGCGCCGGTCTTGAGCGCGGCGGGCGCGGCGGTGGGCAAGGCAAGGGCGGCGATCAGGCTCAGGATCGGGAACAGGCGGCGCATCGGACTCTCCATCGGAAAGCGATACAGTAGCTCAGCCGGCGGCGACGTCCAGCGGCTTCACCCGCGGCTGGGGATCATCCCGGCCAGTCGCGGTGGCGGCGTCATCCAGGCATCGCCCGGCATCAGGAAGCGGACATTGTGGTTGGCGAAGTCGATCGACACCCGGTCGAACAGTCGCAGCGCGTCCATCCCCAGCAGCAGCGCGGGTCGCCCAGCGAGCCCGAGGCGGTGGAAGATCTGCGCGTCGGCGAAGGCGATCGGCATGTTCTTCAGCGTGACGGTGCCGATCCTGATCGACCTGGCCGAGCTGTAATCCGCCCGGGTCTGGCCGCCGGTGACGCTGGTGATGCTGAGCGGGACGATTGGGCCGAGCGTCTTGCGGCGCTCCAGCCGTTCGCGCAGTGCGGGATTGCCGATCGACACCGCCGATCCGGTGTCGATGATGACGCTGACCCTCTGCCCCTCCGCCTCGGCATCGACCAGGATCAGCTGGCCGAGACGGCGGCGCGCGGTCACGACGATCTCGTCGCTGTCGGGCCGGAGCGAGCGCGGCGCCTCGCTGATCGTCATGCGCATCGCGCGGAAGTCGAGGACGACGCGCTTGGTCTGGAGGCTGTCGATGCCGAGCATGCCGACCGCGCCGAGATGGAATTCGGACAGCAGCGGGGCCTCGAACGACTCCATGCGGCTGCGGCTGGCGGTGATGCGCAGGCCGGGGACGATCGCGGTGGCGACCTGGTCCTCGCCGGCAATGCTGAGGAGGGTGACCGGCGCGGCGGGCGTCAGGGTCAGCCGGTCGGCCAGCTCGCGCGACAGCACGGTGCGCTCGGCGCCGGTGTCGACCACGAAATGATAGGTGCCGCCGGCGATCGTGACCGGAACCGTCAGCCGCTTGTCGATGTCGCGCGCGCCCTGGATCACGTCGCCGGGGACCGCGCCGCCGGCGATCGCTTCGCCCGTGGAGAAATCGCTATCGGTCGCCTGCGCTGGGACGGCGGCAAGGGCCAAGGCGCCGAATGCGGCCAAGCCGTTGATTACAGGCAGCATCCTCATCGTCGCGCCTCCGATTATGCCCATAGAATAAGCCTTTTCGGTGGGTTCCACAATCATCCGTCGAGCGAAGGGGACGGAACCGCAACGGCTTCTCCCGGTTTAGCGAGCAGAGTTTCAAATGCGGAGTAGTGTACAATGAAGCGGATGTATCTGATCGGTCTCGCCGCAGCGGGACTGTCGGCCCTTGCGGTCCCCAGCATCGCCCTGGCCGGTGACGAGGACGATGCCCGTGTCGGCATCGCCGCCGCCAAGGCAAAGCTCGATTCGGCCGAGAAGGCAGGCGTCGGCGGCAATGCCGGCGATGTGCTGAACCGCAGCCGGACGACCCTGGAAGAAGCGAACGCCCAGTTCCGCAAGGATGAGGATCGCCACGCTCTGGCGCTGGCGCGCCAGGCCGATGCGCTCGCCGATCTGGCGATTGCCACCGCCGAAATGCGCGCGCTCGAAACCGAGCGTTCCAAGATCGCTTCGAACTAATCGGCCTGAGCAGGAGATAACATAATGAACAAGTTCATGCTGACGCTCGCGAGCGCTACCGTCCTCGCCGGCTTTTCCGCCCCGGCGCTTGCCGACAAGACCGACAAGCTGATCACCGATCAGTATCGCGAGAAGATCGCGGTTGCCCGCGCCGAGCCCGGCGTCGCCGAATATGGTACGGTCTATCTCGACCGCGCGACCGATCGGATCACCAATCTCGACAAGAAGCTCGACAACGACAAGGCCGGTCAGGCCCAGGCCGTTGCCGGCGAGATCGACGCCCTGATCGAAACCGCGCGCACCCGCGCCAAGGTCGCGATGCTGAAGAAGGACGTCGAGCAGGCCAAGGCCGATGCCGCGGCGAAGTCCAGCGACAAGCTCGCCGACGCCCAGGCGACGGCGGCCAATGCGCAGGCCAGTGCTGCCGCCGCGCAGGCGGAGACGGCCCGTCTGAAGGCCGAGATGAAGGACTATCAGCTCAAGCAGACCCAGCTTGGCGCGACCCTGGTCCTCCAGGACGTGGTGTTCGAGACCGGCAAGGCCGATCTCAAGCCCGGCGCCGCGCAGCGCCTGCAGCCGATGGCGCAATATCTGCAGGCCAATGCCGACGTGAAGGTCCGCATCGACGGCCACACCGACTCGCAGGGCGCCGACGCCTATAACCAGAAGCTGTCGGAAGAGCGGGCGCAGGCCGTCCGCGCGGCGCTTGGCGGCATGGGTGTCGCGGCCGACCGGATCACGGCGGTCGGCCACGGCGAATCGCAGCCGGTCGCCGACAATATGAACGCCGCCGGCCGTCAGCAGAACCGCCGCGTCGAAGTGACGCTGGTGGGCCAGCAGGCCGCATCGTTCGCGCAGCTGGACTAAAGATCGGGTCGCGGGCCTCCCGGCCCGCTAGCCTGCATCCGTTCCCGCGAAGGCGAGAATCCACTATCCGGCCATGGTCATCGACCGGCCGGACGGAGGGTTCCCGTCTTTGCGGGAACGGCCGTTTGCAGAAGGGCGTGGTTCCTGTGGTGCCGAAAGACGACCATGTCGGCGCGGTCGTTGTTGCGATCGGACAACGACGCGGCTTATGTGCAGCGCGACATCCGCATTTCAGCGGTGAAATCCACGGACATGAAGGGACGCTAACAGGGCGGTCATGAGGATGGACAAACGCCTTGCACGCGCCGCGCGCCCTGCCTTCGGGCTGGGCCTGCTGCTGCTGTCCGCCTGCAACGCAGGGCCGGACTATCGGCCGCCATCGGTATCCGATCTCAAGATTCCCGAGCAATTCCAGTCGTCTTCGACGATCGCCGCCGACCAGGACATGGTCGATCTGGCGCGGTGGTGGGAAAGCTTCGAGGATCCGATCCTCACCCAGCTGATCGACCGCGCCTTCGCCGGCAATCTGGATGTCGGCGCCGCCGCCGCCCGGCTGCGGCAGGCACGCGCCACGCTGCGCGGCACCCAGGGTCAGGCGCTGCCGTCGGCCGGGGTCAGCAGCTCGGTGACTCGCAGCGTCGGCGCCGACGCGCGCTCGATCATCGATCCGACGACCGGGCAGACGCTCAGCAGCGGCGGCGACACCACCATCTATCGCGGCGGCTTCGACGTCGCCTGGGAAGCCGACATCTTCGGCGGCATCCGCCGGTCGATCCAGGCGGCGCGCGCGTCGGCCGAGGCGACCGAGGCGACCTTGCGCTTCACCCAGGCGAGCATCGCGTCCGAAGTCGGGCTCAACTATGTCCAGGCGCGGCTCGCGCAGATCCGGCTGCGGATCGCGCGGGAGAATCTGGCCGCGCAGGACGAGACCTTCGAACTGGTCGGCTGGCGCCGCCAGGCCGGGCTGGTGTCCAGCCTCGACTATGAACAGGCGCGCCAGCTGCGTGCCCAGACCGCCGCGTCGATCCCGACGATCGAGAACGACTATGCGACCTCGGTCAACCGGATCGCGGTGCTGCTCGGCGAAGCTCCCGGCGCGGTCAACGGTCTGATCGCATCGCCCGCCTCGATCCCGCTCGCGCCCGGCGTCGATGCGCCGATCCCGGCGCTGGTGATCGAGCGGCGTCCCGATGTCGCCAATGCCGAACGCGCCCTGGCGGCCGAAAGCGCGCGGATCGGCGTGCAGACGGCGCAGCTCTATCCGGCGCTTCGGCTGTCGGGGACCTTTTCCGGATCGTCGACCTCGATCGGCAATGTCATCAGCGACGGCATCGGCAATCTCGTCGCCGGCATCACCGCCCCGATCTTCCAGGGCGGCCAGATCCGCGCCGCGATCCTCGGCCAGCGCGCGTCGACCGACGCCGCCTACGACGCCTATCGCCAATCGGTGCTGACCGCGCTCGAGGAAGTCGAGAATGCGCTGAAGGGCCGCGAAGTCGCCGAACGGCGCGAGGCCGACCTTGCCGTCAGCTACGAGGCCGCCAACAGTGCGGCGCGCTATGCGCAACTGCAATATCGCTCGGGCCTGATCGACTTCCAGTCGCTGCTCGACAGCCAGCGCACCCGTCTGTCCAGCCAGGACTCGGCCGCGGCTGCGCGCGCCGCGCGGGCGACCGCGACGATCCAGCTCTACAAGGCGCTCGGCGGCGGCTGGCAGACAGCGCCGATTCCGGGCCCCGGCCCCTATGAAGGCGGGACCAAACCCGCTCCTGCTGAAACGAGACCCTGATGACCGATCCCGACAAGCAGCCCCAGCAGGACCTGGACGATTTCCTCGGCGTCGAGCCGACCTCGCCGCGCGCGGTGCTGTTTCGCCGGATCGGCGTCGGCCTCGCCATCGTGGTGGTGCTCGTCATCCTCTGGCGCCTGTTCCTGGGCGGCGACGAGAAGGCGGCCTATGCGACCCGCCCGGTCGAGCGCGGCGACCTCTCCGTCGTCGTCTCGGCCACCGGCAACCTTGCGCCGACCAACCAGGTCGAGGTCGGATCCGAGCAGTCGGGCACGGTGATCGACGTCTATGTCGACAATAACGATCGGGTGACCAAGGGTCAGCTGCTCGCCAAGATCGATCCGTTGCGGCTCGAGGATACGGTCAGCCAGGCCAGGGCCGGGCTCGCCTCGGCCCTCGCCGGGGTCGATCAGGCGGAGGCGACCAGCCAGCAGGCACGGGCGACCTTGCGACGACAGGAGCAGGTCTGGCGACTGTCGGGCGGCAAGGTGCCGTCGGCCACTGAACTGGACGTCGCGCGGGCCGAAGCGGCGCGTGCGGCGGCGGGCGTTTCGACGGCCAAGGCTGCGGTGGACCAGGCGCGGGCAACGCTGTCGTCGGCCGAAGTCGCCCTGTCGCGCGCCTTCATCCGGTCGCCGGTCAACGGCCAGGTCCTGTCGCGCTCGATCGAGCCCGGCCAGACCGTCGCCGCCTCGTTCAACGCGCCGGTGCTGTTCACCATCGCCGAGGATCTGCGCCAGATGCGGCTCGAGGTGAAGGTCGACGAGGCCGACGTCGGGCAGGTGAAGAAGGGCCAGCGCGCGACCTTCCAGGTCGACGCCTTTCCCGGGCGGACCTTCCCCGCGACGATCGAGCGGATCGACGTGGGCGCCAATGCGACGACGAGCGGGACGACCACCACGACGGCGACGGTCACGACCAGCGGCGTCGTCGCCTATACGGCGCGGCTGACGGTCTCGAATGCCGATGGGACGCTGCGTCCCGGCATGACTGCGACCGCCGACATCGTCACCACCGAGAAGAAGAACGTGCTGCTGGTGCCGATGGCGGCCATGCGCTTCACGCCCGACCGGCCGGCGGCCAGCGGCGGCGGCGGTCTGGCCGGCGTTCTCGCGCCGGCGCGGCCTTCGCGTCGCGGCGGCGGCGCCGCGCGTGAGGCGACGATCGGTCGCGGCAGCAAGCAGACCGTCTATGTGGCGGGCGATGGCGGCAGCAACCCCCGCCCGGTCGAGATCACGGTCGGCGCCAGCAACGGCAGCATGGCGGAGGTGACCGGCGGCAAGCTGGCCGAAGGCGCGCAGGTCGTGATAGGCCAATATGCGGCGGGCAGCGACGCCGGTGGGGCCAGCGGCCAGCGGGGACAGGGTCGCAATGCCCAGTGAGGTCGCCCCTGGCGAAACGCTGATCAGTCTGCGCGGCGTCACCAAGGTCTTCGGCGAGGGCCCCACCGCCTTTGCCGCGCTCAAGGGCGTCGATATCGATATCGCGCGGGGCGATTTCGTCGCGGTCATGGGGCCGTCGGGCTCGGGCAAGTCGACGACGATGAATATCCTGGGCTGTCTCGACGTCCCGACCGCCGGCGAATTCCTGTTCCGGGGCTTCCATGTCGAGAAGCTCGGGCGCGACCAGCGCGCGCTGTTGCGCCGCCGCTATCTCGGCTTCGTCTTCCAGGGCTTCAACCTGCTCGCCCGCACCACCGCGCTCGAGAATGTCGAGCTGCCGCTGGTCTATCGCGGCGAAGACAAGGAACGGCGCCGCACGACCGCCATGGCCGCGCTCGACAAGGTCGGGCTCGCCGACTGGTGGGATCATACCCCGGCCGAACTGTCGGGCGGCCAGCAGCAGCGCGTCGCCATCGCCCGCGCGATCGTGACGCAGCCCGACGTGCTGCTGGCCGACGAGCCGACCGGCAATCTCGACACCGAACGCTCGATCGAGATCATGGAATTGCTGACCGACCTCAACCGCAACGGCGGGATCACGGTGCTGATGGTGACCCATGAGCAGGAGATGGCGGCCTTCGCCCACACCATCATCCATTTCCGCGACGGCCTGGTCGAGCGGGCCGAAACGGCCCGCGGCGCGGGGGTGACGGCGTGATGGATATGGAGCCAGAGGCCTCTTTGCCCTCTCCCATCTTCATGGGAGAGGGTTGGGTGAGGGTCTTCTTCTCGCTGCCTGCTCGGGTTGAATCGCCGCAAGACCCTCACCCCAACCCTCTCCCGCGAAAGCGGGAGAGGGAGAATGAAGGCAGGCGCAGCTAATGCTCGGCACGACCTTCCTCCTCGCGGTGCGCGAGATACGCCGGCACCTGTTGCGCTCCTTCCTGACGACGCTCGGCATCGTGATCGGCGTGTGGGCGGTGGTGACGATGGTGACGCTGGGCAACGGCGCCACCGCCGCCGTCGGCGAGCAGATATCGAAACTCGGGTCCAACGTGCTGCAGGTTCGTCCGGGCCAGGGTTATGGCCGCGGCGGCGGCGGGCCGCAGCCGCCCGATTTCAAGATCGAGGATCTCGACGCGATCCGGACCCAGATCGTCGGCGTCACCGCGGTCGCGCCGCAGGTCCAGTCGTCGGGCGCGGCGGTGTACAACGCCGCCAACTGGTCGACGACGATCAACGGCACCAACCAGGACTATTTCACGGCGCAGCCGTGGACCTTCGTCAGCGGGCGGATGTTCACCGGGGCCGAGGAGCAGGCGGGCAAGACCGTCTGCATCGTCGGCAATACCGTGCGGCAGCGGCTGTTCCGGGGGCAGGACCCGGTCGGCAAGCGCTTCCGCATCAAGAATATCTCCTGCGAGGTGATCGGATCGCTGGCGGCCAAGGGGCAGGCGGGCTTCGGCGGCGATCAGGACGATGTCGTGATCATGCCCTACAAGGCGGTGCAGCGGCGGATGACCGGCACGCGCGACGTCCGCGCGATCCTGGTATCGGTCGACAGCCGTTATGACAGCAGCCGCATCCAGCAATCGCTGCGCGACCTGCTGCGCGAACGCCGTCACCTCGGCGCCGATGCCGAGGACGACTTCAACATCTTCGACACCAAGCAGATCTCGGACACGCTGCAGGGATCGATGCAGAACCTGACCTCGCTGATCGCGTCGGTGACGGCGGTCAGCCTGCTTGTCGGGGGCATCGGCATCATGAACATCATGCTGGTGTCGGTGACCGAACGCACCCGCGAGATCGGTATCCGCCTCGCGATCGGCGCGGTTGCCCGCGAGGTGTTGCTGCAGTTCCTGGTCGAGGCGGTGACGCTGTCCTGCCTGGGCGGGCTGCTGGGGCTGGTGCTTGCGCTTATCACGACGCTGGCCGCGGCACCGCTGCTGCAGGTGCCTTTCATCTTCGATCCGCAGATCAACCTGATCGCGTTCGCGGTGTCGGCGGTGATCGGAGTGGTGTTCGGCTATTTCCCGGCGCGCCGGGCGGCCTCGCTCAACCCGATCGAAGCGCTGCGGCACGAATGAGAGCCATTCTCATGCTCGCCGCGCTGCTGGCGGCTCCGGCCTTCGCCAAGCGCGAGGGTCCGGCCCCGGTCTGCGCCGAACCCGTCAAGCCGGCGCTGTTCATGTCGCCGATGGGCGAGCCCTTCCATCCGAAAGCCGACGATCCCGGCGACGATCCGATCCGCCGCTGGTTCGAGCAGGCCGATCGCAACAGGGACGGCACGCTGACGGTCGGCGAGCTGATGCTCGACGCCGATCGCTTCTTCGCAGTGCTCGACAAGGACAAGAGCGGTGAGTTGCTGCCCGACGAGGTCAGCGTCTACGAGCAGGATATCGCGCCGGAAATCCGTCTCTATCAGCGACGGCCCGACGCGGCCGCCAAGGCAGGGGACGGCAAGGGCGGCGGCGACAGGCCTCGGAAGCGGAAAAGCGGTGGGCGTCCTCCGCTGGGCTATGACGGGGCGGCGGGGGCGGGGCGCTATGGCTTCCTCAACATCCCCAATCCGGTGGCGACGGCCGACGGCGATCTCAATCGCGCGATCACCGCGAAGGAATTCCGCGCGGCGGCCGCGCAGCGGTTCGCCGATCTCGATCCGCAGCAGACCAAGGCGCTGACCCTGGCCCAGCTGCCGAAGACGCCGGCACAGGTGCTCGCCAACGCGGTCTGCGTCGAGCGGCTGAAGGACAAGGCCAGGGAGAAGCGGCGATGAGTGGCGGCAATCCGCTGATCCTGGTCGTCGACGACGATGCCGATCTGCGCACCCTGATCACCGACTTCCTGCGCGCCAACGGCCAGCGGGTCGAAAGCGCCGCCGACGGCGTCGAGATGGATGCGCGCATCGCCGCCGAGCGGCCCGACCTGATCGTCCTCGACCTGATGATGCCGGGGGAGGACGGCCTGTCGATCCTGCGCCGGGTGCGCAAGCCGGGCGGACCCGCCGTCATCATGCTGTCGGCGATGGGCGAGGATACCGACCGGATCATCGGGCTGGAGGTCGGCGCCGACGATTACCTGCCCAAGCCGTGCAACCCGCGCGAATTGCTCGCCCGCATCCGCGCGGTGCTGCGCCGCCGGGGCGAGGAGGCAGCGAGCGCGGGAAGCGGCAGTGCGGTGCGCCGCTTCGGCGCGTGGACGCTCGATATCGTCCAGCGCGAGGTGCAGCGGATCGACGGGCCGACCGCGCCGCTGACCGATGCGGAATTCCGCGTGCTGGCGGCCTTTCTCGACAGGCCGCAGCGGGTGCTGAGCCGCGACCAACTAATCGAGGCGGGCAAGGGCATCGACAGCGACGTGTTCGACCGGGCGATCGACGTCACGATCAGCCGCCTGCGCAAGAAGCTCGGTCCCGACGATCCCATCCGTACGATCCGGAACGAGGGCTATATGTTCACGCTGAAGGTCGAGGGCGAATGAACCCAGCCGGCGGCAAGGGCCTGTCGATCTTCTGGCAGACGCTGTTGCTGCTCCTAGCGAGCGTCGCGATGGTGTTCGTCGTTGCCGGGACCCTGTTCTTCTGGTCGCCGCCGCCGCGCCCCGACTTCAACAGCCTGTCCGACATCGCCGAGGCGCTGGCGGGGCGGAAGATTCCGCGTGAGCGGCACTTTCGGGTGATGGCGATTCCGCACGATCGCGCCGGACCGATTCCGCAGGGGCCGGCGCGCGATCTCCGGCCGGTGCCCGACGACCGCGACCGCGAGCGGCGGCTGGGCGTGGTGCGGCTGCCCGCGCCGCCCTTGCCCGATCCCGACATGGTGAGCTCGGACATCTTCACCGCGCGGCTGGCCCGCCGGATCGGCGTGCCGATCGGCGATGTCCGCCTGTTCTTCGAACCCGATCAGCGCAGCAACATGCCGTTCGGGCGGCATGACGACCGGCGCGTGATCGTTCGCCGGGGTGAGCCGCTGTTCTTCGATACCGTCGTCGCCGGACTGCGGACCGACGATGGCTGGCGCGTGGTGCGAACGCCGCCGCGCCCCTGGCTGGCGGCGTGGCAGGAGCGCATCCTGATGCTGTTCGGGCTGAGCCTCCTCGCGGTGATTCCCTTCGCCTGGTTCTTCGCCCGCGCGCTGGCCAAGCCGATCCGTCGCATCGCCGATGCCGCCGATCGGATGGGGGCCAATCCCCAGGCGCCGCTGATCGTCGAGGAAGGTCCGTCCGAACTGCGCGTCACCGCGCATGCGCTCAACCGCATGCAGCAGCGGCTATCCTCCTACCTCACCGAGCGGACCAACATGATCGGCGCGATCGCGCACGACCTGCGCACCCCGCTCGCCCGGATCGCCTTCCGCATCGAAGCCGCGCCCGACGAGATGCGCGAAAAGGTCCAGGGCGATATCGAGCAGATGCGCGCGATGATTGCCGCGACCATCTCCTTCGTCCGCGCCACCGGCAGCGTGACCATTGTCGAGCCGGTCGCGCTCGATAGGATGCTCACCGCGCTGGCCGCCGGCGATCGCGAAACCGGTCGGCCGGTGACGCTGGGCGCCGTCGAGCCGGTCGAGGTCTCGGGCGATCCGATGGCGCTCAAGCGGCTGTTCCAGAATCTGGTCGACAATGGCGTCGCCTATGGCGGCGGGGTCGAGATATCGGTCGCGCGGGTCGATGGCGAGGTCGAGGTGCGGGTGTCGGATCGCGGCCCCGGTCTTCCGGAGACGGCGCTGGAGGCGATGTTCCAGCCGTTCGAGCGGGGCGAACCGTCGCGCAACCGGACGACGGGCGGAATAGGGCTGGGCCTCAGCATCGCCCGCGCGATCGCGCAGGAACATGGCGGCAGCCTGATTCTCGCCAACCGGACGGGCGGCGGCCTGGAGGCGATCTGTCGGTTGCCGATCCGCAAATAGGCTTTGCCGGTCGCGTAGCAGGCGCGGAGAAAATCGCGTCCTGTCGCGTTGAGGGTTTGTCCGGGCTTGGAATCGTCGGACCACCCTTGTAATTTTATTTCGCGGATGTTGTAATATTATTCCAACGGGGTATAGCCGTCATATGGGTCAGCAATGCTGACCGAATAGGTATGAGGATCAGCTGCGCATGACGGGCCGTAACCTGCCTCCCTTGTCGCTCCATGTGCCCGAACCCGCGTTCCGGCCGGGCGACGAGGTGGACTTCGCCAATTTCGAATTGCCATCGGCGGGCGCGGTGCGGCGGCCGGAAATCGACGTCGATCCCGCCGATGTCCGCGACATGCCCTATGCGATGGTGCGCGTGCTCGACGACGAGGGCAGGGCCCAGGGCCCATGGGATCCGCGCCTCGCGCCCGAGACCCTGCTGAAAATGCTGCGCAGCATGGCACTGACCCGCGCGTTCGACGAGCGGCTCTACCGCGCGCAGCGCCAGGGCAAGACCAGCTTCTACATGAAGTGTACCGGCGAGGAGGCGACCTCGGTCGCGGCCGCCCATGCGCTCGATTATGACGATATGTGCTTCCCGAGCTATCGGCAGCAGGGCCTGCTGATCGCGCGCGAATGGCCGATCGTCGACATGATCAACCAGATTTTCTCGAACAGCGCCGACCGGCTGAAGGGCCGGCAGATGCCGATCATGTATTCGGTGCGCGAGGCCAATTTCTTCTCGATCTCGGGCAATCTCACCACCCAATATCCGCAGGCGGTGGGCTGGGCGATGGCGAGCGCCGCGCGCGGCGACACGCGGATCGCGGCGGTCTGGTGCGGCGAGGGATCGACCGCCGAGGGCGATTTCCACTCGGCGATGACCTTCGCCGCGGTCTACCGCGCGCCGGTCATCCTCAACGTGATCAACAATCAGTGGGCGATCTCGTCCTTCTCGGGCTTTGCCGGGGCCGAGGCGACGACCTTCGCCGCGCGGGCGATCGGCTATGGCATCGCCGGCTTGCGGGTCGACGGCAACGACGCGCTCGCGGTCTATGCCGCGACCCAGTGGGCGGCGGACCGGGCGCGCAACAATCATGGGCCGACGCTGATCGAGCATTTCACCTACCGCGCCGAGGGCCATTCGACCTCGGACGACCCGACCAAATATCGCTCGGCCGAGGAGGGCGTGAAATGGCCGCTCGGCGATCCGATCGCCCGGCTCAAGAAGCATGTCATCGCGCTGGGCATCTGGGACGAGGAGCGCCACGCGGCGATGGACCTCGAGCTCGCCGAATCGGTCAAGGCCGCGCAGCGCGAGGCCGAGAAGAACGGCGTCCTCCACGATGGCCTCAAGCAATCCTTCGATCCGATGTTCGAGGATGTGTTCGAGGAAATGCCCTGGCACCTGAAGGAGCAGTCGGCGCAGATGCACGAAGAGCGCAAGGCGGCGGGGATATGAGCAGGGTGACGCAAGTGGTGGGCGACACCCTTCCCAGCATCGTCATCCCGGCGGAGGCCGGGATCTCAGGAGGTGGGGAGATGAGGCTGCCGCAAGAGCCGCCTGAGATCCCAGCCTTCGCTGGGATGACGGGCATTGGAGGGGACAGCCTGTGACCGAGCCGGTCGAAACGGTGGGCGAAAGCCGCACCATGAACATGATCCAGGCGATCAACTCCGCCATCGACATCGCAATGGGCCGCGACGATAAAATCGTCGTGCTGGGCGAGGATGTCGGCTATTTCGGCGGCGTCTTCAAGGCGACCGAGGGGCTCCAGAAGCGCTACGGCAAGACCCGGGTGTTCGACACGCCGATCAGCGAGAACGGCATCATCGGCGTTGCGGTCGGCATGGCGACCTATGGCCTGCGCCCGGTCCCCGAGATCCAGTTCGCCGACTATATCTATCCCGGTCTCGACCAGCTCGTGTCGGAGGCGGCGCGCCTGCGCTACCGCTCGGGCGGCGAGTTCACCGCGCCGATCACCGTGCGCACCCCGTTCGGCGGCGGCATCTTCGGCGGGCAGACCCACAGCCAGAGCCCCGAGGGCATCTTCACTCATGTCGCGGGGCTGAAGACGGTGATCCCGTCCAATCCCTATGACGCGAAGGGCCTGCTGATTTCGGCGATCGAAGACAATGACCCGGTCATCTTCTTCGAACCCAAGCGCATCTACAACGGCCCGTTCGACGGCCATCATGATCGCCCGGTCTCGCCGTGGAGCAAGTTCGCCGAGAGCTCGGTGCCCGAGGGCTATTACAAGGTGCCGCTGGGCAAGGCGCGCGTCGTCCGTGAGGGCAACGACGTCACCGTGCTGAGCTATGGCACGATGGTCCATGTCGCCAGGGGCGTGATCGAGGACACCGGGGTCGACGCCGAGCTGATCGACCTGCGCACGCTGGTCCCGCTCGACATCGAGACGATCGTCGCCTCGGTGAAGAAGACCGGCCGCTGCATGGTCGTCCATGAAGCGACCAAGACGAGCGGCTTCGGCGCCGAGCTGTCGGCGCTGGTGCAGGAACATTGCTTCCACTGGCTCGAGGCGCCCGTCCAGCGGGTGACCGGCTGGGACACCCCTTATCCCCATAGCCTCGAATGGGCCTATTTCCCTGGCCCGGTGCGGCTGACCGAAGCGCTCAAGCGCGTGATGCAGGATTGATCGATGGGAACCTATAGCTTCAAGCTGCCGGATATCGGCGAAGGCATCGCCGAGGCCGAGATCGTCGCCTGGCACGTCGCGGTCGGCGATATCGTCGAGGAAGACGCGCCGCTCGCCGACCTGATGACCGACAAGGCGACGGTCGAGATGACCGCGCCGGTCGGCGGCCGGATCGTCAAGCTCGCCGGCGAAGTGGGTGAGCAGATCGCGATCGGCTCGATCCTGACGGTGTTCGAAACCGAGGGCGATGCCGAGGCGACGCCCGCACCCGCGCCGACCCCGGCGGTCGAGGTCGCGCCGAACGAGGCGGCCCAGGTGGTGAAGGCCGATCCGGATCCAAAGCCGGAACCCCAACCTGTCGACAAAGACCGTTCGTCCCGAGCGCAGTCGAGGGACGTCGGCGCGGGGGAACGTGTCTCGACTTCGCTCGACACGAACGGATCTTCGGGGCCTGAAGCGCACAAAAAAGTCCTCGCCTCGCCCGCCGTGCGCCAGCGCGCCAGGGATCTCGGCATCGATCTCACGCAGGTGAAGACCGCCGAGGAGGGCCGCGCCCGCCATGCCGATCTCGACGCCTTC
Source organism: Pseudomonadota bacterium (assembly GCA_040387595.1). Classification (GTDB taxonomy): domain Bacteria; phylum Pseudomonadota; class Alphaproteobacteria; order Sphingomonadales; family Sphingomonadaceae; genus Rhizorhabdus. Next base: position 23,725 of record JAZKDN010000056.1, read on the forward strand.
CTCAGCTATAATGGCGGCGGCGGCTATCGTGCGCCGGGTGGCGTGCGCGCCGACGAGCAGGTCAAGGTCATCGGCCTGCGCCGGCGCATCGCCGAGAATATGCAGGCGGCCAAGCGGCACATCCCGCATTTCACCTATGTCGAGGAAATCGACGTCACCAAGCTCGAGGATCTGCGCGCCGATCTGAACGCGACGCGCGGCGCGAAGCCCAAGATCACGATGCTGCCGCTGCTGATCACCGCGATCTGCAAGACGCTGCCCGACTTCCCGATGATCAACGCCCGCTACGACGACGAGGCGGGCATCGTCACCCGCTCGGGCGCGGTCCATCTCGGCATGGCGACGCAGACCGATGCCGGGCTGATGGTGCCGGTGATCCGCAACGCCGAGGGCCGCAACATCTGGCAATTGGCGACCGAGATCGCCCGCCTCGCCGATGCCGCGCGCAGCGGCAAGGCGAAGTCGGACGAGCTGTCGGGATCGACCCTGACGATCACCTCGCTCGGCCCGCTCGGCGGGATCGCCACCACGCCGGTGATCAACCGTCCCGAGGTCGCGATCATCGGCCCAAACAAGGTCGTCGAGCGCCCGGTGTTCCGCGACGGGCAGGTCGTCGCCGCCAAGCTGATGAACCTGTCGATCAGCTGCGACCACAGGGTCGTCGACGGCTGGGACGCAGCCAGCTTCGTGCAGGCGCTCAAGCGCTTTCTGGAGACGCCGGCGCTGCTGTTCGTCGACTGACGGGCGCGAGAAAAACGGGACGCGGCTTGCCTAGTCCCCATCGGCAAGGCTAGAGAGCGCGCCATTCAACGACAGCGCAGGACGGGACGGCAATGGCCGGTCATAGCAAATTCAAGAACATCATGCACCGCAAGGGTGCGCAGGATAAGAAGCGGTCCTCGCTCTTTTCCAAGCTCAGCCGCGAGATCACCGTGGCGGCGCGGATGGGCCTGCCCGATCCCGCGATGAACGCGCGCCTGCGCCAGGCGGTCATCACCGCGCGCAAGGAAGGCCTGCCGAAGGACAATATCGAGCGGTCGATCAACAAGGCAGCCGGCGGCGACTCCGCCAATTACGAAGAAATCCGCTACGAGGGCTTCGGCCCTGCCGGCGTCGCGCTGATCATCGAGGCGCTCACCGACAACCGCAACCGCACCGCCACCAACGTCCGCACCGCCGTTTCCAAGAATGGCGGCAACCTGGGCGCGGGCGGTTCGGTCAGCCACGGTTTCGACCGGCTCGGCCTGATCACCTATGGCGCCGCCGCCGGCGATGCCGAGAAGGTGTTCGAAGCCGCGCTCGACGCCGGCGCCGAGGATGTCAGCTCGAGCGAGGACGGTCACGAGATCTGGACCGCGGTCGACGCGATGCACGAAGTCGCCAAGGCGCTCGAGCCGGTGCTCGGCGAAGCCGATGGCGCCAAGCTCGCCTGGCGTCCGCAGACGATGGTCACCGTCGGCGAAGAGGACGCCGGCAAGCTCCTGAAGCTGATCGACGCGCTCGACGACGACGACGACGTCCAGACCGTCTGGGGCAATTACGACGTGCCCGAAGAGGTGATGGCCAAGCTGGGGTAAAGCCCGTCCGTTTCTGGGCGAGGGCGGCCGCCGCCGCCGCCCTCGATCCCCCGGGCCTGTAGCGACGTTCCAGGCATATTTCCTTTGGCCGAATTTGCCACTATCGGCCTTCCGATGGTGCAAGCTCTCAACGTGATTCGTGGTCTGCCTGACGACGGCAATGTCCACCTGGTCAAAATCGGCCCGCCATGTGAGTTCAATCATGAGGGCACGGCAAGCTTTCTGACGCAGATGGCCGCCGACATGCCGTGGAATACGGTCTGGGTCGGGCCGGCGTCGCCGATGGCGACGAAGCTGCTGCCCGGGCCGATCGTCAACTATATCGCCGATCCCGACATGTGCCTTAAGGCGCTCCGCGCCGCGTGCGACAATGCCGCCAGGAGCGACCGGCTGTGGTTCAACCACCCGGCGCGGATCATGGCCACCACCCGCGATCGGGTCAGCCGGACGCTGCAGGGCATAGAGGGACTCATCGTTCCCAAGGTGGTGCGTTGCCGCCCGACCTGCGCCGCCGACATCGTCAAGGCCGTCGCGGACGGCGACCTGCGCTATCCCGTGCTGGTGCGATCGGCGGGGGAGCATGGCGGACGGACGCTGGTGCGGGTCGACGGACCGCAGGACGAGATCGAACTCGAGCTGTCGGCCGCGTCGGGCAACGACCTGTACGTCACCGAATTCTACGACTTCGGCGACGAAGATGGCCTGTACCGACGGTATCGCTTCGCCGTGGTCGGTGGAGAGGTCTTCATCAAGAGCATCATCATGGGGCCGGGGTGGAACCTGCATGCGTCGAGCCGCATCTGGAACGATGCGACGATCGCGCAGGAGCGCTCGATCATCGATTCGTTCGACACGGTGCTTGCGCCCAAAATCAAGCCGATGATCGACGCGATCTACGATCGTCTCGGGCTCGATTTCTTCGGCGTCGATTGCGCGGTGAGAAGCGACGGCTCGGTCGTCGTTTTCGAGGCGAACGCGACGATGAACATTCTGGTCGACATCCAGTTGAAGCCCGATCTGTGGAGCGAGCGCACCGAACGCATTCGCGCGGCGCTGCTCAGCCTTCTGCAGGATCCGACGCGGTGGGCCGCAACGCGACCCGAGCCGCGTGTCACCACTGTGTTGAATGCGCGCTCGCTCATCCGGATGGCCGAAGCGATGCCGGTACGGGCATCGGAGCAGGCGGTGCGGCCCGAGCCCGCGGCGGCGTCGCTGACAGCCGGCGATGTCCTGACGAAATGCATGGGGGAGCGTCGCATCCGCGACGGCCTGGCGTTGTCGGACACGGGCCAGATCGCCGACAGTTATGACACGCTGCACAGCGTCCGGCTGATCACCGCAATCCTCGACAGCATCCCCGTGACGCTGCCGGAGGGGGCCCGCGCGCGCTATCTGTTCTTCATTCTCGGCCGCTGTTTCGACGCCAATCTCGTCGAGCTTTGCGACTGGGCGCGGCGCGACGTGCGGAACGGGGCGACCGATCAGGCCGCCAACACGCTGCTGTGGATCGAGCGGCTGTTGCGGCTCAAGCATGACATCGGGCTGTTTCGGTCCTTCGCGGCGTCGGATCACCGCATCGGCGCGGAACAGCCGGAGTCGGCCTTTCTTGCGGCCCTCGATACGCTGAGCGATGCATTGCTCACCCATTTCGGTCAGGCGGGTTTTCCGGCCATCGGCGCCGCAGAGTCGCTCACCGGCGCCGATGCGATGCTGTTCCACCGCGCCAAGAACATCGTGCTTCTGGCAAAGGAAGATGCCCTCTCCGATCCGTTGCCCGACGACGTCGCGCCCGATATCGTCGCGGCGCATCTGCAATGTGTGGCCGCCGCGGCCGCGGGCCTGGCGATGAACCGGCCGACCCACATCAACCAGTTCTGCCTGCTGCATCAGGTGCCCGAATTGATCGTGCCGACGGTGCTGCGGCTGTGGACGTCGATCGAGAGCGACCTGGCGGCCGGGGATCTGGCCGAGGCACGGGACCATGCGCAGGTCGCGGGCGACCTGCTGTCGATCATGGTGCTGTCGATCGCGCCTTTGGCGGAAATCCTCTACCCGTCGGAATATTTCAAGTTCCGCGGCAATCTCGGCGCCACCAGCGGGAGCAGTTCCGCCGCGTTGCGCGGCAAGCTGCTGACCACTGCCTATGTGCGTCTGGCCGAGCATATGGTCGCACAGGGCGCGAAGCGAGGCGCTTCCGGCCACCCCCATCAGCGGCTGATGGAGCAGATCGCGCGCAACCGAGACCTGCTCTACAAATGGCGCGCCCTCCACATGGCGTTGCCCCGCAACGTGCTGGGCAGTGACGGGACCAAATCGCTGATGGGCAGCCCCGATGCGCTGAAGGCCGTGAGCAGCATGGCAGATGCCTTTGCCGGCAAGGATCCGCTGACCGCCACCCTGGGCCGGGTAACGGAGTTCGGCTTCGCGCCCGCCGGCGCGACGGCGCGGCTCGATGCCGCGCTACTGTCCGAAACGGGGCGGGTCGCGCGCGACGAGTTCTGGCAGGTGCAGGAGCGCATCGGCCCCTGGGCGAAGACCAGGAAGCAGACCGCCTAGTTCCACCCGCGCGCCGCTTTTCGCTTCACAAACATCGCCGGTTGCGCAAAAGAGAACATGTGATGAACATGGGCGCCGCGCAACGATGATCCTGATCGGCTTCGATCCCGGGCTCGGCACCACCGGCTGGGGCGTGATCCGGGCGGATGGCAACCGGCTGTCGCACATCGCCAACGGGCAGATAAAAACCGAGCCGTCGATGGAATTGTCGCGGCGGTTGTGCCTCCTCTACGGCGCGCTGGCCGAAGTGATTCGCGTTCACCAGCCCGATGGCGCGGCGGTCGAGGAAGTGCTCGGCAACAGCAACCCGCAGTCGACCCTCAAGCTCGGGCAGGCGCGCGGCGTCGTGCTGCTGTCCGCCGCCAATGCCGGGCTGGTCGTCGGCGAATATCATCCATCGGTGCTGAAGAAGGCGGTGGTCGGCACCGGCGGCGCGGAGAAGAGGCAGGTGCAGGCGATGGTCAAGGTCTTGTTACCCGGCGCGAAGCTCGCCGGTCCCGATGCGGCCGATGCGCTCGCGGTCGCGATCACCCATGCCCATCACCTCGCCAGCGCGCGCGCAATGCGCCGGGTGGTCGCATGATCGCGCGGCTCCGCGGCGAACTGGCCGAGGTCGGCGCCGATCATGCGGTGCTCGACGTCGGCGGGGTCGGCTATCTGCTCTGGTGCTCGGGCCGCACCCTGACGGCGATCGGCGAGGTCGGCGGCAACGTCCTGCTGTTTACCGAGATGCAGGTCCGCGAGGATGCGATCACCCTCTACGGCTTCGGCTCCGCGGCCGAGCGCGAAACCTTCCGCCTGTTGACGAGCGTGCAGGGCGTCGGCGGCCGGGTCGCGCTGTCGATCCTGTCGGTGCTCGATGCCGGCGAATTGTCGCGCGCGATCGCCGGCGGCGACAAGGCGATGGTCGCCCGCGCCAATGGCGTCGGCCCGAAGCTCGCCATGCGCATCGTCAACGAGCTCAAGGACAAGATGGGCGGCATCGCGATCGGCCCGGGCGTGCTGGGCTTGCCCGCGGCCAAGGGCGGCGTCGCCGACGATGCGCTGTCGGCGCTCGCCAATCTGGGCTTCAAGCCGGTCGAGGCAAGCATCGCGGTCGGCGCGGCGGTCGAGGAACTGGGCGACGGCGCGACGCTCGACGCGGTCGTCCGCCTCGCGCTGCGCAAGGCGGCGAAGTGATCGTCTCGACTTCGCGCGATACGAACGGATATAGAACGGGCGAATGACCGACCCCGATCGCCTCCTGACCTCCAGCCGCCGGCCCGAGGATGTCGACGCCGCGCTGCGGCCGCGGTCGCTCGACGAGTTCGTCGGCCAGCAGGCGGCGCGCGACAATCTGCGCGTGTTCATCGAGGCGGCGCGCCGGCGCGGCGACCCGCTCGACCATGTGCTGTTCTTCGGTCCTCCCGGGCTCGGCAAGACGACGCTGGCGCAGATCATCGCCAAGGAGATGGGGGCGGGCTTCCGCGCGACCTCGGGCCCGGTCATCGCCAAGTCGGGCGATCTCGCGGCGCTGCTCACCAATCTCGAGGATGGCGACGTCCTGTTCATCGACGAGATCCACCGCCTCCAGCCGCAGGTCGAGGAAGTGCTCTATCCGGCGATGGAGGATCGCGCGCTCGACCTGATGATCGGCGAGGGGCCGTCCGCGCGCAGCGTGCGGATCGATCTGCCGCGTTTCACCCTCGTCGGGGCGACCACCCGTCAGGGGCTGATCACCACGCCGCTGCGCGATCGCTTCGGCATACCGATCCGCCTGCAATTCTACACGGTCGAGGAACTGGAAAAGGTCGTCACCCGCGCCGCCCGCCTGCTCGAACTCGGGATATCCTCGGACGGCGCGATGGAAATCGCGCGCCGGGCACGGGGCACGCCGCGCATCGCCGGGCGCCTGCTGCGCCGCGTCCGCGATTTCGCCAATGTGCTTGGGGTCGACATCGTCGATGCCAAGGCCGCGGACCAGGCGCTCAATCGGCTCGAGGTCGACAGCCTTGGCCTCGACGCGATGGACCGGCGCTACCTCCACATGATCGCCGACATCTATCGCGGCGGCCCGGTCGGGGTGGAAACGCTCGCCGCAGGCCTGTCCGAACCGCGCGACACGATCGAGGACGTGATCGAGCCCTATATGATCCAGCTCGGCCTGATTGCCCGCACCGCGCGCGGGCGGTGCCTGAACAGCCGGGGCTGGAAGCATCTCGGTCTCAACCCGCCGCCCGAGGCGGGACAGGACGGTCTGTTCGACGGGGTATAGTCGCGCGGTCGTTTTTGTTTTTGGCCCTCAGTCGCCGGGCGCGAGGCATCCGCCTCGCCTAGCTTTCCTCGCATAAGCTCGGGCGCGCGTTCGCGCTTGCGGAGGCTTGGCAGGCTCCGGTGGCTACTGTCTTCGCCCGAACGACGGTCCGACGCGGTGAACCGCACAAAATGCGGTTAAAAAGGATTCATTTCGGCTCTCGATCGCCTAAACAACGTTCGGCATGCATGAACCCCCTTATTCCGGACGCTTCGAAGACGGCGCGCATCTTTATGCGCTGCGCGTCTATTTCGAGGATACGGATGCCGGCGGCGTCGTTTACCATGCGAGCTATCTGAGGTTCATGGAACGCGCGCGTAGCGACATGATGCGCGTGGCGGGCATCGACCAACGGGGTGCGATGGAGCGCGGCGAAGGCAATTATGTCGTGGCCGAGATGACGATCCGCTACCGGGCGCCCGCCCGTCTCGACGACGATCTGATTGTCGTCAGTCGCGTCGGCACGATGCGGGGCGCCTCATGCGTCGTTCATCAGAGAGTCATATGCGGGACCGAAACAGTGGTGGAGGCCGATGTCTCGGTCGCGCTGGTCGGCCCCGACGGGCGGCCCAAGCGGCAACCCCGCCACTGGATCGATATATTCGAACGTTTGAAGAGGGATGAACGGAATTGATGATGCAGGATCTGGCGGTCTCCGCATCGGCATCGGCGCTGTCGCCGATCGCGCTCTTTCTGCAGGCCGACATCGTCGTGAAGACGGTGATGGTCGGACTGCTGCTGGCCAGCGTCTGGACCTGGACGATCATCGTGTCGGGCAGCATGGCGCTTGGTCGTGCGCTCAAGGTGAGCAAGGGGTTCGAGGCCGACTTCTGGAAGTCCGAGGATATCGATAAATTCTACGACGGTCCCGGGCGGAGCGATGTTCCTGCCGCCAAGGTCTTCTCCGCCGGGGTCGCCGAATGGCGGCGCTCGGTGCGCGCTGGCCAGCCGGTCGACCGCGACGGCACCCGCGCCCGCCTCTCGAACGCGATGGCGGCGGCAGCCGGGGCGGAGATCGATCGCCTGTCCGATCGGCTCAACATCCTCGCCACGGTCGGCTCGGTCGCGCCCTTCGTCGGCCTGTTCGGCACGGTCTGGGGCATCATGCGCAGCTTCACCGACATCGCCGCGTCGCAGAACACCTCGCTCGGCGTCGTCGCCCCCGGCATCGCGGAGGCGCTGTTCGCGACCGCGCTGGGCCTGTTCGCCGCGATCCCGGCGGTCATCGCCTACAACCGGCTGCTGCATAGGATCGGCAAGATTGAGGGCCATCTTCACCGCTTCGGCGACGCGATCCACATGACCCTCAGCCGCGAGTTGGAGCGCGCCTGATGAGCATGGGTCCGGTCTCCGGCCGCGGCGGACGGCGTGCGCCGATGGCGGACATCAACGTCACGCCGCTCGTCGATGTTATGCTTGTGCTGCTGATCATCTTCATGATCACCGCGCCGCTGCTGATGGCGGGGGTGCCCGTCGATCTGCCGGAAAGCTCGGCCGGTGCGCTCGATCAGGACCAGAAGCCGATCCAGCTGTCGATCGACCGCGACGGCAAGGTCTTCGTCGACGATCGCGAGATCCAGATGTCGGCGATGGCCGCCCAGTTCGCCGACATCGCCGCTAAATCGGGCACCGGCAAGGACAGCCCACAGATCTTCCTGCGCGCCGATCGCGCGCTCGATTACGGTCGGGTGATGGCGGTGATGGGTGCGCTCAACCATGCCGGGCTCAACCGGGTCGCGCTGGTGACCATGGGCGAGGACAGCGCTGCCGGCACCGGCGCGCGCGGCGGCCGGGTCGATGGCGATTCCGTTCCCGAGCCGGCGATCCCGTAATGGATCGGGCGGAAGGCGCAGGGCTGGGGGTATCGATCGCGGGGCATGTCGCCCTGCTCGTGATCGTGTCACTCAACCTGATGAGCGTGCGCGAACTGCCCAAGCTGAGCGAACCGATGGACGTCATGCTGGTCGACGAGGTCGGCGCCGTCTCCGCCGCACCGGAGGTCTCGCAGGAGCCGCCACAGGCGTCCCAGGCCCCGGAGCTGGCGCAGACCGTCGAGGACGCGCCGCCCGAGCCAACGCCCGAGCCACCGAAGCCGAAGCCGATCACACCCGCGCCGCCCAAGCCGACGCCCACCCCCAAGGTGGCCGAGAAGCCCGCCCCGACGAAACCGGCGCCCGAGAAACCCGCGCCGAAGGCCGCGCAGAAGCCGACGCCGCCGGCGCCAGCCAAGCCCAAGCCGAAGGCGACGTCGCTCGGGACCGACTTTCTCAAGGGCATCCCGGTCGAAAAATCGGCCGGCAAGGGGGCAGCGCCCCGCGCCGCGACGATCAGCCCGATCGCGATGAACGGGCTTGTCTCGCTGATCGCGAGCCAGGTGAAGCCTTGCTACACCATCCCGGCGGGCGGCACCGACACCACCAGCATCGTCAGCCGTATCCGGTTGCGGTTGAAGTCGGACGGTTCGATCGGGGTTGCGCCGGAAGTGCTCGGCAATATCGGTGTCACCCCGGCAAATCAGCCTTATGTTCGGCAGATGAACGAGGCGGCGACCCGTGCGCTGCAGCGGTGCGGTCCGTATAAATTGCCTGCGGATCTGTATGAGATATGGCAGGACCTTATCTTCACCTTCCGCCCGGCGCAGATGGGCTGACGATATTTACCGGGATCTTGATTGGGTTCGGCCTCGGTCGTCCGATTGATCGGGATCGTTGAATTTGACTTAAACCCCCGATTTCGGTTTAACATCCGGAACGGGGCATAGGAGACGAGAATGCGTTTTCGCCTTGCCCTGTCGTTGTTGAGCCTGGCGCTGTTCGCCGCGCCGGCCGCCGCACAGCTCGAAGTCGACATCACCGGCGGCATTGCGCAGCCGATGCCGATCGCCATTCCCGGCATGCCGACCCCCACTGTCGCGAACACCCCGGCGGGTGATACGGCGGCGCTGGGCCAGCGTGTCGCCGACGTGGTCACCAACGATCTCAAGAACAGCGGCCTGTTCAGCCCGCTGCCGAAGAGCGCGTTGCAGACGGTCACCCATCCGCAGGTTACCGCGCCCGATTACACCTTCTGGACGCAGAGCGGCGCACAGGCGCTGATCCAGGGGTTCGTTCAGGCCAATGGCGACGGATCGCTGACGGTAGGCTGCTACCTCTACGACGTGCTCGCGCGCACCGAGCTGACCCGGCAGGGCTTCGTCGTCCAGCCGGCGCAGTGGCGCCGCGCCGCGCACAAATGCGCCGATACGGTCTACACCCGCCTCACCGGCGAGGGCCCCTATTTCGACAGTCGCGTCGCCTATGTCTCCGAAACCGGGCCCAAGACCAACCGCATCAAGCGGCTGGCGATCATGGATCAGGACGGCGCGAATCACCGCTTCCTGACCAACGGCCAGACGATCGTGCTGACTCCGCGCTTCGCGCCGAACCAGCAGACGGTCACCTACATGTCCTACGCCAACAACCGCGCGCGGGTCTATGTGTACGACATCGGGTCGGGCTCGCAGCGGCTTGTCGTCGATCAGCCGAACATGACCTTCTCGCCGCGCTTCTCGCCGGACGGTCGTTACATCGTCTTCTCGATGGCGATCGGTGGCAATACCGACATCTACCGCGTCTCTTCGTCCGGCGGCACGCCGCAGCGGCTGACCACGTCGCCCGGAATCGACACAGGCGCCAGCTACTCGCCCGACGGCTCGAAGATCGTCTTCGAAAGCGATCGCTCGGGCGGGCAGCAACTCTACATCATGAACGCCGACGGTTCGGGCCAGAACCGGATCAGCTTCGGCGCGGGCCGCTATGGCAGTGCTGCCTGGAGCCCGCGCGGGGACCTGATCGCCTTCACCCGCATGGGTGGCGGCTTCAACGTCGGGGTGATGAACATCGACGGTTCGGGCGAGAAGATCCTGACCAATGGCTGGCAGGACGAAGGTCCCAGCTGGTCGCCCAACGGCCGCGTGATCATGTTCTTTCGGACCGGTCAGGGCTCGGGCAAGGCGGATCTTTGGTCAGTCGACCTGACCGGCGTCAACGAACGGCCGGTGCCGACGCCGCTCGATGGATCCGATCCAGCCTGGGGTCCGCTGCTTCCCTGACCATTTTCAGGGACCCAATGGGAATAAAACACGTTATTTGTCCGTAATAGTTATGAAGGAGATTTGATGATGGCGCATATGACGATGAGGATCGCACTGGTCTCGGCGCTGGCGCTGAGCATCAGCGCCTGCGCGAAGAAGAAGCCCGAGGATCTGCCGCCGCCCCCGGCGACGACCGCTCCCGCGCCTTCGACCGAAGCGCCGATGCCGTCGACCTCGACCGGCACGGTTCCGGGCTCGCGCGCCGACTTCCTGGCGCAGGCCGGCACCGACACGATTTTCTTCGGCACCGACGGCTATGACGTCGATGCCGAGGATCAGGCGACCCTGAGCCGCCAGGCCGAGTGGCTTGCGAAGTTCCCGAACGTTTCGGTGACGGTCGAAGGCCATGCCGACGAACGCGGCACGCGTGAGTACAACCTCGCCCTCGGCGAGCGCCGCGCCAATGCCGCGAAGAACTATCTCGTCAGCCAGGGCGTCTCCGCCTCGCGCCTGTCGGTGATCAGCTACGGCAAGGAACGCCCGGTCGCGAGCGGATCGGACGAAGCCAGCTGGGCGCAGAACCGCCGCGCCGTGACGGTCGTCCCCAACTAAGTCAGCAACTTCGACGATCTAAGGCCGTCGGCGTCATGCCGGCGGCCTTTTTCGTTGGCCGATGCGAAGCGCGATGGGCCGCGTGGCGGCGGCTGGATCGTTGCCCGTCTGGAGGCGTCTAATCTTCCAGCGACAGAAGATGATCGCGCAGCGCGCGGGCGTCGTGCAGCGCATTGTGCGGCACCTGGCTGTTGCGTGCGGTCGAGAAGCCGGGGGTGCGGTGGAATTCGAACCGCATGTGGCGCATATCGACGATCTCGGTCTCGCCGATCAGCAGCAGGCGGCAGAACAGCGCGATATCCTCGGGCCAGTCGGCGACGATGACCGGGTCGGAATCATTGGCGAGAAAGGCCGCGACGTCATGCGCCGCCGCCACCCGGTCGAGCCGGTTGAGCAGCGGGCGTGGCACCGTCTCCAGATAGGGGACGACATGCTTCTCGACCCAGGGATGGTAGGCGGCGTCGGTCGGGATCACGACATAATAGTCCTGGTCGCCATATTCGGGGACCAGCGCCAGGCTGAGCAGGTCGCCGCCAAAGCCGTTGAATTCGGTGTCGAGGAAGTAGCGCATCCGGTTTCCAATATAGTGTCATGCCAGCGCAGGCTGGCATCTCATGAGAGGAGCGGCGCGCCTGTCTCCCGAGATGCCAGCCTTCGCTGGCATGACGCAAGCGCGGAAAGCTTAGCCGGGTGTGGCGCTTTTAGCCGCATGTGACGGGCTGTTCCTGTCCTCCGTCATCCCAGCGAAGGCTGGGATCTCGTGAGGATCGCGATGCGGCCCTCTCCTGAGATGCCAGCCTGCGCTGGCATGACGGCATATGGGTCAGCCCAGCGTCTCGTCGAGCAGCCGCGCCAGCCGGAGCCCGCCGCGCGCGACCTGGTGGCGCAGGGCCGGTACGAGCCGGACGATGGCCTCGTTGGTCAGCACCGGGCGGGTCGCCGGCATCGGGGCGCAGGCATCGCCGAGCAGGGCCGCATAGGCGTCGTGCGCGACCTGCCAGTTTTCCCTGCTCCAGTCCGTGACGTCGCCGGCCGCCTCGGCCGCGCGGTCGGCCGGCGGGACCTCGGCGAGAATGCCGCGCGGCCCGCCCTCGGGCGTCGAGATCGCCCGGTCGGCGAGCAGCCCGTCCCAGATGCTGTGCAGGTTGGTGGCGGGGCGGAAGCCGTAATCGGCCTTCATGTCGTTGCCACCGCGATCGCGCCGGTCGCCGGCATGGAGCGGCTGGTGGAGATCGCCCATGAAGTGGATCAGGAAGGCGAGCGCCTCGACCCGGACCCGGAGCGGCTGGCTGCGGTCTTTGAGCAAGCGGACGTCGCGCTCGATCTGCCGCGACACGCAATTGCCGTCGGGGCAGTTCGCCTTGATGTCGAACGGCCGGCAGACGTCCACATTCTGATAATGCCAGTTATAGGCGTAGCTGTAGCGGTCTTTCAGCGTCTTGACGCAGTCCGCCCAGACCGAGGCCTGCTCGATCGTTCGCGCCGGGCAGGTCGGCGTCTCGAGCAGGTCGCTGCGCGCCAGCAGGCGCCTGATCGCCTGCCGGGTCGCAGGCCGGACCGAATCCATCGCGATCGTCGCGACGGTCTCATGGCCATATTCCCACCACGCATGAGCGGGGCTGGCGAACCCGAGCAGGGCCGCCAGCGGCATCAGCCAACGCAACGCCATCATGCTTCCTCGTACATCGCCACGATATGCGGCTGATCGGCGCGGGCGAGGGCGCGGTACATGCCCTGGCTGTTGAAACACCATCCGCCGCGGCCCTGCGCATCGACGCTGATCAATCCGCCGATGCCACCGAGCGCGCCGATGTCGCCGATCACGCCGCTGCCGGCCTCGCCGATCGTCAGCCCGGCCAGGCGCACCCGCGCCGACAGCTCGTGCGCTGCGCCGACCCGGATGAAATGCTCGCCCGATCCGGTGCAGGACGTGGCCGCGCCGTCGTCCTCTGCCCAGGTGCCGGCGCCGATCACCGGCGAATCGCCGATCCGGTTCCAGCGCTTGCCGGTCAGCCCGCCGGTCGAGGTCGCGGCGGCGAGCCGGCCCCCGCTGTCGCGCGCGACCGCGCCGACCGTGCCATATTTGAGGTTGGCGTCGAAACTGCCCCCGGCGCGCAACTCTTCATATTGGCGCCAGCGCTCGTCGGTGTGGAACCAGGCGGGGGCGGCCTGTTCGATGCCATGTTCGGCACCGAAACGATCGGCGCCGGAGGCGGTGAGCATGACATGCGGGCTCTGCTCCATCACCGCCCGGGCGAGTGCGATCGGATTGCGCGCCTTCGTCACGGCGCTGACCGCGCCCGCCGCGCGGGTCGCGCCGTCCATGATCGCGGCGTCGAGTTCGTTGATGCCGTCGGCGCTGAACACCGCGCCGCGCCCCGCATTGAAGAAGGGATCGTCCTCCAGCACGCGCACCGCGGCTTCGACCGCATCGATAGCACTTCCGCCGCCGGCGAGGATGGCCGCGCCCGCGTCCAGCGCCTCCGTCAGCGTCGCTTTGGCATGCGCCTCGGCCTCGGCGCTGAGCTGCAACTGGCGCAACTGCCCCGCGCCGCCGTGGAGTACGAGCGTCCAGCCTTCTGCTGGGCCGCTCCAATAGGATGTAAGCGCGCGTTTTTCGGTCACTGTTCTTCGCCTGATTTGAAGGGGCGTCCCGTCGCGAACGCCCGCACTGTCGAAGGGATCGGCCATCCGGTGAGGATCGAAATCTCCCACGACCTGCCAGTCGGGCTGGCGTGACGGCTGTTCCAATGGATGAAATCAGCCTATACGGGCGCCGAAGCTTTTCAAAGAACGGAATCCCATGTCCCTCCGTCCGTGGCGCGATATCCAGCGTCGTCAATCGCGCCAGATCATGGTCGGCAACGTCGCCGTCGGCGGCGGCGCGCCCGTCACCGTCCAGACGATGACCAATACCCCGACCGACGATGTGACGGCGACGGTCGATCAGATTCGCCGCTGCGAGGATGCGGGCGCCGACATCATCCGCGTCTCCTGCCCCGACGAGGCGTCGACCGCCGCGCTGAAGCAGATCGTCCGCGCCGCCAAGGTGCCGATCGTCGCGGATATCCACTTTCACTATAAGCGCGCGCTCGAGGCCGCCGATGCGGGCGCGGCCTGCCTGCGGATCAATCCGGGCAATATCGGATCGTCGCAGCGCGTCGCCGAGGTGGTCCGCGCGGCCAAGGCCAATGGCTGCTCGATCCGGATCGGCGTCAATGGTGGCAGCCTGGAAAAGGACCTGCTCGAAAAATATGGCGAGCCCTGTCCCGAGGCGCTGGTCGAAAGCGCGCTCGACCATATCAAGCTGCTCCAGGACGCCGACTTCCACGAATATAAGGTCGCGGTGAAGGCGTCGGACATCTTCCTCGCGGTGTC
>JAZKDN010000057.1:0-17479 GCA_040387595.1 Pseudomonadota bacterium
TCGACCCCGGGGATTTCGGAGACGAGCAGTGCTGCGCGTTCGATCCATTTATCGAGGATCGGCCCGCTGTTCGTGCAGTCACCGGCCGGCTGACACAGGTTGCGCGTCAGTGTTTGCAATATCTGTTCGTCGGGAACGCGCGTGTGGTTCGACCGCAACCTGACCGCGCCGATCCGCCCTTCGATTACGGTGATCGTCAGCGCATTGCCACTGATCGTCTGCGCGCCGAGATAGGCGCTCGCGACCAGATAGCCGCGGCTGCGGTACAGGCTGGTCACTGCCCCCGCCATCTCCTGCATCTGCCTGAACGTGACATCGCGGCGCAGCCAGGGCGCCACCGCACGGGTGAGATCGATCGCGGGCACGGATGTTGCGCCGACAAAACGGACTGCGTCGATCCGCGTCGTGGCCGCCCCCGTTGTGCTGATACCCGGTGGCCGCGTTGGCTCTCCCGCGTTAGCCGTGGCCCCCAAGCCCCCCTGAACAAGCAACAACGCAAGTATACTTATGGGTGAATAATTTCCCATCATCCCCAGAATCGCACAAATCATTCGATAAAGCAAAATGGTTAATGAAAATGTCGAGTGTTACCGCAGGTCAGTCCACACCGCTTTTCTGAACGCCTTCGCCAGTGCAGCGAGCATCGCCAAAACGACTTGGGAGGAGTCGGGACATGAAAACGATCGGTATCTTGAACGTTGTGGCGGGAACTGACTCCGTCGATGCGAAATCGCGGGTGGACTTGCGCCGTAAAGCAGGACAAACCCCTATTCCGGATATGGAATTTTACGTAATTCCGCCATTTCTTAACGCATTGCAGCTACCGCATAAACGCTGGCCACGGATCTGGCGATCGAGGCGCCAACGGACTCGACGGCCATCCGCCGCCGCCGCCCGCCACGCCGTATCGCTCTTGCTGCGGCCGCGTAAAATGTAGATGACATGGGAGCGCCTCCTGCATGGGGGATCATGCCGGCGCGGGTGCGGGAGTGAGTGTTGAGCGAAGCCGCCGTCGATACGCGGGGCAGACCGGAGAATATGCCGGGGAATATGAGCGCGTTGAACACGCTGCTCGACCGGCCTGCGCGCGCCTTTCTCCTGCTCTACCTGATCAGCCTAACCGTCTGCCTCACCATGGGCCTGCTCCACGGTTTCCGCGCGAGCCCGCTGCAGCTCGACGTCGATGAAGGCGAATATTTCACGCTCGCGACCCAGATCATGGACGGGACGATCGAGCTGTCGGCGCGACGATCGCTCGGCTTCCCGGTGGTGATCGCAGCGATCCGGTCGATCTACGACAATATCCTGTTCCTGCAGGGCATCGTGACCGCGCTCTATGCCTTTTCAGCCCCGTTGCTGTTTCTCGTCGTGCGCAGAATCAGCCGTTCGGATGCGGCCGGGCTGCTGGCCGGCGCCGCGCTGGCGATGTGGCCGCCCGCGATCTTCTACGGCGCGTCGCTGTACAGCGAGACGCTTGCAGCACCGATCTTCCTGCTGTCGCTGCTGATGTTGCCGGTCGGCGCGCGGCTCAGCGGCGCGGCCGTCCGCTGGCACTGGACCGCGCTGCCGAGCGGCCTGCTGCTGGCCGCCGCCACACATGTCCGGCCGATGTATCTGCTGTTCGTGCCGTTCGTTGCGCTGATCCTGTGGATCGAAGAGGCCAGCCTGTGGCGGGCCTTGCGCAGCTTCGCGCTGGTGATGGCGGGCTTTCTGCTGCTGATCCTGCCCTGGTCGGTCGCGCAGACACGCCATTTCCACCATCCGATCCTCGTCACCGTCAATGGCGGCGAGACGCTGGCGGGCGGACTCAACCCCAATCTGCTCGACAAGGACTTCGACATGAAGACCCCCTCGGGCCGCGCTACCTGGGCAGGTGCCGGCAAATGGGTCGCGCCCTATCTGACCGGCTTTCTCAGCCCTGCCGAACAGGCGCTGCCCTATCATCAGCAGGACCGCATCCTGCGCGAGCGGACGGTCGACTGGGCGCTATCCCATCCCGGACAGGCGGCGCTGATCGAGCTGCGCAAGTTCAGCTATATGTGGGGCATCTACCCGATCGCGCAAAATGGCGTGCGCCAGATGCTGTTCGGCAATCTGCCAACGCTGGCGCTGCTCGCGCTGGCGCTGTGGAGCATGATCGTAATGCCGGGCTCGCGCTGGCAACTGGTGCGCTTCTGGGCGCTGCCGCTGTTCGTCACCGGAGTGGCGATGATCAGCTGGGGCAGCTGGCGTTTCCGCCAGCCGGGCGACGCAGGGCTGATCGCCCTCGCCGCGATCGGTATCGTCCGCTATCAGGCGGCACGGCTGGCGACGCGCAGGGTCCTCGCCGAACACAGCGCCTGATCGAGCCGCTCCCCGAAGGGGAACCATATTTCATCAAGAAACGGGAATGGGTGGTGCGGTCGAGAAGACTCGAACTTCCACGGCCTTTCGGCCACAACGACCTCAACGTTGCGCGTCTACCAGTTCCGCCACGACCGCACACCGAGAAGAATCCCGGAAGCCCGGGATGCTGGTAGGCCCGCGCCACTAGCAAAGCGATCAGCGGGGCGCAATGGGCTAGTCGCAAATATCTGTTGCGCGCCGTGATCGCCGTGAACCGATCAATAGAGGAACATCGGCATGCCTTCGACATGGGTCAGCTTCGGCCGGTAGCGCGCCGGATCGTAGAGCTTCTCTACATCGACCGTCTTGGTGCCGCCCAGCAGCGTGTCGATCGGCACATGGCTGTAATTGCCGTCGCGCAGCGCCAGCATTCGGCCGGTTTCGCCCGCTTCGATCTTCTGAATGGCCAGGCCGCCGAAGGCGAAGCCCACCATCCGATCGAGCGCGTCGGGGTCGCCCGATCGCATCAGATAGGCGAGTTGCTGGACGATCGTCCCCTCCTTCGCCCGCTCCTCTATCATCAGCGCCAGCCGCCGGCTGACCGCCTCCTCGCTGCGCTGGGTCGCGGACTTCTTGCGCTCGCTATCGGCAACCGTGTCGCCGACCAGCGTCGCGCCCTCGGAGATCACGCACATCGCATAGGCGCCCGGGCGGCTCTTGCGATCGGCGACGAGCAGCGGCAGCAGGATGTCGGGATCGGCGGGCACTTCGGCGATCACGGTGCGATCGACCTGGGCGAGGAAGCCGGCGAGCAGCGCGGTCTCACCGCTGCGCCGTCCGAACAGTTCGACGATCGCGATCCGCTCATGGCTTTCGGCGGTGGTGCGCAGCGCGTTGATCGCATCGACCGACCGCGTGATCGCGGTCGAGAAGCCGATGCAATAGTCGGTCCCGAACACGTCGTTGTCCATCGTCTTGGGGATCGAGACGACCGGGAAGCCCTGCGCCGAGAGATGCGCCGAGAAGCGCAGCGTGCCGTCGCCGCCCAGGGTGATCAGCGCATCGACGCCGAGCGCCTCCAGCACCTTGAGCACATGGGCGGTGCGGTCGCCCTCCGCCACGGTGCGCGGGTCGGTGCGCGAGGTGTGGAGCATGGTGCCGCCGAGCCGGTCGATCCCGCGGACCGCCTCGCGATCGAGCGCGATGCTGTGGGTCGCGACGCTCTCGCGGTCGTCGGGGTCGATCTCGAGGAAACCCTGCCAGCCGCGGCGGAAGCCGATCACCTCCCAGCCGCGATCGAGCGCCGACAAGGTGATCGAGCGGATGCAGGGATTGAGCCCCGGAACGTCGCCGCCGCCGGTCAGCACACCGATGCGCATGGTCTTGTCGTCCTTCTGTGTCGGTCACCCAGCCAAAGCCGGAATCGCCCTGCCTTGTTCCCCGGCAACGGAAAGAAAGAAAGGGCAGTGCGCAGCGTAGCGCACTCCCACTCGAGATCGTCATCCCAGCGAAGGCTGGGATCGCGGGAGAGGCGAGCAGCCCTTCATCGCATGAGAGCCAGCCTGCGCTGGCATGACGTTCGGAGGGGCGGGCAGACGGACGGCCTCGCCTGCCCCTAGCTCCCCGTCGGGCCGATGAAGCTCAGGTGGAGATTCTTCGCGCCGCGCGGGATGTCGACGGCGGCGCTGTCGAACTCGGCCGATCCGCCGGGGACCAGCATCGCCACCGGTCGGGTGATCGTCCAGCTGTAGACGGTGCGGCCCTGGGTGTCGCGCAGCTCGGCGCGGATGTCGCGGACCGGCTGGGGCTGATCGGTCGGGTTGACGATCTTGCCGGTCACCGCCAGCAGCTCGTTGCCGCTCGCCGTCTCGCGCCGTTCGGGCTTGCCGGTCATCTCGATCAGCAGCGGGACCGGCGCCGGGACGAGGTCGAGCCGCTCGGCCAGCTTGTCGGGGCCGACCGCGATGACCGCGCCGATCGCCGCCAGCAGCACCAGCGCAATGATCACCGAGGCGATCGTCAGCAGCTTGGCCGTGTTGCGGCGCGGCCGACCGGCCAGCGCGGGCAGCTGGTCGTGGATCGGCGCGACCTCGCGCGGCGCATCGTAGCGCGCCTGGACGTCGGCTTCGGGTTCTTCGCTGGTGCGGGTCGCGACGGGCGGAACCGGTTCGACGGTCGTCGGGGCCGGGGTCGGGGTCGGGGTCGGGGTCGGGGTCGGGGTCGGGGCCGGGCGCGGTGCTGCGCTCTCGACAGTGTCCGCGACGGGCGTTGCCGCGGTGGGCTCGGGACCGTCCTGGAACCAGCTGTGGCGGCAGCTTGCGCAGCGCACCTGTCGTCCGGTCGCCCCGATGGAGGTATCGGGGACGAGATAGCGTGTCTGACAGGCGGGACAGATGAGTATCATGCGCCACCCTCCCTAACCCTGACATGACTCCCGCTGCAAGCATTTGCGGGAGGGGCGATGCTGTGCCATGGCTCGGGGCATGCGCAGAGGGTCGGCAGGATGAGGCAAGGCGGATGAGGCCGGGAGCCGCCAACATCGTCCAGTTCGAGAATGTCGGCCTGCGATACGGGTCCGGCGGCGAGACGCTGAGCGACCTCAGCTTCGGGCTCGCGGCAGGGGCCTTCTACTTCCTCACCGGCCCGTCGGGGGCGGGCAAGAGCTCGCTGCTGCGGCTGATCTACCTGGCGCAGCGGCCGAGCCGGGGGCTGATCCGGATGTTCGGGGAGGATGTCGTCACCCTCGCCCGCGCGCGCATTCCCGGCTTTCGCCGCCGCATCGGCACGGTCTTCCAGGACTTCCGCCTGATCCCGCATCTGTCGGCCTATGAGAATATCGCCCTGCCGCTGCGGGTGAACGGCGTGGCCGAGGCCGATATCGACACCCCGGTGCGCGAGATGCTCGAATGGGTCGGCCTGTCGGGCCGCGCCTATGCGAAGCCGGCTACGCTGTCCGGCGGGGAGCAGCAGAGGGTCGCGATCGCCCGCGCGGTGATCGGCCGGCCCGAAATCCTCGTCGCCGACGAGCCGACCGGCAATGTCGATCCCGACATGGCGGGACGGCTGCTCTATCTGTTCGAGGCGCTCAACAAGCTGGGCACGACCATCGTCGTCGCGACCCACGATCTCCACCTGATCTCGCGCGTCCACCATGCCCAGACGATCAAGCTCGACGGCGGACGGCTGAGCGAACCGGTCGGGCCGGCCGGGCCAGCCCGGCCAGCCGGAGGGGCGCGCTGATGGCGCTGTTCGGCACCGGATCGGGCAACTGGCTCACCAGCGCGGCGGGCCGCCGGCTGCTGCCCGAGGGCTGGCTGTCGGGGCCCATGCCCTGGGTGATCGCGATCATGATGTTCCTGATGGTGCTGGCCGCCGCCGCCGGGCTTGCGCTCGGCTTCGCGGCGCGGGGGCTCGATGCGCATCTTTCGGGGCAGATCACCGTCCAGATCGTCGATGCCAACCAGGCACGGCGCGACACCGCCGCCGACCGGATCGTCGGCGCGGTCGGCAAGATTGCGGGCGTCAGCGCCGTCCACAGGATCAGCGACGCGGAGATGACCGAGCTGCTCCGTCCCTGGCTCGGCGCGGGACTGGCCGACAACGACCTGCCTGTGCCGGCGATGATCGACGTCACCTTCGCGCCGGGCGCGGCCCAGGCGCAGCGCGACGCCCAAGCGACGGTGCTGGCGATCAGCCCGCGCGCACGGATCGACGATCATGCCCAGTGGCTGGCGCCGCTCGCCGGGCTGATCGGTTCGCTCCGTTGGCTGGCGGCGGTGCTGGTCCTGCTGATGGCGGCGGCAGCGGCCTTCACCGTCGTGCTCGCCGCCCGAGCGGCGCTCAACACCCATCAGGCAACGATCGACGTGATGCACCATCTCGGATCGACCGATGCGCAGATCGCCCAGCTCTTCCAGCGGCGGATCGCGATCGATGCCTTGTTCGGCGGGGCGGTCGGCCTGCTGCTCGCCTCGCTGGTGATCTTCGCGGTGGGCGACCGGATCGCCGATGTCGGGTCGGACCTGCTCGGCTCGGTCGATCTGCCGCTCACCGCCTGGGGCGTCCTCGTCCTGCTGCCGCTCGCCGGCACCGTGCTGGCGATGGTCGCCGCGCGGATGACGATCATCCTAGCCCTCCGGCGGCGGCTGTGATCGTCCGCGCGGCGGCCGCCGCCCTGCTGCTGTGGATGGCGGGCTTCATGGCCTTCGCCCTGTTCCTGCCGCAGCCCGCCCCCGACGGGGTGACCACCGACGGCATCGTCGTGATGACCGGCGGTCGCGGCCGGGTCGAACGCGGGCTTCAGTTGCTCGAGGCCAAGCAGGCGAAGCGGTTGCTGATCTCGGGCGCCGACCGGCGGGTCCGCCCGCCCGAGCTCGCCGCCCAGTTCAAGGCGCCGATGGCGCTGGTCGACTGCTGCGTCGACCTCGGCCATGAATCGGTCGACACCCGTTCGAACGCGGCCGAAGCGGCGGGCTGGATCGCGCGCCGCGGCTACAAGACCGTCCGCCTCGTCACATCGGACTGGCACATGGTGCGGGCCCGCTTCGACCTCGAAGGCGCGACCGGCGACAAGGTCACCGTCGTTACCGATGCAGTGCCGACCGAGCCCGGGCTGGTCGATCTCGTCCGCGAATATAACAAATATCTGCTGAGGCGCGTCGCCGCCCTGATCGGAATATGATGCCTGGCCGGACTATAATAAACGCCCTGCGCTCCGCGCTCTTCGTCCTGATCTTCTACCCCGGAACGGCGGTGGCGGTGCTGACCGCCTTCCTCGTCGCGCCGTTCGGCGATGCGCCGATGCGGCGCCATTCCTTGCGGTGGGCCGCTTTCCACCGCTGGTGCGCGCGATGGCTGCTGGGCATCCGTACGCGGGTGGAGGGCAGTCTGCCGGTCGGCCCGGTTCTGTTCGCCGCCAAGCACCAGTCGATGTACGAGACGATCGAAATGCTGCTGGTGCTCGGCGATCCGGCCACCGTCCTCAAGCGCGAGCTGGCCGACATTCCCTTCTTCGGAAACATCGCGAAGCGGGTCGGCGTGATCCCGGTCGACCGCGCCGGATCGGCCACCGCGCTGCGCCGGATGATGCGCGCGTCCGCCGCCGCCCGCGACAGCGGCCGCTCGATCCTGATCTTCCCCGAGGGCACCCGCGTCCTGCCCGGCGACCAGCCGCCGCTCCAGCCGGGCTTTGCCGGCCTCTACAAGCAGCTGCGCATCCCGGTCATTCCGGTCGCGCTCGACAGCGGCCGGCTCTGGCCGCGCAACAGCTTCGTCAAGCGCCCCGGCATCATCACCGTGCGCTTCGGCGAGCCGCTCCCCGCCGGCCTGCCCCGCGCCGAGATCGAAGCGCAGGTCCACGCCGCGATCAACGCGCTGGAGCGCTGAGCTCCACGGGCCGAGGGCGTCGGTCCGGCGCTCCGCTCAGTGCGAGCGGCCGAAGTCCGGTGCGGCGTCGTCCTGGCCCTGTTCGATGATCGAGCGGCGGACCGCGCGGGTGCGGGTGAACAGGTCGAACAGCGTGTCGCCGTCGCCCCAGCGGATCGCCCGCTGCAGCGCGGTCAGGTCCTCGGTGAAGCGCTGGAGCATTTCCAGCACCGCTTCCTTGTTGTTGAGGAACACGTCGCGCCACATCGTCGGGTCGGACGCGGCGATGCGGGTGAAGTCGCGGAAGCCGCCGGCCGAGAATTTGATCACCTCGCTCTGGGTCACCTCCTCCATGTCGGACGCGGTGCCGACGATGGTGTAGGCGATCAGATGCGGCAGGTGGCTGGTGACGGCGAGCACCAGATCATGGTGGCGCGGGTCCATCGTCTCGACATTGGCGCCCAGCCGCCGCCAGAACTCGGCCACCCGCTCGACCGCCGCGGCGTCGGCGCCCTCGGGCGGGGTGACGATGCACCAACGGCTCTGGAACAGGGTCGCGAACCCCGCCTCGGGGCCGCTATTCTCGGTGCCGGCCACCGGATGCGCCGGGATGATCGTCGCGCCGGGCAGGGCGCCGCCCAGCGCCGCCAGCACGCTCTCCTTCGACGATCCGACGTCGCTGATGATCGCCTCGGCGGGCAGGTCGTCGGCGATTTCGGCCGCCGCCGCGCCCATCGCGCCGACCGGCACGCAGAAGATCACGAAGTCGGCATCGAGCACCGAAGCGCCCGCGGTGTCGGTCACGTCGTCGCAGAAGCCGATCCGGCGGGCCGTCTCGCGCACTTGCGGGTCGGCGTCATGGCCGGTCAGCCGCACCGTCGGCATCTGCGCCTGCACGGCGCGCGCGATCGACGATCCGATCAGCCCCAGCCCGATGATGGTGACCCGCGCGAAAGGCAGCATCAGCCCGCGGCCTCGGCCATCGAGCGGATGACGTCCGTCAGCCCGCGGACCTCGTCCTCGGTGCCGATCGTGATGCGCAGCGCCTGGGGCAGGCCCTGTCCCGGCAGCCAGCGGACGATATAGCCCGCCGCCATCAGGCCGTGATAGGCCGCCTCGGCGGTCAGCTTGCCCTCGAACAGCACCAGCGAGAAATTGGCCTTGCTCGGAATGGCGCGCAGGCCCTTGTTGCCCAGCGCGCCGATCTCGCCCTCGAACCAGCTGCGCCACCGCGCATTGTGCGCGCGGCTGCTGTCGACGAAGGCGGTGTCGCCGAGCGCAGCGATCGCCGCCATCTGGCCGCCGGTCGTCACGTTGAACGGCGCGCGGATGCGGTGCAGCGCCTCGATCACCGTGGCGCTGGCATAGCCCCAGCCGATCCGTTCGGCGGCGAGGCCGTAGATCTTCGAAAAGGTCCGCGTGACGAGCACGTTCGCCGCCGACTGCGCCAGCGCGAAGGCGCCGTCATCCTCGTCCGGCTCCAGATATTCGGCATAGGCCTGGTCGATCACCAGTAGGCAGTCGGCCGGGGTCGCGGCGTGGAGGCGGGCGATGTCGGCCCCGCTCGTATAGGTGCCGGTCGGGTTGTTCGGGTTGGCCAGGAAGATCACCCGCGTTTTCGGCGTGATGTGCGCGATCATGGCGTCGATGTCGCTGGCATAATCCTTGTCCGGCGCCTGCACCGGCACCGCGCCGACCCGCTGCGCCGCAATCGGATAGACCGAGAAGCCGTAGCGAGAGAACAGCACCTCGTCGCCCGCGCCCGCATAGGCGCCGGCGGCGATGTGAAGGATCTCGTCGGAGCCGGTGCCGTAGATCACCCGCGCCGGATCGAGCCCGTGCGCCCCCGCGATCGCCTCGCGCAGCGCCGTCGCCGAGGCGTCGGGATAGCGATCGAGCGCAGCCGCCCCGGCGATATAGCCGGCGCGGGCCGCCTCGCTGGTGCCGAGCGGATTTTCGTTCGACGAGAGCTTGGCGACCTTGCGGCCGTCGTCGGTGGTGGAGCGCCCCGGCACATAGGGGGCGATCGCTTCGATCCAGGGCTTGGGGGCGAGGGTGTTGGTCATGCGCGCGCTGTAAAGTCCAAACGGCGGTGCCGCAATGGTCCGGCAAATATCGTCGCGCCGGCCGAGGCCGGGGCCGCCGCGGGGCTGGATGGACGGTGGACGCCGCCAGGCCGGCCTTTCCTTCGTCGCGGCCCCGGCCTCCGCCGGGGCGGTGACCGCCCGCGTTGTTGACAGCCCCTCGACCCCGTCCTAGCGCCCAATGCCCATGACCGACGACAGCCGCTTCGGCCTAGCCCGTTCCGTGACCCTGGCCGGCCCCCTGCGACTGGACGGCGGCGCGCGCCTGTCGCCGGTCGAGATCGCCTATGAAACCTATGGCAGCCTGAACGCCGACGGATCGAATGCGATCCTGATCTGCCACGCGCTGACCGGCGACCAGCATGTCGCCTCGATCCACCCGCGCACCGGCAAGCCGGGCTGGTGGACCCGGATGGTCGGCACCGGCAAGCCGATCGATCCCGCGCGGCACTTCATCATCTGCGCGAATGTGCTCGGCAGCTGCCTGGGCAGCTCTGGCCCCGCCACGATCGATCCGGCGACCGGCGCCCCATTCGCGATGCGTTTCCCGGTCATCACCATTCGCGACATGGTGCGCGCGCAGGCGCTGCTGCTCGATCATCTCGGCGTCGGCACGCTGGCGGCGGCGGTGGGCGGATCGATGGGCGGCATGCAGGTCGTCCAATGGGCGGCGACCTATCCCGATCGGGTGCGATCGGCGGTCGTCATCGCCAGCACCGCGCGCCACTCGGCGCAGAACATCGCCTTCCACGAGGTCGGCCGGCAGGCGATCATGGCCGACCCGAAATGGAATGGCGGCGACTATTATGCCGCGGGCGATCCCCCCGCCGCCGGTCTCGCCGTCGCGCGGATGGCGGCGCACATCACCTATCTGTCCGAAGCGGGGCTGACCGAGAAATTCGGCCGCCGCCTGCAGGCGCGCCCGAACAACGCCAATGGCGCAAAGAGCTTCGGCTTCGACGCCGATTTCCAGATCGAGTCCTATCTGCGCCACCAGGGGATCAGCTTCGTCGACCGCTTCGACGCCAACAGCTATCTCTACATCACCCGCGCGATGGACTATTTCGACCTGGCCGAGGACCATGGCGGCCTGCTCGCCAATGCCTTCACCCGCACCGCGACGCGCTTCTGCCTGGTCAGCTTCGATACCGACTGGCTCTATCCGACCAAGGAATCGCGCGCGATCGTCCACGCGCTCAACGCCGCCGGCGCCCCGGTCAGCTTCGTCGAGCTGAGCTCGCCCTTCGGCCATGACGCCTTCCTGCTCGACGTGCCCGAGCTCAACCGCGTGGTCGACGGCTTCCTGCGCGCGGGAGAGAAGGCATGAGCGAGCTTCGCCCCGACCTGGCGATCATCGCCGCGCACGTAGCACCTGCTTCACGCGTGCTCGACGTCGGCTGCGGCGATGGCGAGCTGATGGACGTGCTGCGCGCCAAGGGCTGCGACGCGCGCGGGATCGAGATCGACGCGACCAATGTCAGCCTCGCGGTCGGCCGCGGGCTGTCGGTGGTCCAGGGCGACGCCGATACCGATCTGGTCAACTATCCCGACAATGTCTTCGACTATGCGATCCTGAGCCAGACCCTGCAGACCGCCCGCGCGCCCGACCAGGTGCTGACCGAGCTGATGCGCATCGGCCGCCGCGCCTTCGTGTCCTTCCCCAATTTCGCCTATTGGCGGGTGCGGCTCAGCCTCGCCTGGGGCGGCCGCATGCCGGTGACCCCGGCGCTGCCGGTCAGCTGGTACGCGACCCAGAACATCCACCAGCTGACGATCGACGATTTCCGCGCCTTCGTGAAGGACCGCGGCATCACCGTCGAACAGGCCTGGTTCCTGTCGGGGACCCGCCGGCTGGGCGAAGCAGCCGCGAACCTGCGCGCCGAACATGCGGTCTTTCTGTTGAAGCGGTAGAGTCGCGCGCCAGACGGTGCATCCGAAGCGCTCCGGCCTCCGTAGCTTCCTCATATCCACACCTTCCTCCAACGGTGGATATGCCGAGAAGGATGCCACAATGACAAAAAGCACATTCACGAAGCTCTCGCTATCGATCGCCGGCGCGCTGATGACGGTCAGCGGCGGTGCGCTGTTCGCAGCCAACCCGATGGTCGGCGGCGCGGCAATGCTGCCGACCAAGGATATCATCGACAATGCCGTGAACTCGAAGGACCACACCACGCTGGTCGCCGCCGTCAAGGCCGCCGGGCTTGTCGATACGCTGAAGGGCGCGGGGCCGTTCACGGTGTTCGCGCCGACCAACGCCGCTTTCGCCAAGCTTCCCGCCGGCACCGTCGATACGCTGCTCAAGCCCGAGAACAAGGCGCAGCTTACCGGAATCCTGACCTATCATGTCGTCGCTGGGCGCATGGCGGCCAAGGATATCGCAGCCGATGCGGCGGCGCATGGCGGCAAGGCGACGTTGACGACCGTCCAGGGCGAGACGCTGACCGCCTGGAAGGACAGCGGCGGCGCCTGGTATCTGACCGACGCCAAGGGCGGAAAGTCGAAGATCACGATCGCGGACGTCGTCCAGTCGAACGGCGTGATCCACGTCGTCGATACCGTGCTGATGCCATAAGCATCGCGATAGCCGCCAGGCACCGCCCGGCGGCTATCGCCTTCGGCCCATCGTCTTTCCGGTCCGGTCTGCTACGATGCTGATCGACGAAGCTGGAGACACCGATGACGACTGCCGAGCCTATCGAATTCTGGTTCGACTTCAGTTCTCCCTATGCCTATTTCGCCGCGCACCAGATCGGCCCGATCGCCGCGCGCCACGGTCGCGAGCTGCGCTGGCGGCCCTTCCTGCTGGGGGCGATGCTGAAGCTGACCGGGATGTCGCCGCTGACCGAGCAGCCGGTGCGCGGCGATTATGCCCGCCACGACTGGGCCCGGCTCGCGCGCCTGCACGACCTGCCCTTCCGCCTGCCCGATCGCTTCCCGATCCTGTCGGTCGTCGCGGCCCGCGCCTTCTACGCGGTCGAGGCGACCGCGCCCGCCGTCGCCGGGCCCTTTGCGCTCGACCTGCTGACGGCGTTCTTCGGTCGGGGGATCGACATCACCGACAGCGCCCGGATCGGCGAAATCGGCGCGGCGCACGGCCTGGACCCGGTGTGGCTTGCGGCATCCGCGCGCGAGCCGCAGTGGCGAGAGGCGCTGCGGCTGAGCACCGACGAGGCGATCGCCAAAGGCGTGTTCGGCGCCCCGTTCATACGGGTGGGCGAGGAAGGTTTCTGGGGATCCGACCGGCTGGGGATGGTCGAGCGCTGGCTGAAAACCGGCGGCTGGTAAGGCGTTCACACTGCCATTTGCTGGACAAGCCAGGTGCCGCTGATAGGACGGCATTTATTGTATAGACATAAAGAGAGGCGTCCGCGCTTGAAAGCCATGTCCACCATCGGCGCGCTCGCCGCCGTCGCCCTGATCGCCGCGCCGATCGCCGCGCAGCCCGCCAGCGATCCGAGCTTCACCCCCGAAAGCTTCCGCGCCACGGTCGCCTTCCTCGCCGACGACCTGCTTCAGGGGCGCGACACCGGCAGCGAAGGGCTCGAGATCGCGGCGCGCTATGTCGCCAGCCGCTTCGAAGCGCTCGGCCTCAAGCCCGGCGGCGACGCCGGAAGCTGGTACCAGCGCATCACCTTCCAGCAGACCGATGCCGGCGCCACGCCGGGCAGCGTCGCGATCACCGGCCCGAGCGGCGCGACGCAGCGCTGGACGCACGGCACCGACGTACTGGTGAGCCTGAGCGCCAACGAGCCGAAGCTGGACATCTCCGCACCGCTCGTCTTCGTCGGCTATGGCATCGAGAACAAGCGGCTCGGCATCGACGACTATGCCGGTCTGGACGTGAAGGGGAAGATCGTCGTCACCCTGCGCGGCTTCCCCAAGGGACTGCCGAGCGAAGAAGCCGCGCATCTGGCCGCCACCAAGGCGCAGGTCGCGCAGGCGCATGGCGCGATCGCCATGGTCGGGGTCGGCACATTGCTGTCGATGAAGACCCGTCCGTGGGCGCAGAGCGTCCATTTCGCCGACGAGCCGAGCTTCGCCTGGGTCGGCGCCGACGGCAAGGCATTCGACGAGGCCCCCGCCATCCGCGCCACCGCAACGCTCAACGAACCTGCCGCGCTGGCGCTGTTCGAGGGCGCCCCGCAGACGCTGGCGGCGATCCGTGCCGTGGCGGACAAGGAGGGCGGGCGGCCGAAGGGCTTCGCGCTCAAGACGCGGATCCGCATCCAGAGCGAGAGCGTGACCAAGCGGGTGACCAGCCCCAATGTCGTCGCTGTGCTGCCGGGCAGCGATCCGACCCTGAAGGCCGAATATGTCGTCCTGTCCGCGCATCTCGACCATATTGGCATCAGCCCGGCCAAGCCCGGCGATAAGCCCGATGCCGACCGCATCAACAATGGCGCGCTCGACAATGCCGCCGGCATCGCGACGATGCTGGAGGTGGCCCGCGCCGCCGCCTCGGCACCGGTCGCGCCGCGCCGCTCGCTGATCTTCCTCGCCTCGACCGCCGAGGAGAAGGGCCTGCTCGGCGCCGATTATTTCGCGCGCCATCCCAGCGTTCCGATCAAGGCGATCGTCGGCACGGTCGATCTCGACATGCCGCTGCTGCTCTACCCCTTCACCGATGTCGTCGCCTTCGGTGCCGATCACTCGACCCTTGGCCCCATCGTCGCGAAGGCGGTCGCGCCGATGGGGCTCACGCTGTCGCCCGATCCGATGCCGGCGCAGACGATCTTCGTCCGTTCCGACCACTATATGTTCGTGAAGCAGGGCGTGCCCGCGGTCTTCCTGGCCACCGGCTTCGCCAATGGCGGCGAGAAGGAATGGGGTGCGTTCCTCGGCGGCGCCTATCACCACCCCGGCGACGACATGGCGCAGAAGATCGACTGGCAGGCGGGTGCCCGCTTCGCCGACGCGAACTACCGGATCATGCGCGCCATGGCCGATGCCGATGCGCCGCCGCTCTGGTATGCCAAGGACTTCTTCGGCGACACCTTCGCGGCCAAAGCGAAAAAGGCGACGCGACCGTAAACGCCTGGCGCCTTTGCTCCAGCGACTACCGGGTCGAGCCGGGCTTCCACAGGATATCCCCGGCGCCGGTTCGGTTGAGCCAGCGCGCCAGCACGAAAAGATGGTCCGACAGCCGGTTGATATAGGCGAGGCCGATCGGGTTCAGCCCGACATCGGCATCCGCCGCCACCGCCGAGCGTTCGGCCCGGCGACAGATGGCGCGGGCGAGGTGGACCGCCGCCGCGCAGGGATCGCCGCCCGGCAGGATGAAGCTGCGCAGCGATTCGAGGTCGGCGTTCATCGCATCGATCTCCGCCTCGAGCCGCTCGACCTGCGACGCGACGATGCGCAGGGTCATCTCCGACGGTGCGAAGTCGGGGCCGGGGGTCGCGAAATCGGCGCCGAGGTCGAACAGCTCGTTCTGGATCCGGCCGAGCTGGGTGCGGTTGTCGTCGGGCAGCTCGTGGGTCAGCGCGACGCCGAGCGCCGAGTTGAGCTCGTCGACATCGCCGATCGCGGCCATGCGCGGCGCGCTCTTCGACAGGCGCGATCCATCGACCAGCCCGGTCTGCCCGGCGTCGCCGGTGCGCGTGTAGATCTTGGTCAAGCGAACCATGGGTCGAGCCTTACTGGCGGCCCATCATCAGCAACAGGATGACGAGGATGATCGCCACCGCCTGAAAGGCGATGCGCATCCGCATCATCTTGTTCTGCTTCAGCCCCGAATGGTTGATTCCGCCCGCCTTCAGATCGGCCTCGCTCGTCCGGAGAAAGGCGATGATCCCGCGCACCAGCGCCACGACGGTCGCGACCATCGCAGCGAGGATCAGGAAGAAGAAGATCGTGTTTCCGCTCATGCGACAGATGTAGCGCGGGTGAGGGCGGAGGTCGAAGGAAAATGCGGGGCGTGCTCCCGCTGGCACTGTTCAGACGGTTTTTCGCTCCGCCACCCGTCACCCCAGCGCACGCTGGGGTCTCAGGAGATCAAGCGAATAGCATCTCTCCTGAGATGCCAGCCTGCGCTGGCATGACGGATTGGGATACGGCTCCGGGAAGGCATTAGCGAAAGGACCTCACAAGAACGGCAGCCCCAGTTCGAACAGGTCGCGCCACTCCGGATTACCCTCCTCGATCAGCCGGATCTTCCAGTCGCGCTTCCACGCCTTCACCGCCTTTTCCCGCAGGATCGCTTCCCCGATCGTCACATGTTCTTCGACGTGGACGAGCAGCGCGAGATTGTAGCGCTTGCAGAAGTCGGAGCCTTCGCCGTTGCGATGCTGGTGGATGCGCGCGGCAAGATCGGCAGTGACGCCGACATACAGCACGCCGCGTGGCCGGTTCGTCATGATGTAGGTCCAGCCGCCCCTGCGCATGGCACGAGGTTACCGCGTCTCTCCCGAGATGCCAGCCTGCGCTGGCATGACGAATTCGGTTTTGATTCCCACCCACCGTCACCCCAGCGCAGGCTGTGGTCTCAGGAGAGACGCGCCGTGCTTGGCGAGGCGTTCGCTACTTGCGTCTGTCAGCAACGCACGGTGATGGTAGAGCGGCACCGGCAGGCCGAGCAGCGCCTGGAGCAGGCAGTGGACATGCGTCGCGGCAACGCCGGCCTGCTCCAGCATGACGACATTTTTTTCGCCGCCCCCAGCCCGTCACCCCAGCGCAGGCTGGGGTCTCAGGAGAGGCGCGCCGCGATCGCCTTTGCTCGCAACCGCGCCACCAGGTCGCTCGCGTCCACGCCGTCGGCGCGCATCGAGGCGAGGGTCGGCGAGCCGGCGCGCTTGGCGAGGCGTGCGCCATTGGCGTCCGTCAGCAACGCGTGGTGGTGGTAGAGCGGCGTCGGCAGGCCGAGCAGCGCCTGGAGCAGGCGGTGGACATGCGTCGCGGCGAACAGGTCCTCGCCGCGAACGATGTCGGTCACCCCCTGCGCGGCATCGTCGACGGTGACGGCGAGGTGGTAGCTGGTCGGCGCATCCTTGCGGGCGAGGACGACGTCGCCGTGGATCTGCGGGGTCGCGACGACCGCCCCGGCGCGGCTGTCGTGCCACAGCAGCGGACCGGCCAGCGCGGCGGCCTTCGCCATGTCGAGCCGCCAGGCATGCGCCTCGCCCGCCGCGATCCGGGCGGCGCGGGTCTCGGGCGGGAGATCGCGGCAGATGCCCGGATAGATCGGACCGCCATCGGGTCCCAGGGCAGGCCCATGCGGCGCGGTGGCGCTGCCGGCGATCTCAGCGGCGATGCGGGCGCGGGTGCAGAAGCAGGGATAGACCAGCCCAACCGCCTTCATCCGGTCGAGCGCCGCGGCATAGAGCGGCAGCCGCGCCGACTGGACCAGCACGTCGCCATCCCAGGCGAGGCCGAGCCATCGCAGATCCTCGAAAATCCCTTCGACATGCTCGGGGCGGCTGCGGGTCGGGTCGATATCCTCGATCCGCACCAGGAACCGCCCGTTTCCGGCGCCCGCCGGTCCTTTGGCGAGGTCGTGCGCGCACAGCGCCGAATAGGCATGGCCGAGGTGAAGGCGCCCGGTCGGGCTCGGCGCGAATCGGGAAATCAGCAGCGAGGACACAGGGACTCTTGACGCGGAGTCGAAGGAAATGCTGTCATGCCCATGTCACGCTTTCCGGCGAAAGGGTGGCCACGAGGGCGCGGCCGGTTCGGCCATAGGCGTTCCGGTGTGCGAACGGAAGGTC
>JAZKDN010000058.1:0-19784 GCA_040387595.1 Pseudomonadota bacterium
CAGGCGACATCGCCCGACGTGGCCCGGGCGATCATGAAGCGGCGGGGGAGCGGGCCGGTACCGCCGTTTCAGCTTCGCTGAAACAGACTCTAGGTCCGCACTGGCGAACGGCCGGCTTCGAACACCCCGACGGGGTCAGCGAAGCCCGAAAGCCGCGCTGATTCCGTCGATCACGAACTGTGCGGCGAGCGCCGCCAGCAGTACGCCGAGCACCCGGGTGATCATCGCTTCGAGCTTGGGGCCGAGCACCCGCATGATCGGCCCGGCCGCCAGCAGCGCCGCGCCGGTCAGCGCCAGCACCGCGACCAGCGCGGCCAGGACGACGATCGTCTGCTCGATCCCGTTGCTGCGCGACACCAGCAGCATCACCGTGGCGATCGACCCCGGGCCCGCGATCATCGGGATCGCCATCGGGAAGACCGAGACGTCCTCGATCGGGCGGCGTTCCTCCGCGGCCTTGCGGCTGATCTCGTCCGCCCGCTCCTCGCGCCGTTCGGTGCGTTTCTCGAACACCATTTCGAGCGCGATCAGGAACAGCATGATGCCGCCCGCGATGCGGAAGGCGTCGAGGCTGATGCCGAGCGTGGCGAGCAGCTTTTCGCCGACCAGCGCGAACAGGAACAGGAGCACCGTCGCGATCAACGTGGAGCGGATCGCCATCGACCGGCGCTGGCCATGCGGCGCGTCGCGGGTCAGGCTGGCGAAGATCGGGGCGCAGCCGGGCGGATCGATCACCACGAACAGCGTGACGAAGGCGGACAGGAAGAGCGCGAGCATCAGATCGCGCCGTCGGCCAGCGCCACGCCGGCGCGGCGATGCGCGGCGACGAGGGTGTTGCGCAGCAGCACCGCGATCGTCATCGGCCCGACCCCGCCAGGCACCGGCGTGATCGCACCGGCGACCGCCGCCGCTTCGTCGAAAGCGACGTCGCCCACCAGCTTCGTCTTGCCCTCTTCGGCGCCCGGCACGCGGTTGATGCCGACGTCGATCACCGTCGCACCGGGGCGGATCCAGTCGCCCCGGATCATCTCGGGCCGGCCAACCGCCGCCACGACGATATCGGCGCGGCGCACGACGTCGGGGAGGTCGCGGGTGCGGCTGTGCGCCACGGTCACGGTGCAGTTCTCGGCGAGCAGCAGCGCCGCCATCGGCTTGCCGACGATGTTCGAGCGGCCGACGACGACCGCCTCCAGACCCGACAGGTCGCCCAGCCGGTCCTTGAGCAGCATCACGCAGCCCAGTGGGGTACACGGCACATAGCCCTGCTGGCCGACCGCCAGCCGTCCCGCATTGACGACATGGAAGCCGTCGACATCCTTGTCGGGATCGATCGTCGCGATCACGCGATTCTCGTCGATATGGGCCGGCAGCGGCAGCTGGACGAGGATCCCGTCGACGGTCTCGTCGGCGTTGAGCCGAGCCACCGTCGCCAGCAGTTCGGCCTCGCTCGCGGTCGCAGGCAGGCGGTGCTCGAAACTTTCCATGCCGGCGGCGATCGTCGCCTTGTGCTTCGAGCGGACATAGACCTGGCTGGCGGGGTCCTCGCCGACCAGCACCACGGCGAGGCCCGGCGCACGGCCGGCGGCGGCGCGAAACCCCGCCACCAGCGCCGCGACCCGCTCGCGCAGGTCTGCCGCATAGGCCTTGCCGTCGATGATGTCCGCGCTCATGCCCACCCTATCCGATCACGCTTGCAAGAGCGGCCGCCAGCCTGGCGGGATCGCCCGAAATATGGAGCCTCTTTAGCCGCGATGTCGCGCCGCTGGCCAGCGTCACGTCCCGTCGCGCCACGCCGAGCCTTTTGGCGAGCAGGCGGATCAGCGCATCGTTGGCCGCACCGTCGCTCGGCGCGGCGGCCAGCCTGACCGAGAGCCAGTGGCGGCCGTCCGCGGCGACGACCACCCCCTCGATCGCATCGCGCCCGGCCCTGGGGCTGGCGCGTATCGCGAGGGTGAGGCCTTCGTCGGTGCAGGTCCAGGCGGTCAGACGCCCGCCATCATCACCTGCGCCTGCGCCTGACCGATCACCATCTGCAGGATGATGATCAGCAGCAGCGCGACCAGCGGCGACAGATCGAGAGCGCCGAAATCGGGCATGATCCGGCGGATCGGGCGGTAGATCGGCTCGGTGATCTTATCGAGCGCGAAGAGCACCTGGCGGACGAAGTCGTTATAGGTGTTGATCACGTTGAACGCGACGAGCCAGGACATGATCGCCTGGATGATGATGATCCAGCGGAGCACGCCCAGCAGCAGGTCGGCAATCTGGAGGAGAAGGAGAAGCATCAAAAACCCTTCGACGATGGAACCGCCGATGTAATGATCCGGCGCGCCCGCGGCAACCGGGAGACCGTATCATCTGGTTGCCGGGCGGGACACGGACGGAGTTCCACCTCTCCTCGTCATTCCGGCGAAAGCCGGAATCTCCCTTCTCCCTGCTCATCGTCACTGACCCGAAGGCAGTGAGATCCCGGCTTTTGCCGGGATGACGTCAGCTGCAAAGCGAAGCCATCCGATCTTCCATGACGCGCTGCACAAGCGCCGCTATGATCGCGCGCTTCGGGGACCGGCGTCGCAGGTGAAGTGCATGGATTTCGGTCATCTTGTCGAGGCGATCGGCCCCTGGGCGATTGCGCTCGGCGCCGGGTTCGAGGGGGAAGCCGCGGCCATCGCCGGCGGGGTGATGGCGCATCGCGAGCTCTTCCCGGTCTGGGCCGCCTTCCTGGCCACGGCGTTCGGGGCGGTCGTCGCCGACCAGCTCTTCTTCCAGGTCGGCCGCCGTTTCCGCGACCGGCCGTTCGTCGCCCATGTCCGGCAGAAGCCAACCTTCGCCAAGGCGGTCGGCTTCATCGAACGCTATCCGACCGGCTTCATCCTAGCCTTCCGGTTCCTTTACGGTTTCCGCACGGTGAGCCCGATCGCGATCGGACTGTCGTCGATCCCACTACGGCGTTACGCCATCCTGAACATGATCGCGGCGCTGCTGTGGTCGGCGGTATACACCAGCATCGGCTTCCTGTTCGGACCGGCGGTCGACCGGATCATCGATTCGCTGCGGCCCTACAAGACCGAGCTGATGATCGCCTTTCCGATCCCGGGCACCTGTTTCCTGATCTGGCTGCTGTGGCGCCGCCACCGCCAGCGGCAGCGCGAACGGGCCAATCCGCCCTTCCACGTCCCCGTCATTGCCCCGGACATCGCCGAGAGCTGATCGCCGCGGCGATCAGCGCCGGGCGATGCGGCGCTGTTCGGTGACGATGTTCCATGTGCCGATGAACAGCGCGGCGACAACCGGCCCGATGATGAAGCCGTGGAAGCCGAAGATCTGCAGACCGCCCAGGGTCGAGATCAGCACGACATAATCGGGCATGCGAGTCTCACGACCGACGAGCAGCGGGCGCAGCACATTGTCGATCGAGCCGATCACCAGCGCGCCCGCGATCACCAGGATGACGCCCTTCACGACCGCGCCGGTCGCGAACAGGTAGAGCGCCACCGGCAACCAGACGATGCCGCAGCCGATCGCGGGGATCAGCGAAAAGATCGCCATGATCGTGCCCCACAACAGCGCGCCCTCGATGCCGAGCAGGGCGAAGGTGATTCCGCCGACGACGCCCTGGACGATCGCGACGATCAGGCTTCCCTTGATCGTGGCGCGGGTGACGATCGTGAAGTTGCGAATCACCGCGCGACGGCGGTCGGGATCGAGCGGGATCGACTCGATCACCCGCTGCCCCAGCGCTTCGCCGTCGCGGACCAGGAAGAAGGTCAGGTAGAGCATCACGCCCATCATCAGGATGAGGTTGAACGCACCCTGCCCGAATTGCAGCGCATGGGTGGCGATCGCGCTGAAGCTTCCGGAGAGCGCCTCGCTGATCTGCTGGCGGGCCGCGGCGAAATCGGTCCAGCCGCGCGAGCGCAGCCAGCTGGCGGCCCAGTCGGGGAGCGCGCCGGTCATCTGTTCGAACATCCGGGCGATGTTGATCTGGCCCGACTGGATCAGGGCGTAGACGTGGAGGAATTCCTGGATGAGCGCGTTGGTCAGGAAGATCGCCGGCAGGATGACGACCAGAATGATCATCACCAGGGTGATCAGCGCCGCGATGGTGGTTCGGCCAGGCATCAGCGCGAGGATGCGCCGGTGGACCGGATTGAACATCAGCGCGAGCACGAGCGCCCACAGGATCGCCCCGAAGAACGGCGCGATCACCATCGCGAAGGCGATGCTGACGACCAGGACGAGCGCCAGGAAGCTGCCGTCCTCGAAGCGAAATGGCTGCGGTTCTTCGGATGTGCTCACCAATGGATTCCCCAGAATGGCCGTTGCGACCGATCGCCCGGCGCGCCGCCGATTGCCACAGCAATGTGAACCTGCGTAGGGCGCGATGGTTGCATGGCGGAACGGTCCCCGCCACCCGGGGGCGTCATCCCCGCGCGGACCGCCGCCTCAATCGAAGCGGAAGCCCGAGACCATCGTGTCCATCACCAATTCGCCATAGACCCGCGTGCCGGGCCGCTCCGAGGCGCCGGCGGCGACCATCAGCGGCAGAAGATGCTCCTCGCGCGGATGGGCGAAGCGGCCCGCGGGGGCGTCGGCCCAGCCGGCCAGACGCGATTCGCGGCCCGCGACGTCGCCCTCGACCGCCGCCGCCAGCCAGCCGTCGAACACCAGCGAAGGCTCGCTCGCCTGCGCCTTGCGATAGGCCGGCAGATTATGGAAGCTCATTCCAGCGCCCAGGATCAGCACGCCTTCGTCGCGCAGCGGGCGCAGCGCCTCACCGGCGCGGTAGGCAAGCACCGGATCGAGCCCGGCGTCGAGCGACATTTCGACCACCGGGATATCGGCATCGGGATACGCCACCTTGAGCGGCACGAACACGCCGTGGTCGAGGCCGCGGTCGGGATCGGTGCCGGCCTGGTACCCCGCAGCGCGCAGCAGCCCCGCCGCCCGCTCCGCCAGCGCGGGATCGCCGGGAGCGGGCCAGGTCAGCTCATAGGTGTGCGGCGGAAAGCCGTAATAGTCGAAGATCAGCGGCGGCTTCGGCGATGCGGAGAAGCGGAACCCCTCCGTCTCCCAATGGCCCGAGACGATCAGGATTGCCTTCGGCCGCTCGGGCAGCCGATCGGGAAGGCCGCGCAGAAAGCTCTCCATCCCGGTCCAGGTCCCGGCCGGATCGTCCATGAAGAAGCAGGGGCCCCCGCCGTGCGGGATGTAGAAGCTGGGTTGGCGCATGGTCATGAGCGCAAGATCGGCAGCCGGTCGTTGCATTTCAAGAACGAATGCCGGCCGGAGAGAGCCGGCGGGCCGTTCCCGTCATCGACATGTCGCCGTCGCTGGGGCAATCAGGCGCCCTCGACGGCGCCGATGCGTCATCCGGAGGAGAGAGAATATGTTCAGCCACGTCATGGTCGGTACCAACAATCTTGAGGCTTCCAAGACATTCTACGACGCGCTGCTCGGCACGCTCGGGGTGCGCCCGGGCATGGTCGACACCGAGAATAACCGCATTTTCTGGGCATCGCCGACCGGCATGTTCGGCGTGACCAAGCCGATCGACGGCGCGGCCGCCTGCCACGCCAATGGCGGCACGATCGGCTTCGCCGCCGATTCGCCCGAGCAGGCCGCCGAATGGCATGCGACCGGCATCGCCCATGGCGGCACCGCCTGCGAGGACGCGCCCGGCGTCCGCGACGCGGGCGCGTTCAAGCTCTACCTCGCCTATCTGCGCGATCCCGACGGCAACAAGCTGTGCGCGATGTACCGGATGCCCTGAACCCCGCCCCGCCGTCATGCCGCAGCATTCGGCATGACGGCGGGGACAATTATCCCCCCACCCCGTCGCTGATCAGCTTCTTCGCGGGGGCGCCGTTCCAGTCCATCATGCCGTAGACGCGCCACAGCTCCTTGCCCTTCGCATCGTAGAAGACCGTGGTCGGCAGGGTTTCGGTGCCCAGCGCCGCCATCAGGACATTCTGCTGGTCGCTGTGCTGGGTCAGCGCCTTGAAGCCCTTTTCGGCGAAGAACGGCGCGATCGCCTTCGCACCCTCCAGGTCCTGGCTGACGGTGATCAGCTTGAAGCGCTGATCCTCGGCCGCCATTGTCTCGAGCGTCGGCATCTCGGCGACGCAGGGCGCGCACCAGGTCGCCCACAGGTTGACCATCAGCGGCTTGCCGCGAAATTGCGTCAGGGTCGCGGGTCCGCCCTTCTCGTCGGCGAAGGGGATGGCGGGCATTTCCTTGCCGCGCTGGGATATATCGACCTTGCCGACCGATTCGGCGGGCACGCCGCCTTGCGGGGTGTCCTTGGGTTTACTATCGCAGGCGGCCAGCGCCAATGCGAGGAGACAGGCGATCAACGGCCGCACGGACAACTCCAATAAAATGTGGGGAGGGCGCTTCGCAGAAGGGCCCGCCGCGGTGATGCGCGAAATTAACGCGTCCATCCCTTTCGACAAGCGTCTTTGGCAACAAGACATCGCCGGATCGAAAGCGCATGTCGCGATGCTGGCGAAACAGAAGATCGTGACCGAGGCCGATGCGGCCGAAATCACCCGCGGTCTGGACGCCGTCGCCGCCGAATATGCCGAAAAGGGCGTGCCGGTCGATCTGGCGCTCGAGGACATTCACATGGCGACCGAGGGCCGGCTCGCCGAGCTGATCGGCACGCCGGCCGGCCGGCTCCACACCGCCCGCTCGCGCAACGACCAGGTCGCGACCGACTTCAAGCTGTGGGTGCGCGACGCGATCGATTCGGTCGAGGCGGGCCTCGCCGCGCTGCAGGTCGCGCTCGTCACCCGTGCCGGGGAACATGCCGGCAGCGTCATGCCCGGCTTCACCCATCTCCAGGTCGCCCAGCCGGTGACGCTGGGCCACCATTTGATGGCCTATTACGAGATGGTCGCGCGCGACCGCAGCCGTTTCGCCGATGCGCGCGACCGGCTCAACCGCTGTCCGCTCGGCGCCGCCGCGCTTGCCGGCACCGGCTTCCCGATCGACCGCGACATGACGGCAGAGGCGCTCGGCTTCGACGGGCCCACCGCCAATTCGCTCGATTCGGTCAGCGACCGCGACTTCGCGCTCGATTATCTGATGGCGGCGACCCAGTGCAGCCTCCACCTGTCGCGGCTGGCCGAGGAGTTCATCATCTGGGCGAGCCAGCCCTATGCCTTCGTCAAGCTGCCCGACAGCTATTCGACCGGCTCGTCGATCATGCCGCAGAAGCGCAACCCCGACGCGGCCGAGCTGGTGCGCGGCCATTCGGGGCGCATCGCCGGCTGCATGACCGCGCTGGTGATGACGATGAAGGGGCTGCCGCTCGCCTATTCGAAGGACATGCAGGACGACAAGCCGCCGGTGTTCGAGGCGCACGACCTGCTCGCGCTGTCGATCGCGGCGATGACCGGCATGATCGAGACCTGCACCTTCGTCGCCCCGCGCATGCGCCAGGCGGCCGAACAGGGCTTCTCGACCGCGACCGACCTCGCCGACTGGCTGGTCCGCATCGCCGACATCCCGTTCCGCGAGGCGCACCACATCACCGGCACCGCGGTGAAGCTGGCCGAGCGCGAGGGGCTGGCGCTCGACAAGCTGCCGATCGAGGCGCTCAAGGCGATCGACGCGCGGATCGACGACCGCGTCTACCAGGCGCTGTCGGTCGATGCCTCGGTCGCCAGCCGCGCCAGCCATGGCGGCACCGCCCCCGACCAGGTGCGCGCCCGCATCGCCGACGCCAGGGCCGCCCTTGGAATCGGGGCATGACCTTGCAAGCCTTTCTTCCGTTCGTATCGAGCGAAGTCGAGATACGGTCCGAGAGCCAGCGTCCCTCGACTTCGCTCGGGACGAACGGGAGTGCTTATGCGCTATAAAACACTTATCGCCGCGACCGCGCTGCTCGCGCTCGCCGCCTGCGGGAAGCGCGACGCGCTGCGCCCCGCCGACGGCCAGGTCCTGCCGCCCAAACCGGCGACGGCGGCGACCCAGCCCGATGTTCCGGCGCTGCTGACCCCGCCCGTCGAGACCCGCCCCGGCCGCAGCGACGACGTGCTGCGCCGGTCGGAGGAGCGGCCGGACGACCGTTTCAATCTGCCGCCGCCGGGCTGACGAGACGTAAGCGCCTCTCTTCTGCGTCATCCCAGCGAAGGCTGGGATCTCAGGAGAGATGCGAGGCGCTCCAGCGCACGAGACCCCAGCCTGCGCTGGGGTGACGGGCAAGGGCTGGGGTGACGGATCAGATACCGCGCAACGACCGACATGGGCCGGCGATGATGCCGGCCAACAGGGAACGACATGGACCATTTCAACC
This sequence comes from Pseudomonadota bacterium, assembly GCA_040387595.1. Taxonomy (GTDB): domain Bacteria; phylum Pseudomonadota; class Alphaproteobacteria; order Sphingomonadales; family Sphingomonadaceae; genus Rhizorhabdus. Next base: position 8,303 of record JAZKDN010000058.1, read on the forward strand.
TGAAGGACGGCGTCCTCCACGCCGAGGATGTTTCCCTGCCCGCGATCGCCGAGGCGGTCGGCACCCCGGTCTATGTCTATTCGGCCGCGACGATCCTGCGCCATGTCGACGTGTTCAAGGCCGCGCTGGCCGGGGTCGAATCGGGTCCCGAAGGGCCGCTGATCGCTTTCGCGGTGAAGGCCAATCCCAATATCGCGGTGCTGGCGACCCTCGCCAAGGCCGGGCTCGGCGCCGACGTCGTCTCGGGCGGGGAACTGCTGCGCGCCCGCGCCGGTGGAATCCCGGCGAACAAGATCGTCTTCTCCGGCGTCGGCAAGACCGAGTCGGAAATGCGGCTCGGCCTCGAGCAGGGCATCTTCCAGTTCAACATCGAATCCGAACCCGAAGCGGAAATGCTGTCCGAGGTCGCCATGGCGATGGGCGTGAAGGCGCCGGTCGCCTTCCGCATCAACCCGAACGTGATCGCGGGGACCCATGCCAAGATCTCGACCGGCGGGTCGGAGGACAAATTCGGCGTCGCCTATGACCGGGCGATGGCGGCTTATGCGCGGGCGGCCGAACTGCCCGGCCTCGACGTGCGCGGCGTCGCCGTCCACATCGGCAGCCAGCTGACCGACCTCGCCCCGTCGCGCGCCGCCTTCGAGAAGGTCGGCGCCCTGATCGCCGATCTGCGTGCCGCCGGGCATCGCATCGTCACCGCCGACCTCGGCGGCGGGCTGGGCGTGCCCTATGATCCGGCCAAGCCGGTCCCGCCGCTGCCCGAAGCTTATGGCGCGATGGTGCGCGAGGTCACGAAGGGCTGGGACGTCCGGCTGGTCTTCGAACCGGGCCGGGTGATCGTCGGCAATGCCGGCGTATTGCTCAGCCGCGTCATCCGGGTGAAGCCCGGCGTGAGCGATCCGTTCGTCATCGTCGATGCCGCGATGAACGACCTGATGCGGCCCAGTCTCTACGACGCATGGCACGAAATCCGCAGCGTTACGCCGAACGGTGCGGCAATGACGGCCAATATCGTCGGCCCCATCTGTGAAAGCGGCGATAGTTTCGCCAAAAAGCGAGCCATGGATGCTGTCGGTCCCGGCGACCTCGTCACCTTCATGACGGCGGGCGCTTATGGGGCGACGATGGCCAACACCTATAACTCGCGTGCGTTGACGCCCGAAGTGCTGGTGAGCGGCGAACGATGGGCGGTCGTGCGGGAGAGACAACCGATCGAAGCATTGATCGCGGCGGATACGCTTCCGCCGTGGGTGTGAACCTCGAACATGGTCATTAGGGAGCCCGCATGAAGCCCATCCGCAAGGCCATTTTTCCCGTCGCCGGATTCGGCACCCGATTCCTGCCCGCCACCAAGGCGGTTCCCAAGGAAATGCTGCCCGTCGTCGACCGCCCGCTGATTCAATATGCCGTCGACGAAGCGATCGCCGCCGGCATCGAGCAGATGATCTTCGTCACCGGCCGTAACAAATATGCGATCGAGGACTATTTCGACTCCGCCTATGAGATCGAAAGCGATCTTGCCGCAAAGAACAAGACCGGCTTTCTCGAAAAGCTCGAAGCCACCCGCCTCGCGCCCGGCCAGGCTGCCTTCGTTCGCCAGCAGCGGATGCTCGGCCTCGGCCATGCCGTCGCCTGCGCACGCGACCTGATCGGCGACGAGCCGTTCGCGGTGCTCCTGCCCGACGAACTGCTGTGGAACCCGGCCTCGCCCTGCCTCAAGCAGATGACGGAGACCTATGCGCGCAAGGGCGGCAACGTCGTCGCCGTGCTCGAAGTGCCTGAGGACCAGACCCACAAATATGGCATCGTCGATCCCGGCGCCTCCGAAGGTGCGGTGACCGAAGTGCGCGAGATGGTCGAGAAGCCGGCCGCCGGCACCGCGCCCTCGCGCCTCGCCATCGTCGGCCGCTACATCCTCCAGCCCGAGATCTTCGCGCTGCTCGACAAGGGCGAGCGCGGCGCCGGCGGCGAGATCCAGCTGACCGACGCGATGGCCAAGCTGATCGGCACCCAGGCCTTCCACGCGCACAGCTTCGACGGCGACCGCCATGACTGCGGCGACAATGCCGGCTTCATCCAGGCGAACATCGCCTTGGCGCTCGAACGGCCAGAGATCGCCGATTCGGTGCGGGCGTTCATCCGCACGCTGGTGTGAGACCCCATCCTTGCCCTCTCTCGCTTTCGCGGGAGAGGGAAGCATCTCACGCGAATTCCTCGGTCGTGACCGTCGCCTGCTGCGCAGGGTTGTAGCGCGACCCCGCCACCGTCCTCTCGTTCACCAGCGCATCGAGCACCGTCCTCTGCGCGTCGGACAGGCGGACGTCGTTCGCCGCCATATTCTCCTCGAGATGCGCGATCCGGTGCGTGCCGGGGATCGTCACCAGGTCGGGATCGCGGTGGAGCAACCAGGCGAGCGATAGCTGCGCCGGGGTGCAGCCCACGTCGTCGGCGATCGCTTTGTATGGACCGTAGAGCGTCTGGTTCCGGACAAAGTCGTCGCCCTGGAAACGCGGCATGCTGGAACGAATGTCGTCCTTGCCCATCTCCTTCGGACGCTCGAACGCCCCCGCCAGAAAGCCTCGCGCGACCGGCGAAAAGGCGACGAAGGTCACGCCCAGATCGCGACAGACATCGAGCACGGCGATCTCGGGGTTGCGCGTCCACAGCGAATATTCGGTCTGCAGCGCGGTGATCGGGTGGGTCGCATGCGCACGGCGCAGCTGATCGGTCGAGACTTCGGACAGGCCGATCGCACCGATCTTGCCGGCTTCCATCGCCCGCGCCAGCGCGCCGACCGACTCCTCGATCGGGGTGCGGGGATCGGGGCGGTGGAGATAATAGAGATCGATATGGTCGAGCCCGAGCCGCTGGAGGCTGGCATCGAGCGTCGCGGCGATATTGGCGGGCGATCCGTCGACCAGCCGCGGGTTATCGGGAGTGATCCGGAAGCCGCATTTCGACGCGAGGGTAAACTCCTGCCGCCGCGCCTTGAGCGTGCGGCCGACCAGCGTCTCATTATGTCCCTCGCCGTAAATGGCGGCAGTGTCGAGGAAATCGCAGCCGAGATCGAGCGCGCGGTGCAGGAGCCGTTCCGATGTGGCTTCGTCGGGCTGCGGGCCATAGGCCTGGCTCAGGCTCATGCACCCGAGGCCGATCGGATTGACCGAGAAGCGGCCCAGCTTGCGCGTGTTCGTCATGCGATTCCTTTCGCGTTCAAGGCTCCGCTGTGCCACGCGAACCCGCTTGGCAAAAGCCGGCATGCGCGCGACAAGGCGGGCGATGCACAGCCTACCGATATTCCTCGATCTTCGCGGCCGGTCCGTCGTCCTGCTGGGCGAGGGCGAAGCCGCGGCGGCGAAGCGGCGACTGATCGAGCGAGCGGGCGGGATCGTCGTCGGCGAGGCGGATCGCGCCGCGCGGATCGCCTTCGTCGCCTGCGATGACGATGCCCAGGCCGAAGCGGCGACGGCGCGGCTGAAGGCGCGCGGCCTGATCGTCAACGCGCCCGACCGCCCGGCACTGTGCGATTTCACCATGCCCGCGATCGTCGACCGCGACCCGGTGCTGGTCGCGATCGGCACCGGCGGGCGATCCGCCGGACTCGGCAAGGCGCTGCGCCAGCGGCTCGAATCGCTGCTGCCTGCAGGCCTCGGCGCGGTGGCCGACGCGCTGTTTGCGGCACGGGCACGCATTCGCACGCGCTGGCCCGATGCCGACCACCGCCGCCGCGCGATCGACGCGGGGCTGGCCGAGGGCGGACCGCTCGACCCGCTGGCCGATGCCGCCCCCGACGCGGTCGATCATTGGCTGGCCGCGGACAGCGCCGAAACCCCCGACCGTCTGGTCGTCATCCGGCTGCGCTCGGCCGATCCCGACGACCTGACGCTTGGCGAAGCGCGCCTGCTGGGCCAGGCCGACCGGCTGTACCACCGGCCAGAGGTGCCGCCCGCCATCCTTGCGCGCGCGCGCGCCGATGCCGCGCGCAAGCCCTGCGCCGCTCCGCCCGCACCAGCGGGCCGCGGTCTTTCGATCGATCTGGGATTCGCATGACACCGGGATGGACCATCGGCGCCGCCAAGGACGCGCCCTTCTGCTGGATTCACATCGACGGCCGCGACGAGGCGTCGATGGCGTGGCTCGACGACGAATCGCACGGCCTGCCGCCGACCGCCCGCTTCAACCTGACCACCGCGGAAACGCGGCCGCGGTGCCAGCCGCTCCACGACGGGGTCATCATCAACCTGCGTGGACCGCGCGAGAGCGAGGACGAGGAAGGCGACGAGCTCGTCTCGATCCGCATCTGGGCCGAACGCGGCCGGATCGTGTCGGTCAGCTATCGCCGGATGGCAGGGCTCGACCATCTGCGACAGCGGATGGAGCGCGGCGATTTCCTCGACCCCGGCGACCTGATCGCCGCGCTGGCGGTGCAGATCAGCCACCATCTCGATCCCATCGTCGCCGACCTGGGCGACAAGGTGGACGATTGCGAGGTGGCGCTGTCGGCCGAAACCACCCATCTGCGCCGGCACATCGCCCAGGCCCGCTCGACCGCGATCAGCTATCGCCGCTTCATCGTCCCGCAGCGGCAGGCGCTCGAGGCGATGGCGCAGCTCGCCTTCGACTGGATCGAGGATGACGACCGTATCCACCTGCGCGAAGCCGCCGACCGCTTCGCGCGCATGGCCGAGGAGCTGGAAGCGGTGCGCGAGCGATCGGCGCTGCTCCACGAGCAGATCACCGACCTGCGTGCCGAGAAGATCGACCGCCGCTCGCTGATCATCGCGATCGTCGCGCTGATCTTTCTGCCGCTCACCTTCGTCACCGGCCTGTTCGGCATGAACGTCGACGGAATACCCTATGCCCACCACCCGCTGTCCTTCTGGGCGGTAACGGGCTTCAGCCTGATCATCGGGGTTGCCGTAGCGGCATATTTCACCCTCACGCAGTGGTTCCGAAATTGACGACCAGCACCCTTCCCGTCCCGCTGTTATCGTCTATATCGGCGGATATTCGCCAAGGTTTGCAGGTCGGCGTTTCGTAAAGGCGACTTACCCTGACGCTCGACATCAGCCCTTCCCCGATCGTCGACTTCTGCCGCGGCAGTCGGCGCTATGTCCGCGCGGCGGATATCATCGCCGCCGCCCCGAAAGCCGGCATCCGCGGATCCGTACAGTTTCGCTTTCACCGTCCGACCGTGCGACCGGGCCGCTGGTTTCCGGTGGGCGCTGGCCCGGAGTCCGATGACCACAGCGCGACGATGGTGACGTCGCAACCGAGCGCCCGGTGGCGCTTTCAGCCCGACGGCTCGGGCGCGGCGCTCCGCTCGATCGCCGATCTCGACAGGTCCGCGCTGCTCGACGGCGCCCGGCCGGACCCGGACGGCATCACCTGCGGGCTGGCCGAGCCGGCGATGCTGTGGGATCAATATGTGCTGCTGACCCGGCATCGCTGGGAGGCGCTGTTTCCGTCGGGGATGTGGTCGGTCGCGGCGGTCGATCTGCCCGACTGGCCGGTCGCGCCGGCGGCGGGGGCTTCGCTCCATCTCGCGGTCTCGAAACAGCGGCGGCGCGCGCTCGAAGTGGTGTGTTCGATCGATTCGGTCGCCATCGCCAAAATGCTGTTCAGCATCACCACCGACGGACCGGAGCCATGACCGACACCACCGCATCATACCTGCTTCGCGGCCGGCAGGCCAAGACCTGCCCGCGCCAGCCGATCGACCTGCAGGATCCCGACCAGCATCTCGCGCCCGACCTGCACGCCGTCTACGCCGACCTGCGGCGGGACGATCCGGTCTACTGGAACAAGGAAGACAACGGACCCGGCTTCTGGGCGGTGACCCGCTATGACGACGTCGTCTCCGTGCTCAAGTCCACCGACATATTCTCGGCCGACTTTCGCCATGGCGGCGTCCGCATCTTCGATGTCAAAGAGTCCACGGCGCAACCGCGCCCGTCCATGCTGGCGCTGGATCCGCCCGATCATGGCGACCTGCGGCGTGCGCTCAACCCGCTCTTCAGCCAGCAGCGGACGGCGACCTACGCCTTGCTCGCCCGGAAACAGGCCCATGATCTGGTTGCGCGGGTCGCGGCCGTCGGCCGCTGCGAAGTCGTCGCCGACATCGCGCTTCCCATGGTCGGCGGCTTCCTGGCCTTTCTGCTCGATGTCTCCCACGACGATGGCGTCATGCTGACGCGCCACGCCCGCGTCATCAACGCCGACGACGATCGGGAATATACGCCTGCGACCAGGGCGCGGACGCTGCTCAAGGTCAACGCCTATTTGAAGATGTTGCTGGACCGGCCGGAACAGCCAGCCAGGCCAAATCTTATCGATGCCATGCGGCGCGGCCGCTTCAACGGCGCTCCGCTCGACAAGGAGATGCTGTGGGTCAATTTCTGCACCTTCCTCATCGCTGCGACGGAGATGACGCAGCACTCTATCGCGCGGATGATGCTGGCCCTGACCCGCTTCCCGGCGTTCCGGGCGGCGTTGCGCGATCGCCCCGCGGATACCGACCTGGCCGTGAAAGAACTGCTGCGGTGGATGAGCGTGACCAAGCACATGCGGCGAACGGCTACGCAGGACGTCATCCTCGGCGGCCAGGCGATCCGTGCCGGCGACAAGGTCGTGGTCTGGTACGAGGCGGCCAACCATGATGACAGCAAATGGGACAATCCCGGCGATCTCCGCTTCGACCGCTTCGCCAGCGCCGCTTGTCCGGGCCATCTCGCATTCGGCACCGGCGTCCATCATTGCATAGGCTGGCGCTTCGCCGAGCTGCAGGTCACCGCGGTGCTCGAGGAAATCATGGCGATCATCCCGGACGCCACCGCCATCGACGAAGGGCGCCCACTGCGGTCCAACCTGATGGGCGGTTTGAAGAGCCTCGAACTGCGCTTCACCCCACGTCCGTTCGAGGCGGTGGCCCCGGCCGACGCCTGATGCGGTTCGAAAGCCCCTACCAGCACGGGCCGGCGCAACGGCGGCTGCTCGCCGGCCTGGATGCCAAGCCCGACCCCAGCGTCAAACAGCTGCTGTTCCTGGCCGCCGAATCGGCGGCGCAGGGGTTCGACGGTTTCGAGCGCTACGCGGCGGCCCTCGAAGCCTATGGGCGCAAGGATATCCAGCGCTTCGTCGACTGGCACCGGACGATCTGGCAGACGGTTCGCGCGATTCCAGGGCTGGAGGCGATGCTCGACGACACGCCGCTGGCGACCGCGCTCTATGCGATCGACAAGCCCTATTTCGAAATCGGCGCGGTCCACCCCGACAAGCTGCTCATCGTCTTCACGACGATGTTCAACAATTTCGAAATCTCCAACCTCGCCCTGCTGGCGCTGTTGCGGCCGCTGGGGGTATCGTTGCTGTTCCTGAAGGACGGGTCGCGCTTCAACTATCTCAACGTTATTCCGGGCATCGGCAAGGACTTCGAATCGGCCGCACGGCGCATCGCCGCGAACAATGCCCGGAACGGTTTTCGGGAGGTCTATATTTCCGGCTTCTCGTCATCGGGCTACGCGTCGCTGTTGATGACCATGGCCGTGCCCTGCACCGCCTATCTTGGTTTTTCGATCCGTTCGGACATATCGGAGGGCCCGGATTTCAACGCCGGTGAACATTTTACCGCTGAGATTCGCGATCAGGTGCCCCCATCCCTCCACCATGATCTGGCGCCGATGATCAACCGATCGGGCCAGGCCGTAGCCTATCGCTTGTTCTACGGTTCGCTGAACGCGCTGGACAAGCGCCACGCCCGTCACCTGGCCGGCATCCCCAATGTCGTTCTGGAGGAACTCGAGGGCTGCTACCATGGCACCGTCGTGCGACGGCTCCTCGACGGGCAGCTCCTCGCCGATTTCAGATCATTGATGTTTGAGGCGTAGCACCAGGTCGGCGACGTCGGACAGGGTCGCGTCCTTCGGAATGTCGTCGACATCGATCTCGACTCCGATCTTCTCTTCGATGCTGACCGAAAACTGGAGCAGGTCGAGACTGTCCAGGCCCAGCGAGTCGAGGCGCAGGTCGCCGGCCTGTGCGCCATCGGACGCTGCGGCCGAGAGATGTCCCTGCTCTTTCAGGTCGTCATGGAGAATTGCCAGAATGTCGGCTTTGGTCATCATCGCTCCTTTAGCAATAGGGTACGGCGTCTGTTGAGAGACCGGTAAGAAAAGACAGGTCGGTCGTTTATGCTCGCTCGCCGAACAAGGCGGTGCCGATGCGGACATGGGTGGCGCCGATCATCACCGCGGTTTCGAAATCGGCCGACATCCCCATGCTGAGGCCCGCCAGTTCATGGCGCTTTGCCAGCTTTGCGAGCAGCGCGAAATAGGGTGCCGCCTCGACCTCGAAGGGTGGGACCGCCATGAGCCCGGCGACCGGCAGCCCCGCATCGCGCGCCTGCTTGAGGATCGCGGGCAGAGCCTCGATCGCGCAGCCGCCCTTCTGATCCTCGGCGCCGATGTTGACCTGGATGAAACAGTCGGGCCGCTTGCCCGCGGCATCCATCGCCTTGGCCAGCGCCTCGATCAGCGACGGACGATCGACCGAGTGGATCGCATCGAACAGGGCGACGGCATCCCCGGCCTTGTTCGACTGGAGCCGGCCGACGAGGTGGAGGCGGAGCGATGTGCCGTCGCGCAGGGCCGGCCATTTGCTCTCGGCTTCCTGCACCCGATTCTCGCCGAAACCGGTCTGCCCGGCGGCGATCAGCGGGGCGATCTCCTCGGCGGGGTGGGTCTTGGAAATGGCGATCAGTTCGATCGTCGCGGGATCGCGATCGGCCAGACCGGCGGCATGGTCGATGCGGGTGCGAATGTCGGCGAGGCGGCGCGCGGCGGTCGTGACAGAGGCGGTGTCGATATCGGGCATGGGCTTCGCTATAGAAGGCACGATGCAGCCCCGCCAGCCCGAGCTTCCATCGCTATGGATGATGACCGACGAGCGGCAGGGAGAGGCATTGTGGACGGCCCTGCACCGCCTGCCGCCGGGATCGGGGATCATATTCCGCCACAAGACGCTGCCGGGGAAGGCGCGGCGACGCCTGTTCGACAAGGTCCGCCGCATCGCGCGGATACGCGGGCTGATCCTGCTGCTGGCGGGCGGAGACGCCAAGGCGCGGCGCTGGGGCGCCGACGGCGCCCATCATCGCCGCCCGCACGCCCCGCGCCTCGGCACCGCCCCGGCGCATGACCTGCGCGAGATCCGCGCGGCCGAGCGGTCGGGTGCGGCCGCAATATTCCTGTCGCCGCTCCATCCTACCCGCTCGCATCCGGGCGCACCCGCGCTCGGCCGGATGCGCTTCGCCGCGCTCGCACGGTCGACCCGCCTGCCGGTGATTGCGCTGGGAGGTGTCGACGGGCTGCGCGGCAAGGCGGCGATGGCGGTCGGCGCCCATGGCTGGGCGGCGATCGATGCGTGGCTGTGAAGCGGACCATCCGCCTTTAGCGTCACCAACCTCGGGCGTCACGCTTGAGATACCAGCCTGCGCTGGCATGACGGAGATAAGCAGAAAAATAGGCCCGCGAGCCCGGATCAGAACTTGAACGCGGTTCCGATATAGATCGCCTGGCTGTCGCGACGCTGATCGCTGCTCAGGTCGAGGCGTTCGCGCTGCGACTTGTAGCGCACGCCGCCCGACAGTTCGAGGTTGCGGGTGAGCGAGAAGGAGGTGCCGAGATCGACCGAAACCGCTTCGTCGGGGCCGCCGATCGGCGCATTGTCGGTGGCGCGTTCGGCGCCGAACAACAGGCGGGTGCTCCACTTGCGGCCCGAATAGCTCAGGCCGATATCGGCCATCTCGCGGCCGTCGGGGACGATGCCGCCGTCGATCTTGGCGAAATCGCCCGACAGCGCGAAATGCTTCCAGCCGACCGAAGCGCCCAGACTGTAGGCGCTCGAGGCGAGCCCGTTGGTAAGCGTCGAGCCGTTGGTCGCCAGCGCATTGCTGCCGCCGCCACGGTTGGCCGAACGGGCGCGGATCGCAACGGTGACCGCACGCTTGCTGCTGCTGCCCGAGGGGGTGAAGCGGAAACCGGGTTCGGCGAAGCTGCCGCCGACGCGATCGAAGATCGCGGCCTGCCGCGGATCGGCGGCGGGCGGCGTGAAGAAGCCGATTCCGCGGGCCTTCTTCTTGTCGATCTTGACCTTGGGGGTCGGGGCGGGCTTGGCGGAGATTGCGGGCACGGCAAGGACCATCGACGCAGCCGCAGCGACGCCAAACAGCACTCCATGAACCCCCTTACCAATCATCCTGCGTAATCCGCCGTATAACTCGATCTTATTCTATATTGCGTCGGCCTAGCATCGGGAACGAGTCGAAGCCAGCCAACTTTCGGCGTTTTTTCCGATCCTTGGCGAATAAAAGTCATTGTTGCACGGACTCCACAATCGTTAGCAGGGACGGGGGATCATAACGTGTCAAGATTGCTTGCGGGGGCGGGGGTTCCGACTATAACGGCCGGCATCGCGATAGATTGATCCCCAAGGACGACCCGGACATGACCAGCCGCACCCTTCGCACCGCGACCGCAATCGCCCTCGTCGCCCTGCTGGCCGGCTGTGGCGGCGGCAAGAACAAGGCGCAACTCGCGTCTGACGTAGCGGCCGCCAAGACCACCACGATCGGCATCAACACCTATTTGTGGAAAGCATCGCTCGAAACGCTGAGCTTCATGCCGCTTCTGCAGGCCGATTCGAACGGCGGCGTCATCGTCACCGACTGGTATGTGAATCCCAACCAGCCGGCCGAGCGCATGAAGCTGACCGTCTCGATCCTCGATTCCGACCTGCGCGCCGACGCCGTCCGCGTCTCGGCGCAGCGCCAGGTGCTGGCGAACGGCAACTGGGTCGATTCCGCGGTTCAGGCCGCGACCGTCCAGAAGCTCGAGGACATCATCTTGACCAAGGCGCGCGACCTGCGTCGTGCGACCGTCATCGCCGGATAGAAGCGGAATTTCAGTGAGCGCGCGTTTCAACCACCTGAAGGCCGACGCGCACTGGCAGGGTGTCTGGGAAAACCAGGGCACCTTCCAAGCGCGCGACGACAGCCCCAAGCCGAAATCCTATGTCTTGGAGATGTTCCCCTATCCATCGGGGCGCATCCACATGGGCCATGTCCGCAACTATACGATGGGCGACGTCCTCGCCCGCTATCGGCGGATGAAGGGTTTCGAGGTTCTTCACCCGATGGGGTGGGACGCCTTCGGCATGCCCGCTGAAAATGCGGCGATGGAAAAGAAGGTCCACCCCGGCGAGTGGACCCGCGCCAATATCGCGGCGATGCGCGAGCAGTTGAAGAGGATCGGCTTCGCGCTCGACTGGAGCCGCGAGCTGGCGACCTGCGAGCCCGATTATTACGGCCAGGAACAGGCGCTGTTCCTCGATCTCTATGCGGCGGGCCTCGTCTATCGCAAGGAATCGGCGGTTAACTGGGATCCGGTCGACATGACCGTGCTCGCCAACGAACAGGTGATCGACGGGC
>JAZKDN010000059.1:0-18498 GCA_040387595.1 Pseudomonadota bacterium
ACCGCGCCGCCCGCGCACGGGCCCATGATCACGCTGATCTGCGGCACCACGCCCGAGGCGAGGATGTTGCGCTGGAACACTTCGGCATAGCCGCCGAGCGAGGCGACGCCCTCCTGGATGCGGGCGCCGCCCGAATCGTTCAGGCCGATCACCGGCGCGCCGACCTTCATCGCCATGTCCATGACCTTGCAGATCTTCTGGGCATGGCGCTCGCTGAGCGCGCCGCCATAGACGGTGAAGTCCTGGCTGAAGAGGAAGACGAGCCGGCCGTTGATCGTGCCCGATCCGGTGACGACGCCGTCGCCCGGGATATGCTCGGCATCCATGCCGAAATCGGTGCAGTTATGCTCGACATACATGTCGAGCTCCTCGAACGAGCCCTCGTCGAGCAGCACTTCGACGCGCTCGCGCGCGGTGAGCTTGCCCTTCTTGTGCTGCGCCTCGATGCGCTTCTCGCCGCCGCCAAGCCGGGCGGCCGTGCGCTTCTCTTCGAGCTTCTGCAGGATTGCCAGCATCCGGGTATGTGCTCCTCTGAACGATTTCGAGGCGGATCGAAAATCCGCCGGCTCCGAAATCGCGTTCGTCCATGGTCCGGAGCGGCGATCCGGCCAAACCGGACCGGGCCTCTCCGGGAAATCGTGTCAGCGCCCCCTTTTCAAGCTTTGGCCGATAAGGCAAATGTGAACTTGCGGACTTGCGAAGTGTCTATTTGCAAAATCACGCCCTACGCTCCCGACAGGGAAGGCCGAAAGGACATATATGGCGAGACGAACCGGAACCCGCCTCTTCGCGGGGCATGAACTGCGCGCGCTGCGCCAGCGGGTCGGGCTCGGCCAGGCGGCGATGGCGGCGCGGGTCGGGCTGTCGGTCTCCTATCTGTCGCAGCTGGAGAATGACGACCGGCCGATCACGCCGGCGGTGGGGGAGGCTTTCGCCAAGGCCTTCCCGATCGACTGGAACCGCGACACGGCCGGCGACGCCGAGCGACGGCTGGCGACGCTGCGCGAGGCGTTTGCCGATCCGCTGTTCGCCACCGCCGAGATCGGCCCGCAGATGCTCCACCGTATGGTCGAGCAGCAGCCCTTTTTCGCCGACCAGTTTGTCCGGCTCCACGATGCCTGGCGCCGCGCCGAGGAACGGTTGCAACTGGTCGACGACCGTATCGCCAGCGGCGTGCCCGGCGACGATCGCCTGCCGTGGGAAGAGGTGCGCGACTGGTTTCACGAGGAGGGCAATTATGTCGACGTGATCGACCGCGCCGCCGAGGCGCTGGCCGAGGAGCTCGATGCCGAGCCGCTGCCCGACGCGCTGATCGCTCATGCGCTGAAGCAGCGGCACGGGGTCGATACCCTCACCGCGGCCGATGACGGCGGCGGCATGTTGCGGCGCTTCGATCCGGCGCGCGGGCTGCTGACGATCGGATCGGCGCAGCCGCCCGAGACGCGCCGCTTCATGATGGCGCACCAGCTGGTCCAGCTCGACCTGCGCCGCGAGATCGCGACGGTCGCGACCGAGGCGCGGTTCCGCGCGGCCGAGGCGGCGCCGCTGCTGTCGGTCGGCCTCGCCAACTATGCGGCGGGGGCGCTGCTGATGCCGTATCGCCGCTTCCGCGACACCGCGCGCGGGCTGCGCCACGACATCGACCGGCTGTGCCAGCGCTTCGGGGTCAGCTTCGAACAGGCCTGCCACCGCCTCTCGACCCTGCAGCGCCCGGCCGAGCGCGGCATTCCCTTCTTCTTCTGCCGGGTCGACATGGCCGGAAACATCACCAAGCGCCATTCGGCGACGCGGCTGCAATTCGCCCGCTTCGGCGGCGCCTGTCCGCTGTGGATCGTACATGAGGCGGTGGCGATCCCCGACCGCATCCTCGTCCAGCTCGCCGAGATGCCGGACGGGGTGCGCTATGTCTCGATGGCCAAGGGACTGGTGAAGCCATCGGGCAGCTTCACCCGCGCCCCGCGCCGCTTCGCGGTCGCGCTGGGCTGCGAGGTCGAGCATGCCCGCGACTTCATCTATGCCGATGCGCTCGACACCGAAAATCGCGGAGCGGTGACGCCGATCGGCATCTCCTGCCGGTTGTGCCCGCGCGAACATTGCGACCAGCGCGCTTTCCCGCCGGCCGGCCGGCCGATCGAGGTCGATGCCGATCGCCGCGACGTGGTGCCCTATCGGCTGCGCTGAGCACAGCCGCGCAGCGCGGGCTCAGCCGGTGACCGGCAGGCGGATCGACCCGTCGTCCTCACGGTCGAGCGGACCATAAGCCAGGACGGTGTCGAGGGTCAGCGACCCGTAGAGATGCGGGAACAGGTCACCGCCGCGCGACGGCTCCCAGCGCAGCGCGTCGCCCAGCGCCTCCAGATCGACAGCCGCGAGGAACAGGTCGCTTTTGCCGGCGAAATGTTTTACAACCGTTTCGTCGAGCTGGGCCGCCGTCGACATGTGGATATAGCCGTCGGCCAGGTCGATCGGCGCGCCGGCAAAGCGGCCATCGGACTCCAGCCGCGCCATCTCGTCGGCGAGCAGCACCTTATAGGCGATCTGGTCGGCCATGGACTGTTTCCTCTTCGATCAGAAGCTCGGGACCGGCTTCTCGCCCGAATAGTCGTAGAAGCCCTTGCCGGTCTTGCGGCCGAGCCAGCCGGCCTCGACCAGCTTCGACAGGATCGGCGCCGGACGATATTTGGGATCGCCGAAATCCGCCTGGAAGATCTTGAGAATCTCGAGGATCGTCTCGAGCCCGATCATGTCGGCGAGCGCGAGCGGGCCCATCGGATGGCCGAGGCCCAGCTTGATGCCGGCGTCGATGTCGGGGATCGAGGCGAGCCGCTCGCCCGCCGCGAAGAACGCTTCGTTGAGCAGCGGCAGGAAGATGCGGTTGACCACGAAGCCGGGGCTGTCGGCGGCCAGGATCGTCGTCTTGCCGGTCTTGCGCCCGAATTCCTCGGCGATCTCGACTGCGGCCGCGCCGGTGGCGAGGCCCTTGATCAGTTCGAGCAGCGGCATCAGCGGCACCGGGTTGAAGAAGTGCATGCCGATGAAACGCTCGGGATCGGTCGAGGCCTGGGCGAGCCGGGTGATCGAGATCGACGAGGTGTTGGTGGCGAGGATGGCGTGGGGGCTCAGCACCTTGCCGATATTTTCGAAGATGGTGCGCTTGACGGCCTCGCGCTCGGTCGCGGCCTCGATGATCAGGTCGGCGGCGCGCATCGGCTCGAGATCGCCGATCGGTTCGATCAGGTTCGCGGCGGCATCGCGCTTGTCGGCGTCGAGCTTGCCGCGCTCGACCGCCTTGTCGAGCATCTTGACGATGCCGGCCTTGCCCTTGGCGGCGACGTCGACCGACACGTCGGACAACAGGACCTTCAATCCGGACTGGGCCGCGATCTGCGCGATCCCCGCGCCCATCTGCCCCGCGCCGACGACTCCGATGATGTCCATGTTCTTCCCTTCCGACCAGTCTTCGGGGCTGCCTGTTATCGGGCGACGGGGGCAGCCGCAATCTCCGCGTCCCATTCGACGGCGGCCTCCTGATCATTTTCATAGCCGCGCCGCGCCGCTCTCTCGCGGTCGAAGGTCACGTGATCGAGCCGGCCGAGCGCCCAGATCGCGGCGCCGCGCACCACCGGGGCGGGGTCGTCGAGCAGGGCGGCGACGCGGGGCACCAGCCGCGGCAGGCCGCTGTTGCCGGCGGCGATCAGCGCGTTGCGGATCATCCGGTCGCGCCCGATCCGCTTGATCGGCGATCCGGCGAACACGGCGCGGAAGCCCGGATCGTCGAGGCCGAGCAGATCCTCCAGCTCGGGCGCGGCGAGTTCGGCGCGGGCGGCGAAGGCGCGGTTGGCGGCGGCGCTCTCGGCGAACTTGTTCCAGGGGCAGACCGCCAGGCAATCGTCGCAGCCATAGATGCGATTGCCGATCGGGATGCGGAATTCGGCGGGGATCGGCCCCTTATGCTCGATCGTCAGATAGGAGATGCAGCGCCGCGCATCGACGACATAGGGCTGGGGGAAGGCATCGGTGGGGCAGGCCGCCTGGCAGGCGGTGCAGCTGCCGCAGCGATCGTCATGAGCCTCGTCCGGGGGCAGGTCGAGGCTGGTCATGATCGCGCCGAGGAACAGCCAGCTGCCATGGTCGCGCGAGACGAGGTTGCTGTGCTTGCCCTGCCAGCCGAGCCCGGCGGCGGCCGAGAGCGGCTTTTCCATCACCGGCGCGGTATCGACGAACACCTTCAGCTCGCCGCCGGCCCGCTCGACCATCCAGCGTGCGAGGTGCTTGAGCGCCTTCTTGACGACGTCATGATAATCGGTGCCCTGGGCGTAGACCGAGATGCGGCCGACGCCGGTCTCGCCCGCCAGCCGCATCGGGTCCTCGCGCGGGGCGTAGCTCATGCCCAGCATGACCAGGCTGCGCGAATCGGGCCACAACCCCTGCGGCCGGGCGCGCTCGCCCTTGCGCGCCTCCATCCACTCCATCGATCCATGGGCGCCCGATTCGAGCCAGTCGTCCAGCCGGGCGGCGCTTTCCGGCGCGGCATCGGCGCGCGCGAAGCCGCAGGCGGCGAAGCCCAGCCGGTGGGCTTCCTCCCTGATCGCCTCGCGCAATGTCAGGCCGCTGTCGCTCATTCTTGTCATTTAGGGTGGCTTTGTAACCACGTCCAAGGTTGCGACGTATCTGCTTCGTCACCACATCAGGCGAGAGGAGACGGCTATGGCGATCGATCGACGGACAGTGCTGGGCGCGGGCATGGCAGCCGCAGTGACAGCCGTCATCGCGGGCCGGGCCGTTTCCGCCCCGAAGGAAAGCTTCGCGGTCCAGTTCAGCGACGCCGAATGGCGCAAGCGGCTGAGCCCCGCCGCCTATGCCATCCTCCGCCAGGACGGCACCGAGCGCGCCTTTACCAGTCCGCTCAACAAGGAGCACCGCGTCGGCACCTTCCTGTGCGCGGGCTGCGACCTGCCGTTGTTTCCATCGACCACCAAGTTCGACAGCGGAACCGGCTGGCCCAGCTTCTGGCGTCCGCTTCCCCGCGCGGTCGCGGTCAGCACGGACTACAAGATCGGCGTCCCGCGCAGCGCGGTCCATTGCACCCGCTGCGGCGGTCATCTCGGCCATGTCTTCGACGACGGCCCGCCGCCCACCGGCAAACGCTATTGCATGAACGGCGTGGCGCTCAAATTCGCGCCGAAGAAGGCCTGACCCTCATCGCCGGCGGTCCGGGATCGGGCCATCGCGCGGTGAGCGGCAAGGAAGAATTAACCATGACGGGCTAGGGTCTTGCGACGGTCAAGCCCCGGTTTCGCCACCGATCGGGCTTTCATATGGAAGCCCTGTGCGATGAAGATGTCGGTCGATCAAGCCCTCCGCAAGGCGAGGAGCCTGTCCCCCGAAGAGGCCGCCGCGCTCTACCGCGAGATGTTGGACCGGTTTCCGGCCAACAAGCGCGTCCAGACGGAACTGCAGGCGTTGACCCGGGCCCGGATCGTCAATCCGCCGGTTGAGGATCTCGATGCGGTCGTCGCGCCCTATCGCCAGGGCAGGCTCATCGAGGCGCTTGCCCTCGCGGACGACCTGCTCGGGCGCTTCCCCACCAGCGAGATCCTGCACAATATCGCTGGCGCGATCACAGCGGCGCTCGGTCGTCTCGATCGGGCCGTCAGCCATTATGGCGTCGCGGTCGATCTGGCGCCCGACTATTTCGAAGCCTGGAACAACCTCGGCAACGCGCTGACCGGCCAGGGGCGGCTGGACGAGGCCGTCGTGAGCTTCGACCAGGCGATCCAGGCCAATCCCGATTATGCCGAAGCGCATATGAACCGGGGCATCGCCCTGCGTCGGCTGACCCGTTTCCGGGAATCGCTGGCGAGTTACGAGCGGTCGATCCGGCTTAATCCCAGCTGCGCGGAGGCCTATAACAACCGTGGCAACACGCTGCTGGCGCTGAACCGCAGTGATGATGCGCTCGCCGACTATGCGCGCGCGATCGGCCTCAAGCCCGGTTTCGCCGATGCCTATCTCAATCGCGGCAACGCCTTCCTGGCGCAGCAGCGGTTCGAGGCGGCGATCGACAGCTATGACGAGGCGATCGGGCGCGCGCCGGCCAATGCGGTCGCGCACAGGAATCGCGGCGGGGCGCTGCTGGCGCTGAACCGGCTCGACGACGCGCTGGCCAGCTACGAACAGGCGCTTCGCCTCGGGCCCGGCTCGGCGCTCGCGGCGAGCGACGTGCGCAACCTGCGGGCGCGCATGTGCCTGTGGACCATTCAGGGTGACGGCGAAGGCCCGCCGCTGCTCGGTGTCGGCGACGATGCGATCCCGCCGTTCCATGCCCTGGCCATCGACGATCCGCGGCACCAGTTGCAGGCGGCGCGGCTCTGGTCGGCGAAAGAATATGGCCCGGCCCGCCCCGCCGCCTTCCACGCGCGATCCGCCGCCGACAAGATTCGGATAGGCTATTTCTCGGCCGACTTCCACAACCACGCAACGATGCGCCTGCTGGCGCGCGTGCTCGAACTGCACGATCGCGATCGCTTCGAAATCCACGCCTTCTCCTATGGACCCGACGCGCAGGATCCGATGCGCCAGCGGCTGCTCGACAGCGTCGACGGCTTTCATCCGGTCGGCCATCTCGACAACGAGGCCGCAGCCGCGCTGGCGCGCAGCCTGTCGATCGACCTCGCCGTCGATCTCAAGGGCCATACCCAATATGGCCGGTCGGGCATCTTCGCGCACCGCGCCGCGCCGGTGCAGATCGGCTATCTCGGCTATCCCGGATCCCTGGGGGGCGAGTTCATCGACTATCTGATCGCGGATGCGGTGACGGTCCCCGGCGAAGCGCGGGACTGCTATTCGGAACAGATTGCGTATCTGCCGAACTGCTATCAGCCGAACGACGATCGACGCACGGTCTCCGATCGGACCTTCACCCGGGCGGAGCTTGGCCTGCCGGAAGCCGGTTTCGTCTTCTGCTGCTTCAACAACAGCTACAAGATCACTGCGGCCGAGTTCGCGATCTGGATGCGCCTGCTGACCAGGGTCGAGGGCAGCGTGCTGTGGCTGCTCGCGGACAACGGTGCTGCGGTGGACAATCTGCGCCGCGAGGCGGAGGCGCGGGGGGTGTCCGCTGATCGCCTCGTCTTCGCCGATCGCATGCCGTCCGCCGATCATCTGGCGCGCCACGCCCATGCCGACCTGTTCCTCGATACATTCGCCATCAACGCCCACACCACCGCCAGCGATGCGCTGTGGTGCGGCGTGCCGGTGGTTACGAAGCTGGGCGCCAGTTTCGTCGCCCGCGTCGCAGGCAGCCTCCTGCATGCGCTCGACATGCCCGAACTGGTGACCGGAACGGCCGGCGACTATGAGCGGCTGGCGCTGGAGCTCGCGACCGATCCGGCCAAGCTGGCGTCGATGAAGGCGAAGCTTGCGACGAACCGGCTGACCGCGCCGCTGTTCGATGCCGCGCGCTATACGCGCGATCTCGAGGCGCTGTACGAACGCCTGCTGTCGGGCGCGATCGGGCTTCATCCGCGCCAAGGATAATCACGACGTCCGTAACGAATTAGCTTGCGACGCAGGGCAGGCTGCCCGATCATGCGGACGGGGCGGGCGACACCAACAGGGTAGGTGATCGATGGCTTCCACACATCCAGCGCTGGTCGACCGGGCCAAGAAAATTCTCCTGACACCGAAAACCGAATGGCCTGTCATCGATGGCGAGCCGTCGACGATCGGCGATATCTACAGAAATTACGTGCTGATTCTTGCGGCGATCCCTGCGATCGCCGGGCTGATCGGCAATGCATTGTTCGGCTATTCGGCGTTGGGCGTAACTTTCAGGGTTCCGATCGTCACAGCGCTGTCCTCCGCGATCGTGACTTATGTCCTCTCGCTGATCAGCGTCTATGTTCTCGCCTTGATCATCGATGCGCTGGCGCCGACTTTCGGCGGGACGAAGAACCAGACCCAGGCGTTCAAGGTCGCGGCCTATTCGAACACCGCGGGCTGGGTGGCCGGGATATTGACGATCATCCCGCAACTAGGACCGATCGCGGCGCTGTTGAGCCTCTATGGCTTCTACCTGCTCTATCTGGGACTGCCGGGGCTGATGAAGGCACCGAAGGACAAGGCGCTGGGCTATACGATCGTCACGGTCATCGCCGCGGTCATCCTGTTCATGGTCGTCGGCGCCGTTGTCGCTGCGGTGAGCGCGATGTTTACGCCGACCTTCCCGATCGGCGCGCAGCTTCGCTGACACGCAAAAAAATGGGGCCCGGCCTATATGGCCGGGCCCCGCGACGGTCGGGCGTTCGAGGGACGTGGAAACCTCGAAGGCCGTTCCGCCGACTGGGAGTTGGTCCACCAACAGGCTGGCGGGCCGTTGCTCATCGTCTATCGCTAATGAAAATGATTCGCAATCTTTTTGCGACGAGTTCTCAATTATCTTATTCTATCTTCGGAGACCGTGAAGGCGCGTCCCTGGAGGATCGCCTTTGCGGACTGGAGCAGCCAATTATGTCCCCGGCGACATGCCGGGGGACCCCTGCCTCCATCAGAACTGATAGTTCAGGCTGAACACCGCCGAGCGCGTTGCGGCCGGCTGGGCCCAGCTGCCGCCGACCGAGTTGCGTACGGTCGTCACATATTTTTCGTTGGTGAAGTTCTGGACGTTCAGCTGCGCCTTGAGCATCGGCAGGATCGGATAGGCGACCATCAGGCGATGGATGGTGTAGCTCGGCACATTGTAGCCCACATAATTATTGGCGGCGAGCTGGGCGAGCGTCGGCTGATTGAGCAGGAATTTGCCCTGATAGGTCAGGCCGTAGCCCAGTTCGAGCCCGAAGCCGAAGCGATAGGTGGTGAACAGGCTGCCCGAATGCTTCGGTGTATTGGTCAGCGAATAGCCCTTGGTCGGATCGGGAAAGTCGA
Organism: Pseudomonadota bacterium; assembly: GCA_040387595.1. Classification (GTDB taxonomy): domain Bacteria; phylum Pseudomonadota; class Alphaproteobacteria; order Sphingomonadales; family Sphingomonadaceae; genus Rhizorhabdus. The sequence continues at coordinate 8,926 of JAZKDN010000059.1, forward strand.
CGCTGTTTCCGCATGATGTGCCATTTGTGCCAGTTGGGTTGGTAGCGCCTGGATTGGCGAGGCAGAAGTCGGACACGCCCTGCAGGATTTTCGATTTGAGGTACATATAATTGGCGGAGATCGTCCAGGCGCTGGTGATGTTGCCCGACGCGCCGAGCGACAGGCCTTCTACTCGCTGGCCGCCGTCGAGCGTCTGTTCGGGCAGGTCCGGTCCGACCGCATTGACCTTGATGGAGTCGCGTTCATTGCGGAACACCGCCGCCGTAAGCAGCAGTTTTGCGTCGAACAGATCGGCCTTGGCGCCGATTTCGTAATTCTTGGTGGTCTCCGGCTTCACGCGGCAATTGGCGGCCGAGCACGCGCCGTCGACCGAGGCCTTGGACGGTAGTTTCGAATTGCCGAAGGCGACATAGAGGCTGGTGTTGGGCGTCGGCTTCACCACCGCGCCGATCCGGTAGGAGAACAGCTTGTCGCCGAAATTGGACGGGCTGGTTGGCGGGTTGAGCTGACCGAGATTGGGGTCGGCCGCAACCGTGACGTAGCTGAGCGTCCGGTTGGAGCCCCTGACGTCCTCATAGCGGAGGCCGCCGTTGAGTTCGAACCAGTCGGTGAACTTCATCGTGTCGAACAGATAGGCCGCATAGCTGCGCTGCGTCCCGAAATTGCGGCTCGCCAGGATGAAGTTGATCGGGCCGGTATAGTCGTTGTTGCCGTAGGTGAAGCCGGCAGGTCCCTGGGCGATCGCTTCGGGGTTAGAGATGCTGACCAGCGGGAAGGCCGGGGTCGAGCCATCGGGGTTGCGCGGCAGGGTGCCCTGTTTCTGGTAATAGTCCTCCCACAGCGCTGAGACGCCGAGCACGATCGAATGTTCGATCCCGCCGGTGTCGACCGTCGCGGTCAGGTCGGTCTGGGTATAGTGGGTTTCGTTGTTGATGAAGCGCTGCACGCCGCGGCCGCCGGTGGGGCGGTAGAAGCCCGCGGGGGTGACCGTCGTTACGCCTCCCGAGGTTACGGTGCACGAGGCGCTGGCGCCGGTGATATCCATCGGCTGGAGGCCGGTCGAGGCCAGGCAGAAGGTGCCGTTCGGCTGGCTGGTGATCGTGTTCTGCCGGATCTTCTCGTAGCGGGTGAGGTTGCGGATGCTCAGCCTGTCGCTGAACGCGTGGCTGAAGATCGCCTGCAGCGAATTGGTCTTGCTGTTCTGCTGGTCGAGATTGGCGAAGCCATAATAGCCGCCGCGATCGAAATCCGACAGGAAGCCGCCGTTGTTGGCGTAATAGCGGATGCCATATTGCGGCATCGCCTTGTCGTCGAGATGCTCGCCCTGAAGGGTCAGGCTGGTCGGGCCGTCGATGCCGATCGTGATGGCGGGTGCGATGCCCCAGCGCTTGTAATCCTCGACGTCGCGGCCGGGTACGTCATTCTCGTGATAGACCGCGTTGATGCGCACCGCGATCAGGTCGCTGATGCGCTGGTTGGCGTCGACGGTCGCCCGGTAATAATTGTCGGTTCCGACACCGGCGTTCAGGACCGTCTGGTCGTCGGCCAGCGGGCGCTTCGTCACCAGGTTGATGCTGCCCGCGACCGATCCGCCGCCGTTCATCACCGAGTTGGCGCCGTTGGACACCTCGACCTGCTCGATGTTGTAGACCTCGTTGCGGTTGAGGAAGGCGCCCGACCGCACGCCGTCGACGGTGACGTCGTTCTTGGCGTCCTGGCCGCGCAGGATGATGCGGTCGCCATAGCCGAAGCCGCCTTCGCCCGCGCCGAAGGTGATGCCCGGGACGGTGCTGAGCACGTCGCGCAGGGTCAGGAGATTCTGCTGCTGGATCGTTGCCTTGCCGATCACGGTGATGGTCTGCGGCGTGTCGAGGAGCGGGCGGGTATATTTGGGCGATTCGGCGCGTTCGACCTTGATCGTCGGTTCTTCGAGCGCGGTGGCGCTCACGGTCATGCCGCCGAGCCGCTTTTCCCCGTCGGGTGCCGTGTCGGCCGTTTGCGCGGTGGCCGGCGCGCTCGCGATGAAGCCGATGCAAGCCAGCGCCAGAAAGCTGCTGCTCGCCATATCCCTGTTGGTCATTTGGTCCCTTTCACGCGGTTAAGCGGACGGGCCAATATCGCTAATGAAAATGATTCTCAAATTCTATTTGCGAACGGTTCTTATTGCAATCGGTTGCAGCAATGTTGAATTCGTCGTTGCCTATATCCTTTGGGTTCAATTCGGGGATAATTTTCGCATTATTGGTTTTCGAACGAAACCACCGTCTCACCCATCAAAACCTCGCCGACCTTCTGCGCGAGGTCGTCGAGCGAAAATGGTTTGGTGATCATGGTCATGTTCGTGCCCAGAAACTCCGAACGGATCGCCGCATTCTCGGCATATCCCGTCACGAACAGGATCGGCAGATCGGGGCGGCAGGCGCGGGCTTTTTCCGCCAGCTGCCGGCCGTTCATGCCCGGCAGGCCGACATCGGATATCATCAGGTCGATGCGCCTGTCCGATTCCAACACCGGGATCGCCGAAAGCCCGTCGGCGGCTTCGACGGCGCTATACCCTATTTCCTCCAGAACTTCGCGGATCAGCAGGCGGACCGAAGGATCGTCTTCGACCACCAGCACATGCTGCCCGCCGCCGGGCGGCGCCTCCGACACCGAACGATAATTCTGCGCATCGATCCGGTCCGCCGCCGGCAAATAGATGCTCATCCGCGTGCCCTCGCCCTCGACGCTTTCGATCGCGACATGGCCGCCATTCTGCCGCGCGAAGCCATAGACCATAGACAGGCCGAGGCCCGTTCCCTGTCCCAGCGGTTTCGTCGTGAAGAAGGGCTCGAAAACCTTGTCCAGCAGCACCGGAGATATGCCGACGCCCGTGTCCGACACGCTGACCACGACATAGACACCGGGCTGGGCCTCGGACATCTGAGCGGCCTGGCCGGCATCGAGGTCGGCCAGGCGGGTAGAGACGTTGAGTGTGCCGCCATCGGGCATCGCGTCCCGCGCATTGATGGCCAGGTTCAGCAACGCGCTTTCGAGCTGGTTGGGATCGGCGATGCCCGGCGGAATATCGCCGTCGAGCCGCATGACGAGCGTGATCTGTTCGCCCATCGTCCGGCCCAGCAGCTCGCCGAGCGATCCGACCAGCTCGTTGACGTCGATCGCCCTGGAATCGAGCGACTGGCGACGGGAGAAGGCGAGCAGCCGCTGGGTCAACGCCGCGGCACGCAAGGCCGATGTCGTCGCCGCATCCATGTAGCGGTCGAGATCGTCGTAGCGTTCGCGCGCGATCCGCCGCCGCATGATGTCCATCGATCCGATGATGCCGGTCAGCATATTGTTGAAGTCGTGCGCAATGCCGCCCGTCAGCTGACCGACCGCCTCCATCTTCTGGCTCTGGCGAAGGTGATCGTTGGCCCGTTCGAGCTCGGCGCTGCGCTCGCGCACCATCGCTTCGAGATCCTGGCGGCTTTTCGCCAGTATCTCGCGCGCCTCGACGATCTTCTGGATATCGGTGCAGGTGCCGAACCAGCGCACGATCTGCCCCGTCTCGTCGCGCATCGGTTGGGCCCGGCCCAGCACCCAGCGGTAGTCGCCCGAGCGATGGCGCAGCCGATACTCGACATGATAGGCGTCGCCGGTGGCCAGCGAATGGCGCCATTGATCCCAGGCATGGTCCCGGTCATCGGGGTGGAACATGTCGTTCCAGGCATCGCCGTCGGTCGATCCCTCCGCCATGCCGGTAAACTCGTACCAGCGATAATTATAGTAATCGTGATAGCCGTCCGGCAGGGTCGACCAGACCATATGGTCGATCGAGTTGGTGATCGCCTGGAACTTGGCCTCGCTCTCCCGCAAGTCTTCCCGGCTTCGGGCCAGCGCTTCGGTCCGCGCCTCGATCTCCGCGAGCCGGTCGCGCATCTCGAACTGCTTCTGGCGCGACCGCATCGCCGAAGAGATCGCGCTGACCAGCGAAACCGAACTGAGTGGGCGCTCGAGCACAGTAAAATTATCGAGGACATCCGACGTGCGCAGCACGGCCGCCTGACCGGGGGGAAGCGGGCCCATCCGCCGCGACGCCAGGACGATGAACGGAATGTCGGACCACGCGGGTTGCGCATCGAGGACGCCGCGCAGAAGCTCTCGCCCGGAGGCCAATGTTTCCTCCGTCAGGATCACGGTGCCAACCTTGTTGTCGATCAGCGGCACGATCTGGGCGAGCGTCTTGCCAGCGGCAGTTTGATAGCCTTCGCGCGTCAGCAGGCCGGCGATGCTCTCCGCATCCCGTCCGAACGGCGCGACGATCAGGACCTTGTGACCGAAGTCGGCATGCCTATAAGGCACTGCGATCGTCCATCAGCGTTTCCGTCGCTCCCAGATATTCGGGGGTCCCGGTCAACACGCCACGGAAATGGGTCAGCGGATCACCGATCCGCAGACCATGTTCGTCGATCCGCAGTTCCCGAATGGCGTCCTCATGCGCGCCGCCGCGGTTCTTGAGCAGCGATATCGCCTTGCGGATACGACCCTCAGCTTCGAAGAAGCGGATCAGCACCACGGCATCGGCGATGTAGGAGATGTTGAGGCTCGTCGACATCGACCCGACCAGCCCGTGCTGCGGGTTGATCAGGAAGGTGACGACTCCGTGCTGGTTCAGATAGGAGAGCAGCTCGTGCATCTGCAGCACCAGTTGCTGCTCCTGCGACATCGAGGCGAGATAGCCGTTGAGACTGTCGATCACGATGACCCGCACGCCGCGTTCCTCGACCTGCTTGCGGACCATGACCGCGAACTCGCCGGGGGACAGTTCAGCCGGGTTGATCTGCCTGACTTCCAGGCATCCCGAATCGACGAGCGCCTGCAATCCACCCTGGGACGTGCTGCTGCGCGACAGCAACGTCGCGACCCGCTCGTCGAACTGGTAGACCGTTGCGGCCTCGCCCCGCCGGCAGGCGGCCGCCGCGAACTGCATGGCGATCGATGTCTTGCCCGTGCCGGCCGGGCCGGTGATGAGCGTACAGGTGCCGCGCATCGGCCCGCCGCCGAACATCGTGTCGAGCTCGGTCGAGCCGCTGGATATCAGCCCCTCGGCGAAGGTCCCGTGATGATCCGAAGCGATTAGACGCGGGAAGATTTCGATCCCGCCGGTGTTGATGACGAGATCGTGATAGCCCGCGACGAAGCTGACGCCGCGCATCTTCTGGACCTGCATCCGCCGGCGCGCGGGGCCGAATTCCAGCGTCAGCCGCTCGAGCGTGACCACGCCGTGGCACAGGCTGTGGAGGTGATTGTCGCGACCGTTCGCCGACGTTGAAAGGTCGTCGACCAGCAGGACGGTTGCGTCACGGCCGGTGAAATATTGCTTGAGCGCAAGGACCTGGCGACGATAGCGAAGCGAATCCTGCGCGAGGAGCCGCATTTCGGAAAGGCTGTCGAACACCACGCGGCGGGGATTGATCCGCTCGACCTCATTCTCGATCAGCCGGACGGTCTCGCCCAGTTCCACTTCCCACGAATAGAGGACCGACTGGTCACGGCTGCTGCCCAGCACCTCTTCGGCCGACGCGAGTTCGAACATGTCTATGCCGGTCAGGTCCCACCCGTGCGAGTCCGCCACGGCACGCAGCTCTTCCTCGGTTTCCGACAAAGTGATGTACAGACAGCGCTCGCCGCGGCGGACGCCTTCGAGCAGAAACTCCAGGGCGAATGTCGTCTTGCCTGCGCCGGGGGATCCCTCGACGAGATAGAGCCGGTTCTTCGGCAGGCCGCCCTTCAATATGGCGTCCAGCCCGATATTGCCGGTGGAAATTCTGCTCGACATGGGTACGCAAACCTCAAAACCGACGGCCTGATCATTACGAACACGTAAGGGCCGGTCGGGTTCCAGCGCGCCATCGCCCGCCGTTTGACGGGCTTCGACATTGGGCTTGTCGTCGGGGCAGTCTATCGACTTGTGCACGCTAGAGAGGGCTCGGCGGAATCGGGCCCTTACGCCGACGATCAGGCGAAGGCGATCCAGCGGGCGAGCAGGTCCTTGGCGGCGCCGTCGTCGATCGCCTCCGCGCCGATCGCCATGCCGGCGCGCCAGTCGTCGGCGCGACCGGCGATGATGAGCGCCGCGGCGGCGTTGAGCAGCACGGCGTCGCGATAGGCGCCGACTTCGCCGTCGAGCAGGCGCTGGAGCGCGGCGCCGTTATAGCGGGCGTCGCCCCCGCGGATCGCATCGAGCGAATGGCGTGTCAGCCCGGCCATTTCGGGTTCGAAACGCTCTAGGCCGAAGCCGATGTCGCCGAGCCGGAAGATGCTGCTCGGGCCGCCGATCGACAGTTCGTCGAGCGGCTCGTCGCCCGACACCATCATCGCCGCGTCGCAGCCGATCCGTTCCAGCGCGTCGGCATAGATCGGCAGGAAGTCGGGCCGGGCGACGCCGATCAATTGGCGCCGGACGCCCGCTGGATTGCAGATCGGGCCGGTCAGATTGAAAACCGTCCGCCGGGCGATGCGCTTGCGGATCGCGGCGAGCGGCTTGAGCGCGGGATGATGCTTCTGCGCGAACAGGAAGCATATGCCGATCTCGTTCAGGCTCGCCTCGGCCCGGTCGGAGGCACGGTCGAGGTCGAGGCCGAGCGCTTCGAGCGTATCGGCCGCGCCGGCCTTCGACGATGCCGCACGGTTGCCGTGCTTGGCGACCGGAACCCCGGCGGCCGCGACGACGATGGCGACCGCGGTCGACACGTTCAGGCTATGGGCGCCGTCGCCGCCGGTGCCGCAGACGTCGATCGCGTCGGCCGGCGCCGATATCGTGATCATCCGCTCGCGCATCGCCAGTGCCGCACCCGCGATCTCGGAGCTGGTCTCGTCGCGCTCGGCGATGCCGTTGACGAAGGTGAACACGCTCTCCTCGTCGAACGCACCGTCCAGGATCGCCGCGAAGACCTGGTAGGCGGCTTGCTGATCGAGCGGGAAGAGCGGGTCGGGAAGGGACGTCGTCCTGGCCAAGATCAGGTCCGTTCCCTGACCGCCATGCCGGCGCTGCGCATGAAATTGGCAAGCATCGCATGGCCATGTTCGGTGGCGATGCTTTCGGGATGGAACTGCACGCCGTGGATCGGCAGGGTGGCGTGGCGCACGCCCATCACCTGTCCGTCGGGGGTGCGCGCATTGATCACCAGATCGGTGGGCATCGTCTCCTCTGGCACGACCAGCGAATGATAGCGGGTCGCGGTGAAGGGCGAGGGCAGGCCCTCGTAGAGCCCGGTGCCGTCGTGCAGGATCGGGCTGGTCTTGCCGTGCATCAGCTCGGGCGCGCGGACCACCTTGCCGCCGAAATGCTGGCCGATCGACTGGTGACCCAGGCAGACGCCGAGCAGCGGACGCTTTTCCGCCGCGCAGGCCGCGACCAGCGCGAGCGAGATGCCCGCCTCGTTCGGGGTGCAGGGGCCGGGGGAGATCAGATAGGCCTCGGCCCCGCTCGACATCGCCTGGTCGACGGCGATCGCATCGTTGCGGACGACCTCGACCTCGGCGCCCAGTTCCATCAGATAGTGGACCAGGTTCCAGGTGAAGCTGTCATAATTGTCGATGACCAGGATCATGGAGCGGCCCTTTAGCGATGCGCCGAGCATCGGGAAAGAGGCATCGCGTCCCCCGTCTTCACCGCAGCGGCGGCTGAACAAATCCGCGTTCGTGCGTTGAACCGCCATGGACAGCGATCGGGACTATGATGTCGTCATCGTCGGGGCGGGCGCCGCCGGCATCGGCGCGGCGCGCGCTTTGGCAGGAGAGGGGCTGAACCTGCTGCTGATCGATGCGCGTGACCGGATCGGCGGACGGGCCCACAGCATCCGCTTCGGCGACTGGGCGCTCGATCTCGGCTGCGGCTACCTCCATTCGGCCGAGCGCAACGGCTGGGTGGCGATCGGCGAGGGGCTGGGCTTTTCGATCGACCGGGCCGATCCCGGCTGGGGCCGCCAATATCGCGACCTTGGGTTCCCGCCCGACGAGCAGCGCGCGGCGGCGGAGGCGTTCGACGCCGTCGTCGCGCGGCTGCGGGCCGATCCGCCCCCATCCGACCGCGCCGCCGACGCGCTGATTCCCGACTGCCCGTGGAACCCTTATATCGAGGCGCTGTCGGGCTATATCAACGGCACCGGTTTCGGCCAGGTCTCGGCGCGCGACTATCTCGCCTATGACGATGCGGCGAGCGAGAACAACTGGCGGGTCTGCGAAGGCTATGGGACGCTCATCGGCGCGGCATTGCCGACCGGGGTCGCGCTGCGGCTGGGTGTCGCCGTAACCCTGATCGACCATGAGGGGCCGGTACTGAAGCTGGAAACGGCCGACGGCACGATGACCGCCACATGCGTGATCGTCACGGTGCCGACCCCGGTGCTGGCATCGGGCGCGCTCGCCTTTCGGCCCGCGCTCGCCGACAAGCAGGCCGCGGCCAGTGCGCTTCCGCTGGGACTGGCCGACAAGATCTTTCTCGCGGTTGCCCGCCCCGAGGATATCCCGCGCGATGTGCATCTGATCGGCAATCCTCGCAGCGCCGAGACCGGCAGCTATCAGCTGCGGCCGATGGGCCATCCGGTGGTCGAGGGCTTTTTCGGGGGCAGGGCGGCGGCGGCGCTCGAACAGGCGGGGCAGCAGGGCGCGGCTGCCTTCGCGATCGAGGAACTGGTGGCGCTGCTCGGCAGCGATATCCGCGACCGCCTCACTCCGCTCGGCAGATCGAGCTGGGCCGCGACGCCCTGGATCGAAGGCGGCTACAGTCACGCTCTGCCGGGCCGGGCCGACCAGAGGGGCGTGCTGGCGACTTCGGTCGAAGACCGCATCTTCTTCGCGGGCGAGGCCTGTTCGGCGAAGGATTTCTCGAGCGCGCATGGCGCATTGGAGACCGGGCTGGCGGCGGCACGGGCCGTGCTTGTATCGATAGGGTGACCGATACCGCCGCATCGAGCCCCGATTGATGCCTTTTCTTCACCAGTGAAATGCCCATCGCAGGGCTAATCCAATCCTGTGACCGCGATTAGATGGACCCAAGCGCCGTCCGGCATTCCCCCCTGAACCCCCCTGGCCGGGCGGCGTACCCCTTCACTGGATCCTCCTTGGAAGGCCTCCGATCGATGCGATCGAAGACGACCCTCTATCAGGCCCAGGCCACCGCGATCGGCGGCAGGGTGGGCGGCGCGGCCAGCGCCGACGGGCGGCTCAAGGTCCGCCTCGACGATCCCGCAAGCCCGGCTGGAAACGGCACCAATCCCGAACAGCTTTTCGCCGCAGCCTATGCCGCCTGCTTTCTGTCCGCGATCCGGCGCGCGGCCGATCGCGACGGCATCCCCCTGGCGCCCGACAGCCAGGTGACGGCGGAGATCTTGCTCGTCGATGGCGGTTACGATGCTGCGCTGGCGGTCGACCTGTCGGTCGATCTGGCCGGGCTGGACGATGCCATCGCCGAACGACTGATGGCGGCAGCGCATGCGCTCTGTCCCTATTCGAAGGCGATGCGCGGTGATGCGCAGGTCAGCATCCGGATCGCCTGACCGCAGTCGCCCAGGGGCGATGTCGGGGGGGGGG
>JAZKDN010000059.1:18588-24643 GCA_040387595.1 Pseudomonadota bacterium
CGGCCCCCCCCCCCCCCCCGCCGTCACCACCGCGCCGCACCCGTTCGCCGTGCCGATCGGAAGGGCCAGTCGTTCGAAGAGGCCGATCCGGCCAATAGTCTTGCGCTCCTCGGCGGTATTGCCCATCACCGGTCGATCATTTTCGGAGACCGTCATGCGCCGGATCGTTGCCGCCCTGATTTCCAGCTCGATCCTGTCCGCCGCAGCCGCGGCCCAGACGATGCCGGTCACGTCAGATGGGAAGGAAGCTCTGGCCTTGCTGAGTCAGGCTATCGGCTTTCGGACGGTCGCCGGTCAGGGACAGGTTTCCGCCTATGCCGCTTCGCTCAAGCAGAAGCTGGTGTCGGCAGGCTTTGGGGACGGCGACGTCGTCTTCACGCCGATGGGTGAAACGGGCTATCTGACGGCGCGCTATCCGGGGCGCGAGGCTGGCAAGCCGATCATTCTCCTCGGGCATATGGATGTCGTCGAGGCCAATCCGGCCGACTGGAAGCGCGACCCGTTCACCGCCGTGGTCGAGGGCGATTATATTTTCGGTCGGGGCGCTCTCGACAACAAGGCCGACATTTCGATCCTGGTCGCAACGCTGATGAAGCTCAAGCGGTCGGGATGGACCCCGCGCCATGACCTCGTCCTGCTGCTGACCGGCGATGAGGAAACGCGGATGGTGACGGCGCGGGCGGCGGCCGAACGGTTCAAGGATGCCGCGCTCGTCCTCAATACCGACGCCGGCGGCGGCACGCTGGACGATCAGGGCAAGCCGACCGTCTATGGCTTGCAGGCCGCCGAGAAGATCTATGGCGATTTCCGCCTGACGATCACCGATCCGGGCGGTCACTCCAGCCGGCCCACCGCGACCAACGCGATCGTCAGCCTCGCGGCTGCTGTCGATCGGATCGCGGCCTATCGTTTTCCCGTGCAGCAGAACGAGATCACCAAGGCCTATCTGGCGGGTAGCGCATCGCGCAATCCCGGCCCGGTCGGGGATGCGATGCGCGCCTTCGCGGCGGATCCGCAGAATGCCGCCGCGGCGGATCTGTTGTCCACGCGGCCGGAGGTCATCGGACAGATCCGCACGACCTGCGTGCCGACCCAGTTTGCAGGTGGCCACGCGCCCAATGCTTTGCCGCAGCGCGCGGTCGCCAACATCAATTGCCGTATCTTTCCCGGCACGTCGCGCGCGGCGATACAGGCCAGCTCACCGAACTCGCCGCCGATCCGAAAATCGCGGTCGAACTGATCGACAACGGTACGATCGAGGCGGGTGCCTCGCCGCTCGAGCCGAAGGTGATGGCGGCGGTCACGGCCGCCGTCGCCCGTCGTGCGCCCGGCGTCCCGACCATCCCGGCGATGGAGGCCGGGGCCACCGACGCGATGCATTTCCGCGCGCGCGGCGTTCCGTCCTTCGGCGTCGGCAGCATCTTCATCAAGCCGACCGACGTCTTCGCCCACGGCCTCGACGAGCGGCTTCCGGTCGCGGCGTTCGATCCTGGCGTGGTCTGGTGGGAAAGCCTGATCAAGACGCTCGACTGACGCTTCGCTGTGCGCGTCTAATGCTCGATCCCCTGCGCCCACGGCATCGACGAAAATTGCTCGCGCAGAAATTCGAGCAAGGCGCGGACCCGGGCTGGCCGGGCGCGGCCGGGCGGGGTCACCACGCAGATCGGTGAGGACGGGATCGTCCAGTCGGGAAACAGGTCGATCAGCCGTCCGTCCTGCATCGCCTCCCAGGTAAAATATTCGGGCAGCGCTGCGGCGCCCATGCCCGCGACGAGCGAATGGACCAGGCCGAGCGTGCTGTTCATGTGCAGAGCGCCCGATATCGGCACATGGATCTGCTCGCCATCGGGACCGGTGAAGTCGACTTCACGGCCCCAGGGGACGTGCGAGGAGATCAGCATCGGATATTGGCCGAGGTCGCTGGGATGCTTCGGCCGGCCGAGGCGCTCGATCAGCGCGGGCGCGGCGGTCACCCGGCGGCGCAACGTGAAGAGCCGGCTGATCCGCAGCGAGCTGTCATCGGGATTGTCGCCGATCTGGATGGCGAGGTCATAGCCCTCGGCGACGATGTCGACCCGGCCCTCGGTGAAGGTGATGTCGAGCTGGATCTCGGGATAGGCGGCCATGAAGGCGGGGATGGCGGGGGCCAGCGCGGTTTCGCCGAAGCCGGTCGACGAGACGAAACGGATCAGTCCGCGCGGGATCGCCGCTTCCTCGAGAATATCGGCTTCGATCGCCGCCCCGTCGGCCAGAATGCGCTGCGCCCGATCGAGCGACAGCCGGCCGCTTTCGGTCAGCGAGAGCTTACGGGTGGTGCGGTGGAGCAGGGTGGTGCGCATCCGCTCCTCGAGCCGGCTGATCGCCTTCGACACGGTGGTCTTGGCGAGGCCCAGATCCTCGGCGGCCTGACTGAACGACCCCTTCTCCGCGACCTTGGCGAAGATCGCCCAGGCTTCGAAATCCGGCAGGTGCGGCATGTCGGCTCCTCCCCTCGTCGGGGCGATCCTACCATGTCTGGCGCCCGCCGGATAATCCCTTCGCGTCAGGCTGGGTCGCGTCCCGCCGCGATCTCGGGATGGTCGTGCAGCGCCCGCTTCTCCTCGGCCAGGATCGCGTCGCGGATCGTCTCGGGCGACCGCCCGTCCCGGGTCGCGGTGTCGACCAGCAGGACGAACTCGGCATTCATCGGCTTGGCCGAATAGCGCTGCGCGCTGACGCGGTAGCGTTTGTAGGGCTGGATGAAGGATGTGACGGCGCCCCGGTCGCAACAGGCGCGGACCATGTCGATCAGCGGGATGTTGCCGTCGGTGCTGTAACTGATCGCGATGAACCGCGCGGCCAGCCCGTCGATCAGGTCGCGGAAGGCGGCGGTCGCCTTGCCCGCGCTGTTATAGGGACTGCGCCGCTCGGTCCGCCAGTCGAGGCGGATGCCCGACTTGTCGCCGCGCCCGCTGATCTTGGGGCTGAGCGTGGGTTTGTCCCACAGCGCCACGCTGTTGAGGACGTGATAGTTCGACCCGTAGGGATGCTGGTTATAAGGCGGATCGATATAGACGAAGTCGTAGCTTCCGCCATGCTCCCGACCGAAGCCCTGCGCGTCGAGCCGGGTCACTTCGTTGATCAGGCCATTATGGTGGAAGATCGCGGGTTCGAGCGCGAGATCGGCGCCGATCCGGTAGAGCGCGGTGCCGTTGCTGCCGCCCCAGCCGGCGTGGAAGCCCTTGAACACCCCGGACGTGTTGCTGGTGTAGCAGCATTGGTAGAGCAGCGGCGCGATCAGGCAGGCGGCCTGTCCCGCGTCCAGCGTTTCATCGGCGATGAGCCGGGCGATCTCGGCCCGGATCGCGTCGATCCGCATGCCGTTCTTGCGCATGTAGAACAGCCGGTCGCGGCCGATGTCGTAATGCGCGTCATCGTCGGGGCACAGATGTGCGGTCACCCAGCCGGCCGTCGGCGGCAGCGCGTTGAGTCGTCCGATCATTTCCATGTAGGTGAAGTTGCCATAGACGGGCGCCGTATTGCCGCCGACGTAACAGCGGTTGATCTGCTCGGCATAGGGTTCCCAGTCATTGGCGATGACCCGGAAACCGCGCGCCTTGGCGTAGCGGGCGACGACGCCGCTGCCTGCGAACAGGTCGACGAAGCTGGCGCCGGGCCCGATCCCGCTCGCTTCGATCGCCCGGTCGATCAGCGGCAGCAGCTTTCGCTTGTTGCCGATATAGGGGATCAGCTGATGAAAGACGTAGCTGTCGGTGCTGCGGGCGGCATGGTGCCGGCGATCATATTTCACGGGGCGTCTTCCGGATCACAGGCTTGCGTTACCCTGCGGCAACCCGACTGTCGACGGCCGGGATTCGCAGGCACACTGACAAAATCACGGACGACGAAATAATCGTACGATATCGGGCGTCCTGGCTACGCAAGCTGGAGCTATTCCTTTGATCAGGACGAAATTTTCGTTGCCGGGCTGGCTTGCTCGCGTGTCGCGCGATAGGATTGAAAGATCAGCGCCCCGTGCGTGCCGACGAAGCCCCGCCAGAGGGCTCGCCGACCCGCCGAGAAAAAGGGCGGACGTGGAGAGGAGTGCGCGCGTTGGAGCCGACCAACATCGAGGCCCCGGACTATTTTCATAAGGTGGTCGATTGCCAATGGGCCTGTCCGGCCCATACCCCCGTCCCGGAATATATCCGTCTGATCGCGCAGGGGCGTCACGCCGACGCCTATATGGTCAACTGGAAATCCAACGTCTTTCCGGGGATTCTCGGCCGGACCTGCGATCGCCCGTGCGAGCCGGCCTGCCGCCGAGGCCGGGTCGACGAGGAGCCGGTGGCGATCTGCCGATTGAAACGTGTCGCCGCCGACAACAAGGGCGACGTCACCACGCGCATGCCGAAACCGGCGAAGAAGATGATCGGCAAGAAGGTCGCCTGCATCGGCGCTGGCCCCGCATCGATGACGGTAGCGCGCGACCTCGCCCCGCTCGGCTATGACGTCACCGTCTATGATGCCGATGCAAAGTCGGGCGGCATGATCCGCAGTCAGATTCCGCGCTTTCGGCTGCCAGAAAGCGTGATCGATGAGGAGATGGGTTTCATCACCGCGCTCGGCCCGAAGATGCGCCTGGGTCAGCGGATCGACAGCCTCGCGGCGCTTCTCGCGCAGGACTATGACGCGATCTTCGTCGGCACCGGCGCGCCGCGCGGCCGCGACCTCGACATTTCCGGCCGGCGGGAGGCCGCCGCCCATATCCATATCGGCATCGAATGGCTGGCCAGCGTCTCGTTCGGCCATATCGAGAGCATCGGAAAGCGGGTGATCGTCCTCGGCGGCGGTAACACCGCGATGGACTGCTGCCGCACCTCGCGGCGGCTGGGTGGCGACGCGGTCAAGGTCGTCGTCCGCTCCGGCTATGACGAGATGAAGGCCTCGCCCTGGGAGAAGGAGGACGCCCAGCATGAGGGCATTCCGATCCTCAACTTCATGGTGCCCAAGGCCTTCACCCATGCGGACGGCACGCTGACCGGGGTGATCTTCGAAAAGGTCGCGCCGGTGACCGACGACAAGGGGCGCCGCCGCCTCGAGCCGACCGGCGAGCCCGACGAGCATATCGCATGCGACGACGTGCTGGTGGCGATCGGGCAGGAGAACAGCTTCCCCTGGATCGAACGCGACATCGGCCTCGCCTTCGACGAATGGGGCATGCCGGTCGTCGACGAGACGACCTTCCAGTCGACCCACCCCAAGGTCTTCTTCGGCGGCGATGCGGCGTTCGGTCCGAAGAACATTATCTGGGCGGTCGCGCACGGCCATGATGCGGCGATCTCGATCGACCATCACTGCCGGGGCGGCGACCTGCGCCTGCGCCCGCCGCCGGGCGTCCATGTCTCGTCGCAGAAGATGGGCATCCACGAGTGGAGCTATGACAACGACATCTCCGACGAGGACCGGCAGAAGGTGCCGCTGCTGCCGCTGGCCGAAGCGCTGGGGGATGTGAAGGCCGAGGTCGAACTGGGCTTCGACGATCCGCGCGGCCTGGCGGAGACGCAGCGCTGCCTCAACTGCGACGTGCAGACCGTCTTCACCCGCACCCTGTGCATCGAATGCGACGCCTGCGTCGACATCTGCCCGACCGACTGCATCACCTTCACCGTCAACGGCGAGGAGGATGAACTGCGGCCCCGGCTCAAGGCGCCGGCGCTGAACCTGAGCCAGGACCTCTACGTCTCCGCGACCCTGCCGACCGGCCGGGTGGCGGTGAAGGACGAGGATGTCTGCCTGCACTGCGGCCTGTGCGCCGAACGTTGCCCGACCGGCGCGTGGGACATGCAGAAGACGCTGATCGAAATGAGCCATGCCGGAGGCTGCGCACGATGACGCGTCCCGTAACCCCGGCGATCACGGCCACGAACGATTTCGTCGTCAAATTCGCCAACGTCAACGGATCGGGATCGGCTTCGGCAAACGGCCTGTTCGTCAAGGCGATCCTGCGGATGGGCGTGCCGGTCGGCGCGCGCAACATCTTCCCGTCGAACATCCAGGGCCTGCCGACCTGGTA
>JAZKDN010000060.1:0-15064 GCA_040387595.1 Pseudomonadota bacterium
CCTATGCGCTCGGCATGGCGCTGTTCACGATCGTCATGGGCAACGCCTTCGCCGCGTTCCCGGTGATGGCGGCGGCGATCGGCGTCCCGGTGCTGATCCACGGCGCGGGCGGCAACCCGGCGGTCGTCGCCGCGATCGGGATGCTCGCCGGCTTCTGCGGCACGCTGATGACGCCGATGGCAGCCAACTTCAACCTTGTCCCCGCCGCGCTGCTCGATCTCAAGGATCGCTACGCCGTGATCCGCGCGCAGATCCCGACCGCGCTGCCGCTGCTCGCGGTCAACATCGCGCTGCTCTACTGGCTGGCGTTCCGGTGAGGCCCTTCCCGATACCGTCATCCCAGCGAAGGCTGGGATCTCAGGAGTTGAAGGCGCGCGCAATTCTCCTGAGATTCCCGCCTGCGCGGGAATGACGGATTGGGGAAAACGTAAATGACCACAACCCTCACCCCCGATCTCGCCGCGCGCTTCGCCGCGCTCACCCTCGGCCATCTCGGCCGCGAATGGCCGTATAAGCTCGATCATGTGATGGCGGGGCCAGAGGACGTGCTGCCGCCCTCGACGCTTCACCCGATCTTTCACGGCAGCTTCGACTGGCATAGCTGCGTCCATGGCTGGTGGCAGGTGATGCGGCTGATGCGGCGCTTCCCCGATCTGCCGCAGGCCGCCGAGATTCGCGTCCGCGCCGATGCGATGCTGGTGCCCGACAGGGTGGCGGGCGAACTCGCCTATGTCGAACGGCCAACCTCGGCCGGGTTCGAGCGGCCCTATGGCTGGGGCTGGCTGCTCGCGCTGCACCACGAACTGGGGCTGCACGACGACCGCTCCTGGCATCGCGCGCTCGATCCGCTCGCGCGCGCCTTCGCCGATCGGTTCACGGCCTATCTGCCCAAGCTCACCTATCCGATCCGGGTCGGCACGCATCCCAACAGCAGCTTCGCGCTGCTGCTCGCGCAGCGCTGGGCGACCGCGCACGATCCCGATCTCGCCACTCTGATCGCGACCCGCGCGCTCGACTGGTATGGCGCGGATCGCGGCTGCCAGGCGTGGGAGCCCGGAGGCGACGAATTCCTGTCATCGGCGCTGACCGAAGCGCATCTGATGCGCGCCGTCCTCGCGCCCGAAGACTTCCGCCGCTGGTTCGACGATTTCCTGCCCACCATCCCGGCGACGCTGCTGACCCCGGCCTTCGTGTCCGACCGCAGCGACGGCAAGATCGCCCATCTCGACGGACTGAACCTCAGCCGCGCCTGGTGCTGGCGCGGGGTCGCCGCCGGCCTGCCGCGCGATCACCCGGTCGGCCCGGTCGCCCGCGATGCCGCCGCGCGCCACATCGCCGCCGCGCTGCCGCATCTGGCCGATCATTATATGGGCGAGCACTGGCTGGCGAGCTTCGCGCTGCTCGCGCTCGACGATGCTTAACGCAGGAAGTCGCGCGCCACCGCGATGAAATCGGCGCGGCGGTCATGGTGGACCCAGTGGCCCGCGCCCTCGAACAGCTCGACCCGCACGTCGCGAAAATGCGCTGCGCGTCCGTCGGTCGCTGGGTTCGACGCCCAGCTGTCGGCGCCATAGGCCAGCAGCACCGGACAGGTGATCGCCGCCCACATCCGTTCCTTGGTCGCCTGGCTGATGTCGACCGGCGACGTCGTTCCCATCGCCGGATCATGTTTGGGACGCACCGAGCCATCGGGGTTGGTTCGCGCGGCATGGGCGGCGAGATGCTCGAGCGTCTCGTCGTCGAGCCGGTGGTCGGTCTTGCGCAGCCGCGCGATCAGCGTGGCGCGATCGGGAAAGTCGCGTGACTGGCGCGTGGTGACGTCGGCGCGGCGGGCGATCCACGTGCGCATCGTCTCGAGCGGGTCGGCGGCGGCGCGGCGGGCGGCGGCCTCGGGCGAATCGCCCAGCCCCTCGATGTTGATCAGCCGCGTCGCCCGCTCGGGATAGAGGCCGAGATAGCGGGTGAGGATGTTCGCGCCGAGCGAATGGCCGATCATCGCACAGGGCGGCAGATCGAGCGCGCTGACGATCCCGGCGAAATCGTCGACATAGTCGAGCATCTCGTAATCGCCGTCGTTCGACCAGTCGCTGTCGCCATGGCCGCGCATGTCGGGTGCGATCACCCGATACTCGCTGGCGAAGGCATTGGCGACCCAGTCCCAGTTGCGCGCATGATCGCGCCCGCCATGCTGGAGGATCAGCGGCGGCGCGGCCGGATCGCCCCATTCGACGATGTTGAGGTGGAGACGCCGGACGGCGAGCTTGGACGTGCGAGGCTCGATCATTCCTTCGGCAGTAGGACGGCAGCCAGACTTATACAATCGGGGGTAGTGGAAAGAGCGATCTGTCACGTGATGCACGGCGGATTTCCGCCAGAAACCCGAACAGCAGGGTTGGAACGTGGAGCAAGTGCGACGAGCCGCGGGAGGGCGAATATCCGCTGTCGCAAAACCATGCCAAGCCCAGGCGACATCACAAGCATCAGGAGACGGCATGCCCCATTACAAGCGTTGGATGATCGTGGCCGCGGCTGCGGGCCTGATGGCGGCGGCCCCCGCGTCCACCGACCTGAGCACGCTGTCGGTCCTGCGCGACGTAAAGCCCGGCGTGTGGAGTCACAGCTTCACGACGATCCCGAAGAACCCCGCCGTGCCCAACCAGATGGAAAAGGGCTGCGTCTCATCGGCGCAACTCGCGGCCATGCTGCGCGAGTCGCTCGCCGCGGGCACCAGCGACCAGCAATGCCCGATCACCGTCGAGAGCAACGCCATGACTAGGGCGCAGTTCACGATGCGCTGCCCGTCGATCGCGATCGAGGCTCTCGGCATCACCGCACCCGGTGCCGACATACCCGGCACCATCGATCGGACGCCCGGCCAGGACCATTGGGTGGTTTCGGTCAAGACGCCCGCGGTGCCCGGCGTGACGCCCGCCGCGGTCTGGCGGCACGAATATCGCCGCCTCGGCGCTTGTCCGGGCTAAAAGCCCGATTGATATCGCCACCCCATTGCGCCGCGCGGGTCGATCGGTAGGATCGCATCGGAGAGGATGATCACGCGCGGGGGAACGCATGGCTCTTCATAGTATCGCTTCGCTTCATGGCTGCCTCGACCGCGGGTTCGCACGGTTCGGATGGCGCGCGGATCTCGCCCACCGAAACGCTGGCAGGCGGTCGAGGATGGTGTACGGGTGGCAGCCATGACCGATCTCGCACGCTTCGTTTCGAGCCTTCCCAAGGCCGAGCTCCACCTGCACATCGAGGGCAGCCTCGAGCCCGAGCAGATGTTCGAGCTGGCGAAGCGCAACAAGGTCGCGATCCCGTTCGCCTCGGTGGAAGAGGTGCGCGGCGCCTATGAATTCAACCGGCTGCAGGACTTCCTCGACATCTATTACAAGGGCGCCGACGTGCTCCGCACCGAGGAGGATTTCCGCGACCTCGCCCTTGCCTATTTCCGCCGCGCCGCCGCCGATGCCGTCGTCCATTCGGAGATATTCTTCGACCCGCAGACCCACACCGATCGCGGCATCCCCTTTCAGGTCGTCGCCGACGGGCTCCTCGCCGGGATGCAGGAGGCCGAGCAGCAGCTGGGCGTCAGCAGCCGGCTGATCCTCTGTTTCCTTCGCCATCTCGACGAAGAGGCCGCCTTTGCGACGCTGGACGCCGCCGAGCCCTGGCTCGATCGCATCGCGGCGGTCGGCCTCGATTCCTCGGAGGTCGGCCATCCGCCATCCAAGTTCCAGAAGGTGTTCGCCCGCGCCGGCGAGATGGGGCTGCTGCGCGTCGCCCATGCCGGCGAGGAAGGCCCGCCCGCTTATATCCACGAGGCGCTCGACCTGCTCCGCATCGACCGGCTCGACCATGGCAACCGCGCGCTCGAGGATGCGGCGCTCACCACCCGGCTCGCGCGATCGGGCATGACCCTGACGGTCTGTCCGCTGTCGAACCTGAAGCTGTGCGTGGTCGACGACATCGATGCGCATCCGATCGAGCGCATGCTGCGGCTCGGCCTGCGCGCCACGGTCAATTCGGACGACCCCGCCTATTTCGGCGGCTATGTGAACGACAATTACCGCGCGCTGATCCCGGCCGGCCGGCTCGATGCGCAGGATTTCGCGACGCTCGCGCGCAACAGCTTCCTGGGCTCCTTCCTCGACGATGTCGCGGTGACCCGGCATCTCGACGCGCTCGACGCTTATGTCGCCGCCAGTCTCTAGACATATCTTGCCAAGGAACCGCCCATGCCGACCCTGACCCCCGTCGACCAGCCCGAGTTCCTGACCGCGGTTCACTATATCGCGGCGCGCATCCGCGAGAGCGGCTGGGCGCCCACCTTCATCATCGGCGTCGGCCGCGGCGGCCTGATCCCGGCCGTCTTCCTGAGCCATGCCACCGGCGTACCGATGCTGTCGGTCGATCACAGCTCGCACATCCCGGACTTCGCGGCGGAGCTGCTCGTCAAACTGGCGGGGATGAGCCAGGTCGAGCGGCTGCTGTTCGTCGACGACATCAACGACACCGGATCGACCATCACCCATATCAAGGCGGCGCTGCACGACGCCGGCGGCACCCTCGACAATGTCCGCTTCGCGACGCTGATCGACAACGCCGTCTCGACCGAGACCGTCGACTATCGCTTCCGCATGATCGACCGGACCGTCAACAAGGACTGGTTCGTCTTCCCATGGGAGCAGCTCTCCCCGGTCGACAAGGTGATCGAAGATTCGGCTGTGGTGCCGGCGCGTACCGCCTGAGGACCTCCGTCGCTCCGGCGGAGGCCGGAGCCGCCAGAGGCTCTCGCGACAAGCTGATCCCGCACATCGTGGCGGCCTCGGCCTCCGCCGGGGCGACGCATTACCGGAGTTCCACCAGCCGTCCCCCGAGCAGGTCCAGCCGCCGGTCGATCCCGATCGCCGCCAGAAACGCCTGGTCGTGGCTGACCACCAGCAGCGCGCCGTCATAGGCCGCCAGCCCCGCCTCCACCGCCGCGATCGAATCGAGGTCGAGATGGTTGGTCGGCTCGTCGAGGATCAGCAGCGGCGGCGGCGCATCGCCGCCCAGCACGCACGCCAGCCCGGCGCGCAGCTTCTGGCCGCCGCTGAGCGATCCGACGATCTGGTCCGCCGCCTCGGCGCGAAAGCGGAACCGGGCCAGCGCTGCCCGGCAGCCGTTCGCAGTCGCGCCGGGATGGCGCCGCGCATAGTTCGCCGCGACCGACAGCGCCGGATCGAGCAGCGACACGCGCTGGTCGAGCAAGGCGAAGGACAAGGACCGCTTCGCTGCGCCCGCCCAGGGTTCCAGCCGGCCGGTGACGACCGCCAGCAAGGTGCTTTTGCCCGCGCCGTTGGCACCGCCGATCGCGATTCGCTCGGGTCCGGTGATCTCGAAATCCAGCCCGTCGAGCACCGGCGCGGCGCGGTCGTAACCGGCAACGACCCCGGCCAGCCGCAGCACGCTACGATCGCCGACCAGCCCGGTCGGCGCCAGGACGACCGTCATCGGTTCGAGGATCTCGCCCCGCCCGCGCGCGGCCTCGGCCGCATCCGCCGCGTCACTGCGCTGGCGCTCGGCCAGTCGCGCACCCGCACCGCCGCTCTCCTCGGCACGCTGCTTGCGCGCACCGATCAGGATGCGGGGCATGCCGCCCTTCGCGCCCGTGCGTGCGCCCGCGCCATCGCGCCGCTGCTTGCGCTCGGTGGCCTGCTGGACCTTGCGTTCGACCTCGGCCTCCTGCCGCTCGGCAAGCGCCAGGCCCTGTTCGGCGGCGGCCAGTTCGATCGCCTTGCGCGCGATATAGGCCGACCAGCCGCCGCCATAGCGTGCGGCACCCAGGGTGGTCAGCTCGACGATCGCGTCCATATGGTCGAGCAGCGCGCGGTCATGGCTGACGACGATCGCGCCGCCGCGCCAGCCGTCGATCAGCCCGATCACCGCATCGCGCCCGGCCCGGTCGAGATTGTTGGTCGGTTCGTCGAGCAGCAGGAAATCGGGGTCGCCAAAGGTCGCGGCGGCGATCGCCGCGCGGCTGCGCTGTCCGCCCGACAGCGCCGCGAGCGGGGTGTCCGGACCGGCATCGAGCCCGACCGCGCCGAGCGCGGCGAGCAGCCGGGCCTCCAGCGTCCAGTCGGCCTCGCCCAGTTCGTCCAGGGTCGCGGCGCCGGCCTCGGCGCGCGCCAGCAGGGCGAGGTCGTCGCGCACGCCGAACAGGTCGGCGATAGTGTCGTCGGGGGCGACATCGACGATCTGGCGCATCATGCCGATCGTCCCGGTGACCGCGATCCGCCCGGCGCGCGGCGGCATCTCCCCCGCGATCAGGCGGAGCAGCGTGCTCTTGCCGATGCCGTTGCGACCGACGAGGCCGCAGCGCTCGGGCGCGAAGACGAGGTCGAGGCGGTCGAGAAGCCGGTGGCCGTCAGGCGTTGACCAGCTGAGCTGCGAGAGGGCGATCGAGGGGGACATACAGGACTTCCATGACGTGACGGCAGAGGGGCGTTGCGGTCGGTTGGAAGGTCATCGTCTCGTCCTCGATCCTACGGCGCGTCGCACCGCGCGTGCGGGGAATATAGGCATTTTAGGGCCGAGCGCCAAGCCGGCCCCTTATTCGCATCTTCAATCCCGGCCCCCTTCTGCGCTAAGCTCCTCCCATGATCATGCATCGACTCGCGCTCGGCGCGCTCCTCTGCCTTTCCGCCTTTCCCGCCGCTGCACAGGACGCCCCGCCGCCGGCGCCCGCCGCTCCGATCGCGGCCCCCGCGCCCAAACCGGCGACGGTGCGGGTCAGCATCCTGACCAGCGAAGGCCCGATCGTGCTGGAACTGGAGAAGGAACGCGCGCCGATCACCACCAACAATTTCCTGCGCTACATCGACGCCAAGCGCTTCGACAATGCGACCTTCTACCGCGCGGTCGCGGTCCCCGGCGCACCCGAACTCGGCCTCGTCCAGGGCGGCATCAAGTTCGATCCGAAGAAGGTCTTCCCCTCGATCGCGCACGAGCCGACCAGCAAGACCGGCCTAAAGCATCTCGACGGCACCATATCGATGGGCCGCAACGCCCCCGGCACGGCCGCTGGCGACTTCTTCATCGTCGTCGGCGACATGAGCTATATGGACGCCAACCCTGCGGCCCCCGGCGACAATGCCGGCTATGCCGCCTTCGGCCATGTCGTCGAGGGGATGGACGTGGTGAAGACAATCCTCGCCGCGCCGCGCTCGCCGACGCTGGGCGAAGGAATCATGAAGGGCCAGATGCTCGCCGCGCCGATCAAGATCGTCAGCGCCCGGCGCGTCGTGGCGGCCAAGCCGGCGGCCCCGAAGCCCGCCAACCCCTGATCGCGCCACCGCCGCGATTTGACTTGGCGGGCGCGGGGGGACATCATCGCTCCATGCAGACGGACCGCTGCCTTTCCCGGTTCCGCCATCAGGCGGGTCAGCTTCTCGCGGGCATCTAGCCCCGGGTTCCAGGTGCCCTGCGCCCCGGACCCCGGGGCGAACTCTCGATAAATCAGCGCGCGCGGCCGCGGGCCCGCGTGCGCGCCCTTGTCCGGGAAACATGCACCATGATGAAGAAGAAGGCCGGCCGGCGTCCGGCCATCCATATGATCGATTCCGAAGCCGATGCGCTCGCCGATATGGCCGTCGCGGTTGAGGAGCGGCTGCCCCAGGTCAGCAGCTTGCTGCTCGAGGAGATCGAACGCGCCACGCTCCACAATGCGCGGCGCATTCCCGCCGATGTCGTGACGATGTGCTCCAGTGTCGATTTCGTCGACGAAGCCAGCGGCACGTCGCGAAATGTCCAGCTCGTCTATCCCAGGGACGCCGATATCGACGCGGGGCGGGTCTCGATCCTCACCCTCGTCGGGGCCGGCCTGATCGGCCTGCGCGAGGGCCAGTCGATCCTCTGGCCCAGCCGCGACGGGTTGCGCCGCCTGCTCACCATCACCCGGGTCAGCCGGGAGAGGGTGGCGGGCTGAAACTTCCGCCACCCAAAGGTCATTCCGGCGAAAGCCGGAATCTCCCTGCCCATTCGCCGTCCGGTACCGGCCGACCGGGCAAGAAAAGAGAGGCCCCTCGGGGGACGTGAGAGGCGCGCGAACGGACCGCCGCCGAAATGTCACAGGATCTTCACGGCGATGTAAACGGAACCGCACAAATCTTTCGCGCGGCCTTGGTAGCGAGCCGGCTTCTCACCAAAGGGGAGCAAGTTCATGACTGACGTGGTGCGTGGCAGCTATACTGACGGTGTTGTCGATTGTAACCCGACCGACAATCCCACACTCGCAAGCATCGCGGCGGAGCGTTATTCGCGCCGCCAGACGCTGTTCGGCGGCATTTCCGCTATCGCTGCGGCAACCTTCGGCGGCATGCTGCTGTCGGCGTGCGGCAACGAAAACGACGCGCCTGTCGTCAACGCGGGCACCAACGGCACCGCCACTTCGGGCCGGCTGGTCACCCTGGCGGGCACCGCGACCGACAAGGATGACCTGACGCTGTCCTGGACCCAGGTTTCGGGCCCGGCCGTCACGCTGAGCAGCACGACCAGCAACACCACCACCTTTATCGCGCCGGCCGTGTCGACCGCGACCCCGCTGGTGTTCGAGTTCAAGGCCACCGACGACCGCAACAAATCGACCTCGGCGCAGACCACGATCACGGTCAGCCCGGCGATCCTGAGCTTCAACTCGATCGCCAAGAGCCTCGATGACGTCGTCAAGGTTCCCGAAGGCTATGCCGTTTCGGTCCTCTACCGTATGGGCGATCCGCTCAGCGCGGCGACCTCCGCCTTTGCCAATGACGGCACCGATACGGGCTTCTCGGCGCGCGGCGGCGATCAGCATGACGGCATGCACTATTTCGGCCTGGCCGCGACCGGCGCGACCCGCGACGGCGCGAGCAACACGCGCGGCCTGCTCGTGATGAACCATGAGAACATCGTCCAGATCTATCTGCATCCGAACGGCCCGACCTCGGTCGGCGGCGTCCGCCCCGAGGGTGAAGCGCTCAAGGAAATGGAAGCGCACGGCGTCGCCGTCGTCGAAGTCACCCGCGCCACCTCGGGCGCGTGGAGCTATGTCCAGGCGTCGACCCTCAACCGCCGCGTCACCCCGCTGACCCCGGCCGTGTTCAACGGCCCGGTTCGCGGCAATGCGCTGCTCCGCACCCGCTTCTCCACCGCCGGCACCGACGGCCGCGGCACGATCAACAACTGCGCCAACGGCTTTGCGCCCTGGGGCACCTACCTGACCTGCGAAGAAAATTGGGCGGGCTATTTCCGTCGCCCCGCCGGCGACAACGCCGTGCGCGGCGGCGCAACCGCCAAGTCGGTGATCGCGCTCAACCGCTATGGCATCGCCGAAGGCGCCTCCGGCAGCTATGGCTGGGCCTCGGTCGTCCCGGCCGACGCATCGAGCACCCTCTATGCCCGCTGGAACGCCGGCGCGATCGGCGCTGCCGCCGATGGCACCGCCGACTTCCGCAACGAGCCGAACCAGTTCGGCTGGGTGGTCGAGATCGATCCCTATGACCCGACCAAGGCGCCCCGCAAGCGCACCGCGCTCGGCCGTCTCGGCCATGAAGGCGCCTGGCCGTCGGCGTTCGTCGTGGGTCGCAAGCCGGCCTTCTACATGGGCGACGATTCGCGTGACGAATATCTCTACAAGTTCGTCTCGGCGCAGCCATGGGCGGAAGCCGACGCCAATGCCACCGACCGTCTCGCGATCGGCGACAAATATCTCGACGCCGGCACGCTCTACGTCGCGCGCTTCGACGCCACCGGCAACGGCACCTGGTTGCCGCTGGTGTTCGGCACCGGCCCGCTGACCGCGGCCAACGCCGCCTATCCGTTCGCGGACCAGGCCGACGTGCTGACCAACGCCCGCCTCGCCGCCGATGCGGTGGGCGCGACCAAGATGGATCGCCCCGAATGGACCGCGATCAATCCGGTCACCGGCGAGATGTACCTCACGCTGACCAACACCAACTCCACCTTCCGTCCGATCAACGAGACCGACGCGGCCAACCCGCGTTTCTACAATGATCCGAAGGGCGCGGCGGCCACGGCGCAGCGCGGCAATCCGAACGGCCACATCGTGCGCCTGAAGGAAACCGGCGATACGTCGGAAGCGACGACCTTCACCTGGGACGTCTATCTGTTCGGTGCGGACTCGGCCGACTCGAACGCCGACGTCAACATCTCGGGCCTCGACGCCAGCAACGACTTCTCCAGCCCGGACGGTCTGTGGTTCGGCCGTCCGAGCAACGTGACGGGCCAGGTCAATCCGCTGCTGTGGATCCAGACCGACGACGGCGCCTTCACCGATCGGACGAACAACCAGATGCTGGTTGCGCTTCCGGGCCGCGTCGGCGACGGCGGTGCCAAGACGATCACCAACGTCGGCACCGATGGCACGACCCGTACCCAGGCGACGATCGTCGGCAAGGCGGCCACCACCGGCACGCTGAAGCGCTTCCTGGTCGGCCCGAAGGGCTGCGAGATCACCGGCATCGACTCGACGCCCGATGGCCGCACCCTGTTCGTCAACATCCAGCATCCGGGTGAAGACGGCACGCTGACCACCTTCCAGAGCAGCTGGCCGGCAACCCAGACGAGCACGACCGCCACCGGCCGTCCGCGCTCGGCGACGATCGTCATCACCAAGACCGATGGTGGCGTCGTCGGCTTCTGATCGACACCGCTGTCACGACGAAAAGAAGGGGGGCGCGGGCGACCGCGTCCCCTTTTCTGCCTTTTTCGAGACTCTTCTAGCTCGTATCGCTTGGTGTGCATCGCTCGTTCGGCGGTTCCACACGGAGCCCTATGAAACAGTGGTCAGCCTATTGGCGAATCCTGAATGTCGATCCGGCCTAATCGAACGTGGACTGCGCGCAGACCATAGATTTGATCAGATCGCGATCGCGGACATGGCGCGCGTCGGAGGGGCAATAAGGATTGCGTCGCCCCGATGTGCAAGCCCACGTTGGTGGGGTCCGGTTCGCGTTCGAGGCCCAGTTGAGTATGACCTTCTTCAACGTCGCTCTCTCCCGTCTGCGATTCTATCGGTCTGAGAGCGGGCCTCATTTTGATATTGCGCTATTTCGATCCGCAAGATCGCAGGATGATGATCGACGACATCGTTTTTCCCAATAATTCCAATGTCCTCGTCATTGACGAGGAGGCGACCAAAAAATCCGAAGAGGGAGGCCGGCTTTATCTCGGCTGTTGGTACCGTGAGCCATACCTTGCAGACCAGACGGTTAAAGCGGCTTGGCGCACGGCGGTCATTGGATGGGATGAGTTGACCTTCGATCTCGTCGCGCAACAGGCGTATCTCTATGACGATGGCGGACAGGAATCAGCGCTCGCCGCAACCCTAAACCAGAAAAAGATAGATCGAGTTCGCGATGCCGAGACAGAGTTGAGACACGCAGTGATTTATCACTTCGCAACTCACCGGCAGCGTACCGACTACCAACAGCTGCCTTGACGAAGAGAAACTGATCGACCGCCTGGCGGCAGCGGGAATACCCATCGATAAGAGTTGGAACAGCCGAGTATATTGCATCGGGGGCGAACGCGATCGAGACTGCGCGCATTGGTGAGCCGATTGACTTTCGTTATTCAACCGTCGTTCAAGTCGCGCACCATCTATATGACAGCTATCCGACTTTGCTTCGTACATTCGGGCGGATGTTGCGTGCCTGCGGTAACGAGGCATTGCTTGTCGATCAGGACAAGTCGGGCCAGTGGAGAGCCAAAGCCGAGGATCTGCGGACCTTCGGAATGCG
Source organism: Pseudomonadota bacterium (assembly GCA_040387595.1). Lineage (GTDB taxonomy): Bacteria > Pseudomonadota > Alphaproteobacteria > Sphingomonadales > Sphingomonadaceae > Rhizorhabdus. Next base: position 11,781 of record JAZKDN010000060.1, read on the forward strand.
TGAAGCTCAAATCAGCTCGACCCGCAAATCGATCGCATCCTGCGTTATCTCGCCGATGGCAAGCTCGCTAAGACCCTCCCGGCTAAAACGCCGGTAATGGCTAACGGCTAACGGCTAGCGCCGCTTACGCTGGCGTGCCTCATACGCTGTAAGGATCGTCGCGGTCAGCGCAATACCCCGTTCAACGAAATCCTCACGGCCGGACTGCACCTGCATCAGCAAAAGCTTTCCGACTTCTGCTGGGTCGAAGCCACTTTCTAGCACTCTGTGAAGAGCTTGATCGAGAGACGGGACGTGACGGTTGCCGGCAGAGTTTTGTGCTGCCCGGTCGTCACGGCTATTACGATTGGCGAAGAGGTCGGGGAGGCGGTTGGAAGGCTGGCTAGGTGATTTCATTGCAACCTTTCCAGAAGCTTCTTGTCCATCTTTCGACTGTTTCAAACTTATAGGCTTGTCGCGAACTCTGGCGAGTATCGTTTGTCCGAAATCTAGCTCAAACCAAGCCAAGGTCTCCCCACTCATTTTGGTAGCCGAAAGAGATTGTACAGGCTTGAGTGTGCCGATGCCGTTCAATCGCAGAAGGCCCTCCTTCTCGACTACTGCATCAACAGCCGCCCGAGCTGGCTTCCATGATCGAAGATCAGGATAGCGAAAGGATGTTGCGGGGCGACCATCGACTATCGCTGCGAGGCGCTGAGACTCTTGGTCAATATAATCACGGTCTTGCACTGTTTCGGAGCAATCGAACGTCGTGGTTGCTCCGATTAGAGCGCCTGCCATGGTGGCGATGCTATCGGTGTCAGATCCGAGGCAATTGGCCGCAATACCCAATATAAGACGCGGATCACTCTGAGGGGATAGTTGCGCGAGAAAGGCCGCGAGAAGAGCGGTCTTGGTGCCGGAACCTCGTGCATGATCCGTGTCCGCTTCGAGGGCTACTACGGAGCGCAAATACATTGAGGCTAGATCGTCCCCTGCGATCTGCCGTAGTTTCGCGAGATCGTCGTGAAGTTCTTGGATCGTCTCGTCGAGAACGCTCTCCAACCGAGCATGAGATTCATTTTCCCAACTGCTAAGCCAAAACAGGCGAAGGTCACCATCGCGGTCGATCACGCTCGGAATAGCCCGGAGCTGGTCCACTAGCTTTTCGCAAGATGCTAGAGATGGTGGCCGCCCATCATGCATTGTAAAGGCAAGCGTGGCCGCATGAAAGCAAGCCCCCACAAACCCACGAGGATGTCCGTGCGTGCATAAAGCGTTACGCAGGACATCCCGAAAAATGGCATCGAGATCAGATAGTTTGGGAGCTACCCAAACGTGTGGCTGCACACGCATAGCGGCTCCGTTGCCGCCACCCATAAAATACGAAGCTCGTTTGCTCTGAAAAAGGTTCGAATACCAAGTAGCCGATGTCCGCGCCAAATTGGCCGCCGCTTCTTTCGATCCCGTCCCCGCGCCGAGCGCATAGTTTGCCCATGCTGTGAGTTCGACTTTGGCAAACGCCGCTACGTCAAACGAGCCATCGCTGCGAATCGCTCGGCATGTCGCCAGCCGAAGTTGGGTGTCATCTGAATAGACGCCTGCGGGGAAGTCTAGTGTTGCGCCCGCCCGGCCCCCGACTTTTCTTCGCCACGCTACCGTCGTTTCTACGTGGGATCGACCCGCACGATAGGCAACGCGGTCCGCATCGGCCAATTCCGTTATAAAGCCCAAGGCATCCCCATAGGCAGCCCAAATTGCCGAACGGCGGACCTGTGTTTCCCGACTCTTCACGGTCGCGGCTCAAACTTTTGCGGCTCAACCAAAACAGCGATATCCCGATGAAACGTGGCCTTTAGGAATCCGATGACTTCTGACTGATCGGCGCTCGTTTGAACATAGATGCGTTGCAAAAATTCCGTTGAGACGCTTTGCGGATATAAGGCCTCGGCCTGAAAGCACGTCGGATAATGAGACGGCCAGGCCGGTTGACGGCCTGCAATATTGCCCTGCCAGCGCACGGTGCGATCGGCAAACAGCCGATCGAAACCCTGTTCACCCATGCCGCGCTGTACCGACGTGTATATGTTGTTGGTCGTCGAAAATACGACATTCGGGTGCTCCAAGATCACCGGATCAAAGGCCAGGATGCACCAAAAAATTGGCTCATCCCGGTGCCAAGATCGAGCGCTAGTTCCGAAATATTGAGTGTTAATATGACCGATCGACAGGCTCACATGGTCCAAATACCCGGGGTCTCGGCGAAGGCGCGCATTGGGTTTGAAGAGATATTCGACCATCTCATCGCCCTCTAGGCGAGCCCGTGACTGTAAACTGCCCGTGTAGAGACTGCCTAGACAGCCGTGATTGGTCGTAAAATGGACGACCTCGTCAATCTGACGCGCAGCGATGATCTCCGCTATTGTCATAGATCAATCTGCTCAACGCAGGCCGGATCGATAAGGTTTAGGGCATGAAGAGCTTCGCCGGGCTTGCTACCTAAGAGGATAGAATTTCGCGCACGGCCGATACCCATAGCGAACAGCCGACGCAGCGAAGCATAGCGATCATCATCAGGTTCTGCGCCGTACGATGCATGAGCTTGTGCAAGGCCGATCATGAAAACGTGATCGAACTCTAACCCCTTCGCGCTGTGGAGCGTACATAAGCCGATGTTCGGACCATCCTCCGGCCAGTCACTTGCGCCTTGGAGTTCGCAAAAACTATAGCCGCGTTGATTGAGCGCTCCCCTAACAGCGTCGAACCACCCTCCGCCCTTTAGATGCAGGAAGCCAACAGTCTCCTCGTCCGTGTTTATTTTGGCGAGAGCCGCGAGCGCGAAATCCAGTTGCTGCTGGAACGTACCTCGAATCCATTGAGGCGACGGCCCGTCGCGGTTGCAAAACGCAGGGTTGGGCAGCCGCCCGTCGTCGTCGATTGGTAGCCCAGATGCTATCGACGAGGCGAGTGCCGCGATCTGACGTGTGTTACGATAGTTCCTCGTGAGCTGAAAGCTGCGGCTGGCTGGGATTGTAATGCCGGTTTCTGCCCAAGGCACACCGCGCGGATATATACGTTGCGCGGTGTCTGTGACGAAGGTGACCGTGCCGTCATCCGCTAAGTGCCTAACAATAGCTCTGAGCTGGTTCGCGGAAAAGTCCTGCGCTTCATCAACGACCACCACATCGAATGCCTGTTCCGGCACGACGTTCGCCATCTCGACAGCCAAGTCGTCAAAGTCCCGCATATGATGTCAATCGGCGTGCAAACGGGACCCCCTATCGGCGCGCAAAAGGGACCCCCTT
>JAZKDN010000061.1:0-12407 GCA_040387595.1 Pseudomonadota bacterium
ATGACGCTGATGAAGCTGCGGTTCATCGCCTTGCACATGATGTAGCTGAGGATCGCGCCCGACGATCCCACCAAGGCGCCGGTGACGATCATCGCGGTGTTGTGCAGGGTGAAGCCCATCGCCGCCGCCGCCCAGCCCGAATAGCTGTTGAGCATCGACACGACGACCGGCATGTCCGCGCCGCCGATCGGGATGATCAGCAGGAAGCCGATGAGAAAGCTGAGCGCGGTGATGGTGAAGAACACCCAATGCGCGTCGTCGGTAAGGAAATAGCCGATCAGTCCGATGATCGCAGCCAGCGTGCCGAGATTGATGACATGACGGCCGGGCAACATGATCGGGGCACCCGACATGTTGCCGTTCAGCTTCAGAAAGGCGATCACCGAACCCGAGAAGGTGATCGCGCCGATCGCGACGCCCAGGCCCATCTCGACCCGGCTGACCTGCTGGATATGGCCGGTGACGAGATCGAGGATCCCGAAGGCGCCCGGATTGAGGAAGGCGGCGGCCGCCACCAGCACGGCGGCGAGGCCGACGAGCGAATGGAAGGCGGCGACGAGCTGCGGCATGTCGGTCATCGCGATCTTGCGCGCGGTGACGAAGCCGATGGCGCTGCCGATCGCGATGGCGATGCCGATCTCGACCAGGCCGGTGCCATGCAGGATCAGGGTCGTCACGACCGCGATCAGCATGCCGGCCATGCCGTAGCGATTGCCTCGGCGCGAGCTGGCCGGGCTGGACAGCCCGCGCAGCGCCAGGATGAAGAGGATGCCCGAGATCAGATAGGCGAGTGACGCCCAGGCGGGCGTGGCAGCGAGTTCATGCATGTTATTATACCCCCTGCCGGCCTTAGCCCTTGCGCTCTTTCTTCTTGTACATCGCAAGCATCCGTTCGGTGACCGCGAAGCCGCCGAAGATGTTGATGCTGGCGAAGACGACGGCGACGAGGCCCATATATTTGGCGACGACGCTGCCACCGGCGGTGGCGCTGGCGATCAGCGCACCGACGATGATCACCGAGGAGATCGCGTTGGTCACCGCCATCAGCGGCGTATGCAGGGCCGGGGTAACCGACCAGACGACGTAATAGCCGACGAAACATGCCATTACGAAGATCGACAGGATCGAGATGAAGTCCATGTTTATGCCCTCTCCTGTCAGCCCAGCAGGCGTGGATTGACGACCTTGCCACCCTGGGTCAGCCGGACGGCGGTACCGATTTCCTCGTCGAGGATCGGTGCGTTGCTGTCCTTGTCCCAGAAGGCGCTCAGGAAATTATAGAGGTTGCGCGAGAACAGCGCCGAGGAATCGGCCGCGAGCGTGCCCGCCATGTTCTTCGCCCCGATGATCTTGACGCCGTGGCGGACGACGGTCTCGCCCGAGATGCAGCCTTCGACATTGCCGCCGCTTTCGGCCGCAAGGTCGACGATCACCGAACCCCGCCGCATCGTCGCGAGCTGCGCATCGGTGATCAGCCGCGGCGCCGGACGCCCCGGGATCAGCGCGGTGGTGATGACGATATCCTGCTTGGCGATGTGGCTGGACACCAGTTCGGCCTGGGCCTTCTGATATTCCTCCGACATCTCGGTCGCATAGCCGCCCGATCCTTCGCCCTCGATGCCGGCGACCTTCTCGACGAAGATCGGCTTGGCGCCGAGCGACTGGATCTGCTCGCGCGTGGCCGAGCGCACGTCGGTCGCGGAGACCTGCGCGCCCAGGCGGCGCGCGGTGGCGATCGCCTGGAGGCCGGCGACGCCGACGCCCATGATGAAGGCGCGCGCGGCGGACACGGTGCCTGCCGCCGTCATCATCATCGGGAAGGCGCGGCCATATTCGGCCGCCGCCAGCAGCACGGACTTGTAGCCGGCAAGGTTCGACTGCGACGACAGGATGTCCATCGACTGCGCACGCGTGATGCGCGGCATGAACTCCATCGCCAGCGCTTCATAGCCCTTGGCAGCATAGGCATCGATCCGGGCGCGATCCGCAAAGGGGTTCAGCCCCGCCACGATCCATGCCCCAGGTTTCACCCCGGCGAGCGCGTCGGGGTCGGGCCCCTGCACGCCGAACACGATATCGGCATCCTTGAGGGTCGCGGCGCGGTCGCCGAGCGTGGCGCCCGCCGCCTCATAGTCCGAATCCGCGATCGAAGCGCCGTCTCCGGCCCCCCGTTCGACCCCCATCTCGGCGCCCAGAACGATGAACTTCTTCACCGTCTCGGGCGTGGCGGACACGCGGCTTTCCCCAGCCGCGGCCTCCCTCAACACCGCGATCTTCAAACGATCAACCCTTGGGGGCGATGATGAAAACCACCAGCAGACCGGTCAGCGCGCTGATCACCGTGCCCCACTTGAGCAGGTTCATGAAGCCCGAATAGGTCTGGTTGTGGGCCTTGTAATCCATCGGTGCGCCATGATCGTCAGACATGTATCTTCCCCGTCTTTGAACCGCTTTTCGGGCGCTCTTCTAGACGGAGCCCCTGCCCGCCTCAAGCGCAAATACCCTCCTCTGGCCAAGGTGCTAGGTCGGTTTAATTTTGCTTAGCTTTTCAATGCTAAACCCGTGGGCGAAGGAGTTGCCCATGCGTCGCGACAGCCCCCCGGGGCTTTTGCTGATCGATGCCGAACCGGCCCAGGCCGGGTTGATGAGCGCGCTCGCGCAGCGGGCCGGCTGGCGCGTGCTGCGCGCGCCCGACGTCGCGGCGGCGGCCGAGCGCGCCGGCCGCACCGACATCCGGCTCGACGCGGCGCTGATCGACCTGTGGTCCCCCGACGAGGCGGCGATCGCCTCGATCGCGCAGCTGCGAAAGCATCTGCCCACCCTGCCGATCATCGTCGTCACCGCGCAGAATTCGGTCGATCTGGCCGTGCGCGCCGTGCGGGCGGGCGCGCGCGACGTCGTCATCAAGCCGATCGCGCGCCACCGGCTGCTGGCCGCGCTCGACAATGTCATCGCTGCCGACACCCCCGCCGGCGAGCTCGAACCGCTTGTCGAGAAATGGTCGGAAGCGCTTGATTTTTCGCGGATCATTGGCGATGCCCCGACCTTTCGCCGGGCGCTCACCATCGCGATGCGCGCCGCCGTCACCCCCGCGACGATCCTGATCGAAGGCGAAAGCGGCGTCGGCAAGGAAGTGCTCGCCCAGGCGATCCACCATGCGTCGGCCTGTGCCTCGGGCCCGCTGATCACGGTCAACTGCGCGGCGATTCCGGCCAATCTGGTCGAGTCCGAACTGTTCGGCCATGAGCGCGGCGCCTTCACCGGCGCGTTCGAGCGCCGCGCGGGCCTGTTCGCCAACGCCCACGGCGGCACCATCTTCCTCGACGAGATCGGCGACCTGCCGACAGATGCCCAGGCCAAGCTGCTCCGCGTGCTGCAGTCGGGCGAAATCCGGCCGATCGGCGCGGCGACGCCCCGCCAGGTGTCGGTGCGCGTCATCGCCGCGACCAATCGCCGCCTGTCCGACGACGTCGCGCGCGGCCGTTTCCGCGAGGACCTGTTCTACCGGCTCGCCGTCGTCCCCGTCACCCTGCCGCCGCTGCGCGATCGCATCGAAGATCTGGCGCCGCTGGCCGGGCATCTGCTCGAACGGATCGCGGGCCAGCTCGGGCTGGCGCGGCTCGAAATCGAGGCGTCGGCGATCCGGCTGCTCGAAGGCTATGACTGGCCGGGCAATGTCCGCCAGTTGCACAACGTCCTGTTCCGCGCCGCGATCTTCTGCTGCGGCGGCGTCCTCAGCGCGAGCGACTTCCCGCATCTGCGCAATGCCCATGGTAACCCGCAGCCGGCCGCCAATGACGACGCCCCGGTCGCCGCCATCACCGCGCAGCCGGCTGGCAGCGTGGCGCTGTTCGGACCCGATGGCCATGTCCGCGCGATCGAGGATATCGAGGCCGACCTGATCCGCATGGCGATCGGCCATTATCGCGGCCGCATGACCGAAGTCGCCCGCCGCCTGCGCATCGGCCGTTCGACGCTGTACCGCAAGCTCGGCGAACTGGGGATCGAGCAGGCGGGTTAGACGCGCCGAGGGATTCGCTGGCGCTCGAGAGCAAGCATCGCTTGCCTCCCACCAATACCCATGGGACAAGCGGGGCATGCGGAGCGTTGTGCCGTCATGACTGCTCATATCCATGCGATCGGCACCGCCGTGCCCGATCACGATATCCACCGCACCTTCATCGACTGGGCCGCCGACCGACTGCCGACGCGCGAGCGGGCCGTGTTCGCGCGGATGGCCGGACGCGCCGGGATCGACCATCGCTTCACGGTGCTGTCGCCGACCAGCGAGGGCGGCCCAATCGATCCCGACGGCTTCTACGGCGGCGCGATGCCGCCGACATCGGCGCGGATGGCGACCTATGCCCGCGAGGCGCCCGAGCTGGCGCTGAAAGCGGTCGCCGACCTTGCGCAGCGGGTGTCGATCGAGGGGATCAGCCACCTCGTCGTCGCCAGCTGCACCGGCTTCGTCGCGCCGGGAATCGACCAGATCATCGCACGGCGGCTGGGCCTCAGCGGTTCGATCGAGCGCACTCTCGTCGGGTTCATGGGTTGCTATGCGGCGGTCGCGGCGCTGCGGGTCGCGCACCATATCGCGCGGTCGGATCCGCAGGCGCGCATCCTGGTCGTCACGGTCGAGCTCTGCTCGCTTCACATGCAGGAGACGCCCGCGCTCGAATCGTTGCTTGCGCAGCTCCAGTTCGCCGACGGCGCGGCGGCCGCGCTGGTCACCGCCGAGCCCGGCGGCATCGCGATCGATCGCTTCTTCGCCGCCACCCTGCCCGACAGCGAGGCGTTGATCCGCTGGGATATCGGCGACAGCGGCTTCGTCATGCACCTGTCGGGCGAAGTTCCTGGCCGTATCGCCCAGGCGCTCGAGACACCCGACCTGCGGCGCGCGATCCTCGGCGACCGATCGGCCGACGAGATTTCGACCTGGGCGGTCCATGCCGGCGGGCGATCGATCCTCGATGCGGTCGAACATGGTTTCGGCCTGGAGCCCGACGCGTTGCAGGCATCGCGGAGCGTCCTGCGGCGGTACGGCAACATGTCCTCCTCGACCCTGCTCTTCGCGCTGGCGACGCTGATGGCCGAACCGGCGGCGATCGATGGGATCGCGGTCGCCTTCGGCCCCGGCCTCGCCGCCGAGGGCTTCGCGATCACGAGCGCCTGATGCGGTCGCTCGCCCAGCCGGCGCAGGAAGAGGAGCAGATGGACGCGCTCGATCTCGACCCCGCGACGTACGCCGCTGTCCTGACCGACCTCGCCTCGGTCAACCGCTGGACCCTCGCCGCGCGCCCGACGATCGATTTCGTCGCCCGCGCGGTCGGCGACCGTCGCCGCTTCACCCTGCTCGATGTCGGCTTCGGCGACGGCGACCTGCTGCGCGCCATCGCCCGCTGGGCGGAGAAGCGCGGCATCGAGGCGGTGCTGACCGGGGTGGACCTGAACCCGGGAAGCGCCGCCATCGCGCAGGCGGCAACCCCCGCCCCCTTCGCCATCCGCTATCTGACCGGCGACTATCGCGATCATGTCGACCCGCGCTTCGACCTGATCGTCAGCAGCCTCGTCGCCCACCATATGTCGCGCCATCAGCTTCTGACCTTCCTGCGGACGATGGAGGCGAGCGCGGCGCGCGGCTGGCACATCAACGACATTCACCGGCACCGCCTCGCCTATGTCGGCTATCCCTGGCTGGCGCGGATCATGCGCTGGCACCCGATCGTGCGCCAGGACGGCCAGCTGTCGATCGCCCGCGCCTTCCGCCCCGCCGAATGGCGGCCCCTTCTGGCCGAGGCCGGGCTCGGCGCCGAGGCGCGGGTGCTGCGCCGCTTCCCCTTCAGGCTATGCGTCGAACGCCTGAACTGATCGCGGGCGGAGGCCCGGCGGGCGCCGCGGCGGCGATCCTGCTCGCGCGGGGCGGCGCGATGCCGGTGGTGATCGAGCGCAGCCGCGAGGCCCATGACAGCGTGTGCGGCGGCTTTCTCGGCGGCGACGCGCTCGCGCTGCTCGCGCGCCTCGGCATCGACCCTGTCGCGCTGGGCGCACCTGCGATCCGCCGGACCCGGTTGATCGCAGGGCTGCGGATCGCCGAGACGGACCTGCCTTTCGCCGCCGCCGGCCTGTCGCGCCGGACGCTCGACACCGTGCTGCTCGACCGCGCGACGGAGGCGGGCGCGACGATCGAACGCGGCCTCGCGATCCGCCGAGTGGACACCGACAGCCGCTGCCTGCACCTGAGCGACGACAGCGCGATCAGCGGCAACGCGCTGTTCCTGGCGACCGGAAAATATGAGGTGCGTGGCGCGAACCGCCCCGTCCTGCCCCATCACGATCCGGCGCTGGGCCTGCGCGTGAGGCTCGAACCGTCAGCGGCGCTGGCCCGCGCACTCGACGGAATGATCGAGTTGCACCTCTTCCGCCATGGCTATGCGGGCCTGCTGCGGCAGGAAGACGGCGGTGTGAACCTGTCCATATCGGTCGCGCAGTCGCGGCTGCGCGCGGCCGGCGGGCACCCAGCACAGCTGATCGCCGAGTTGGAGCAAGAGGCGCCGCTGCTCGCCGAACGCTTCGGTGGAGCGACCGCTACCGGCGACTGGTCGACCGTCGCGCGCGTGCCTTATGGCTGGCGCGCAGGGCGCGGCGAGCATGGTATCTTTCGTTTAGGCGACCAGGCGGCGGTGATCGCGAGCCTTGCCGGCGACGGCATCGCCATCGCCCTGTCCAGCGGCACCCGCGCCGCGCATTGCTTCCTGCAGGGCGGCGCCGAGGCGTCGATCGCCTACCAGGCCGACTTCGCCCGCCGCGCCCATCGCCCGGTCGCGCTGGCCAACATGATCCGGCACTGGGGCGAGACGCCGTGGATCGCCGGGCCGCTGACCGGCCTGTTCCACCGCGTGCCGGGGCTGATCCGCCAGGCGGCGGCGATGACGCGGATCGATGCCGTCTGAGGACCGCCTTACAGGGCGGCGCTGTCTGCGAGCTGGCGGAAGGAGGGGAGCGTCTTTTCGAAATAATGAAGCGCCGGCGCCTCATAGGTGATCATATAGAGAGCGCCCTTCACGATCGCCGCCCGACCCTCCCCATGGCGGAGGACTTCTTCGTTCTGCCGCGTGAAACTGTAGGTGAACCGGATGCCCTTCGCGCCGGCAAAAGGCGCGGGCTCCATGGCCTCGATCCGCATCAGGGGCGTATCGAGTGCGATCCGGTAGCTGTTCTCGAGCAGTACGGGAATGTCGGTGATCAGCATCGTGCCGGAGACCCGCGGCAACGGCTTGTTCCGCTTATCCGCCTCGGCGAACAGCGTCTTGCCATCGGGAATGCCGCCATAGAATGTCACGTCGTTGAGCGCATCGCCGTCGAGGGTCCAGGTTTCAGCATTGCGCCCCGGCCTCTGCCCAAGCTTGTTCCACTCAGAGCTGGGCTTCACCGAAAGCTGTGATTTGGCCACCTGAACCTTGGAGCCTGCAACGATCAGCTTGTTACCGGCGAACAGCGGAGCCGATGCAATCGCGAGCAGAAAGGCTAAAGCGAGCGGAGACCTTGCCATCGAACTGTTCCTAACTGGCGATGAGCGACGCAATCATCGTCGCGTCGGATGCGTCGGGTTTCTGGGAAATATAGCGGAGCAGTGCGGCCCGCGCGGCTTCCGGCTGATCGCCGGAGCGGAGCAGCGCCAATCCAAGGCCGCGATGGACCTCGGCGCGGGAACACCCCTTCTCTATCGCTTCCCGGTAAAACTGAGCGGCCGAGACGAGGTCGCGAGGATGGCCTCTCTGGCGGTACAGTTCGCCCCGCGCGTAAAGAAGGTCCGGCGTCCAGTCGTCACCGGCCAGCGATTTCAGCAGATACTCGCTTCCCCCGAAATCGTTGAGCCGGATCTGATCATCCAGAAGCGCCGGCAACCATTTGGCAATACCCGCACGATAGGCCTGTATCGCGGGGTCACCTTCGTCCGCAACCTTGCCGGCGGCCTCACGAAGATAGGTCGATCGAGCGAGCTCCGATGGATGCGAGGCGAAGAAGCCCGAAGAGTAGCTATGCTTGATCTTTCGCTTTCGTCCTTCTGCCGTCGCGTCCTGCTCGGCCATCAGACGCTCCCAAATGGTGGCGGCTGCAGATGAAGGATAAGGCGAGGCTGCCAGGAAATTGAAGCTGTGCATGTCGGCTTCCTTTTCCTGCGCACGATTGAAGGCGAAAATCGAGCCAGCGATGCTGTTTTGCAAGCCGCCCGTATTGGGCGCCAATAGAGCGGTCCACGCCATGATGTCTGTTGCTGTCCGGCGCCTCTGAAAACCCGTAAGCGAATGACGCAATTCGAAATGTCCGAACTCGTGCCCCAGCACCGCGGCAAGTTCAGCCTCGTTCGTTGCGCGCAAAAGCAGACCCGATTGGACGATCATCATCCCGTTCGGCGCCATGCTTGCGTTGAATTCGGCCACGCGAACGATGTAAATCCTGACGCTTCGGCACCGCGCGTCACCCACCACCCGACACAGAACCGAGCGAACATAGGCCTTCAGCTCCGGGTCGGCGATGACGAACTGGGAATCCCGGAATTTCCGCTCCTCTTCGTCGAGGCCCGACCACAGCCCTTTTTCGTCGACGCCTTGCGGAGCATAGGCGGCCGTGAAGGGCGGCAACTGAACGATCTGTGTCTTGCTCAGATGCTGACCCTGCGCTGCCGACAGGGCCAGCCCCGCCAGCAGAAAAGTGGCCAGGATACGGGCGAAGGCCATGTCAGTTGTTCAGCGCGGCGACGGCGTCCGCCGTAGAGATCGGGATGCTCGCTCCGGCAGGTTCCTGCTGTTCGGCGACCACGACCGCCGCCGTCGCGGCAGCGGGCCGTCCGGGAAAGCCTTCGAGCAGTTGAGCGACCCGCCGCTGTGCCCCGTCTGCTGTGCGGACATCGCCACCCATCTGCAAATCGGCGTTCAACCAGACGAGATCACCGGTCCGAACATCGACGAGCCCGGCGAAGCCTTTGTGGACGCCAGCCGTGATCCCCACGCCCGCCATAGCCGCAAAGACCTGAAACACTTTCCGGCCCGCCGATCCATAATGGTCTTCGGTCACGATGAAGAGTGCGTAATCGGCCGCCTCCAACCCTGGCATCTGCCGGAAGCCCGAACCCAAAGTCCATTCGAAGCTGTCTTTGCGCTTCTTGGTCGGCAGGCGATTCCCCATGAAGAACTGGTATTGGATCACGGAAGTCGCGACGGCATCGAACAGCGCCCGATATTCGGCCGCTTTGCCAGCTTTTCCTTCAAACGGTTCGACATAATCGACGACGACATTGCCAAGGCCATTTTGGGCCTGGGCGATCGCACGTCCGAGATTGTCTTTCGCCTGATCGGTCCAGTCGCCATTGGGTTCGTACAATCCGGCTGTCGATTGCTCCCCGACTTTTACCGACGGACGCATGAGCACGATCCGGGCCGTACCGGGCACCAGGGCGAAGCCCGGCTTGTTCCCCGTCTTTTCCTGTGCCTGTGCAGGCACAGCCATAACCGCAAGCGCCAGCAAAGGCAGCGCCATCCTCGTCAAATTCATGAAATCCGCCCCCGGCCCATGAGATACCGTTCATGTTATGATCCAGTCAGACCGGCTTTTCCAGACCGCTATGTGTCAAACTGCACCATTTTGGTGGGAACGGCGGTGTCGGCAGGAAACGAGCGTCGAGACGCCTATGCGGAGCGTCCGCTTTCGCCCGCGAGAAGCGCGTCGAGCACGTCGAAGCTGCCGCCCCAGCTCAGGCCGCGCGCGCGCGTCTGCCCGGCGCAGCCTTGCGGCCTCAGGGAATGGCGATCGCCTGTCCCGGCTCGGTGGTGACGAAGCGATCGGGGGCGATCCCGGCCGCCTTCAGCTGCGCGGCCAGTTCGATCGGCGGGGCGTCGGCGCCTTCGTCGGTCAGCTGGAAAGTGCCCCAATGGACGCCTAGCGCGCGCTTCGCGCCGAGGATGCGAAACGCCTCCACCGACTGGCCCGGATCGATATGGTGGCGGCCGAAGACCTCGCGCGGGTGATAGGCGCCGATCGGCAGGATCGCGAGGCGGAAGGGACCGTGGCGTGCCGCCTGCGCCGGCCAGCTGCCGTCGCCCCAGCCGGTGTCGCCCGCGAAGAAGATGTTGCCGCCGGGGAGCGCGACGGTGAAGCCGCTCCACAGCGCCCGGTCATAGTCGGAGCGCCAGCGCGTGCTCCAGTGGTGGACCCGCTCGACGATCACCGAGACGCCCGGCCGGACGGCGACGCGGCCGTCCCAGTCGCGCCCCACCGCATCGATGCCGTGGGCCTTGAGCAGCGCGTCGTTGCCGAGGCTGGTGACGATCAGCGGCCGGTCGCGCTGCGACAGGCGGGTGAGCGTCGGCAGGTCGAGATGGTCGTAATGGTTGTGGCTGACCAGGACGAGGTCGATCCGGGGCAGGTCCTCGAAACGGACGCCGGGTGCGCGGGTGCGCGTCGGCCCGACGAGGTTCCACGGGCCCGCCTTGTCCGACCAGATCGGATCGGTGAGGATGTTGAGCCCCTGGGTCTGCACCAGCACCGTGGCGTGGCCGATCCAGGTGACGCGCATCGCCGTGCCATCGACGCGCGCGGGCGGCTTTGCGGGCGACACCGCGATGCTGGCCGGCCATCGATTGGGCCGCTGTCCAGTTGCCGACTGCCAGATACGCGAGACGCCGAACCCCTTCGACGGAACGGCCGGCTTCGCGTCCCTGTCGGGATTGAAGAAGCGCTGCCCGTCGAAATGGGCGCTGGCGGGGCCCGTATAATAGACGCGGTCGAGATAGAGCGCCCGGGTGAACCACAGCCCGGCCCCGACCAGCAGCATGACGACGACGGCGATGCCGGCCCACTTCGCAACAGTCCAGATCATTCCCGCTCCTGCCCGCGCCATGACGACGCCGTCAGGACGCTCTGCCCGCGGCAGTTGTTCCGCAGAGCCAGGTTACCGAAAAGTCGCGACCTTCCAGTACCCTGGCCCTCGGCATTATCGGTTATGCGCTCTCGAGCAGCTTCTCGCGGGCGATCTTCTCCCGCCAGACCAGAGGTCCGGTGTGGTGGACGCTCTCGCCGGTCGCGTCGACAGCGACCGTCACCGGCATGTCCTTCACGTCGAACTCGTAGATCGCTTCCATGCCGAGATCGGCGAAGCCGACGACCTTGGCGCCCTTGATCGCGCGGGCGACCAGATAGGCGGCCCCGCCGACCGCCATCAGATAGGCGGCCTTGTGCTTCTTGATCGCCTCGATCGCGACCGGGCCGCGCTCGGCCTTGCCGACCATCGAGATCAGGCCGGTCTGCTCGAGCATCATGTCGGTGAACTTGTCCATGCGGGTCGCGGTCGTCGGACCGGCGGGGCCGACCACCTCGTCGCCGACCGGATCGACCGGGCCGACATAATAGATCACGCGGCCCTTGAAATCGACGGGCAGCGGTTCGCCCTTCGCCAGCATGTCCTGGATACGCTTGTGCGCGGCGTCGCGGCCGGTGAGCATCTTGCCGTTGAGCAGCAGGCGGTCGCCCGGCTTCCAGCTCGCCACGATCTCGGGGGTCAGGCTGTTCAGGTCGACGCGGATCGACTCCTTCGACGGCGCCCATTCGACCTTCGGCCATTCGTCGAGGCTCGGCGGGTCGAGATAGGCCGGGCCCGAGCCGTCGAGATGGAAGTGCGCGTGGCGGGTCGCCGCGCAGTTCGGGATCATCGCGATCGGCTTCGACGCGGCATGGGTCGGATAGTCGAGGATCTTGACGTCGAGGATGGTCGACAGGCCGCCCAGGCCCTGCGCGCCGATGCCGAGCGCGTTGACCTTGTCGAAGATCTCGACGCGCAGCTTCTCGATATCGGTCTGCGGACCGCGCAGCTTGAGTTGCGCCATGTCGATATCGCCCATCAGCGATTCCTTGGCCATCGTCATCGCCTTTTCGGCGGTGCCGCCGATGCCGATGCCGAGCATGCCCGGCGGGCACCAGCCGGCGCCCATCTTAGGGATCATATCGAGCACCCAGTCGACGATCGATTCCGACGGGTTGAGCATCGCGAACTTCGACTTATTCTCCGAACCGCCGCCCTTGGCTGCGACCGCGACCTCGACATGGTGCCCCGGCACCATCTCGACGTTCATCACCGAGGGCGTGTTGTCCTTGGTGTTGACCCGGCTGAAGGCGGGATCCTTGAGGATCGAGGCGCGCAGCCGGTTCTCGGGGTGGAGATAAGCGCGGCGGACGCCTTCGTCGACGACCTCCTGCAGGCTCTTCTCGCTGTCCAGCATGCACTGCTGGCCCCATTTGATGAAGACGGTGACGATGCCGGTGTCCTGGCAGATCGGACGGTGCCCCTCGGCGCACATGCGGCTGTTGGTCAGGATCTGCGCGATCGCGTCCTTGGCGGCCGGGCCCTGCTCGGC
>JAZKDN010000062.1:0-14892 GCA_040387595.1 Pseudomonadota bacterium
TGAGGGCCATGTTCGCTATCGTGCGCACGGGCGGCAAGCAGTATCGCGTTGCCGCGGGAGACAAGATCGTCGTCGAAAAGATCGCGGGTGACGCGGGTTCGACTGTGTCGCTCGACGACATCCTGCTGGCCGGCGAAGGCGCCGACCTCAAGGATGTCACGGGACTGACCGTTTCGGCCGAAATCATCGCCCAGGCGAAGGCCGACAAGGTCATCATCTTCAAGAAGCGCCGTCGTCACAATTATCGTCGCCGGAATGGCCATCGCCAGCAGCACACGATCCTGAAGATCCTGTCGATTGGCGGCGAAGCCAAGGCGAATAAGGCACCGGCGAAGGCCAAGGCGGAAACGCCGGCAGCCGCCGAAGCCTGATCGAAGAGCCAACGGAGTAGTTTGAGATGGCACATAAGAAAGCAGGCGGCTCTTCGCGCAATGGTCGCGATTCGGCAGGCCGCCGCCTTGGCGTGAAGAAGTTCGGTGGCGAAATCGTCATCGGCGGAAACATCATCATTCGCCAGCGCGGCACCAAGGTCTATCCGGGCCGCAATGTCGGCATCGGCAAGGATCACACGCTGTTCGCGCTGGCTGAAGGCCGTGTCGCGTTCCACAGCGGCAAGCTCGGTCGCAAATATGTCAGCGTCGACGCGCTGGCCGAAGCCGCCGAGTAAATCGGGCGAACCTATTTTCGGGTCGCCCAGAGGGCGACTCGACGGTCCGGCATGCCGGACCGACGAGGGAGAGGGTCGAAACCTCTCCCTTTTTCGTGTCTCTCTCGAAAAATGTCGTCGCCGTGTAACCTTTTGAGACCAAAGGCGTTCTCGGGGCGGCGGAGAGGGAGAAGTTCTGCATGTTCGCGCGTACCCCGCGGCTTTTGCTGCGTCCGGGCTGGAAAGAAGACGCGTCCGCGCTGGCGGCTGCGATCGGTGATTTCTCGGTGGTCGGCAAACTTGCCCAGGCTCCTTGGCCTTATGGCCAGGACGATGCCGAAGCATTTCTGGCAGCCGATCATGGACCGCTGCCCAATTTCCTGATGTTCGCACGCACCCATGGTGCGCCCCGCCTGATCGGCGGCATCAGCCTGGCCGAATGCGAAAACGGCGTGGAACTCGGCTATTGGATCGCCCGGCCTTATTGGGGACTCGGGTTCGCGACCGAGGCCGGCAAGGCGATCGTCGATATTGCGGATCGTGCCCTGCGCCTGCCCCGCCTGATCGCCGGCCCCTTCGCCGACAATCCGTCGTCGGCGCGTGTGCTCGAAAAGCTCGGCTTTTTGCCAACAGGAACGGTGAGCACACGATTCTGCCGGGCGCGCAATGCGCGCGAGACTTGTATCGATCACGTCCGCCCGGCGTTTGCGCGGGGTCGCTTGATGCCGTCTGACGTCATCGGTTACGACAGAGAGGAGGCGATCGCCGCCTGAGGGCGACGTCGCATCGTCTTGCCCTTCCGCCATTGGCGCTGACAAGCACGGCTTCTATCGCGCACAGAAGAATCTTCGCGAAACAATACCTTGGCGGTGCTATGCGGCACCGATTGGGTCGGGGGGAAGGGTCGTCGTGTCGTAGCGCCGGTCCGGGTTCGGCCATCATGGCCAGGGCTTCTTCATGCCGCATACCCGTCTGCGTCTGTCGACCGAAGAGATGCGCCGCCTGGCGCTGGAGGCGGCGCGCGCGATCCTGATCGCCGATGGACCGCAGGCGGTGACGCTGATGGCGGTGGCCAAGCGGATCAACCGCACTCATGCCAATGTGCTTCACCATTTCGGATCGGCCGGCGAACTGCGCCGGGCAATGGCGGAGATGATGGTGAGCCGGGTTGCGGTCGAGATCGGTGAGCGGGTCGTCCGGGTTCGGGAGACCGAGGGCGATCTGCGCGAGATCGTCGACATCACCTTCGATGCATTCGAGAAACAGGGCATGGCTGCGCTGATGTCCTGGATGATCCTGTCGGGAGAGCAGGACGGTCTCGCTCCGATTCTCGACGCGGTCCACAATCTGGTCGAGGAGCTCGGCGAACATCGCGGCGCTCCGCTGCGCCAGATCACCCAGATCCTGGTGCTGACGGCGCTGGGTGAAGGCATGATCGGCGGCCCGATCGCCAAGGCGCTCGAAGTCCCCCGCGAGACGACACGCGCGACGCTGGCGCAACAGCTTCGGATCATGCGGGGCTGGTAGGCCTTGGCCACTCCCCGATGTCTTGCCAGTCGCGGCAACGCGACTTTCGCTCGAATCACGACTCGGAAATAGGTGGGAGGGTTCTTTTCGCTGCTATTTCGTATAAAGGCGCGCGATGCATTTTCTCGATCAGGCCAAGATTTTCATACGCTCGGGTGCGGGTGGTCCAGGAGCTGTCAGCTTCCGGCGTGAGAAGTTCATCGAATATGGCGGTCCCGATGGCGGACATGGCGGCAAGGGCGGCGACATCGTCTTCGAAGCAGTGCCGGGGCTCAATACGCTCATCGATTTCCGCTATACGCAGCATTTCAAGGCGCCGCGTGGCCATGGTGGCTCGGGCTCCAACCGGACCGGCGCCGGCGGCAGCGATCTGGTCATTCGGGTTCCGATCGGCACCCAGGTGCTGTCCGAGGACAAGGAAACCGTGCTGGCCGACTTCACCGTGCCCGGCCAGCAGGTCGTCTTCCTGCGCGGCGGCGACGGTGGACGCGGCAATGCCAGCTACAAGACGTCGACCAACCGTGCGCCGCGCCAGCATGGTTCTGGCTGGCCGGCCGAGGAAATGTGGGTCTGGCTGCGGCTGAAGCTGCTGGCCGACTGCGGTCTGGTGGGCCTTCCCAATGCCGGCAAGTCGACCTTCATCAACGCGGTGTCGAACGCGAAGGCGAAGGTCGGTGCCTATCCCTTCACCACCGTTCGTCCGCAACTGGGCGTGGCAAGCCACAAGAATCGCGAGTTTGTCGTCGCCGACATTCCCGGGCTGATCGAGGGTGCGGCCGAAGGCGCCGGCATCGGCGACCGCTTCCTGGGACATATCGAGCGGTGCCGGGTGCTGCTGCATCTGGTAGATGCCACCGAGGCCGATCCGGTCGGAGCTTATGAGATCGTCCAGGGCGAACTCGATGCCTATGGCGCCGGCTTGTCGGATAAGCCGCAAATCCTGGCCTTGAACAAGATCGATGCTGTCGATCCCAAGACGCTCGACAAGCTCGCCAAGAAGCTGGCGAAGGTCAGCGGCGCCGAGGTCATGCGGCTGTCGGGTGCGAGCGGCGAGGGGCTGGAGCCCGTGCTCGACCAGATGATCGAGATATTGGGGCCGGTGCCCAAGGCCGTCTCCGCCAACGGAGATGACGAGCCATGGTCGCCAATCTGACCCCGGCCGCGTCCCGCTTCTCGCCTGCCGCCTGTCCTCGCCTGGTCGTCAAGATCGGATCGGCCCTGCTCGTCGATCCCGACGGCGAAGTCCGCCGCGAATGGCTGCAGGGTGTCGTCGCCGATATCGCTGCGCGGCACCGGGCGGGACAGCGAATCGCGGTGGTCTCATCGGGCGCGATCGCGCTCGGCGCGCGCCGGTTGTCCCTGCCGAAGGGTGGCCGGGCGAACCTCGAGGATGCACAGGCTGCGGCGGCGACCGGCCAGATCGCGCTGTCGCATTGCTGGGCGGAGCTGCTCCATGCAGAGGGCCTCGTCGCCGCACAGATCCTCGTCACGCTCGACGATCTCGAGGATCGCCGCCGCTATCTGAATGCGGCGTCGACCTTGCACCGGCTGCTCAGCCTTGGCGTCGTGCCCGTGATCAACGAGAATGATTCGGTCGCGACCGAGGAAATCCGCTTCGGCGACAATGACCGGCTGGCGGCGCGCATCGGCCAGGCTGCTGACGCGCAGGGGGTAATATTGCTGTCCGACATCGACGGACTCTACACCGCAAATCCTCACCGAGACCCGACCGCGAAGCTGGTGCCCGAAGTGGCCCGGGTCGACGCGAGGGTCCGGGCGATGGCCGACAGCGGCTCCGCATCGGGGATGGGATCGGGCGGTATGGTCTCGAAGCTCGAGGCCGCCCGCATCGCCCAGCGATCGGGCGCGAATCTCGCGATCATCACCGGCAAGCGCGACCATCCGCTGGCGGCGTTCGATGCCGATCATCGCGGCACGGTCTTCCTCGGCGAAAAGGCGGGCTCCGCTCGCAAGGCCTGGCTTGCCGGACGTTTGACCGCCAAGGGCCGGATTGAGGTCGATGCGGGTGCGATCGGCGCGCTGGCGCAGGGGCGCAGTCTGCTCGCCGCCGGCGCAGTCCGGGTCGAGGGTCGGTTCGCGCGCGGCGACGTCGTCGACATCGTCGGCCCGGACGGCCACGCCATCGCGCGCGGCCTGATCGAATATGATGCCGCCGATGCCGAGAAGATCGTCGGCCGGCGCAGCAATGCGCTGGAGCAGATTCTGGGCTATGCGCCGCGCTCCGCGCTGGTCCACCGCGACCATATGGTGCTGCTGTGATTCTGGCCATCACCGGCGGCACCGGCTTTCTCGGCGGCCATGTGCTGCGGGTGGCTGCCGAACGCGGCCATGAGATCCGTGCGCTGGCGCGCCGACCCCAGCTGCCGCGGCCCAATGTCGAGTGGCGGACGGGCACGCTCGACCAGCATCGCCAGCTCGCCGAGCTCTGCGAGGGTGCGGATGCGGTGATCCACATCGCCGGGGCCATCAATGCGCCGTCGCTGGCAGGTTTCCTTGCGGCCAACGTGACCGGCACGGCGTCTTTGCTGACTGCCGCCGAGGCCTCGGGAGTCAGGCGTTTCATCCATGTCTCCTCGCTGTCGGCGCGGGAGCCGGATCTTTCCGACTATGGCTGGTCGAAGGCATCGTCGGAGGCGATGGTGTTTCAGTCGTCGCTCGACTGGACCATCGTTCGACCGCCGGCCATTTATGGCGGCGGCGACCGCGAGATGCTCGAGCTTTTCCGCATCGCCAAGCGCAAGGGCGTATTGCCGCTGCCTCCGAAGGGACGGCTTTCACTGATCGAGGCCGAGGACCTTGCCCGGTTGCTGCTCGACCTGATCGAGGCGCCCGAGGCGATCGACCAGATATATGAGCCGGATGACGGCACCGAAGGCGGCTACAGCCATCGCGAATTCGGCAAGCTCGTCGGCGCCGCCGTCGGTCGCCCCGGCGTGCTTGTCCTGCCGGTTCCGGGCTTCGCACTGCGGCTGGCGGCTACGGCGGAGCGGTTCCGGCTGGGCGATCGGGCGAAGCTGACCCCCGACCGGGTCCGATATTTCTGCCATCCCGACTGGGTGGCGCAGAAGCGACCGCCCGCCTCGATGTGGGAAGCGAAGACCAGGGGCGCCGAGGGACTCAAGGCGACGGCGGACTGGTATCGCGAACAAGGCTGGCTGTGACCCGCCGGGAGTGGCGGTTCAGCCTATCCCCGTCGTGAAATGCAGGACGAAGGCGAGGAAGCTGAGCACCAGCCCGGCGATCATGACTCGATAGGCATAGCCGAGCAGCCGGTACTTCTTTCGCGCGAGCACCCGGCCGTTCTGGTAGATGTCATGCGCGAAGGCGGCATAGACCGCGTCGCTGTCCGTCACCGTGTCGAGCACGAACTGGACGAACTCCTCCTCGCTGATCTGGGTGAAGGATCCGAAAAACAGCATGTTGGCGGGGCCGTTCGCGCGGGGTGGCACCTTGGTCGACGGAAGCACGGCCATCACCGCGAGCAGCGCCGACAGGAAGGCGGCGGCGCCGAGGATGACCAGGGCGACCGGCGCGGTCGAGCCCGCGCCCCCGGCCTTGAACTGACCGACCGTGATCGTGAAGATCACGAAGGTGGCGCCCATCAGCATGCTGGCCTTCTGGTCGGCCATCTGGCTGAGCTGATACTGGATTTGCTGGGCGGTACGAAGAAGATGGACGGCGTCCGGCGCGAACTGCCCCCGTGGCGGCGCTCTTGTCTCGTCTGCTGCCATGTGGACCCCTTTTCCCTGAAAGTTTCATGGCATGGCTGCAGGCGGGCGCAAAGAGACTTTGTGCGGCCGGGGTGCGTCTGCCGTCCCCATTTCCGGGTATCGCCGCGCCGCTGCCGCGAAGCCGCCGCAATCGCTTGGCAAGCGCATTGCAGCGATATTGTTTTTTGCCGCGATTTCCATGCCCGCGGATATTTCCATCCGTCTCGAAATCGCTCTAAGGACGCAGCATGAGCAGCAGAGAAGATATTTTCACCCGTGTGGCCGAGCAGATCGAGCCTTTCAACAAGAAGGGCATCGACCTGTCCGACGCGACGAGCTTCGCGGGCGATCTCGAATGGGACAGCCTGACGGTCATGGATTTCGTCGCGGCCGTGGAGGATGAGTTCGACATCATTATCACGATGAACATGCAGGCCGAAATCGAGACCGTCGGCCAGCTGGTCGACGCCGTAGCGAAGTTGCGGGGCTGACCTTGGCAACCGATCTCTTTTCCAAGTTCGACCCGCTGATCGCCGAGCGCGAGGCGCTGCTCGCCACTGGCGTGCGCGATCCCTATGCGATTGTGATGGAGCAGGTGCTTTCGCCGACCGAGGCGATCATCAACGGCAGGAAGACGATCCTGCTCGGCACCTATAACTACATGGGCATGACCTTCGATCCCGACGTCGTCGCGGCGGGCAAGAAGGCGCTCGACGAATTCGGCGCCGGGACGACCGGCAGCCGTGTTCTCAACGGCACCTATCAGGGCCACCGGGAGTGCGAGGACGCGCTCAAGGAGTTCTACGGCACCGAACACGCGATCGTCTTCTCGACCGGCTATCAGGCCAATCTCGGGATGATCTCGACGATCGCGGGCAAGGGCGACTACATCATCCTCGACGCCGACAGCCACGCGTCGATCTATGACGGCTGCTGGCTGGGCAATGCGGACATCGTTCGCTTTCGCCACAATTCGGTCGAGGACCTGGACAAGCGGCTGGGCCGTCTCCCCCCGGAGGCTGGCAAGCTCGTCGTGCTCGAGGGCGTCTATTCGATGATGGGCGACATCGCCCCGCTCAAGGAGATGGTCGCCGTCGCCAAGAAACATGGTGCGATGATCCTGTGCGACGAAGCCCATGGCATGGGCTTCTTCGGCGAGCATGGACGCGGCGTGTTCGAAGAAGCGGGTGTCTCCGACGATATCGATTTCGTCGTCGGCACCTTTTCGAAGTCGGTGGGTACGGTCGGCGGCTTCTGTGTCTCCAACCACCCGAAGTTCGAAGTGCTTCGCCTCGTCTGTAGGCCCTATGTTTTCACCGCCTCGCTGCCGCCATCGGTGGTGGCGACCGCGGCTGCCTCGATCCGCAAGCTGATGCATGCCGGTGAAAAGCGCGCCCATCTCTGGAAAAACTCGCGCCGCCTTCACCAGGGGTTGCGCGACATGGGCTACAAGCTCGGCACGGAGACGGCCCAGTCGGCGATCATCGCGGTGATCCTGACCGACATGGCTCAGGCGGTCGGGCTTTGGCAGAGCCTGCTGGAAGCGGGGCTTTATGTGAACACCGCTCGTCCCCCGGCCACGCCCACGGGCATGTTCCTGCTGCGCTGTTCGCTGTGCGCCGAGCATACCGACGAGCAGGTCGACCGGATCCTGGCCATGTTCGAGAGCGCCGGGCGCGCGACAGGCGTTATTTCCTGAGCTGTCCAACGGTTCGTCCGATTGGCGGCTTTGCCCATCGCTGCGGCTGCGATACAATGGGCGCATGGCGACCTATTCTCCCAACGCTTTGAAGCGGGGACTGTCTCCGGCGACGCAGCGTGCTGCGGTTGCCGCCATCCTCGCCCTTACGGCGCTGGGGTTGCTGATCGCCGTCGTCGCGATGGTCGCGCGGTCGAACAGCGCGCGCGATGAAGCTCTGCTGCGCGAGCAGCACAGCTACGACATCATGGTGCTGACGCGGTCGCTCGACGCATCGCTGGCCCGATCGGAGGCCGCACTCGGGCGTTATGTGGTCAGCGCCGACCGCCGGATGGGCACCATCTATTATGACGAGTGGCGGCGCTCGATCAGCCAGTTGCGTCAGCTCGACAAGCTGGTGGTCGGCCAGCCCGAGCAGATGAAGCTCGTCCACCACCTCGAAAAGCTGGCCGCCGGACGGGATAAGGAACTCGCCGCCGCTGCCGCCTTCGCCAATGTCGGCAAGGGCTGGTACGCGATCGGTATGTTCAACCAGGCCGGAGAATCGCCCAACGTCACAGCGATCGCCAAGACCTTGGAGAAGATCGCCGCGAACGAGCGCGAGCGGCTGGGCCAGCGATCCGAAGCCGCTTTCTTCTCCGCCGAGCGGGCCAATGGTTTTGCCACCTTGTTGTCGGTGCTCGGTCTCGTGCTCATGGGCCTCGCCATCCTGCTCGGGTGGCTCGCAGCGGCTGCGGCGGCGCAGCGCGCCCAATCGGACGAACAGGCCGAGGTCGAATCCGACCGGGCGATGCAGCTCGAGGCGGCTGTCGCCGAACGAACGAGTGAATTGCGCGAGGCCAATGTCCGCCTTCGCGAGGAGAGCGAAACCCGCCTGCGCGCCGAAGCGCAGCTCGCCCAGGCGCAGAAGATGGAGGCGGTCGGTCAGCTAACCGGCGGCATCGCGCATGATTTCAACAACATGCTCGCGGTGGTCGTCGGGGGGCTCGATCTGGCCCGTCGCAAGATCGCGCACCGGCCAGCCGAGGCAGGCGTTCATCTCGACGGCGCCATGGAAGGCGCCGACCGGGCGGCGGCGTTGACCCGGCGCCTGCTGTCATTTGCCCGCGCCGAGCCGCTGTTGCCCGATGCCATTCTCCCGGCGCGGCTGGTCGCGGGGATGAACGTATTGCTCGACAGGACGCTCGGCGAGCGAATCACCGTCCATGTCGATACTGCCGATGCTGCCTGGCCGATCTGGGCCGACACGCATCAGCTTGAAAACACGATCCTCAACCTCGCCGTCAATGCGCGCGATGCGATGGACGGGGCGGGAAGGCTGGACATATCGGTGGCCGACGTCGCGATCGGCGCCGATGGTCCGGGCACGATCAAGCCCGGGGACTATGTTCGCATCAGCGTATCGGATACCGGCTGCGGCATGTCGCCGGAGGTGATGGCGCGTGCGTTCGAGCCGTTCTTCACGACCAAGCCGGTGGGCAAGGGGACCGGGCTCGGCCTCAGCCAGATTTTCGGCTTCGTTCGGCAATCCAACGGGGACGTCCATGTCGAGTCGGAGGTCGGCAAGGGCACGACGATCTCGCTCTATCTGCCGCGCTATCACGGTGCGGCCACCGAACGGAGCGCGACCGATGCGATAAAGGTCGCGCGGCCCAAGCAGGGTCCTCTCTCCATTCTGCTGGTCGAGGATGATCCGCGTGTCCAGGCGTCGACACGCGCCGGCCTGACCGAGCTTGGCCACATGGTCCGGGCCTGCAGCTCGGGTGAGGAAGCGCTGGCGGTCCTGGCCGAAAGCAGCGGTTACGACATGGTCCTCACCGACGTCATGATGCCGGGAATGACCGGCCCCGAACTGATCGCGGCGATCGGCCGAGATTATCCCGCCATCGCTGTGCTGTTCGTGACCGGCTATGTTGGCGACGCCGGACAGAGCGACGACTTCGCCAGCCATGAAGTGCTCCGCAAACCGTTCACCATCGCCGCGCTCGGCAACGCCGTCGGTCGCGCGATCGATCGCCGGGACAAGCCGCCGACATCACAGGCGGCGTGATCATCTGCCCCGGGCTATCGTTTCCGAGACAGCAGCTTCCTACTTCACCGCGCCCTTTACCAGCAGTCGCGGGAGCAGGCTGATCGCGCCAAGGAGCGGCCAGCGACGTTGCCAGGGACGGATTTCGATCGCGGCACCGGCATGGCGGTTGATCTTCCAGGCGAGATAATCGATCCCGCCGGCATAGGTGGTGCTGGCCTTGGCAAGCCGGGCGAGCGTGAGGGCCTTGCCCTCTCGCCGACGGCGGGCCCAGTCTCGGCGTCCGGCGCTGCGCTGGGCCGGGGACAGCGGATCGATGAAGCTCACCTCATCGCCGTTGATCGTTGCATCCAGCCCGGCCGCGACCAGAGCGGGCGCGGTGAAGCTGCGATAGCGGCCCGGGTCGGCCGTCACCACCGATCCCGCGCGACCTTTGCGCTCGGCGCGCAGCTCGGCGCCATAGGTCAGGGCGAAAGCCTCTTCCCACAGCGCGGCGACGCCGACCCGGTCGGCGAGCATCGGACGCGCCGCAATGAGCAGGGCGGGGGCCGCGCAGCTGATCGCCGCGATGCTGGCGTCCCGGGCGGCCGCGTCGGCGGTCCAGACGAGCCGTGACGGTTGCGCGAAGCGTGCCCAGACCGAGACGTTGCGGGTCTTAGGCGAAGCGAGCCGGGTGAAATCGGCTTCGCTCAGCACCGCATATTTGGCGACAAGGCCGTCATGCTCGAACGGGAAGACATTGGGAGGCAGCAGGCGGTTCGCGAAGGCGAACCATCCCTTTCCGAATGCAGCCTCATAATCTGACACGATAAGGTAGAAATCGAGCATCAGCCCGTCGAGGTTCGCTTCCCGCAGGCAGGAGCCGTAGAAGAGTACGGCGCGCGACGCCGATCGGTATTGGGCGGCGATCGCCGCGGCCATGGCCGCAACCTGCGGATCGACCGGCTGGTCAAGCTCCGCTGCGACGAGCGTCTCGATCGCCATGATCGTCGCGAATCAGGCGGCGAGGCGCAGGAAGGGAACCGGCGGGGTGGTCTTCAGGATAATCGGCCGGCCGACTTCAGCCTGGAAAATCTCGCCGTCGAGCACCACGCTCGAGCGGTCGCCCTCGATCCGGATTTCGTCGCCACGCTCGAAATGGACGCCGTCCATCCGGTCGCGGCCGACCCGACCGAACACGCCGGCGAAGATCGCGCGCAACAGCGGCAACGGACGTTGCTCGACCACCATCATCTGCAAGGCCCCGGTCGCGGCCGAGCCGCCGATGGTGCTTCCGAGCAGCAGCTTATGAAGGGTCGTCACGATCAGCAGCGAGAAGCGGCCGTTAAGCTGGCCCTGCCGCATCATCGACACCTTCAGCGGTGTCGCGGCAGGCGGGAGGAATGCGGTGCGAATGCCGAGGAGCAGCGTCACGAGCACCGCGATCGCGGTCAACACATGGCTGATCCCGTTGGGCAGCCCCAGCGGATAGATCTTGTTGCGACAATAGAGGATCGTGTCGGCGAGGCCCGCACCGCCGAGGAACATCCCCAGCACCGGACGGGCACCATCGGTCCCATCCGACAGAGCGATCAACTCCCGCACGACGACATGGTCTTCGATGCCGTTGCGGGCGATGGCCATGACCCGCTCGAGCGCCGCGATCGGATCACCGACCGCGCCGAGATCGAGCGCGATGAGGTTGGTCTTGCCATTGGGCAGCACCGCTACCGGCGGGGGCGTTCCGTCGAAATAATCGCCGAGATAGAGTTCGGTCAGCGCCGCCTGGACCGTCCCGTCGCCGCCGTTGACGACCAGGACCTTCGGATTGACCCGCGCGATGGTGCGCAGCGCCTCACCGATCTGCTCGACCGATTCGACCTCGTAATGGAAGATGTCGCTCTGTGCGGCGCAGAAGCTCCGCATCCGCGGCAGCATCGACAGATTGCCGGTCGACCGCGGATTGGAGAGGAGCGCTACGGTGGCCACGCTCAGCGAGCCGCCATGGCGATGGGGCCGAACGATCCGCCCTGAACATAATTGAGCGTCACGGGAACGCGAGTAATTCCATGCACGCTGACCTGTACCTTCTGTGGATCGGGCTTGCGCTTGAACACCACGTCCAGCAGCGAGAGCTTGGGATTGCCCGACATGCCGCCGCCATCGTTCATCCCGGTCTTTCCAGACCCGTCGATGTCATGGCGTACGGAGACGGCGTAACTTCCATTGGCGGGCACGGGAACGCAGATATCGGCCGGACCCGATGCGGGTACGGCGACATCGATGCGGCGCAGCCAGGCACCCTTTTCGAAATAGCGGCTTGGATTGCCGCCGTAGGATTGAACGCGGAGCATGCCCGAGCGCTTCTTGAATCCTTCGATATGAACCAGCATCGCCGGACCGCTACCGTCGCAAATGCTCGATTGCGGACCGAGCACGGCGGCGCCTGCTGCAACCGGCATCGCCGTCGCAAGCATCACTCCAACCATCCTTGCCACAAGTTTCGACATGACCTCACTACTCCTGGAAGCTATAGCCCTGTGCGAACACATGGCCGGTACATTGCCCCCATGAGTCGGAAGGTGGGCTGCGATTGCGGCCAGAACATGGTCACGGGGCGTCGAAAAGTTGAGATTTGACACGCTTACCGACCGCTACGTCGCCCGACTGATCGCCACGCCGCTCATCGCGACGCTGGTGATCGCGGCCATGCTGCTGACGCTCGACAAGATGCTGCGGCTGTTCGATTTCGTGGTGTCGGAAGGCGGGCCGGTCAGCGTCGTCTGGCGGATGCTCGCCAATCTGATCCCGGAATATATGTCGCTCGGCATCCCGATCGGCCTGATGCTCGGCTGTCTGATGGCGTTTCGCAAGCTGGCCTTGTCATCAGAGCTCGACGTGCTGCGCGCCGTGGGGATGAGCTACGGCCGCCTGCTGCGGGTACCTTATTATTACGCCATCGGCCTGGCGCTCCTCAATCTTGCCATAGTCGGCTTCATCCAGCCTTATTCGCGCTATGCCTATGAGGGGCTGCGCTTCGAACTGCGCTCAGGCGCGCTCGGCGCGTCGATCAAGGTCGGTGAATTCACCCGACTCGGCAAACGGATGACGATTCGGGTCGAGACCAGCCGGGAAGGCGGCCGCGAGCTTTCGGGCATCTTCGTGATGACCGAAACAAAGGACGGCAAGAGCCTGGCGGTGACGGCCGAACATGGCCAGTTCCTGGCCACCGACGACCCCGATACGATCATCCTGCGTCTGCAGAAGGGCGTGCTTGTTCATGATGCGCCGCAGTTCAAGGAGCCGCGCGTCCTGCAGTTCGTCGGGCATGACCTGCCGATCGACCTGCCGAAGATGGAGGCGTTCCGCCAGCGCGGCGGCCGCGATCTCGAAATGACGATGCCAGAACTGGTGGTGAACGCCCATCAGGCGACGACGCCGGCCAAGCAGAAGGCCCAGTTCCGCTCGGAATTCCATTTCCGGCTGGTCGAAGTGGCGACGATGTTCCTGCTGCCGATGCTGGCGCTGGCGCTGGCGATACCGCCGAAGCGCTCCTCGTCGGCGCTGGGCGTGTTCCTGTCGATCGTGATGATCGTCACCCAGCACAAGATCAACGAATATGCCGCCTCGGTCGCGGCGCTGGGGCGGATCGATCCGCTGCTGGCGCTGTGGATACCCTTCCTCGCCTTCGCGGCGCTGGTCTGGTGGATGTACCGGACGATCGCGCATGTGCCCGGCGGCCAGCCGATCGGCGCGCTCGAACGCGGCGCCGACAAGGCGGTGAAGACCGTCATCCGCTGGATCCGCTTCCGCCGGAAGGAGCCCGCATGAACATCTCCTTCTTCGCGTCGCGAACGATGACTCTCTACATGGCGCGGATGTTCCTCGTCCGCTTCCTCGCGGTGCTGACGGCGCTGGTGATCGTGCTGATGGCGCTCGATCTGCTCGGCGAATCGGGCGATATTCTCGCTTATCCGGGCAATGGCGATACCCAGCTCTGGGTCTATGTCACGCTGCGCACGCCACAGATCATCGCCCGTTTCCTGCCCTTCGCCTCGCTCCTTGCGACCCTGATTACCTTCGTCACGCTGAACCAGAACAGCGAGATCATCTCGATGAAGGCCGCGGGCATTTCGGCGCATCAGATCCTGGCCCCGCTGGTGGTGGCCAGCATCGGCGTCGCGCTGGTTTCGCTCGCCTTCAACGAACGGGTCGTGGCCCGGTCGACGGCGACGCTGACCGCGTGGCAGGGTGCGGATTATGGCCCGATCCCCCGGGATCGCGGAATCGTCCCCAATATCTGGGTGCGGGACGGCGACGACCTGATCCATGCGATCGCGGTGCGCGGTCGCGGCGCGCAGGCGCAGCTTCACAACGTCACGATCTACGATCGGAACGGCGGTCGCCTGATCGCGATCGTGAAGGGAGACCGGGCGGTTCAGGTGCCTGGAATGTGGCGAATCACCGGCGCGAGCCGGTTCGATGTCACCAAGGGCGTGACGACCCCGCTTCCCGCCTTCGATTTCGCAAAGGGCGTGACGGCGGATCGCTTTACCCTGTCCAACGTCGATCCGGCGTCGAAGTCGTTTCTGCAACTGCGTACCGCGATTGCCGATCTAGAAGCGGCAGGGCGCCCGACCGGGCCCTTGCGCGCCGGGTTGTGGCACAAGGTTTCGGGGCCGTTATCGGCGGTGTTGATGCCGTTGCTGGCTGCGGTTGCCGCTTTCGGCCTTGCTCGCTCAGGCCATTTGTTTATCCGCGCGGTGATCGGCATGGCGCTCGGCTTCGCCTATTTCGTGGCCGACAATTTCGCGCTGGCGATGGGAAATCTGGGCGCTTATCCGCCCTTTCTTGCGGCCTGGTCGCCCTTCCTCCTCTTCCTGCTGATCGGCGAAACGGTTCTGATCCGGACCGAGGAATAGCTTTGGACGCCATGCGGTCGCAAAAGCGCCGCATTGCCAATCCAGATCATGGTGCCATATGTCGCCCTATCCGGGGCTGGGTACGAATTCGAGGTTTTGCGTGAAGCTGTCCGCTATCAGGCCCACTTTCTGGGCGAAGGAACACCATCTCGACCGCATGACCCTGCGCGGTCTGGTGATCGCCTATTTCCAATATCCGGCGATCATGGGCTATCTGCTGTGCGCCGCGATCGCGATCGGGCTGTATTTCCGCTATCCGGCCGCCATCCTGCCGACGCTTGCGGCGATCAGCGTATCGGTGCTCGTCTATCCGCTGGTCTGGTACTGCCTGCACCGCTGGGTGCTGCACAGCCGCTGGA
>JAZKDN010000063.1:0-14947 GCA_040387595.1 Pseudomonadota bacterium
ATCGACATGTCCGAGTTCATGGAGAAGCACAGCGTCGCCCGGCTGATCGGCGCCCCTCCCGGCTATGTCGGCTATGAAGAGGGCGGCGTGCTGACCGAGGCGGTGCGGCGGCGGCCCTATCAGGTCGTGCTGTTCGACGAGGTCGAGAAGGCCCATGCCGATGTGTTCAACATCTTGCTGCAGGTGCTCGACGACGGGCGGCTGACCGACGGGCAGGGCCGCACGATCGACTTCTCGAACACGATCATCATCCTGACCTCGAATCTCGGCAGCCAATATCTGTCGAACCTTGCCGACGACCAGAATGTCGAGAGCGTCGAGGACCAGGTGATGGAGGTCGTCCGCGGCCATTTCCGGCCCGAATTCCTCAATCGGCTCGACGAGATCATCCTGTTCCACCGGCTCGGCCACGAGCATATGGGCCCGATCGTCGACATTCAGGTCGGCCGGGTCGGCAAGCTGCTCAAGGATCGCAAGATCCGGCTGGAGCTGAGCGACGGCGCCCGCGCCTGGCTCGGCCGGGTCGGCTATGATCCGGTCTACGGCGCCCGCCCGCTCAAGCGCGCCGTGCAGAAATATCTGCAGGACCCGCTGGCCGATGCCTTGCTGAGGGGGGAAGTCCCCGACGGCTCGACGCTGACCATCGACGAGGGTGACGGCAAGCTGGAGCTGAAGGCGGTCTGAGCAGGGGGCGGGGCGGGACGAAATCCCGCCTCGCCGCCGCGGCCTCAACCCTGCTTGCGGCCGAAGCCTGCGGCGACGGGACGGCGGATCTGGCTGCGGGCCAGTTCGCGTTCGAACGCGGCGAGCGTTTCGATCAGCAGCGGGCGCAGGCGGAGGATGTCGGCGTCCAGCTTGTCGGGGGCGCTGTGCCGTTCGACGCAGAGGCGGGCGCTGCTTTCGATATGCTCGGCCAGCCGGCCGAGGGCCTCGCCGCCGAACTGCAGCGAATCGCCCTTCAGCGTGTGCGCGGGGCGGACCATCGAGACGGCATCGCGCAGCTTATACGCCTGTTCGACCGCGACGACGCATTTGGCGGCATCGTCGCGATAATAGCCGAGGATCGTGCCGAAATCGCCCCCGATCAGTTCGCGTGTCTGACCGAACGTCGTCCAGTTCACCACGCTGTTGTCGCCCTGACCCATATTTCGTTCCCGTTCGCACCCCTGGTCGATCCTGAAGCCATAGGCGCGGGCTCGTAAACGTCAGGTTACCGCAAGGGCATGTCTTCCGAGGATTTTCCGGAAGCGAGCAA
This sequence comes from Pseudomonadota bacterium, assembly GCA_040387595.1. GTDB lineage: Bacteria > Pseudomonadota > Alphaproteobacteria > Sphingomonadales > Sphingomonadaceae > Rhizorhabdus. The sequence goes on from JAZKDN010000063.1 coordinate 1,256, forward strand.
TCATGGTCCGGCTTTTTGGGGCCCCCGGGGATGTGGCCGTAACTGCGAGTCCGCGCTGGCGGAACCAGCTTTAGCCAGTGACAGCCTTGCTGACGACCCAGCCCGGCCCATCTCCGCCCGGACCATCATCGGCCGAATCACCCGCCGGCGTCACCGACCAGCCGTGCGCCGCCGCGAGCGCGGCGATCTCGCCCGGCGCGATCGGATCGTCGGCGAGGATCAGGACCGACTCGGTGCCGTCGCGCATCGCCCGCGCCAGCCTCAGGACGGGCCACGGACAGCGCATGCCGCGGGCATCGAGCCGCAGCGGCGGCATCAGTCGAACGGGTTGCTTGGTGCGCGCACGGTCAGCCGCACCGGCACCGAGCCGAAGCCGAGGTCGCGGCGGATGCCGTTGACCAGATAGCGGCGATAGCTTTCGGGAAGCTGGTCGACCCGGGTGCCGAACACCACGAAGCTGGGCGGACGGTTCCGCGCCTGGGTGATGTAGCGCAGCTTGATTCGCCGGCCGCCGGGGGCGGGCGGCGGATTGGCTTCGATCGCCTTCTCGAACCAGCGGTTGAGCTTGCCGGTCGAGACGCGCAGCGACCAGGCGTCGCGGGTCTCATAGGCGACCTGGAGCAGCTGATCGATACCGCGGCCGCTGACGCCGGAAACGGTGATGATCGGCAGACCCTTCACCTGCGCCAGTCCTTCGTCGAGGGCGGTGCGGATGCCCTGGAACAGCGAGGGTGGATTGGCCGCGACATCCCATTTGCTGAGCGCGATGATCAGCGCGCGGCCTTCCTGCAGAACCTTGTCGGCGATGCGCAGGTCCTGCGCCTCCAGCCCCAGCGTGGCGTCGAGCAGCAGAACGACGACCTCGGCGAAGTCGATCGCGCGCAGGCCGTCGGCGACCGACAGCTTTTCGAGCTTGTCCTGCACCTTGGCGCGCTTGCGCATGCCGGCGGTGTCGATCAGGCGGATCGGCCTGATCTGGCCATCGGGCGCCTTCCAGTCCCAGTCGATCGCGATCGAATCGCGCGTGATGCCCGCTTCGGGGCCGGTGATGAGGCGCTGCTCGCCCAGAATCTTGTTGATCAGGGTCGACTTGCCGGCGTTGGGACGCCCGACGATCGCCAGCTTGAGCGGGCCGCTCTCCTCATCCTCTTCGGTGTCGTCGGCCGCGAACTTCTCGTTCTCGAGCAGCGGGAGCAGAGCTTCGAACAGGTCGACCAGCCCGTCGCCATGCTCGGCCGAAAAGGGGATGGGATCGCCGAGGCCGAGGCTGAAGGCTTCGTTGACGCCGCCTTCGGTCGCCTTGCCCTCCGCCTTGTTGGCGATGAGCACCACCGGGGTGGCCTCGCTGCGCAGCCAGCGGGCGATCTCCTCGTCGAGCGGGGTCAGCCCCGCCCGCGCGTCGATCATGAACAGCGCGACATCGGCCTCGCTGACCGCGGCCTGGGTCTGCGCGCGCATCCGGCCGGGAAGCGTCTGGGGGTCGTCGGTTTCGAAGCCGGCGGTGTCGATAATGCGAAATTCGAGACCGATCAGGGACGCGTCGCCCTCGCGCCGGTCGCGGGTGACGCCGGGCCGGTCGTCGACCAGCGCCAGCTTCTTGCCGACCATACGGTTGAACAGCGTCGACTTGCCGACATTAGGACGACCGACGATCGCGACGGTGGGGATGTTTGCCATGGGACGGGCCCCATAGCGGGAATATGAGTCTTTTGTTAGCCCTCATACGCCGGGCGTGTGTTCGCTTGCGGAGCCCTGTCGGGCACCGGCGACGCGCTCGGCGTCGGGACATTCATGTCCCGCAAGGCCAAACGGCCGCCCGAGCTCGTGCGAGGATAGCCAAGGCCAGCGGAGGCTGGCCGCCCGGCGCCTGAGGGTCAGCCGCGTCAGCGGCTCACCTATAAGCGACCAACCGTCCCTTGTCGGTCAGGATCAGCAGGGTGCTGTCCGCCACGACGGGCGCCGCATAGATCGGGTCGCCCAGCTTGGTGATCGTGCCGACCTTGCCGTCCTCGATCGCCACGTTGACGATCTCGCCGTCGGAGTTGGTCAGGACCAGGCGGCCGCCGGCCAGCACCGGGCCCGACCAGCTGATCGGCTTGCTGCGCTTCTTGGCGTTCTTCCAGCGGGTCAGCTGGGTCTGCCAGCGGATGCGGCCGCTGGCGCGGGCGATGCACAGCAGCTTGGCGTCGTCGGTGACGATGTAGAGCCATTCGCCCGCGATCCACGGGGTTTCGATGCCGGCGATGTTGAGTTCCCACAGGCGCTGGCCGGTGAGGATGTCCATCGACACCATGCGCCCGCCCTGGCCGACGGCATAGACCCGGCCCTGGTCGATCACCGGCGACGCATCAATGTCGACGAGGGTGGCGACCGAGGTGGTGATGCTGGTGCGCGACAGCGAGTCCTGCCACACGGCGCGGCCGTTTTCGTAGCGATAGGCGGTCAGTTCGCCCGACGAGAAGCCGGCGACCACAGTGCCCTGGCCGATCGCCGGGGCGCCGACGCCGAACACGGCGGCGTTTTCGAGACTGCCGCTGGCGGTCCAGATCAGCTCGCCATTGTCTTCCTTGAGCGCGAAGAGCTGGTTGTCCTGGCTCATCACGTAGATCGCATCGGTGCCGATCGACGGAGCGCCGCGCAGCGGGCCGCCCGGACGAACCTTCCACAGCTGGCTGCCGGTGCCCGCGTCGAAGGCGGCGGCATCGCCGACGCCGTTGGACGCGAAGACCTTGCCGTTGCTGTAGCTGACGCCGCCGCCGAACAGCGACGATTTGTTGCCGCCCTTGTCCGACAGCGTGGCGGTCCAGACCGGAGCGCCGCTCTTCAGGTCGAAGGCGTGGATCTGGGCATCGACATCGACCACATAGACGCGGCCGCCGCCGACCACCGGGGCCGCGGCGAGCCGGGCCTGCTTGGTCGACCCGGCGAGCTTGCGATCCCAGGCGACGCCCAGCTGCTGTCCCAGCGCGACATGGCCCATCGCCTTGGCGGCATTGCCGCCGGGCTGGGTCCATTCGGGATTGACCTGCTCGACCGGCGCCGTGACCGGCACCACCTCGAGCGTGGGATCGACTTCAGCGCCGGTTTCGGAGGTCAGGATCGAGATGCGCTGGCCCAGCACCGGGGTCTTGGGCTTCTTGCCCTCGCCGCCGCCGAAGATGCCGCAGCCGGCAAGCATCGTCGTCATCGCCAGCGCCGCAGTGAGCGCGAGAAACTTCCGGGTCATCCGATCAATCCTTGTCAGCGGGGGCAGCGGCCGCGGCGGCGTCGACATCGACACCGAGGCTGGTCGCGAGGCGCGCGGCGCGGCTCCGCAATGTATCGGGCATCGTCTTGTCGCGGGCGATGGCGGCGAGCAGGCGCCCGCCCTCGGCCGCGCGGTTCGACTGGATCATGGCGATCGCGGTCATCTCGCCCGCAGTGCCGAAGAAGGCGTTGCCCTCGACCGCAAGCGGCTTCATCCGCTCGATCACCTGCTCCGGCTTCAGGCTGTCATATTCGAGCAGGGTCTGCCGGATCAGCGCGATGTCGCGGTAGGGCTGGGCGACGTCGTCGTCGGCGACGATGCCGCTGTAGATGGCGACCGCGGCCTTGGCGTCACCGCCGTCGGCGGCGAGCGTCGCCTTGGTCAGCAGCGCGGCGATCCGGTAGCCGTTGCCGCCCTCGGCGACGAGTCTGTCGACCTTCTTGGCGGCTTCGCCCTTGCGGCTCGCCTGCACGTCGGCGATCAGCGCGCTCATCTCCTCGCCCTGGGCCTCGGCCTTCTTTTCCGACGCCTGGCGCCAGTAGAGATAGCCCGCGAAACTGACCAGCAGGAGCACCACCACGACCAGCGCGATGCGGCCATAATGTTTCAGCATGTTCTGGAGCTGGTCGCGACGCAGTTCGTCGTCGACCTCGCGCAGGAAGGCTTCTTCGGTGGGCGGCGTGGAGGCCAAGCATTTTCTCCGGAACTAGAAACGCCGGCCCTCTTAGAGCCTGATCGTTTGCGGTGGAAGCGCAAAGCGCTCCCGCCGGTGACGCGGATCAGGCTCTCGGCACAGGGCGGGAGCCGCGCAGCCGGATGCCATGGTCAACAGATATGGCGGATGAACGGCGCTCTCACTTTTTCGGCTGGTAGGTCTGGTCGATCGTCGGGAAGCTGCGCTCGCGGACGTCGCCGGCATAGGCCGCGACCGCCGCCTCGATCTTCTCGGCCAGCTGCTCATATTTCTTCACGAAGCGCGGCACGCGGTCGAACATCCCCAGCATGTCGTCGATCACCAGCACCTGGCCGTCGCACTGCGCCGATCCGCCGATGCCGATCGTCGGAATGTCGATCGCCTTCGTCATCTCGATCGCCAGCGGTTCGACCACGCCCTCGACCACCACCGAGAAGGCGCCGGCCCGGGCGACCGCCTTGGCGTCGCCGATCAGCTTGGCATATTCCTCCTGGCTTCGGCCGCGCGCGCCGTAGCCGCCGAGCGCATTGACCGCCTGCGGGGTGAGGCCGACATGGCCGACCACGGGAATGCCGCGCGCCGTCAGGAACGCGATCGTCTCGGCCATCGCCTCGCCGCCCTCGAGCTTGACCGCCGCCGCGCCGGTTTCCTTCAGCACGCGCGCGGCCGAGCGAAAGGCCTGCTCCGGGCTTTCCTCATAGGAGCCGAACGGCATGTCGACGATGACGAGGCTGTGATAGCTGCCGCGCACCACGGCGGCGCCATGCGCGATCATCATGTCGAGGCTGACCGGCACGCTCGACGGCAGGCCGTAGATCACCTGGCCCAGGCTGTCGCCGACGAGCAGCATGTCGCAATGCGGATCGAGGATCTGCGCCATCCGGATCGAATAGGCGGTCAGCATCACCAGCGGGGTCTTGCCCTTGGCGGCCCGGATGGCGGGTACGGTGAGCCGCTTCATCGGTGCCGGCGTCGGCGTCGCGCGGCTGGTGGCGGTATCGATCTGGAAGGTGGACATTATATTCAGGCCCTCAAGCGCCGGCGGTCACGTTCGTGACCTTGGCTATCCTCGCATAAGCGACTGCGCAGCCAGCGCGGGGCGCTGGCGAGCACGGAGCTCGGGCGCGCGTTCGCGCTTGCGGGCTCTGCGCGCCCGTTGCCCAAGCCGATCGTTGCCTAGGCCGATGCGCAACGAGGGTCAATTTCTAGCCCTCTCCCATCTTCATGGGAGAGGGTTGGGTGAGGGTCTTCTTCTTGCGCAGCGCGCCACATGTCGCAGCCTCAGCAAAAAGGAAGCAGACCCTCATCCCCGCCTTCTCCCGCGAAGGCGGGAGAAGGAGTCAGGTCCGTGGGGATCCTACATCATCCCCAGAGCGGCCATGTAGGTTTCGAGGACCATCGCCTCTTCCTCATGCTCGCCCTTCTTCTTCTTGCGGATCGAGATCAGCTTGCGGACGATCTTGGTGTCGTAGCCGCGGCCTTTCATCTCGGACATGACGTCCTTGATGTCGTCGGCGATGCCCTTCTTCTCTTCCTCGAGCCGTTCGACCCGCTCGACGAACAGGCGCAGCTCCTGCGCCGCGATGCTGCCCTTGTCTTCGATCGTGTCGGCTTCGGCCATGATTCGCGAGTCCCTGAAATAGCGTGAAGCGGCTGGCTGTAGAGGCAGCGGGGCGGACGCTCAACGGAGAATCGGCGCGGCACCCGCGATGCGGCCAACCATGACAGGAAGGCGACGGAAGGACTTGCCATATCGGCCTGTCCATCTATCCCGAGGCGCTCCTTTCGATCCGATGGAACAGGGACGCATCCGTGGAAATCCAGATTCCCCCCCGTCTGCGCAAGGTGCGCGTGCTCGTCACGCTCGGCCCGGCCAGTTCGTCGCCCGAGATGATCGCCAAGCTGTTCCGCGCTGGCGCCGACGCCTTCCGCATCAACATGAGCCACGGCGCCCATGCGGACAAGATTCCCCTGGTCCAGGCGATCCGCGCGATGGAGAAGGAGCTCGGCCGCGCCACGACGATCCTGTTCGATCTGCAGGGCCCGAAGCTGCGCGTCGGCAAATTCGCCGACGGATCGATCCAGCTGGCGACCGGCCAGGCCTTCACCCTCGATCGCGATCCGACGCCGGGCGACCTGCGCCGGGTCGAACTGCCCCACCGCGAGATTTTCGAGGCGCTCAAGCCCGGCACCCGGCTGCTGCTCGACGACGGCAAGCTGGTGCTGCGGGTGATCGAGGTCCATCCCGACCGGATCGAGACGCTGGTCGAGGTCGGCGGCGCGCTGTCGAACAGCAAGGGGCTCAACGTCCCCGACGTGATCGTGCCGATGGCAGCGCTGACCGAGAAGGACCGCCGCGACCTGACCTTCGCCTGCGAACAGGGCGCCGACTGGATTGCGCTCAGCTTCGTCCAGCGGCCCGAGGACGTCGCCGAGGCGCGCCGGCTGATCGGCGGCAAGGCGGCGCTGCTCGCCAAGATCGAGAAGCCGGCGGCGGTCGAGCGGCTCGACGAGATCCTCGAGATCGCCGACGCGGTGATGGTCGCGCGCGGCGACCTCGGCGTCGAACTGCCGCCCGAGCAGGTGCCGCCGATGCAGAAGCGCATCGTCGAGGCGGCGCGGCGGATGGGGCGTCCGGTGGTCGTCGCGACCCAGATGCTCGAATCGATGATCCAGTCGCCCAGCCCGACCCGCGCCGAAGTGTCCGACGTCGCGACCGCGATCTATGACGGCGCCGACGCGGTGATGCTGTCGGCCGAATCAGCGAGCGGCCAGTGGCCCGAGGAAGCCGTCGCGATGATGGACGCGATTGCCCGCTCGGTCGAAAGCGACCCCGGCTATGCCGCGCGCCTGCACTTCACCCAGACCCACCCCGACGCGACCACCGCCGACGCGCTGGCCGAGGCCGCCGCCCAGATCGCCTCGACCGTCTCGGCCAGCCTGATCATCTGCTTCACCCTGTCGGGATCGACCGCCCGCCGCATCGCCCGCGAGCGCCCCTCGGTGCCGCTGCTGGTGCTGACCCCGAAGCTCGCCACCGCGCGCCGCACCGGCCTGCTCTGGGGCAGCCACTCGGTCCGCACCCGCGACGTCTCCAACTTCGAGGAAATGGTCGCCAAGGCCAAGCGCATGGCGCTGCGCCACAAGCTGGCCCATGCCGGCGATCGCATCGTCGTCGTTGCGGGGGTGCCGTTCGGCACGCCGGGGTCGACAAATATGATCCATGTCGTGCGGCTGACCGGCGATGAGCTGAAGGGCTATGGGGCGTAAGGCTTATCGGCGTAACAGCGGGCTCAGGCCTGCAGGATAAGCAGGTTCATCTTGGCGAGGCGGGCGACCAGTTCGGTCGTCGTGGCCAGGTCGACGCCGAGGCGCCCGGCTACGTCCCCCACGGTGACCGCTTCCCGGTCCACTGCCTGCAGAATCTTCGTCGCGAGCTCGGGGGAGAAGCGCAGATGTGCGAAGATCTCCAGCGCGGCGATCTCGGCATGGTCCGCGATGGCGGTCCCGCGGCGCAGCGGCGTATCGCGCGATATATGGTTGGGCGTGTAGCTGGCGAAGCGTTCATATGGATCGGGGAAGGCGTGGTGAGCGGCAGGGGCCTGCTGCAGCCATGCGGTCGTCGCTGGCGTCGCGGCCGCCGTGCGGCGCGCGGCCAGCTCGACCCACAGCTCCTGATAGTGCCGGTAGATCACCGCCCAGTCGTAGACCGCCGCTGCGCGGGCGCGACCGGCGGCACCGAACGTGCGTCGCAGGTCGGCATCGATCACCAGCCGTTCGAGACGGTCGGCCAGCGCGGCCATCTCGATCGACACGCCGCCGCTGGCGCGCGCCGAATAGACCTCGAAGGCGCCGGTGCTTTCGTAGAAAGCCGACAGGCTGGCCCCGGTGCCGGGCGCTGGCGACCAAGTTGGGATGCGAAAGCCGTCAACGCCGTCGCGCACCGTGTCGCGATAGCCGTTCCAGTCGGTGACCAGCACCGGGAGGCCGCTGGCCATCGCTTCGATCGGGGTGATCCCGAAGGTCTCCTGATGGCTGTCGGCCAGCGACAGGAAGATATCAGCTGCGGCAAAGGCTGCGGCATAATCGCCCGGCGCGGCACCATCGACATGGATGAAGCGGATATCCGGGCACAGGGCGCGGGCGGCCTGTTCGAACGCCTGCTGGACATGGTTTAGGAAATATTGGCCCGCCATCAGCAGGACGATTCGCTTGCCCGTCCGCGCCGCCACCGCCTGCATCGCTTCGAACATCTGGAAGGGATGCGCCTTGCCAGCATAGGAAAGACGGCCGGCGAAGAGGAGCGCGACATCGTCTTCCGCGAGTGTCCACCGGGCGCGCGCATCGTCCCTTTTCTGCGGCGCGGGTTCCCAGTCGCTGCAATGCACGCCGAGCGGGATCACCGGCAATTGCAGCGATGGCGGTCGACGCGTGGCGCCGGTCAGCCACCGGGCCTGATCCCAGGCGGCATCCATCGAGGCCTGGACGACCTCCCTGGCGACGGTGGACGTACAGATCAGCGCATCCCACTCCATCACCGGTTCGGTGACCAGGCGGCCGAGCTCTTCGAGCACGCCCGAGCTCGAGATCGTATGGGTGATGCCGCAGAGGCTGTAGCTGCGCGCGCCCTGCCGCAGGCGCAGCCGGGCTTCGGCGGCGATCATCGGATCGGGTCGATAGAGCAGGCCGCAGCTTGCCAGTTGCTGGAGCGCCCCGGCCGATATGCAGTGCGTGGGCGCTGCCGGGTCGATCGCCGCGACGCTTTGCAGGAAGGAGCTTCGCGCCTCTGCCGTCCGGACATAGGCGGTGACGGGCCCCTGCCCCCGGCTCTGCACTGCCGCGCGCAGGAACGAGGCGCCCGCTGCGCGGCGGCCCATGACCTGCCGGCCTTCGACGACGAAGGCATCCGGTTCGAAGTAGATCGCAGCAGACATATCGCGGCCGTATCATTCGGCTAGGCGGCGTCAAGCGGCGCCCGCCCTCGCGATCCTCACCCCAACAGCGCCGGTCGCTTCGCCAGAATATCTCCCGCCACCTGCTCATAGGCCCGCCCGACCTGCAGCACTGCCAGGTCCTTCCGGTTCGGGCCGACCAGCTGGATGCCGCTCGGCAGGCCGCCGGGGCCGAAGCCGGCGGGGACGCACAGCGTGGGGCAGCCCGCCAGGCTGGGGCCGGCGACGATTTCCATCCAGCGGTGGTAGCTGTCCATCCTTACCCCCGCGATGTCGTGGCGCGGCATCCGCGACGATCAGGATAAAAAATACGGCGGCGGCCGGGAGGAGGGATCGGAACGCCGCCGTTTTCGGACCAGCCGAAACTGTCGAAAGGGAATCGCTGACCTCAGTCGTTCCGCATCGCATCCTCGATGCTGACGAAGGTGGTGACCGCCATGAACAGCATCGCGGCTGCGACGGGGATCACGAAGAAATGGTTGCCGATGAAACCGAGCATGTCCTGTCTCCTTGTCTGTGGAGGCAGCATTGCGCGGGTCGGACGAGTCGGCTTTGATCTGAGTCAAATTCCGCAAATCATCCTGCGGGGGGCAGCAATCCCCTGGCTTCCAGGTCCGCGCGCAGCGGTGCGGCGCCCTGGAAGAGGTGGCCGGCGATGCCCATCGCCTCGCCCGCCGCGATATTGTCGGCGCGGTCGTCGACGAACAGCGATTCGCCGGGGGCGATGCCGAACCGGTCGAGCGCCAGCGCGTAGATCGCGGGATCGGGCTTCACCAGCTTCACCGCGCCCGAGACGAGGATGTCGTCGAACAGGTCGAAGATCGCCGCCTCCTGCGCGCGGAAGGGCGGCCAGAACTCCTGGCTGAAATTGGTGATCGCGTAGAGCGGCACGCCGCGACCGTGGAGGGCGGCGACGATGGCGCCCATGCCCGGCAGCAGGCCGGTGACGGTGTCGGAGAATCGGGGGCCGAAGGCGGCGATCGCCTCGGCGAATCGCGGCCACTGCGCGATCAGTTCGGCGCTCGTCTCGGCGAAAGGCCGGCCGGCGTCGTGCTGGTTGTGCCAGTCGAGGGTGACGACCTCGCGCAGAAACAGTTCAAGCTCGTGCGCGGGCACGAGCTTTTGGAAGAACTGCCGGAGATTCCAGTCGTAGAGCACATTGCCGACATCGAAGATGACGGCGCGTGTGCGGCGCCCACCCGAAGGTGGCGTGATCAGCCCTGGCGCGCCTTGAAGCGACGGTTGGTCTTGTTGATCACATAGGTGCGGCCACGACGACGGATCACGCGGTTATCCCGATGACGGTCCTTCAGGGACTTGAGCGAGTTGCGGATCTTCATGGCGTCGGCGCCTGCTTTCTAAGCTGGAATAGTGAAAAACGAGGCGCTCCCCTATGATCTGGCTGTGGAGGAGTCAAGGGGAGGTTGTTTGTTTAGCCCTCAAGCGCCGGGCGCGAGGCGTCCGCCTCGCTTGGCTATCCTCGCATAAGCTCGGGCGGCCGTTCGGCCTTGCGGAGCCTTGGCAGCCTCCGACGACGAGCCTTGCGTCGGGACATTCATGTCCCGCAAGCGTGAACGCGCGCCCGAGCTCCGTGCTCGCCAGCGCCCCGCGCTGGCTGCGCAGTCGCTTATGCGAGGATAGCCAAGCCGACGGATGTCGGCGCCCGGCACCTGAGGGCTAACAAAGCATGCAGCGAAATCGTAACTGACGCGTTTCGATGCCGAAGCATCCCCCGGGAGAATGAGATGAAGACGCGAAACCTGCTGTCCAAGGCCCTGTTGATCGGCACCGCCCTGGCGCTCGCCGGATGCGCGTCGCAGATGCCGCAGACCCAGGTGACCCGCTTCCATCTCGGCCAGCCGATCGCACCGGGCCAGGTCGCGGTCGAGCCCCGCGATCCGACGCTTGCCAAGGACCTGGAGTTCCAGAGCTATGCGCGCGTCGTGCAGGGCGAGCTCAACCGGCTCGGCTTCGGCATCGCCCCCGATCTCACCAAGTCGGAGCTGGTTGCCGTCACCGAAGTGCGGCGCAGCTGGCGCCCGACCGGGCAGGCGCGCGGATCGTCGCTGTCGATCGGCCTGGGCGGCGGCAGCGGTGGCGGCTGGGGCGGCGGCACCAGCGTCGGTCTCGGCGGATCGATGAGCTTTCCGATCGGCAAGCCTCGCGAGAAGATGGACGTGCTGACCCAGCTGTCGATCCAGCTCAAGCGCCGGTCCGAGGGCACGGTGATCTGGGAGGGCCGGGCCGAAACCGTGGCCCGCGACAACAGCCCCGCCGCCAACCCCGAAGCCGCGGTGGCGCGCCTCGCCTCGGCGCTTTTCAAGGACTTCCCCGGCCGCTCGGGCGAGACTATCACGGTGAAATGAGCGACAGCACCATCAGCATCTCGAGCGGCTTCGACAGCGGCAACATCTCGGTCACCGGCCAGAACGGCACCCATTTCGATCTGGCCATCGACCGGGATCACCTGTCCGATTTCTACCAGTGGTTCCACTTCCGCCTGACCGGCGCGAAGGGCGTGCCGGTCACCCTGCGGATCGGCAATGCCGGTGCCGCCGCCTATCCCGACGGCTGGAAGAACTACCAGGCCTGCTGCTCGACCGACCGGCAGGTCTGGCGCCGCGTGCCGGCGACGACCTATGCCGATGGTGCGCTGACGATCGCTATCACCCCCGATGCCGACAGCGTCTGGCTGGCCTATTTCGCGCCCTATTCGATGGAGCGGCACCATGATCTGGTCGCGCGCATCGCCGCGACGCCGGGCGTCGTGCACGAACGGCTCGGCGCGACCCTCGACGGGCAGGATATCGACCTGTTGACGATCGGCGACGGCCCGAAGCAGGTGTGGCTCTACGCCCGCCAGCATCCGGGTGAGAGCATGGCCGAATGGTGGATGGAAGGCGCGCTCGAGCGGCTGACCGATCCGCATGATCCGGTCGCGCGCAGCCTGCGCCGGCGCGCCACCTTCCACATCGTCCCCAATATGAACCCGGACGGATCGCGGCGCGGCCATCTGCGCACCAATGCGGCGGGCATCAACCTCAACCGCGAATGGCACGATCCGACCCTGGAGAAGAGCCCCGAAGTCTATCATGTGCTCAAGCGGATGGACGCGACGGGCGTCGATTTCGCGATGGACGTCCACGGCGACGAGGCGATCCCGCATGTCTTCATCGCCGGCTTCGAAGGCATTCCCAACTGGACCGAGGAGTTGGGCCGCGCCTATCATGCGTTTCGCGATACGCTGGCCCGACTGACCCCCGATTTCCAGACGCGCCACGGCTATCCGGTCGCGGGCAAGGGCCGGGCCAATCTGTCGATGTCGACCAACCAGGTCGCCAATCGCTTCGGCTGCGTCGCGACGACGCTGGAAATGCCGTTCAAGGACAATGACGACTTGCCCGACGTCGACTATGGCTGGTCGCCCGAACGGTCGAAGCATCTCGGCGCCGACTGCCTCGGCGCGCTGCATCTGATCCTCGACGAGCTACCTGCCAGAGGCTGATCGCCGCCCCGGCAAGAGCCGGGCAATGCTCCTCGCCACTATCGTCGCCCCGGCGAAGGCCGGGGCCGCAAGAGGCTCCTGCAGCGGCCGTTTCTCGTTCTTCGTGGCGGCCCCGGCCTCCGCCGGGGCGACGTCATGCGAAAAAGTTCAGGCCCCGCGCTCGGTCGCGCTGGCCTGGAGGACGATGACCGTCGCATCGTCGAGCGGCCGGTCGAAGCGGCAGCCCGCCTCGCGGCCGTCGGCCCAGACGATGTGCGCATCGACCAGCCCCTTGCCGGGCAGCGACAGGCGGATCGAGGTTTCGGGCGCGAGTTGCTGATAGAGCCGCAACCGGGCGCCGCTGCAGGAAATATCGATGATTCGACAGGGCGAGCGGGTCGCCGACGAAGGCAGGCGCAGCCGGGTGTCGAAACCGGCGGCCCCGCGAGCTGCGGCGCGGCGATTCTCGCCGCCGCGAATCTGCACCTCGGAAGAATACATATGCAGCTCCCCATCGCGATCCCCATGATCGCGCCCAGCCCTGCGGCGGGATTACGCGGCGCGGGCGCGGGGGGCAACGGGGAATTCGGCAAGATATTAACCATTTTCGCAATCGATGGCTTAATCTCGACAAAGCCGCGTCAGGCGTCCAGCTCGATGTCCCAATACAGCCAGTCGCGCCAGCTCTGGTGGAGGTAATGCGGCGGGAAGCTCCGGCCGTTTTCCTGCAGCTCCCAACTGGTCGGCCGGCGCGGCGTTTCGAACAGGCGCATGTTCGCTTGGCGCGGGGTGCGGCCGCCCTTGCGCAGGTTGCACGGCGCACAGGCGGTCGAGACATTCTCCCAGGTCGTCCGCCCGCCCTGCGCGCGCGGGATGACATGGTCGAAGGTGAGATCGGAGAGCGACCCGCAATATTGGCAGCAGAAGCGGTCGCGCAGGAACAGGTTGAAGCGGGTGAAGGCGGGGTTGTCCGACTGCTTCACATATTGGCGCAGCGCGATCACCGACGGCAGCTTCATCGCGAAATTCGGACTGCGGACCTCGCGGTCATAGTGCGAGACGATGTCGACCCGCTCCAAAAAAACCGCCTTGATAGCGGTCTGCCAGTTCCAGAGGGACAGCGGATAATAGCTCAGTGGCGTGTAATCGGCGTTGAGAACCAGCGCCGGGCAACTGTCCGGATGTCGCATGAGATCGGAGTGATACATGGTCGAGCCAACGCCTCCCGCAGGGTGGAGGACTCCACCCGCTTCGCCCGTCGACCTTCCGTTCGCACACCGGAACGCCTATGGCCGAACCGGCCGCGCCCTCGTGG
>JAZKDN010000064.1:0-31461 GCA_040387595.1 Pseudomonadota bacterium
CGGTCGGCGCGCGCAACATCTTCCCGTCGAACATCCAGGGCCTGCCGACCTGGTACGAGATCCGGGTGAGCGGCCATGGCTGGCTCGGCCGGCGCGGCGGGGTCGACCTGATGGTCGCGATGAACCCGCAGACCTGGGAGCGCGACGTCGCCGAGATCGAGCCCGGCGGCTATCTGTTCTACGACAGCACCAAGCCGATGCCGTCGGACAGATTCCGCGAGGACATTGGCGTGGTCGGCATCCCGCTGACCGCTCTGTGCAACGCCGCCTATGCCGAACCGTCGAAGCGCAAGGTGCTGAAGAACATCATCTATCTCGGCGCGCTGACCTTTCTGCTCGGCATCGAGCGCGCGGTGGTCGAGGCGCTGCTGGCCGAGGAATATGCTTCCAAGCCCGCGCTGATCCCAGCCAATATCGAGGCGTTGCAGATTGGCTTCGACCACGCCCGCGACCATCTGAAACCGCTGGGTCTACAACTGCAGCGCGCCGATGCGGTGGGCGACCGGATCTTCGTCGACGGCAACACCGCGGCGGGGCTGGGCGCGGTCTATGGCGGGGCAACGGTCTGCGCCTGGTATCCGATCACCCCGTCGACATCGCTCGCCGAGGCGTTCACCGCCTATTGCGCCAAGCTGCGGCACGATCCCGACACGGGCGAAGCGCGCTATGCGATCGTCCAGGCGGAGGACGAGATCGCCTCGATCGGCATGGTCACCGGCGCCGGCTGGAACGGCGCGCGCGCCTTCACCTGTACCTCGGGCCCCGGCATCTCGCTCATGCAGGAGTTCATCGGCCTGAGCTATTTCGCCGAGATTCCCGGCGTGATCTTCGACGTGCAGCGCGGCGGGCCGTCCACTGGCATGCCGACCCGCACCCAGCAGTCGGACATCCTCTCGGCCGCCTATGCCAGCCATGGGGACACCAAGCATGTCCTGCTGTTGCCCGAGGGACCGAACGAATGCTTCGAGTTCGGTGCGCTCGCCTTCGACCTGGCGGACCGGTTGCAGACGATGGTCTTCGTCATGCTCGATCTCGACATGGGCATGAACGAGTGGCTGATCGAACCCTTCGCCTGGGACGAGCATCGCAGCCTCGATCGCGGCAAGGTGATGACCGCGGCGATGCTGGAGGCGGGCGCCGATTTCGGACGGTACAAGGATGTCGACGGTGACGGCATTCCGTGGCGGACGCTGCCCGCCACCCACCCGTCGAAGGGCGCCTATTTCACCCGCGGTACCTCGCGCGATCCCTATGCGCGCTACAGCGAGGAGGGAGCCGTTTACGTCGACAATATGGAACGGCTGCTGCGCAAGTTCGAGACCGCCAAGGCGCTGGTGCCGCCGCCGATCGTGCGGCGCGCAGCGCGGCAGACCAGCTACGGCGTGATCTACTACGGATCGACCAGCCCGGCGATGGACGAGGCGCTGGCGGGGCTGGAAGCCGACGGCGTCGCGGTGAATGCGATGCGGATTCGGGGCTTCCCCTTCCTCGGCGAGATCTTCGAGTTCATCGCCGCGCATGAACTGGTGTTCGTCGTCGAGCAGAACCGCGATGCGCAGCTCCGCGCGCTGCTGATCAACGAGGGCGGGGTCGATCCGGCCCGGCTGGTCAAGGTGCTCAACTATGACGGCTCGCCGATCACGGCGCGCTTCATCCGGACCGCACTTGCGGACGGCATGGGCCTCGCCCAGCGCACGTCCGCCGGGGAGATGGTGAAATGACCTATATCGCCAAACCGCAATTCCATCATCCGTCGCTCAAGCACAACGCGCTGGGCTTCACCCGGCGCGACTATGAGGGGAAGGTCTCGACCCTGTGTGCGGGCTGCGGCCACGACTCGATCAGCGCCGCGATCGTCCAAGCCTGTTTCGAGATCGACCTCGAGCCGCACCGTCTGGCCAAGCTGTCGGGGATCGGCTGTTCGTCGAAGACGCCCGACTATTTCCTCGGCGCCAGCCACGGCTTCAACACCGTCCATGGCCGCATGCCGTCGGTGCTGACCGGCGCCAATCTCGCCAATCGCGACCTGATCTACCTCGGCGTGTCGGGCGACGGGGACAGCGCGTCGATCGGCCTCGGCCAGTTCGCCCATGCGATGCGGCGCGGGGTCAACATGGCCTATATCGTCGAAAATAACGGCGTCTACGGGCTCACCAAGGGGCAGTTTTCGGCGACCGCCGACAAGGGCAGCAAGTCGAAGAAGGGCGTGGTCAATTCGGACAGCGGGATCGATCTGGTCGGCCTCGCGCTCCAGCTCGGCGCCACCTTCGTCGGCCGCAGCTTCTCGGGTGACAAGGACCAGCTGGTGCCGCTGATCAAGGCCGCGCTGACCCACAAGGGCGCGGCGTTCATCGACGTTCTCAGCCCGTGCATCGCCTTCAACAACCACAAGGGGTCGACCAAGAGCTTCGATTGGGTGCGCGAGCATAACGAGGCGGTGAACCGGCTCGACGTGCTGATGTCGCGCGGGGCGGTGAGGGCGAATTACGAGCCCGGGGCGCTGACCGAGGTGACCCAGCATGACGGGTCGGTACTGCTGCTGCGCAAGGTCGCCGAGGATTATGACCCGACCGATCATGCCGGCGCGATCTCCTACCTCCAGCACGCGCATGCGGCGGGCGAGATCGTTACCGGCCTGCTCTATTTCGAACAGGAGGCGGAGGATTTGCACGACGCGCTGGATACCGTGAAACGCCCGCTTAACGCGCTGTCTGACGCCGAACTGGTGCCGTCTGCGGCGGCGCTCGACAAGATCAACGCGGCGCTGCGCTAGGGGTTAGACCCCGTTCTTACTCCCACAGTCATGCTGAACTCGTTTCAGCATCCACTCAGCCACCTGAGCCAACCAGCAGATTGGCATGCGAGCATCGAAGCTCGTCCTGAAGAATCGCTCCCTGTCTCAGTGGATGCTGAAACACGTTCAGCATGACGGCATATATGAGCGGCCGGGTCTGGTGCTGCTCTGCGGAGGCCATGCGGTCGCGGCTTGCCAATCGGGGCCGCTCGTCGCTAGGCGGAGGGGATGACGATCCGATCGCTGCTCTTCGTGCCGGGCGACAGGCCCGAGCGCTTTCCCAAGGCCGCGGCGAGCGGGGCCGACGCGCTGATCCTCGATCTCGAAGATTCGGTCTCGCCGGAGAACAAGCCGGCGGCGCGCGCCGCGATCGTCGAATGGCTCGGCGGGGAGCGGTCGGTGCGCAGCTTCGTCCGCATCAACCCGCTCGATTCGGAGCATATCCGCGCCGATCTCGATGCCGTCCTCGCCGCGCGGCCCGACGGGCTCGTGCTGCCGAAGTCGGTCGGCGCGGCGTCGATCTGGCAACTTGTCGAGATCGCGGGCCGCGAGTGTCCGCCGATCCTGCCGATCGCGACCGAGACCGCCTCGGCGGTGTTCGGCCTGGGCAGCTATGGTGAGGTTGCGGATCATGTCGCCGGCCTGACCTGGGGCGCCGAGGATCTGCCCGCGGCGATCGGCGCCGCGACGTCGCGCAACCCCGACGGCAGCTACACCCAGCCTTACGAAATGGTCCGCGCGCTCACCCTGTTCGGCGCGCATGCCGCCGGCGTCGCGGCGATCGAGACGGTCTATCCGAACATCGCCGACGCCGCCGGGCTGGACGCCTATGTCGCGCGCGGACGGCGCGACGGCTTCACCGGCATGATGGCGATCCACCCGTCGCAGGTCGCGGTCATCAATGCGGGCTTCACCCCCAGCGAGGCCGAGATCGCCCATGCCCGTGCGGTGATTGCGCTGTTCGCGGCCCACCCTGGCGCGGGGGCGCTCAAGCTCGACGGCAAGATGGTCGATCGGCCGCATCTCAAGCAGGCGGAAACGATCCTGGCGCGAGCGGGAGCAGCCTGACTTTATCCCCGGAAGGACAGATCGTTCAGTCGACCGGGCCCAGCGTCCCCCAGGCTTCGGTCGCGGGCAGAGGCGGGACCTCGTCGCCCTCTTCGACCCGCGCCAGGCGGGTCGGCAGATAGGCGCGCAGATAGGCGATCGTCGCCAGCTTCGCTTCCGCCAGCGCATCGTCGCCGACCCGGTCCTGTTCGGCCACCGACAATGAGAAGAAGACGTCGGCGATCAGCAGCGCCTTGAAGAACAGCTCGCGCGAGTCGGCAAGGCCCGGCAGCACGAACTGCCGGCGCATCGCCTGCCACAGCGCGGTGCCGAAGCGGAATTCCTCCTTGCAGGCGGCATGCTTGATCTCGGGCGCGGTGTGCGGGCCGAGCATAAGCTGCCGTGCCGCGCGATCGGCATTGAACGCCTGCTGGTGCTTTTCCAGCGACTGCTCGACCACCGCTTCCCATTCCTCGGTCCGGGGCAGTTGCTGATCCAGCGCGGTTTGCGCGGTCGCTATGGTCCGTGCCAGTTCCTTCCAGAGATCGCCGATCTCCGGAAAGAAATGATAGGCGGACGAAGCGGGTATCCCGGCGGCTTCCGCGACCGAAATCATTCCGATCTGGTCGAGGTTCTGGGTCCCCAGCATGGTCCGTGCGGCGTCGAGCAGTTCGACCCGGCGGGCCCGGCCACGGGCCTGAGTCGCCTTACGGACGGGGGGCCTGCTTTTCACCGTTGTGATCATGGCCCCGTTTCCATGCTTTTCACGCTGTTGACAAGCCCCACCGTTTTGCGGATAGTCGAAGAAATTCGATTTTATACAGGATCGAACAACGGGGTCGGGGCGATCCGGAAAAGGGTCGCTCAAAGGGAACGAAACCTGCCTTGTTATGGGGTAGTTTGCGGGAAGTGGGTCGGACTCCGACAGCGAAAGCGACTCGGGATCCAGGTTTAAGTCGAACATTTACGGGTTAGCGTTTGAATTCTCTGTCCGCGCCGCACGCTGACCAGCGTGCTCTCGGCGACCGGAGACCTGCGTCCCTGAAGCCCGTTCCGGTTGGCGATAATATTTAGAAAAGACGGTGAAAATGACGCAGGCCTATTCTCTGATCATCGACGGCAAATCGGTCCCGACGGACAGCCATCTGGACGTCATCAATCCTGCCGACGGCAGCGTCTTCGCACGTTGCCCGTCAGGGACCCCGGCCGATCTCGACCGAGCCGTCGAAGCCGCGCGCCGCGCCTTCCCGGCCTGGGCGGCGACACCTGACGCGGAGCGCAAGGCTACGATCAATGCGCTGGCCGACATCCTCGATGCGAATGCCGGCGAACTCGCCGAACTGATCACGCGCGAGCAGGGCAAGCCGATGGGCGGCCTCGGATCGCAATGGGAGGTCGGCGGCGCCGCCGCCTGGACGCGCTTCACCGCCGGCCTCGACCTGCCGGTCGAATATATCCAGGACGATGCACAGGGCCGTGTTGCGTTGTACCGCAAGCCGATCGGCGTCGTCGCCTCGATCACCCCGTGGAATTTCCCGGTGATGATCGCGATCTGGCACATCATGCCCGCGCTGCGCGCCGGCAACACCGTCATCCTGAAGCCGTCGCCCTACACCCCGATTGCGACCCTGCGCATGGTCGAGTTGCTGCAGCAGGCGCTGCCGGCCGGCGTCCTCAATGCGGTTGCAGGCCCGGACGAGATCGGCCGCGCCATTTCCTCGCATCCGGGCATCGACAAGATCGTGTTCACCGGATCGACCCGTACCGGCAAGCATGTGATGGCGAGCGCCTCGGAATCGCTGAAGCGACTGACGCTGGAACTCGGCGGCAACGACGCGGCGATCGTGCTGCCTGACGTCGATCTCGAGACCGCTGCCGAGAAGATCTTCTGGGGGGCGTTCATCAACAACGGCCAGACCTGCGCCGCGATCAAGCGCCTCTATGTCCATGACTCGATCTACGACACGCTGTGCGAGCGGCTCGTCGCCTATGCCGCCACCATCAAGACCGGCGACGGGATGGCCGAGGACAGCCAGCTCGGCACCATTCAGAACAAGATGCAGTTCGAGCGGGTCAAGATGCTGGTCGATGCCGCCAAGGCCAATGGCGCCCGCATTCTGTGCGGCGGGGAACCGATGGAGGGCGAGGGCCTCTTCTACCCGGTGACGCTGCTCGCCGATGCGAAGGAAGGCATGGCGATCGTCGACGAGGAGCAGTTCGGCCCGGCCTTGCCGATCATCCGCTATAGCGATGTCGAGGATGCCGTCGCCCGCGCCAACGACAATCCGAACGGCCTGGGCGGTTCGGTATGGTCGAGCGACATCGATGCGGCGGTGTCGATCGCCAGCCGGCTCGAATGCGGCAGCGCCTGGATCAACAGCCACGCGATGGTCCGCCCGGACGCGCCGTTCGGCGGCGTCAAGCAGTCGGGCATCGGCGTCGAGTTCGGCACGCTCGGGCTCGCCGAGTTCACCACGGTGCAGGTCATCCACCAATGACCTCGCGCCGGTAACGAGGCGGGACAACCGCCCTACGCACGACGGGCAGACCGCCATAGCGGCGCCCGGGGATCAGGGAAGACGGACACCCAACGCAAACAGAAGGGGGTTATATGAACAAGCATGCATTTCTCGGATGGACCAGATCTTCGGTCGCCGTCGCGGCGCTGATGCTGCCGGCCATCGCCATCGCCCAGACCGAGCAACCCGCGGAAGAGCAGTTTAGCGGCGACATCGTCGTTACCGCGACCCGCCAGTCCGAATCGCTGAGCAAGGTTCCGCTGAGCGTAAGCGCCTTTAATCAGGAAAAGCTGGACAGCCGTGGCGTCCGGGACTTCGCCGACGTGATCCGGCAGACGCCCGGCGTCGTGCTTGAAGCGACCAACACCACCACCAACATCTCGATCCGCGGCATCAATTCGACCGCCGGCGCCGCCACCACCGGCGTCTATATCGACGATACTCCGATCCAGATCCGCTCGCTCGGCTATAGCGGCGGCAACATCTATCCGGTGATCTTCGATCTCGAGCGCGTCGAAGTGCTGCGCGGACCGCAGGGCACGCTGTTCGGCGCGGGTTCGGAAGGCGGCACGATCCGCTTCATCTCGCCCCAGCCGAGCACCAGCAAGTCGTCGGGCTATGCGCGCACCGAATTCGCGCTGACCGAAGACGGCGGTCCCAGCTACGAAGCCGGCCTCGCGATCGGCGTCCCGCTGATCCAGGACAAGCTCGGCGTGCGCATCAGCGGCTATTATCGGCGCGACGGCGGCTATATCGACCGCGTTCGTTTCGAGGACAAGGGCGTCGTCGCCGACGATGCGAACTACCAAAACAGCTATGTCGGCAAGATCGCCTTCGTCTGGGAGCCGACGCCAGAGCTGAAGATCACGCCGTCGCTGGCCTATCAGCGCGTCTACACCAACGACAGCCCGGAAAGCTGGGACAATGTCCGCTCCAGCCCGGCCGTCCCCGACCAGCAGTTCTCGGATTATGACAGCGGCCGCTTCCTCAGTGGCAACCGCATTCAGGAATCGGGCCGCGATCGCTTCTATCTGCCCAGCCTCAACGTTCAATATTCGTTCGGCGGCG
The DNA here is from genome assembly GCA_040387595.1 of Pseudomonadota bacterium. Classification (GTDB taxonomy): domain Bacteria; phylum Pseudomonadota; class Alphaproteobacteria; order Sphingomonadales; family Sphingomonadaceae; genus Rhizorhabdus. Next base: position 7,429 of record JAZKDN010000064.1, read on the forward strand.
TCGATCTGACGGCGATCGGCTCCTATTTCGATCGTCAGCAGAACTTCCGGTCGGACTACACGCTGTTCGACCAGAGCCTGTTCACGGGCATCACCCTGCCGCTGCTGCCGGGCCAGTCCGCGTTCAGCGACTTCGAGAACACGCAGAAGATCACCACCGCCGAAATCCGGCTGGCGTCGTCGGACCGCGATTCCGCGCTCACCTGGCAGTTCGGCGGTTTCTACCAGAAGGCGAAGCAGACCTCGCTCCAGATCGTCGATGATCCCTTCCTGTTTCAGTACGCGCCGTTTCTCGCGGGGATCTTCCCACCGCTCGTCAACGGCCGCCTGATCTATGACCAGACCACCCGGTCGGAAGACGAGCAGATCGCGGCCTTCGGCCAGGTCAACTTCAAGCCGGTCGACCGGCTGACGCTGACTGTCGGCCTGCGCTACGGCCAGACCAAGTTCAACATCGAGTCCTTCGCGCAGGGGCCCGTCGTCGGTCCGGCGGTGACCGATGTCGGCCGTCAGAAGGAAAAGCCGCTGACCCCGAAGTTCGGCGTGGAATTCCAGGCCACCCCGACCACGCTCGTCTACGCCTCGGCGTCGAAGGGCTTCCGTCCAGGCGGCTACAACCCGCAGGTCGGTTCGCCCTGCCAGGCGAGCGATCTCGATGCGCTCGGCTATCCGAACGGACGGCCGCAGACCTACAAGTCGGACTCGGTGTGGAGCTACGAGGTCGGCCTGAAGGCGCGGACCGGCCGCTTCGGCGCGCAGGGCAGCGTCTACCAGATCGACTGGAAGAACATCCAGCAGGTGGTCGGCCTGGGCGGCTGCGGCTTCCAGTTCACCGGCAACCTCGGCACGGCGCGCAGCCGCGGCTTCGATCTGCAACTCGACTATCGCATGACCGACGATTTCACCGTCCAGGCGGAAATCGGCTACACCAACGCCAAGTTCCGCGACACCTTCTTCGGCGGCCCCGCCGCCACGGTGCCGCTGGTGACCAAGGGCAACCATGTCACCTCGCCGCCGTGGACGGTATCGGTGCACGGGCAGTACGACCTGTCGCTGCGCGAGCGTCATGACGCCTACATCCGTGCCGACTTCGACTATCGTTCGCGCCAGTCGAGCCTGACCCCGGGCATCGACCCGCGCAATGGCGGTTCGGACCCGACCCTGAGCAACGCGCCCGCGCTCAAGGCGCTGTCGATGCGCACCGGCTACAAGATCAACGGCATCGACATGTCGCTGTTCGTCAACAACCTGCTCGACCAGGCCGTCTGGCAGGGCCGTCGTGCGCGCGACAACAACAATGCGACGGTCTACAAGTCGTACGTCGTCCGTCCGCGCACCTTCGGCGCGACGATCGCCTACCGCTTCTAACCAGGCGCAAGCAGGAGTGGAGCCGCGGCCGGCGAAGATCGGCCGCGGCTCTTCCCGACGATAAAGGGAGACGATGATGGTTTCGGGCTCGGCAGGGATTCCCAACGGAATTCGGCGAATGATGACGGCGGCCGCTCTGGCCGGACTGATGACGGCGGCGCATGCCGCATCGCCGACGACGATCTACAGCAACGGACAGGTCTATACGCCGACCGGCTGGAAGACCGCCTTCGCGGTGCGCGACGGCCGAATCGTCGCGATCGGAAGCGATGCCGACGTCCGCGCCAAGATAGGTGGGGCCGCGAAGGGCGCGCAGGAGGTCGATCTGGCCAGCCGTACCGTGTTGCCCGGCCTCTACGACATGCACGTCCATCCCGTATTGCAGGCGAAGGGCGGAGAGGGCAGCTGCCGCATCTCGCCCGATCTCGCCCCAAAAGAATTTCTTGCCGCCGTTGCCGACTGCGCCAAGGGCAGCGCCAAGGGCGAGTGGGTGACCGGCGGCCAGTGGCAGTCGTCGGTGCTGACCGGAACGCCGATCACCGCTGCAACCCTCGACAGCGTAACGCCCGACGGTCCGGCGATGCTGTTCGATGTCAGCGGGCATAGCCTGTGGGTGAACAGCCGTGCCCTGACGCTGGCGGGCATCACGAAAGATATGCCCAATCCCGAAGGCGGCATCATCGAACGCGACGCCGCGGGCGTGCCCACGGGCATATTGCGCGAGACCGCGGGCGATCTTGTGCTCAAGCTCGTTCCGCGTCAGCCCGCCGAGAAGACCCAGGCCGGCCTCAAGAAAAATCTCGACCTGCTGCTGTCCTACGGGATCACCGGCTATGTCGAGGCGATGGCGTTCCGCGACGATCTGGAGGCCTATGCCGCGCTCGCCGACAAGGGCCAGCTCAAGCAGCATGTCCAGGCCTGCATCGCCTATAGCCATGCCGGCCATGTGAACCCCGAACTCGACGCGACGATCGCGGCGATCCCGACCTACACGCGTGACCGGTTCAAGCCGACCTGCGTGAAGGTGTTTGCCGACGGCGTGCCCACCGAAAGCCACACCGGCGCGATGCTCGCGCCCTATGAGGCCGGCCAGCCCAACGCTCCGGCCAAGGGCCTGCTCCTCTTCACGCCCGAGGCGCTCAATCCGCGCATGGCCGATTGGGACCGCAAGGGCCTGAACGTGCTGTTCCACGCCGCCGGCGATGGCGCGGTGCGCGCCTCGCTCGACGCGATCGCCTATGCGCGCAAGCAGAATGGCATGAAGGGGCCGATCCACCAGGTCGGCCATCTGACCTTCATCGATCCGGCCGACATGCCGCGCGGCAAGGCGCTGCACGCCGCTTTCGAATTCTCGCCCTATCTGTGGGATCCGCAGCCGATCAACGACGACATCACCATGGCGGTCGGCGCGAAGCGGATCGAGCGGGTCTGGCCGATCAAGGAGGGCTTCGCCTCGGGCGCTCTGGTCATCGCCGGATCCGACTGGGCCGTGATCCCCCAACCCGATCCCTGGCTGGGCATCGAGACTGCGATCACCCGCCAGAATGTTGGTGGCAGCGCGAAGAGCTTCGGTCCGGCCGAGGCGATCACGATCGACCAGGCGATCCGCATGTTCACGATCAACGCCACGGTCCGCATGGGTCTCGACAAGGAGCTCGGATCGATCGAGACCGGCAAGCGCGCCGACTTCATCGTCATCGACAAGAACCCCTTCAAGATTCCTGCGACCGAGATCCATACGATCAAGGTGCAGCAAACCTATATCGACGGTGCGGTCGTGTTCGACCGCGGCGAGGGCGCGCGCAAATGAGCCGGGGCAGGGTCGCACGCGCCACGCTTCGCAGCGGCGCGGTCGCCCTGCTGATCGCCATGGCGGGGGCGCCGGTCGCGCTTCCCGCCGCGCCGCCGTCGGTACAGGCGCGCCACACGCTCGGCGTTACGGTCTACAAGGGCGATTTCGCCACCGTGAACTCGTTCATATTTTCGAACGGCCGCTCGTTGGTGGTGATGGACGTGCAGCGCAAGGCGGCCGAGGCGCGCAAGCTGGTGGCCGTCATCAAGACGATGAAGCTGCCGCTGACCCACATCCTGATCAGCCATGGGCACACCGATCATTTCACCGGCATGGCGGTGTTCCGCGAAGCCTTCCCCGCGGCGCGCATCGTCGTCGCGAACGAGGACATCAAGGCCGACATCAAGCGCTACGCCATGTACATGGACAGCGGCGGCGAGACGGGGGCCGAACCACCGCTCGACCCCGCGCTGAAACCGAAGACCGCGGAGCATCCGGACGGCTTCGACTATGAGCGAAATATCGAGGTGCTGGCGTCGCCGAAGCTGGAGATGGTCGGCGGCGGCACGCTCGAACTCGACACCGATCATATGCGCGCCGAGGCGCCCTATATCACCACCGTCTACAGCCCCGACCTCAACGCGCTGTTCCTGTCGGACTTCGGCTATAACGGCGTCCATTTCTGGATGGGCGACGACATCAGCCGCGAAGACCTGCTGAACTGGCGCGCCGAATTGGTGAAGATCAAGGCGCGCTATGCGACGCTGAACCCGGTCGTCTATCCGGGGCACGGCGACCCTAGTGACATGCGCATTGTCGACCCGTCGGTGCGCTACATCGACGACTTCCTGAAGGTCACCGCCGCATCCGCCACGCCCGAGGAGGCGATGCGCAAGATGGTCGCGCTCTATCCGGGCTACAAGCAGGCCGACTTCTTCCTGAAGTACAGCGCGATGGAGCATGTCCCCGGGCGCTCGTCCGCCGTCGGCCACAAGGCCGAAGCGGGCTGGCGCGCGAAGGTGCGTGAACTCGCCGCGGGCGAGTTCCGCAACCCGGCCTGGGGCTATTCGCACAGCGTTCGCGACTATGTCCTGGCGCAGCAGATGGCGCGCGCCGACGGCGTCGTGCTCGACGACGATGTTCTGTTCGCGGCGGCCTATCTCCACGACATGGCGGCCTTCCCGAAATGGGCGGTGAAGGATATCGACCATGCCGACCGCGCGGCCGACATGGTCGATACGATCCTGAAGGGTAGCGGCTTTCCCGAGCGCAAGATCGATGCGGTCCGCGCTGCGATCCGCACGCATATGTTCGACCGCGAGCCGAAGACGCGAGAGGCGCTCTATCTGCATGATGCCGATGCGCTCGACTGGCTCGGTGCGGTCGGTGTCGCGCGGGTGATGGCGCTGGCCGATCCGCAGGGTGGCAAGCCCGACGGGCCCGATGTCGTGAAGATGCTCGAGGCCAATCTCGCCGCCGTGCCGGCACGGGTGCTGTCGCCCGCCGGCAAGGCGTTGCTGCCCACACGCAAGACCGAACTCGAAGCCTATCTGCGCGATCTGAAGGCCGAGACCGAGGAATTGGCGACATTGTGATCCTGAAGGGGGAAGAGACGATGCGGACGATGGCGAAATGGATGGTGGGCGGAGCGCTCATGCTCGCGGCGGCTGGCGCCTATGCGGCGGAGAGGCCGGCCGATACGATCTTCCTCAACGGTCAGGTCTACACGCCCGGCGGCTGGGCGGAGGCGGTCGCGGTGCGCGACGGGCTGATCGTCGCGGTGGGCGATGCGCAGGCCGTCGATCGGTTCAAGGGCGGTGCGTCGAAGCTGGTCGACCTGAAGGGGGCGACTCTGCTCCCCGGCCTGCACGACATGCACGTCCATGTTCAGATGGCGGGGCTGCAGCAATTCACCTGCGGTTTCGCCTATGGCGCGAAGCCGGCCGAGATCGCCGCGCGGATCAAGCAATGCGCGGACAAGGCCAAGCCTGGCGACTGGATCGTCGGCGGCAACTGGGTCGGCGCGGTGTTCGCCAAGGGGCAGCAGACCGCCGCCTTTCTCGACAAGGTTTCGCCGAACAATCCGGTGCTGCTGAGCGATGAATCGCATCACAGCAGCTGGGTCAATTCGAAGGCGCTCGCACTGGCTGGGATCACCCGCGAGACGAAGAATCCCGCCGGCGGGGTGATCGAGCGCGATGCGAAGGGCAACCCGACCGGCGTTCTACGCGAGTATGCGTCTTTCCTTGCACAGCGCGTGCTCCCCGAACCGACCGACGACCTCAAGCGCAAAGCGGTTTCGCTCGCGGCCCGCCAGATGCTGGCACAGGGGATCACCTCCTTTACCGATGCGCTGGTGGCCACCAACAACATGAAGACGATGTCCGACCTGTCGGGCGAAGGCGTGATCAAACAGCGCGTGCGCGGCTGCGTGCTGTGGGCGCCCGGCGACAGGGACGCCGAGCGGCTGATCGAGACCCGTGCCGCCTATGCCAAGCCGCGCTTCAAGCCCGACTGCGTCAAGTTCCTGCTCGATGGCGTGCCGACCGAAAGCCACACGGCGGCGATGGTCCACCCCTATCCCGGCACGACCGCCGACGACCCCAAGGCCAAGGGTATATTGATGGTGCCGCAGCCGGCGTTGAACGACGCGGCGGCGCGGTTCGACCGCATGGGCCTGCACATGAAGTTCCACGCCGCCGGCGACGGCTCGGTGCGCGCCGCGATCGACGCGGTCGACTATGCGCGCAAGACCAATGGATGGGGCGGGTCGGCGCACGAAGTCGCGCACAACAGCTTCGTCGATCGTGCGGACGTCGCCAGGGTCAGACCGCTGGGCATGACCTGGGAATTCTCGCCCTATATCTGGTATCCGACGCCGATCGTCTCGGTCGACGTCCGCCGCGCGGTGGGCGACGAAATGCTGGAGCGCTTCACCCCGATCAAGGAAGGAGTCGACAGCGGCGCCAATGTCGTCGCCGGCTCGGACTGGCCGGTCGTGCCTCTGGTCAATCCCTGGCTGGCGATCGAGACGATGGTGACGCGCCAGTCGCCCGGCGGCGGCACCGACAGCATCGGTCCCGGCGAGCGCGTAACCGTCGACCAGGCGATCCGCATCTTCACCGAAAATGGCGCGAAGCTGATGGGCGACCGCGACATGGTCGGCTCGATCGAGCCCGGCATGCGCGCCGACATCATCGTCGTCGACCGGAACCCGTTCAAGGTGCCCGTCACCGAGATCCACGAGACCAAGGTCCGCATGACCTTCATCGACGGGGAGCGCGTCTACGACGCGGCCAACCCGCCGGTGCTGATCGCCGAATGACAAGGGAGATGGGCATTCACAGGGCAACGAAGATGGCGGCGCTCGCTGCGCTTCTCCTCGCCGGTGCGGCGCTGGCGGAGCCGCCGGCCGATATGATCCTGCTCAACGGGCAGGTCTATACGCCGACAGGATGGGCCGAGGCGCTGGCGATCCGCGACGGCGTGATCGTCGCGGTTGGGAATTCCCAGGCGACCGATCCCTATCGGGGCAGCGCGTCGAAGATCGTCGACCTGAAGGGCGCGGCGGTGTTTCCCGGCCTGCACGACATGCATGTCCACACCCAGTTCGCCGGGCTCGAGCAGTTCGCGTGCGGCTTTCCTTACGGCGCCAAGCCGGCGGTGATCGCTGCGCGGATCAAGCAATGCGCGAAGACGGCCGAGCCGGGCGCCTGGATCGTCGGCGGCAACTGGTCGGCCGGTTCCTTTGCAAAGGGACAGCAGAACCGGGCCTTCCTCGACAAGGTCGCGCCGAACAGTCCGGTGCTGCTATCCGACGAGGCGCATCATAGCCTCTGGGCCAATTCGAAGGCGATCGAAGCGGCCGGCATCACCCGCGATACCCGCGATCCGGCCGGTGGCATCATCGAGCGCGACGCGAAGGGCGAGCCGAACGGGCTGTTCCGCGAAACCGCATCCGATCTGGTCGAAAAGGCGATGCCCGAGCCGTCCGACGACCTCAAGCGCAAGGCGCTGACCCTGTCGACGCGGCAGATGCTGTCCTTCGGCATCACGTCGTTCACCGATGCGTCGGTGCGCACGAACAATGTCCGCACGCTGTCCACCCTGTCCGCCGACGGCACGATCAAGCAGCGCGCCCGCGGGTGCATCGTCTGGTCGCCCGGCGACGCCGACGGCGAGCGGCTGATCCGCACCCGCGCCGATTATGCGCAGCCGCGCTTCAAGACCGACTGCGTCAAGATCTTCATGGACGGCGTGCCGACCGAGAGCCTGACCGCCGCGATGTTGCGGCCCTATCACAGCGATCCGCACAAGACGGGCATGTTGATGATCGCGCAGCCCGCTCTGAACGACGGCGTGGCGCAGTTCGACCGTATGGGCCTGCACGTGAAGTTCCACGCGGTCGGCGACGGAGCCGTCCGCTCGGCGATCGAAGCGGTCGAACATGCCCGCAAGGTCAATGGCTGGGGCGGATCGGCGCATGAGATCGGCCACAGCACCTTCGTCGATCTGGCCGAAATCCCGCGCGCGCTGGCGCTGCACCTGACCTGGGAGTTCTCTCCCTATATCTGGTATCCGAGCCAGATCACCGATGTCGACGTCCGCAACGCCGTCGGCGACGAGATGATGAAGCGCTTCATCCCGATCAAGGATGCGCTGGCAAGCGGCGCCAACATCATCGTCGGCTCGGACTGGTCGGTCGTTCCCTCGGTCAGCCCTTGGATCGCGATCGAGACGATGGTCACTCGCCAGAAGCCGGGCGGCGGCGACAAGGTGATCGCCCCCGACGAGCGCGTCACCCTCGACGACGCTATCCGCATGTACACCAGCAATGCAGCGGCGGTGATGGGCGACCGCGACAGGGTCGGCTCGATCGAGCCGGGCATGCACGCCGACATCATCGTCACCGAGACGAACCCGTTCAAGGTGCCGGTCACCGACATCCACTCGACCAAGGTCCGCATGACCTTCATCGACGGCGAACTCGTCTATGATGCGGCCAATCCGCCCCCACTGACCGCCAATTGATCCAGCACGAAAGAGAGACCATGTCGCGCACCGGCTTCTACACCGACGAACGGACCTTCTGGCACGCAACCGGGATGCAGGCGCTGTTCCTGCCGGTCGGCGATTGGGTGCAGCCGCCGAACGGCACGGCGGGCGCCGACACGCCCGATTCCAAGCGGCGCCTGCTCAACCTGGCCACCGCGTCGGGGCTGACGCGCAAGCTCCAGATGAACGACTCGACCCCCGCCACGGTCGAGGATGTCTGCCGCGTCCATCCGCGCGACTATATCGACCGTTTCAAGGCGGTGAGCGACGCGGGCGGCGGCGACATCGGCCACCTCGCACCGTTCAGCAAGGGCGGGTTCGAGATCGCGCTGCTGTCGGCGGGCCTCGCGATCACGGCGGTCGACGACGTGCTGAGCGGCAAGGTCGACAATGCCTATGCGCTGTGCCGGCCGGCCGGGCATCACTGCCTCGCCGACACCTCGATGGGCTTCTGCCTGCTCGCCAATATCCCGATTGCGATCGAGGCGGCCAAGGCTCGCCACGGCATTTCGCGGGTCGCCGTTGTCGACTGGGACGTTCACCATGGCAACGGCACCCAGTCGATCTTCTACGATCGCGCCGATGTGCTCACCATCTCGATCCACCAGGATCGCTGCTTCCCGCCGGGCTATAGCGGCGGCGAGGATCGCGGCGAGGGTGCCGGCCTCGGTTTCAACATCAACATCCCGCTGCCGGCGGGGGCGGGGCACGACGCCTATATCCAGGCGTTCGACGACATCGTCATCCCCGCGCTCGACGATTTCCAGCCCGAACTGATCATCGTTGCCAGCGGGCTCGATGCCAACAGCGTCGATCCGCTCGCGCGTATGCTGCTCCACAGCGACAGCTACCGCGTGCTGACCCAGAAGATGCTCGATGCGGCGGCGCGGCTGTGCGGCGACAAGCTCGTGATCGTCCATGAGGGCGGCTATGCCGAAGCCTATGTTCCCTTCTGCGGCCTCGCCCTGCTCGAGACCCTCAGCGGCGAGCGGACCGAGGTGACCGATCCGGCGCTCGACATGGCACTGCTGTGGCAGCCGGGGCCCGAGGCGGCAGAGTTTCATCGCCAGTGGATCGACCGGCTGGTTGCCGGCCTGAAGAAATGAGGTGGCGCCCGGCGGTCCCGCGATGCGCGGCCGCCGGGCTGCTGCGCAACGCCGCCGCGTCAGCAAAGATGGCTCCACTACCACGTCATGCTGAACTTCGTTCAGCATCCATCAGGCCGCGTGGCCTGTTCGGGCGGCAAGAATGGTGCCTACGACGCAGGAGCCTCGAGGATCACTCCTGGCCCCCCCGGTGGATGCTGAAACAAGTTCAGCATGACGGGCGGTGGGAGGGAGCGCCTCGCGCCCGCGCTCAGTTCGTCTTGAGAGCTTGCGCCGGGAAGCTGGCGATCAGCGCGGCGCGGGTGCCGACGACATCGACCATCCGCTTGGCGCGATAGGCGGCGACTTCCTCGGGCGTATAGGCTTTGAAACCGCCCTCGGCCGGGCCGCCCATTTTCGGCACCAGCCAGTTGATCAGCGCCGCGAGATCGGCGTCGCTCAGCTTGGAGTTGGCCGATCCCGGCACCTGTACGAGGAAGGCGCGTCCGCCCTTTACGTCGAGGAAGCGATAGAGTTCCCCCTTCATCGACGGCACGCTGCCGCCGATGCCGCGGCCATCGGGCATGTGGCAGCCCTGGCACTCGGTCATGTAGTTGACGTGCGGCGAGCGGCCGTTGCGCTTGAGGTTTGCGGCCGCGCTTTCGGGCGCCGCCGCACCCGCGTGCGCGACGACGACGGTCGCGGCGCACAGCAGGGCGGTTGCAAGCAAAAGGCGGGGACGCATCGCGATCGTCAGTCTGCGGCGCCGAGCACGACGGCGGTCGAGCAGTTGTAGATCATGCCGACCTGGGTGCCGAGACACCAGTTGATGTCGTTCGATCCCGACGGCTGGTGGATCGGCTTGTCGCCCTCGTTGCGGTTGCACATGCAGCGCCCGCAGCCCGACTTGCCGCAGCAGTCGTTATAGCTGATCACATAGTCCTTGTTGTCGACCGGGTTGCGGCAGGTGCCGACCCAGGTGATTGGCGACGCCTCGGTGCCCGGCGGGCAGGACGAGGTGCTGCCGCCGCAGCAGGAACAGAGGAAGCCGTCGATCGCGCAGTAGCGCCAGTAATCGCACGATTGCGGATCGCCGCTCTCGCCGGGCTGCTGCGCGGCATTGGCGCGCGATACGGGGAGGAGGGGCATGCTCGCCGCGAAACCGAAGGCGGCGGCACGTCCGAAGAAGCTACGGCGCGAGATGCCGCGTGCGGTGGAGCGGCTCATCCGCTCCATGATCCTGTCCATCCTGCTCATTTGGAAGCTCCCGTGATTGCCCGCTGCGCGGCCTCACGGCGCGCTGCATATTCCTGGATCGATGCGATGCCCGTGCGCTGAGCCTCGAAGAGGCTCTCGACATGCTCGCGATTGTTGACGAGGCCCTTGGCGGCGACCGTCCCGTCGGCGCCGAGCAGCACGGCATAGGGCAGCTTGCCGACGCCATGGGCGATGCCCAGCTCGGTCGAGAGCACGAAGGGATGGTCGGCCAGCTTCTGCTGCACGATCATCTTCATCTGCGCGGGTTCGTCGCCGTCACTGGCGAGCACCAGCTGCGTCGTGTCGGCATGCTCGCGCGCTATCGAGGTGACGATCGGCAGCATCGACTTGCACATCGGGCAGGTCGGCGAGACGAAGAAGACCAGCGTCGAGCGGCCATCCGCCGCCGCGCCGCCGATGCGGACGTCGCCGCCGGTCAGGCTGGGCAGGTCGAAGCTCTTGGCGACCTCGCCGACCTTGGCGCCGCCCGACAGGGTCAGCGCGCCGACCGGGCCGAGCCGCTCGTGCAGCATCCCGACCTGGCGGAACAGGCCCAGCATCAGCAGGCCCATCGCGACGATGACCACCCATTGGAGCGCGAACGCCGTCAGAAAGATTGCATTCATTGGGGCACTGCCTTCCCGTGCAAGCGCACTGCACTGAACTGTCCGAAACCAAGATACACGAGGGCGAGCGCGGCGACAGCGCCGATGCCCGAAATCCAGTCGATCGCGCCGAGCGGACGAGGGGCGGCCGGCAGCGCGACCACTGCCAGCGCGATCGTCGCGAGCAACATGTTGCGGGCGACCAGTTCCCAGCCGAGTGAGGCGCGGGTCGCGCCGAAGCCGAGACAGCCGCAGTCGATATGATCGCGGCCGCGCGCGATGTTGATCCCCATCGCCGCCGCGTAAAGCAGCAGCAGCGCGGCGATCGCCGCCATCGCCAGCTGGGTCCCGATCAGGACCGCGCCGATCGCCGCCGCGCCGGCCAGCAGCTCGACGCCGACGATCGCGGCGGCGGCGGGCGTTACCAGCGCCTCGGGCAGCAGCCTGTAGTTGCCCAGCGTGCCGGTGAAGCTCGCGAAGTCCCTCAACTTGGCGATCCCGCCGAGCAGGAACAGGCCGCCGAGCACGGCATCCGCCACCAGGATGGGGAGGATGTCGAGCCCGATCATTTGGTCGCCACCGGCGCCGGCTGGATCACCGTCATCGTCGGACCGAAGCCATCGATCTTGCGGATCAGCTTGCCGGTCAGCGCATCGCGCACCTTCAGGTCGGTTTCGCCGAACATCGTGGTGTAGAGCAGCGGCTTTGCATCCTGGCTGACGGCGACCGACATCGCCGGTGTCTCGAGCGCGATGCGCTCGATCCGCGTCTGCTTCGCCACGTCATAGACCCAGATCTCGGTGCCGGGATCCTTGTGCGTGTCGGCGCCGCCCTGGTGCATCAGCACATAGAGCCGGCCGGTGCCGCGATGATAGGCGGCGGTCTGCAGCGCGCCCGGGCGCCAGTCCTTGCCGTCCGCTGCGGTGGTGAGCGACCAGGTCCTGGCGAGGGTGGGAACATCCTTGCTGTGGTCGATCACATGGACCTTGCCGGCCATGGTGAAGAACAGCCACTGGCTGCCGGTCCATACGCCCTTTTCGGTGACGGGATCCTCGTCGGCGAACAGCTTCTTCGAGGTCTTGCCGAGCGTCACATTGCCCTCGGCGTCGAGCGTGGCGGGCTGAAGCGCGCCATCGCCGCAGATCAGGAAGAATTTGGACGGGCCGGTGGGGTAGACGAGGCTGCAGCCCGAGGTGGCATATTCGCCGACCATCTTCTGCGCCTGCATGTCGATCACGGTGACCGACTGTTCGGGGGTGAAGTTGTAGACGAGGCCGAAGCGGCCGCCCGGCATGACCGGGGAGATCGCCTGGAACGGCATGCCGTTATAACGCTTGGCCGGAATGACCGGCTCGGCGCCGGGGGTCAGGTCCGATGTCTTGTAGAAGGTCACGACATCGGTGCGCTCGCCGCGGGTGCCGCGCGCCAGGAAGGTCGAGGGGACGGCGAGGGTCTTGCCGTCCTCGGCCAGCATCAGCACGCCATGGCTGTAGCCGCTGCTGATCATGCCGAGCATCTGGCCGGCGTCGGCATCGACCAGATAAGCGCGCCCATCGAGCATCCGGTCGAACGAGATGTCGTTCAGCCACACCCAGTGCGGCTGCATGACCTCGGCCAGCGATTCGTTCTTCAGTTCTTCGGGCTGGAGCTGCGCCAGCGCCGGGGACGCGACGGCGACGCAAAGCGCGGCGAGGGCGGTGAGTGTCTTCATGTCGTTCCTCCGGCGGTCGGGGCTATTGTCGCGTCACAGGACGCGCGATCATATCGCCCTGGTCCTGCGCGCTGGGAAAGTCCGCAAATGCGCTGCGAGCTTCTGATCATGATGGCGGGTCGGGTGAGAAAAGAGTCGAGCCGGTCCGGCGCCCATGTGATCTTGGCCGCCTTCACCGTGAACCGCATCGATCTTTTCTCACCCGCTCCGGTCATCAGAAGCTGTAGCCGACGCTGCCGCCGAACCAGCGCGGACGGGCATAGGCTTGATTGGCGAAGCCGAACGAGGCGCCGAGATCGAGATTGTAGATCCGGTATTCCTTGTCGGTCAGGTTGTTCACGAAGGCCGCGAGCGTCCAGTGATCGTCGTCGCTTGCCCAGGAGATGCGGGCATTGCCGACGATCCGCGAGGATTCCCGGTCGATCGGCGCGTTGAAGGTCGAGAAGTAGAGCGATGAATCATATTTCCAGTCGGTCTGCAGCGCGAGCTCGCCCGGCCCCACGGGGAAGCCGTAGCGCAGCACGCCACCGATGCTCCACTTCGGGGCCTGCGGCATGTCGCGGTCGGTGACCCGGCCGCTCGGCAGGGTGATGCCCTTAACCTTGGTGTCGAGATAGGTGAGGAAGCCCGACATCGTCAGGCCGCGCACGGGGCGTACGACCAGTTCGGTTTCGAGGCCGGTGACCCGCGCGGGCACATTGGCGACGATCTGCGACAGGCCCTGCAGGGTGAAGGCCTGATAGTCCTTATAGTCGTAGTGGAAGACCGAGCCGTTGAAGGTGACCTTGCGATCGAGCAGGGCCAGCTTGAATCCAGCTTCGTAGTTGGTCAGCACTTCCTGATCATAGGGCAGGGTCGTCGGGTCGATCGGGGCGAAGGCCTGCACGCCGAAGCCGCCGCTCTTGGTGCCGCGGTTGACGCCGGCATAGAGCAGCACGCCGTCGGTCGGGCGATAGTCGACCTGGACCTTGCCCGACCAGTTCTTGAAGGTCTGCTTGGCGAGATCGGGGTTGGTGGTGCGGTTGAAGATGAAATCGTTCACGCCATTTTCGGCATGGGCAAAGTCGTAGGTCTTGCGATCCCAGCTGTAGCGCCCGCCGAGGGTGAAGCTGAGCATGTCGGTCAGCTTGTACTCAGCCTGGCCGAAGACGGCGACGGAGTCGGTCTTCTGCCGTCCGCCGTAATTTTCGAGCAGGCCGAGGATGGGTGACGCATCGATCTGATAGTCGTTGTCGGTCTTGATCTTCAGGCCATAGAGGCCGGCGAGCCAGGTGAAGCGATCGGCTTCGCCCGACAGGCGCAGTTCCTGCGACAGCTGGTAGAGATCCTGCGCGGTGTCATAATGGAAGATGTGGACCGGCGACATGTCCGAGTCCTCGCCGAAGCGCTTGCGCAGATCCTGATAGTCGGTGATCGACGTCAGCTTGGCGCTGCCGAGATCCTGCTCGTAGCGGACCGTCGCGCTCCAATATTTGCGATCGAAGAAACCGATCCGGTCGAACGATCCGGTGAACGGATCCGTATCGGGCTCCTTGTAGCCGAAGGCGTCGCAGCCGCCGCAGGTGCCCCAGAAATCCTCGTTGGGGCCGAGCGCGAAGCCCAGGCCGTCGGCGTCGAAGCCGGCGGCGACATGGCTGTAAAGCCCGCCGCTCGTCTCATCGTCGTTGCGCAGGCCCTGCAGCTTGATCAGCAGGGTGCCGCTGTCGCCGACATCGGCTTCGATCTGCAGGCGGCCGCCATAGAAGCGCGAATTGCCGATGTCCTTGCCGATCCGGTTTTCGATATAGCCGCCATGATGGTTGCTGGTGACCGACAGGCGGGCGCGGACGCGCTCGGACAGGGGGCCGCTGATCGCGCCTTCGGTGGCGATCTGGCCGTAGCTGCCGACGGTCAGCGTGGCATAGCCTTCGAGATCGCGGGTCGGGCGCTTCGTGATCGCCTGGACGAGGCCGCCGGTCGCGTTGCGGCCGAACAGCGTGCCTTGCGGGCCGCGCAGGATTTCGACCCGCTCGAGATCGAACATCTGGCCGCTGATCGCGCCGAGCGCGCCGACATAGACTTCGTCGTTGTAGAAGGCGATCGGCGCCTCCTGCGAATCGGCGAAGTCGTTCTGCGAGACGCCGCGGATGTTGAAGACGGTGATCGTCGGGCTGTACGTGGCCACCTGCAGGCCCGGCACCTGAGCGGCGAGCGCGCTCATGTCCTGGCGGCCGACCGCGGCAAGCATGTCGCCGCCGATGGCGCTGACCGAGAGCGCGACATCCTGCAGCTTCTGCGAGCGCTTCTGGGCGGTGACGACGATCTCGCTGCCATCGTCGGCAACGGCATCCTGCGCCATCGCGGCGGCGGGTGCGAGCATGGTTCCTGCCAGCAGTGCGAGCTTCAGCCAGCGATCCGTCGAGCGTCGTGCCATCGTCATAGTCCCTTTTACCTCCCAAGGCTGTTCTTATTCGAATTCTTTCGAGTGTGATAAGGCGGATGTCGGCGATTTGTAAAGACCAAACCGCGCCGATCCGGTGCAACTCCCGGCCATCTTATCCGAATGGAGTTCGGTTTAGATTCGACTTGACTTGGCTTGGGGCATCACTCAGTTCGGGGCTTTGCCGAGATGATCATCGGCTCGGGGAGCGGTGACGGGTTGGCCAGGCGGACGCAGGAACGAGGACGGACGCGCCGCGCCGCGCTGATCGAAGCCGGCAGGAAGTTGCTGCGCACGCGCGAAATCGACGAGATCGCGCTGACCGACATTGCTCAGGAAGCCGGCATTCCCAAGAGCTCGGCCTATCATTTCTTCTCGCAAATGCTGGAGGTGTTCGAAGCCGCCGCCATCGACATGGAAATCGAACTCCAGTCCGATCTGGAGCAGCTATCGACCGACGGCAGCAAGGACTGGCGCCAGGTCGCGACGATCTTCACCGGCCGGGGCGCCGACTTCTTCAACGCGAATCGCGATGCGATGCAATTGCTGATCGGGCCGAAGAGCCCGTCGGCGATCAAGCTCAAGGACCGGCAGAACGACTTTGCGATCGCCGGCCAGCTGAAGGACCAGATTTCGGGCCATTTCCAGCTGCCCGAACTGGCCGACACGCCGGAAATCTTCTTTCGCGCTATCGAGATCGCCGACCTGTTCTTCGGCCTGTCGGTGATCCGCCACGGCCATATCACCGAGGAGTTCAAGAGCGAGGCGGCGCGCGCCTGCTGCGCCTATCTGTCGCTCTATCTTCCCGTCGTGCTGCCGCGCACAAGCCTCTCCACCCGCTAGACCGGCACCTCGGTGGTGTACTTGATCTGCTCCATCGCGAAGGACGAACTGACGTCGCTGATCGTGACACCATCGATCAGCGTCTTGTAGATACGGTCATAGTCGCCGATGTCGGCGGCGACGATCTTGAGCAGATAATCGGTGTCGCCGCTCATTCGATAGAATTCGGTCACTTCCGGAATGCCGCGAACATGCTCGGCAAAGGCCGACAGCCAGTCGCTTTCATGGTGGCTGGTCTTTACTGCGACGAAAACGGTGACGCCCAGTCCGATCTTCTCGCGGTCGACCAGCGCGACGGTGCCTGCGATCACGCCCGCATCCTGCATCCGCCTCACCCGGTTCCAGCACGGCGTCGCCGACAGTCCCACGCGGCGGGCCAATTCCGCATTGGACGGGCTCGCGTCGCGCTGAAGCTCGCGAAGGATCCGTCGATCGAAGCTGTCGAGAGAGATTTCCTTATCATTTGGCATATTGCGGAGAAGTTTCCCTAATGGCGGCTATAAATCCCCATAATAAGGAACGAATCTCTGCTGAAATAGAGGTAATTCTGCGCTCAGGCAATTATGGGAGCCAAGCCGTGCGACATCTGCTTACCGACCATCCCGCCTCGGTGGGGGAGAGCTATCTCGAACATATGGCGCATGCAGGCGGCTTCGGTCTCTCGCTGATCCTGGCCGGAATGGCGTGCCTCGTCCACGCGATCATCCCGGCCTGGTTCATCTCGACCGGCAGCAACGCCATCTGCCGCCTTCACGATCGGATGGTCGTGAACCGCCGTCGTACCTAAGCGGTCACCGGGCGCATCAGTTCGATGCGGATGCCATCAGGGTCGGCGCCGTGCATCAGTTCGATCACCGGTGTGCGAACATGGGCGGCTTCGACGAAATAGCCGCCACGCTCGGTCAGCGCCGCCGCGGTTGCGTCGGGATCGTCGTCCCAGAAAGCGATATGGGTAAGGCCGAAGCGGTTGAGCGGCCTGCGCTCGCGTGAGCCGGTGCTGCCGGGTTCGAACACCTTGAGCAGCTCCAGCGTGTTGCCTTCGGCATCGCGGATCATCTGAGCACGCAGCTTGATGCCGGGCACTTCGTTGATCACGCCGAGCCAGTCGAACCCCTGGTCGAGGACATAGTCCTCGGCCCGTTCGAAGCCGAGCGTACGATAATAAGCGAGTGACGCCTCGACATCGGCCACGCAGATGCCGCTGTGCGAGAAGCGGGCGGCGACGCCGGGCGCCTTCATCAACTCGATCCGCACGCCGTCGGGGTCGGTACAGTAGAGCATCGTCGTGTCGTTCTCGGCATAGTGTGCGCGGGTCTCGGCATGGACATGGCCGCCCGCCGCCGCGATCTTGTCCGCCGCCGCATCGATATCGTCGACATAAAAGGACAGGTGGACCAGCCCATAGTCGAGCGTCGAGCGTCGCTCGCGCGGGCCGCTGGCGAGCGGTGCGAGAAAATGGAGCAGTTCGATGAGCGGGCCGTCGGGATGACGGAGCATCTTGGCGCGAAGCTTCACGCCGGGGATCTCCATCGTCTGGTCCATGTCGGCGCCCTCGATGACGCCGTAATCCTGATGATCGGCGAAGCCCAGGCCATCTTTGTAGAAGCGCTCCGAAGCGGCGAGATCACTCACGCACACTCCGCGGTGCGACAGACGTACCATATCTCTCTCCATCTTCAGTCTTATGCTGCGGTTCGCAGCGTGCAGCATCGCCGAGTTGGGCGCATAGTCCGAACGGACGATGCCGCTGAGTTTTCTGCGCTGTAGCCTCTGATTCATGCTGCCGGAAACCGGTGGGAATATGGAGAGCGGACATCATGAAATTCTCGATCATCTATGAAGCGCAGATGGCGGACCCCTCGCCCGAGTCGGAAGTGCGCTGCTTCAACGAGATCGTGGAGCAGGTGATGCTCGCGGAAGAGGTCGGCTTCGACACCGTCTGGTGCGTCGAGCACACCGCCCTGACCCAATATGCCCATATGTCGGCGCCCGAGACGATGCTGGCCTATCTCGCCGGCAAGACCACCCGGATCGGCATCGGCCACGGCGTCGTCTGCCTGCCGCCCGCGATGAACCATCCGGTCAAGGTCGCCGAGCGCATCGCGACCCTCGATATCCTGTCGGGCGGGCGCGTCCATTTCGGCATGGGCAAGGGCGGCACCCAGCAGGAAGCCGGCACCTTCGGCTATGACCTGGCCGAACTCCAGCCGATGATCGACGAGTCGATGTACCTGATCCCCAAGATCATGACGCAGGACGAGATCGAGCATAACGGCAAATATATCCAGATCCCGCGCCGTCCGATTCATCCCAAGCCGCTGCAGAAGCCGCATCCGCCGCTCTATTATGCATGCACCCGCGAAGCGACGCTCGAACTCGCCGGCAGGCGCGGCATCGGCGCGCTCGTGCTCGGCTTCTCGGGTCCCGAGGAAATCGCCCGCAAGAACGCCGTCTACCGCGAGAATTTCCGCAACCGCAAGATCGAGGATCAGGTCGGCGTGGTCCCGACCGAGCATCTCGCCGCTTTCTGCGCCGCCTGCGTTCTCGACGACCGGGACGAAGCGCGCCGCATCGGCCTGCGCGGTCAGCGCTTCTTCGCCGAAGCGATCGCCTATTGGTACCAGGGTGGCGCGAAGCCCTCGACCGACGACCTGTCGGCCGAAGAGCAGGAAGCCGCGCTGAACCAGGGCAAGGAAGCGATCGTCACCTATCTGTCCGACGAGAAGATCACGGTCGGCGACGAGCACACCAGCAACTATGCGGTGGCGCAGGACGCCTATGGCAATGCCGACGACTGCATCCGCTACGTCACTCGCCTGCAGGAAGCTGGGGCGGACGAGGTTCTGTTCCTCTTCCAGATGGGCACCATCCCGCATGAGGCGATCATGCAGACGATCCGCAACATCGGCGCCAAGGTGATCCCGCACTTCCAGGCACAGCAGAAGATCGCGGTCGCGGCCGAATGAGCGCGGACATGTTTGCGGGCAAGGTCGCGCTCGTCACCGGTGCCGGTTCCGGCATCGGCCGGGCGGCCGCCCGCCGCCTCGCGGCGGAGGGGGCCGCGGTCGTCGTCGCCGACCTGAACGGCGAGAGCGCGACGGCCACCGCCGCGCTGATCGAAAAGGATGGGGGCCGCGCAGTTGCGGTCACCGCCGACATTTCGAGCGAGGCCGATAATGTCGCTATGTTCGACGCCGCCGAGAGTCATTTCGGTGGGATCGACCATGCCTTCCTCAACGCCGGGATGCTACAGCCCTATATCCCGTTCGATCAGGTCACGACGGCGCTGTTCGACAAGGTGATCGCGGTGAATTTGCGCGGCACCTTCCTTGGCCTGCAACTCGCGCTCGCGCGGCTGCGGCCGGGCGGCGCCTGCGTCGTCACCGCATCGGCGGCGGGTGTGATCGGCTTTTCCGAGGCGGCGGCCTATGCCACGTCGAAGCACGGCATGGTCGGGCTGGTCCGTTCGGCCGCGCGTGCCTTTGCTGAGAAGAAGTTGCGGGTGAATGCGGTGTGCCCCGGGATGGTGCTGACGCCGATGAACGGCCTGCAGCAGGACGATGCGCTCGCGGGGGAACTGACCGATCCCGATTATCGTGGCGGTCTTACCGCGCAGCATATCGCCGAAGCGGCGCTGTTCCTGATGACGCGTGGCGCCGCCGGCATCAACGGCCAGGCGCAGCTCGTCGACGCGGCGCTGTTGTCGTCCTTCCCGCCGCTCGACCTCTAAGGGTCAGATGGCCGGGCGCGAGAGGCTTGGCAGGCTTTGATGCACCAGCTGAACGAGCTGGCTCTGGCGCTTCACGCCGGTCTTGCCGAAGATCGACCGCAGGTGCGCGCGCACGGTATTGGCCGAGATGCCGAGCCGTGTCGCCACCTCGGCCGGAGCCAGCCCCTCGGCCAGATGCGCCGCCACCGCCGCCTCGCTTTGGGTGAGGCCGAGCAGATCGCGGATCGCCTCGGCCGAAATGCGCGGGCCGTGCGTGGGATCGGTCAGGAACAGCACGGCGGCCGGGCCGCCGCCTGCCGAGACGAAATCGGGCGCGGGCGCCTGTCCCACCACCAGCAACAGGTCGCCGGTGCCCGACGGACGCTCGATCCGCAGGGTCAGCGGCGCCTGGTCCTCGGTGCGCACCAGCCCCGCCTGGAGCTGCCGGCCGATATCGGCATCGTCGAAGGTCAGCGACTCGCCCCGCAGCGCGATGCCATCCTGCTCGGCCAATATCGTCGAGGCGGGCGTGTTGAGCCGCAGCACCTTGCCGCGGCGATCGAGGATGATGACCCCGACCGCCATCTGCGCGACCGCACCGGCATAGATGCGCTGCTCGGCCTCGCCCGCCGCCAGCCGCTCGAACAGAGTCAGCGCAATCCGCAGATGCGGGACGAGTGCCTCCAGCTTGCGCAGGTCCTCGGCTTCGTAGGGCGGCTGGTCGGCGGCGCGGGTCAGCCGCAGCCGCAGTTCGAGCTTGCTCGCCTCGCCGATGTCGAGGCCGAGGATCTCGTCGCTGGTCTGCTCGACGAATTCGCGGAAGGCGGTCTTGCGCTGGAGGGTGCTGTCGGTCACGAATTCGCGAAAATGCGCGACCTTGCCCTCGGGCAGGCCGATGAAGGGGTCGTCGGTGAACAGCCGGCTGGTATAGTCCTCGCCGACGCCTGGCGCGGCGTTGGGCGTCAGGATCATGCCGGGCTGGTCGGCGGACCGCGGCGTCAGGATCAGCGTGACCCAGGTCGCGCCCGAAGTTTTGGCGAGACGATTGAGGAAGGCCGCCCACGGCTCCTCGTCGAGAAGACTCGCGAACAGCGCGGCGAGAACGCCGGGCATGTCAGGATATTGGTCGGGCGTCAGGTCCGGCATCAGGAGAGGGGAATAAAGTGATTGATCCGGTCTTGCAGCAACTGATTGAGGGCATGGCGGCAAGCGGCTTCGCGCTGCCCGATCCGCTCGAAGCGAAAGCCATGCGCGCGGTGATGGACAACCCATTCCCGATGCCGCCGACCGAGGTGGCCGAAGTGCGCGACGTCGTGGTCGGCGGGGTCGGCGCGCGGCTCTATCATCCGAAGCCGGGCACGGTGCTGCCGGTGGCCGTCCTGTTCCACGGCGGCGGCTGGGTGGTCGGCACGCTGGAGACCCATGACGGGCTGGCGCGCGTGCTGGCGAGCAAGGCGGGCTGTGCGGTGCTGTCGGTCGATTATCGGCTGTCGCCCGAACACCCCTTTCCCGCACCGCTCGACGACTGCCTCGCCGCGATCGCCGGGCTGCCCGTGAGCGCATCGGCCCTTGGCATCGACGCGACCCGCTATGCGGTGATCGGCGACAGCGCGGGCGGCAACCTCGCGGCGGCGGCGGCGCTCGCCCTGCGCGGCAAGCCCAACGCGCCGGCGACGCAGGTGCTGTTCTATCCGGTGATCGACAATGATTTCGCGACGCCGTCCTATCAGGCCAATGCGGCGGGCGGGTTCCTGACCAACGAGATGATGGTCTTCTTCTGGGACGCCTATATCGGCGCCGCGGACCCGCATGAGCTGGCCGCCCCGATTCGCGCCGCAGATGTCACCGGCGTGGCGCCGGCGACGGTGATTCTGGCGGGCAACGACCCGCTGCACGACGAAGGCGTCGCCTATGCGGAGAAGCTCCGCGCGGCCGGCGTGCCGACCGATCTGCACGACTTCGCCGGCGGCATTCACGGTTTCGCCAGCTTCTTCGGCATCGCCCCGATCGCCGACGAGGCAATCGCACTGGCGGTGGCGGCGCTGCGCAAGGCGCTCGGCTGATCGATGCCTGCTTCCGTCATGCCAGCGCAGGCCGGCATGACGGAAAGGCAGGGCGCTAGGCCGGTTCGTTGACGCGCACCGCGTCGGCGGCGGCGAGCCAGCCGAAGGTCATCGCCGGGCCCAGCGTCGCGCCGGCGCCCGGATAGGAATAGCCCATCACCGATCCGGCGAGATTGCCGACCGCGTAGAGGCCGGAGATGACGCCGCCATCCTCGCGCAGGACCCGGCCGGTGCCGTCGGTGACGAGCCCGCCATTGGTGCCGATGTCGCCGAGATAGAGCGGGATGGCGTAGAAGGGCGCCTTCTCCAGCGAACCGAGGCTGGGATTGGGGGAGACGCGCGGATCGCCGTAGAGGCGGTCGTAGATCGCGTCGCCACGGCCGAAATCCTCGTCATGGCCCTGCGCGACCATCATGTTGAAGCGGGCGACCGTTTCCGCCAGCACGGCGGGCTCGAGCTTCATCTTCGCGGCCAGCCCCTCGATCGTCGACGCCTTCACCAGCACCTTGCGAACGTCGGCGGAGAGCATCGCGTCGGGGAAGCCCGGGATCACCGGTCCGGCGGGATATTGCGCGCGGTAGCGGCTGTCGAACACCAGCCAGCTCGGATCGGTGCCCGCGCCGGGGCGGTGGCGCGCCATCATCGCCTCGCCGAAGCGGTGATAGGACAGCGCCTCGTTGGCGTAGCGCTTGCCCGCCTGGTTGACGATGATCGAATAGGGCAGCGCCCGTTCGACCGTCGACAGCCGGGCGCGATCCTCGCCCGGGATACGGAACACCGGGGCCCACCAGGCCGAATCCATGTTGCGCACCGCGCCGCCGACCTTCTGCGCGGCGAGCAGGGCATCGCCCTGGTTGTTGATCTGCGACCCGCTCGCCTGCGGCTCCGGCGCGCCGGGGAGATGCGCCTCGCGCAGCGCCGCGTTGCGCTCGAACCCGCCGGCGGCGAGGATCACCCCGCGCCGCGCGCCGATGCGGAGCTGGCGTCCGTCATGGCGGATCGTCGCGCCGACGATCTTGCCCTGCTCCTCGATCAGGTCGACGAACGGGCTTTCCAGCCAGAAGGTGGCCTTGGTCTTGTCGAGCGCCTTGCGCAGTTGCGCCAGCAGCGCGGTGCCGAGCGTCAGGCGCCGGTCGCGCGGGCTGCGCAACCGCTGCGGAAGATCGAGCCAATAGCCGGCCATGACCTTGACGATCACTTTCAGCCAGCCCTTCGGCCGGAACAGGACCATGTGGGTTTCGGACAGCTTCCAGTTGATCCGGCCCCACAGGCTGGCCGCCGGGGAGGCGCGCTGCATCGTGTCGAACGCGGTGCGGTCCATCGTCCGCGCGTCGATCTCGCCGGGGATCAGATGGGTGCGATAGCCTTCGCGGCTGCCCTCGGTCTCCGGATAATAATCGGGATAGGGGAGGGCGGCATATTGTACGTCGGCCTCGCGCTCGACCCATTCGAGCATCTTCGGCGCATTGTCGACGAAGGCGCGAATCTGGTCGTCGGTGACGTTGTCGGCGGTCAGCCGGCGGACATAGCCGAACGCCTCGTCGAGATCGTCGGGATGCCCCGCTGCCGCGGCGAGGTGGCTGCCCGGAATCCAGATGCCGCCGCCCGACGTCGCCGAGGTCCCGCCCCACAGCTTGCCCTTCTCGACCACCAGCACGTCAGCGCCGGCCTTCGCCGCGCGCAGCGCCGCCACCAGCGCGCCCGCGCCGGATCCGACCACCAGCAGATCCACTTCCCGATCGAATGCCATGACCTCTCCCGTTCGTATGTTTTATGTCAGCAGAATCTACGCTATGCGAATTTGTTAGAAGGTGTATCAACGCAAACCGATAGATTCCAGTGGAATGATGATGGAATCTGCGTGGGAGGATGGGGTGAACGACGATATCCTGAATCGCATCGACCGGCTCGAGTCGATCGACGCGATTCGCCAGCTCGCCGCCAAGTATAGCCTCGCGCTCGACATGCGCGATGCCGATGCCTGGGTCGGCCTGTTTCCCGCCGACGTGAAGGTCGGCAACGGCCAGACCGGCCGCGCCGCGCTGCGCCAATGGTTCGACGAAACGATGCGCCAGCAGTTCGACGGCACCTCGCACCATATCGGCGGCCATATCATCGAGTTCGACG
>JAZKDN010000065.1:0-22332 GCA_040387595.1 Pseudomonadota bacterium
AATGGCAATCGAAGATGCAGCTGTTGGTCAGCAGGATCTTGAGCAGCGAGATGCACCGGCCGTCGGGCGCATAGGCATGGCAGATGCCCATCCCCTCGGTCGATCCAATCCCCTTCGCCTGTCCCGCCGAATCGCGCTTCGACGTACCGGACGAGGAACAGGAGGCGTCATATTTGGCGGCATCCGCGAGGATTTCGAGCTTCTGACGGACATCGATCTGGGCCATGCGTTCACTATATGTTCCCCGCACCCTTCTGTCCAGTACAAGGCGATGTAACGATCTCCCACGGCCGGGGGCCCCGGCCGTGGGAGAGGATCGATCAATGCGTCGCCTGAACCGGGGCGCCCGGTGCCGCGGTTGCGGGCAGCAGCGCTCGCTCGCCGTCGCCGACGATCGCGAAGGCCGCCCAGTAATAGGGATGCGAGGTGTTGGCATCGTCCATCAGCCCGATCTGCGCCTGCCGCATGGCAGTTGCCATCGCGGTGCCCGGAGGCGCGGTGAACAGTCCGCTGATCAGACGCTTGGTGGCGTTGAAATCGTCCGGGACCGGCCAGTGGCTGGCGATCACGGTACGGGCGCCCGCACCGACGAAGGCGCGGACCAGGCCGTCGAGCGCGAAATTGCCGCCGGTGGTGATGCCCGCTTCGCGCGTGGCCGAGATGGTCGCCATGCCCGCCGTGTCGCACGCCGACAGGACGACGACGTCGGCGTCGAGCTTCAGATCGAAGATCTCCTTGAACGACAGCAGGCCGTCCGAGGTGCCGCCGCCGAAGCTGGTCAGCAGCGCCGGCCGCGCCGGGCATTCCGGACGCGGCGCGGTGACGAGGCCATGGGTCGCGAAGTGGATGATGCGGTAGTTGGAAAGGTCGCTCAGGCCCGTGATCGTCGAGTCCGAGAAATCGCCGCCGGTGATCAGCCGCGATTCGCCCTGCCCGATGATGCCGCTCGCCAGAAAGAGTTCGGACGACGAGATCGGGTTGTTCCAGTTGCTGAGCGGCCAGGCACAGGGATCGACCATCGCCGGCGGCGGCACGAAGAAGGGATTGAGCGCCGGCCGCGAATTCTCGCCCAGGCCGAGATAGCCCTTGGTCGCCTTCGACCCGGCGACACCGCGGCCATCGACGAAGGAGCGCGGACTGACCACGGTCGAGATGTCGCGATCCCGGCCCAGCCAGTTCACGCCACGGAAGTCGAAATCGTCGCCATTGGGCTTCTTGAGCCGCGCCAGATAGGCGTCGACGCCCGCCTGGTCGATCGGAAGCAGATTGGCCGGCAGCTGGAGCAGCGGACCATCGGGTTCGAAGACGAGGTTGGTGACCTTGTGCATCTCACCGTCGACCGGCGCCATCAGCGTGACATAGAGCTTGCGGGCGAGGACGACGTCGAACGGGTAGGTCGCGACCTGGCCATTTTCGATCTTCACCACCGAGTCGCGAATCTGCGCAACGGTGTCCTCGAGCTGCTTGGTCGTCATGTCGAGCTTCCAGGCGCGCGCGACGTCACGGGTGACGAACATCGCATAGGCGTCCTGGCCGACCAGCGTGGTCTTGTAATAGCCGTCGCCCGGGCGAAGCGCCTTCTGCAGGTCCTCGACCGACATCGTCTGCGGTGACAGCACGCGGTAGCGCGGGAACTGGGCCAGCTTCGACTGCAGCACGGTCTGATCGCGCGAATAGCGCGCCAGCCGCGCCTGCGCCTCGGCGAGCGCGGGACGTTCGGCGGCATTCGGGTTGGCGGTCATCCGCGAAATCTCACCGGTCGCGCGCGAGATATAGCGCGACAGGGTCACCGACTGGCGGAACAGGCTCGACGCCTCGTCGTCGCCGCCCGACAATTCGCGGGCGAGCAGCGCCTGGGTCTGCGCGATACCGGGACGCAGCATCACCTGGCTCGCGCCGAACATCCGCGACACAGCGGTCGGATCGGTCGCCGAGCGTTCCGCCAGCAGGCGGAAATAGGGGCGCAGCAGGGTGCGGATCGACGCCATCGCGCCGGGCAGCGTCTCGGCCACCGTGATCACGTCGCCATACATGGTCGACGCGCGATCGGTCTGGCCATGGCGGCTGAGAAAGCCCGCGAAGCGCGCCTTGGCGCCCAGCGAGATCGCGGTGTTGGGATGCTGGATCTCGACGACCTGGAGCGAGTCGGCATAGAGCCGCTCGGCCTCCGCGATATTGCCTTCGGCTTCGGCGACCAGGGCGAGTTCGGACTGGATGTTCGCCCGCAGCCAGCCGGTGCTGTTGAGCTGGCCCTCGCGGACCGTCTGCATCGCATCGACCGCCTCGGCGAAAGCGACCTTCGCCTTCGAATATTCCTTGTTGATCCGGAAGATCGAGCCGCGCAACTGGAGCGCCTGGACATCGAGGATCTGCGCGCGTTCGAAAGGCTGCAACTGGCCATCGAGCGCGCCGAGCTGACTCATCGACCCATTTTCGCGGTTGAGATCGTCGGCGACATCCGCGCTGATCTCACCCTGGCTGAGCTTGGCGTCGGCAACGGTACGGGATTCGATCTCCGCCACCGGCTTGTTCAGTTCTGCCAGCGCCTGCTTGAGCTTGTTCTGGTTCATGAAATGCAGCGCGTAGGAATTGCGCAGCATGCGCCCGAGAACGGGATCGGCCAGCGCGGCCGGGGTCGCGGCGCGTGCGAACAGCGCGTCGGCGGTCGTGAAGCTGCGCTGGTTCGATTCCTGGATCGCCTGGTTGGTGAGATATTCGGACAGGCGCGAATCGGCCTTGGGGGTCGACGCATCGCGCTCGACCAGCGCCTCGAAGAACTCGGCGGCTTCGGCATAGGAGCCGTCATTGTTGCGCGAATAGGCTTCGGCGAGCGCACTGTCGCTGTCGAGCGCGCCGGCCTGGACCCGCGCGAAGGCGGCGGGATCGCCGGCCGAGGTGGTCGCGACCTGGACCTCGCCCTTGACGATCGCGTCGGCGACCATCGTGCGCAGGCCGAGCTGCAGCGCGCTGTCATAACCGCCAAGACCATCGGCGACATAGACCGTCCGGCCTTTGGCATAGGCGTAAATCTTGTACGAAAGCTGGTTGGCGTCGACGCACTCGCGCACCTGCACGGTGCCGAGACCCTCGATCGCGCCATTGACCGCAGCCTGGCAGGTCAGCGGTGCCTCGGCGTTCGCGATCACCCGCGCGACGACATCCTCGCCGCCCTTGCGCAGAGCGAACAGCCGACCGACCGGCGCCGCCGCATCACGACAGACGACACGATAGCCACGATCGAACATCGTCGACAGCACCGGGCTGACCGCACGAGCCTGCGCGGTGCAGAGCACCCCCGTGGTTCCGATGCGGAAACTGTTGCGCAACGAGATCGACCCCGTCGAGCCCGCCGCCGGCACCGCCGAGGGGAGGCCCAGCGCGATCGTGGCGAGCAGGCCGAGGCCCAGGGAGAATCGGCTGTTCCGGATCACTGGTTGCTGCCTCCATCCGAGGATCTGTCGTTACCGCCGGTCGGCGCCTGATTGCCGCCGGCCGGAGACGGACCGCTCGCGCCGCCCGTTCCGCCCGATGACCGGTCGTTTCCTCCACCGGAGGCGCCGTTCGGTCCGACCAGAGGCTGGCCATCCGCGCCCAGCGACGGGCCGTCCGCGCCCCCCGGCGACGCACCGCCCGTTCCGCCCGGCGACGAGCCGCCCAGCCCGCCTGCCGGCACGCCCCCCAGCCCGCTCGGCGGCGCACCGCCCGCGCTTCCGCCGCCCGACAGGCCATCGGTTCCGCTCGGCGCATCGGTCAGGCCATCGGCGCCCGGCCACAGGCTGGTGTTGCCCGAGCTGATGACGGGCGTATCGATCTGCCCCCCGGCCGACCCGATGTTGCTCGTGTCGATCAGGACATTGGGACCGCCGACGGGGCCGCCGCTGGCGGCTGAGCTGGCGGCATCGCTGCTATCCTCGTCGCCGCCCTCGTCGGCGCCGGTACCGTCGCTTCCGCCCGTGTCGGACGAACTCGAGCTGCCCGATGTCACGCCCGATTCCGGCGCGGACCCCGAATTGCTGCCGCCGCTATCGGCGCCGGTTCCGCTCGTGCTCTTGACGCTTCCACCCGCGACGCGGCCTCCCGTCAACGAGGACTGGATGCTCGACGTGATGTTCGTCGTTTCGCGCTTCACCGCGTTGTTCACCACGGGATTCTGGGTCGTCGGCGGTGGCGGCGACACTGGCGGTGGCGACACCGGCGGTGGCGGCGACACGGGCGGCGGCGACACAGGCGGCGGCGACACCGGCGGTGGCGGCGACACGGGCGGCGGCGACACAGGCGGCGGCGACACAGGCGGTGGCGACACAGGCGGTGGCGGCGACACAGGCGGCGGCGACACAGGCGGTGGCGACACCGGCGGCGGCGGCGGTGGCGGCGGCGGCGGTGGCGGCGGTGGCGGTGGCGGTGGCGGCGGCGGTGGTGGCGGTGGCGGCGGTGCCTCGTTGATGGTGATCGAGTAACCCATCGACGCGGTCAGGCCGGTATTGTCGGTCGCGGTGACGGTGAAGTCAGCGGTTCCGGCCTGCACCGGCGTGCCGGAAATGGTGCCATCGGGGCTCAGCGTCAGGCCATCCGGCAGGCTGCCCCCCGTGATCGCAAAACTATAGGGCGGGGTTCCGCCCGATGCCGTGATCGATTGCGAATAGGGGCTGTTCTGCGTGCCGCTGGACGGCTGACCGGAATTGAAAACCGGCGGAGGCGGCGGCGGAGGTGGCGGCGGCGACGTCGACGGCGGCCCCCCATAATCGAGCTGACCGCCCTCACGCGTCGGCGGCGTCGAACATTGCGTGCCCGCGGGAACGCAGGGGTTGATCACCATGCGGACGTTGAGCGTCGGGTTGGCGCCGATGACCACATTGCCGTTGACGTCGAGATAGAAGGCGAGATCGGAGCCCGGGCTCGACACGTTAAGAGTGTTGATCGTGGTGGTGCCCTGTCCCGCGGAAATCTCGCTGAGCGGCACCATAGGATTGTTGGTATCGCCGTCGTTCGTCACACTCAGGCTGGACACCATCGTATCGCCCCCAGCGGCCTGGACCGCGAAGGATCCGGTCGTGCTTTGGCCGTCGAAGGGTTCCGGAGACCCTTGCGTGCCCCCTATGCCGCCGACGTCGGCAGTGACTGAGGCGAGGGTGATGTTGCCCGGTACCAGCGGCTGATAATTCGACTGCGTCATCGGATTATAGCGATAGCCAGCGATGATCGCGAAATTGCCGCCGGTGCCCGCACCCGGAGCCCCGAAAGCTTCGCCACCGCCGAACCCGCCATCGCCCCCGATACCGCTGGCGTTGAGGGTCGAAGCCCCCGTCACGGTGAACGGGGCGCCCCGCGACAGCAGCGCGAGCGAGCCGCCGATGCCGGCGCCGCCGGCGCCGCCGACACCATCGCCGCCGCCATTAGCGCCTTGCGATCCCACACCGCCCGGCCCGCCCAGGCCCTGGGCGGAAACACTCAGGTCGTTGATCAGGGTCGACCCGCTGGTCATGTCGGAGAACGGCCCGCTGAAGGTGCCGACATTGATATGACCGCCGGTACCAGTACCGCCGGCACCGCCGGCCTGGCCCTCGAACGGCTGGAGACTTTCCCCGTCATATTCACCGGCAGAGCCACCGAAACCGCCGAAGCCGGTGGCGGATGCGGTGACGATGTTCGCCTCGAAAGATCCGAGCCCGGCCTGCGCGCCGATATCCGCGAAGCCGCCATAGCCGTCGCCGCCGGAAGCCCCCGGATTCTCGCCCTGGGCCAGCGAATTACCACCCGTACCGACCACCGCGACACTGACGATTCCGACGTCGATGCTGCCGAGCGTCGATCCGGTCGTCGCGGTAAGGCCCGTGACATATGCCTCGCCGCCATAGCCGTCCCCGCCGCGGCCCCCCACGCCATCGAAATTGGCCAACGCCTGACCGCCCAACCCGTTCGACACCAGGTTGATGCTCCCGGCCGTCAGCGTTCCCGACTTCGCCTGAGCGAAGGATCCGAAGAAATCACTGCCGATGGGAGCGCCGCCCATCCCGGCGCCACCATTATAGCCCTGACCGCCAAATCCGCTTGTATCGGTCGATGCCGATGCCGTGACAGTCATCGATCCGTCGATGACCTCATAGCCCGCAAGTCCACCCGTTCCGACCCCGCCGGTCGCATTAGGGAGGTCGATTCCGAAGAATTGCCCGCCCGCGTCACCGCCGGTGCCGCGACCGAACAGATTGCCCTGGTTGATGAAGGTCACGCCATTGGGCTCGCGCGCGCTGATGACCGCGCGTCCGCCGGCACCCTCGCCGCCGGTCTGCGCGCCCGCGCCACCGAAGCCATCGGCGAAGAGCGCCACCGTCGAACCGTTGAGCGATCCCGAGCCCGATTCGACCAGCAGGTCGCCGCCCTTGCCAAGACCACCGACGTCGAAATCCGAATCGCCGCCCCGCGCCTCGGCATGCACGCTCATGTTGCCGAAGGTGATCTGGCTGTTGTCATCGGCATAGACCCGCAGATCGCCCCCGGTGGCGACGCCGGCCGCGCCCGAGGAACTGTACCGCGATCCCGCCATGGCGGTGAGGCCGCCGGAGAAGGTCGTGGTCGTGCTCTCGAGCCGGGTGCCCGCGGTGTAGTTCGCCAGCTGCATCTGGCTGGTCCCGGTCGTCGTGATCTGAAGCAGGCCGCCGGTGGCGTCGCCGCCGAAGCTGGATCCGAATTCGCCGACGACCGCCGACACGTCCGCGGTGGTCGCGCCCGTCACGGTCAGCATCCCGGCGCCCGAGGCCGTCAGCAGCGCCGAACCGCCGGTCGAATTCCCCGAGCTGGTCGCGGTAAAGACATCGCCGGACGTTCCTTTGGCCGACATGGACAATGCAACGGCATTGTTCACGTCGCCCAGCGCCACAACGCCGCCGGCCGCGTCGATCTGGACCGAGGCTCTGGCATTCGCACCGATCACCGACGTCGCGGCGCCGCCGCTTTCGTCGCCGTCACCGCCGCGCGAGTTCGCCGAGAGCAAAACCGTCCCTTTGGCCACCGTCGTCGCGCCGCCGGCCTCCGCCCGAATCGTCACCACGCCGCCCTGTCCGGCTCCTGCTCCGGCGCCTTCGGAGCCACCGCCGAAACCGTCGGCATTGACCAGCAGGCTCGTCGTCGCCGCCGAGGAAACCGACGATCCGAACGTCAGTGTGCCGCCGCCCGAGCTGTTGGCCAGGAAAGTGCCGCCGAAACCGTCGCCCCCGGACGTGCTGTCGCCCGACCCGCCGATGGCGTCGATCTGGACATCGGTCATCCCTTGGAGGCTGACCACCGATGAAGCCCCAAATGCCCCGATTTCGACATCGCCGCCGCGCGCGTCGAAGCCCGAGCTCGCAAAGGCGCTGGCGTCGATATCGAGATTGCCGACGACCTCGAGCGTGCCGCCGTTCGCCGACAGGTTCACATCGCCGCCATTTGCGTTGCCGCCGAAGCTAAAGACGCTGGTATCGATCGAGAGAGTATCGGCGAATTGCATCGTGCCCGATGTGGCGTTGAGTGCCAGCTGACGCCCCTCGGCGTTGATCCGGGTTTTGTAAAAATAGGTGCCGTTGTTGATCGTCAGGTCCTGCGCGGACGCGATGAATGTCGGTGCGCCGAAGGTGCCGCCGCGAACGGTGACCGCGCCGATTCCGGCGCCGATCGAAGCATCGCCCTGCCCCGGCCCCTCGATCCCCTCGCCATTGATGTTGCGCCCTGCCGAGAGCACGATGCCCTGGTCGTCGAACGATGCGCCGGCCGCCGTGGTGAAACCGAGCGTGCCGCCGGTCAGCAGCAGTTCCATCGCGCTGTTCTGCGGCACCGCGACCAGATAGATGCGATTGGTCGCGCCGATCCCGTTGACGGCGATCGTCGTCGTCCCGGCATGGGTGAGCGCAGTGGCCGCATCCGAGCCCAGCGGGATATTGATGTCGAACAGATTGCCGCTGATCAGCATGTTGGCCTGGCTGGCGGCGACATAGGCGACACTGCTGTCGGTCGCGGTGATGTTCGCGCCCGCGCCGATCGTGACGGACGGGGCGACGACCGCGAGATAGCCGTTCGTCTTGAGGTCGGTCGAGTTGATCACGACCGAGCTGCCGGCGTTGGCCACCGCGGTCTCGACACCGGTGTTGGGCGAATCCGACGTGGCGAAGCTCGGATCGGCGGTGGTCAGGAACAGGCCGCCGACGTCGATCGTCGCCGTGCTGCCGACCAGCAGGCCGCCCGGGCTGTAGAACCAGACATTGCCGCCTCTGATCAAATTGTCGCCGCCATCCCGCACGAAGCTCGAGATCGAGCCGTTGAGCTCAACCGTCCGGTCCTCGTTGCCGGTGGTCGGGATGATGCGGTTGAGGACGGTGTAGCCGCCGCTGTTGCCGCTTTGCTCGCGAAACACGACGCTGTTGGTCGACGGCAGAAAATTGATCCCGCCCGTGCCCGACTCGGCGTTGCTGTTCGGCTGCCAGTCGATGATGACGTTCGAGCCGCCGATGTTGACCGCGCCGTTACCGGCGCCGAGGTCGCTGAGGGAATAGCTTCCGACGTTCGACGAAGCGAAGCCCTCGAACCCGTTCGCGGCCAGCGTTTCGCGCACGGGCATGGCGAGGATCGTGGCGAGCACCGCCATCGAGGTCATCGTGCGCGGCATCGACCGCTGGCGGCGACGCTCGATGGCGAAGATGTCGGATGCACTGTTACGCATGATCAATTGCCCCACGGCCAAAGCTTGGATGTGACAGATACGAGAAAACGAGGATCATGGTTGTGGGTCTGCAGACCCGCAGCCTTCAACGGCACGGCGACCGTGCCCTCGATCCGGAAACGGTTGTTGAGATAGGCGCGGAAGCCGCCACCCGCCGAAGCGAGGAAATTGGGCGTGTCCGCCTGGATCGGGCTGGGCGCCGGCGTGAAGGCGGTCTGCTTGTTCCACACCCGCGCGATGTCGACGAAGGCAAAGGGCATCACCGCGAGGTTGACCTTTTCCAGCGGCTGGATGCGCGGCAGGCGCAGTTCGAAACCGCTGCCGACGCCGCTGTCGCCGATGATCGTGCCGGGATCATAGCCGCGGCCGATCGAGAAGTTACCCGCCGCATATTCCTCGAAACTGAACAGCGGATCGAAGGCATATTGGACGCGCGGCAGCACCGCGTACCAGAAGCCGCCACCGAGATTGAACTCGAACGCCGCCGAAGCCCGCACCAGGCTGGACGTCGGATCGCCGTCACGGCGTGCCGGCGTCACCGGCGGGATAGGCAGCGCGGGACTCGGCGAGGCGTCGAAAACATTCAGGCCCTGGCGAAACTCGAGCGAACCCGATGCGCGCCACAGCGGCGCGCGGCGCTCGGCCACGTCGCTCGCGTCGATATCGAACCGCAGGAAACCGACCCGCAACCGATCGCGGGTCAGGTCGCTGCCGGCGAACTTCACCGTCTGGTTGATGAAATCCATGCCGCCGGCGCCGACCAGGCTGAAGCCCTGCGTCCGCACCAGAGGATAGCGCACCTCGCCCGTCGCAAACAGCGTCCGCGCGGTCAGGAGACCCGCGAAACCGGGCACGAAGACATCGGGCTTCGACCAGGCATAAGTGAAGTTGCCGCCGATGGTCAGGCCTTCGCCGCCAAGCTTGGTCTCATAGCCGAGCTGGACGACGCGCTGCTCCTTGAAGTCGGCGGTCGACGACACCGATGCCGTCAGCCGATCGGCCCCGAGCACGCCATAAGCCGCCGCCTGCAAGCTACCGGTCCAGCGGCCCGCGCTGCGCGCGGAGAAATTCTGGAGGCTGTAATTCGCTTCGAACGGCGTGTGGACGACGCTGACCTCACCGATCAGCTCGCCCGGCGCGGTGCCCGCAGGCTTGAGCGCGAGGCGGACGTCATAGCCCGGCATGTCGCGCGCGAGCAGCAGATAGCGCTCGGCAACGAAACGGTTGAACACCTTCTCCTCGGTCAGGTGCGACAGATAGGACGCCAGCACCTTTTCGGCATTGCCGGCATCGCCGCGCACCCGCACCTGCACGACCTTGGCAAACAGCACTTCGAAGCGGACGACGCCGTCCGTGATCTTCTGGACCGGCACCAGCACCGCGGCCAGATAACCCTTGCGGCGCAGCATCGTCGCCGCGGCATCGCGGATCGTGCAAATGGTGCTGATCGGCTTGTCCGCGCCGAGCAGCGATGCGTAGGATTCGCGCAGCTCCGCAGGGCTTACGCCTTCGAGATTGGAGAACTGCGCGTCGGTGATCGTGACCTTCAGGTCGGCATAGGCCGGGGAGTCGAGGGCGCAAGGCGCGCGTTCGATGTCGCCGTCGATGGTGAGCCGCGATTGAGCGGGCGCCTGCTGGCGTGTGGTGCTCTGCAATTCGTCGCGACCGGGCGCGATCTGTTGCCCCGTCGTCGGCGCCACGATCTGGGCCGACGCGAATTGCGATGACGTTGCGACAAGCAGGGCCGTGATGACGGCCGTCGAGAAGAGCGAGCTACGCAAAAATGCCCCCTGAATACCCCTTGGGCGATCCCCACCGCCAGCGGGCCCTAATAATCGCCTTGCGGCGCAATGTCATTGCCTATTGCATGCCGCAGTGCGTCAACGACTTGGCGTTCCCTAACGCAAATTCTGCGGACCCGGCACCGACAGGCGCTCGATTAGGCTTCGATTCGGGGCTTTACCACGCACTAGCGCACCCTGGCCGTCGTCCCCGCAGTGTTGCGCCCTTGCAACGCCGGCTTGCGGAATGCGGGGCACTTGCCTAGAGGCCGCGGCGCGACAGGTTCCCGGCAACGGGATAAAAGGGAATTCGGAAGCGGCGTGCCCGCCAGCCGAAGCTGCCCCCGCAACTGTGATCGGTGAGCGATCGTCCATCTGTGTCACTGAATGCCCCGGCATTCGGGAAGGCCGGGCGAACGCGACGACCCGAGAGCCAGGAGACCTGCCCGTCGCAGTCGTTCCATCATGCGGGCGGGGTGCACCACATGATCGAGGAGAAATCCTCGCGTGACGGCGTCGAACGGGGTCGCGCGCGGACATTTCGTCCGAAATTCCACCGCACGGGATCCCGATGGATTGATCCATGGGAGTACATCAATGCGGACATTCACCACATCGCTGATCGCGGCGCTCGCGATCCTGCCGGGCGCCGCCCACGCCGAGGACGCGGATAGCGACGCCGACAGCATCGTCGTCACCGCCACCCGCACCGAAGCCAGATTGTCGGAGGTCGGCAAGTCGATCACCGTGATCGATGCGACGAGCCTGGAACAGCGGCAGACCGTGCCGCTGGCCGACCTGTTGCGCACGCTGGCCGGCGTGACGATCCAGCGCAACGGCGGTCTCGGCACGGTCACCAGCGTCTTCGTCCGCGGCGCCCAGGCCGACCAGACGGTCGCGCTGATCGACGGCGTCAAGCTCAACGATCCGTCGGCGCCGGGCGGCGGCTTCAACTTCGCCGACCTGATCACCGACAATCTCGACCGGGTCGAGGTGCTGCGCGGGCCGCAATCGGTGTTGTGGGGCAGCCAGGCGATCGGCGGCGTTATCAACGTCATCACCCGCGCGCCGACCGAAACCCTGCAGATCAGCGCGCGCGGCGAATATGGCACCTATGAAACCGGGCGCGTGTCGGGCGCGGTCAGCGGCAAGGCCGGGCCGACCGGAATCAGCGCGGGTGCGGGGTATCTGACCACCGACGGCGTCTCGGTCGCCGATGGCGCCGCCGAGAAGGACGGCTATCATCTGTTCGGCGCGCATCTGAAGACGACCACCGAGATCAGCGAGCAGGTTTCGCTCGACCTCCGTGGCTTCTACACCAAGAGCAAGGTCGATCTCGACGGCTTCGCGCCGCCCAGCTTCACATTGGGCGACACCGACGAATATCAGCGCCAGCAGCAGATCGTCGGCTATGCCGGGCTCAACGCCGGGCTGTTCGATGGCCGCCTGAAGAACCGGTTTGCCGTTTCCTTCACGCGGATCAAGCGCGACACCTACGATCCGGCCGCCGTCGCACCGAACAATTTCTCCGGGCGTGGCCGCAACCTTCGCTTCGAATATCAGGGCACCGCCGATCTCACGCTCGTCCAGGCGACCTTCGGCGCCGAGCACCAGGCGGAAAAGCTGCGCACGATCGACAACTTCACGGGGACGCCGTTCGCCGCCCGCGCCAAGGCCAATATCGACAGCCTCTATCTCGACATCCACGCCAAGCCGATCGAAGGGCTGAACATCGGCGCGGGCATCCGCTATGACGATCACAATCAGTTCGGCGACGCGACGACCCTGAGCGCCGATCTCGCCTACACCCCGAACGCGGGCTCGACGATCATCCGCGCCAGCTATGGCGAAGGCTTCAAGGCGCCGTCGCTCTATCAGCTCTATGGGGATTTCGGCACGCCCGGCCTGCGCCCCGAGGAGGCCAAGGGGTGGGATGCCGGCGTTACGCAGACGCTGATCGGCGACACCCTCGAGGTGCGCGCGACCTGGTTCCAGCGTAACGTCACCGACCAGATCGACTTCGATCTCAGCAGCTTCACCTACGCCAACATCGCGCGGGCGCGGGCGCGAGGCGCCGAGGTCGAGCTGCGGATCTCGCCGACCCGCGACCTGCTGTTCACCGCCAACTATACCTACACCAAGTCGGTGAACCGTGAGCCCAGCGACCCTAATTTCGGCAATGATCTCGCTCGCCGTCCCCGCCAGTCGGTCAACGTGTCGGGCGACTATCGCTGGCCGTTCGGCCTCGGCACCGGCGCGACGATCACCCATGTTTCCGGCAGCTTCGACGATGCCGGCAACTTTACGCGGCTCGGCGGCTATGTGCTGGTCGATCTGCGCGCGGCAATGCCGATCACCGATTCGATCGAGCTCTATGGCCGGATCGAAAATCTGTTCGGCGAACGCTATGAGACGGCCTCGGGCTTCGGCCAGCTCGGCCGTGCGGCGACCGCCGGCGTGCGGCTGCGCTACTGATCGAGCGAAAATGCGGGGCCGGTCGTCGTTGGCGACGCCGGCCCCGCCAGGCGCGCGGATGGCCGGCCATGCGCATGGCAGGACGGGTTGGGGGACATGTCCGGCATGCAGCCGGCCATTCGCGACGGCCGGATCATAGCCGGCGGCGGACGACCGGCCCATATCGTGGAACTACGCTACGGATTGGCACGGGGGCGATGCGCGATCCGACCGCATCGGATCGGCCTTCGCGACCGTGATTGCGGCTCCACCATAGTGGACCGACCCTATACGCGGCGATCGGCGTCAGGCCAGCCGGCGATCGCGGCGATCCGGATCGCAACCAGGATAGATTGCGCGTCGATCGCCGCCAGCGCGCGCGCGCGCACAATCTGCACCCGACGAGAATCGCGGCCAAGCACGGCAGCGATCTCCTGGGTGGTCAGCCCCCTGACCAACAGCGTCAGCACCTCGACCTCTTCGGGGGTCAATCGCGCGATCCGTTCTTTCGCCCCGGCCACCAGCGCAGGAGGCTCGATGCCGTGTTCGAGCAGATGAAAACCCCGGTCGATCGCATCGAGCAGCGCCCGGGTTTCATACGGCTTCGGAAGGAATTCGATCGCTCCGGCGCGGAAGGCCCCGATCGCGGCGGCGAGATCGCTGAAGCCGGTGACGACGATCGTCCGGAAACGGTCCATCCGCGCGGCCAGCGCGTGGATCACCGCGAACCCATCGGCACCATCACGCTGCAGATCGAGGATGACGCATCCCGGCTCGACGGCGTCCATCTGCGCCAGAAAGGATCCGCCGCCGGCATATTCGCGGCATTCGAACAGGCCATGGGCCTGAACAAGGCTGATGGTCGATGCGCGCACAACGGCTTCGTCGTCGACAATATAGATTCGTCGTGCCGTCATACCGTGACAGCGGCCTCGCCCAACATGTGACCCTGCCCTGAAAGCGTCGTGTTTATAGGCACTTATCGAATGTCAGCCACCAATCAACAAGAAACCTGCATAAAATCGTTCCGGCAAGGAAATTTTACGGCTTTCTTGTAAAATACATCCTCATCCTGCCTGAACTTACACGCTTGATAATGCCCTTCCTGAAGTTTTCTCGTCCACAGCGATTGATATTTATTACACGGATTAAATCGAAAAAATCCTCATGGAATTGTATATACTTCTTCGAATGAATCCATGTAATTTATAGTAAACTTCACATAATATTGTTGTAACACCTTAAATTAACCAATTTATATTGTAATCTTGTGATAATCGCATGTTGCGTATTGGTTATTTATTTCTAGACCGTATTACATTCATCTCTATTGCATCAGTTGACGCTCGATAATAATATGGACTTACATTATCGACCGCGACCATGCCATTCTGCATGGAAACAATTGAAAATTGACGTCGACTGGCGACAACACCCCGAGACTTGCTCCGCAGGGTTATTACTTAGTGTGTTACCCTTACGGCAACTGTGATATTCTAGGGTATCCGTATTTTTCGAGCCGGAAATAGCCGTGGCAACGCGGTGTTAACGGCTTGCGCCTATCCAGAGCCGGTGGGGGACGATGCCCTCGACCACAGGAATGACAGGCGTGCCCAAGACGATCCTCACGGTGGATGATTCCCCTTTCATCCGCAAACTGCTCTGCGTGACCCTGTCCGGACAGGGCTTCGACGTGGCCGAAGCCGAGGATGGCGTCGCCGCGCTCGAATGGCTCGATGCCCATGACCAGCCCGACGTGATGATCACCGATATCAACATGCCGCGCATGGACGGCTTTGGCCTGGTCGAGGCCATCCGCGCGCAGGGCCGCCACGACGCCATGCCGATCCTGGTCCTGTCGACCGAAAGTTCCGACGACAAGCAGGGGCGCGGCAAGGCCGCGGGGATCGACGGCTGGCTCGTCAAACCCTTCAATCCCGCCCAGCTCGCCAGCGCCATCGAGCGCGTCTCGCCGTGAGGAAAACACCGGCATGACGCCAGTTCGTACCAAGGCCCGGGTTCTGGTCGTCGACGATTCGCTGATGATGCGCGCCTTCTTCGGGTCGATCTTCGACCGCGTGCCCGGCATCGAGGTCGTCGGAACCGCCTCCAGCGCCGACGAGGCCCGGCGCATGATGATTCAGCACCGGCCCAATGTGATGACCCTCGACGTCGAGATGCCGGGAATGAACGGTCTCGAATTCCTCGAAGAGGTGATGCGCGACCGGCCGCTGCCGGTGATCATGCTGTCCTCGCTCACCCAGAAGGGCGCCGAGACCTCCTTCCAGGCGCTCGAGCGTGGCGCGGTCGACTGTTTTCCCAAGCCGACCTCGGGCAATCGCGAAGAATTCGCCCGGCGCCTGAGCACGCTCGTCATCGCCGCCGCCAACGGCGCCGTGCGGTTCGGCCGATATGCCAAGGATGCGCCGGCGCGCGCACCGGCGTCGCATCATCATGCCCATCCCGGTTTCGACTGGAACGGCAAGTTCGCGGTAATGAGCGCATCGACCGGCGGTGTCGATGCGCTGCTCCAGCTGCTGCCGGGATTTCCGGTCGATTGCCCGCCGGTGGTCGTCTCGCTGCAGATCGAACCCGATTTCGTCGCGCCGCTGATGCAGCGGCTCAAGTCGCGCTGCCCCGCCAAAGTGGTCCTTGCCGAGGACGGCCGGCCGCTCAGGCGCGGCGAGATCCAGATCGCCTGCGATCCCGCCACCCATGCGGTGATCGACCGCTGGCCCGATCCCTCGGTCAAGCTGCTGCGGTCGGACCCGGTCAACGGCGCGCGCCCGTCGGCCAGCCTGTTGTTCGCAACCGCCGCCAAGACCGCCGGCACCAGTGCCGTCGGCGCGATCCTCACCGGGATCGGCACCGACGGCGTCGCCGGCATGAAAGCGCTGCGCGCCAGCGGCGCGCTGACCATCTCGCAGGATTCGCTGACCTGCCTGGTCGACCAGGCGCCCGCCGCCGCCCGCGCCGCG
Source organism: Pseudomonadota bacterium (assembly GCA_040387595.1). Taxonomy (GTDB): domain Bacteria; phylum Pseudomonadota; class Alphaproteobacteria; order Sphingomonadales; family Sphingomonadaceae; genus Rhizorhabdus. Next base: position 15,903 of record JAZKDN010000065.1, read on the forward strand.
AACATCATCGACCTCGACCTGCCCATAGAGGCGATCGCCCCGGCGATTCTGGACGCCTGCCGCCGCGCGGCGGACGCCGCCGCCTGACGCGCGCGCCATGGCACCGATCGAGCGATCCGACCTGCTGGCGATGCTTGCCGAAGAACTGGACGCTGCGCGTGCCCAGCTCGAGGCGCTCGGCCTTGTCCTGATCGACGATTCCGACGTCGCCGCCCGCCACGTCACCGAACTTCAGGCGCTCGACCATGTCGGCCAGCGCTGCGCCTCGGTCGCCGCAATTCTCCGGTCCGACGATCTCCACGCCGCCAGTCTCGGCGCCTGTCTCGAAAGCATAACCGCGCGGCTCGACCGTCGACCGGACCGAATCGACGCGGCCGTCGCGCCCTCACCCCGCGGCTGAAAACAGCGCGATCAGCTCTGGCGCGATCCTGTCGATGTCGTGGCGCGCGACGATGCGCCGGCGTCCCTCGAGTCCCATCCGCCCCAGCTGCGATTTGCCAGCGTCCATGGCTGCGCGGATCGCCGCCGCGAGCGCCTCGCCGTCGCCCGCTTCGATCAGCCAGCCGCATGTCTCGTCGACCAGCTCGGGGATGCCCGCGATCCGCGTGGTGATCACCGGCCGGCCCAGCGCGAACGCTTCCATGATCACGATCGGCAAACCCTCCGCATGGCTCGGCAGCAGCAGCGCCCGGGTCTCGCCGATGCGGCGCCGCACTTCGGCATTGCTCCGCCAGCCGAGCAGCTTGATCCGCCCGCCCGTCCCGGTCGCCATGATCTCGCGCTCGACCGCGGCCCGGCTCTCGCCGTCACCGACCAGCACCACCGAAAGGCCGGGATGGTCGCTCGCCACCGCGGCGATCGCCGCCGGTATCTCGGCCTGCGCCTTCTGCGGACAGAGGCGCCCGACCGACAGCAGCCGCCCGCTCATCGACGGCGGCGGCGGCGTGGCCGGATAGCCGCGCAGGTCGAGGCCGCAGGGGATCACCCGGATCCGGTCCCACAGGACATCGGGCAGATGCGCGCGCAGCCGATCCCGACAATAGTCGGAGATGGCGACGACATACTCCGCGTGGAGCGCCTTTTCGGTGAGGCTGTTCTCGGCGAACTGCTCCAGCTCGTCGGGGCCGTGGACGGTGAAGCTGTAGCGCGGCCCACCCAATAGGCGGCACAGCATCGCCACCGCCGCCGCATTGGTCGAGAAATGCGCATGGACATGGGTGATGCCGAGCCGGTCGCAGCGCGCCTTCAGCCGGATCGCCTGCGCCAGATAAGCGGTGTGGCGGACCACGCCCCCGCCTGCGGCACGGCGGAGCCCACCCGTCATCTCGAGCGCCTCGCGGAAGCTGCGCGGATGGCGGAGGGCATAGGCGGCCAGGCCCCGCAGCAGCCCCGCACCATTGCCCGTCAGCAGATATTCGGTCCGCCCCCGCTCCGACATGTCCTGCGGATCGACCAGCCGTTCCGACCAGTGGCGCACCGCGAAGCGCTTGACCGGCACCCCGGCCCGTTCGATCGCCGCGATCTCGCGCCGGATGAAGGTCGTGCTGGTCATCGGATAGCTGTTGAGGAGATAGGCGAGCTTCATGCGCAGCGCGCCTCATCGATCAGCCGGACGACCTCGATCATGTGGGCATGGCTGACCACCGGACTTTCGATCGCGCCGCCGCGATACAGCGCGGTGAAATGCGCGATCTCATGGGCGTAGGCGCTGGCCCCCAGCGGATGCCAGCGCGCCGAGCCCCGGCTGCCGAGATCGGCGCAGCGTCGCACCAGCGGATTTTGTCGCGCACGGCGCCACAGCGGCGATGGCCCCGCGCCACCCGGTCCACCGAAGCGCAGCCGCTGCGCCGTCAGCAAGGGCGGCTGAACCTCGACCCAGCCCGCGTCGCCGGCGATGCGAACGCTGTTGTCGAGCCGTTCGACGAGAGAGACGGCGAGATCCGAGCGGCCGCCGGCGTCGTGGTCGAGCGCAAAGCGCGCGGCGACATCAGTGCCGTCGGCATCGCGATCGACGCTGCACGTCATCGCGCGGACCGGTCCGAGCGCGATCAGCGCGAGCATCAGCGGATAGACCGCGCGGTCGGCGAGCACCCCGCCATCGGCCTCGAACAACCGGGGATGGTCCGCCCGCGCCACCGGATAGCCGAAGCTGGCCTCGACATGCGCCAGCGCGCCGAGCCGGCCCGACTGCGCGGCGTGCAGCGCCGCCGCGACGGCGGGAAGGAAAGGGGTGGCCACCGCCTCCATATAAAGCAACCCGGTTCGTTGCGACACCGCAATAACCTCGGCGGCCTCATCGGGGGTCATCACCCAGGGCTTCTCGCACAGCACCGCCCTGCCGGCTGCCAGCGCGTCGAGCGACCGGGCGGCATGGTCGCGGTTGCGGCCGGCGATATAGACGGCTTCGGCGTCCGCCTCTCCGACATCGCCGATCAGGCCGCGCATCGTCGCCGCCATCCGGCCCCGGCCGATCACGGCGAAGCGCAGCGGCGCGTTCATTCGCCCCAGTCCATCGGCGCGATCGGCGCGAAGCTGGTGCGCGGGCGATGGTCGCCGCCCGCCTGCATCGCCAGCGCGACCTCGGTCAGGTGCAGTGCGAAGTCGCCGGCCAGGCGCGGGGCCCGTCCTTCGGCGATCACCAGCGCCATCTCCGCCACGCCGAGCGCGAAGTTCATCGACGCGGCGCCGCGCCGACCGACCATCGGGTGGCGTGCGCCGGGCGCGCGGACGGCGAAGGCGAAGGGGCTGTTGACCAGCCGACGCCGGATGACATGGCGCCGCCGGATGCGGACCCGCGCCCCATTCGCCCAGGCCTCGTCGATCTCGAGCACGCCGCTGTCGCCGAACACCCTCAGCCGGTGATCGTGGCGGGCGACGATCGAGCAGGTCAGCCGCGCGACCATCGCATCGAAGTGGAGGGTCGCCGATGCGTAATCGGGGGTGTCGTGATCCGCGCCGGTCTGGTTCGGATCGAGCAGGCGCGCCGATCCGCCGACGACGCGACGCACCGGCCCGAACATCGCCATCAGCCACGACAGATAATAGCCGGCATGTTCGAGCGTACAGCCGGTGCGGAACTCGTCCGCCGCGGGCCAGGGCGCGCCGCTGGCCGATCGCCAGCGGCCGTGCGGCGCGGCGGGCAGGAAATCGTCGTCGAGCTCCGCATAGACGAGGCGCGGCGTGCCGATCCGGCCGTCGCGGATCGCCGCCCAGGCGGTCTGGGCGGCGCGCCCGAGCAGGCTGCACGGCGCCGAGGCGAGGTGGAGCCCCTTCGCGGCCGCCAGCACGACGAGCGCCTCGGCCTCGTCGAGATCGAGCGCGAGCGGCTTCTCGCTCCAGACATGACGCCCCGCGTCGAGCGCCGCGCGCGTCACCGCCGCATGGGCCTGCGGATTGGTGAGGTTCAGGACGATGTCGGGCCCGCGCGAGATGAGGTCCGCGAAGCCGGTCGCCGCATCGATCGCCCAGTGACGGGCGAAGGCGGCGAGCCGCCCGGAATCGATGTCCCAGGCGCCGACGACCTCGAGTCCGGGAAAGCTGCGCAGCGACGGCATGTAGAGATCGGCGACGTAGCCCGTCCCGACGATCGCGATTCGGCTCCTCGGCCGATGGTCCCCCGCTGCCATGGCGCAAGCCTAGGGGGGCAACCGGTCGATCGCAATGCTCAGCGGCCGGCAGCCGATTGTCGGCCATATATCAATGCCATGGTGGGACGTGATCGTTCCGCGCCCGATCATGACGGTCGGTGTCACGACGATTTCATCGGTTGCACGCACTTTATTCACAGTGTCGGATTTTACACAGTCGAGGATTGGCGATATGGTCGTCCCCATGGAATCGGATCGCATAGAGAAGCTCACCGAGGCGCAGCGCATCTGCCTGCGCATGGTGCTCATGCATCTTTCGTCCAAGGATATCGCCCGCGAGCTGGGGATTTCTCCCCACACCGTCGACCAGCGGCTGCGCATGGCGATCCAGACGCTGGGCGTCGCGAACCGCTTCGAAGCCGCGCGGATCCTCGCCAAATACGAGACCCCGAACGCATATCAATCAGCCGTATATCAATCGTCGCATGTTGCTCCTGCCCCCGTCCATGCCACTGTCGGGTTGTCCGATATCCATGGGGTTCGGCAGGAAGACAGTGGCTTTCACGGCAATGCGGTACGTGAGGAACAGATAGCGTTCCGAACCCCCGCCTTCGCCACCGGCGGCTTCATCAACCTGCCCATCCCCACCCCGGGGAGGGAGCGTAATGACCTAAACATCTTGCAGCGGCTGGGCTGGATCTTTTCGATCGCAATTGCCTCGGCCCTCGCATTTGGCGGGCTTCTTGCCGGCCTCGATGCGCTCAAGCGTCTGTTTCAGGCCTAAACGCACCTTCTCACGACCGTCATTCCGAACAGGGACGCGCAGCCTCGGACAGGCTGCGCGAAGGGAGCAGCACATGTTCAATCGCCAGACCATTCTCAAGCGCCGCGAAGTTGCCCAGGGTGTTGCCGACCGGCTGATGGCCGCGGAACATGCGATCGACTTCGCCATCGCGAAGACAGCAGAGCTCACGGGCTTCATTCCTTCCGCCCGCGCCGAGGCCGACCTGGCCTGCGAAGTCGCGCAGGAAGCGCTCGAATATGCCGCGGAAAGCTTCTCGACCCTGGTCAAGGCGCGTGCCCAGATCATCGCCAGCCACCGCGAGCTCGCCGCCACCAAGGACGAAATCGGCCTGAAGACCTACGGCCTCGGCGGCCTGGTCGGCAAGCCTTTCAACTCGGAAGTCCGCCACCTCACCGAGGTCGCCGCTGCCTGAAGCCCGCTCCGCTGGAACGGGGCGCAGTGACCGAGCTTGACCGGGGAATGTCGTTATGATTCGGTCTTCGCATGTTGCTCGCCCTGCTCTTCCAGCTTTTCTACCTGATCGTGCTCGTCACCGTCGCCTCCTATGCGGGATGGCGCGGCGGCTGGCCCGAACGGGTCGGGGCGGCGATCATGGTCGTCGGATCGATCCTCACCGTCGTGGCCGCCAACTCCTTCTATCCGGGGTGGCGGTCGGCCGAGGCGGGGATCATCATCGTCGATCTGCTCGTCCTCGCGGCCTTCGGCAATCTTGCCCTCTCCAGTGATCGATATTGGCCGATATGGGTAACATCCTTCCATTTGATCGCGGTGACCATTCACCTGGCCAGCCTCGCCGATCGCTCGGTAGCGGCTTTGGCCTACGCGAACGCGCAGGAATTCTGGGCCTATCCCATGCTGGTGGGCATAGCGGTCGGGACGTGGAACTTCCGGCGGAGGTCAGCCTCGCCCCCCAGGGCGAATGTCGCGAGATATTAGAAGGGCTGCTGCAGCCACTCGGCGTCGCCCACACCGGCGCGATCATCGACGAGCTGCTTGACGAGTTCGGCAGCCTGCCCGCGATCCTCGCCGCCGATCCGGCGCTGCTGCACGACTGCCTGCCCGAAGACGGCCAGGTCGTCGATTTCCTCATGGCGATGCGCGTGGCGATGCTCCATTCGCTGCGCACCCAGCTCGGCCAGACGCCGATCCTGTCGACCTCCGAGGCGCTGACCGATTATCTGTTCGCGGCGATGGCCTACAACACGATCGAGCATCTGCGGGTGCTGTTCCTCAATTCGACCAACCGGCTGCTGCGCGACGAAGTCATGGCGCGCGGCACCGTCAACCAGGCGCCGCTCTATCCGCGCGAGATATTGAAGCGCGCCCTGGAAGTCGGCGCGACGGCGATCATCGTCGTCCACAACCATCCGTCGGGGGATCCCACCCCCTGCCAGGCCGACGTCAAGGCAACGGCGCATCTCGTCGCCGCCGCCAGGACGCTCGACATCGCGGTGCACGATCACCTGATCGTGGCGCGCACCGGCTGGCGCAGCCTGCGGGCCGAAGGGTTGATCTAGGGAATGTCCGGGCGGTCGGAGAAGAAGAGTAGTAGCGTGATGGAGACCAGTATGATCCGGGACTTCGCAAGAAGGGTGATCGACGATTTCGGCGATCAGACCGACAGCTATGTCGCCAGCCGCATCGGCGTGCTGGTCCGGGACGGCGACAATTATGGCGTCGGCCTGTGGAAGGCGGTCGCCACCGAGATCGAGCGCATCCGCGTCCCCGAGGCGCACGTCCCGCGCAGCCGCCACTAGGGCAGGCGCGCGACACAAAGAGCTTTCGGCGAAAGCCGGACAAGGTACCCGGCCGGCTGTCCTCCCCCCGATCCAGCCGGCCGGGGACACAGGGAGGACTTCCAGCCCCCACAGGGCGGCGGACCGGCAAGGGGCTTGCGGTCCGTCGCCCGAACGGGGGCTTTATCACATTCTGATACAGGCGCTTCCGGGCATATCAGCCATTGATATGTCCCCGGAAAACCGGCGTTGGCGGGTCTAGGGTCTGTTTCAGCGAAGCTGAAACGGCGGTACCGGCCCGC
>JAZKDN010000066.1:0-13430 GCA_040387595.1 Pseudomonadota bacterium
TGCTGCAGCGCGTTCGTGAACTGGCCGTGCAGGCTGCCAACGGCACCTACCAGTCCAGCGATCGTGCGAACCTCCAGACCGAAGTCTCGGCTCTGCAGTCGCAGATCACCGACGTCGTGACGAAGACCAAGTTCAACGGCAACACGCTGTTCTCGGCAAACTCGACCGCGACGACCTTCGACATTCAGACCGGCATCAACGCCGGCGAGAAGACGGCGATCTCGGTCGGCGGTCTCGACAAGGTCGCAGCGGCCTACGCCTCCACGATCAAGGTCGACGACATGACCAATGCCGCTGCGGCGATCACCGCAGCCGACGCTGCGCTGGGTCAGGTCAACACGGTCCGCGCCGGTCTGGGCGCCACCCAGAGCCGCCTCGACGCCGCCGTCAACGTGCTGACCGCCAACGTCACCAACCTTTCCGAAGCCCGCTCGCGGATCGAAGACACCGACTTCTCGGTGGAATCGACGGCACTCGCTAAGGCCGGCATCCTGCAGCAGGCCTCCACCGCGATGCTCGCCCAGGCGAACCAGAACGGGCAGAGCGTCCTCAGCCTGCTTCGGTAAGGGCATGACGGCCTGAAAATCCGGGCCGTTTCGACAAGGCCCCCGGCGCAGCATTTTCCGCGCCGGGGGCCTTTTTCGCAAAGCTTCACACAGTTCGATGGGATCAGGCGATGGACGCGACCACGGGTTCGAGCGGAAGTGGGTTCGATGCGGCGCTGCGGGCGCTCGAAGATCTCGAGACGAGCGTCGCCCAGGCGCGCGAAGACACGCCCGTCCCGCTGGCAGTCGAGCCCGCTCCCGCCATCGCGGCCGATCCGATCGGCACCCCGATCGTCGATCCGGTTGCGGGTATCGCTCCATTGGTCGTCGCAGAACCCGTCTCGGTATCGACCGACGCGCTCGCTTTTTCCGACGACGAAGCCCCGGCTGCCGTTATCGTTGCCGTGCCGGTCACGCCGATTGCGGTCGCTCCGCTCACCCCCGCCGCTGACGTCGCTGTCGGGCCGCTCCCGGCTCCGGCAGCGCTCACCGGTGCCGCCTTCACCTCCGCTCTCGACGCTGTCGCCATCGCGCCGACGCCCAAGCCGGGCGACCCGCACGCCGCACCGGCCGCTGCGGCGGGTGCGGCTTCGGCTCCCAAGGCTGCGATTGCGGCACCGTCACGGTCGGGCCTTCTCGGCAAGGTGGCGATCGGGCTCGGTCTCGTGTCGAGCGTCGTTTCGGCGGTCGGCCTCGTGATCGCCGAGCGGACGATCATGTCCGCGCAGCTCGTCGTCGCATCTGCGCGCGAACGTCAGGAACAGCTTGAAAGCGCCAACCGGCTGGTCCGAGATCTCCGGATCGTCCGCGACAAGCAGGTCGAACTGCTTAAGGCGCAGCAGGCGCAACTCGCCAGCGCGCCCGTGAGCAGCGCTGAGCTTCAGCATCGCATACAGGTTCTGCAGGAGGGCCTTCTGGCGCGCGATCCGCTGACCGAAGTCGTCGTCGCGGTGCGCGAGGGGCAGGCGATGACCAACGCCCGCCTGAATGTGTTCGAGAAGAAAATGGACCGCTTCGAGACGGTGATGAGCGGGCGCTGATTCGGTTTGGCGCCTGAGTCTAGAGAACTACTGCCACTCTTTCAGCGACACGCGCAGCTTGTCGAGCGCGGCCTTCTTGATCTGGCAGACGCGCGCGGCGCCGATGCCAAGGGTCTGGCCGATTTCCTCGAGGTTCATCTCCTCGACGAAATAGAGCTGGAGAACCATCGCCTCGCGTTCCGGCAGCGATGAGATATGCTCGGCGAGGGCCTCGGCCAGTTCGCCGCGCGCGATCGTGTCGTCGACCCGTTCCTCGACATCCGCAAACCACATCGACTGGTCCGAATAGACCTCGTCCATCGACTCATGATAGGTCGCGGCGGTTTCGTCCATCAGCGCGCGAAACGCGGCGCCGTCGAGGCCGAGCGCCTGGGCGAGTTCGGACTCGCTCGGGCTGCGGCCATATTTCTTCTCGAAGGCGGCCTTGGCACCGAGCAGCTCGCGCCGCTTGGCCATCGCCGACCGCGTCATCGATGCCTGGCGGCGCAGATGATCGATCATCGCGCCGCGCACCCGCATCGACGCATAGGTCGAGAAGGCATGGCCACGATCCTCATAGCCATTGGCCGCCTCGACCAGCGCGATCATGCCGATCTGGATGAGATCCTCGACATCGATCGCCGAGGAGACCCGGCCATGGACATGCCATGCGATCTTGCGGACAAGCTGCATATGCGAGCGCACCAGATCCTCGGGCCGCGGCTTTTGCGGCTTGCGGCCATAGGTCAGGGTCGTATCGATCTTCTCAGCCAGCACGGGCAACGGCCTCCATACCGAAGAAACTGTCGCCGCCGCGCTGAGCGGGAATGGCGAGGGTGTCGATCGACCGACCCAGCTGGGCGATCGCCTGCGCCGCGCGGGCGTGGGGATATTGATCGACGACGAGGCGGCGACGGGCCGCAGCCGTGAGAACGCGGTCGTCCCTGGGGATGCCGCCCAGATAGCTGAGATTGGTCCCCGTCAGGAAGCGGCCGGCGACATCGCGGAACCGACGGAACAGCTCCTGCCCGATCGCTTCGTCGGCGATCCGATTGGCGACGATCGCGATCTCGCGGACGCCATGTTCCAGTGCGAGCAGCTTGACCGTGCCGTAGGCGTCCATGAACCGTTCCGCATCCGGCGCCAGCACGACGATGGCGAGGTCGGCCGAGGCGACCATGTCCAGCGTGTCGGGATCGGCGCTGCCGGGGGTGTCGACGATCACGAAGTCGAGCGACCGACGGTGCGGCCGAAAGGCATCGGCAAGCTTGAGCCGTGCGGACAGGTCAACCCGGCCGGCCTGGTCGACCGGACCCGCGGGAACGACGAACAGCGATTCCGGACCGTCGACGACGATCTCGTCGACGGTCAGGCGGCCGCCGATCACGTCATCGATCGAATGGGCGGGATCGAGGCCCATCATGCGGGTCGCATCGGTGGGCCCCGGATCGCAATCGACCAGCATCGCGCGGCGGCGCATCTTCGACAGGCTCAGCGCCAGGTTCGCGGCGATGGTGGTCTTGCCGACACCGCTGCGGCCGCAGGCGATGCTGATCACGCGCGCGCTACGCGACTGGTGCGCGGTCCCAGGCAGGTCCGAAAGGTTGGGCCAGGCGAGAGTCATGCTGCCGTCTCCATCGGCCGAGCGCTCAGGGCGCCGGCGCTGCCAGTGTTCGCGGGACCACCGCCGACCACTGCCGCGACTTCGACCGGCTTGCCGTCCGGGATTTCCAGGAAGGACATGACGGGGGTTTCGGGCAGATGGGGTTTGAGGAGCCTTGCCAGCGCGCGGCGCGCGATGGGCGAGGTGACGATCGCGAAGCGGGTCGCCGAGTTGACGAGCGGCGCCGCGGCTTCGGAGATCGCGGCGACGATGCGGTTGGCGAGAGCGGGCTCGAACGGATGGCTGGCGCCGGGTGAGGTGCGGACGGCCTGGGCCAGCAACGACTCGAGGCCGGCGTCGAGGGTGACGACCGGCAGCGGCATCTTCACCGGCACCAGCGTCTGGACGATCAACGCACCAATCCGCGAGCGGACATTCTCGACGAGCGAGGCGGCGTCGGCCGACTGGCCGGAGGCGTCGACCATCGCTTCGGCGATCCGGCGGAAGTCGCGCAGCGGCACACCTTCGGACAGCAGCGCGCGGCAGGCCGAAGCGATCTGCGCGAGGCTGAGCGGGGCAGGGGTGAGGCCGGCGACGAGCTGGGGTGCGGCTTCCTTGAGGGCATCGAGCAGGCGCTGCGCCTCGTCCATGCCGAACAGGTCGGAGCAGGCGGCAGCGATCACCTGGTTCAGGTGGGTGGCGACCACGGTCGCCGGATCGACGACGGTGTAGCCCGCGACGATCGCATCGCCGCGCTTGTCGGGCGAGATCCACACCGCTTCGAGACCGAAGCTCGGGTCGCGGCAGTCGCGGCCATCGACGCGGCCTTCGAGATCGCCGCTGTCGAGCGCGAGCAGCTGCTCGGGGAAGCACTCGTCCTCGCCCATGATCACGCCGGCGACGGTGATCCGATAGGCGTTCGGCGGCAGGCTGAGATTGTCGCGAACGCGGACCAGCGGGATGACGAAGCCCATTTCGCGCGACAGCTGGCGGCGAATGCCGGTGATCCGTGCCATCAGCGGGGCGCCCTTGCGCTCGTCGACCAGGCTGACGAGGCCGTAGCCCAGCTCGAGGCCGAGCGCGGAACCGTCCGAAATCTCGTTCCAGTCGATGGCGTGTGGGGAGACCGGGGCGGGCGCCTTGGCAGCTTCTGCAGCGGCGACTTCGACCGCCTCCTCGGCGCGCTTGGTCTTCGACAGTTTCCAGGCGACGAAACCGGCGATGCCGGATGCCGACAGGACGATGAAATGCGGCATGCCCGGGACGATGCCGAGCAGGAAGAGGATCGCGGATACCGGCACCCAGGCACGGGCCGAGCCGAACTGGCTGGTGATCTGGCCCGACAGGTCGAGCGGCGAGGACACGCGGGTGACGATCGAGGCGGCTGCGATCGAGAGCAGCAGCGCCGGAACCTGGGCGACCAGCGCGTCGCCGATCGCCAGGATGATATAGGTCGAGGCGGCTTCGCCGAGCGACAGGCCATGGCTGAGCGTGCCGAGGATCAGGCCGCCGAAGATGTTGATGACGAGGATGAGCACGCCGGCGACGGCATCGCCCTTCACGAACTTGGACGCACCGTCCATCGAGCCGTAGAAATCGGCTTCGGTGGCGACTTCCTGGCGGCGCTGCTTGGCTTCTTCGGGGGTCAGCAGGCCGGCGTTGAGATCGGCGTCGATCGCCATCTGCTTGCCGGGCATCGCGTCGAGGGTGAAGCGGGCCGACACTTCCGAAACACGGCCGGCGCCCTTGGTGATCACGACGAGGTTGATCACCATCAGGATGCCGAACACGAACAGGCCGACGGCATAGTCGCCGCCGATCAGGAAGTTGCCGAAGCTTTCGATGACATGGCCGGCGGCGGCCGGGCCGAGATGGCCATCGACCAGCACGACGCGGGTCGAGGCGACGTTGAGCGACAGACGCAGCAAGGTGGCGAACAGCAGCACCGTCGGGAAGGACGAGAAATCGAGCGGCTTGGCGGCGTTGAGCGCGACCATCAGCACCGCCAGCGAGATCATGATGTTGGCGATGAAGCCCATGTCGAGCACGAAGGACGGAACCGGGATCACCATCAGGCCGACGAGCATCAGCGTGGCGAGCGGCAGGATCGCGCCCTTGCCGGTTACGGCCCAGAGCTTGCGAGTCATCGAGACGGGTGCAGCCATGACTCAGGCCCTCCCATCGCGCTGGGAACGCCCGGAAATCCGGAAATCTGTCATTTTTTGCACAGCGGACATGCGTTCCTCGATGACCTTCGCGTGGGTACGAAGAGAGGGATGCGCCGAATGTGGTTAATTTTGAGTTAGGAATGGTGAAGGCTGCGCGCGCGATCACGATGTGCGCCGAGCCTTTCGGCCGATCGCGATTAAAGATTCGAGCGGTCTTGCCGTCGGCATGACCTCCTCGCCGGATCGCGGATGGCGGCATCGATCTGGATGCGTCCGCCGTCACGCAAGGCGTCTCCCGGCTCGACAATATCGCTGCGCGCGGTACATCGGTCGCGAGAGAGGAACCGCGACCGATGGATAGACCCGCTTACCGCCCCGAGACCCTGGCGCTGCATGCCGGCTGGCGTGCCGATCCGACGACGGGGGCGGTCGCGCCGCCCATCTATCAGACGACCTCCTACCAGTTCCAGGATGCCGGCCATGCCGCACGGCTGTTCGCGCTGGAGGAACTCGGCAATATCTACACCCGCATCGGCAACCCCACGACCGATATCCTCGAGAAGCGCATCGCCGCGCTCGAAGGTGGTGCGGCGGCACTGGCGGTGGCGTCTGGGCAGGCGGCATCGGCCTATGCGGTCCAGAACCTGGCCTGTGCCGGCGACAACATCGTCAGCGGCACCGATCTCTACGGTGGCACCTGGAACCTGTTCGCCAACACCATGCGCAACATGGGGATCGAGGTGCGCTTCGTCGACCCGGCCGATCCGCAGGCCTTCGTGAATGCCTCGGACGATCGCACGCGCGCCTGGTATGTCGAGACGCTGCCCAATCCCAAGCTGATCGTCTGCCCGATCGCCGAGATCGCCGCCGCCGGCCGGCCGATGGGCATCCCGCTGATCGTCGACAACACGGCGGCGCCGCTGATCGCCCGACCGCTCGACCATGGCGCCGCCATCGTCGTCTATTCGACCACCAAATATATTGGCGGGCACGGCACATCGATCGGCGGAATGATCGTCGACGGCGGCAATTTCGATTGGGAAGCTTTCCCCGAACGCCAACCGCTGCTCAACACGCCCGATCCCAGCTATCATGGCGCGATCTGGGCGCAGGCGGCCAAGCCGCTGGGGCCGATCGCCTATGTGCTGCGCGCGCGGACGATCCTGTTGCGCGATCTCGGCGCGGCGCTGTCGCCGTTCAACGCCTTCCAGATCCTTCAGGGGCTGGAGACGCTGCCGCTGCGCATGCCGCGCCACTGCGAGAATGCGGTGGCGGTGGCGCGCTTCCTGTCGGGTCGGGCCGGGGTGACGCGGGTCATTCACCCGTCGGTCCAGACGGGCGAGGCGCGTGCCCGCGCCGATCGCTATCTGAGGGGTGGCCAGGGCGGATTGCTCGGTTTCGAACTGGCCGGCGGTCTGGAGGCCGGCCGACGCTTCATCGATGCGCTGCAGCTGTTCTACCATGTCGCCAATATCGGCGATGCGCGCAGTCTGGCGATCCATCCGGCGAGCACCACCCACTCGCAAATGTCTGCCGAGGAGCAGGTCGCGGCGGGCGTGTCGCAGGGCTATGTCCGGCTGTCGATCGGGCTCGAACATATCGACGACATCCTCGCCGATCTCGACCAGGCGCTCCAGGCCGCTTCCTGATCGAAACCGGCATCATGCTAAGCGAGGGATGATGATCGTGCGCTCTATCGCTGTGCGTCGCTCTCTCGGCGATCAGCGCCCGGGGCGGGCGTAAGTCGATCAGCGCCCGGGGCGGGCGTAAGTCGCGGGCGTGCAGTCGAACCGGCCGGCGGCATTGGCGAGCAGGTCGATGCGCTGCTGGGTGCGATCCGTCAGGTAACGCACCCGGGTGCGCGCCGCATCGGCGAGGCGCATGGCTTCTTCGAGGCGGGCGCGAGCCCCCGGCGAAGGCAGGACGGCATCGGGAACCCGGAGCGCTTCGACGCCACGGCCGAAGGCCGGCAGCGCGGTTTCGATGGCGTCGATGTCATGCGCATCGAGCGCGGCGATCAACGCCTCGCTCGATGCGATCAGGCCTTCGACGGCCAGGTCGTTCATTTGCTCACGCTCGGCAGGTCGAGGGCGATCATCTTGGCGGCGATCGCCTTGACGTCGAGCGGATATTGACCGGAGGCGATGGCCTGCCGGATCGCCGCGATCTTCTCATTGTTCACCGGAGGACCCGCTTCGGCCAGCGCAGCGACGAGAGACGGAGCCGCAACCGGCGTGCCGCCGGTCGAATCCACGGCGCCTGTCGGCGCCACCGGCTTCACCTTTTCGTCCTTTGCCTGACCGATGCGGGTCGGGTTGGTCGGTCCCACCCCATTGATCATGACCATATCCTTTCAATTCGGGCCGTGAGGCCGTGATGCCACCTGTGTCGATGATAACGACATCTTTCGAATTTATTTAAATCCGACCAGGCGCACTTTTCCGACATCGATCACTTCGGCGAACAAAGTCGAGCCTTTGGAGGATGTTGCGACCCTCACGCGGCGGCCGACATCGGCATCCTCCATCGCCGTCGCATCGATGCTGATCGAAAAGGACGGCCCCTGCGCGACCAGTTGCACCGGATCGCCCTTGCGGATCGCGGCGTTGGCCGAGGCGCTCTGCGTGCCCATCGCCGGAGCGCCCGAGGCCATCGCCATGCTATCGCGCATCAGCGGCACGCGCAGCCGCCAGCCCGATGTGGTGCAGCGCACGGTGACCGAGCTCAGGGTGGGAGGATCGATCTGAATTCCGCCGGGGCAGGCGGCGAGCCGCATGCGGCGGTCGATCGGCGCCATCGGACCGCCGGGCATGCCGATGTCGGCACCGATGGTCGCGACGACCATGCGTTCGAGCTGGCCGAGATCCTGCGCGGGGGGCAGGACGCTCTGCGCGGCGAGCGGGCTCGCAACGGACAGAACGGCAGCCAGCGCCAGGGGCGGAAGGGCTTTGCGCATCGCAGGGATATTCCGGTTCATGCTGCCGAGCCTATCCGCTCAACCGGAAAGATTTGGTTAACGCCACGCTTACTGTAATCAAACGCCAAGCTACGGTGAACATGTTGGGCGATCACCCGGCGGATGGTGGGTTCCCGGGCATCTCCTGCGGCCAGCACAGAGACAGGAGCGCCCTTGGAAACCCGGCCATCCGCCGGGGGACCGTCATCGGGGTGGAACCCCCGAAAGCTGTTGGACCGAGATGCGCTGGCCCCGGGCGGGGTCGCTGGCGCGCATCGGCGGTATCGCAATTTCAATCATGGCATCGGGCACGCCGCCGGCGCGGATCGCGCGCGCGACCGCGGTGGTGCGCGCCGCCGCGAGTTCCCAGCTGTCGAGCCGGGCCGAATGGCCATCGCGACCCTGGCTGGAGACGATCACCCGTGCCTTCGCGTCCGCAGCAGTCGCGCCGATCGTTTTCAGGCGTTGGAGCGTGGCGGGTTTCAGGATGGCTTCGCCAGCCTCGAACATCTGCGTGGCGGTGAAGCCCTGCACGGTGCTGGACGGGCCGGCGCCCTCGCCATTGCCGCCGAAGGCGGTGCGCATGCCCGCCGCCAGCTTCAGCTGATCCGCGACCTGCGCCTGCATCATGACGAAGAAGGCCAGAAGGAGAAGGGTAAGATCCGCGAAGCTGAGAACCCAGCGCTGGGAGATTTCGCGCCTCATGGCACGGTCCGCAAGGCGGGGCGCACGATGGCGGGAGAATGGCCGTCGAGCTCTTCGCGCGCGAGGAGTTCCAGCTGTTGGCAGGTTGCCGTCTGCCAGGCCAGTTCGGTATCGGAAAGGCTTTCGAGCCGTCCGGCAATCGGACCTGCGATCACCGAAGACAGGATTACGCCATAGAGGGTGGTCAGCATCGCCACCGCCATGGCCGGGCCGATCGCCGCCGGATCCTCCATATGGGCGAACATCTGGACCAGGCCGATGATCGTGCCGATCATGCCCATGGCGGGCGCGGTTTCGGCGATCGCGCGCCAGACGCCGATCACACCCTGATGACGCTGGCGCCGGGAGTCGATGTCGGCACTCGCCCAGCGCATGAAGTCGGTCGAGCTGCGGGCCTCGGACAGTTCGCGGGACGCGCGAAGCAGGAAGCGTTGGGCGGTCTCCACCCGGTCGACGCAGGCGATGCTGCGGAGCCCGGCCAGTTCGCGGATCCGGCTTACCGAGACGCGGGCCGCCGCCGCATCGGCATGCGGGTCGGCCTTGCCGAGCAGGCCGAAGGCGGAGAAGGCGCGGCCAATATCGGCGCGGGGCGCCCGGAACAGGGTGGTGAGGAGGGTGCCGCCGAACACAATGCCGATCGCCATCGGGTCGATGTATCGGGCAGTTTGTTCGAGCAGAAACATCACGTCCCCAATATCCGAGTGCGTTCAACGATCCGTTGCCGAACATGGCTAACGGACCCGGCAAGATCGACCGGCAAAAAGCTGCCGCCCCCGGCAAGACCCTGCCGAATGCGCGTCAATTCCCAGGAATTTCGGGGTGAATCACCCTATTAACCATATTTGGCACGGCAGTTGCTTAGGTGGTGTTCGAGGCAGCCGCCGGACCTGTTCGAAGATGATTAACGGCAGCGGCTGACAGAACTTTAGAAGGTGATGCGAAAAATGGCTGATCCGCTTTTCGGGATCCATGGCAAGGCACTGGAACTGCGGTCGCAGCGCCTGTCCATGCTGGCGTCCAACATCGCGAATGCCGCCACGCCCAACTACAAGGCGCGCGACATCGATTTCCAGAAGGCGCTCGCCGACGCCAACAGCGGCATGTCCGCCGGCCAGGCCGCCGACGCCCATCTTGGTTATCGGGTTCCGCTCGAAACCTCGCTCGACGGCAACACCGTCGAACTGTCGACCGAGCAGAATCAGTTCGCCGAGAATGCCCTGCACTACAAGACCACGCTGTCCTTCCTCGAAGGCCGGATCGGCACGGTCATGCAAGCTCTCAAGGGAGAATAAGCCATGGCGGGCAATCTTTCCGTCTTCGACATCGCCGGCCGCGCCATGTCGGCGCAGATGGTCCGGCTCAACACCTCGGCCTCGAACCTCGCCAATGCGGGTTCGGTCGCCGGCAGCAAGGCCGAGGCCTTCCGCGCGATCAAGCCGGTCTTTTCGTCGGTCACCGATGCCCCGGGCGTCGCGACGGTCAAGGTCGATCAGGTCGTCGCCTCGACCATCGAACCGACCAAGCGCTTCGACCCCAACCATCCCAAGGCCGACAAGGACGGCAATGTCTGGGAAGCGGGCGTCGACCAGGCGCAGGAGCTCGTCGAGATGATGGAGACCTCGCGCCAGTACCAGAACAACGTCTCGGTCATGCAGACGGCCAAGACGCTCACCCTCGACACCCTGAGGCTCGGCAAATGACGATATCCACCGGAAACAGCTATCTCGACAGTCTTAGCGGCACCAAGACCGGATCCTCGTCGACGACGACGAAGAAGGACAACACCACGCTCGACCAGAACTCGTTCCTGAAGCTGCTCACCACGCAGATGCAGACGCAGGACCCGTTCAACCCGGTCGACAACACCCAGATGGTCGCCCAGATGGCGCAATTCTCGTCGGTGGCCGGCATTTCCGAGATGAACCAGTCGCTGAAGGCGATTTCCGACGGCATGGCCGCAAGCCGGGTCGGTGGCGCGGCGAGCTGGATCGGCAAGGCCGCCCTGCTCGAATCCGATATCGCGACACCGCTGTCCGACGGCTCCTATGCCGGCAGCGTGACGCTGCCCAAGGATGCCTCGAAGGTCGACATCAGCCTCGTCGATGAAACCGGCAAGGTCGTCTACACCGGCAGCGCGACCAATGTCGGCAAGGGCGAGGTGCCCTTCTACTGGGACGGCAAGGACAAGGACGGCAATGCCGTCACTGGTCCTGTTCAGATCTCGGTCTACGCCAAGGACGCTTCGGCCCAGGCGATGACCGATGTCGCGACCGCCAGCTGGGCGACCGTGACGAGCGTCAGCTCGCCGGCCAGCGGCACCACCAAACTCGTCACTCCCTTGGGCAGCTTTAGCCCGACGGACGCCCTTCAGCTTTCCTGATTTTCGGTAACGGAGCTCAAAACCATGTCTTTCTATACCGCTCTTTCCGGCCTCAAGGCTTCGCAGACCGACCTCGCGGTCATCGCCAACAATGTCGCGAATGTCGGCACCACCGGCTTCAAGCGCAGCGATACCGAGTTCAGCGATCTCGTCTCCTCCTCGCCGATGCAGAGCAACGGCATGGCCGGACAGGGCACCCGACTGCGCGGGATCGCGCAGCAGTTCACCCAGGGCGGCCTCGAGGCATCCGAGCGCTCGCTCGACCTCGCCATTTCGGGGCAGGGCTTTTTCATGACCCGCGCATCCACGTCGAATGCGCAGGTCGCCTATACCCGCAACGGCGCTTTCAGCGTCGACGCGAACCGCTACATCACCGACTCGTCCGGTGCCTATCTGCAGGTCCTGCCGACCGACTCGTCAGGCACGGTAACCGCAACCGGCCCGACCGCGGCGCGCTCGATCCAGCTGCCTCTGACGTCGGGTACCTCTAAGGCGACGCAGGATATCGATCTGGCCGTGACCTTCCCCGCCGCCGCCGACGTTCCCGCGACCCGTTCGGTCTACAATGCGACGAACCCTTATGCGTTCGATCGCAACGATGTGAACAGCTACAACCAGTCGACGACGACGACGGTCTATGATGCGCAGGGCACCGCGTTTCCGATGACCACCTATTATGTCCGCGATAACCTGCCGTCGGGCTCGACCACCGACACGACCTGGACCGCGCACACCTTCATCGGCGACACCGAGATCAGCTATGACACGGCCGCCGCCACCCAGCCGGCGCCGCTGAAGCTGACCTTCGACGCCAGCGGCGTGATGACCGCACCGAGCGCCACGATCGCGATGGGACCGATCAGCCCGAACGGCGCATCGGCCCCGCTCAACTTCGATCTTACCTATGGCGGGACGACGAAGATGAGCACCGCTCCGTTCACGCTGACCAGCTTCGACCAGGACGGCTATGCCGCTGGCGCGCTCGACAACGTCTCGGTCGGTGCGGACGGCCTGATCGTCGCGACCTTTTCGAACGGCGACAGCCAGGCGCTGGGCAAGATCATCGTCGCGACCTTCTCGAACCCCGAGGGCCTGCGCCAGCTCGGCGACAGCAAGTGGGGGGCGACCGGCATCTCGGGGGAGCCCGCGGTCAACGAGGCGAACAGCAACGGCACCGGCCTTATCCAGTCGGGCGCGCTCGAGCAGGCCAATGTCGACATCACCGAGGAACTCGTCGCCCTGATCCAGGCGCAGCGCAACTTCTCGGCCAATGCCAAGACCATCGAAGCGGCCAACACGATGACCCAGACGATCGTCAACCTGCGCACCTGATCCTGACGGGCGGCTAGAGGAACCAGGCCATGGACAAGCTGATCTACAGCTCACTCTCGGCGATGCGATCGGCGATGGCGCGTCAGACGATGACGGCCAACAACCTCGCAAACGTCAACACCGTGGGCTTCCGCGGCGAGATGAGCTCGAGCACGGCGCTGTGGCTGAAAGGCGATGGCTTTGACAGCCGCGCGACCAACTCGGGCGAGGTCACCTCGGCCGACATGAGCGAAGGCACGATCAGCGAAACCGGCCGGCCGCTCGACATCGCCGTCCAGGGCAAGGACACGCTTCTCGCGGTGCAGAGCCGCGAGGGCGACGAGGCTTACACGCGTCGCGGTGATCTGCAGCTCAACGACAGCGGGCTGCTGACCACCGGCGACGGAAGCCCGGTTCTTGGCGACGGCGGGCCGATCACGCTGCCGCCCTTCGACAAGCTGACGATAGCCGCCGACGGCACGATCTCGATCGTGCCGCAGGGTGGCGACCCCACCCAGATGCAGGTGGTCGACCGGCTGAAACTGGTGTCGACCAATGGCGCGCCGATCGCGAAGGGCCTCGATGGCCTGTTCCGCGAGCGGAACGGCGGCACTCTCGGCGCGGATCCCCAGGCGCAGGTGCGCCAGGGCGCGCTCGAGGGCTCGAACGTCAACACCTCGGCCACGCTGATCGACATGATCGAGGCGAGCCGGGACTGGGACATGCAGGTCAAGATGATGAGC